>NZ_JBNPTW010000001.1:0-1150920 GCF_051167855.1 Bradyrhizobium sp. HKCCYLRH3099
ACAAAACGAGAATTGTGTCAACTATGTCGTCGGTCAGATCTGTCACCTATGTCCCCGGTTGCTCAGGGTGGGGGTCCACGCGCGCTGAATTTCATGAAGCACACCGTCAATGTTTCCCAGCACATCGCTGTTCCAGAAGCGAAGAACGCGATAGCCGAGCGCTTCGATTTGTCGGGTACGGGCGGCGTCCTTCTCCTGCTGCCAATCATGCTGGCCGCCGTCGACTTCGATCACTAATTTCGCTTTTCGGCTGACGAAGTCGACGATGAAGGGGCCAATCTGAGCTTGGCGACGAAAGTGGGAGCCGGCCAGATTGATGTCATGGCGAAGATGCTGCCAGAGGACTCTCTCGGCGTCAGTGGGTTCGGCGCGCATGCGTTGCGCGAATGATCGTCGGCTGTCAGCCATGGCTGTCTGTTTCCTCACGAGCAGCGGGACTCGGGGACCCCCACCCCCGACCCCTCCCCGCAAGGGGGAGGGGAGCTCGCTGTCCGCGCCGTACGAGCGGTGTCCACAACTAACAGGTAGCCCCTACCCCAGCTTCCACCCCGCCTCCTGCGCGAAACGCTGGAAGAACTCCGGCTCGTACGCCTGCTCCGGCGACTGGCGCACGCGCATGTCGAGCAGCTTGGCGTCCTCGCCCACCAAAATCCGCCATTGCTCGGCCTTGACGCCGTCGAGGATGATCTTCGCCGCCTGCGCCGCCGTCGTCGGCGCATCCTCGAGAAAGCTGCGGGCGCGTTCGCGGGCGGCGTTCTGGATGTCCTGGTTGCTCATCGCTGCGACGTCGATGCCCATGCCCTTCATGCGCTGGCGGGCCTGGGCGATCTCGGTCTCGCTGAGCTCGTCGGATTCGCCGCCGCTCTGCAGTTTGCGCGAGTTCGATACGATCGAGGTGCCGATATGGCCGGGCATCACCACCGAGCATTTGATGTGCGGGGCGTTGAGGCGGAGGTCGTTGATCAGCGCCTCCGTAAATCCCTTCACGGCGAATTTCGCGGCGCTGTAGGCGGTGTGCGAGACGCCCATGCCGACCGAGGCCCAGAAGCCGTTGACGCTCGACGTGTTGACGATGTGCGCCTCGTCGGCCTTCAGCAGCATCGGCAGGAAGGTGCGGACGCCGAGATAGACGCCGCCCCAGCAGATGTTGAAGGTGCGCTCCCACTGCTCCCGTGAGTTGCTGAACAGGCTGCCGCCGCCGCCGATGCCGGCATTGTTGAACAGGAGATGGATCTTGTCCGTGGCCTGCTGCTCGGCGAGCTCGTCGCGGAAGCGCTGCAGCTGTGCCTCGATCGAGACGTCGGCAACGTGTGTGGTGACGCGCAGGCCCTGCGGCACCCCATCGGCCTCGCACAGCCGCTTGGTCTCGGCCATCGCCTCGGTCGAGACGTCGCACATCGCGACGTTGCAGCCCTCGGCGACGAGCTGGCGCGCGAGCTCGCGGCCCATGCCCGTGCCGCCTCCGGTGATCACGGCGATCCTGCCGGCGAAATCCTTCATTGCACTTTCTTCCTTCCCTGCTGCGGGCCGCAACGCGCGGCCCCGCTCGTTCTCTTCGCGGAACGCCAGCCGAGCTTAGGACGTTTGACCAGCAAGACCAGAGGAGATGTCCGGGATCAGCATTGCAGCGCAGCAGCAAAAAACTCATCCTGGAGTTGAACCGCTGCCGAACGCCCCTGACTTATTCCATGGGAAGGCAGGCTCGAGGAGGTTCGCATGGCGTACCAACAGGGGCATTGGCAGGACGAGAGCTGGCACGACACCATGGTCGATCCGGCGGGATCGGGCGACGGCGCCTATCTCACCGGATGGACGATCAGCGGCCTTGCCGTGATCGGCACCATCGTCGCGGTCTGGCTGCTCGGCCTCTGACCGGCGCGACGCGCATCATGACGAAGGAAGGCTGCGCCGAGCGTGGCCTACAGCTGCGGTGCGCAGCTTTCTCCTCCGTCATTGCGAGCCACCCGGTCCGCGCGAAGCGCGGCCGGATGACAGGCTCCGCGAAGCAATCCAGAGTCCCCCCACAGCCCCTGGATTGCTTCGCTGCGCTCGCAATGACGTGGATCGAGTCGAGCGTCTCGCGGAGAGTTTGGCGCCCTGAAAAAGTTCTCACAACCGCACTTCGCGAACGTGCTCGCCTGGCTCTCCGAGGGTCTCGCCAGGCTGAACTCGTTGCATACAATTGAAGTCGATTGATTAAAACATAGGCTATCATTTGCTCACGGCATTCGTTGCCCACGCTGCAAGCAATCGCAAAGCAAAGCGGTTTCAGTGACTTAGCTCCTCCGCTCGGCCGAAAGCCCCTGGCACGAAGCTTGCGATCCCCTCGGCGGCTGCGCCGTGCCGGCGAAGCCGAGAGGCGCGGGCGCGACAGCCCGCCGAGGGAGCACACCATGGACTTTGGCAGGATTTCACGACGGCATCTGTTGCAGGGTGGCGCGGCGCTGACGCTCGGCGCAGCCGCGGGCCTGCGGCCGGCCTTCGCGGCGGAGACGACGATCGGCTTCATCTATGTCGGCTCGCGCGACGACTACGGCTACAACCAGGCGCATGCGCAGGGCGCGGCGGCGCTGAAGAAGCTGCCGGGGCTGAAGGTCATCGAAGAGGAGAAGGTGCCGGAGACCGACGCGGTCGAGAAGACGATCGAGTCGATGATCAATCTCGACGGCGCCACGCTGCTGTTCCCGACCTCGTTCGGCTACTACAATCCGCACATGATCAAGATGGCCAACAAGTACCCGAAGCTGCGCTTCGAGCACTGCGGCGGCCTGTGGAGCGAGAAAGACCCGAAGAACGCCGGCTCCTATTTCGGCTACATCGACGAGGCGCAATATCTGTCGGGCATCGTCGCGGGCTATACCTCGAAGAGCGGCAAGCTCGGATTCGTCGCGGCCAAGCCGATCCCGCAGGTGCTGCGCAACATCAACGCCTTTACCCTCGGCGCCAAGCTCGCCAACCCCAAGGCGACGACGCAGGTGATCTTCACCGGCGACTGGTCGATGCCGGTCAAGGAGGCCGAGGCCACCAACAGCCTGATCGACCAGGGCGTCGACGTGCTGACCTGCCATGTCGACGGTCCGAAGACGATGGTCGAGAACGCGGCGCGCCGCGGCGCCTTCGTCACCGGCTATCACGTCAACCAGTCGCCGCTGGCGCCGAAGGCGTATCTCACCGGCGCCGAGTGGAACTGGGAGGCGCTGTATCCGAAGTTCGTCAAGATGCTGGCCGCCGGCGAGAGCATTCCGAACTTCTATCGCGGCGGTCTCAAGGAAGAGCTGGTGAAGACGTCGCCCTATGGCGAGGCCGTCTCCGAGCAGGCGCGCAAGCACGCCGACGAGATCAAGGCCAAATTCCTCGGCGAGGGCTATACGATCTTCAAGGGCCCCATCAAGGACAACAAGGGCAACGTCGTGATCACCGCGGGTACCGAGCGCGGCCAGAAGGATCCCGAGCTCGAGAAGATGGACTATCTGGTCGAGGGCGTAATCGGAGCGACGTCGTGACCACGGAGGCGGCCGATCCGGTTGATGCGGCCGCCATCGCGCCGGCCGCGGACCCAGGCTTTCTGCAGCGCTATGGCGCGAGCATCGAGTACATTCTCATTCCGGGCGCGGCGCTGGTCGCCGCGCTCCTGGTGTTCGGTGGGTTCGTGGCGCTGTTCGGCAAGAACCCGCTCGACCTCTATTGGTACATGTATTACGGCGCGTTCGGCACTTGGTTCTCCTGGCAGAACACGCTGAGCCGCGCGGCGCCCTTGATCCTGACGGCGCTGTGCACCGCCCTGCCCGCGCAATTGGGCATGGTGATCATCGGCGGCGAGGGCGCGCTGCTGATCGGCGCATTGGCTGCGACGTCCGCAGCGCTGGCCCTGCAGGGGATGCCGCCGCTCGTCGTGCAGATCGCGATGGTGATCGCAGGGATGACCGGCGGCGGGTTGTGGATCCTGCTGTCCGGTGGTCTCAGGCAGTATCGCGGGGTCAACGAGACCATCTCCAGCCTGCTGCTGGTCTACATTGCGCTCGCCATCCTCAACCATCTCGTCGAAGGCGCGATGCGCGATCCCGCGAGCCTCAACAAGCCGTCGACGCGCGAGATCGGCGCCGCCAACATGATCGGCACCATTCCCGGCACCGACGTGCATTGGGGCCTGGTATTCGGGCTGATCCTGGCGGTCGCGTGCTATGTTCTGATCTACCACACGACGTTCGGCTTCGCCGCGCGCGTCGCGGGCGGCAATATCCGCGCCGCCAAGATCGTCGGCCTGTCCGTCGGCAAATTGATCCTCACCGTGTGCTTTTTGGCCGGAGCCTGCGCAGGCCTCGCAGGGATGGTCGAGGTCGCCGCCGTGCAGGGCCGCACCAACGCCAACCTCGCGGTCGGCTACGGCTTCACCGGCATTCTGGTGGCTTTCCTGGCGCGGCAGAATCCGCTGGCGATCATCCCGGTCGCGATCCTGCTCGGGGGCATCAATGCCTCGGGTGGCCTGTTGCAGCGCCGGCTCGGCCTGCCCGATGCCTCCGTGCTGGTACTGCAGGGCATCATCTTCATCTCGGTGCTGGCGAGCGATGCGCTCTACGGGCGCATCGGGTTTCTGAAAGGAAAGTCCTGAGGCATGGCTGACGGCAACATCGGACTCTGGACCGTCCCGCTCGCGGTGCTCGGCGGCGCCATCCGCGTCTCCACGCCGTTCCTCTTTGTCAGTTTGGGCGAATGCATCACCGAGCGCTCCGGCCGCATCAATCTCGGCCTCGAGGGCACGCTGGTCATGGGCGCGATGAGCGCGTATGGCATCTCCTATCTCTCCGGCTCGCCATGGCTTGGCGTGCTCGCCGCCGGCCTCACCGGCGCTCTGTTAGGAGCCCTGCATGCCGGCATCTGTTCGCTGCCGCGGGTCAACGACGTCGCGGTGGGAATCTCCTTGATGCTGTTCGGCACGGGTCTCGCCTTCTTCCTCGGCAAGCCGCTGATCGAGCCGACCGCGGCGCGGTTGCCGGCGATCGATTTCGGCTGGTGGAGCGACGTGCCGCAGGTCCGCGCCGCGCTGCGCATCAACGTGCTGTTCCTGATCGGCGTCGCGCTGGCGCCGATCCTGTTCTGGGCGTTCAAGACCACGCGCTGGGGCCTCCTGATCCGCACCGCCGGCGAGAGCGCCGATGCGGCGCGCGCGATGGGCCATTCGGTGCTGATGATCCGCCTGCGCGCCACGATGGCCGGCGGCTTCCTCGCCGGCATCGGCGGCTCGTTCCTGTCACTGTTCTATCCCGGCAGCTGGAACGAGGGCTTGTCATCAGGGCAAGGCATCACTGCAGTCGCGCTCGTGATCTTCGCGCGCTGGGATCCGATGCTGTGCCTGTGGGCCTCGCTCGCCTTCGGCGGCGCCGCGGCGCTGGGACCGGCGCTGCAATCGGTCGGCGTCACCTCCGGCTATCATCTGTTCAACGCCGCGCCCTACATCCTGACGCTGCTTATCATGATCATCACCTGCTCGCCCAAGCGCACGCTGAACGGCGCGCCGGCCGAGCTGTCGATCACGCGGTGATATCAGTGGGCAGGCTGAAGATGTTGAAGCAGGCAATCTTGCTGCGGCCATCCTTCGAGACGGCCGCCTGCGGCGGCCTCCTCAGGATGAGGGGTCTTTGCGCGGCGACGCACCAACTCAACCCTCATGGTGAGGAGCGTCGCCCTTGCGACGCGTCTCGAACCATGAGGCCCCATACATGCTGACGGGAGTTTGATTCATGACCCAGCGCACCATCCGCTCCGAGCCCTACGCCTGGCCCTACAACGGCGATCTCCGGCCTGAGAACACCGCGCTGATCGTCATCGACATGCAGACCGACTTCTGCGGCGGCGGCGGCTATGTCGACAAGATGGGCTATGACCTCTCACTGACCCGAGCGCCCATCGAGCCGATCAAGAAGCTGCTCGCCGTGATGCGCGCGCAGGGCTTCACCATCATCCACACCCGCGAAGGCCATCGCACCGATCTCTCCGACCTGCCCGCCAACAAGCGCTGGCGCTCGCAGCAGATCGGCGCGGGGATCGGCGATCCCGGCCCGTGCGGCCGCATCCTGGTGCGCGGCGAGCCGGGCTGGGAGATCATCCCGGATCTGGCGCCCCTGCCCGGCGAGATCGTCATCGACAAGCCCGGCAAGGGCTCGTTCTGCGCCACTGATCTCGAGCTGATCCTGCGGTTGAAGGGCATCCAGAACATCGTGCTGACCGGCATCACCACCGATGTCTGCGTCCATACCACGATGCGCGAGGGCAATGACCGCGGCTTCGAATGCGTGCTGCTGTCGGACTGCTGCGGCGCGACCGACAAGGGCAATCACGACCACGCGCTGAAGATGATCAAGATGCAGGGCGGCGTATTCGGGGCGGTCGCGACCTCCACCGCGCTGATCGAGGCGCTGTCGTGATCGGCGACGATCCGATTCCCCCGGGCGCGTTCGGCGTCGAGGCCATCGCGATGACGATGCGCTTCGGCGCGTTCACCGCGCTCGACAATGTCGAGCTCAAGGTAAAGCCCGGCTCGTTCCACGCGCTACTCGGCGAGAACGGCGCCGGCAAGTCGACCTTGGTCAAATGCATCATGGGCTACTACCGCCCGACCGAGGGCGACGTGCTGATCGCCGAGCGCGAGCGCGCCATCAGCAACCCGAAGGACGCGCATGCGCTCGGCCTCGGAATGGTCTATCAGCATTTCACCCTGGTGCCGGCGATGACGGTCGCCGAGAACCTGGTGCTGGCGCGCGACGACGTGCCGGCGGTGGTCAACTGGGCCAAGGAGAAGCAGGCGCTGGAGGCGTTCCTGGCGCGCATGCCGTTCCGTGTGCCGCTCGATGCGAAAGTCTCCGACATCTCGGCTGGCGAGCGGCAGAAATGCGAGATCCTCAAGCAGCTTTATCTGAAGCGCCGCTTCCTGATCCTGGACGAGCCGACCTCGGTGCTGACGCCGGGCGAGGCCGACGAGGTGCTGGGCATGCTGCGCAAGATGGTCGAGGCCGGCGAGCTGACCATCCTGATGATCACGCATAAGTTCCGCGAGGTCATGGCGTTCGCCGACGAGGTCACCATCCTCCGCCGCGGCAAGCTCGCCGGCCGCGGCAAGGTCTCCGAGCTGACGCCCGATGACATGGCGCGGATGATGATCGGCGCCGAGCAGCTCACGGTGCAGCCGTCGCGCACCGGCGAGGCCGGCAAGGTCAGGCTCGAGGTCGAGAAGCTGGTCGCGCGCGACGACGCCGGCGGCCTCGCCGTGCACGACCTCTCGCTCACCGTGCGCGCCGGCGAGATCGTCGGCATCGCTGGGGTCTCCGGCAACGGCCAGCGCCAACTGGTCGAGGTGCTCGCCGGCCAGCGCGAGGCCGAGAGCGGCGCGGTCCGCGTGTCGGGCGCGCCCTACTCCGCCACGCGCGAGGAGATGCGGCGGCACAAGATGTCGCTGCTGCCCGAGGAGCCCTTGAAGAACGCCTGCGTCGGCGGCATGAGCGTCGCCGACAACATCGCGCTGCGCGAGTTCGACCGCGCCCCGTTCGCCAGCGGCGGCTGGTGGCTCAACAAATCAGCGTTCCGCAAGGACGCCACGACCAAGATCAACCGCTACAAGATCAAGACCCGCACGCCGGATACGCCAATCTCGGCACTGTCGGGCGGCAACGTGCAGCGCGCCGTGCTGGCGCGCGAGCTCGGCCATGACGTCGAGGTCCTGATCGCCGCCAATCCCTGCTTCGGCCTCGACTTCGCGGCGGTGGCGCAGATCCACGCCGAGATCATGGCCGCCCGCAACCGCGGCGCCGCGGTGCTGCTAGTCAGCGAGGATCTCGACGAGTTGCTGGAGCTGTCGGACAGACTCGTGGTGATGTTCCACGGCCAGCTGGTCTACGAGACCCGCGCCGGCGAGGCCGATTTGACGGAGATCGGCCGGCACATGGCGGGGCATTGAGGCGCCTCTCAACGACCCGACGGCGGATTTCCACTGCGCGCGAGATGAGCATGGCACAGCGTGCTCTCTCAACGTCATTGCGAGCGCAGCGAAGCAATCCAGAGTCGCGTATGCCGCCCTGGATTGCTTCGCTGCGCTCGCAATGACGACGGGGAAAGACCGAACACAAGACCGCGAGTGCGTAGGGTGAGCAAAGGAGCCCTGCTCTGCTGCATCGACCAGCGAAGCTGCTGCGGCGCCGTGCCCACCATTCTCGACCGAGGGACCGTGGTGGGCACCGGCGCGCGGTGGACAACGTGCTCAGCAGCATCGTGGGCGCGCCTTTGCCCGTCCTACCGCCTCTCGACGTCATCGCGAGCGCAGCGAAGCGATCCAGAGTCTCGCCCGAGCCCCGGATTGCTTCGCTGCGCGCTGCGCTCGCAATGACGGAGGAAAGAACGGCGCACAGCCGATGCCGGGACATTGCGCCGCACCCGGACAAACGACCTCAGCGTGTTGACGACTAATTCATCCCGCTGCGGTAAATTGCGCTCCGGCGGGCTTTGTTTGGCCAGTGATTTGCCGCGCCTGCCGGCATTTTTCCTATTTTCGTTCAAACCTTTAAACAGCAGGTCGACATCATGAAGGCCTATTTCATCGGCGGTGGCATCGGTTCACTCTCAGGCGCAGCATTCATGATCCGCGACGGCGGCGTGGCCGGGCGGGACATCACTTTGTTCGAGAAGCGCCTGCCCTATGGCGGCAGCCTCGACGGCGCCAGGCTTCCGGACGGCTCCTACTCGATGCGCGGCGGGCGCATGCTGACAACCGAGCAATACGAATGCACCTGGGATCTGTTGTCGACGATCCCGAGCGCGTCGCAGCCGTCCGAGAACATCCTCAGCGAAACCGAGATGTTCAACAAGCTGCACGTCACGCATGCGCAGGCGCGGCTGGTCGACCGCAACCGGCACAAGGTCGACGTCTCCACCATGGGCTTCTCGATGCAGGACCGCATCGAGATGACCAAGCTCACCGAAACCCCGGAGGACAAGCTCGGCAACTCGCTGATCTCGGACTGGCTGTCGCCGCCGTTCTTCACCACGAATTTCTGGCTGATGTGGCAGACGGCGTTCGCCTTCCAGCCGTGGCACAGCGCGGTCGAGTTCAGGCGCTACATGCGCCGCTTCATGAACGAATTCCCGACCATGAATACGCTCGGCGGCGTCAAGCGCACGGTCTACAATCAGAACGACTCGATCGTAAAGCCGCTGATGCGCTGGCTCGAGGAGCACGGCGTCAACTTCGTCGGCGGCGCCGATGTCACCGACATCGCGCTCGTCACGGAGAACGGCAAGCATCGCGCCACGCGGCTCGACCTGACGCAGAACGGCGCCAGCCGCTCAATCGAACTCGCCCCCGACGATCTCGTGTTCTACACGGCGGGCTCGATGACCGATGCGACCAGCCTCGGCAGCCACGACAGCGCGCCGAAGCAATTGACCAAGGAGGACAGCCACGGCTGGGCGTTGTGGGAGAAGCTCGCCGCCGGCCGGCCCGAATTCGGCAATCCCGCGATCTTCAACTCCAACATCCCGGAATCCAGCTTCGAATCCTTCACGGTCACCTGCCGCAATCCGCGCTTTTTCGATGCGATGCAGAATTTCAGCGGCAACGTCGCCGGCACCGGCGCGCTGGTGTCCTTCTCCGACTCCAATTGGCGGATGTCGATCGTGCTGTACACCCAGCCCTATTTCCCGGACCAGCCGGAGGGCATCCAGATCTTCTGGGGTTATGGGCTCTATCCCGATCGCGTCGGCAATTTCGTGCCCAAGCCGATGTCGGAATGCAGCGGCGCCGAGATCCTGAAGGAGCTGTGCGGGCATCTGCGCTTCCCGCTCACGGTGTTCGACGACGCCACCTGCGTGCCGTGCTGGATGCCCTACATCATGAGCATGTTCATGCCGCGCAGCCCGGGCGACCGGCCGCTGCCGGTGCCGGCCAATTCGCAGAACCTCGCCTTCATCGGCCAGTTCGTCGAGCTGCCGGAGGATGCCGTGTTCACCATCGAATATTCGGTGCGCGCTTCCATGCACGCGGTCTATCAGCTCATGAAGATCGATCGCGCCATACCGCCGGTCACCCCGTGGGACAAATCGCTGAAAGTGCTGGCGCAGGCCGCCATCAAATCCTTCGCCTGAGCCCGCGCGCGAGATCGTGATCGACAGTGGCTCGCCGCGGTTGATCTGAATCAGTTCCGCCGGGACACACGGCCGCTAACCCCGGATCGGTGCAGACGATCCGGGTGATCCATCATGAAGGCTTATTTCATCGGCAGTGGCATCGGCGCGCTGGCAGGCGCGGCGTTCCTGATCCGCGACGGCGGCGTCGCGGGACACGACATCACGATCTTCGAAAAGAACCTGCCGTTCGGCGGCAGCCTCGACGGCACACAACTGCCGGACGGCTCGTTCTCGTTACGCGGCGGTCGCATGCTGACGACCGACCACTACGAATGCACCTGGGACCTGCTCTCGACGATTCCTGGCTCGAACGATCCCAACCGCACCGTGCGCGATGAGACCATCGCCTTCAACAAGGACCACGTCGCGCATTCGCAGGCCCGCCTTGTCGATCGCAATCGGCACAAGATCGACGTCTCCACGATGGGCTTCTCGATGCAGGACCGGCTCGAGCTCGTGAGGCTGACGGAAGCCTCGGAGGAGAAGCTCGGCAAGTCCCGCATCACCGACTGGCTGTCCCCGCCGTTCTTCACCACGAATTTCTGGTTCATGTGGCAGACGACCTTCGCCTTCCAGCCGTGGCACAGCGCCGTCGAGTTCAAGCGCTATCTGCATCGCTTCATGAACGAGTTTGCGCGCATCGAGACCCTCGCCGGCGTCAAGCGCACCGTGCTCAATCAGTACGACGCGATCGTCGTGCCGCTGATGAAGTGGCTCGAACAACACGGCGTCAATCTCGAAGGCGACGTCGACGTGACCGACATGGCGATCGGCACCGAGGCCGGCAAGCATGTCGTCAGGCAGCTGACGCTCGACCGCAACGGCCGCAGCGAGGCGCTCGCCGTGTCGCCAGATGATCTCGTGTTCTTCCAGAACGGCTCGATGACGGATGCCACCAGCCTCGGCTCGCAACATGCGCCGCCGTCGCGCCTGACCAAGCGCGAGAGCAAGGGTTGGGCACTATGGGAAAAGATCGCGCAGGGCCGTCCCGAATTCGGCGATCCCGCCGCGTTCAACGCATCGATTCCGGAATCCTGCTGGGAGTCGTTCACCGTCACCTGCCGCAACGCGCAGTTCTTCGATGCGATGGAAGCCTTCAGCGGCAACAAAGCCGGCACCGGCGGCCTCGTCACCTTCACCGACTCCAACTGGCTGATGTCGATCGTGCTCTATCACCAGCCGCATTTCGTCGGCCAGCCGAAGGACGTCCAGGTGTTCTGGGGCTATGCGCTGCATCCCGACCGCATCGGCAATTTCGTGCCGAAAGCGATGGCGGATTGCAGCGGCGCCGAGATCTTGAAGGAGCTGTGCGGCCATCTGAATTTCGAGCTGTCGGTGTTCGACAATGCGAGCTGCGTGCCGTGCCGCCTGCCCTACATCACCAGCATGTTCATGCCGCGAACCAAGAGCGACCGGCCGCTGCCGGTGCCGGCGAATTCCAAGAACCTCGCCTTCGTCAGCCAGTTCGTCGAGATCCCCGACGACGTCGTGTTCACGGTGGAATATTCGGTGCGCGCGGCGCAGATGGCGGTCTATCAGCTGCTCGACATCAACAGAGCCATTCCGCCGATCACGCGCCACGACAAATCGTTCCGCGTGCTGATCGAGACCGTGGAGAAGGCGTTCGCCTGACGTCGCGGCGCGCGACGCCACCGCCAAAACGAGCGCGCCCGGATCTGGCTGATCCGGGCGCGTCCACAGCTCGCCACTATGTATCCTAGCGTGAATTCGTCAGTAGCCCAGCAGAGCGAGGCCGACATAGCTCACGGCAAACAACGACACGACCGATGTTGCAGCGGCGAAAACGGACAATGAGACTTTCAAAGTCTTGAGGACCATACGCGCCTCCTTCAACGATAAAAGCTGCCATCGGGATAAACCCCGAGGCCGATCCAAAATTTCCTGAAAAATCGACTCGACGGGAGCCGAACATCAGGTTGGTGCGCACGTCTGCGCGAAGGTTCAATGCCGGGGCCACAGTCCCCCGATCGCTCGCGACATCAACGTTAAAAATGATCCAGGGTTCCCGTGATGGAACTGGAACCATTCAAAACCGGAGCAAACGTCCCACCCACTCGGAATGGGATGCCCGCCGGGTGGTGGCCTTCTGCGACGGGTCACATCGTGCCTCGGGGTCTCACTTCAGCGGCAGGAACAGGTCAGCCACGGTCTCGTGCTCGGCAACCTCGGGAAACAGATTCAACCTTTGGCAGTAGATCGGAAAATCTCGCGTCTCCTCGCCGCTGGCTGGAAGCCAGTCGCGGTAGAGGTAGAGAGCGGCCGGCTCGAGATTATGGGTGTTGCCGATGACGCGTAGCACGGCGCAGCGCCCGCCGGGAATTTCGCCGGCCTTGATGTCGAAGCCATGGGCCATGATCGGCCGGTCGGTGCCGACGCAAAGGTCCACGCTGTAGTCGGCGGGCGACGCCGGACGCCGCTCGGAGCGCCAGACCGTGAAGGTCGGATGGGTCTTTGGATGCAGGCCGGCCGCCTTGCGCCACGCGATGAACCTCTGGATGCTCGCGCCGAGTGTCGCGGGGTCGCCACGGTGTTCCACGATCGCCACCGGCGTGGTCGGCACGTCGCGAATCGTCACGTCATCAGGAGAAAAGGTCGTCGTCATCAGCTTGCTCCTCGCTTCGTCGAGAGGCCCGAAGGCCGCAAGCCACGGCTCCCAATCGGGAGACTTCCGGAACGACGACGGCGATTGCCCGAACCGCTGCCGAAAGGCGCGGGCAAAGGCGTCCGGGGCATCGTAGCCCGCATCCAGCGCGACATCCGTCACGCTGTCGGCATCGCTGTAGACCAGCTGATAGCTCGCGCGCTTCATGCGGGCGAGCTGGACATAGCGATGCACGGACAGGCCGAACGTGGCCGTGAACTGCCGGTGAAAATGATACTTGGAATAAGCGGCGAGGCTGCTCAGCGTGTCCAGATCGAGATCATCGTCCAGATGCCGGTCGATATGATCCAGCACCCGTTGCATCCGGGCGTGGAAGTTTCGCAGCGCCGCCGTCATCGTTCCTTGCTCCGTGGCGGCACCAGCTAACAGCGCCCACGCCGGATACGCTCGACCGATCTTGCGGCTTTGCGGAAAGGCGACGGCCGCGGCGCGCGCGTCTACGGATCGACCGCCGTCACGATCCAGAATGAGGCGGGGACCATGACGCTCGGTCCCTTGGCGTAGCGCGCAAGCGCCTTGCGCACGGCAGCCGTGGCCGCCTCGACGGCTTCGGACCGCTGCCCGGCCACCGCGCGAGAGCTGGGGCCAAGCGCCAACGCGGTCTGCACCGCGCCGTCGAGGCCGCTGCCTGCCGCGAGATCGAGGCTGACATCGCAGCGTTCCAGCCGGACCCGTCGCAGGCCAGCCTCGGTCATCACCCTCTCGACCCATTCGGCGGCGCCGAAAGCAAAATCGTCCGGCGCATGCGGCCGCAATCCCGGCAGCTTGGCGACGTAATCATAGGCCGCCTGCAGCGGCTCAAGCGCCCACGGATTGTCGCGCAGCTCCCCCCAGCAGGCGAATGCGACACGGCCCTCGGAACGCAGCGCGTTGCGGATGTTCAACACGGCGCGCACGGGGTTGGCGAAGTACATCACGCCGAGCCGTGAAATCACGAGGTCGGCGCTCGCGGCCTTGAAGTGATGCACCATGGCATCGCCCTGCACGAAGCTGACCGGCGCCTCGGCCGGCGCGAGCTCGTGGGCCGATGTGAGCATGGAAGCGGAGACATCGAGGCCGAGCACGCTGCCGGTGGGGCCGACCTTCTCGGCCGCCGCGATCAGGGTCGCCCCGCAGCCGCAGCCGATGTCGAGCACCCGCTCGCCCGGCTGGATCGCGGCGCGCTCCAGCAGCGCCTCCTGCACCGGCAGGAGCATCGCATCGAGCTCCGCCCGCCGCGCCACCCAGCGCGCCCCGCCCGCACCGTTCCAGAACGCGATCTGCTCGGCGTTCTCGAAATGCCCGAAGGAAGTGTCGGCAATTGCGGCGTCCATGAGCGAGCTCGGCACGATTCAAAAATGAAAAACGGTCTTTGGCGTCGGCAAGCGGCCGTCAGCCAGACCGTGGAGTTTAGGCGGGGGTTTGCGGGTTGAAAAGTCGCCCTTGTGCGGCGCAACCGCGCTCGCGACGCAAGGCGCACTGGGTCTTTTGACCCAAAAACACGTCGGTCTGATTCTGCTTCAGGAGTTCTAATCGATCCGCCACGGCCAGAAGGCTTGGCCGAGGTGCAGGACCGGCTGCTCTCACATCGCAGCGATCTCGAGAAATGGTCGGAGCGGCGGGATTCGAACCCACGACCCCTAGTCCCCCAGACTAGTGCGCTAACCGGGCTGCGCCACGCTCCGATGGCCGATCCTGTAGCCGTGATCGGGATGGGATGCAAGGTACGGCGGGTGGGTTTTGCGGGGGTGATGGGGAGAGCGGAGGTTGGGGACCCCCACCCCCGACCCCTCCCCGCAAGGGGGAGGGGTCGCAGCCGATTCGTGGCGCTGCTGCGGCTCAAACTGGAAGATGGCTGGTCATGATCGGCCCAGCCTCGGTCTGGCCAGCCCCTCAGACCTCCTTCATCGCCCGATCGAGCAGCGCGCGGCAGTCGAGCAGGTCCTTGAGCACGACTTCGAGCTTTTCGCGTTCCTCCGGCTTCATGCCGGCGCGGGTGGGCGGGCCGACGCGGAAGGTGTCGAGGATGTCGTCCTCGGTGTCGACAAAGCGGAAGTCGATGCCCTCCTCCTCGGAAGCCTCCTCCTCTTCATCCTCCGATTCGACCTCGGCCTCGCCGATCGGCTCCTCCTCCATCATCGCCTGGCCGAGGGTTTCCTCGAGCGCGCCGAAGGAGACGGCCGCGGAGGTATCCGCCAGCCCCTGGACCGACTTGACGCCATGCTCCTTCAGGATGCGCTGCACGCCCTTGATCGTGTAGCCTTCGCTGTAGAGCAGACGGCGGATGCCCTTGAGCAAATCGACGTCGTCGGGCCGGTAATAGCGCCGGCCCCCGCTTCGCTTCATCGGCTTGATCTGGGCGAACCGGGTCTCCCAAAACCGCAGCACGTGCTGCGGGATGTCGAGCTCCTGCGCGACCTCGCTGATCGTCCGAAACGCATCCGGCGCCTTGTCCAAATGCCCGTTCCCCTTCGATCGTGCTGACAAGATGTGACGCTAGGCTACGCTGACAATGAGACTGATCCGGCCGACCGCTCGGGTCAGGCCACGCTTTCGGCCGCGATCGTCCGCGGCTACTCGGTCTCGGCGGAAAGCTCCGAGGGAGCCGCCTCGCCGTTCATCTTGCCGTTGGACTGCTGGCCGTTGATGCGCTGCTTCAGGATCGCGGACGGCTTGAACACCATCACCCGCCGCGGCGAGATCGGCACCTCGGTGCCGGTCTTGGGATTGCGTCCGATGCGCTGACCCTTCTTGCGCACCATGAACGACCCGAATGACGACAACTTGACCGTCTCGCCCCGCTCGAGACAATCGGTGATCTCCTTCAAGACCAGCTCGACGAAGGCGGACGACTCCGTCCGCGACAGGCCCACCTTCTGGTAGACCGCCTCGCACAGATCGACGCGTGTGACTGTTTTTCCGGTTCCCGCCATCGCCTGCCCCAAACTCTCGGCGAATAATTCGGCCCGGAAATTAAGAGGTTAAGCCGCCTTGGTCAACAGCAGCGTGAAGCCAAGTGTGGCGCTTAAGTCGATAAAATGCCGCCATGCGGCAAGCTTACCAGCGCACCAGGGCCGAGCCCCAGGTGAAGCCGCCGCCCATCGCCTCCAGGAGAACGAGGTCGCCCTTCTTGATCCGGCCGTCCTTGACCGCCACGTCGAGCGCCAGCGGGATCGAGGCAGCCGAGGTATTGCCGTGCCGGTCGACCGTCAGCACCACCTTTTCAGGCGCGATGTGCAGTTTATGCGCGGAGGCGTCGATGATTCGCTTGTTGGCTTGGTGCGGCACGAACCAGTCGATGGTCTGGGCGGACTGGCCGGTGGCCTCAAAGGCGTCGACGATGACGTCGGTGATCATGCCGACGGCGTGCTTGAACACCTCGCGGCCTTCCATGCGCAGATGGCCCACTGTCTGGGTCGACGACGGGCCGCCATCGACATAAAGCTTGGCCTTGTGGCGGCCGTCCGAGCGCAGATGCGTGGTCAGCACGCCGCGGTCCGCTGACGTGCCGTCCTGCTGCTGGGCATCCAGCACCAGCGCGCCGGCGCCGTCGCCGAACAGCACGCAGGTGGTGCGGTCGTTCCAGTCGAGGATGCGCGAGAAGGTCTCGGCGCCGATCACCAGCGCCCGCTTGAACGCGCCGCTGCGCAGGAAATTGTCGGCGGTCGCGAGCGCAAAGACGAAGCCGGAGCACACCGCCTGCAGGTCGAACGCCGCGCCATGATGGATGCCGAGCCCGTTCTGCACGGCAACGGCCGTGGCGGGAAAGGTGTTGTCCGGCGTCGAGGTGCCCAGCACGATCAGGTCGATCGACTGTGGATCGACATCGGCGGCGGCAAGCGCGGCACGCGCGGCATTGATCGCGAGGTGAGAGGTGAATTCGCCGTCGGCTGCGACATGGCGCTCCCGGATCCCGGTGCGCTGAACGATCCATTCGTCCGAGGTCTCGATGCGGCTTGCCAACTCGGCATTGGTCACGACCCGCTGCGGAAGATAGGAGCCACAGCCGAGCACGACCGAACGTATTGTCACGAGACAGCCTCCTGGGCGACGGGTGCGGAGGCGAACGCTCCGCCGTCGCGATTGAGTGTTTGATTGATCTTGGTCAGGAGATCGCAGCGGGCCATCTCATAGCCAACCCTGACGGCCGAGGCAAAGCCCTCGGCATCGGTTCCGCCATGGCTCTTGACGACGATGCCCTTGAGCCCGAGCACCACGCTGCCGTTGGAGCGGCGCGGATCGAGCCGGGCGCGCAGCGCGGCGAAGGCGCCGCGGGCGAACAGATAGCCGATCCGGGCCATGACGCTGGCCTGGATCGCGCCGCGCAGGAATTCCGTGACCTGGCGTGCCGTGCCCTCGGCCGCCTTCAGCGCGATGTTGCCGCTGAAGCCCTCGGTCACGACCACGTCCGCCGCGCCCTTGCCGATGCCGTCGCCCTCGACGAAGCCGATATAGTCGAGCTGCGGCAGGTTCATCGCGCGTAATTGCTCGGCCGCCTCGCGGATCTCCTCATGGCCCTTCATCTCCTCGACGCCGATATTGAGGAGGCCGACGGTCGGTTTCGGCTTGTTGAACAGCACGCTCGCCAGCGCGCTGCCCATCACCGAGAGCGCGACGAGGTGGTGCGCATCGCCGCCGATGGTCGCGCCGAGGTCGAGCACGACCGATTCGCCGCGCGTGGTCGGCCAGATCGCCGCCAGTGCCGGACGGTCGATGCCATCCAGCGTGCGCAGGCAGAAGCGGGCCATCGCCACCAGCGCGCCGGTGTTGCCGGCGGAGACCGCGACGTCGGCCTCGCCCTTCTTGACGGCTTCGATGGCGAGCCACATCGACGAGGTCTTGCGGCCCCGCCGCAGCGCCTGGCTCGGCTTGTCCTCCATGCTGATGGCGACATCGGTGTGAATGACGCGCGACACCGCCTTCAGGCGCGGATGCCGGTCGAGTTCGGCCGTGATCTTGGCGCTGTCGCCGAACAGCAGGAATTCGGTGTCCGGATGGCGGCTCAGCGCGATCGCGGCTCCGGGGATGACGACGGCCGCGCCGAAATCCCCGCCCATGGCGTCCAGCGCGATTCGAACCTTTTGAGGCATGACGTCCCGGAAACCTGATCTCGAGCTTGATCTCGTCTTGGCCGCGTCTCGTTCGGCCGTGTTGGCGGTCGTTCTTGGTGGCACTGCGCGGCCAGGGAACGGGCCCGAGGCCGGCAGCGCGGTTTGTCGCACCCCGGCCCGGCGCGACAATAGCGTCTCTCCGTGTCGAAACAACCTCCCGGGCGCGTGGCATTTTGCAACCGCGCGACCTGGCGGAGGTCGTGAGGCCGACGGTGTTCCCTATCGAAATCAGTCACTTGAAGCGATTTCGGAAGGCTTTGTGGCAGCGCGGGCGCGTGGCCGGCCTGCACATTCGGACATCAATCCTCATCCGTTTTCTTCGCCGGGGTCGGGATCGGCGTTGCTCCGGCTTGCGTTTTCAACGCCTTCAGCGCGGCGAAGGGGTGGTCCTCCGGGGCGACGGCCGCGGCCGGCGGCTCGAACATGGCGCCAGGCTTGCGCGGATAGGGATCGATTCCGAGGAACAGCGCGTCAGCGGCGAGCCGGCCGAGGTCGATCTGGCCGCCCACGATCGGCTCCGGCGGGTCGGCGGTGTCGACCTCGCTGTTCGGATCGTCCTCGACGAAATCCGCGAGCTCCGGAATCTGGTCCGGCGGCGCGAACATCTGGTCGATCGGCTCGTCGATCTCGGTCTCGATCGGATCGAGCGTGACCACGCAGGTCTGGCCTATACGAGCGCGCACCCGCCCCTCGACATGCACCTTGCCATCGCGCTTCTGCTTCACGTCGAACGAGGCATGCGCCGACAGCACCTCGCGCAGTTCGCCGATCTCGGCCAGCGCACGCCGCGTGGCCGCATCGGCCTCGATCTCGCGATGCAGTCCGGCGTCCGGGATCTGCGCCACGATCACGGGCGGTGCCCGCCACGGATCCTTCGAGGGATCTCGTCCCGGCTCGCGGGATGCGTCTCTGTCTCTGCTCATGTCGTCAGTCCTGCTGAACCGGTCGCGGGAAGCGCCAGGCCGCGCCGAGCAGCTTGGCGTCGTCGAGGCCAGCAAGCTGTGCTGCGACCCGGCCCGCATAGGCGGCAAGCCCTGCCGCGCTGTCCGGATGGTCTCCGTTCAAGATATTCTTCTGCAGCGCCTCCGCCAGCCGGGCCTCGCTCTCGGACCAGGCCAGGTCATAGGCGGCGGTGCGGCCATAAAATGCCTCGCCGAACTTCTGCATGCGCTTGGGCACGGTGAGGTCGCCGACCCCCATCTCGCGGAGATTGTCGTCCATGTCGTCACAGAACCGGTCGAACAGCGCCTGCGACAGCTCGGTTCCCACCCCGCGCAGCCTGCGGAGCACCAGCCAGAGGTGCAGAATCAGCAGATCGAGCCGTCCATCGACCGTGTCGGGGACATTTAAGTGCCTATAAAACAACGGCTCTCGGGTTTGCGCCACGATCATGCCATAGATCGGCTCGATGGTCCCGCGCGGGGACGGTCCGGACTTCCTGAAACGGTTGAATGGCCAGAGCATGAGGATTCCGCGGCTGAGAGTTCCGAGCTTGCTCGGGGGGCATGTTGCAATCCGCGACTTTGCCCGGTACGTCAACGCCCTGCCCGACGCAAGGGGACGGGATCCGATCTTAAGAAGATGACCCAGACAATGCGAACGACTGCCCGCCTGCTCTCCCGCGGCCTGAGCCCCCGTCTGCGCACCCGTGCGCTCACTTTTGGCGCGATCGCGCTGATGGGCCTGGCGCTCGCCGCCTGTACGGGCGAGCAGTTCCAGAAGGGCTACATCATGCCGCCCGGCGCGCTCGAGCAGATCCCGATCGGGGCGAGCCAGGACCAGGTGTTGATCGTGATGGGCACCCCCTCGACGGTCGCGACGCTGGATGGCGAAGTGTTCTATTACATCTCGCAGCGCGCCGAACGCCCGGTCGCCTTCATGAACCAGAAGGTCGTCGATCAGCGCGTCATCGCGATCTATTTCGACAAGAACCGCCAGGTCCGCCGCCTCGCCAATTACGGCATGAAGGACGGCAAGATCTTCGACTTCGTCAGCCGTACCACGCCGACCTCCGGCCAGGAGCTCAGCTACCTGACGCCGCTGTTCAAGCTGCTCAGCTTCAACTGATCGACCTGATCGCCGCGTCCCGGAATATGATTCCGGGGCACGGCAGGAAGTGCCGCTGCTGCGCTGATTGGCGCAGCCGATGTCGCGTGCCTGCGCTTGCTCTGGCGGCGCAATCGTCCCTACCCTCCCGCAAAACAGAAGCCCGGGAGGAATCATTGACTCATCGCATCGCGCTGTCGCGCCGCAAGCTGTTGTCCGGCGCCGCCGCGCTCTCGACCGCCGCCCTTCTGCCGCGCACGAGCCTCGCCGACTGGCGGCCCACCGAGACGGTGAAGCTGATCGTGCCGGCCGCGCCGGGCGGCAGCACCGACGTGATGGGCCGCCTGCTGGCCGCGCATCTGCAGACTGCGTGGGGACAATCAGCCGTGGTCGAGAATCGCTCGGGCGGCGGCGGGACGATCGGCACCGCCGAGGTCGCGCGCAACACCAAGGGCGACGGCTATACGATCCTGATCGGCAATCCCGGACCCAACGCGATCGCCTATTCGATCTTCCGCAACCTCGCCTACAAGCCGGATCAGCTGCAGGCGGTGTCCAACATGATCCGTATTCCCAACATCGTCTCCGCGCATCCCTCGACGGGGATCAAGTCGATTCCCGAGCTGATCGCCTATCTTAAGGCCAATCCGGACAAGCTGAACTACGGCTCGTCCGGTGTCGGCCAGAGCCCGCATCTCACCGGCGCCTGGTTCCTCCAGCTTACCGGCCTGAAGATGACTCACATCCCGTTCCGCGGCGCCGGGCCTGCGCTGCAGGCGGCGCTTGCGGGCGACATCCAAATTCTGTTCGACAATCTGTTTCCGTCGCTGCCGCAGATCCAGGACGGCAAGCTGACCGGGCTGTGCGTGACCACGCCGGAACGCAGCGCCAATGCGCCCGAGCTGCCAACCATGCGCGAGAGCGCGCCGGAGCTCGCCAAATTCGACGTCTCGTCCTGGTTCGGCGTGTTCCTGCCCAAGGCCTGCCCGCCAGAGATCGTCAATGCCCTCAATTTGCAGGTCAAGGCGCTGCTGGAGCGCGAGGACATCCGCAAGAATATCGCGGCGATGGGCGCACGAGGCGATTACGGCACACCGCAGCAGTTCGGCGAGTTCGTGCAGGCCGAGACCGCGAAGTTCGCCTCGATCATCCAGAAGGAAGGGCTGCAGATGGATGTGCAGTGATGCCGGCCCCGAAGAGTATAAAGGTAAGGCGCGTGGTGTAACGGCACCTTAAGCGAGATGATGCGATAGATGGTCGCCGCGTGTCTTTGATCTGGTTTTGAGATACCGTCAGCGGATGCCGGATCGCCCCCCCCCTGGAGGCCGATCCGATCCCCGGTGGGCAGGCCACGGCGACATCCATCGCATGAGCCGCGCCTTGCCTAACAAAGTCCTGCATCAGCTCGAAGACATCCTCGCCAGCCGCTACGTGTCGCGGCGCTCGGAGATCATCGACCGCGTCACCGACCTGTTCGTGGTGGGCTCCGGCAAATTCACCGAAGAGCATGTCGACCTGTTCGACCACGTGCTGTTCAAGCTGCTCGACAACGTCGCCGTCGCCGCACGGGCGCAGCTCGGCAGCCGCCTTGCGGCGCTGCCCGATGCGCCGCCGCGCCTGATCAATTTACTGGCCAGCGACGAGACGATTGCGGTCGCCGGGCCCGTGCTGCGCCAGAGCGACCGGCTCGACGAGCAGACGCTGGTCGCCACCGCGCAGAGAAGCAGTCAGGAACATCTGCTGGCGATCTCAGGCCGCAAGATCCTGACCGAGGCGGTTACCGACGTGTTGGTCGATCGCGGCGACCAGGCCGTGGTGTCGAACACCGCCAACAATGATGGCGCCCGCTTCTCCGATCACGGTTTCTCCGGCCTGGTGGCGAAGGCCTCCGACGATCCGGGGCTGGCGATGAAGCTGTGGAGCCGCCCCGACAGTCCGCGCGAAGTGCTGGTACGGCTGTTCGTCGAAGCCTCGGATGCCGTCCGCAATCAACTCGCGTCGGCTGACAGCGCCCGCGCAGAAATCGTCGAGCTCGCGGTCGCCCAGGCGTCCGGCCATCTGCAGGCCGCGGCGCGAACGCGCTCGACCGATTTCGCGAACGCCAAGGCCTATGTCGAGCAATTGCATGCCACCGGCCAGCTGCACGAGGCGCAACTGCACGGCTTCGCCAAGGAAGGCAGCTTCGACAAGGTCACCCTGGCGCTGTCCCTGATGTGCAAGCTGCCGCTCGACGTCGTCGAACGCGCCTTCGCACGCAAGCAGCCGGATCAGTTGCTGGTGCTCGCCAAGGCGCTCGATCTGTCCTGGGTCACCACGACGACCTTGCTGTTCATGCAGGCCCATGTCAGCGGCAGCGCGCGCCCGCAGCTTGACCAGCACCTGGCGAGCTTCACGGCGATGCAGCCGCGCATGGCGCAGAGCATGTTGCAGAACTATCGGGTGCGGCAGAACGCGGCGGAGTAGGACGCCTCATCGGCGGACGTTTTTGCAAAGACGCCACCTCTGCAACGTCATCCCGAACTTGGCTCCGCGCCCTCTCCTCCTCGTCGTTCCGGGGCGTGCTTGACGGCGAAATGGCGCAGCCATTTTGTCGGCAGGCACGAGCCCGGAACCCATCGCCACCACCGGTCATAGCAAGGCTCGGATATGCGTGGCGCTCGTCTTCAACTCACGGCGGCCTAGGGTTATGGATTCCGGGCTCATTCGCGCTGCTTCAAAATGGCTGCGCCATTTTGCGCGCGAATGCCCCGGAATGACGGCGCGGAAAGGGTCACGTCGCCAAGGTAGGCACCAGCTGCGCTCTGTCCCGTTTCAGCCGACGCCACGTGCATCAGCCAGAAATCAAAAACCCCGCGGCTCGCACCGCGGGGTCTTTAGTTGTCGGCACCGTTCTGCTGTTCAGTGCGCCAGGATCGCCAGCAGCAGCAGGGCGACGATGTTGGTGATCTTGATCATCGGGTTCACGGCGGGGCCTGCCGTGTCCTTGTAGGGATCGCCGACGGTGTCACCGGTGACCGCCGACTTGTGGGCGTCCGAGCCCTTGCCGCCGAAATGGCCGTCCTCGATGTACTTCTTGGCGTTGTCCCAGGCGCCGCCGCCCGAAGTCATCGAGATCGCGACGAACAGGCCCGTGACGATGACGCCGAGCAGCATGGCGCCGACGGCCGAGAACGCCGCCGACTTGCCGGCCGCGCCGCCGCCCGCGATCGCGTAGATCAGGAAGTAGACGACGATCGGTGACAGCACCGGCAGCAGCGAGGGGATGATCATCTCCTTGATCGCCGCCTTGGTGAGCAGGTCGACCGCCTTGCCGTAGTCCGGCTTGTCGGTGCCCTGCATGATGCCCGGCTTCTCGCGGAACTGACGGCGCACTTCCTCCACGATCGCGCCGGCGGCGCGGCCGACGGCGGTCATGCCCATCGCGCCGAACAGATACGGCAGCAGGCCGCCGAACAGCAGGCCGACCACGACGTAAGGGTTGTTCAGCGAGAAGTCCGGCTTGATGCCCGCGAAGTACGGATGCTTGGCGGAGTCGGCGATGAAGAACTGCAGGTCCTGGTTATAGGCCGCGAACAGCACCAGCGCGCCGAGACCGGCGGAGCCGATCGCGTAGCCCTTGGTGACGGCCTTGGTGGTGTTGCCGACTGCGTCGAGCGCGTCGGTCGACTTGCGGACCTCCTTGGGCAGACCGGCCATCTCGGCGATGCCGCCGGCGTTGTCGGTGACCGGGCCGAAGGCGTCGAGAGCGACGATCATGCCGGCCAGCGCCAGCATCGTCGTGGTCGCGATCGCGATGCCGAACAGGCCGGCGAGGCTGTAGGTGACCAGGATGCCGGCGATGATCACGAGCGCGGGCAGCGCGGTCGCTTCCATCGAGATGGCGAGACCCTGGATGACGTTGGTGCCGTGACCGGTGACCGAGGCCGCCGCGATCGACTTGACCGGCCGGAAGTCGGTGCCGGTGTAGTACTCGGTGATCCAGATGATCAGGCCGGTCACGACGAGACCGACGACGCCGCAGACGAACAGCGCCGTGCCGGTGTAGTCGACGCCGTCGAGCTTGCCGAAGCCGATCAGCCAGGCAATCGCGATGGCGAGGCCGGCGAGCGACAGCACGCCGGTCGCGATCAGGCCCTTGTACAGCGCGCCCATGATCGACTGGCTGGCGCCGAGCTTGACGAAGAAGGTGCCGGCGATCGAGGTGATGATGCAGATGCCGCCGATGGCGAGCGGCAGGGTCATCATGTTGGTCAGCAGCGACGATTTGGCGAAGAAGATCGCGGCCAGCACCATGGTGGCGACGGCGGTCACCGCATAGGTCTCGAACAGGTCCGCGGCCATGCCAGCGCAGTCACCGACATTGTCGCCGACGTTGTCGGCGATGGTCGCGGGGTTGCGCGGATCGTCCTCGGGGATGCCGGCTTCGACCTTGCCGACGAGGTCACCGCCGACGTCGGCGCCCTTGGTGAAGATGCCGCCGCCGAGACGGGCGAAGATCGAGATCAGCGAGGCGCCGAAGCCGAGCGCGACCAGCGCGTCGATGACGGTGCGGCTGTCGGGCGCGAGCTTCATGAAGCCCGTGAGGATGCCGAAGTAGATGGTGACGCCGAGCAGCGCCAGACCCGCCACCAGCAGACCGGTGATGGCGCCGGCCTTGAAAGCGAGCTCGAGGCCGCCGGCAAGCGAGGTGGTCGCCGCCTGCGCGGTGCGCACGTTGGCGCGCACAGAGACATTCATGCCGATGAAGCCGGCCGCGCCGGAGAGGATCGCGCCGATCGCAAAGCCGACCGCGACGAGCATGCCGAGGAAATAAGCAAGGAGCACGAAGATCACGACGCCGACGATTCCGATCGTCGTGTATTGGCGGCGAAGATAGGCCTGTGCGCCTTCGGCCACGGCCGCCGCGATTTCCTGCATGCGCGCATTGCCGGCGTCGGCGCTGAGCACAGATTGCGTGGCCCAGATCGCATAGACGATCGACAGCGCTCCGCAGAGCACGATCACCCATAAAGCTGACATTTAGTTTCCTCGGCTCTTTGCTTTTTTGAACTACGTCACGCCGCGATGGTGCGACGCACGCCCCCTTGTCAGGCCGCTCCGGGCGGAGCCGCCTCGAACGCGGTGAAGCTTGCCAAAATCGCCATGATGACGCAACGCCGCGACGCCTGAACCGCTCCAAATTCAGACGCTTCTTTGGTCGCACTGTGCGGTTGCGAATAGGTGTCAGAAGTGGCTGTAGGACAGCCGTTGCAAGCTGACTGGACGGCCCTGAGCGTCAAGGAAGCGCGGCGCTTGCGGGCCCTCGACAATGGCGCCGATGTCGGCGACGGCGATGCCGGCGGTGTTGGCTGCAGCGCGGTAGGCGTCGCATTGCGCTGCGGGAACAGTGCAGAGGATCTCGTAGTCGTCGCCGCCGGAGATCAGAGTTTCCAGTTGGACTGATTGCGCAGCAACAAGCCGTGCGGCTGCTGATGAGATCGGAACATGTGACAGGGCGATGTCGGCGCTGACGGACGAGGCAGCACAAAGCTTGGTCAGGTCGCCGGCAAGGCCATCGGAGACGTCCATTGACGCCGTCGCATAGTCTCGAACGGCCGCCGCCAGCGCGGTGCGCGGCTGCGGCACGCGATAGCGGCTGATCAGCATGTCCCGCGCGGCGGGATCGGCATCCAGCGCGGCCACCCCTGCTCTGCCCTGAAGAATGCGCAGGCCGAGCGCGGCGTCACCGATCGTGCCGGTGACCATGACCCTATCGCCCGGCCGAGCCCCGAAGCGATGCACCATGCGGTCCTTGGGCACGCGACCCCACGCCGTGACCGAGATCATGACGGGTCCGGGCGTCGACACGGTGTCACCGCCGAGCAGCGGGCAGCCGAACACGGCCGCATCCTCGCCGAGGCCGCGGGCGAAGGCAGCGAGCCAGGCTTCGTCCTTCTGCCGCAGCGCCAGTGTCAGCAGGAAGCCGGCGGGGGCCGCGCCCTTGGCGGCGAGATCGGACAGGTTCACCCGCAGCGCCTTGCGCGCGATGGTGTCTGGGGGATCGTCGGGGAGATAGTGGACGCCTTCGACGATCGCGTCGGTGTTGACGACGAGGTCGTCAGCGCCAGCCGGGATGGCGGCGGCGTCATCGACGAGGCCGAAAGCGCCGGGATCGGTGGCCAGCGGCTTGAAGTAGCGGGCGATCAGCGAGTCTTCACCGGAGGGCGCTTGGGTCATTGGCGCCCACTCCATCCACCGTTGTCATCGCCCGGCTCGACCGGGCGATCCAGTACGCCGCGGCCTCTCCGTATCCTCGAGGCGTCTCTGGAATACTGGATCACCCGCTTTCGCGGGTGATGACAGCGGAGTGAACACGCTGGCAGGGTGCCGGTCCGCAAAACTGTTGCGCCGGCCCGCCTCACCTACTTCGGCCCCATCTCGTCGCCGCGATACTGCCGGGCGAGCTGCTCCAGCACGGCGTTGACCATGCCGGTCTCGTCGCGCTCGACGAAGGCGTGGGCGATGTCGACATATTCGGACACGACGACCTTGGCCGGCACGTCCTTGCGCCGCTCCAGCTCATAGGCGCCGGCGCGCAGCACGGCACGCAGGATGGCGTCGATCCGCTGCAGCGGCCAGCCCCGCTCCAGCGCCGTGTCCAGCACGGGGTCGAGCTTGGTCTGGTCGCGCACCACGCCGGAGACGATGTCGCGGAAGAACGCGGCTTCAGCGGGGAGATACTGTTCGCCCTCGACCTCGTTGCCGAGCCAGTGGCTCTCGAACTCGGCCAGCACGTCGTTGATGCCGGCGCCAGCAATATCCATCTGGTAGAGCGCCTGCACGGCGGCGAGACGGGCGGCGCCGCGGCGGTTGGCCTTGCGGTCGGAGTTGGCGCGGATCGGGCCCCTGAAGGGTTTGTTCTCCGCCATCTCAGCCTCGCGACAGACGGCGTTTGATGCGCAGCACGGCGAGCGCGGCGCGGGCGGCATCGCCGCCCTTGTTCATCTCCGAGACGCGAGCGCGCGCCCAGGCCTGGTCCTCATTGTTCACCGTGAGGATGCCGTTGCCGAGCGGCAGGCCGCGCGCCACCGACAGGTCCATCAGCGCCCGCGACGACTCCTGCGAGACGATCTCGAAATGGATGGTGTCGCCGCGGATCACGCAGCCGAGCGCGATCGCGAGATCATAGGGCTTGCCGTTCTTCGCGGCCGCGTCCAGCGCGATCGCAATGGTTGCTGGGATCTCCAGCGAGCCGGTGACGGTGAGGACGTCATAGCTCACACCGGCCGCCTTCAGCTCGGCGGTAGCGCCCTCCAGCATGGCGTCCTGGATGTCGTCGTAGAAGCGTGCTTCCACGATCAGCGCCCGGGCGCCGGTGATGTCGGTCTGGTCTTTCAGCGGCGCGCGCCGTGCGTCTGCCATGGTTCTGTTTCCATTGTCTTCAAGCTGCCTCACCCCTCAAGGGAGCGGCCACTCGGCCGCGTCGCGAAGGGCAAGATGAAATCAACTCATGCTGCGAACCGGCGCAGCAGCGCCGTCTCGCCATGAGGGCTGGCCTTGTAGGCGCGAGCGCCGACAAAGCCAAGACGGAAAGCCTCGGCTCGAGGCTACTTCATTTCCGTGAGGCGTGCCGCATAGCGCGCCATCAGGTCGACCTCGATATTGACCTCGCTGCCCGTCTGCCAGGATGACAGCGTGGTCACTGCAAGCGTATGCGGAATGATCAGCACCGAAAAGGTCAGCTCGTCCACGGTGTTGACCGTGAGCGAGACGCCATCGAGGGTGATCGAGCCCTTGGTGGCGATGAAGCGCGCCAGCTCGCGGCTCGTCTTGAACACGAAGCGCGCCATGTCCGGCAGGTTCTCGCGGCTGACGATGGTGGCGATGCCGTCGACATGGCCGGAGACGATATGGCCGCCGAGCTCGTCGCCGATCTTCAGCGCCCGCTCGAGATTGAGCTTGGTCCCGACGCGCCAATGCTTGGCGGTGGTCAGCGCCAGCGTCTCCGCGGCGGCGTCGACCTCGAACCATGTCTTTCCGTCGGCTACGCCAGACTGCACAACCGTGAGGCAGACGCCGTTGTTGGCGATCGACGCGCCATCGGCGATCGTGGACTGGTCGTAGCTGCAGGCGATGCGTAGCCGGTGCAGCTTGCCCTCGGTCCGCGGCGTCAGGCTGACGATCTCGCCGATGTCGGTGACGATGCCGGTGAACATTACACGCGCTCGTAAATCGTGAGGATGTCGGGATCGAGCGTCTCGCTAGCACGAACGCGATAGGCGGGCGACTGCGTGATTGCGGTCAGCGGCAATGCGTCCAGCGCAGCAATGCCGTCGGCGCCGATCTCGCTGGGTCCGCGCAAGAGCCAGATTTCATCGACCAGGCCGCTTTGCATGAAAGAAGATGCTACGCGGCTGCCGCCTTCGATCATCACGCGGGTGATCCCCTTCTCCGCAAGCGCTTTGACCACGGCCGGCGGCTCCAGCGCGGAAGGGTCGGCCTGCGGCGGCACGCGGATCACCTGGGCACCGGCGGCGCCCAGCCGTGTCGCCGTCGCCGGCTCCGCCACCTCGGAGGCCACGAGCCAGAGCGGCGTCGTCCGCGCGGACTGCATCAGGCGGCTGGTGGCCGGAAGCCGCAGCATCGGATCGAGCACGACGCGGACGGGCGAGCGCGGCTCCATGCCCGGCAGGCGGCAGGTCAGCAGCGGATCGTCGGCGATCGCGGTGCGCACCCCGATCAGGATGGCGTCGCTCTGCGCGCGCAACAGATGCACGCGCGTCCGTGCCGTCTCGCCGGTAATCGCGACCGGCTTGTTGCCAGCGGCGGCGATCTTGTCGTCCTCCGAGACCGCCAGCTTGAGGATGACGTGCGGCCGAGCATCGCGGATGCGGCGGAAATGGCCGGCATGGTCGCGCTTGGCGTCCGCCGAACAGAGGCCGACCTCGACCTGAATGCCGGCAGCACGCAGCTTGGCGTGCCCCTGCCCCGCGACTTCCGGATTGGGATCCTCGATCGCCGAGACAACGCGACTGATGCCGGCGGCGATTACCGCATCGACACAGGGCGGCGACTTGCCGAAATGCGAGCACGGCTCCAAGGTCACGTAGAGCGTAGCGCCCTTGGCGGCCTCACCGGCGCGCCGGAGCGCCTCCGGCTCGGCATGCGGCCGCCCGCCGGGCTGCGTCCAGCCGCGGCCGACGATCACGCCATCCTTGACAACAACAGCGCCGACGGCCGGGTTCGGCCATGTCCGCCCCTGCCCGCGACGTCCGAGCGTCAGCGCCAACTGCATGAAGCGGCGGTCGGCGTCCTTCTGCGCCTTGAGCTTCTCGCCGACCTGATCGACCAGCACCCGGAAGATCATTTGCGAACCGGCGCCAGCCGCGGGGCTTCGTCCTCCGCCGAAAGCTCGCCGAGCACGGCCTCGAAATCCTTGGCTTCGCGGAAATTGCGATAGACCGAGGCGAAGCGGACATAGGCAACGTCGTCGAGGTCGCGCAGATGCTCCATCACGATCTCGCCGATCGCCTCCGAGGACACTTCCGACTCGCCGCCGCTCTCGAGCTCGCGCACGATCGCCGACACCATCTTCTCGACGCGCTCCGGATCGACCGAGCGCTTGCGCAAGGAGATCTGCACCGAGCGCATCAGCTTGTCGCGGTCGAACGGCACGCGGCGGCCGTTGCGCTTGATGACGGTGAGTTCGCGCAGCTGCACCCGCTCGAAGGTCGTGAAGCGGAAGTTGCAGGTGACGCAGACCCGCCGCCGCCGGATCACCGAGGAATCCTCGGTGGGGCGGGAGTCCTTCACCTGCGTATCGAGGCTGTTGCAGCTCGGGCAGCGCATGTCGCCTTACGCCTTACTGATAGATGGGGAAGCGGTCGGTCAGCGCCTTCACCTTCTCCTTGACCGCGGCTTCCACCAGCGGCGCGCTGCCGTCAGGGCCTTGCGCGATCGCGTTCAGCACCTCGGCAATGAGGCTGCCGACCTGCTGGAATTCAGCGACGCCGAAGCCTCGGGTGGTCGCCGCCGGGGTGCCGAGACGCAGGCCCGAGGTGACGAACGGCTTCTCGGGGTCGAACGGAATGCCGTTCTTGTTGCAGGTGATGCCGGCGCGGACCAGCGCCTTCTCCGAGACGTTGCCCTTCAGCCCCTTCGGCCGGAGGTCGACCAGCATCAAATGGTTGTCGGTGCCGCCGGAGACGATGTCGAAGCCCTGGGCGCGCAGCGATTCCGCCAGCGCCTTCGCATTCTCGACGATGTTCTTCACGTAGGTCTTGAACTCCGGCCGCAGCGCCTCGGCGAACGCCACCGCCTTGGCGGCGATCACGTGCATCAGCGGGCCGCCCTGCAGGCCCGGGAAGATCGCCGAGTTGAACTTCTTGGTGAACTGCTCGTCATTCCACAGCATCAGGCCGCCGCGCGGGCCGCGCAGCGACTTGTGGGTCGTGGTCGTCGTGATGTGGGCATACGGCACCGGCGAGGCGTGGACTCCACCGGCGACGAGGCCCGCAAAGTGCGCCATGTCGACGAGGAGATACGCGCCGACGCTGTCGGCGATCTCGCGGAAGCGCTTGAAGTCCCACGGGCGCGAATAGGCGCTGCCGCCGGCGATGATCAGCTTCGGCTTGACCTCTTCCGCCTGCTTCGCCACCGCGTCCATGTCGATCAGATGATCGTCGCGGCGCACGGTATAATGCGCGGCCTTGAACCACTTGCCGGACATGTTGACCGGCGAGCCGTGGGTGAGATGGCCGCCCGCGGCGAGGTCGAGGCCCATGAAGGTGTCGCCGGGCTGCAGGAGCGCCAGGAACACGGCCTGGTTCATCTGGCTGCCGGAGTTCGGCTGGACGTTGGCGAAATTGGCGCCGAACAGCTTCTTGGCGCGGTCGATCGCGAGATTCTCGGCGACGTCGACCCATTCGCAGCCGCCGTAATAGCGCGCGCCCGGATAGCCCTCGGCGTACTTGTTGGTCATCACCGAGCCCTGGGCCTCCAGGACCGCCCGGCTGACGATGTTTTCCGAGGCGATCAGCTCGATTTCGTGCCGTTGCCGACCGAGCTCACCCTTGATGGCGGCGGCGATCTCGGGATCGGCCTCGGCGAGGGTGGCGGAGAAGAAGGAATCGACGGACGAAGCGGGCTTGGCGCTGGAAGCGGTCATCGGCGAATATCTCCACGTCCGCAAAGCCTTACGTGGCTTGCGGTCGGTTCGGTGAAGGCGGTCGGAAAAGACCCTTGCCCTGTACCATACGGGCGGCGGCAGGCCAAGGGACAGGCCAAGCGGTTGCGGGTCAAACCGGACAATTGCGCCAGATATGGTGGACGGCCGCGGGAGCAAGCCCCTGTTCAGGCGCCACCGCAGGCGTGCCAGCTCTCCGACATCTGCCAGGTCTCGTTGGTCCGCAGGTTGATCGCCTTGTAAATTCTCCCCCGATCATCTCCGGGCGGACACTTCTTGGGCTTGAAGACGGTGCAGAGACGCACGGGATCACCGATTTTGGAATGGGCCACGCCGGCATTCCACGCCGCGTCGATCTGCTCGGCGCCGTTCTGATACTGCACGTAGGTGCCCTGATCCATCATGGGCTCACCGTCCTTGTCGAGCGTCTCGCCGGACTTGAACGGGGTGGGCGAAAGCGGGCCATCCGACCGATCCGCGATTTTCGTGATCGTCGTTTCTGCGCAGGCTCCGACCCTTCCTAACGCCTTCCAGGCTTTCGTCACGGTCGGGGGAGCAACCGTCTCGGCTAAGCTCGTCGACCAATTCGATTGCGCACACGAGCCAGCCAAAATCACTGCTGCACTCACCCAAGGCGTCAACCGCATCGTTGCCCCCAAAAACAAACAACCTGCATGAAACCGGACGGTCTCATACAGGTTGTCGGTATCATGAGGCAAGCGTGAGGCGCGAGTGGCCTCGCGCCAAAGACATCAAAGCCCGGTGTAGCCCGCCTTCACCGGATCGACGCGGCCGTCGAGCTGGCGCAGATAGGTCAGGCCGCAAACCGTGAGGCGATGCGGATCGCGTTCGCCGGCTTCGAACAGCGTCTGGATGTAGGCGCTCACCTTCTGGCGTGCTTCCTGGCTGGCCGCAGCGGTGCGGTTCGCGAGCAGGTCGTAGGTGTGCATGATGCGATCGATAGCGGCTTCCATATCATCCCCTCTTGATGGTCAGGCCGCATGGGCCGTCTCGAACATCGAGATCGCCCTGTTTGCGAGCCTGAGCTTGTTGAACTCTCCGCGGTGGATCAGCTGCACGAGGATGTCGACGAGACGATCATCCGGCGTGATCGTGTCCGGCAAGGCCCCCGACAAACGCAGATAGTTGGCCGCGATCGCGTAGGCGTCGCTGACCAGTTCCACGTTCATGACCTGCATTCCGTGATCGTGCAGCATTGGCCGACCTCCGGACGAGACAAGTCCGAGCGGCCGGATTGGTTCCAGTCGGTTTCTCGCAATCGCGAATGATGATCGGGCAAACAAAGAAAAGCGCCGGCCCGCATGGGCCGACGCGAGGTCGAACTCGAGGGATCGACGACTGTCCGGTCTTGGCTCTCTTGGGTCGGAGGCCGGGTCAGCCGAAGTGAGATCAGCTCAGAGCCGATACAGGATCTGGTCGGTCCAGAACCGCTCGAGGCGATGCAGCGACTTGTTGAGCGTGGAGAACTCCTCGCTCGAGATGCCGCCGACCTGCTCCACGGTCTTGACGTGCTTCTGATACAGCGAGTCGACGATGCGGCGGATCTCCTGGCCCTGCGGCGTCAGGCGGATGCGGACCGAGCGGCGATCGACGCGCGAGCGCTGGTGATCGAGGAAACCGAGCTCGACCAGCTTCTTCAGATTGTAGGAGACGTTGGAGCCGAGATAGTAGCCGCGCGTGCGCAGCTCGCCCGCGGTCAGCTCCTTGTCGCCGATGTTATAGAGCAGCAGCGCCTGGACCGAATTGATGTCGGAACGACCGCGACGGTCGAACTCGTCCTTGATGACGTCGAGCAGACGGCGATGCAGCCGCTCCACCAGCGTCAATGCTTCCAGATACAGCGACTGCACGGTGCCACCCTGGCCGGGCGCAGCAGTCTCCACGGCCGTCGCAACGGCTTTCATCATGACACTTCCCCTGTCGTCGTTTTTGTCGACTTATTCGACGAAACTTGTGTCCCGTCTGATAGAGCGAACTTAAGGGGCGTGCTTTGAAGATCGCCTTAAATAAGAGCATAAAGAGAGAATGAATCGCGGAGAGTGAATCGTCTTTTAATTCAGTAATTACAGAGGGTTTCGCAAGAGTCCGTTGACGGTGGAGACGCCATGTTCTCGCTTCGTTTCATCCACCTGTCGCATTCCAAAACACGCCTGGGTAGCGCCGCTAAGGTCTCTGTAACAGCTGTGGCAGGCGGTCTTAAGGTGTTCGAAACATTACTTGCATCGCGCTGAAAAGATTTATGCCGTGCAAGGATTGCAGCCCACCACCTACGGTGGCCGCTCGCGAGCCGCCATCCAGGCCAGCACGAGATACGCGGCCAGCATGACCGCCTCGCCGGCGACCACCAGCAGGTTGCCGCCATAGATGCCCGGGAACATCAGCTCGATCACCGCCATCGAGACCACGGTGGTCAGCCACACCACGGCGCCCCAGGGTGTCGCCAGCCACAGCCCGACCGCGGCGACGAGCTCGATCACGGCGAAATAGACGGTCGCAGCCTGCCAGGCCATGGGCTGGTTTTCGAACGCCTCGTCCTCGCCGCCGATGAAGCCCGTAACCTGGGCCCAGTGATAGAGCCCCTTGGCGATGGACAGCATCGCCATCACGCGCAGGAACAGCACCAGCCGCCGCGTCCAGACATTGTCGTCGCCTTCGCGCCGGTCCGAGGAGAGGGCCGCGACCGACATGGCGGTGTTGTCGCGCGCCAGATCTCGCGCCGAGGGGATCTCAGGCATGGGCGATCGAGCAGAACTGGCACGTCGTCAAGGGGATCATCGAGGCCTCTCAAGACCGGAAGGATGGCGATTCCTGGGCCTAGGCGGCACCGTGAAACCAACCGGGCCGGAAATCAACCGGGCTGCTTGCGTCAGGTCAAGTGACGCGCGACGTGCAAAGTGGTACAGATTGTTCGAATTACAACAAATCAAAATCCGGCTCGCCGGCCAGCTCAAGGAGCCAGCACCCCATGGCGATCAAATTCGGGCGCCCGATCGAACTGCGCGATGTCGCGCACAATCCCTCCGCTCCGGCGCTCGATCTGACCATCCGGCCGCGTCGCAACCGGAAGGCCGAATGGGCGCGGCGACTGGTCCGCGAGAACGTTCTGACCACCAATGACCTGATCTGGCCGCTGTTCGTCGTGGCAGGCGACCGCGTCCGCAGCACCGTGGTCTCGATGCCGGGCGTGGAACGGCTGAGCGTCGACGAGATCGTGCGCGACGCCGAGCGCGCGGCCAAGCTCGACATCCCCTGCATCGCCCTGTTCCCCTATACCGACCCCTCGCTGCGCGACGAGCACGGTTCCGAGGCCTGCAATCCGGACAACCTGGTCTGCCAGGCCGTGAAGGCGATCAAGAAGGAATTTCCGGAGATCGGCGTTCTCTGCGACGTCGCGCTCGACCCGTTCACCAGCCATGGGCACGACGGCCTGATCAGGGATGGCCGCATCCTCAACGACGAAACCGTCGCGGTGCTGGTCCGCCAGGCCCTCGTCCAGGCCGAAGCCGGCTGCGACATCATCGCGCCGTCGGACATGATGGACGGCCGCGTCGGCGCAATCCGCCAGGCGCTCGACCAGTCAGGCTTCCTCGACGTTCAGATCATGGCCTATGCGGCCAAATACGCCTCCGCGTTCTACGGCCCGTTCCGCGACGCGATCGGCTCGGCCAAGACGCTGAGCGGCGACAAGCGCACCTATCAGATGGACAGCGCCAACACCGACGAGGCGCTGCGCGAGGTCGAGCTCGACATCGCCGAAGGCGCGGACATGGTGATGGTCAAGCCGGGCATGCCCTATCTCGACGTCGTCAGGCGTGTGAAGGACACTTTCAGCATGCCGACGTTTGCCTATCAGGTGTCCGGCGAATACGCGATGATCGCGGCAGCCGCGAACAATGGCTGGATCGACGGCGATCGGGCGATGATGGAGAGCCTGCTGGCCTTCAAGCGCGCCGGCGCCGATGGCGTCCTCACCTATTTCGCGCCGCAGGCGGCGGAGCGGCTGCGCCGTCAGGGGTGAGACCTGGACCGTCGCAATTCGACCGCCGGCGCTCGAAGCCGCTTCGCTGGTCGCGCCCGCCACACGCGTCGCTGAAACGCCGGAAATTTGCCGCGCGCGTTGCAAGGATTGCCCCTTGCAAGCGCGCGCGCTGTTCCCATGTCCTGTTGGCCAGTTCTGGAGGGGACAACCATGGCGTATACGGGCCCAGGCAATGGCGGCTGGAGCAGCGGCGGAGCCGGGATCAGACCGCACGCCTATGATCCCTACCAGCAGCCGGAGCTGTTCCGCGGCGTGCTGACACGGCGGGCGATTGCCTTCCTGATCGACCTGCTCGTCCTGTCCGTCCCGGTCATTCTGGCCGTGATCTTCATCGCCTTGTTCGGCGTGGTCACGCTCGGGCTTGGCTGGGCGCTGTTCTGGCTGGTATCGCCGGCCTCCGTGATCTGGGCGATCGTCTACTACGGCGCCACGATCGGCGGCCCGAACTCGGCGACGGTCGGCATGCGGGTCATGGATCTGGAGGTGCGAACCTGGTACGGCGCGCCGGGCTACTTTGTGCTCGGTGCCGTGCACGCGGTGTGCTTCTGGATCTCGGTGTCGGTGCTGTCGCCGTTCGTCCTGCTGGTCGGACTGTTCAATGGCCGCCGCCGGCTGCTGCACGATTTCGTGCTCGGCACCGTCGTGATCAACACGTCGGCGCGGGCCCAGCTCGCCGGGGCCGCACGGACGTGGTGAGACATCGCACGTCGCATCAAAAGCGATTGACCGGTCGTCTCCGGAGCGCAATTCTGTCTGATATCGCCTCGGAGGCACACGACGTTCCTTGACCCAGCACTCGCGTGATACCCCGCAGTTCTACCTGACTGCGCCATCGCCCTGCCCGTATCTGCCCGGGCGGCAGGAGCGAAAGGTTTTCACGCATCTGGTCGGCGACAAGGCCACCGATCTCAACGACCTCCTGACCCATGGCGGCTTTCGCCGCAGCCAGTCGATCGCCTACCGGCCGGCCTGCGACCAGTGCCGCGCCTGCGTGTCGGTGCGGGTGATCGCCAACGAATTCCGGCCCTCTCGTAACTTCCGCAAGGTGCTCGCGCGCAACTCCGATCTGGTCGGCGAGCAGCGCAGCGCGGTTCCGACCTCCGAGCAATATTCGATCTTCCGCAGCTATCTCGACCAGCGTCACCGCCACGGCGGCATGGCCGACATGACGGTGCTGGACTACGCCATGATGGTGGAGGACAGCCACGTCGAAACGCGAATCATCGAATATCGCAAGCGCAACCTGAGCAACGGCCCGAACGCCCGCGGCGGCGAGCTGATCGCCGTGGCCCTCACCGACGTGCTCAGCGACGGGCTGTCGATGGTGTACTCGTTCTTCGATCCATCTGAGACGACGCGCTCGCTCGGGACCTTCATGATCCTCGATCACATCGCCAGAGCCCGGCGGCAGGGTCTGCCTTACGTCTATCTCGGCTACTGGATCGAGGGCTCGAAGAAAATGGACTACAAGAGCCGGTACCTGCCGCAGCAGCGGCTGGCGGCTGCAGGCTGGCTCCGCATCGACGCCGAGGGCGGCACCGCACCGGAGCCGCAGGAGTGAAAGCGGGCGAATAGCGATTGGCGAATAGAGCTATTCCGTTTCCCTATTCGCTACCCTTTGTTCGCCATTCGCCTCTCATCATCCCGTCGCCAGATCCCACACCAGCTTCGCATTGAGCGCGATGATGACGGCCGCAATGACCGCGGCGATGGCCGTCAGCCAGCGCGGCGCCACGAACTGCCCCATCTTGGCGCGGCTCGCGGTGATCAGCACCAGCGGCACGATGGCGAAGGGCAGTTGCAGGCTGAGCACGACCTGACTGAGGATCAGGAGCTGACCCGTGGCCTTCTCGCCGGCCCAGATCGTCACCACGACAGCCGGCACGATCGCGATCATGCGGGTGATCATCCGGCGCAGCCATGGCGCGATCCGCCACTGCAGGAAGCCTTCCATCACGATCTGGCCTGACAAGGTGGCGGTGATCGTCGAGTTGAGGCCGCAGCACAACAGCGCGATGGCGAACAAGGTTGGCGCGAGCGTCGAGCCCAGCAACGGGGCCAGGAAGGAATGCGCCTGGTCGAGCTCGGCGACGTCATGCTGGCCGGTGCGGTGGAAGGTGGCCGCCGCGAGAATCAGGATCGAAGCGTTGATGGTGAGCGCGAGGCACAGCGCCACCGTCGAGTCGATCGTCGACAGCGTGATCGCCTCACGCTTCTCCGCCGGACTGTCGCCATAGCCGCGGGTCTGCACCAAGCCGGAATGGAGGTACAGATTGTGCGGCATCACGGTTGCACCGAGGATGCCGAGCGCCAGATACAGCATCTCGGGATTGGCGAGCAGCTGGCTGCTCGGCACGAAGCCCTTCACCACCCCCGCCCAATCCGGCTGCGCCATCCCGATCTGGATCGCGAAGCAGAGCGCGATCACGCCGAGCAGAGCGACCACGAAGGCCTCGATCCAGCGAAAGCCGAAGGCCTGCAGCGCCAGGATCAAAAACACATCAAGCGCGGTGACGCAGACGCCGATCGACAGCGGCAGCCCGAACAGCAGGCTGAGACCGATGGCCGTGCCGATCACCTCGGCGAGATCGGTGGCCGTGATGGCGATCTCGGCCGACAGCCACAGCGGGATCGAGACCCAGCGAGGCGTGGAATCCCGGCACGCCTGGGCGAGATCGCGGCCAGTGGCGACGCCAAGCCGCGTGCACAACGACTGCAGCACGATTGCCATCAAATTCGACAGCAAGGCGACCGACAGCAGCATGTAGCCGAACTTGGCCCCACCGGCGAGCGACGTTGCCCAATTGCCGGGGTCCATGTAGCCGACCGCGACCAGATAGCCGGGGCCTAGAAACGCAATCAGCTTGCGCCACAGCGAGCCCTTGGCGGTGGTCCGCACGGACGCGAACATGTCGCCGAGCGACGGGTCACCCCGCTCGTTGCGCCAACCTCCCGTCATCAGGCTGTCACCCGGGGGAACCATGGCATGCAGTTGCGAGAGGTCTGACGATTTTGCGTCCATGACATCATCCTGAACGAAACCGACCTTTAATGCAACTTATTTGCAAAAGCGGATTGCAGAGGCCGATCGGCCAGCCGACGCTGGCAAAGTTCGCGCCGCGCTTCATCATCGGGACAGCCCGCTGATGCCGATTCGTCTCTGGTCGAAGGCAGAGCCATGGCCGCCGCGCGAGCCGTCGCCCCATTCACGGAATTCAAAATGCTGTCTACTCAACTCGGTCTCCGGCCCATCTCGAACGCGCCCGTGCCCTGCAAGATCTGTGACGGTCCTGCCAATCTGTTCGGCGTGGTCGACATGAACCGCCCCTGCCAGATCGCGCATGTGCCCAACGCGCCGCTGTCGGGCGTGCCGATCTACTACCGGCGCTGCGCCGATTGCGGATTTCTGTTCACGGACGCATTCGACGACTGGAGCATCGAGCAGTTCAGGACCTACATCTATAACGACGGCTATGAAGCGGTGGATCCAGACTATCGGATCAAGCGGCCGACTGACAACGCTGCGGCCATTGCCCGCTTCTGGGGGCCGCACAAGGCCGGCATGCGCGTGCTCGACTATGGCGGCGGCAATGATGTCCTCTGCGCCGGCCTGCGCGCGCACGGCTTCGGCGAGGCCGTGACCTACGACCCAATGGTGCCGGAGCACGCGGCGCGCCCCGAGGGGAAGTTCGACCTCGTGACCTGCTTCGAGACGCTGGAGCACGTGCCCGATCCGCTGGCGACGATCGGAGCCATTGCGGCCTGCGTGGCCGAACCGGGCGGCGTGTTCTACTCGACACTGACGCAGCCCGACGATTTCGACGCCCAGGGCATGGGCTGGTGGTACATCGGGCCGCGCAACGGGCACATCTCGATCTACACCAAGCACGCGCTGGCGCTGGCCTGGCACATGTTCGGTTTCAAGACGGCGCCGCTGAATGCCGGCACGCACCTCGCGTTCAAGACGCTGCCGCCGGCATGGGGCCTGCAGGAAGCACCGAGCGCGACTTAGGGCGACAGACACCCGGGACCGTAGCGCGGGCTGATCGGAAAGCGGGTGGGCGCGAGGTGGCAAGCGGCTGAGGATGACAGCCTCATCATGCCAGGTTGTCTCATGCCCCTCCCGCTCCGCTTGCCCGCCAGCTTTCATCGGCTCGCCTTCTCCAACCTCACCGCGCAATCGGCTGAGCAGATCGCGCTCGCCGCCGCGCCGATCGTCGCGGTGCTGGCGCTCGGCGTCGGTGAGGGTGAGACCGGCCTGCTGCAGACGGCGTTGACGGCGCCGTTCGTTTTGTTCGCCATTCCCGCCGGGTTGCTCGCCGACCGCATGCCGCGGCGGCGGCTGATGGCTGCGGCGGAGGCAATGCGCGCGCTTGCGCTGCTCGCGATCCTGCTGGCCTTCGCGACCGGGATGCTCACGCTGTGGCTCCTGGCTGCGCTCGGCTTCGCGGCCGTCTGCGGCACGGTGGTGTTCAGCGTCGCCGCGCCGGCCCTGGTGCCGAGCCTCGTGCCGCCAAGCGAACTCGCGCGCGCCAATGCAAGGATCGAACTCGCCCGCACGATCGCCTTTGCCTGCGGGCCGGCGCTCGGCGGCATGCTCGTCGGCTGGATCGGCGGCGCGCTGGCCTTCGGCACGGCCGCGGCGCTGTCGCTGATCGCAGCCGTCTTGCTCGCGGGCATCTCCGAGCCCACTCGCGTCCCCATGCCGCGCCGCCACCCCCTGGCCGACATCCGCGAAGGCGCGGCGTTCGTGCTGCATCATCCCCTGCTGCGGCCGGTGTTCGTCACCCAGTTCGTCTTCAACACCGCGCACTTCCTCCTGCTCGCCGTGTTCGTCCCTTACGCCGTTCACCGGCTTGGCCTGTCCGCAGGCGGCGTCGGCACGGTGCTGTCGATGTTCGGCGCCGGCATGGTGTGCGGGGCGCTGCTCGCGACGCGGATCATGCGACGTCTGCCGTTCGGCACGGTGATCGGGCTCGGCCCCGTCACCGGCTTCGTCGCGGCGCTGGTGATGGCGCTCACGACGCTCGTCCCCTCTCCCTATCTGGCCGCGCTCAGCTTCTTCCTGCTCGGCGCCGGACCGATCCTCTGGGTCATCTCGACCACCACCTTGCGGCAGGCGGTGACGCCGGCCGGACTGCTCGGGCGAGTCTCGGCGATCAACATCCTCAGCTACGGCGCACGCCCGCTGGGCTCGCTGCTTGGCGCCATCGTCGGCGGCCGCTACGGCGCCGACGCCTGTCTCTATCTCGCCGCCGCCATCTTCGGCCTGCAGGCGCTCGTCATCCTCGTCTCGCCCGCGGTTTCGATCGCGCGGCAGCCCGCACCGCAGCCGGCCTAGCGATAGACCAGGATCGGCACGGTCGAATGCGTCAGCACCTTCAAGGTCTCACTGCCGAGAAGGGCGGAGACGCCACGCAGGCCGTGCGAGGCCATCAGCACCAGGTCGCAAGCCTCGTTGCGCGCGGTCTCGACGATCGCCTCATAGGGCTTGTCATGCTCGACGCAGAGCGTGGCGCAGGCGACGCCCGCCTGCTCCGCATCATCCCTGACATGATCGAGATATTTCGCGGTCTGGTCGGCCACCAGCGACTTGTATTGCGCGAGCGCCTTGGTGGCGGCGTGAGGATCGACGACGAGGGAATGCAGCGGCGTCGACACGACCAGCGCGGTGACCTTCGCGCCGGTCGCCTTGGCCAGCGCGACACCGTGCTTGATCGCGGCCCTGGACAGGTCGGAGCCATCGGTCGGCAGCAGAATATGCGTGTACATGTGCGTGATCTCCCCGGCCGATGATGCTGGGCAGACTCCGCTTGGCTGAGCATTGACGTGGGTCAAGGGTGCGACATCTCGTCCGAGAGGTAGTTCTCATAGGCTTTCGTCGCCGGCTGGCTCGCCGCGATCTCGGGATCCAGCGTGTAGAGATCCTGCGCGCGGCCGATGCCGCGCAACGCGTAGCGGCCGGTCGACACCAGATAGCGCCGGCCCTCGTCGTCGAGCCCCGCGCAGAACTCCGACGACGCCAGCAACTCGCGATCGACCGAGCGACACATCGAGGCGATGCGGCTGACCTCGTTGACCGCCGGCCCCACCACGGTGAAATCGAGCCGGTCCTCGCTGCCGATGTTGCCGTAGAACACCTCGCCAACATGCAGGCCGACATAGGCCGTGGTCACGGGCCGCCCCTCCCCGCTCCGCCGCGCATTGAGCTTCAGGATGTTCAAGCGGAAGCGATGCTCGGCACGCAGCGCAGCCTGCCGCGCCGTCGCCATGTCGCCGGTGAAGATCGCCAGAACGCCGTCACCGATCAGCTTCAGCACGTCTCCGCCGGATTCGTAGATGGCTTCGATCGAGGCTTCCGCATAGTCGTTGAGCAGCGGGATGATCTCGTCCGGCGAGATGCTCTCGGAAATCGCAGTCGAGCTGCGCAGGTCGGAGAACCACAGCACGGCATTGATGCGCTCGGTGACACCGCGGGAGATGCGGCCGCGCAGCACCTGCTCGGAGGCATCGCGCCCGAGATAGACCCGGCCGAGCGTGCGCACGATGTCGACCTGCTGCGCCGACTTGATCGTGAACGCCAAGAGCGGGATCAGGTCGCGCAAGGCGCCGATCTGATCCTCGGTGAAGCCATCGTGACGGCGCGTCAGCCAATTCGAATAGAAGCAGTCCATCTGGCCGAGCGTGCCGGCTTCGCCGAACCGGTGCACGAAGGCGAGGTAGTGCTTATGGCCCTGGGCCGAGAGCTCCTCGATGACCGGAAAATCGAGATGCGCGGAGTTCAGCAGGTCGATGCGGAACTCGTCGTCGCCGCTCTCCAGCATGTGATGGAAGACGGAGCGCCGCCAATTCTGGGCCGCCTCGCCCTCATTGCTCGAGCCGTATTCGAAGCTGTCGGGCTCGTTGGTGTCACGGTCGTTCCAGCGGAAGCCTCGGCCTTCGAAGATCGGATGCAGCGTGTCGATGATCGTGAGGCTGCGCGACAGTTCGAGCCCGGCCGCGCAGCAACGCTCGCAGAAGCCACGCAGAATTTCGTTTTCCGGCACGCCGGTGAGGCCCTGCGCCGTGAGCCAATTGATCACTTCGAGACGGGTCGCCGTGTCCATTTTCTCACTCACCAACGCGTCACAAAATGCTCCGGACAGCTTCAGGCAGGCCTCGCCACCACCTCGCCATCCTCCTTGGTGAAGGAGGCAACGGGATGGTCCAGCAGGTCGAGCACGAGTTCCGACGGACGGCACAGCCGCGCTCCCTTGCCCGTCACCACGATCGGCCGGTTGATCAGGATCGGATGCGCCAGCATCGCCTCGATCAACTGGTCGTCGCTCCATTTGGCATCGCCGAGGCCCAGCTCGCCATAGGGCGTCCCCTTTTCGCGCAGCACCTCGCGCACCCTGACGCCCATCGCATTGATCAGCGCCACCAGCTGCTCGCGGCTCGGCGGTGTCTTCAGGTATTCGATCACATCAGGCTCCTCGCCCGAGGCACGGATCATCGCCAGCGTGTTGCGCGACGTGCCGCAGGCAGGGTTGTGAAAGATCGTAACGGTCATCGGGGCAGTCCATCCAACTGAAGCCAAGAGCAATTTCAGAAGCCGTTATCAGACATGCAAGCCGTGCTCCACCTCCACGGTGACATGGCTGAGGCCGTGCAGGTCACGCAAACGCTGCTTGTACATGGCCGGGGCCAATGGCGCATTGGAAACGATCGAAGCCACCACGGCGCGGTGCCCGGGCCCGACCTGCCACAAATGCAGATCGGTGACGCGATCCCCACTCGCTTCGAGTCGCGCCCGGATCGTGGCCTCCAGCCGTCGGTCGCCATTGACGTCCAGCAGCACCGCGCCGGCATCGCGGATCAGTCCATAGGCCCAACTCGCGATCACCAGACTGCCGATGACGCCGACGGCGGCGTCGGCCCAGCTCCAGCCGAGCATCATGCCGATGACCAATGCCCCGATGGCCAGCAGCGAGGTCGCTGCGTCCGCCAGCACGTGCAGATAGGCCGCTCGCAGATTGTTGTCGTGATGACCATGGTCATGATGGTCGTGGTGACGATCATCATGGCCGTGATGGGCATGATCGTCGTGGCCGGCGTGATGGTGATGGCCGTGATGATGATGCTGGTGCGAGTCGGCGAGCAGCCAGGCGCTGACGAGGTTGACCAGAAGACCGAGGACGGCGACCGCGATCGCTTCGCCATAGGCGATCGGCTCCGGACGCAGCAGCCGGATCACGCTCTCATAGGCCACCTGCACCGCGATGATCAGCAGGATCAGCGCGCTGGAAAAGGCCGCCAGCTCGCCGAACTTGCCGGTGCCGAAGGTGAAGGACGGATTGCGCGCGTGGCGGCGGGCAAACAGGTACGCCAGCCCGGCGATGCCGAGCGCGGCCGCGTGGGTGCCCATGTGCCAGCCATCCGCCAGCAGCGCCATCGATCCGAACAGCGAGCCGGCGGCGATCTCGCCGGCCATCATCACCAGGGTCAGCCCGACCACGAACCAGGTACGGCGCTCGTTGCGCTCGTGCTGCGCGCCGAGAAAGACGTGATCGTGGGCCCAATGATCGGCTTGTGATGGCATCTATCGTTCTCCTCATCGGTCCCGGCGCGCACCGCCGTGCGCGGCATCGAACTTATCACAGGACAAAGCGACCGCCCTGTCGCGATTGACAGCGCAGACCGGTTCCGCTGTAATATTCCCATGGGGACTTCGCGATCTCCCCACGAGGCGACATGCCCAAGTATCGCGTCCCGTCATTTTCGCACGAGGACGCATCATGTCATCCTTCGCATCGATTTCTCCCGACAAGCTGAGCCGGTTGATCGGAACCCCGAACGCACCCATCCTGATCGATGTACGCACCGACGAGGATTTCAGCGCCGATCCAAGGCTCCTTCCCGGCGCCATCCGACGTGACGCCTTGACCGCTGCGCAATGGAGTTCGGAATTCGCCGGCCGTTCGGTGATCGTCATCTGCCAGCGCGGCGCCAAACTCTCGCATGGCGCTGCGGCCTGGCTTCGCGTGGCCAAGGCCTCGGCCGAAAATCTCGAGGGTGGCTTCGAGGCCTGGAAGGCAGCCGGTTTGCCGCTGGTGCCGATGTCCAAGCTGCCGCGGCGCGACGACCACGGACGAACGATCTGGGTGACGCGCGCACGGCCGAAGATCGATCGCATCGCTTGCCCCTGGCTGATCCGCCGGTTCGTCGATCCGCAGGCGGTTTTTCTCTATGTTGCGCCATCCGAGGTCATCGCCGTGAGCGAGCGCTTCGGGGCGGCGCCGTTCGACGTCGAAAACACCTTCTGGAGCCATCGCGAAGAGCTTTGCACCTTCGATGTGATGATCGAGGAATTCTCCCTCACCACGCCTGCCCTGCAACGGTTGGCCACGATCGTCCGCGCCGCGGATTGGGCGCGGCTCGATCTCAGCCCCGAAGCGCCCGGCCTGCTCGCCGCCTCGCTCGGGCTGTCGCGCATCTACGATGACGACCTCGCCCAACTCGAGGCTGGCCTTGGGCTCTACGATGCGTTCTATCGCTGGTGTCGCGACGCGACTACCGAGTCGCACAATTGGCCGACGAGCAAGGTGAAGCCATGACCGATCTGGTCTCATCGACTGCCCCCACCAAAGCTGACGCCGGCCACGGCGTCAGCTTTGCCGAGGCGTTCAAGGTCTGGCTGCGCGTGGCGTCGCTGTCGTTCGGCGGCCCGGCCGGGCAGATCGCGGTGATGCACCGGATCATCGTCGACGAGAAGCGCTGGGTCTCGGAGAGCCGGTTCCTGCATGCGCTGAACTACTGCATGCTGCTGCCCGGACCGGAGGCGCAGCAGCTCGCGACCTATATCGGCTGGCTGATGCACCGGACGGCCGGCGGCCTGATGGCCGGCGGGCTGTTCATCCTGCCCGGCATCATCGCGATCATGGCCTTGAGCTGGATCTACGTCGCCTTCGGCCATGTCTGGTTCGTCGAGGCGCTGTTCTTCGGGCTGAAGGCGGCGGTGCTCGCGATCGTCATCCAGGCGGTGGTGCGCGTCGGCAGCCGCGCGTTGCGTAACACCGTCATGATCGGGCTCGCGGCAACGGCGTTCATCGCGATCTTCTTCTTCGCGGTGCCCTTCCCGCTGATCATCATCGCCGCGGGACTGATCGGCTATCTCGGCGCTCGCGCCGGCCGGCCGGAATTCGCCGCGGCGGGCCATCGCTCCAGCGGCAATGGCGATGGCGACAGCGCGCTCGGCGAGACCCTGCCGGAGCACGCTAGGCCGAATGGACGGCGCACGCTGCTCACCGCGCTGGTCTGGCTCGCGCTGTGGCTGGTGCCGGTTGTGGCGATCGTTGCGTGGACCGGCATCGGCAGCACGTTCAGCCAGATCGCGCTGTTCTTCAGCAAGATGGCGATGGTGACGTTCGGCGGCGCCTATGCGGTGCTCGCCTATGTCGGCCAGCAGGCGGTCGAACACTATCACTGGCTGACCCCTCCGGAGATGCTGGACGGGCTCGGCATGGCCGAGACCACGCCGGGGCCGCTGATCATGGTGCTGCAATTCGTCGGCTTCGTCGCCGCGTCGCGCGATCCCGGCTCGCTCTCGCCGCTGATTGCCGGCACGCTCGGCGGCCTGCTCGCAACCTGGGTGACGTTCGCGCCATGCTTCCTGTGGATCTTCGTCGGGGCGCCGTATATCGAGCGACTGCGGGGCAACAAGGGCCTTGCGGGTGCGCTCGGCGCGATCACGGCGGCGGTGGTCGGCGTGATTCTCAATCTCTCGATCTGGTTCGCGCTGCATACGCTGTTCCGGCAGACCGTGCCGGTCCGCGGCTTCGGGCTCGACTTCGATGCGCCGGTGCTGTCCAGCGTCGACGGCGCCGCGCTGCTGCTGTCGCTGGCCGCGGCGGTCGCGATCCTCCGCTTCAAGCTCGGCATGCTCACTGTGCTGGCTGCGTCATGCGCCGCCGGTGTGCTGATCAGGCTGTCCGGCTGGAGCTGACGCATCGCGATCTCACACCACGTCGGCCGGCGCCAGCTTGCACGTCTTGCCATCGGCTTCGATCTGCAGAGTGGAATGCTGGATCTTGAAGCGCCTTGACAACTCGGAGCACACCTTGTGCAGGAACGCGTCGTCGGTACCACCGGGACATACCAGATGCGCCGTCAAGGCGGTCTCGTTGGTGCTCATCGCCCAGACGTGGAGATCGTGCACCTCGCTGACGCCGTCGAGCGAGGCGAGATAGTCGCGCACCTCCGGCAGCGCGATGTCGCGCGGCACGGCGTCGAGCGCGAGATTGACGCTGTCGCGGGCGAGCTCCCAGCCGCTCAACAGCACCACGAGTGCGATGACGAGGCTGACGACCGGGTCGACCCACAGCCAGCCGGTCCAGATCGTGATGGCGGCAGCGACGACGACGCCGAACGACACGGCGGCATCGGCCGCCATGTGCAGATACGCGCCGCGGACGTTGAGGTCGCTGTCGCGGCCGCGCATGAACAGCATCGCGGTCGCGCCGTTGATGACGATGCCGAGCGCGGCCACCCACAGCACGGTGACGCCGGCCACCTCGCCCGGATTGTGCAGGCGGTCGAACGCCTCGACCGCGATGCCGCCGACCACGAGCAGCAGCAGGCCGGCATTGATCAGCGCCGCCAGGATCGAGGCGCGGCGATAGCCGTAGGTGTGGCGGTCGGTCGGTCGGCGCCCGGACAGCCACAGCGCGCCCCAGGCCAACAGCAGCGACATCACGTCGGAGAGATTGTGGATGGCGTCAGAGATCAGTGCCAGTGAGTTGGCGGCGTAGCCGAACACGAGCTCGGCGATGACGAAGGCGGTGTTGAGCGAGACGCCGACCGCGAACGCCGTGCCGAAGCTGGTGGGCGCATGGCTGTGGCCGGCGTGGGAGTGGGAGTGAGAATGGGCGTGGGAGTGACCATGGAGATGGTCATGATCGTGGTCGTCGTGATGTTGGTGTGAGTGCGCCATCTGACAACCTACAAGCTGGCAACCTACGACGCGGTGCTGATCATTGGCTCAGCTGTCGTCCCGGCGAACGCCGGGACCCATAACCACCGTCGGCAATCGGTGCGCAGGCGCGTCGCTCCAGCCTGCCCCATCCCGCGTCCTGTGGTTATGGGTCCCGGGTCGGCGCCCCACGCGCTCCGCGCGCGGGACTTGCCCGGGACGACGACCTTTTTTGTCGTCGCGGTGAGTGGCAGACCGAAGAGGCGTTCGATCGTCACTCTGCCCGCCTCACTCGATCGGCCGGTTGAACTTGTTCGACTTCGGCAGGCCCTGCGCGATGCGGCCGGCGTCGGCGCGGTTGCCGCGGTAGTCGGCGAGGTCCTTCCAGCTCAGGCCCTGGTCGCGGCCGGCGGAATCCTTCCAGGCCAGACCCTGCTTCTGCTCGAACGTCGTAACGTCGGAGAGCTGCGCGCTGGTGTATTTCTGCAGGCGGACGCCGCGGCCACGCGCCATCTCCGGCACCTGGTCGAGGCCGAACACCACCATCTTGTGATTGGTGCCGATGACCGCGACCTGATCGCCGGTGACCGTGCAGATCGCGCGCGCTTCCGCCGGTGCCGTCACGTTCAGAACCTGCTTGCCCTTGCGGGTGTTGCTGACGCAGTCCTCTTCCTTGACGACAAAGCCCTGGCCGTCGGAGGCAGCCACCAGGAACTTGCGCTCGCCCTTGGTGACGAACATCGAGACGATCGAGGCGTCCTGGTCGAGGTCGATGAACATGCGGATCGGCTCGCCATGGCCGCGGCCGCCCGGCAGCTTGCCGACATCGAGCGAGTAGAACTTGCCGTTGGTCGCGAACAGCAGCACCTTCGAGGTGTTCTCGGCAAAGAACCATTGGCCGAGCTGGTCGTCGGTCTTGAACTGCAGGTTCGACAGATCGGCGACGTGCCCCTTCAGCGTACGCACCCAGCCCTTCTCCGAGACGACCACCGTGACCGGCTCGCGCTCGATGAAGGCCTCCTCGATGGCGGCGAGATCGTGCTCGGGCGCATCGGCGAAATTGGTGCGGCGCTTGCCCAGCGGCGTCTTCGGCCCGAACAAGTCGCGCACGGTCTTGACCTGCTCGCCGACCTTGGCCCACTGCAACGGCTCGGATGCGAGCAGCTCGTTGATGCCCTTCAGCTCGCCGCGCAGGTTCTTGTCCTCGGTGCGGATCTCCATTTCCTCGAGCTTGCGCAGAGAGCGCAGGCGCATGTTGAGGATCGCCTCGGCCTGCACCTCGGTGAGCTTGAAGGTCTTCATCAAGACCGGCTTCGGCTCGTCCTCGGTGCGGATGATCCGGATCACCTCGTCGATGTTGAGATAGGCGATCAGATAGCCGCCGAGAATCTCCAGCCGGTTCTCGATCTGCTTCTTGCGATAGTTCGAGCGCCGCAGCAGCACGTCGCGCAGATGGTCGAGCCATTCGCGCAGGCACTCGGCGAGGCCGACCACCTTCGGAATCTTGCCCTTGATCAGCACGTTGAGGTTCAGCGGAATCTTGCTCTCGAGGTCCGTGAGCCGGAACAGCGATTCCATCATCAGCGCGGGATCGACGTTCTTCGACTTCGGCTCGATCACGAGCCGCACGTCTTCCGCGGATTCATCGCGGACGTCGCCGACCAGCGGCAGCTTCTTCTCGTTGAGGAGCTCGGCGATCTTCTCGACCAGGCGCGACTTCTGCACGAGATACGGGATCTCGGTGATGACGACGATCCAGGTGCCGCGGTTGCCCTCTTCCTGCTTCCACTTGGCGCGGACGCGGAATGAGCCGCGCCCCGTCGTGTAGGCCTCGATGATGGACTCCTTGGAGTCGATCACGGTGCCGCCGGTCGGGAAGTCCGGGCCCTTCACCCAGCGCAGCAGCGCGCGCGACTTGGCGTCGGGCTTCTCGATCAGATGCAGCGCGGCGTCGCACAGCTCGGCGGCATTGTGCGGCGGGATCGAGGTCGCCATGCCCACCGCGATGCCCTGCGCGCCGTTGGCGAGCAGGTTCGGGAAGCCGCCGGGCAGCACCACCGGCTCCTTCGACTGGCCGTCATAGTTCGGCCGGAACTCGACGCCGTCCTCGTCGATGCCTTCGAGCAAGAGCCGCGCGACATCGGTCATGCGCGCTTCGGTGTAGCGGTAGGCGGCGGGATTATCGCCGTCGATATTGCCGAAATTGCCCTGGCCGTCGACCAGCGGATAACGCGACGAGAAATCCTGCGCGAGGCGCACCATTGCGTCATAGATCGCCTGGTCGCCATGCGGATGGAACGAGCCCATCACGTCGCCGACGATCTTGGCCGACTTCTTGAACGCGGTGCCAGGATCGAGCCGCAAGAGCCGCATGCCGTAGAGGATGCGCCGGTGCACGGGTTTCAGGCCGTCGCGCGCGTCCGGGAGCGCACGGTGCATGATGGTCGAGAGCGCGTAGGCGAGATAGCGCTCCTCCAGCGCCTCGCGCAGCGCGACCTCGTGAATCTCCGCGGGCTCCGGCGGAATCAGTGATTTTCCCATTAGCGTAGAGCTTTCAGAGGGTTAGCCCAAAGACCTGAGCCAACGTGAACGATTTGGGAACAGGCTTTATGCGATCGCGGGCCGCGGTGCAACGATGGGGTCGCCCGGTTCCGCCAGGCGATTCGCAGGGACCTGCCACGGCCCCCCTGGGAACGCGACGAAATCGAGCAGCTCAGCCCCTCCTGCGAGATGGCGGTCAGCTCATCAATGGAGCAGCCCGCGCCGATCCGCCTACGGTGCGACAGTGTCGCACATACCTCAGTATTGCTGAGAACGTCACCGGCCATCGCTATGTTGATGTCACGTCTCCTCGCAAGGCGCACGCCTGCGCGTGGAGCGTCCCCCGATTTCCCACCAGAAAGGCAGACCCATGAGCTCAGGATTCGTGACGACATCGGACGGCACGCAGATCTACTACAAGGACTGGGGCTCGGGGCAGCCCATCGTCTTCCATCATGGCTGGCCGCTGTCGGCCGACGACTGGGACGCGCAGATGCTGTTCTTCCTGGACAAGGGCTTTCGCGTCATCGCGCATGACCGCCGTGGCCATGGCCGCTCGAGCCAGACCGAGACCGGCAACGAGATGGATACCTACGCCGCCGACGTTGCAGCCCTTGCCGCGAAGCTCGACCTCAAGGACGCCATCCATGTCGGCCACTCCACCGGCGGCGGCGAGGTCGCCCGCTACGTGGCGAAGCATGGCAAGGGCCGCGTCGCCAAGGCCGCGCTGCTCGGCGCCGTGCCGCCGATCATGCTGAAGACTGCGAACAATCCCGGCGGGCTGCCGATCGAGGTGTTCGACGGCTTCCGCGCCGCGCTTGCCGCCAACCGCGCGCAGTTCTTCCTGGATATCCCGACCGGCCCGTTCTACGGCTTCAACCGCGACGGCGCCAAGATCTCCGAAGGCGTGATCCGCAATTGGTGGCGCCAGGGCATGATGGGTGGCGCCAAGGCCCACTACGACTGCATCAAGGCGTTCTCGGAAACCGACTTCACCGAGGACTTGAAGGCGATCGACGTGCCGGTGCTGCTGCTGCATGGCGAGGACGACCAGATCGTTCCGATCGACGACTCCGCGCGCATCGGCATCAAGCTGCTGAAGCATGGGACGTTGAAGACCTATCCAGGCTTCCCGCACGGCATGGCCACGACGCATGCGGACGTGATCAACGCGGACCTGCTGGCGTTCATCAAGGGGTAGCTCCAAGACCGCCGTCGCTGAAGCAGCACTCGGTGCTGATGAGGCGGGATATCATCAACTCTTGTTCGTCATGGCCGGGCTTGTCCCGGCCATCCACGCCGCACCGCACACGCCGAACGACGTGGATGCCCGGGACAAGCCCGGGCATGACGAGCCCTGGGCTAGTATTTGGCCGTACTCGGTCGAGTCTTTGCGTAGGGGCATGCGTGTCTTCCTTCTCGCGACGCAATTCACGCCCGAGCTATCAATAGTCATCACCCTCTCCAATCAGAGGGCGCAGGGAAGGCCGGACCTCGACTGAGGTCCGTGGCCCGCCTGCGAGAAAGAGTGCAGGCGGCAGGTACCACGGGTCAGCCGGACGACCCGGCCCTCCCTGCGCGATGGGCTTCCGAGTTATACGCAGTCTCCCCGGTGTCCGGGCTTGTTAGCCACCGTCGTCAGCGCGATGCCTGAGGGCATCCATCGCCGACTTGACGCCAGCATCGGGGCGCCAGGACGCTGCGATTTCATCGTCCTGCCGGACTCGTTCGTCCACGCGCACAAGGCACGCTGCGAGCCGACAGGCCACCGCTCCCCGCCTCGCGTGTCGTGACGATCGCGCGCAACGCCCCTCCGAGTGAGGCGGGATGCGGGGAAAGATCGGCCTGATTTGCCCGACGACACAAGCCGAAGCGCCTGCGACGGATTGGCTCGACGGGCAGTTTGCGCATGGGAGATGCCTGATTCTGCATATCCGAAGCACCACCAGCCGGGAACCCGCCCGCGCCGCGGCGCGTTACTCATCGTGTCATTCGTCGAGCATCGCAGCGTATCGCGTCGTCGATCATCAGCCGAAGCCCTTGCTGCGGACAGCTTGCCATGAAGGACTTTTCAGACGCCGCCTTTTCGCCCGACGTGATCGCGCTGATGACCCAGGCGCTCGACGGCGCGGTCGCCGCCCTGCCCGAGCCTGTGAGTTCGACTCACGTCACCCTTCTCGCCGAGTCCGTGCTGCGAACCGCCAAGACCGGCGAGCGCGATCCCACGGTGATGCAGCGGCTGGCGCTGCTGGAACTGCAGCTCATGCCGCGCATGTAGACGGACGTTCCTGTAAGCCCGACTTTATCGACGATCAGCCGCACCCCAGTCATTCCGGGGCAAGGCCGCAGGCCTTGAACCCGGAATCCCGAGATTGTTTTGCGTCCATCATCTCTGGATTCCGGGTTCAATCGTCAACGCGCGAACGCGCGTTGTCGATTGCCCCGGAATGACGGCGAGCAATGGCCGCGCTGTCCCGAAGACCCGCACTCCTCACCACATCGCTGGCCGCACCTCACTCATTCGTCATTGACAAATCTATTCGCCATTGCCTAACCTCACGGCATCACCGCCAACAGAGCGGACGAACCGGGGAGGACTTCATGCGACGGCAATTTCTCGCCTGCGCGTTTCTGGCAACCACATCATTCATCGCGACCAGCGCCTCGGCCCAGGTGTCGGACGACGTCGTGCGCATCGGCGTGCTGACCGACCTCTCCAGCTGGGGCCGCGACAACAGCGGGCCGGGCTCGGTCGAAGCGGCGAAAATGGCGGTGGAGGAGTTCGGGCCGACCGTGCTCGGCAAGCCGATCGAGATCATCAGCGCCGACCATCAGATGAAGACCGACGTCGGCACCACTATCGTGCGCGACTGGTTCGACAACGGCAAGGTCGACGCGGTCGTCGACATCCCCAATTCCGGCATCGCGATCGCCGTGCACAACATGGTGCGCGAGCGCAACAAGATCGCACTGCTGTCCGGCCCCGGCGCGAGCTCGCTGACCGACGAGCTGTGCAGCCCGAACACGGTGCATTTCACCTACGACACCTACGCGCTCTCCAAGGTGACGACCTCGGCCGTCATCAGCCAGGGCGGCAAGTCCTGGTACTTCATCACGGCGGACTATGCGTTCGGCCAGCAGTTGGAGAAGGACGCTGCCCGCTTCATCAAGGAGCTCGGCGGCACCATCCTCGGCGGCGTCAAGCATCCGACCAACACCGCCGACTTCTCCTCCTTCGCGCTGCAGGCGCAGAGCTCGAAGGCCGACGTCGTCGCCTTCGCCAATGCCGGCCAGGACACCGACAATGCGATCAAGCAGTCCGGCGAGTTCGGCCTGGTCAAGGGCGGCCAGAAGCTGGTGGGCCTGCTGATGTTCGACACCGACGTGCATGCGATCGGGCTCGAGGCCGCGCAGGGCACCTACATGACCACGGCGTCTTACTGGAACATGGACGAGGCCACCCGCGCCTGGTCGAAGAAGTTCTATGCGCGCACCAAGGTGATGCCGACGATGATCCAGACCGGCGTCTACGGCGCGGTGCTGCATTATCTCAAGGCGATCAAGGCGGCCGGCACCGACGATCCCAAGACGGTCATGGCCAGGATGCGCGAATTGCCGATCGAGGATACCTTCGTCCATGGCGGCAAGCTGCGCGAGGACGGGCGCGTCGTCCGCGACATGTATCTCGCCCGCGTCAAAAAGCCGTCGGAGTCGAAGGAGCCGTGGGACTATCTGGAGATCGTCAAGACCGTGAAGGGCGAGGATGCGTTCCGGCCGGTCTCCGAATCCAAGTGCCCGCTGTTGAAGAAGTAGGAGCACGCGCATGAGCGGAGCTGATCCCAAATCCGGCGAGACCTATGATTGCGACGTGCTGGTGGTCGGCTCCGGCTGTGCCGGGCTCTCGGCGGCGGTCACCGCCGCTCATGCCGGGCTGAAGGTCGTCGTCACCGAGAAGGAGCCGCGATTCGGCGGCACCACCGCGCGCTCCGGCGGCTGGCTGTGGATTCCCGGCACGTCCCTGGCCAAGGCCTGGGGCATCGACGAGCCGCCGGAGCTGGCGCGCACCTATCTGCGCCACGAGGCCGGCAACAGCTACGATGCGGCGCGCGTGGATGCGTTCCTGACCAAGGGGCCGGAGGCGATAGACTTCTTCGTAAGCAAGACCGCACTGAAGTTCGACATGCCGCTGACCTTCCCGGACTATCACGCCGAGGCGCCGGGCGGCACCCAAGGCGGCCGCTCGATGGTGACGCGGCCGTTCGACGGCCGCGAGCTCGGCGAGCACATCAAGGATCTCGGCCAGCCCCTGCCCGAGCTCACCGTGTTCGGCATGATGCTCGGCTCCGGCAAGGAGATCATCCATTTCATGCGCGCGACGAAGTCGGTGACGTCGGCGTTCTACGTCGCCAAGCGGCTGTCGAAACATGCCCGTGACGTACTGCGCCATGGCCGCGGCATGACGCTCACCAACGGCAATGCGCTGGCGGGACGGCTGGCGAAGTCGGCGTTCGATCTCGGCATTCCCCTGTGGCTGTCGTCGCCGGTGGCCGAGCTGATCCGCGACGACGAGGCCGTGCGCGGCGCTGTCGTCACGAGGCGGGGCAAGCGCGTGCGGGTCAATGCGCGGCTCGGCGTGGTGCTGGCCTGCGGCGGCTTCCCGCATGATGTCGAGAGACGCAAGGCGATGTTTCCGCATGCGCCGAGCGGCCATGAGCATTTTTCGCCCGGCCCCACCGGCAACACCGGCGACGGCTTGCGGCTCGCGGAAGCCGTCGGCGGCCGCGTCGAGGATGGCCTGCCGCATGCGGCGGCCTGGGTGCCGGTCTCCGTCACCACGCGCAAGGACGGCAGCAAGGGCGTGATGCCGCACTTCATCGACCGCGCCAAGCCGGGCGTGATCGCAGTGACAGCAGATGGCGTGCGCTTCGCCAATGAGGGCAACTCCTACCACGACTTCGTGCAGGCGATGGTGAAGACGGCCAAGCCCGGGCGTGAGATCGCGGCGTATCTGGTCACCGACCACCGCAGCTTGCGCCGCTACGGCCTCGGCTGCGTGCCGCCGTTCCCGATGCCGCTCGGGCATCATCTCAGCACCGGCTATCTCAAGCGCGGCGCGACGCTCGCCGAGCTCGCACGCGTCACCGGCATCGATGCGATGTCGCTGGAGGCCACCGTCGCCGCGTTCAACGCCGATGCCGCGCTCGGCCAGGATCCGAGCTTCGGCAAGGGCTCGCGCGCTTATAACCGCTACCAGGGCGATGCGCTGCACGGGCCGAACCCCTGCGTCGCGCCGATCAAGGACGGACCGTTCTACGCCATCAAGATGGTGATCGGCGATCTCGGCACCTATGCCGGCATCCGCACCGACGAGCATGCCCGCGCGCTCGACGCCCAGGGCCAGCCGATCGAAGGGCTTTACGCCGCCGGCAACGACATGGCGAGCATCATGGGCGGCAACTATCCGGGCGCCGGCATCACGCTGGGACCGGCGCTGACCTTCGGCTACATTGCCGGCCGGCATCTCGCCGAACGCGCCAGACAGAGGAGCGCCGCATGAGCGACAGTCAGATGCTGGCGGGCAAGCTCGCGCTGGTCACGGGCGCGGCGCACGGCAATGGCCGCGCCATCGCGCTCGGGCTCGCCGGCCGCGGCGCCGACGTCGTCATCACCGACATCGACCTGGAGGGTGCCGAGCGCTGCGCGGCCGAGATCCGCGGCCACGGCCGCAAGGCCTGGGCACATCGGCTGGATGTCACCGACGCCGCCGGCTGCAAGGCGCTGGCGGCGCAGCTGCGCGCCGAGGTCGGCGCCATCTCCATCCTCGTCAACAATGCCGGCATCATCATTCGCGAGACCATCAACTCGCCGCGCGCCGCGGAGAATTGGCAGCGCGTGCTCGACGTCAATCTCAACGGTGTGTTCAACGTCACCTATGCCTTCCTCGCCGCCCTGCGCGAGACGCGCGGCACCATCGTCAACATCGCCTCCGTCGCCTCCTTCATCGGCATCAGCAACACGCTCGGCTATTCGCCGTCCAAGGGCGGCGTGAAGTCGCTGACCCAGGCGCTGGCGCGCGAGCTCGCCGCCGACGGCATCCGCGTCAATGCGATCGCGCCCGGCGTGATCGCCACCGCGATGACGGAATCGACCCGCAACGATCCGGAGCGGCTCGCCGGCTTCATGAGCCGCACCCCGCTCGGCCGCGTCGGCCAGCCGGAGGAGCTCGCAGGCCCCGTGGCGTTCCTGGTCTCCGACATGGCGTCCTACGTCAACGGCGTGACCTTGCCGGTCGACGGCGGCTTCCTGGCGGTGTAGGCAGCAGCCGAACCAGGGGCGCATCACAGCATGGGACGAGAGAGCCGCGGCATCCAGTCGATCGAGATCGGCGGCACGCTGCTGCAGGCGCTGGCGCGCAGCGGCGAGCCGATGATGCTGCGCGACCTCGCGCGCGAGGCCGGCCTGCCGCCGGCGAAGGCGCATCCCTATCTCGTCAGCTTCTCGCGCATCGGCCTGATCGAGCAGGATGAGGCCACCGGCCGCTACGAGATCGGCCCGCTCGCGCTCGAGCTTGGCCTGATCAGCCTGCGGCGGCTGTCGGCGGTGCGGATCGCCACGCCGAAGATCGCCGCGCTCGCGAGCGCAATCGACCATGCGGTCTCGCTCGCGGTGTGGGGGACCAACGGCCCGACCGTGGTGCGGCTGGAGGAGCCGAGCCATGCCGTGCACATCGTGATGCGCGTCGGCTCGATCATGGCGCTGCTGGAGACCGCGACGGGACGCGCCTTCGCGGCTTTCCTGCCGCCGAAGACGATCAAGGCCGCGCTCGACTCCGGCCTCGACCATCTCGGCGTCGGCTACAATCCGAAGCGCGCGCCGAAGAGTCCGAAGGTGGCGGAGATGCTGGCCGAGGTGCGGGCGCAGGGCCTCGCCCGCGCCGTGGGCGATCCGCTGCCCGGCGTCAACGCCTTCGCCGCGCCGGTGTTCGATCACGCCGGCCACATCGCGCTGGTCATCACCGCGATGGGCCCGGCCGGCACCTTCGATGCCGGCTGGGAATCGCCGCTGGCGAACCGGCTGCGCGCCTGCGCCGCCGAGATCTCCAAGCAGCTCGGCCACGGCACGGTGCAACCGTAGACGCTCACGCAGCCGCGGAGCGCTGCTCCGGCCACGGCTCGGCCCAGGCCGGCAGCCGCATCAGGCTGTCAAGCCAGCGTACGACGTTCGGAAATGCCTCGAACGGCATCTCCGCCTCGCGCCAATCCGCCGCCATCGAGGCCGCCGCGAAGTCGGCGATGGTGAGGCGATCGCAGCCGATGTGGCTGTGCGCGCGCAGATGCGCGTCGAGCACGGACGCATAGGTCTTCAGCGGCGCGACCTTCTCGACCAGCGTGGCCCGGTTCGGCGCGCCGAGACCGAAATTCTTGCGCACGATGTGCTCGAAGTAGAACGGCGCGACGGCCGGGTTCCAATGGCTGTCGGTCCACGCCAGCCAGCGCAGCACCTCGACCTGCTCCTGCGGATTGCGCATCGGCCACATGTCGCAGCTCTCGCGGATGCACAGATGCGCCATGATCGCGGTCGACTCCCACAGCACGGTGTCGCCGTCGACCAGCACCGGCGCCTTCATGTTGGGATTGAGCGCGGCGAACTCCGACGTCTTGAGTCCGCTCGTGATGTCGATGAACTCGGCGGGCACGCCGAGATGCTTGACCAGCGCCAGCACACGGCGCGGGGCCTGGGCCTTGATCCAGTAGATCTTCATGACGGTCTCCTTGGCTGATGCATTGAAGACGAACGCGCGAGGGGCGGATCGACAGGGGTCGGCACAAACTTTTCGTGTGGCCTGAACAGTGCTGCCGTGCGCGAGGAGCACACTGTTCCCACATCGTCATTCCGGGGCGCGCGTAGCGCGAGCCCGGAATCCATAACCACGACTGTAATTGAGGAACCGAGACAAACGCCCACGGCCATCTTGCCCAGCAACGACGGCCTGTGGGTATGGATTCCGGGCTCGCCCTGCGGGCGCCCCGGAATGACGTGCGGAGGGATGTGGGCTCAAGCGGACGACGGATTTGTGCTCGGGCCATCGCCCGATGTCGCCGCGCTCCTCACATGGCCCGCACCGCGGCCCGCGCTGTGAGGATGCAGCCCGGCAGGAAGGTGCCTTCCAGCGAGCGCTTGCCCGACGCGCCGCCGCCGCCGAAGCCGGCGGCTTCGCCGACGGCGTAGAGGCCGCTGATCGGCGCGCCGGCCGCGTCGAGCACCCTGCTCTGCAGATCGGTCTTGAGGCCGCCGAGGCTCTTGCGGGTGATGAGCTGCATGTGGATCGCGATGTAAGGCCCTGCCCCGCTCATCTGCAGCGGCGCCGGCTTGCAGGTGCGGAGCTTGTCGGGGCCCCATTGCCGTGCGTGCAGGATGCGGCGGATCTGATCGTCGTTGTGGAGCTTGTCGCCGTTCTTAAAGTTCGCGTCGAAGGCATCGGCCGTGGCCTGCAGCACCTCCGGCTTCACGTCGTCAGTTCCGGTGAGCGCATTCATCTTCGCCGCAAGACCTGCGAGCGTCTCGTCGACCAGGAAATGCCGGCTCTCGCGCTGCATCTGCCGGACCAGGCGATGATTGCCGAACAGCGTCTCCTTGAGGAACATCGGCATCTGCCGCTCGCGGATGCGTAAGTTATGCTCAGCGCCTGATATCGCGAACTCCTTGGCGGCGATACGCCAGTTCAGGAGATGCCACGTATACGGCTCCTCCTGCGCCGCGACGCGCTGGCAGAGATCATGGGTGTCGAAGCCGGTGACCAGCGGCGCCGGGCCGATGCGCTCGCCGCGATGGTTGAGCCAGAGCGCTGATTTGCACGGCACCAGCGATAGGCCGTGGCCGTCGAAATGCGGAAACGGATGCGGGATGCCGGCGGCGTAGTTCCACATCTCGCCGGCGTGGGTGATCTCGGCGCCGACGGTCTCGGCCGCATGGTGATGCAGCCTGCCATCGGCGAACGGATGCGCGCCGTTGAGCATCGTCGCAGGCAGCGGCCGTCCCTTGACCCAGTTCGCCCGCGCCTCCGCGTGGCTGCCATTGATGCCGCCCATCGCGAGCACCGTGAGCGGCGCGGCGACGCGGATCTCGGCGCCGGTCGCTTCGTTCACCGCAACCACGCCCGATACCGCGCCTCCGGCGCGATCGAGGCTGACGACACGGTGACGATGCAGCACCGTCAGCTTGCCGCCATTGTCCGCCGCGCGCATCGCATCGATCATGACACGCGTCAGGCGCTGCGAGGTGCCCCAGACGATGTGGTAGCGCGGCAGCGCATTGCCGTCGCCGTTGAGGCCGCGCTCGACCCAGTTCACCGCAGGCATGAAGGTCACGCCGTGCGAGGAGAGCCAATCGTAGACCTCGCCGCGGGAATGCTCGACGTAGTAGCGCGCCCATTGCAGCGGCCAGTGCTCGCTCGCATCGAGCTCGCCGAACCGGATCCAGTCGCGCAGCGCGATCTCCGGCGTGTCCGGAATCTTCATCCGCGCCTGCAACGGTGTGCCGACCAGCGCCATGCCGCCGAACGCCCACAGCGCCAGCCCGCCGAACCGCTCCGGCGTGTCGCGATCGACGATCACGACCGACTTGCCGGCGCGCAGCGCCTCCAGCGCGGTGACGATGCCGGCGAGACCGCCGCCGGCGATGACGACATCGGCCTGCCGCATCGCGCTCATCTCACGGCGCCAGCTTGCGCTTGAGCATGCGCGCCATCGGCAGCGGCATGCGGTCGAGCGATCCCAACAGATGCGGCAGCAGCTTCAGCTTGAGCCCGCTCAGCGCCGGCGGCACCATGGCCTCGATCAGATGCGGGCCCGGCCGTTCCAGCGCGCCCTTCAGCGCGCTGGTGAATTCATCGGGCGTGCTGACGCGGGTCGCGCGCACGCCCATGCCGTCGGCGATCTGCGCGAGCTTCAGCACCGGACCGTGCAGGTCGAGCTGCGCCTTCGCCTTCGGCCCGATCTCCTCGGCGCCGACGCGCTCGAGCTCGACATTCAGCACCGAATAGGACGCGTTGTTGAAGATGATGGCGGTGACGTTGAGCCGCTCGCGCGCGATCGTCCACAGCGACTGGATCGTGTACATCGAGCTGCCGTCGCCGATCAGCGCGATCACGGGCCGGTCCGGGCAGGCGATCGCAGCGCCAATCGCATTCGGCAGCCCCTGCCCGATGGCGCCGCCGGTCAAGGTGATCAGATCATGCCGCGGCGCGCCGGCGGTGAATTTCGGCAGCATCAGGCCGGAGCTGATCGCCTCATCGACGATGATCGCGTTTTCCGGCAACAGATGACCGACGGCCTTGCAGACCTTCTCCGCCGTGAGCTTCTTGCCGCGCGGTCGCCCCGGCCGCCACGGCGCCGACACCACCGGTGTGACGCCGTCGGCCCCGAGAGCCTTGGCGAGCCGGGCCAGACTGCAATCGGCGGCCTGCGATGGCGTCGACAGGGTCACGACCTTGCAGCCGTCATGCGGCAGGTAGCTGCGCTTGCCCGGATAGGCGAAGAACGACACCGGCGCCTTGGCATCGACCAGGATCAGCGTATCGATCTCCTTGAGCTGCACCTGCGCCATCTCGGCGAGATAGGCGATGCGCTCGACATGCGGCAGGCCGGCGCCGCGCTCCATACGCGTCGGGAAGGTCTCCGCGAACACCTTGACGTCGCAAGCCGCCGCGATACGCGCGGCCCACACCAGCGACTCCTCGTGCAGCGCCGTGCCGCCGAGCAGCAGAGCGCTGCGGCCCCCGGCCTTGATGGTGTCGGCGACGGCGCGCACGGTCGTGTCATCGGCCGCTGGCGGGCGCTCGATCACCGGCCCCGGCTCGGGCACGCCGCCCTCGCCCCAGGACACGTCCGCAGGAAGGATCAGGGTCGCGACCTGGCCCGGCCAGGAGCATGCCGCCTTCACCGCCGCGACCGCATCGCGGCACAGCTCCGACGTCACCTGGGAGGTCCATACGAAGCCCGGCGAGACGTTGCGCGCCACGGTCTCGATGTCCGATTGCAGCTGCGCGTCGTATGGCACGTGATAGGTCGCGTGATCGCCGACGATGTTGACCACGGGCACCTTGCCCTTGCGCGCATTGTGCAGATTGGCGAGGCCATTGCCGAGGCCGCAGCCGAGATGCAGCAGCGTGGCCGCGGGCATGCCGGTCATGCGGGCGTAGCCGTCGGCCGCCCCCGTTGCGACGCCTTCGAACAGGCACAGCACCGCGCGCATCTCCGGCGCGGAATCCAGCGCCGCGACGAAATGCATTTCAGACGTGCCGGGATTGGTGAAGCAGACCCGAATGCCGGAATTGACCAGGGTCCGTAATAGAGCTTGCGCGCCGTTGGGCATGAAAAGCCTCTTAGTGGGAGACGCATGACTCGAGCGCGAGCTGATCGGCCTCGCCCCGGCGTTCCCCGCAATTTGTTTCTCTCATTGTGGGGTTGACCGCCTCAGAAATCCAATGAATTGTTATGGCGGGATCAATGAGCTCGGTGCATCAATGCACACGCCGACCTTGCGGCAGTTGCAGCAGCTGGTCTACCTCGCGGAAGAGCGGCATTTCGCCCGCGCCGCCAAGCGCGCGCACGTCACGCAATCCGCGCTGAGCCGCAGCCTGCAGAGCTTGGAGGACAGTGCGGGAATGCGGCTGTTCGACCGCAGCTCGCGCTCGGTGGAGATTACCGACATCGGCGAGCGGCTGGTGGCGCGCGCCCGCGCGCTGCTGTCGGGCGCCGACGATCTCGGTCGCGAGATGCGGCTGTTACGCTCGGGAGATGCCGGCGAGCTGACGGTCGGCGTCGGCGCATTCACGGGCCTGACGCTGCTGCCGGACGCCATGGCACGGCTGTATTCGGACCATCCGTCAGTGCGCATTACGGTCGTGCAGGACAATTGGCGCGCCCTCAGGGAGGCGCTGCACCAGGGGAAGCTCGACTTCTTCCTGGCGCACACCACTGAGATCCGCGCTGATGACAGTTTGGAGATCGAGCCCCTCGGCAGCCTGCCCGGGCATTTCTACTGCCGCCCGACGCATCCCCTGGCCGGCCGGCGAGACCTCAAGGCCCGCGATCTCGCCGGCCAGCACTTCGCCTCTGTCGCGCTCCCCCCGGAATTCAGCCGGCGGCTGGACGAGCTGATCGCGGCGCCGGGGGAACGCGGCTTCGACGTCGCGCTCGAATCCGAGAATGCGGGCCTGCTGGTGCAAATGGTTGTCCGCTCCGACGTCATCCTGGTCTCAGGGGATGCGGTGCTCACCCAGGAGCTCGCCTCCGGTCAATTGGTCCGGCTCGACGTCGCCGAGCTGAAAGAGCCGCGGGCATCGGACCTGCTGCTGGCGCAGTTCGGCATTCTGCGCCTGAAGGGCCGGACCCTGTCGCCCGCGGCGATGATGCTGATGGACCTGGTGCGCGCGCAGGCCGCGCGCATCTTGATCCCGCCGCACCGGTCACGCGCTGTCGCAAGTCCGCTTCGACGCGGCAAACGCGCAGCTCCGCGCCGCAAGCCGGCGGCGCCCGTTCGCCGCCGGTCGCGCGTGGGCGCGTAGACGCAGGCGCGGACGAGCAGTCAGCCAAGCTTTACCGCCTCACGCCGAGCGCGCGGCCCGGCACAGCGCCGACAGACAAGCGAGCGCCTCCTCGGCCCGCTGCTCCGGCACGAACAGATGATCGTGATGATAGGCGGATACCGCGTTGACGCTGATGCCCGCCTGGGCGAGCCGCGCCGTGATCGCGGCGAGAAAGCCGACCGCATCGAGCGCGGAATGGACATTCAACGTGATCAGGCGCGACGCGAACAGATGCGGCAGCCCTGCCCGCTCGGCATCCTCGCGGCGAAGCACGAGCGTGATGCCCTCGCGCTCGCGAAACAGCAGCAGCGGCGGCGGCAGCGCGGACAGGTCGGCGTCACCGGCGACGGTGCAGAACACGAAGACGTTGTCCTGCAGCTCGGGCGACATCGTCCGCAGCAGCGTGTCGAGCGCACGCTCGCCGGTCATCGCCGGCTCAGGACGACGCCAGGCGCGCGCGGTCATGCGGCGCGGTGAAGTCCAGCAACGGTCCGACCGGAACGATGCCGGTCGGGTTGATGGTGCGGTGGCTCTCGTAATAGTGCCCCTTGATGTGCTGGAAGTTCACCGTCGCGGCGATCCCCGGCCATTGGTAGAGATCGCGCGTATAGGCCGCGAGATGCGGATAGTCGGCGATACGGCGGATGTTGCATTTGAAGTGGCCGACATAGACGGCATCGAAGCGGATCAAGGTCGTGAACAGCCGGATGTCGGCCTCGGTCAGCGCATTGCCGAGCAGGAAGCGGCGCGTCGCCAGCCGCTCCTCCAGCCAGTCGAGCGTGGCGAACAGCGGCCCGATCGCCTCCTCATAGGCAGCTTGCGTGGTGGCGAAGCCGCATTTGTAGACGCCGTTGTTGAGGGTGTCGTAGACGCGCGCATTGATGGCGTCGATCTCGGCGCGCTGGGCGTGTGGATAGTAGTCGCCGGGCTTGGCCCCGACCCCATCGAAAGCCGAGTTCAGCATCCGGATGATCTCGGAGGACTCGTTGTTGACGATGGTGCGCGTCTGCTTGTCCCACAGCACGGGCACGGTGACGCGGCCCGAATAATGCGGATCGGCTGACGTGTAGACCTGGTGCAGAACCTGGGCGTGGTTGATCGAGTCGGCAATGACGCCCGGCCCGTCCGCGAAGGTCCAGCCCTGCTCGCGCATCAGCCAATGCACGACCGAGAGCGAGATCGTGTCCTCCAGCCCCTTCAGCGCGCGCATGATCAAGGTGCGGTGCGCCCACGGACACGCGAGGCTGACATAGAGATGATAACGGCCAGGCTCCGCCTTGAAGCCGCCGGCACCGGTCGGACCCGGACTGCCGTCCGCGGTCACGAAACTGCGGAACGCCGAATCGTTGCGCACGAAGCGGCCGCCGGAGGCCGCCGTGTCGTACCAGACGTCGTGCCATTGGCCGTCGACCAGAAGTCCCATCACGCTCTCCTCGACATCGGCGCCGCACCGGGGGAGCCCAACTGAGCTCCCGCGCAGCGGCGAACTGCATCAGAGGAGTACACGCCGGCCAAGCGCCGCGCCAGTGCGCTGCCCGTGTCCTGTCGGGCAGGACACGGGGGCGAGGCGCGGCTCAGAACTGGAACGGAATGGTGCGGCCCGGCTGGGCCGCCTGCTCGCGCGTATAGGACACGCCGTGCACCTTGACGCCATCGGCGTTCAACAGCGTGATGATGCCGCCCCGGTTGGAGAGCGCCACCGGCGCGGTGATCGGAACCACCAGGGTGGCGCCGCGCGCGATCGTGCCCGTCAGCCGCATCGTGTTCTTCTGCTTGTCCTTGATCTGCCAGCCGTCGAGCGCGATGTCGACATCGGCGGTGTTGAGCAGGGTCACGGTCTCATGCTCCGGCGTGCGCACGTCGTTGACATAGGCCGCGATGATGCGCACCAGCCCGTCGGGCACGTCGAGCGGCGGAATCTGGTCGCGGTTCGGCGGGGTATGCGGCGCGTCGGGATGATCGGGATCAACAGGCAGAATGACCTCGCCGCTGGTATCGTCGGAATGCCAGGCCTGGGTCTGGAATTTCAGGAAGATCGCGACCCATTGCTGCTGGTCGGGGAATTCAAAGATCAGCCCGCCATCCTGCCAAGGACCATTGTCCTTGGCGAAGCGGCCGGGCGGATTGCCCTGGTTGAAATGGATGTCGTGGATGCCGCGGCCAGGCTTGAAGCCGAAATACCGGTCGGCCTTGTTGTTCTCCGGCCCCCAGGCAACGCCGAAGGCGTAGACAAAGGCGTTTTCGTCCGACATGGCACGCTGGACATAGGCATCGATCTTCTCGTTGAGATCGTTGTCGGGACCGGCCGCCGACAGCGGCAGCGGTTTCAGCTCCCACGGCTGCATCAGATTGCCCCGGATGAAATCCAGCGCCAGGCCGCCAGGCTTGCTCTGCAACGGATGGAAACCTTCGGCGACGCCCTTCAGGCCTTCGACGATCGGATGCTCGAAGCGCGAGCGGACCAGGAATTCGACCTCGCTGCCGTCCTGCGAGCGGACGTTGATGGCAATGCGGAACAGCTCGCCATCGGCCGATACCAGCACCTGGTAATGCGGGCTGCTGCCGGTCGCGAGACGGTTGTTGATGGGCCGCCCTTTCAGAAGCGAATAGTCCTTCAAAGGCATCACTCGTCTCCCTCACTCTCCAGAACAGGCCTCAAGCCGAGAACAGCAGCCGGTCGCGTTCGGCCTGAGAGCCCTCGACATAGAAGCGCTCGAACCACGCCGGCTTGCCCGACAGCGCCGTCGGCTTGCGCAGCGTGATGGCCGACGGTGCCGGAGCGGACCGCTGCTTCTCCGTCTTGCCCTTGAAGGCGTCCCGCATGCGGTTGCGAAACTGCAGATGGTCGAACACGCGCGCCGCCTCGATGGCATAGGCGGTAGCGACCTTGCGGTCTTCGATCATGATGAGATGGTCGCCATTGCCCTTCTCCCCGCTGGGCGAGAAGTTGCTCGATCCGGTGAAGACCTTCGCGGTGGGCAGGCTGAAATCGGTGACCAGGAACTTGTGATGGATGTTGCGGCCCTTGCCGCCCGACCATTCGCTCCGGAACGGCTCCGGCGCCTTGCTCGCGAGATAGGAGAAATCGACCAGGCCGATCGAGCCGTCCGGCTTGCGCAACTCCAGCGCGCCGCGCTTGTCGACCGTACCGTAGCTGAAGATCGGCCGCTCCATCACCCGGTCGAACGCGTCCTTGGTCGGCCCATCCCCCATCTGGCTGAGGAATGCGACCGAGTAGAACACCGACGAGGTCGCCTGATCGATCGCCGCGCGGATCGGGTTGAGCGACAGGTCGGTGGCCTGATGCGGCGAGAAGCAGAGCTGGATGGTCGGCTTGCCCGGCGAGTGGACCGCGTGCCACTTCTTGGAGAAGTCATCCTTCCGGAACGCGGAGGCATCTTCGAACGCCAGATCGAACATCTGGCCGAACAATTCGGCCACGCCGGCCGAATGAAACACCAGCATGTTGTTGGCCTGGATGTAGAGGCCGCGGAACGTGAAGTTGGTCGAGCCGCACAGCACTTTTTCAGGCTTGCCGTCACGCCGCGTGATCAACACCTTGTTGTGCTGCAGCGAACTGAAATGGGTGCGGACCACCGCAGCGCCCGCGTCCCGGAAGCGCTTGGCGCTGCGGGATTCCGCGCTGCCGGGCGCCTTGTGGGGGTTATCCGCGGCGTTGGAATCGTCGATGATCGCGCGCAGCCGATCGCCGAACTGTTCGAGCAGATCGATCACGTCAGGTTCGTTGAGATCATAGGCCATCACGTCGAGCGTGAGTCCTGGATCTGCCAGAGCCTCCTTCAAAAAGCCAAACAGCAGGTCATAGGCCTCGAAGCCCAGCCAGGCATAGACGCTCTCGCCGGCGCTGTTGGTCAGATCGAGCTTCTTGAACTTCGGACCGTCGCGGCTCTCGGCGGGAATGATGTCCGCATTGTTGCCGAACTCGTCGCGATAGGCCTGCGACGACGCGAAATTGCGCGTGAAGCCAATGTCGACGAGACCATCATAGGTCACCGCGCTCTGCGCGATGTCGAGCGTGAGGCCCGTCCCCTGCACCAGCGAACCGTCGTCCCGCATATGCTGCTTGGCAACGCGGTAAGTGTACGTCCCGTCCTTCGGGCGGTAAGGAAAGTGAATCCAGCGGAATTTCTGGAATGGCGCTTCGGTCGACGGAAAATTCCGGTTGCCGTTCACCGCCGCATCCGCGCCTTGCGGATAGGAGAAGGCGATCCGGTTGCGAAGCGGCGAAAAATCGCGCGCGCCCGGCGACTTCACCTCGATCGAGAAACCGACGAGGTCAGGCTCCGGGTCGGCCACGTCGAAGCCGATCATCGTCATGCGCTCTCCGCGCCAGAGCTTGCAGGCGAAGCCGTCCTTCAACGCGCGGTTCTCGAAATCGCTCATGATCAAAATGTCCCTGCCGTCGCAATGCAGCGCGCCGAGGGTTGCTCAAAGGCTGCTCGGGTCAGGCAACGATCTTCACCGCGAGCAGCGGCTAACGCAACTTGAAAATGATCCGACGCTCATACTCAACCGTCATGTTCGCCCACTTATACGTCAGCGATGTGAAGGCGGCTGTGAACGAGCTCACAAGCGCGGCGGTATCTGGATCGGCTTCAGGACAAGTCGAGCAACGCTCCGTCGTGGGCGCTCGCGTGAAAGATTGTGGCTCGCGCGTGCGGCGCGCGCATCAGCGCAAAGCGGGACGGGATCGCTTCATGGCGTTGATGAATCCCTCGCGCGCGTCCGAGTGCCCCTGCCCGCGCGGCTCCAGCACATGGCGCAGCAGGAACATTCCAGTCAGGCGAAAGCCGTCGATCAGATCCTGGTCGGACCACGCGTGATCCTCGTCATCGTCACGCAGAAAGGCCGGCAGCGGCAGCAGCCGGTCGGCCCAAGGCGCGCCGGCGCTGCGCGACACCGCGCCGCCCGACTTCGGCGAGACATAGACGAGGTCGGTGGTCTCTCCCGTCGCGGCGCAAGACTCGAGATCGAGCCCGAAGCCGAGCTCTGTCAGGATCGCAAGCTCGAAGCGGACGATGTGCACGGCCGCGCCGCCGGCGTCGGCGAAATCATCGAGCGCGTGCTCGAGCCTCACATACATCTCCTCATGCGGATCGCGCTCCGGCAGCAGCCGCGCCAGGGCGGCGAGATGGGTGATGCCGTAGGCGCCGTGCGAGACGGACATCAGCTCGGCTGCCCGCAACGTGAGCCCGTCGATCGCGTACATGCCGAGATGCTCGTCGAGCCGCGCCCGCCAGATCGCGCGCACCGTGTTGCCCGGCTGCAGGACCGGACGCATGCGATTGGCGCTGGCGCCGCGCACGAGACCGAGATGCCGGCCATGCTCGCGCGTCAGCAGCTCGACGACGGCGGACGATTCGCCGTGGCGCCGGATTCCGAGCACGATGCCGTCATCGGTCCATTCCATTTCACGAACCGCCCAACTCATTTGACACGCGATTGAACCTGAAGCCGGCCGCGCATTCAAAATCAACGTAGCCTGCGCGAACTGCCGCCGCAAACACCGTCATTGCGAGCGAAGCGAAGCAATCCAGGGCTGCGTATCCGACTCTGGATTGCTTTGCGGAGCCTGTCATCCGGCCGCGCTTCGCGCGGACCGGGTGGCTCGCAATGACGGCTTGGCGGCTTGTGAGCCAGCCCCGCGGGCGCGCTGCTCGTTGCCGACTACGGCCGATGCGTCACGCGTTGAACCAGCCGCGCGCGTCGCCGGTGAACGAGTAGTACAGGCCCATCGTCGTCAGCGCGCAGGAAATGACCTCGATGCCGGCATCCAGCGTCATGCCCGTCCGATTGATGATCTGGATCAGTCCGATGACAGACAGGACCAGCGCGCCGAGCAACACCCAGCGCGGCCAGTTCTTGCGGCGTTGCGCGGCAAGGTGGACGAAATAGAGCAGCAGCAGGATCATGCCGCCGCTGAAGATCGTCTGCTGCGTGAGCATGGCCTCGGTCATCTCGGGGCTGGGCGTGCGGTCCGACACGGCAACCGACAGCGCATCCAGCATCAAGGAGATGTAGAGCAGCACTTCGAACCACAACACGTTGCGCGGCACGCTCATCGTCATTCCCTGGGGAACTCGAGCCCCATTTCCCGGTAGCGGTCGGGATCGTCGCCCCAGTTCTCACGCACCTTCACGAACAGAAACAGGTGCACCGGCACGCCGGTGATCTCGGCGATCTCCTTGCGCGACTGGGCGCCGATCGACTTGATCGTGGCGCCGCCCTTGCCGAGCACGATCTTGCGCTGGCTGTCGCGCTCCACGAAGATCGTCTGCTCGATCCGGATCGAACCGTCCTTGCGCTCGGTCCAGCTGTCGGTCTCGACCGTGGACTGATACGGCAGCTCCTGATGCAGATGCGAGTAGATCTTCTCGCGGGTGATCTCGGCCGCGAGGTGACGCATCGGCGCGTCCGACATCTGGTCTTCGGGATAGTGGAACGGCCCCGGCGGCACCATCTCCGCCAGCGCCCGCCTGAGATCGTCGACACCGTCGCCTGAGATCGCCGAGATCATGAAGGTGCGGGCGAAAGACAGCTTCTCGTTGGCGGCCGCGACCAGCGCCAGCAGCTTTTCGCGCGGCACCAGGTCGACCTTGTTGACCACCAGGATCTTCTCGTGGGCGACGCCCGACGCCTTGTCGATGATGGCCAGCGCTTCGTCGTCGAGGCCCTTCTTGGCATCGAGCAGCACGCAGACGAGATCGGCGTCATGCGCCCCGCTCCAGGCGGTCGTCACCATCGCGCGATCGAGCCTGCGCTTCGGCGAGAAAATGCCGGGCGTGTCGACCAGGATGATCTGCGATGGGCCTTCGATGACGATGCCGCGGATCAGCGCGCGCGTGGTCTGCACCTTGCGCGAGACGATCGTGACCTTGGAGCCGACCAGCGCATTGACGAGGGTCGACTTGCCGACATTGGGCGCGCCGATCAGCGCGACGAAACCGCAGCGGGTTGCGGCCGCCGGCCCGGCCTGTTTTTCAGCCGTCATTGCTGCCGCCGCTGACGCCTTCGCGTTCGATCATGACGGATGCCGCCACCTTTTCCGCCGCACGCTTGGAGCCGCCGATGCCTTCTGCGGGCGCGAGGCCCGGCAGATCGACGGCGACACGGAACTGCGGGTCGTGATGCGGCCCGGTGCGCTCGACCTCGCGATACACCGGCGTCGGCAGGCCCTTGCCCTGCGCCCATTCCTGCAGCACGGTCTTCGGGTCGCGCAGCGGACGCCGCGGCTTGTGCATCCGCTCGGTCCAGTTGCGCTCGACGAAGCCCGCGGCCGCCGTGTAGCCGCCGTCGAGGAAGATTGCGCCAATCACGGCCTCGCAGACATCGCCGAGGACCGACTTGCGGAGCCGCGCGCCGGCGCCGGCGCCGACCGCCCCCAGCTTGATATCGTCGAGCAGGCCGAGCGACTTGGCGACGTCGGCGCAGCTCTCCTTGCGGACGAGATCGGCCAGGCGCTTCGACAGCTCGCCCTCGTCGGCGATGGGAAACGAGCGGTACAGCATGTCGGAGACGATCAGGCCGAGCACGTGGTCGCCGAGGAATTCGAGCCGCTGGTAGCTGTCGCCGCGCTTCTTGGCGGATTTCAGCGCCGAGACGTGGGTGAAGGCGGTGCTGAGCAGCGACGGATCGGCGAAGCGGTGGCCGATGCGCGCCTCGATCGCGGCATTGGCGGCCTTCTCGGCCGCCTTTGCGCCCTTGGTGGCGCCGGTCCCCGCGCTCTTGGCGCGCCGGCTGCCCTTCGCCTTGCCCGGCTTCGCATCGGCCTCCACGGCCGCAGGCGCGGCACTGTCCACTTCAGCCGGAGGCGGCGCCGCGGGAACGGGCTCGACCTTCGCGTCGCTGCGCGGCTCGCTCTTCAGCTCGCCCTTCGCCTCACCCTTGATGTCACCCTTAACTTCACTCTTGGTCTCGCTCCGGGCCTCGGCCTTCGGCTCCGACCGCATGTCGGCTTTGACCTCGGATCTCGGGCGCGAGGCAGCCTTCGGCGTCGCCTCGATCGCACCCGTGCCGGGTTGCGCGCTCGAAACGGCGGCCTGCGTGGTCTGCACCTCGGTTGAGTCGTTGGTCATCGCACGATTTTGAAGATTCTGTTCCAGCGCACCGACACCGGCCAACGCCAGAACGCCCAGGCATGCTCGCCTTCGGCAATGGAGAAGAAGATCAGTTGCGCCCGGCCGACGATGTTCTCGAACGGCACATAGCCCACCTGGCTCAGGAAGCGGCTGTCGGTCGAGTTGTCGCGGTTGTCGCCCATCATGAAGAAATTGCCGGGCGGCACCGTGTAGACGGCGGTGTTGTCGACATAGCCATTGTCGACGCAGTCAAGCGTCTCGTAGCTCACGCCGTTCGGCAGCGTCTCCTTCCAGCGCTTCACGCGCGCAGTGGAGTCCGGCTGGCCGCACGGGTCCTCGCCGACGAAGTCGGACAGGCGCTCGCGCTGGACGGGCTTGTCGTTGATGTACAGCAGCCCCTCGCGCACCTGGATGCGGTCCCCGGGCAGGCCGATCACGCGCTTGATGTAGTCGGTGGTGTCGTCCTTGGGCAGGCGGAACACGACGATGTCGCCCCGGCTCGGCTCCGAGCCGAAGATGCGGCCGGAGAAGATCGGCGGCGACAGCGGGATCGAGTAGTGGCTGTAGCCATAGGAGTATTTCGAGACGAACAGATAGTCCCCGACCAGCAGGGTCGCCTTCATCGAGCCCGAGGGGATGTTGAACGGCTGGAACAGGAACGTGCGGATGACCAGCGCGATCAGCAGCGCATGAACGACGACACGAACGGTTTCACCGAGGCCGCTCTCAGTCTTGGTTCCGGAGGTCACGCTCATCGCTCTTTCAATGTCCTTTGGCGAATGGTCCGACGATTCGCCAGCCTTTGCCGAACACCCCTCCGTCCGCGAACACAATACCGTTCCGCGGCTTGAGGGAAGTCTGTCCTGATTCTGGTGGTGAAGGCCAATTCCGGTTTGACCCAGAATCCGCCTACGAAGCAGCCGGTTCGATCCCGGCGGGTTTTAGACGACTGTGCGGGGCGGCGCAATCAATCGCCGCATCAAAACTACATAACTCGCTGAAAACGATCGCATTTTTGTTTTCCCGCCGGCATCCCGGGCACCGTCAAGATGTCTCCCGGCGCACCGCTGAAATTATGACGAAGGCCTGGGCCAGCGGCCAGTCGTCGGTGATCGACAGGTCGATGCGGGCCTCATGCCCCTCGGGAACAAGCGCTTTCAGCCGCTCGGCCGCCCCGCCCGTGAGCTGCATGGTGGGCCGGCCACCGGGCAGGTTGACCACCCCCATGTCGCGCCACCAGACGCCGTGGCGGATCCCGGTCCCGAGCGCCTTGGAGCAGGCCTCCTTGGCCGCGAATCGCTTGGCGTAGGTGGCGACGACCATCTTCTCGTTCTTGGCCCGCCGCTCGGCCTTGGCGCGCTCGGCCTCGGTGAAGATGCGGTTCAGGAAGCGCTCGCCATGGCGCTCGATCACCTCGCCAACCCGGCGGATGTCGATCAGGTCGGAACCGATGCCGATGATCATGCCGAGGTCCCGGCCTGGGCGCGGCCGCGGTCCATCGCCGCCCGCATCGCCTTCACGGTCGCCGGCAGGCCCACGAACAGCGCCTCGCCCATCATGAAGTAGCCGATGTTGAGCTCGCGGATCTCGGGCAGTGCGGCGATCTGCTCGGCGGTGGCATAATCCAGGCCGTGGCCGGCATGGACCTCCAGTCCCGCGGCATAGGCCCGCTTCGCGCCAGTGACGATGCGCTGCCACTCGGCCTCCGCCTTGTCATGATGGCCGTCGGTGATGGCGTCGCACCAGCCGCCGGTGTGAATCTCGATCACCGGCGCGCGCAGCCGCGCGGCCATGTCGATCTGCGCAGGGTCGGCGGCGATGAACAGCGACACCCGGATGCCGGCGTCGCTCAGCCGGGCGATCGCCGGCGCCAGCGCGTTGTGCTGGCCGACCACGTCGAGACCGCCCTCGGTGGTCAGCTCCTCGCGCCGCTCCGGGACCAGGCAGCAGGCGTGCGGCCGGGTCGCGAGCGCAATCCGCACCATCTCCTCGGTGGCCGCCATCTCGAAGTTCAGCGGCTTGGAAATCTCGGCCTTCAGCCTGGCCATGTCGTCGTCGCGGATATGCCGGCGGTCCTCGCGCAGATGCGCGGTGATACCGTCGGCGCCGGCCTCGATGGCCAGCAGCGCCGCCCGCACCGGATCAGGCGCGCGGCCGCCACGGGCATTCCGCAGCGTGGCGATGTGGTCGACATTGACGCCGAGGCGCAGCTTCGGAGGATGGGACATCGGCAGGCTCGCAAAGGTCTCGATCATTGAGGCCGCTGGTTTAGCGCATCATGAGAGCAAACGCTGCCGCCAAAGCGGCAGATGAGCCATTCACCCTCTAGCCATTCACACGGTCGACCCGCGCCACGATGGTCTTGGCGCGCAGCTGGTTGATGATCGCCGAGAGATGCTTGAGGTCGTAGACCTCGAGGTCGATCGTCAGCTCGGTGAAATCGGGCGAACGGCGGCTCATGCTGATATTGTCGATGTTGCCGTCGTGCTCGGCGATCACGGTCGCGACCTGGGCCAGGCTGCCGGGCTCGTTGACGTTCTCGACCCGGATGCGCGCCGGGAAACGCTGCGGCGAGGTCTCGTCGACGTCCCAGCGCACGTCGAGCCAGCGCTCCGGCTCGTCCTCGAAATCCTTCAGCGCCGGCGACTGGATCGGATAGATCGTGATCCCCTCGCCCGGCGTCACGATGCCGACGATGCGGTCGCCCGGCACCGCGCCGCCGTTCGGCGCGAACTTCACGGGGAGCCCGGAATTGAGACCGCTGATCGGAATGGCGAACGGCCCGCGATGCGGCTCGGCCGCGGGCGCTGCCGACTTGGCGGCGGTCGCCGGCGCGGCCGTCTTCTTGGCGCCGTAGCGCACGACGCGCTCTTCCTTGTAGTCGGGATACATCGCGCGGGCGACGTCGGAGGCCTTGATCTCGCCGCGGCCGACCGCAGCCATCACGTCCTCGATCGAGGCGCGCGCCAGCCGCGGCAGCGCGCCTTTCAACTTGTCGTCGGCATATTCGAGCTTGGTGCGCTCGAACAGGCGCTCGACGATCCGACGTCCAAGGCCGGCGTACTGATCGCGCACCGCGGTGCGCGTGGCGCGCCGGATCGCCGCCCTCGCCTTGCCGGTGATGGCGAGCGTCTCCCACGCCGAGGGCGGCGCCGACTGCGCGTCGGAGGTCAGCACCTCGACCTCGTCGCCGTTCTGAAGCTCCGAGGACAGCGCCGCGAACTTGCCGTTGATCTTGCAACCGACGGCGCTGTTGCCGACGTCGGTGTGGACGGCATAGGCGAAGTCGATCACGTTTGCGTGGCGCGGCAGCGCGATCAGCTTTCCCTTCGGGGTGAAGCAGAACACCTGATCGTGAAACAGTTCGAGCTTGGTGTGTTCCAGGAATTCTTCCGGATTGGAACTCTCGGAGAGGATGCCGATGGTGTGACGCAGCCAGGCAAAGGCATTCGATTCGCGCTTCAGCCGCTCGGTCGGCGACGCCAGATCGTCCTTGTAGAAAGCGTGAGCGGCGATACCAAGCTCGGCGATCTGGTCCATGTCCTCGGTCCGGATCTGCAGCTCGACGCGCTGCTTGCCCGGCCCGATCACAGTTGTGTGTATGGAGCGGTAGTCGTTCTGCTTCGGCGTCGAGATGTAATCCTTGAAGCGGCCGGGCACGACCGGCCACGTGGTGTGAACGATACCGAGCGCCCGATAGCAGGATTCCAGGTCCGGCATGATCACGCGGAACCCGAAGATGTCCGACAGCTGCTCGAACCCGATGGATTTGCGCTCCATCTTGGTCCAGATCGAAAACGGACGCTTGCGGCGGCCGAACACCCGCGCGGTCAGCCCGTGCTCGCGGAACTTGCGGGAGAGCTGGCTCTCGATTTCGCCGATGAGATTGCGGTTGCGATCGGCCAGCGCATCGAGCCGCTGCATGACGACGCCGTAGGCCTGCGGATCGAGCGTGCGGAACGAGAGATCCTCGAGTTCCTCGCGCATTTCCTGCATGCCCATGCGGCCCGCGAGCGGCGCATAGATGTCGAGAGTCTCCTCGGCGATGCGTCGGCGCGACGCCTCCGGCACGAACTCCAAGGTGCGCATGTTGTGCAAGCGATCCGCGAGCTTGACCAGCAACACACGCACATCATCGGCAATCGCCAGCAACAGCTTGCGCAGGTTTTCGGCCTGCTTGGCCTCGCGCGACACCAGCTCGAGCCGCTTCAGCTTGGTCAGCCCCTCGACGAGCGCGCCGATCTCGGGCCCGAAGAAGCGATCGATCTCGGCGCGGGTCGCCTCGGTGTCCTCGATCGTGTCATGAAGCAGCGCCGCGACGATGGTGGCGTCGTCGAGCTTCAGGTCGGTCAAAATGGCCGCGACCTCGAGCGGATGGGTAAAATACGGGTCGCCGGAGGCGCGGGTTTGCGAGCCGTGCGCCTTCATCGCGTACACATATGCGCGATTAAGCAGATCCTCGTTCGTGTCCGGATTGTAGGAGCGGACCCGCTCGACGAGGTCGTACTGCCGCATCATCCGGGACCGCGGCTTCTGCGCCCGTGGCCGCTCGGCGGGCGGCGGCGGCGCCACGGCGGCCGATTCGGCCGCCGCCTGCATCTGCGAGGGTGTGTGGCCCGAAACCGCCATGGAAAATGACTAAACCTTTATCTTCGTGACCGAATCCGCCCGACGCGGGCGGCTGACGCGCACCTATGGTAATCACGGAATCACGTTCAAATGCAAAGGCCCGGACATGGTCCGGGCCTTCACATTCTCACAAGTTAATCCGCTGCCGCGCGAACGATGATAGGGCTGTCACTCGTCCTCTTCGGGCTGCTCTTCCGGCGGCGCGAGGCCTTCGAGGCCCTTCAGCAGCTCTTCCTCGGTCATCCGCTCGACAGCGACCTCGGTGTCGTCGGCGTCGACGCTGGCACCAGCGGAGCCGATGAGAGGCACGGTGTCCGGCTCCGGCTCGTCGACCTCGACGAACTTCTGCAGCGAATGCACCAGTTCTTCCTTCAAGTCCTCGGGAGAAATGGTCGAATCCGCAATCTCCCGGAGTGCCACAACGGGATTCTTGTCATTATCTCTGTCAATTGTAAGTTGTGATCCCGACGAGATCATGCGCGCGCGATGCGCGGCCAGGAGGACCAGGTCGAACCGATTGTCTACCTTGTCGATACAATCTTCCACGGTCACGCGCGCCATTGTCGCTCCGGTCCTTTGTGTGCTTAATATGCTGATTATGTTGGGCTAGTTATAGAGACTGACCGGTTTTCGCAAGACTAAACTGGCGCTTGGTCTCAGTAACGGGCAAGGAGTAACCAATTCCTAACCCTTGCTGGCGGGCCCTTCCGAGCCGCAGAACGGGCTTTGGACAAGAAAACGCTTCATTGCGTCATCACAACTGCGCCTTTGTTGCCCCGATCACCCCCGTTTGCGGTATCGTCACACCCGACCACCGCACGAGCCTCGGCAATCTTGGCAAGTATCTTGGAATGCGCGACCGGGCTGGAGTCGCGCCAAAAAACAGAAGCTAACTGAACGCGAGACACTGAATGTCATCTTCGACCAACAAGATTGCGCTCTTCATTGACGGCGCCAACCTATACGCTACGGCCAAGACTCTCGGCTTCGACATCGACTACAAGCGCCTGCTCAAGGAATTTCAGAGCCGCGGCACCCTGCTTCGCGCGTTCTACTACACGGCGATCATCGAGGATCAGGAGTACTCGTCGATTCGCCCGCTGATCGACTGGCTCGACTACAACGGCTACACGGTCGTCACCAAGGCGACCAAGGAATTCATCGACGCCAGCGGCCGCCGCAAGGTCAAGGGCAACATGGACATCGAGCTCGCCGTCGATGCGATGGAACTCGCCGAGCACATCGACCAGATGGTGCTGTTCTCGGGCGACGGCGACTTCCGTTCGCTGGTCGAGGCGATGCAGCGCCGCGGTGTTCGCGTGACCGTGATCTCGACCATCTCGAGCCAGCCGCCGATGATCGCCGACGAACTGCGCCGTCAGGCCGACGTCTTCACCGACCTCGTCGAGCTGCAATCCAAGCTCGGCCGCGATCCCTCGGAGCGTCCGGCGCCGCGCGAGCCGCGGCATCATTCGCCGCAATTCCTGCAGCGCTCGACCACGACGCCTGCCCGCACGCCCACCCCCGCTGCGCCCACCGGCAACGATGACGATTTCGACGACTAGGCGGCGAGCGGGCTCTGCGCCCGCGCCGTCTGCGCCGTCATCGACAGATCCCGGCAGAGACTGTCCGCTGTGCCCTCGCCTCGTGGATTTCCGCGAGGCGCAGCGCGCACGTGAACCGTCGTGGTTCAACGCGCCGGTCCCGTCTTTCGGCGATCCTGACGCGCGCGTTCTGATCGTCGGTCTCGCGCCTGGGTTGCAGGGAGCGAATCGCACGGGACGGCCGTTCACGGGCGACTATGCCGGCGAGTTGCTCTACGGCACCCTGCTGAAATACGGCTTCGCCGACGGTCGGTTCGAGGCCCGGCCCGATGACGGGCTGACGCTGGTGGATTGCCGGATCAGCAATGCCGTGCGCTGCGTGCCGCCGCAGAACAAGCCGCTTCCGGCGGAGATCAACCAGTGCCGCGCCTTTCTCGGCGCCACCATCGCCGCGATGCCGCGGCTGCGCAGCATCGTCGCGCTCGGGCGCATCTCGCATGACACGCTGTTGAAGCTGCTGGGCTTGCGCGCTGCCACAGCGCCGTTCGGCCATGGCGCGGTGCATCAGGCCGGCGCGGTCAGGCTGTACGACAGCTATCACTGCTCACGCTACAACACGAACACCGGTGTGCTGACCACGGAAATGTTCCACGCCGTGTTCGCGCGCCTGAAGGCGGAGCTGGACTAGGTCGGTTTGGCAACCCTGAAGCTCGCAACCTCCCCTTGAAGCTTGGGCCACGAGTACGGTGCACGTGAATGCGCCCTCGCCCCTTGTGGGAGAGGGCATGTACGGCTTATCCGCGAGCTCGGTTCGGTGAGGGGTTTCTCTCCGCCAGCGTCGCCCATGGAGAGAGACCCCTCACCGAACCGAACTCGCGGCGCTTTCCTACATGCCCTCTCCCACAAGGGGCGATGGCGCTGTATTAGACAGCGTATGCGCTGAGACGGAGTACGCGCTCTTGATGTGAGGTGGGCAAAGGCGCGACCGCGCTCTGTCCCACGCTGCATCGCGATGGCGCCGGCCTCGCTATGTTGCTGATGAGTTCGCCCATTGATGGTGGGCACGCCACCGCCTGCGGCGGCCGCTTTGTCCACCCTACCCTGTCCCTCGCACAATCATGCCGCAGCGACTCGATTCTCCTTCAGCCACCCCAGCACGTCGCCCGCGTTCCGGTCCGGCGGAAACACCGGATAGAAGACATGGGTGATGCGCGCATCGTCGACGACCATCGCGAGGCGCTTGATCAAGGTGAGGCCGGCGATCTCCATCGTCGGCAGGCGTAGCGCGTGGGTCAGTTCGAGCGTCTCGTCGGACAGCACCGGAAACGGCAGATGCAGACGGGCCGCCATCTCGGTCTGGTAGGCGTTGCTCTGCGTCGACAGGCCGAACACGTGGGCGGCGCCTGCCGCCTTCAACTCGCCGAACAGGTCGCGGAAGCTGCAGGCCTGCGGGGTGCAGCCGCGCGCGCCGGGGATCAAGTCCCAGTCTTCGACCAGCGACACCTTGCCCGGCTCTCCGGTTCGCGGATAGGCGAAGATGACGGTGCGCCCCGGCAGGTCCGACAGCGTCACCACCGTATCGTCGGTGGCGCGCAAGCGGATCGCGGGAAGCGTCATTCCCACCAGATGCTCGGCCGCGCCATCATCGGTCGGCGCCGGAATGAGGCTCCAGTCGACATTCAACAGATTCTTCTGGTTCATCGGCTCGCTTCCCTGGCCTGGGTGGACCACCGAGAAGAGCGCGCCGTCGGCTGACGCGCGTCAGCCGCGCGCCCGCAGCAGACGGCCCTTCTCGCGGCTCCAATCGCGCTTCTTCTCGCTCTCGCGCTTGTCGTGCAGCTTCTTGCCTTTGGCAACCGCGAGCAGGAGCTTGGCCCGGCCGCGCTCGTTGAAATAGAGCTTCAACGGAATCAGGGTCATGCCCTCGCGGTCGACGGCGCCCAGCAGCTTGTTGATCTGCTTGCGGTGCAGCAGCAGCTTGCGCGGCCGCTTCGGCTCATGGTTGAAGCGGTTGGCCTGCAGATATTCGGGAATGTTGGCATTGATCAGCCAGATCTCGCCGTCCCGTGAATCCGCATAGGATTCGGCGATCGTCGACTTGCCGCTGCGGACCGACTTCACCTCGGTGCCGGTCAGCGCGATGCCGGCCTCGATGGTGTCCTCGATCGCATAGTTGAACCGCGCCTTGCGGTTCTCGGCGGCGACGGTGATCTTGGGCTCGTTCTTGTCGGCCACGTCAGGCTTTCTTCAGGAGATCCCTGATCTCGGTCAGCAACTCGACTTCGCGCGAAGGCTTCGGCGCCGCCGCAGGCTCACTCTCCTGCAGTCGCTTCAGCCGGTTCATCACCCGGATGATCATGAACAGCACGAAGGCGATGATGAAGAAGTTCAGGGTCAGTGTCAGGAACTGTCCATAAGCGAGCACGGCGCCCTGCTTCTTGGCATCGGCGAGGTTGCCGGCGCTCACCGACTTGGACAGCGGGATGAAGTAGTTCGAGAAGTCGAGGCCGCCGGTGATCGCGCCGATGATCGGCATAATGACATCGGCGACCAGCGAGTTGACGATGGCGCCGAAGGCCGCGCCGATGATGACGCCGACCGCGAGGTCGACGACGTTGCCCTTCATCGCGAATTCACGGAACTCCTTCAACATGTCTGCATCCCCCTCAGACGTGCGAGAAACGGCTCAACTCAGTTGATCAGCCCGGCATGAACCATGGCCTGGCGCACCGCGATCCGCGTCGGCTCCGACACCGGCACCATCGGCAGCCGCAGCTTCTCCTCGAGTTTGCCGAGCAGCGACAGCGCGTACTTGATCGGCGCCGGATTGGACTCGATGAACAGGTTGGTGTGCAAGGGCATCAGCTTGTCATGGATCTTCAGCGCGGTCGCCAGATCACCCTTCTGCCAGGCCGTGTGGAACTCCGAGCACAGCCGCGGCGCGACGTTGGAGGTCACGGAGATGCAGCCATGGCCGCCATGCGCCATGTAGCCGATGATGGTGGCGTCCTCACCGGAGAGCTGGTTGAACTCCTCGCCCATCGCCGCGCGCTGCTGCGACACCCGCACCATGCTGGCGGTGGCGTCCTTGACGCCGGCGATGTTCTTCAGGTCGAACAGCCGCTTCATGGTATCGACGGACATGTCGATGACCGAGCGCGGCGGGATGTTGTAGATGATGATCGGAATGCCGATCGCGTCGTTGATGGCCTTGAAGTGCTGATAAAGGCCTTCTTGGGTCGGCTTGTTATAGTACGGCGTGACGACCAGCACGGCATCGGCGCCCGCCTTCTCGGCATGCTGGGCGAGCTCGACGGCTTCCTTGGTGGAGTTGGAGCCGGCACCGGCGATCACCGGGACGCGACCCTTGGCCTCGGCGATGCACCACTCCACGACCTGCTTGTGCTCGTCATGGCTGAGCGTCGGGCTCTCGCCGGTCGTGCCGACCGGCACCAGGCCATGGGTGCCCTCCTCGATCTGCCAGTTCACCAGGCTCCGGAACGCCGCCTCGTCGACCGCGCCGTTCTTGAAAGGCGTCACCAAGGCGGTGAAAGAGCCCCGGAAATTCGTCTTGGCTGCCATGAAACTCCTCCCAAACGCCTTTTGGCCCCTGCACGAACGCACTTCATAACGGGTCTGCCGACGGGGCGGAAGGCCTGCCCGCGACGGACCTGCCTTCTCAACAGGCACCATTCGACCGCCAAACCGACCGGCCAAGCCGCCCGCGCCGTCGAAGATGGCGAACGCGGCGGACGGCTGGCAGAGCCTCACGCCGCCCTTCGGTCGTGATTTCGCCCCGGTGTTGGCGCAGGTTGCAATCCTTCCCTGTACATTTAGGATTTGTTCACCTTTTCGATAGACCCATTGGTCAGGGATCGTAGACATCCGTTGCAAAGGAACGCCGTGCCCTTTTCTGCCCGCGCCGCTGCATTGCGATCGACCGCCCTTTCGGTGTCTCTCTCGGTGTCCTTGGCCGCCGGCCTGACGCTCGGACCGGCGCTCGATCTGGCTCTCGCCAAGGAGAAGGACAAGGCGACGACCGCCAAGACTCCGATCAAGGTGCCGATGCCGAAGGCGCGCCCGATCGCGCGCGGCGCGGTTCCGAAGCCTGCCGAGACGGCCGAGACCAGAAGCAAGGTGGACGCCCGCGCGGAGGTAAAGGCGGACGCCAAGTCCGCCGCGAAGGGAACAGGCGACGTGCCGCGGTCGGCCCCGGCGCCAAGGGACATCACCCCGCCCCCGGCCGCCAGCCTGCCGCCGCGCCATCATGCCGCCTTGCCCGCCTCCCGGAAGCCGGTCGTCCCGGCCGCGATCGCCGCGACGGCATCGACCTCGCAGTCGGACAAGGAGGCGCTGGAGAACGTCATCGAGCTCGTGCGCAAGCGCAAGCCCGACGACGCGACTCAGGTCGTGCAGGCAATCTCCGATCCGGTCGCGCGCAAGCTCGCCGAATGGGTGATCCTGCGCAGCGACAACAACAATGTGAGTGTCGAGCGCTATCGCGCCTTCATCACGGCCAATCCCAGCTGGCCGTCGCAGACCTTCATGCGGCGCCGGCTCGAGGCTGCGCTGTGGGACGACAAGCGCGATGATTCCGTCGTGTGGTCCTGGTTCGAGAACGAATCGCCGCTGTCGGCCAAGGGCCGCTTCGCGCTCGCCCGCGTCCTGCTCAACCGCGGCGACCGCGCCAATGCCGAACGGCTGGTGCGCGAGGCCTGGCGCAGCGACGCGATGTCGGAAGAGACCGAGAACAACGTGCTCGACCAGTTCGGCGCGCTGTTGTCCGGCGGCGACCACAAGGCGCGGATGGACACGCTGCTGTATGGCAGCGAGCACGACGCGGCGATGCGCGCCGCGCGGCGGCTGGGCTCAGGGCATGTCGCACTCGCCAAGGCGCGGATCGCGGCCTATCGCAAGGCCTCCAACAGCCAGAGCCTGCTGGAGGCGGTGCCGCGCGAACTTCACGGCGACACCGGCTACATCTTCAGCCGCATCCAGCTCCTGCGCCGCGACGAGAAGTTCACGGAAGCCGCGCAGCTGATGCTGAGCGCGCCGAAGGATCCCGGCCGGCTGCACAATCTCGACGAATGGTGGATCGAGCGCCGGCTGCTGGCGCGCAAGATGATCGATACCGGCGAATACAAGAGCGCCTATCTGATCGCCCGCGACGCGGCGCTGCCGAACCGCGACATCTACAAGACCGAGCAGGAATTTACCGCCGGCTGGATCGCACTGCGCTTTCTCAACGATCCCGCCACCGCCGCCCAGCATTTCGCCCGCATCGGCGTCGGCAGCGTCAATCCGACGACCCTGGCGCGGGCCGGCTATTGGCAGGGCCGTGCCGCGGAGGCGATGGGGCGGATGCAGGAGGCGCGCGCGGCCTATCAATCGGCGGCGGAGCAGTCGACCAGTTATTACGGCCAGCTGGCACGCGCCAAGCTCGGCCTGCCGCAGCTCGGCCTCAACGCCGCGCCGACCGGCCGGGGCCGCGGCATCGAGCGGCTCGAAGTCGTTCGCGCGGTGCAACTGCTGTACGACATCGACGAGGGCGAGGTCGCGATCCCGATCTTCTCCGACATGGGCGACAATGGCGATCCCGATGTGCTGGTGGGACTTGCGGAGATCGCCGGCCGCAACAGCGACGCGCGCGCGATGTTGCTGGTCGGCAAGGCTGCGCTCAATCGCGGACTGCCGTTCGACCATTACGCCTATCCGGTGTCCGGCATCCCCGCCTTCCGCTCGATCGGCCCCGAGGTCGAGCAGAGCGTGATCTTCTCGATCGCGCGCCAGGAGAGCGCCTTCAACCAGGCGGTGGTGTCGCCGGCGCAGGCCTATGGGCTGATGCAGGTCACGCCGGATGCCGGCCGCTATGTCTGCAAGCGCGCCGGCGTCAGCTTCGACCTGAACCGGATGAAGACCGACCCGGTCTACAACGCGCAACTCGGCGCCGCCGAGCTCGGCGGCCTGCTCGAGGACTATCGCGGCTCCTACATCATGACGTTCGCAGCCTACAATGCCGGCCGCGGCAGCGTGCGGAAATGGGTCGAGCGCTATGGCGACCCGCGCGATCCCAAGGTGGACGCGGTGGACTGGGTCGAGCTGATCCCGTTCGCGGAAACCCGCAACTATGTCCAGCGGGTGATGGAGAATCTGCAGGTCTATCGCGCCCGCTTCGGCGGCGGCTCGCGGCTGCAGATCGAAGCCGATCTGCGCCGCGGCGCTGTCGTGGAGTAGCGAGTAGCGAGCGGAGATCTGACGTCTCGGTCAACCCCTGTTCGCTACTCCGTATTCGCCACTCGCCTCTTCTTACCAGTTGCGCTGGGCGCGCAGCAGCAGCGAGACCGAATCCTGGTCCTTCAGCTGATACGTCGTCGCCGGCTTGGCCACAGCCGCAGCCACCGGCGCATTCGCATTCCCCGTGAACTTCTGGTCAAGCCTGGTCCAGGCGACGTCCGCCGAGAAGGTCAGGTTCTTGACCGGCGTCCAGCGCGTGATCACGCCCACCGTGGAGATGTTGAAGTCCGGATTGCAGTTCGCCGGCGTGATGCCGAGGGCAACCATGCCGGCGCCGTTGCAGATCAGGGCCTTGGCGGTCGCGTTGTAGGTCACCGCGCTCCAGGAGCCGTAGATCGCGGTGTTCCAGGCCGGATCCCAATTGTGGGTGAAGGCGCCGCGGAAGCCGTAGGTCGTGGTCAGCTGCTGTTGGGTATTGGCTCCGAACACGGAATCGGACACGCCGGCGAAGCCCAGGCTCTGGAAGGCGCCGGGCACGTTGGTGCCGCCGTACATCGCGTAGTTGATCGGTGCGAGGCTCTGGAAGTTGTAGCGGCTCGCGCCGTTGGTGTAGACGCCCTGCACGTTCAGCGTATCGCCCGGACCGGTCGGAATGTTCTTGATCGAGAGGGCGAGCTGGCCGGCATATCCCCATTTGTCGGCCGGATGCCCGGTGGTTTCATTGCCGCCGAAGAAGGCGGCATGATTGTCGTGAGCCGCGAAGGACGCCTGGAACAGGCCCCAGGCCTGGTCGACACGCACCATGCCGACGATGTCGGGCGCGACGTTGCCGCCGAAATTCGACGCGCCATAAGCGCCCGTGATCACGCCGGCCGCGGTCTGCCCGGCCGTGTTCCAGATCTGCGATTGCGAATATTGCGTCGCGTCCTGCAGCGAGATCGCGGCCGTGATGCCGGAGCCGAAGTCGGCGGTGTAGGTGAACTGGTTGACGCCGGTGATGGTGCCGCCGCCGCCGGTCAGACCGTCGAAATTGTTGCCGGGATAGTTCGCCCAGGGCGCATCGAACTGCGACACGGCCTTGCCCATCGTGAAGCCTGCGAACTGGATGAAAGCATAGAAGACGCCGAGCGTGCCGCCTGCGATCGCGTCACCCGTATAGGTCGATGGGTTGGAGCCCGTCGTGGTGCCGCCCGTCCACTGAAACACGCCGTCGAAGAAGGTGCGGACGACGCCGTACTCCGTCGCGGTGCGAGTGTCGATATTGAGGTCGGCCCGCGAGCGGGTCGTGTAATAGTTGCTGAGACGGTTCCGAGCGCCGCCAGCGCCGTTCACGGCATTCTGGAAGATGGTGTTGGTGCCCAAGCCGGCTTCGGCGCGCAGATAGCCGCCGAGCTTGATGCAGGTGTCGGTTCCCGGGATGTAGAAGAACCCCGCGCCGTACATCGAGCAGACCCGCACATACTCGACCGCTTTGGCCTTGATCGGAAGGTCGGCTGCCTGAGCCCCACTCATGGCGAGCAACGTCGCCGCTGAGCCCAGAACAAGGCTCCTCACAGTCTTCATACTAACCTCCAAAATTGCTCAGTTCAGACCGGCCCGGCTCGACATCGAACGACCGCCCCCACGGTCAGCCCGTCTCCAGCTGCACCACAGTGCTCGCGCATAGCGTGGCACTCGGAACGATCGCGAGGCGAACTTGGTGTTTTATCGGACCATTCTCGTGGCCGGCCGGATCATGCATGTGGCGCGACGACGGCGCGGCACGCCCGCATCCGACACTCCGGATTAATGTGTGCCCGGTGCACGCGACCGCTGGATGCATGTCGCGGTTGTGGCGGCAATGCAGCGGCATTGATCTCAACGCGGGCCGACATGCGCCATGACCCGCAAGTTCAGCGCCCCGCTGCCGACCACGCCATGTGCGAGATATCTGTCCGGTGAGCAAATCGTGCGATCGTCGAACGGCGCAGGGTCGTCCCTCTCACGCATGTGTGAGCAGAGCAGCCACACAGCCGTCGCGAAGATCCAGCCTGATGCCGCCGCACCTTCCGGTTGCTTCCGGGAAAGCGAAACGCTCGTCAGGCGTCGGCAGGGATCTCGACGACAGCACGGAGGGGTTCGACAGATGGCAGCGATCGCGCAGACACCGATGAAACGAAGCGAACCATGAAACAAAGAAAAACCCCCGGCGGTTGCCCGCCGGGGGTTCGTCAGACCGTCGTCAGACGATCAGAAGTTGCGCTGAGCGCGGAGCAGCAGCACAGCCGACTGCTGATCCTTGAGCTCGTACACCGCGGCCGGCTTGGCAGCGGCAGCGTTGCCGGTCGAAGCGATCACGCCCGAGTTCTTCTGGTCGAGCCAGGTGTAGGCGAAGTCAGCCGAGAACGTCAGGTTCTTGACCGGGGTCCAGCGGGTGATCACGCCGACGGTGGCGAGGTCGAAGTTCGGGTTGCAGGTCGAGCCCGCACCGAACGCCGCCAGCACCGCGCCGCTGCAGATCAGGCCGCGAGCCGTGTCGTTGTAACGAACAGCAGCCCAAGAACCGTACACCGCAGTGTTCCAGGCCGGGTTCCAGTTGTGGGTGTAGCCACCACGGAAGCCGTAGGTCGTGGTCAGCTGCTGCTCACCGCCCGTCGCGAAGACGGAGTCGGCGATGCCAGCAATGCCGATGCTCTGGTAGGCGAGCGGGTTACCCGTGCCGCCGTACATGGCGTAGTTGTTCGGCAGCAGGCTGTGGAAGTTGTAGCGGCTCGCACCGTTGGTGTAGACGCCCTGGATGTTGATGGTGTCGCCGGGGCCGGTCGGGATGTTCTTGATCGACAAGGCCAGCTGAGCAGCCCAACCCCACTTGTCAGCCGGGTGACCGGTGACTTCGGTGGCGCCGTAGTAGGCGGTGTGGTTGTCATGCGCAGCGAACGAAGCCTGGAACAGACCCCAAGCCTGGTCGACGCGGACCATACCGACGATGTCCGGAGCGACGTTGCCGCCGTAGCTCTGGGCGCCGTAGACGCCGGTCACGAAGTTCGCAACCGTGTTGCCGGTCGTGTTCCAGAGGTTGTTCTGGGTGTAGGCCGTCGCATCCTGCAGCGAGATCGCCGCCGTGATGCCCGAGCCGAAATCAGCCGTGTAGGTGAACTGATTCACACCCGTGACCGTGCCGCCGCCGCCGGCGAGACCGTCGAAGTTGTTGCCCGGATAGTTGGTCCAGGGCGTGTCAAACTGCGACACGGCCTTACCCATGGTGAAGCCGGCGAACTGGATGAAGGCGTAGTACACGCCGAGCGAGCCGCCCGCGATGCCGTTGTCGGTCGCGCCGTAGGCCGACGGAGCCGAGCCGGCGAAGCCACCGGTGGTCCAGGAGAAGGTCAGGTCAGCGAAGGTGCGGACCACGCCGTATTCGGTCGCGGTGCGCGTGTCGATGTTCAGGTCCTGACGAGCGCGAGAGGTGTAGTAGTTGCTGAGGCGGTTGCGGGCGCCGCCCGAACCGTTGAACGCGCCGTTGAAGTCGCTGTTCGTGTTGAACGCGGTTTCAGCGCGCAGATAGCCGCCCAGCTTGATGCAGGTGTCGGTGCCGGGGATGTAGTAGAAGCCCGCACCATACAGGGAGCAAACCTTCACATACTCGACCGCTTTGGCCTTGATCGGAAGGTCGGCCGCCTGAGCCGCGGACATGGCGAGCAGAACTGCCGCCGAGCCGAGGACAAGGCTCTTAACCGTCTTCATTTAAACCTCCAAGTTGCTCTTTTGAGAAAGAACCGGACCAGGATCCCCCAGGACGATCCGCTTCCTCCGCTCCCGAAAAACCGCTTCAGTCGCTTCGCGCCATCGGACACACCCGCATCACGCGAGGGACTTAAGCGAAACCACCTGTTACGGGACGATCGAGTAACCCCCCACCGTCGTCAGGAACTATGCCTTCGCTCATTCGGTAAGCAAAATAGTTTATGCAGTCAGGTAATTGAATGAAGCCGAAATGTGTCTTGAGGGCAACACCGAGGCAGCTTGTTGTGCAACGCAAGGGGCTCTGCGGATTACCTCCTAGATAAGTGATTTTGTTGCGGATTTTTTTTCTTTAGGGTCGAGTCTCGTACTGGATCTCCTGAGCAATGGCGCCCTTGAAGAACATGTCTGCCGCACCTGTGGAAACGGACGCGCAACCGCAGACGGCTGAAAATCCGCCGAAGAATCGCGACGCCATCCTCCGCTTCGCCCGCGAAATCTCGACCATCAACGTCCATCTGGAAGAGCTGCGTTACTTCTGGGCCAAGAGAATCGGCATCAGCGGGCCGCAATGGATGATCCTGATGGCGATCTCCGAGCTGGATAAGGGCGAAGGCGTCGCCGTGAATGCGGCGGCCAAGCGACTGCACGTCGATCCGTCCTTCGTCACGACGCAATCGAAGCTGCTCGAGAAGAAGGGCTTCATGGAGCGGAAGCCCGCCGCCAACGACGCGCGCGTCGTGCTGATGTCGCTGACGGACAAGACCTCGCAACAATTTGCCGAGCTCGAAACTCAGCAGTTGCAGATCTTCGGCTTCATCTTCGAGGAATTCGACGCGCACGAGCTTGCGACCTTCACGGACAAGCTCGCCGGTCTCAAGGACCGCTTCGAAAAGGCCAGTGCCCGACTCACGATGGGTCTCTGACGACCGATCGGATCACGACCGACAATCCCGAACTGTCGTCAGGCCCGCCGCCGGACCGGCGCCGGGTCAGCCCACCACGCGGGGACGCGCGACCAGGCGGCGCGCGAGCCAGTCGAAGACGAAAGCATCCGCCTCCAGCGCAGCAGCGCCTTCTCCCGACACGATTTTGAGCGTGATGTCGGGGTGCTCGCGCCTGATCTGCGCGACGAGCCGCGTCGCGATATCCGCCCGCAGCCAGCCGCGTTCCGGCACTGTCACCAGCAGCGGGCACGTAATCTGCCGTGCCGCGAGGCCATCGCTTGCGATCGGCATCCGGCCGCGCGCACTGCCGGCGAGTCGGCGCGACAGGAAGACCCGTTCGTGAATGTCCCACAGGCCGGCATCGCACACCGCGGCCGCATAACGCGGGTCGAGGGCGATGCCGCGCGCGACGAAGGATGAGCTCCAATCGTCGGCAAGGATCGCAATCCGGCTGTCGTCCACATCATCGCGCGACGTGACGTAGTCCGTGACGCTCGCAATCGCCGATTCAAGATCGGGGCGGCCGACGATCTCATCGAATCGGCATTCCAGGCCACTCCCGAGCAGATCGACGACGAGAAGGGCCAGGCCGCGCTGTTCCGCGTGATATGCGAGCTTGAACAGCGACGTCTCCTTGCGACGGCCGGGCTCCCCGATGCAGATGACGGTGGGCGCCCTGCCCGCCTCGCCGCGCGCCGGCAGAAAATAAGCTTCGAGCGGATAGTCGGCGCGCCAGGGAATCGTCACGACCTCGCCTTGCGGGTCGGTCGAGCGCAGGAAGTCGCGGGCACATTCGCGCATGCGCGCCAGCGCGGCCGATTGGTGCGACCGGGAACTGCTGAACGGACAAGCCGCCGCCTCATAGCAATCGACCGCCCGGGACCATTTGCGAAACGCGAGTTGAAAATCACCGGTGGTGGCAGCATCGCTTGCAGCAGACTTCATCCCGTCCGCGCAGGCCATCCACTCGCAATACCAGGACTCGTCATCGCTGGCATCGATCCGCTGCGCGGTGGCGAGACATTCCGCCAGGTCCGCCCGACCGTCCGGCCGCGCCTCCAGCAGACGCGTGATCACACCAGCCAGATCTTCTTGCTCCGACCACGGACGCAGAACTTCCAGAGAGCCTTCCGAACTCATCTTGGACTGATTCCCCACTCACGCGACGGTGTATGTCCCCGTCATCTTACGGTCATCGTGACCATCCGGGGTTTTCCGGTCAAGCACATGTGTCAGGATTTTTCGCTTTGCGAACCTCAGCCCTGCCGCAACGCCAGCGGCTCAGTGCCGCATCTCGCGATGAGGGCCTGACGCCGGTTTCGGCGCCGTTCCGGGATGGCGCGCACGGACGCGATGACGCACGTCAACGGGGACGCTCTGAAATGAAAACGCCCAGAAGCGAAGCGCTCAGAAAAGAAGAAGCCCCCGGCGGGGCATCGCCAGAGGCTTCCTGGGGTTTAACATCGGATCGTCAGTCTTACAGTTGCAGTGTCGTCCTTGCGGGGACTGATGGATATCAGGCGAGCAAAAATTAGCTTATCAACTCACCTGTTTTCAACATCATTTTTCAAAAAAATACCGTCCCTCGCCAAGCCGTTCGACTATCGAATTTGCAGCGCACAAACAGGGCCAAAGCTGCCGCGTTGGGCAACGCGCCTCCCCGCCATGCAGCTCGTCAAGCCGGGTTTCGTTCGTCGAGGTCCCAGCACAAATAGCAAAAACCCCCGGCAGTTGCCTGCCGGGGGCTCTTGAACCGGATCAGATGATCAGGATCAGAAGTTGCGCTGAGCGCGGAGCAGCAAGGACACCGAGTTCTGGTCCTTGAGCTGGTAGGTCACGCCAGCCGGCTTCGCGACGGTGGCCGAACCCGGGTAAGCAATGTTGCCCGAGTACTTCTGGTCCAGGTTGGTCCAGGCCACGTCAGCCGAGAAGGTCAGGTTCTTGACCGGGGTCCAGCGGGTGATCACACCCAGCGAGGAGATGTTGAAGTCGGGGTTGCAGGTGAAGCCCGCGCCCGCCAGACCAGCCATCGCCGCGCTGCCGCAGATCAGGCCCTTGGCAGTGTTGTTGTAGGACACGGCAGCCCACGAACCGTAGATCGCCGAGTTCCAGGACGGGCTCCAGTTGTGGGTGTAAGCACCACGGAAGCCGTAGGTCGTGGTCAGCTGCTGGTCGCCACCGGTCGTGTAGACCGAGTCGGCCAGGCCAGCGAAGCCGAGCGTGCCGTAGACGCCAGCCGTGCTGCTGCCGCCGTACATCGCGTAGGAGGTCGGCACCAGGCTCTGAGCGTTATAGCGGCTCGCACCGTTGGTGTAGACGCCCTGGATGTTGATGGTGTCGCCGGGGCCGGTCGGGATGTTCTTGATCGACAAGGCCAGCTGAGCAGCCCAACCCCACTTGTCAGCCGGGTGACCGGTGACTTCGGTGGCGCCATAGTAGGCGGTGTGGTTGTCATGCGCCGCGAACGAAGCCTGGAACAGACCCCAAGCCTGGTCGACGCGGACCATACCGACGATGTCCGGAGCGACGTTGCCGCCGTAGCTGGCCGTGCCGTAGGCGCCGCCGACGATGCCTGCACCGGTGATGCCAGCGGTGTTCCAGATGTTGGTCTGGTAGTAGCCGGTCGCGTCCTGAGCCGAGATCGCAGCCGTGATGCCCGAGCCGAAGTCGGCGGTGTAGGTGAACTGGTTGACACCGGTCACGGTGCCGCCGCCGCCCCACAGGCCGTCGAAGTTGTTACCCGGATAGTTGGTCCAGGGCGTGTCGAACTGCGACACGGCCTTACCCATGGTGAAGCCGGCGAACTGGATGAAGGCATAGTACACGCCGAGCGAGCCGCCCGCGACGCCGTCACCGGTGTAGGCCGACGGAGCCGAGCCAGCGGTGTTGCCGGTGGTCCAGGTGAAGGTCAGGTCAGCATAGGTGCGGACCACGCCGTACTCGGTCGCGGTGCGCGTGTCGATGTTGAGGTCCTGACGAGCGCGGCTGTAGTAGTAGTTGCTGAGGCGGTTGTTGGCGCCAGCCGAACCGTTCACAGCGTTGTTGTACTGGCCGTTCGAGGCGAACGACGTCTCGGCGCGGACGTAGCCGCCGAGCTTGATGCAGGTGTCGGTGCCGGGGATGTAGTAGAAGCCAGCGCCGTAGAGCGAGCAGACCTTCACATACTCGACCGCCTTGGCCTTGATCGGAAGGTCAGCTGCCTGGGCCCCAGACATGGCGACGAGAACTGCCGCCGAGCCAAGGACGAGGCTCTTGATCGTGTTCATAGTGTTAAACCTCCAAGTTGCTCAGTCAGGGAAGGTTCCGCCTCCGCTGGGTGTGAACACCCTTGGGTTGGACCCGTTATCCCTCTTCGACCCGTCGCTCAGCCGCTTCGCGCTATCGGACACACCCGCATGAACGCGAGGGACTTGAGCGAACGACCTAAACGGGACGACGTCGGGATGCCCCCCTTCGTCGTGGGAGCAGAATTACCGAAGGTCTTTGCACACGCAACAAAGGAACCATCATTGCGGCGGCCGAGCGGCGCCTTTTCAAACCGGTGTTGCAGAAAAGGCACGCAACCGTGGTTCTGCGGGAACAGCTAAGGTGCTGTTTATGTTACTGTTTTATAACAACGCAATCTTGGGTGCGTTCACCCTGGGGCACTCGCCTGCCAGGAACGCGCCTCAACTCAGGCGGTGCGGGTCACGAATCCGGCCGACGTCGCGCGGAGAGAATCGCAACGGGAGTCCGCGCCGCCCCGCCGCATATAGAGAGCGGCGGCATATAGACAGAGAGCCGCTGTCTCCCCGCTGCTTCGAGCTGATCGGCCGCCCCCTGGCTCGTGTCCCGACCGGGCAGTGCCCCGTTCCTGGAGGCCTGGTTAGGGCCGCGGACCTGTGAGGATTTCGAAATCGCGTGCAATCTGCCGCTTGCGGCTCAGCGCGCCGTGGGGCATACCGACCCCATCCGGAGAGGTGGCCGAGTGGCTGAAGGCAACGCTTTGCTAAAGCGTCATACGGTCTCAAGCTGTATCGAGGGTTCGAATCCCTCCCTCTCCGCCAGACATCTGGCGACGCCACCTCCCCCACTCTGATGGCTGATGCGCGATCCCGACGACCGGCGCTCGTGAGGGCAGCCGCGTCGCGGGCAATCTCGAATCTGAAGACAGTTCCGGCGCAGGCCGCCGCGACAGGGTGAGCTGGCCAAGCCACGGGACACCTGACGCCCCCAGTTCAATCGAACAGGCTGCGGCTGATGTTGATCACGAACGCCGCGGGCACGCCGATCACGGCGCCGACAAAACCATAGCCGAGGGCCGCCCACCACGAGGCCGCGCCTCCGGCGCCCATCACCGCACCATAGGCGGCGCCGAGGCCCGTGCAGAGCGCGGTCACGACGATGAGCCGGCGATCATTGGTCGCTTCGATCCGCAGCCGCCGCAGTTCGCGCCGGCTTTGCACCACCGGCCCTGCCGGCTCGGTCGAGCCGCAGTGCGGGCACGCCACCGCGCTGAACGAGACGCCGTTGCCGCAGTCATGGCAGCCGGTCAGCTCTTGCTGCCTCGCCTGTCGCCGCGCCTGACTCATGCCACCATCCCGCTTCCTGCGTCACCTTAAGACGACAGATAGGAGATCTAGAGGCGCGCGGCGAGAGCTCAGCCCTGCAGCCAGGAGCCCTGCGGCCACGACGATCCGGATGACGGATCGCATATCGACCAGCAGCGACATCGCCTTGATGGCGCGATTCGGCATCTGCCTTCGCTGGACGCGGAGTGTCGGCCGCGCCGCGGAGGGATCGCGTTCAGCGCGCGCTCATCCAGGCGCGAGCCTCGCGCTGCGCCGTGGCGATCTCGGCGTCGGTCATCTGCTCGGCGATCTCACGGCGCATCGCCACGGCATCCACGCGTCCCTTCAGAGCGGCGAGGTTGAACCATTTGTGCGCGGCGATCAGATCGACCACACCGTCGCGGCCGCTCGCATAGAGCATGCCGAGCTCGAACAGCACGTCGCCATTGGCGCCCTGCTCGGCGGTGGTCACGTCATCGAAATTGAGTTGTCCCTGAAACATTGTCGCTCTCCTTCTCGCAAGGAGGCCGCTCGCACCCGAGCCCTGCCCCCGTCCAACTGTTCAACGCCTGGTTAGTCCCCATGCCGTCTCGCGGCTTATGCGAGAAAGATGACCGATCAAGTTTGAAAGGCAGTTTAAGCGTTGTGCTGAACGAGCCCTGAACGCGGAACCCCGCATTCGACAGGGCGCGCCTCAATACATTGAATCGCTTCAACTTTTCCGAGCCGTCAAAGAGCGGTTTACCGTTCTGTTTGGCAAAACCATAACCATCCACGACGACGATGGATGTGACGCCGCGCACGGAGGAGAAGCGCGGGCTGGGAGGCTGACGCGGACGAGCGCTCGCGTCGCGTTGCGACGTCCCGCGCGCGAGCGGGCGAGAGCAGCAGGGCTCCGAGCCGACGACGCGCTCGCGCGCAGCCGATCAGCTGTGGTCCCGTGCAACGATGTGAGAGATTGGGAGAGCGCTTGTCACCCGAGGCGCAGGGCTCGGGGATCTCGGCTCTCGGGGATCGAGGGCGTCGGCGAACACGTCAGGATCAGATCTCGCTCTGGCTTGTCGCCGCTCGCGAGATTGCAGATCGAACAGCGATCTGCACCGAACGAAGAAATCCTGTTTCTTCTGCCGGACCGCTCCGCCGCAGCATCGCTGCCTCGAACTCGATCCGACCGTTGACCTGATGTCTCGCCGACACCCTCTATCGTCGGTTGGGGACTAAGGATGGCTGCCGGCTCTGAACGAGCTGGGCACACCTTCGTTCCAACGACGTGCCGGCTTCAAGCTGCCGGACTCATCTCGCAGCGAACTGCGAGAGTTACTTCTTCTTGGCGACCTTCTTGGTCTTCTTGGCAGTCTTCTTCGCCGCGGTCTTCGCGACCTTCTTCACTGCCTTCTTCGCCTTCTTCGCTTTCTTGGCCATGTTGCCCTCCGATGTGAGTTGGCTTAGTCGATGCGTGCACTCGGGAATCGAGATGCACTCCATATCGATACACCAACGAGTGAAAAAAAACAGCTTCCGGCTTAAGGAAGTGTTGACACGCGCGCGCGCGTACGGCTGACGAAACGCGCGAAGCAGCGCGACGGCCGACATCGGAAATGCGTTTCCGCGTCGGCGCAGCGGCGAGCCTGCTACTAATAGCGATCGCAAGAAAAGCCTACGCTGCAAGGATTTCCTGAATTGCTGCTAGATCAGGCGGCAGCGGCGACAACTCCGTTGCGCAGCGCAGACTCACATCGGAGGAGCCGCTCGCGGACTCCGAGTCGTAAATTTTGGCAACGAAAAAATTTTCATCGTACACACCGTCGTGCGCGTTCGATCGCTCGCGAACGGTGGCTTTTTTGCGAATCGCGTGCGGCGATTCGCTGGACGCGAGCCAAACGAAAACGGCGCGCACCGTGGTGCGCGCCGTCGGAACGAAGACCAGCGATCGTCGTTTCAGATGCCGAGCTTGCTCTTCAGCAGATCGTTGACCGCCTGCGGGTTGGCCTTGCCGCCCGACGACTTCATCACCTGGCCGACGAACCAGCCGGCGAGCTGCGGCTTCGCCTTGGCCTGCGCGACCTTGTCCGGGTTGGCGGCGATGATCTCGTCGACCACCTTCTCGATCGCGCCGAGGTCGGTGACCTGCTTCATGCCGCGGCTCTCGACCAGCTCGCGCGGATCGCCGCCCTCGCTCCAGACGATCTCGAACAGGTCCTTGGCGATCTTGCCGGAGATCGTGCCCTCGCCGATCAGCGCGACGATGGCGGCGAGCTGCGCCGCCGACACTGGAGAGGACGAGATGTCGCGGCCTTCCTTGTTGAGACGGCCGAACAGCTCGTTGATCACCCAGTTGGCGGCGAGCTTGCCGTCGCGTGCGCGGTCGGACAGCGCCTCCAGCACGCCTTCATAGAAGGCCGCGCTCTCGCGCTCGGCGACCAGCACCGAGGCGTCGTAGGGCGACAGGCCGAGATCAGCGATGAAGCGCGCCTTCTTCTGGTCGGGCAGCTCGGGCAGCGCGGCCTTCAGCTCGTCGACGAACGCCTGAGAGAACTCGAGCGGCAGCAGGTCCGGGTCCGGGAAGTAACGGTAATCATGCGCCTCCTCCTTGGAGCGCATCGACCGCGTCTCGCCCTTGTCGGGATCGAACCGGCGGGTTTCCTGCTCGATGACGCCGCCGTCCTCGATGATCTCGATCTGGCGCCGCGCCTCGGCCTCCACCGCCTGGCCGATGAAGCTGATCGAGTTGATGTTCTTGATCTCGCAGCGGGTGCCGAGCGGCCCGCCCGGCTTGCGCACGGAGACGTTGACGTCGGCGCGCAAGCTTCCCTTCTCCATGTCGCCATCGCAGGTGCCAAGATAGCGCATGATCGAGCGCAGCTTGGTCACGTAGGCCTTGGCCTGCTCGGCGTCGCGGATGTCGGGCTTGGAGACGATCTCCATCAGCGCCACGCCGCAGCGGTTGTAGTCGATATAGGACAGCGACGGCGACTGGTCGTGCAGCATCTTGCCGGGGTCCTGCTCGATGTGCAGGCGCTCGATGCCGATGGTGGCGGTCTTGCCGCCGTCGAGCTCGACCGTGATCTCGCCCTCGCCCACGATCGGGTCCTTGTACTGGCTGATCTGGTAGCCCTGCGGCAGGTCCGGATAGAAATAGTTCTTGCGGTCGAACACCGAGCGCAGGTTGATCTTGGCGTTCAGGCCGAGCCCGGTGCGCACGGCCTGGCGCACGCACTCCTCGTTGATCACCGGCAGCATGCCGGGCATTGCGACGTCGACCAGCGACACATGGGTATTGGGATCGCCGCCAAAGGCGGTGGACGCGCCTGAGAACAGTTTGGACTTCGAGGTGACCTGGGCGTGGATCTCCATGCCGATCACGACCTCCCAGTCGCCTGTTGCGCCCTTCATCAGCTTGCCGCTGGTTGCCGTCATGGCCCTCAACTCCCCATCAGCGCGGAGACGATCCGCTCGAATTCGATATCCAACGCATCGGTCGCGACCGGCTGCCCGGCCTGGCGGTACCAATAGGCCGCATTGCCGAGGTCACCCTCGACGCGGTGCAGATGCGCGTGCGCCCAGGCCGCGTCGCGGCCGGTCTCGTCCTGAATGATCTTGTGCGCCCGGTCCCAATCGCCCTTCGCCAGCCACCACAGGCCGGTCAGCACGGGCGTGAGCCCGGCCGCGGGCTTATCGCCCGCGAGGCTCGTCTTGAAATCGGCGACGCTCACCACCACCGAACGGGCGTGAAGCGGCCCGCCGCCTGCTCGATGACCTCGCCGAGCGAGAACAGCGTCTCCTCGTCGAACGGACGGCCGATCAGCTGCAGCCCGAGCGGCAGTCCCTGCGCGTCCTTGCCGGCCGGCACCGCGATGCCCGGCAGGCCGGCCATGTTCACGGTCACCGTGAAGATGTCATTGAGATACATCTCGACCGGATCCGCGCCGCCCTTCTCGCCGATGCCGAAGGCAGCCGACGGCGTCGCCGGTGTCAGGATCGCGTTGACCCCTTGCGTGAAGCAGTCCTCGAAATCCTTCTTGATCAGCGTCCGAACCTTCTGCGCCCGGATGTAGTAGGCGTCGTAATAGCCGGCCGACAGCACATAGGTCCCGATCATGACGCGGCGCCGCACCTCGGCGCCGAACCCTTCGGCGCGGGTGTTCTCGTACAGCTCGCCGATCGACTTGCCGGGCACGCGCAGGCCGTAGCGGACACCGTCGTAGCGGGCGAGGTTCGAGGACGCCTCCGCCGGCGCCACGATGTAATACGCCGGGAGCGCGTATTTGGTGTGCGGCAGCGACACCTCGACCAGTTCGGCGCCGGCCGCCTTGAGCCACGCCGCGCCCTCGCTCCAGAGCTTTTCGATCTCGGCCGGCATGCCGTCGAGACGATACTCCTTGGGAATGCCGATCTTCATGCCCTTCACCGACTTGCCGATGGCGGCCTCATAATCCGGCACGGGGAGATCGACCGAGGTCGTGTCCTTCGGATCGTGGCCGGCCATCGAGCGCAGCAGGATCGCGGCGTCGCGGGTCGAGCGCGTGATCGGCCCGGCCTGGTCGAGCGACGAGGCGAAGGCGACGATGCCCCAGCGCGAGCAGCGGCCATAGGTCGGCTTGATGCCGACGGTGGCGGTGAACGCCGCCGGCTGGCGGATCGAACCACCGGTGTCGGTCGCCGTCGCGCCCATGCAGAGCAGCGCGGCCACCGCCGAGGCCGAGCCACCGGACGAGCCGCCCGGCACCAGCGTGGTGTTGGAGCCCTCGCGGCGCCAGGGGTTGCCGACCGGGCCGAAATACGAGGTCTCGTTCGACGAGCCCATCGCGAACTCGTCATTGTTGAGCTTGCCGAGCATGACCGCGCCGTCGCGCCACAGCTGCGAGGTCACGGTCGACTCATAGGTCGGCACGAAATTGCCGAGGATTTTCGAGCACGCGGTGGTGCGGACGTCCTTGGTCGCGAACAGGTCCTTGATCCCGAGCGGAATGCCGGCGAGCGGTCCGCCGTCGCCCTTATTGATCTTGGCGTCGGCCTCGCGCGCCATCGCGCGCGCCTGGTCCGGCGTCTCCATCACGAAGGCGTTCAGCGCCCGCGCCTCCTCCATCGCCTTCAGATGGGCGTCGGTCAGCTCGAGCGACGTGAAAGTCTTGTCCGCGAGGCCCTTGCGGGCCTCGGCGAGCGTCATCGAAGTCAAATCGGTCATTTGTTGATCGGGCTGCAGAAGAAGGGGGAAAGCGTCTTGTCGTCGGCGGCATCGTCGGCGAAGAACTTGTTCGTCTTCGCCTTGGTGGTATTCGCCTTGTTGGCGTTGGCCGCTTCGAGCTGGTCGAGCACCTCGTTCACGGCCTTGTCCGGATCGGCGGCCTTGCCCTGCCGCTCCATCGCGTCGAGATAATCCATGTAGGCCTTGTAGGCCGCTTCATCGTCGCAGAGCAGGCACATCGGCGTTGGCTCGCTTATCGGTTTGAAGGAGCGGATCACGCGCGACGGGTGCGCGGAGCTGCCCCAAGCTATTCCACGACCTTCGGCACGAGAAAGAAGTTGTTCTCGGTCATGGGCGCGTTCTTGACGATGTCGTCGGCGATATCGCCGTCGGTGACGACGTCCTGGCGCTTCTTCATCGCCATCGGCGTCACCGAGGTCATCGGCTCGACGCCCTCGACATTGACTTCCGAGAGCTGCTCCACGAAGGCCAGCATCGCATTGAGCTCGCCCTGCAGATGCGGGACTTCGGCGTCAGTGACAGCGATCCGCGCCAATTGCGCGATCCGGCGGACGGTGGCGGCATCGACCGACATTATATAGGGCCTCACGGGACAAGGTGAACCCGCCCTATAGCAGAGCCCGGTTTCGCGCCGCAACCGGCAGGCTCTGGACTTTCCGAGGGCAGCGCCCCGCCCTCGAGGTCTCTGGCGGCGTCAGCCCGCCATCCGCGCGAGGCGCGCCAGCGCCTGTTCGGCCAGCGTCCGCGTGAGCTCGGCCGCCGGGATCTCGCGGCCGAGCGGCAGTGCCTGCCCGGCCCAGAGATTGGTGAAATCCACCTTGCCCTGCTTCTCCGCTGCGGCCTTGAGCGGCCCCAGCGCGGTCGCGGCGTGCGGGAACGCCGGTGCGTCCGGCGAGACCGGACCGACCTCGCGCATCACCCGGTTGGCGACGCCGCGGGCGAGCCGCCCGGTCATCACATTGGTGATCACGGTCGATTCGTCGTCGGCAGACGCGAGCGCGGCGCGCGCGATCGCGCTGACCTTGGATTCCGGACAACGCAGAAAGGCGCTGCCGATCTGAACACCGCAGGCGCCGAGCGCGAACGCCGCGGCAATACCGCGCGCGTCCGCAATGCCGCCGGCGGCGATGACGGGCAGCTTCACCGCGTCGACGATCTGCGGCACCAGCGCGAAGGTCCCGACCTGCTCGGCGAGCTTGTCGGTCAGGAACATGCCGCGATGGCCGCCCGCCTCCGCGCCTTGCGCGATGATGACGTCGGCGCCGTTCCGTTCCAGCCACACCGCCTCGCGCACGACCGTCGCGGAGGCCATCACGATCGCACCGGTCGCCTTGACGCGCGCCAGCAGGCCGGCCTCCGGCAGACCGAAATGAAAGCTGACGATCTCCGGCCTCAACTCCTCGACGACGGCGCACATCGCCGCGTCGAACGGCGCGCGGTTGGCGGCCGTGACCGGCGCCGCCGGATCCACGCCATACTCCTTGTAGTAAGCGCCGAGCCGCTGCTTCCAGCCGGCCTCGCGGACGGCATCCGCCTCCACCGAAGTATGGCAGAAGAAGTTCACATTGATCGGCGCGGAGACGCGCTGGCGGATGATGTTGACCTGTTCGCGGGCCTTGTCGGCGCTCAGCATGGCACAGGGCAGCGAGCCGAGGCCGCCACCTTGCGCGACGGCGATGACGAGATCGGCATCCATCACGCCGGCCATCGGGGCGAGCACGATCGGGTGTTCGGTCTTGACGAGATCCAGGAAGCGGCGATCGGGCCACATGGTTCACCTCACTCTTCTTCGTTGCGCGGCAGCCAGGTCGCGTTGCGCCGCCCCTGCAGGATCCGGGTGGCCTCGCCGACGATCCGCTCGACGATCTCGCCGGCCGGCGGGATATCATGGATCAGGCCGACCGCCTCGCCTGCGATGACGGCGGCGACATCGAAATTGCCCTCGGCCCTTGCCGTCACATAGTCGGCCGACACGCGCTCGACCTGCTGCAGCAATTCGACCTCCCGCCCCATCCAGCGCCGCGCATGGTCGTTGATCAGGCATCGTCCTGTGAACGGCGCCGGCCAGACATTGTTGCGCGACAGGTCGAAGATGATGCCGCGAACCGTCTCGCCGGATTTCGCAGCGCAGATGCGCCGCTTCGCATCCTCAGCGCCCGCGGCTTCCTGGCTGGCATAGAACCGCGTGCCGAGCAGCACGCCATCGGCGCCGAGCGTGAGCATCGCGGCAAGGCCACGGCCATCCGCGAGACCACCGGCCGCCGCGACCGGCACGCGCCCCGCCGCGAGGTCGACGATCGCAGGCACGATGTCGAGCGTGGTTCGCGAGGCGCCATGGCCGCCGGCTTCGGTTCCTTGCGCGACCAGGATGTCGGCTCCCGCGGCGAGCGCCTGCTCCGCCATCGCTTCGTCCTGCACCTGGCAGATCAAGGGTGCTCCGACCTGCTTGATAGCGGGTGCGAAGCGCGCGGGATCGCCGAAGGACAGCATCACCGCCGCGGGCTTCGCCGCCAGCGCGATGTCGAGCAGCTCCGGCTGCCGGGCCAGCGACCAGGTAATGAAGCCGATGCCGAACGGCGCACTCAGGCGCTTGAGCTTGGCCGTTTCCTGCGCAAGCCAGACGCGGTCGCCGTAGCCGCCACCGAGAATACCCAAGCCGCCGGCTTCGCTGACCGCGCGCACCAGCCGCGCATCGGCGATCAGGTCCATCGGCGCCAGCAGGATCGGATGGATCGTGCCGAGCTTTTCCGTCAGCGGCGTTCTCAGCATCTGCCCTTCCCTGGTGTCTGGACGCGAACCCTAGGCGCGGCTAGCATTCTCACAAAATGAATAGTTGAGAACTCTGCCATCGCAGATTCAAAACGGAGAGCGGCTGTGGAACTGAGCGACCTGCAGACCTTCGCCGCCGTGGCCCGCACCGGCGGCATCACGCGCGCCGCCGAAATCCTGAACACCGTCCAGTCCAATGTCACGCAGCGGATCAAGGCGCTGGAAGCCGAGATCGGCACGGCATTGTTCGAGCGCCACAGCCGCGGCATGACATTGACCGGCGCGGGACAACGCCTGCTGCCCTACGCGGATCGCCTGGCGGCCTTGTCCCGCGAAGCCGTGCTCGCCGCGCGCGACGACGGCGAGCCGAACGGATCGCTCATGATCGGCTCGATGGAGACCACCGCCGCGGTACGCCTGCCGACGCGTCTTGCGGATTTCCACCGGCGTTTCCCGGCCGTTTCCTTGAGCCTGCGCACGGCGCCGACAGCCGAGCTCGTCGCCGGCGTGCTCGACGGGACGCTCGATGGCGCCTTCGTTGCCGGACCGATCGATCATCCCGATCTCACCGGCGTGGTCGCCTTCGAGGAAGAGCTCGTGCTGGTGACGGCCAGGCGCTTCGAAAGCCTGCCGGCCTTGCGCGCGGCCACCATCGCCTCCGGTCCGACCGCGCTGATGTTCAGGGCCGGCTGCACCTACCGGCAGCGCCTGGAGCAGGTCTTCAACGCGTTCGGCTGGCCGGCGGCGGCCCGCATCGAGCTCGGCACCCTCGACGGCATGATCGGCTGCGTGGCCGCCGGCATGGGCGTCGCCTTGCTGCCGCGCGCCGTGGTGACGCGACACGAGATGAGCGGCAGCATCGGACTGCACACGCTCGATCCATCACATGCCCAGGTCGAGACGCTCTTCATCCATCGCCGCGCCGGACATCGCAGCAGCGCCTTGTCCGCCTTCATGGAAGGCTTTGGCCGCGGGGATCGCGACATCGCGGCGTGACTTAGCTCGCCCGGAGATTGTGCGCGCCGTTGTTGGCGCGCAGCACATTCCTTGACACGAAATGATCCGGCATCGCGGTGAAGCCCGGCCATTTCGACCGATGCGACGTTCGGGCGCTGTGCAGCGCACGCAGCCGAAAAACGCTTTGTCGCACGCTCCTGCACTACGTTAGGATGCGGCGCTGGCCAGCGCGAAAACCAACAAACGTCAACATGTCGGAGGAAATGCGATGCGCAACGCGTTCGTGTTGTGCTGCTCGATTGCCTTGATGGGTGCGATCGGGACGGCGACTGCTCAGGACAAGCCCGCAGACTGGACGAAGTCGAAATGGGGGCCGAACGACGAGATCGGCGCCGCCAACTACATCACGCCGGAGCTCGTGGTCAAAGCGGCCTCGCTGGTGAAGACCGGCAAGACCTATCCGCTCGGCATGATCATCGACGGCAAGACGCCCGCCTACCCGCCGCGCTCGTTCAAGATCACCGTGGTGCAGCCGGGACAGGCCGGCCTTCCCGGGCTCGGGCCCAACAAGGCGACCTATAATGACGACATCGTCGAAGGCTGGGTCGGCGTCGGCAGCCAGCTTGACGGTCTCGGCCATCTCGGCATCGAGCACGTCTACTACAACGGCAACAAGCTGCACGATTTCGCCGATCCGACCGGCCTGAAGAAGCTCGGCATCGAGAAGGTGCCGCCGCTGGTGGCGCGCGGCGTGCTGCTCGACATGGCCGCCTATTACGGCACCGATGTCGTGAAGGAAGGCACCGCCTTCAACGTCAAGGAGATCGAGGAAGCCGCCAAGAAACAGGGGGTCGAGATCCGCCAGGGCGACATCGTGATCTTCCACACCGGCTGGCTCGGCCTGATCGGCAAGGACGACAAGCGCTACAGCGCCGGTGAGCCAGGGCTCGGCGTCGAGGGCGCCAAGTACCTGACCTCGAAGGGCGTGGTCGCCGTCGGCGCCGACAACTGGGCGGTGGAAGCGATCCCGTTCGAGTCGAAGAACCTGTTCGAGGTGCACCAGATCCTGCTCGCGATGAACGGCACCTACATCCTCGAGAACATGGACACCACCGAACTCGCCAAGGACAAGGGCTACGAGTTCCTGTTCGTGCTGGGACAGCCGCGCTGGCGCGGCGGTGTGCAGGGCAACATCAACCCGATCGCGATCCGCTAGCTGACGGCTTTGCCTCCCGGGCATGGCGCGTGCTAAGCGGCGCGCCATGCCCGCTCCCATCCTCCCCCTCATCGAAGCCGCCGAGCGCTGGCCCGAGCGCGGCGCGCTCGTCGGCCTCGATCTCGGCACCAAGACCATCGGCGTCGCCGTGTCCGATCCCGACCGCCGGCTCGCCACCGGCGTCGAGACCGTCCAGCGCAAGGCCTTCAAGGCCGATGCCGCACGGCTGCTTGCCATCTCGGCGGAGCGCAAGGTGGTCGGCTTCGTGCTCGGTCTTCCCATCAACATGGACGGCAGCGAGGGACCGCGGGCGCAGTCGACCCGCGCCTTCGCGCGCAATTTCGCAGGCCTCACCGACCTGCCGATCGGGCTGTGGGACGAGCGGCTGTCGACGGCGGCGGTCGAGCGCGAGCTGATCGGCATGGATGTCAGCCGCGCGAGGCGCGCCGAGGTGATCGACACCCATGCCGCGATCTTCATCCTGCAGGGCGCGCTCGACCGGCTCGCGACGCTGCGGCGCTCCGGACAATAGGCCATGAGCGCCGTCGTCGCGGCGCTCGCGCCGGTCTTCCTGCTAATCGTGATCGGCTTCGGCCTGCGGCGCAGCCTCATCCGGCTCGACTCGCAATGGCACGGGCTGGAGCGGCTGACTTATTATGTCCTGTTCCCTGCTCTGCTGCTGCAGAGCCTGGTCAAGGCGGATCTCACCCAGGTGCCGGTCGCAGGGATCGGCGGCGCGTTGTTCCTGGCGATGCTGGCGGTGTCCGCGCTCTGCCTCGCACTGCGTCCCCCGCTCGCGCGCTCGGGCATCGACGGCCCCGCCTTCACGTCGATCTTCCAGGGGGCGACACGCTGGCAGACCTATGTCGCGCTCGGCGTCTCGCGCAGCCTGTTCGGCCCGACAGGGCTTGCGGTGGCCTCGGTCGGAATGATCGCGATCATTCCGATGGTCAACGTCTTCAGCGTGGCCGTGCTCGCGCACTATGCTTCTCCGGACCGTCGTTCGATGCGCGAGATCGCGACCACGATCGTCCGCAATCCGCTGATCTGGGCCTGTGTCGTCGGGCTCGCCCTGAACGTCGTCCACATGCCGCTGCCAAAACTCTGGCACGATGCCGCCGACGCGCTCGGCCAGGCATCGCTGCCGATCGGCCTCTTGGTGACCGGCGCGGGCCTGCACTTCGAGGGGCTGCGGCGCGCCGGCACGGCCGCGGCACTCGGCGTCGTGCTCAAGCTCGTGCTGATGCCGATCCTGGCAATCGGGCTCGCGCAATGGTTCGGCGTCAGCGGCCCGAGCCTCGTGGTGGTGGCGATCTGCGCGGCGGTGCCGACATCGCCGAGCGCCTATGTGCTGGCCAAGCAGATGGGCGGCGACGCGCCACTGCTGGCGCAGATCATCTCGCTGCAGACCGTGCTGGCCGCGCTGACGATGCCGGTCTTCATCGCGCTGGTCGGTGGCGGCTAGGTGAGCAGGCCGATCACGACATACGAATAGACGTTGTTGGCGGAGTGCGCGACGACAGTGAGCCAGGTCGAGCCACTGCGAACGCGGCAATAGCCGAGCAAGACCCCGATAACGAAGATCTCGAACATGCCAAACCAATCATATTGGACATGGCAGATGGCCCAGAAGGCCGAGGTGAGCACAATCGCACCGCCGGGCCGCAGAAACGACTCCGACCAGCCGCGCAACATGAAGCCGCGGACCAAGAACTCCTCCAAAATCGGCGCTCCGATACAAACCGTCGCCAGGAAGAGGAACAAAATCAGAGGACCGTCGCGGCGCGCGCGGCCGAATTCAGCAACGGTGCCGGCATCCAGCGACTTGCCCAGAGCTTGTCCAATGAGGCTGACGACGTGGATGGCGACCAACATGATCAGCAAAGTGAGGACGAGCTCTTGCGCCGTCGGCCAGCGCAGGGCCAGATATTGGGAGAAGCGCCGCCGCGCCAAACGCACCGCGAGCCAGATCACCGCAAGCTCGCCGGGAAAATTGCCGAGCCACGCCGCCGTCTTCCACGAAACCTGACCGGTGATCTGCGCAACGGCCCCATCGGCTGGGGTCTTGTTAACCATCAATAAGACGAACAGAACAACAAATCCGCCGAGCAAGGCAGCCAGGGTGGCAAGCAGCGTGAAGCCCAGCGTGCCGAAAAAGTACCAGGTGCGTGGTGGCTTGGTCACGCGAACGGCATCGATCATCATTTATCCCCGCTTCTTGTGGATGATGATCGCGTGAAAAGTCGGCAGACACATGAACGGATTTGCGTTCTCAGTTTAGCCATGGCCGCTCGCCAGCCACATCGTCTGGATCGTGGCGGCGAGATTGTTGAGGCCGTGCAGCACCATGGTCAGATAAAGGGAATGGGTGCGGTAGCGCAGATAGCCGAACCACACGCCGAGCGAAAACACGTTCAACAGGGCGAACCAGTCATATTGAAGGTGAAGCACCGTCCAGACCGCCGAGGACAGCAGGATGGCCCCGGGCACGCGCAGAAAGGAGTCCGACCAGCCGCGATAGAGGAAGCCGCGCGCCATCAGCTCTTCCGACACCGGCGCCGCGACGCAGAAGGCGATCACCAGCAGCCAGACGACGCCGTCGCCCCTGGCGGTCTTCAGCAGATCGACCATGAAGCTCGATGACTTTTCCTCGTGCCCGGCCAGCTGCGTCGCCAGCTCCCAGCATCCGAGGATCACGACCATCCCGATCACGCCAAACGCGAAATTCTTCCAGCTCGTCCAGCGCAGGCCGAGATAGTCGACGAAGGACATGCGGGTGTGACGGATGGCGAAATAAATCGGGATCAGGATCGCCGGCACGCCCATGATCGCCGACAGCGAGACCGTGAGCGAGCGGCTCGCGATCTGGATCATGGCCACCTCGAACTGCGCCAGGCTGTCGATCGGGCCCTCATGGCGCAGCAGGAAATAGCCGATCGGCGTCAGCTGGCCGATGAAGAAGACGACGATGATCAGAATGCCCCAGAGCAGGGTCCGCCAGAAGCCGAGCGTGCGCGGCTGATGCTGCGCAGGCGCGACCTGCTGGGGCGGATGAGCCGGATCGAGGGAATCCAGGGCGGAGGCTTGGGGCGTATCGGTCAAGGCAGCGCGCGCTCCAGCAAGGCACGGATGTTGGTCGGGGCGAGATCGACGGCGCCGTACATGCTCGGATGAACGGCGGCGAGCCGCGTGGCGGCGAACAGTTCCGCGTGGGCAGGCGTGACACGGTTCAACGCGGCGGCGGCCGCCAGCAGCGCCAGCTTTTCGACCGCGAGCCGCGCCACACGCTCGCTGTCGCCGCGCCGGAAGGCTTGGCCAATCGCGGCGACCGCCTCGGCTGCGCCGGGCAGACCGCGCGTGTCATCGGCCAGAGTCTTCAGCACCGCGGCGGCTGCCTCCGCCTCGCGCGACAAAGCACGCAGCACGTCGAGGCACATCACGTTGCCCGAGCCTTCCCAGATCGCGTTGACCGGCGACTCCCGGAAATGCCGCGCGAGAATGCCGTCCTCGACATAGCCGTTGCCGCCGAGGCACTCCATCGCCTCGTAGAGGAATGGCGGCGCGCTCTTGCACACCCAGTATTTGATCACGGGCGTCAGCAGCCGCATGTACGCCGCCTCGGCCGGGTCCTCGTGCATGCGATCGAAGGCGCGGCACAGCCGCATCACCAGCGCCACCGTGGCCTCGACATGAACAGCCATGTCGGCGAGCACCGCCTGCATCAGCGGCTGGTCGGCGAGATGCTTCTGGAACACGCTGCGATGGCGCGCGTGGTGGAGCGCATGGGCCAGCCCCGAGCGCATCAGGCCGGCGGATGAGATCGCGCAATCCTGCCGCGTCAATTGCACCATCTGGATGATGGTGCTGATGCCCCTGCCCTCCTCGCCGACGCGCTCGGCGTAAGCGCCCGCGAACTCCACCTCGGAGGAGGCATTGGAGCGGTTGCCGAGCTTGTCCTTCAGGCGCTGGAAGCGCAGCGCATTGACCGCGCCATCCGGCGTGAAGCGCGGCATGAAGAAGCAGGTCAGTCCGCCCTCGGCCTGCGCCAGCACCAGGAAGGCGTCGCACATCGGCGCCGACATGAACCATTTGTGGCCGGTGATGCGGTAGCCATCGGCCGTGCGCTCGGCGCGCGTCAGGTTGGCGCGCACATCGGTGCCGCCCTGCTTCTCGGTCATTCCCATGCCGAGCGTCATGCCGCGCTTCTGCCACCACGGCGCAAAGGCCGGATCGTAGTCGCGTGTGGCGATGACGGGCATGGCCCGCACCAGCAAATCGGGCTGCGCGGCCAGCGCCGCGACCGCAGCGCGCGTCATCGTGATCGGACACAGATGTCCGCTCTCGACCTGCGCAGCGATGTAGAACTTTGCCGCGCGCACGACCTCGGAACTGCCGCCGGCCGGCTTGCCCTGGGCGCTCCATGTCGAATTGTGCAGGCCGGCCGCGACCGATCGCGCCATCATGTGATGATAGGCCGGATGAAACTCCACCACGTCGCGGCGAAAACCCTTGGCATCGAAGCTGCGCAGCTTCGGCGTGGTCTCGTTGGCGAGGCGGCCCTGCTCCGCCATCTCGGCCGAGCCCCACAGCGCGCCAAACGACAGGAGCTCCGGCGCGGCGTCAGCGCCGCCATGTGCGTCGACGGCCTCCATCAGCGGCCGGTCGGCCGCGAACAGGTTGACGTCCTCGAATGGCGGCGACTGGTTGAAGACCTCGTGGGTCTCGAACGATGGCTGGGTCATGGCCGTACCCTGAAACAACAGATCATCGGCGCGGCCGAATGGGAAAATCATAGGTGGTCGTAGCAGCGCCCGGCAGCGAAAAGTGCCACCACTCCTTGGCATAGTTCACAAACCCTTGCCGCGCCATGGCGGCCACCAGCTCATTGCGCCAGCGCCGCTGCGCGGGCGTCAGGTCCTTGGCGGCGGTGTGCGCCTTCGTGTCGGAACAATCGTAGCCGGTTCCCATGTCGACGCTGCCCTCCGGCGCGCGCAGCGCGGCGGGCGCCGTGCAATCCGCGTAGTGCTTCGCCGGATCGAACGCCGCGTCCTTGTCGGCCGCGAGCTCCCTCAGCGTGAGGTCGAGCGCGGCGCCCGTCGAATGGCTGGAGCGCGCGGCGATGTAGCCGAGCCGGAACAGATCCGACTTGGCGATCACAGGATTGTAGCGCCGGCCGGCCGCGCTTTCCGTCCCGTCCTGCGACCACGCCAGCATGTCCGCGACCGCGCGTGCCGGCCGGTAGCAGTCGAGCATCTTCAGCGACAGGCCGCGCGGCCGCAGCTCGGCCTGGATCGCCTTGAGACGCCGCGCGATGTCGCGCGTGACGACGCATTCGGCGGCCTCGTACCCCTTCAGTGGACGGCCGACGAAATTGTTGGCGCCGGCATAGCGGATGTCCTGTGCGATGCTGCTATCGACGTCCCGCAGATAGACGAAGTCCCCCGGCAGCGGCTCGGCCGCGGCCGGCGCGAGCCCGGCCAGCAGGATGGCAATCGAGCGCAGCAGCGCGCCTCCCGCAATCCAGACCCTTCGCAAGGCGGTCTGGGCGCGCCTTGCGGTATCACCTGAGGGAACGGGGGATAACTCGGAACCCCGGCTTTCGGCCTTGCCCCTCGCGGAAACCGCCCCTATAGCTCTGGCTTTAATGGCAACCTCACCGAAATCGACTTTCGTCCTCGGGCACCGGCATTTGCTGGGAATCGAGGGCCTTTCCGCCCACGACATCACCGGTCTCCTCGATCTGTCCGAGGAATATGTCGAACTGAATCGTCAGGTCGACAAGAAGCGCACCGTGCTGCGCGGCCGAACCCAGGTCAACCTGTTCTTCGAAGCCTCGACCCGGACGCAATCCTCGTTCGAGCTTGCCGGCAAGCGGCTCGGCGCCGACGTCATGAACATGTCGGTGTCGTCCTCGTCCATCAAGAAGGGCGAGACCCTGATCGACACTGCGGTCACGCTGAATGCGATGCATCCGGACATCCTGGTGGTCCGCCATCACGCCTCCGGCGCGGTCGAGCTGCTGGCGCGCAAGGTCGACGGCTCCGTGATCAATGCCGGCGACGGCGCGCATGAGCATCCCACGCAAGCGCTGCTCGACGCGCTCACCATCCGGCGCAATAAGGGCCGCATCGAGGGGCTCGTCATCGCGATCTGCGGCGACGTGCTGCATTCGCGCGTCGCGCGCTCCAACATCCTGCTCTTGAACACGATGGGCGCGCGCGTCCGCGTCGTCGCGCCCTCCACGCTGTTGCCGCCGGGCATCGAGCGGATGGGCGTCGAGGTCGCGCGCGACATGCGCGAGGGGCTCAACGGTGCCGACATCGTGATGATGCTCCGCCTGCAGCGCGAGCGCATGAACGGCTCCTTCGTGCCGTCCTCGTCGGAATATTTCCAGTATTTCGGCCTCGACCAGAAGAAGCTCGCTTACGCCAAGCCGGATGCGCTGGTGATGCATCCCGGGCCGATGAATCGCGGCGTCGAGATCGACTCCATCGTCGCCGATGGCGCGCAGTCGCTGATCCGGGAACAGGTCGAAATGGGGGTTGCCGTGCGCATGGCCGTGCTCGAGGCGCTGGCCCGCAACCTGCCCAATGCTTGATAGTCGGGACGAAACGACATGCTGACCGATCGCCGCCCGATCCTGCTCGCCAACGCGCGCGTCATCGATCCCTCCCGCGACATCGATGGTCCCGGTGACGTGCTGATCGCCGATGGCGTGATCCGCGACCTCAAGCGCGGCATCGGCGCCGCCGGCGTGCCGGAAGGAACCGACGTCATCAACTGCGCCGGCAAGATCGTCGCGCCTGGGCTGGTCGACATCTGTGCGTTCGTCGGCGAACCCGGCCTCGGCCATCGCGAGACGTTCGCGACCGCAAGCCAGGCCGCCGCGACCGGCGGCATCACCACCATCATCTGCCAGCCCGGCACCGAGCCGGTGATCGACAATTCGGCGACCGTCGACTTCGTGCTGCGCCGCGCCCGCGACACCGCGATCGTCAACATCCAGCCGATGGCCGCGCTGACCAAAGGCCTGCGCGGCGAGGAGATGACCGAGATCGGCCTCTTGCGCGCCGCCGGCGCAGTCGCCTTCTCCAATGGCCATACCAGCGTGATGAACGCCCAGGTGATGCGCCGCGCGCTGACCTATGCCCGCGATTTCGATGCCCTGATCGTGCATCACACCGAGGATCCCCACCTCGTCGGCGAAGGCGTCATGAACGAGGGCGAGTTCGCCTCGCGTCTCGGCCTCTCCGGCATTCCTCCAGCCGCGGAAGCCGTCGTGCTCGAGCGCGACATGCGCCTGGTGGCGCTGACCAAGGGCCGCTATCACGCGGCCGCGCTGAGCTCGGTCGACTCGCTCGACATCCTCAAGCGCGCGCGCGATGCGGGCCTGTCGGTGAGCGCCTCGGTGTCGATCAACCATGTCACGCTCAACGAGAACGACATCGGTCCCTACCGCACCTTCCTCAAGCTGACGCCGCCGCTGCGCACCGAGGTCGACCGCCGCGCGCTGGTCGAGGCGCTGGCCTCCGGCCTGATCGACGTCATCATGTCCGACCACAATCCGCAGGACGTCGAGGTCAAGCGGCTGCCGTTCGCGGAGGCCGCCAGCGGCGCGGTCGGCTTGGAGACGATGCTCGCGGCCTCGCTGCGGCTGGTGCACAGCGGCGAACTGAGCTGGACCACCTTGATCCGCGCGATGTCCACGCGCCCTGCGGAACTGCTCGGCCTGCCCGGCGGCACATTGCGCGCGGGCGCGCCGGCCGACATCATCGTGATCGACCCGGACGTGCCCTGGATCCTCGATCCGGCCGACCTCAAATCGCTGTGCAAGAACACGCCGTTCGACGAGGCCCGTTTCACCGGCCGCGTGGTCCGCACCATCGTCGGCGGCCGCACCGTGTTCGAACATGTCTGACCCGCGCCCTGGTGTAGAACCTGGCGCAAAAGGAGTGGTGTGATGGGATCCGAAGTGTTCCTGCCCGTCGGCCTCATCATCGGCTATCTGTTCGGCTCGATTCCGTTCGGCCTGATCCTCACCAGGCTCGCCGGTACGCAGGATCTGCGCAGCATCGGCTCCGGCAACATCGGCGCCACCAATGTGCTGCGCACCGGCCGCAAGGGGCTGGCCGCCGCGACCCTGCTCGGCGATGCCCTCAAGGGCACGGCCGCGGTGATCCTCTGCGGCACTCTCGGCGGGCCGAATGCCGCGATGATCGCGGGCCTCGGCGCCTTCCTCGGCCATTTGTTCCCGGTGTGGCTGAAGTTCCGCGGCGGCAAGGGCGTCGCGGTCTATATCGGTATTCTGATCGGCCTGTTCTGGCCGGGCGCGATCTTCTTCTGTCTCGTCTGGCTCGCGACGGCGTTCGCGTTCCGCTACTCATCGCTGGCTGCACTCGTCGCGAGCGTGCTGACTCCGATCGTGCTGTGGGCATTCGGCCACACCGCGCTCGCCGCCCTGTTTGCCCTGCTCACGCTGTTGCTGATTTACATGCATCGCGAAAACATCAAGCGCCTGCAGGCCGGCACCGAGAGCAAGATCGGCGCAAAGAAGTAATCACTCCGGGCAAATACGGACAATCCGTGTCGCGCGCGTCGCTGAAAGCGGCAGCGCCGCAACACCGCCATATCATCAGCTAATAAGTTAACGAGAGAGTCTGGTGTGAATCATGATTGCCTGTCATGATTCCGGCATCTGAACACGCAAGACCAATTCGAGCGGCTCGCTGCTTCCGAGCGATCACCGCACTGATGAGGAGTCGGCGCAGCAAATGTCCACACCCGTCCGCTCGAGCGCCAGCGTTCTCCTCTCCGCGGCTCAGATCTGGTCGACTGACGACCCGTTCGCGTCCACCAGCAAGACGGCCGAACCGGCACAAGCCACAGCGATCGTTGCCGCGGTCGACGCCGTGGCCGAGAGCCCGGCGGTCCTCGTGACGCCCGAGACCAGCGCGCCGTCGGACAGCGCCGCCGCGGTCGTCGGGATGATGATCGCGACCACCAGCGCAGCCGCGATCACCGAGCCGAAAACGGCGGAGACCACCGAGCGTTCGCTCGCCGAGACGATCGCCAGCGCCACGCTGCCGCCGCCGCCGCGGATCTGGCCGCCGCGCAAGCTGTCGCTGGCGCTGCAGGGCGGCGGAACCTTCTCCGCTTTCACCTGGGGCGTGCTGGACCGCCTGCTGGAGGAACCGAACTGCGATTTCGACACGATCAGCGGGGCCAGCGCCGGCGCCGTCAACGCCGCGCTGCTGGCGAGCGGCTTGGCCAAATGCGGTCGCGACGAGGCCCGCAGCCGGCTCGGCCTGTTCTGGACGCGGTTGATGGACGAGGCCTCGTTCCGCTCGCTGATGGTGATCGGCGCCTTTTCTCCGGCGAGCAGCTCGGTCTGTTTCGGCCCGGGGCTGCGCGGCGGACGAGCCGATCCGCTCGATCTCGATCCGCTGCGTGACATCCTGCTCGAGACCATTGATTTCGAGGCGGTGCAGAGCGCCGCCGCGCCTCGCCTGCTGGTCTCGGCCACCCGCGTCCGTGACGGCTCCCCGCAGATCTTCCGCAACGCCGGGATCACGCCGGACGTGCTGCTGGCATCGACGTGCCCGGCGCAGCTCAACGCCGCCGTGGATATCGGCGAGGACGCCTATTGGGACGGCAGCTACAGCGCCAACCCGCCGCTGGTCCAGATCGCGCATGAATCCAGCGCGGCCGACCTGCTGGTCGTTCAGGTCACGCCGGCGCGCGACGGCTACGTGCCCGTGACCTCGGCCGTGATCGATCGCCGCCTCGACCAGATCGCCGCCAACGCGGTGCTGAACGCCGAGCTCGCCGCGCTCGAATGGGCCCGCAGCGACGGCCTGCATCCGCCGCGCGTGCACCAGCTCTCGGCCGAGGAGGCGATCGAGGCGCTGGCGCAGCGCGACGCGACCGATCTCGGCAGCGACTTCATCGAGACCCTGCATCAGCGCGGGCGCGAGGCCGCGGACCGCTGGCTGCGCAAAGCCCCTCTGGGCACGATGCCGGCCATCGTGGACGAACGGCCGGTGGCGACCGGCGAGCAGGCGCGCGAGGTCGCTCCGGCGTAGCGTCCCCTCTTCCCTGCGCCCTCGGGTTGCTCCATGCTGACGCCTCTGCATGGGGGGCCCCGAGTGGACGCGATCAATACGACGATCGAGCTGAGCGAGACCGAGCGGCGCGACCGGCTGCGCCTGATCCGCTCGGACAATGTCGGCCCGCGCACGTTCCGCTCGCTGCTCGACCATTTCGGTACCGCCCGCGCCGCACTCGACCGCCTGCCGGACCTCGCCCGCCGCGGCGGGGCCGCGACGGCCGGCCGGATCTGCACGGCCGCCGAAGCCGAGGCCGAGCTCGAGGCCTGCCAACGATACGGCGTCGACCTGCGCGCCCCGGACGAGGACGGCTACCCGCCCCGCTTGGCCACCTGCGAGGACGCGCCGCCGCTGCTCGGCATTCGCGGCCGGCGCGAGACGTTGATGCGTCCGATGATCGCCATCGTCGGCTCGCGCAACGCGTCCGCGGCGGGGCTCAAATTCGCCGGCCAGCTCGCGCATGAGCTCGGCCAGGCCGGCTTCGTCATCATCTCCGGCTTGGCGCGCGGCATCGATCAGGCGGCGCATCGCGCTTCGCTCGCGAGCGGCACCGTCGCCGTGCTCGCCGGCGGCCACGACCGGATCTATCCGCCCGAGCATGTCGATCTGCTCGGCGCCATCGTCGGCGGCAGCGGCGCGGCCATCTCGGAGATGCCGCTCGGCCACGAGCCCCGCGCCCGCGACTTTCCCCGGCGCAACCGGCTGATCTCCGGCGCCTCGCTCGGCGTCGTCGTGGTCGAGGCTGCGCACAAATCGGGCTCGCTGATCACTGCGCGCATGGCCGGCGAGCAGGGCCGCGAAGTCTTCGCCGTCCCGGGCTCTCCGCTCGACCCGCGGTCGGCCGGCACCAACGATCTCATCAAGCAGGGTGCGACGTTGGTCACCGAAGCCGCCGACATCATCCAGGCCGTTGGGCCGATCCTGGAGCGGCCGCTGCCGCTGTCGCTGCGCGAGCCGGACGAAGACCTGTTCGCGCCCGATCCGGAGCACCACGACCGCGCGCAGATCCTGAGCCTGCTCGGGCCGACGCCTGTCTCGATCGACGACCTGATCAGGATCAGCGGCCTGTCGCCGGCCGTGCTCCGCACGGTGCTGCTCGAACTCGAGCTGGCGGGCCGGCTGGAGCGGCACGGCGGCGGCATGGTGTCGCTGAGCTAGCCCTCAGTCGGCATCCCGCGACGCGTCGAAGCGGCTGCGCGCCTGCTCGATCTGCTCCCGGTGCTCGATCGCCCAGGCCCCGAGCGCCTGAACGGGCTGCGACAGGCCGCGGCCGAGATCGGTGAGCTCGTAGTCCACCCGCGGCGGAATGGTGGGAAATACCGTCCGCGTCACCAGCCCGTCGCGTTCGAGACCGCGCAGGGTCAAGGTCAGCATGCGCTGTGAAATGCCGCCCACGAGCCGCTTCAGCTCGTTGAAGCGCTTCGGCCCGTCCTGCAGCATCATGATGACGAACACGCTCCATTTGTCGCCGACGCGGGCCAGGATTGCGGCGACGCCGCGGCAGTCATGGTGCTCCGGACCGGCCAGAGCGTCGGTATCAGTGCTGTCACGAGGTGTCACGGATGTGCCCGGGTTTCAAGAATGTGCGTTCTTGTGGGGTTACAGCACAGTCACTCATAGTGCGCCAGTTACAAACCGATACCGAGGTAACTGACCTATGACCCATCTGCTCCACATCGATTCCAGCGTGCTCGGCCCGAATTCCGTCAGCCGCGAGGTGTCCGCCGCGATCGTGGCGCGAGTCCGCCAGATGACGCCGGGACTCGACGTGACCTATCGCGACATCGCCGCGGCGCCGCTTGCGCATCTGTCGGGCGCGCACGTCGCGACGATGCGTGGCGGGGCTGACATGGATCCCTCCATCGCCGCCGATGTCGCCACGGGCCAGGCGGTTCTCGACGAGTTTCTCAGCGCCGACATCGTCGTGATCGGCGCGCCAATGTACAATTTCTCGGTGCCGAGCCAGCTCAAGGCCTGGATCGACCGCATTGCGGTGGCGGGCAAGACCTTCACATACGGCCCGAACGGCCCGGAGGGCCTCGCCGGCAACAAGCGCGTGATCGTCGCGATCTCGCGCGGCGGCCGCTACGGTGCTGAAACGCCGATGGCTGCCCTCGAGCACGTCGAGACCTATCTGCGCAGCGTCTTCGGATTCATCGGCGTCAAGGATCTCACCTTCATTGCCGCCGATGGCGTGCAGATGGGACCGGAGCACCGCGCGCAGGCGCTGGCTCATGCGCTCGACGCAGCCGGCCGTCTCGCGGCCTGAGGTCCACCAGCATGATCCCCGGACCGGGGCGGGCATCACGCCTACCCCGGTCGTCTCTCATTCCTTAGCCTCGATAGATCGGTGCGCCCGCCGGCGAGCTGGTCGTGCCGCCGTCGACGAACAGCTCCTGGCCCTGGATATGGGCCGCGTCGTCCGACGCCAGGAACAGCACGGTCCCGGCGATGTGGTCGGGCTCGCCGATCCGGCCGAGCGGCGTCGTCGCCGCGATCCGCGCCTCGAACGCCTTCTCCGCCTCCGGTGTTGCTACAGCAGCGCCCCAGATCGGGGTGCGGATCGCGCCCGGCGCGACCACGTTGACGCGAATGCCGCGCGGCGACAGTTCGGACGCCAGCACCCGCGCCATCGCGCGAACGCCGGCCTTGCTGCCCGCATAGGCGGAATAGCCGGGATTGCCGAGGACCGAGATCACCGAGCCGTTCAGGATGATCGAAGCGCCATCCTTGAGATGCGGCAGCGCGGCCTGGACGGTGAAGAACACGCCCGTCAGATTGGTGCGGATCACCTGTTCGAACACCTCCAGCCTGGTCGCGCCGGCCGGCGTTGCGCCGGGAATCCCGGCATTGGCGAACAGGATGTCGAGCTTGCCAAACCGTTCCGAGGCGCGGGCGATCGCCGCCTCGGTCGCAGCGATATCCGTCGCGTCGGCCACGAGCGCGAGGGCGTTGGGCCCGAGTTCCCGCGCCGCCGCCTCCAGGCGCCCGCTGTCGCGTCCGGTGATGGCGACCTTGGCACCCTCGGCGACAAACCTCCGGGCGGTCGCGAAGCCGATGCCACTGCTGCCGCCGGTAATCAGAGCCGTCTTGTTCTCGAGTCTCACGCCCGCCTCCATGTGGTTGCCTTATTAAACCACAATCGACATATGCACTTTGGTTTCATTATGCAACTAAACCGTGGTATGGCGTTGCTCGGGCGACGAGCGATCCCGCAGCGGAGGGGCATCTGATGGTGAAGCGGACGAGTTTGGAGGGAGATCCCTGCCCGATCGCCCGGTCGCTGGATGCGATCGGCGACTGGTGGTCGCTCCTCATCATCCGCGATGCGTTTCTGGGCGTCCGCCGCTTCAGCGCGTTCCAGCGCAGCCTTGGACTGGCCAAGAACATCCTGACGGTACGGCTGCGGGCGCTGGTCGATCGCGGCATTCTCGCGATCGAGCCTGCCGCTGACGGCAGCGCCTATCACGACTATGTGCTGACAGCGAAGGGACGCGGCCTGTTTCCCATCCTCGTCGCTCTGCGGCAGTGGAGCGAGGAATTCGACGATCACCCGGAGCAGATCACCACGACGCTGGTCGACCGCGTCAACCGGCGGCCCGTGCGCAAGCTTCTCCTGGCCGCCGACGACGGGACGCCGTTGACGGCCGAGCAGACCACCCTGGCCGGACGCTGAGCCGATCGATCAGGCAAGCCTGCAGATGTGGCGGGCCCGTGGATCAGGACAGCCTGCGCCGGCTTCGAAGCCGGAGGTGCTCTTCGGCCTCGAGGTTTGCCATGCGCAAGAGATAGTCGAGCATGTCGAGGTTATGCCGCTGGGCCAGCTCCGACAGGTTTGCCGTGACCTCGGCAATCAGCGCTGCCGCGGCATCGGGATCCTCCACCGACTCTTCTATATCTGGGTCGCGTTTGTCCGCTTCCTTGGTCAATAACTTTATCCAAAGTCGGGTTTTTGACGGAAATCATCGCAAAACGAGCACGGTCCCAGTAGCGCTCCCTACAACCTGATAGGTACTTCGCCGGCCAGACGCAATCGACTTTCACCGCCGCGCGATTTGACAGGAACCCCCTCACCACCCATGTTCGGGTCAAGGAGCCCACCGCGAATCCCGCGAAACCGGCTTCAATCCTTCCACTAAGCCATTGGAAATACATGAATATCGTCATCGTGGAGTCGCCTGCCAAGGCCAAGACGATCAATAAGTATCTGGGCTCCTCCTACGAGGTTCTGGCCTCTTTTGGTCATGTCCGCGACCTCCCGGCGAAGAACGGTTCCGTGGATCCGGAAGAAAACTTCCGCATGATCTGGGAGGTCGACCCCAAGGCGGCAGGCCGACTCAACGAGATCGCCAAGTCCGTGAAGGGCGCCGACCGCCTGATTCTCGCCACCGACCCTGATCGCGAGGGCGAGGCGATCTCCTGGCATGTGCTGGAAGTGTTGAAAGAGAAGCGCGCGCTGAAGGATCAGAAGATCGAGCGCGTCGTGTTCAACGCCATCACGAAGCAAGCCGTCTCGGACGCGATGAAGCATCCGCGCGAGATCGACGGCGCGCTGGTCGACGCCTACATGGCGCGCCGCGCGCTCGATTACCTCGTCGGCTTCACGCTCTCCCCGGTGCTGTGGCGCAAGCTGCCCGGCGCCCGCTCCGCGGGTCGCGTGCAGTCGGTGGCGCTGCGCCTGGTCTGCGACCGCGAGCTCGAGATCGAGAAGTTCGTCCCGCGCGAATACTGGTCGCTGATCGCCACCCTGGCGACGCCGCGCGGCGACACGTTCGAAGCCCGTCTCGTGGGCGCCGACGGCAAGAAGATCCAGCGGCTCGACATCGGCACCGGTGCGGAAGCCGAGGACTTTAAGAACGCGCTGAACGCGGCGACCTATACGGTCGCGACCGTCGACGCCAAGCCGGCGCGGCGCAATCCGCAGGCGCCGTTCACCACCTCGACCTTGCAACAGGAAGCGAGCCGCAAGCTCGGCTTCGCGCCGGCGCATACGATGCGCATCGCGCAGCGGCTCTATGAAGGCATCGACATCGGCGGCGAGACCACCGGTCTCATTACTTATATGCGAACCGACGGCGTGCAGATCGACGGCTCCGCGATCACCCAGGCGCGCAAGGTGATCGGCGAGATCTACGGCAACAAATACGTGCCGGACAGCCCGCGGCAGTACCAGACCAAGGCCAAGAACGCCCAGGAAGCCCACGAGGCGATCCGCCCGACCGATCTTTCGCGCAAGCCCGCCGACCTGCGCAAGCGGCTCGATGACGACCAGGCCAAGCTGTACGAGCTGATCTGGACCCGCACCATCGCCAGCCAGATGGAATCCGCCGAGCTCGAGCGCACCACCGTCGACATCACCGCAAAGGCAGGCGGCCGCACCCTGGAGCTGCGCGCCACCGGCCAGGTCGTCAAGTTCGACGGCTTCCTCGCGCTCTACCAGGAAGGCCGCGACGACGAGGAGGACGAGGACAGCCGCCGGCTGCCACAGATGAGCCAGGGCGAGGCGCTGAAGCGCCAGAACCTGGCCGTCACCCAGCACTTCACCGAGCCGCCGCCGCGCTTCTCCGAGGCCTCGCTGGTCAAGCGCATGGAGGAGCTCGGCATCGGCCGGCCCTCGACATATGCCTCGATCCTCGATGTGCTGAAGGCGCGCGGCTATGTGAAGCTCGAGAAGAAGCGCCTGCACGGCGAGGACAAGGGCCGCGTCGTCATCGCGTTCCTGGAGAACTTCTTCCGCCGCTATGTCGAGTATGATTTCACGGCGGATCTGGAGGAGCAGCTTGACCGCATCTCCAACAATGAGATCGCCTGGCAGCAGGTTCTGAAGGATTTCTGGACCGGCTTCATCGGCGCCGTCGACGACATCAAGGACCTGCGCGTGGCGCAGGTGCTCGACGCGCTCGACGAGATGCTCGGCCCGCACATCTATCCGCCGCGCGAGGACGGCGGCGACGTCCGGCAGTGCCCGACCTGCGGCACCGGCCGGCTCAATCTGAAGGCCGGCAAGTTCGGCGCCTTCGTCGGCTGCTCGAACTATCCGGAATGCCGCTACACCCGTCCGCTCGCGGCCGACAGCGAGGCCGCGGCCGATCGCATGCTCGGCCAGGATCCGGACTCGGGCCTCGAGGTCGCCGTCAAGGCCGGCCGGTTCGGGCCTTACATCCAGCTCGGCGAGCAGAAGGACTATGCCGAAGGCGAGAAGCCGAAGCGCGCCGGCATCCCGAAGGGCACGCAGCCGTCGGACGTCGATCTCGATCTGGCGCTGAAGCTGCTGTCGCTGCCGCGTGAGATCGGCAAGCATCCGGAGACGGGTCTTCCGATCACGGCGGGCCTCGGCCGCTTCGGGCCGTTCGTGAAGCACGACAAGACCTATGCGAGCCTTGAGGCCGGCGACGAGGTGTTCGACATCGGCCTCAATCGCGCCGTCACCTTGATTGCCGAGAAGGTCGCCAAGGGTCCGAGCAAGCGCTTCGGCGCCGATCCCGGCAAGGCGCTGGGCGATCATCCGTCGCTCGGTCCGGTCGCCGTGAAGGCTGGCCGCTACGGCGCCTATGTCACCGCGGGAGGCGTCAACGCCACAATCCCCGGCGACAAGGAAAAGGACACGATTACGCTCGCCGAGGCGATCGCGCTGATCGATGAGCGCGCCGCCAAGGGCGGCGGTAAGCCAAAGGCGGCAAAGAAGGCTGCGAAGCCCAAGGCCGCCGCGAAGCCGAAGGCGGGCGGCGACGACGACTCGCCGAAGCCGGCCAAGAAGGCCGTGGCGAAGAAGGCGGCGGCCAAGCCGAAATCAGACTCCACCAGCAAGGCGCGTGCGCCGGTTGCGAAGGCCGCCAAGACATCGGCGAAGCCTGCGACCAAGGCCACGCCCAAGAAGAGCGCCGGCAAGGCCCGCGGATGAGAAAATGATCAAAAAGCGCGACATCGGCTTCCCTCCGCGGGAGGCCATCGTCGCCTTCATCCGCGCCAATCCGGGCAAGGTTGGCACCAAGGACATCGCCCGCGAGTTCGGCCTGAAGAACGCCGATCGCGCAGCACTCAAGGAGCTGCTGCGCGAGCTCGTCGCCGACGGCACGGTCAAGAAGAGCGGCCGCAAGAAGATCGTCGAGCCCGCGACCTTGCCGGCGACACTGGTCGCCGACATCACCGGCCGCGACAGCGATGGTGAGCTGATCGCAAAACCCGCCGAGTGGGACGAGGCCGAACAGTCCGAGCCGCCACGCATCCGTATCTACGCGTCTCGCCTCGCCAAGCCAGGCGCCACTGCAGGCGTCGGCGATCGCGCTTTGCTCCGCGTCGAGCCGATCAACGATACCGATGGCGTCGCCTATCGCGGCCGCGTGCTGAAGGTGATCGACCAGGCGCGCAACCGCGTGCTCGGCATCTTCAAGAGCAATCCCAATGGCGGCGGTCGCCTGATCCCCGTCGACAAGAAGCAGGCCGGCCGCGAGCTGTCGATTGCGCCGGGCGATACCCGCGACGCCAAGGACGGCGATCTCATCAGCGTCGACCTGTTGCGCGGCCGGGGCTACGGCCTGCCGGCGGGCCGCGTGAAGGAGCGCTACGGCTCGGTGGCGACCGAGAAGGCGATCAGCCTGATCGCGATCCACGCCCACGAGATTCCGATGGACTTCTCGGCCGCGGCCGTCGCGGAAGCCGAAGCCGCGCAGCCGGCGACCCTGAAGGGCCGCGAGGACTGGCGCGAACTGCCGCTGGTCACGATCGATCCGCCCGATGCGAAGGACCATGACGACGCGGTCCATGCCGAGCCGGATTCCGATCCGAACAATGCCGGCGGCTTTATCCTTCACGTCGCCATCGCCGACGTCGCCTACTATGTGCGGCCCGGCTCGGCGCTCGATCGCGACGCGCTGATCCGCGGCAATTCGGTGTACTTCCCCGACCGCGTCGTGCCGATGCTGCCGGAACGGATCTCCAACAATCTGTGCTCGCTGGTGCCGGGCGAACCGCGCGGCGCGCTCGCCGTGCGCATGGTGCTGGGCGCCGACGGTCGCAAGCGGTCGCACTCGTTCCACCGCGTGCTGATGCGTTCGGCCGCAAAGCTGTCCTACGCGCAGGCGCAAGCCGCCATCGACGGCAAGCCGGACGACATCACCGGCCCCCTGCTCGAACCGATCCTCAAGCCGCTCTATGCCGCCTATGAGGTCGCCAAGCGCGGCCGCGACGCGCGCGATCCGCTCGACCTCGACCTTCCCGAGCGCAAGATCCTGTTGAAGCCGGACGGCACCGTCGACCGCGTTGTCGTGCCCGAGCGCCTCGACGCGCACCGGCTGATCGAGGAGTTCATGATCCTCGCCAACGTCGCAGCCGCCGAGGCGCTGGAGAAGAAGGCGCTGCCGCTGATCTATCGCGTGCATGACGAGCCCACGGTCGAGAAGGTACACGCGCTGCAGGACTTCCTGAAGACGCTCGACGTACCCTTCGCGAAGTCGGGCGCGCTGCGGCCGTCACTGTTCAACCGCGTGCTGACCTTGGTCGCCGGCCAGGACTACGAGAAGCTCGTCAACGAGGTCGTGCTGCGCTCGCAGGCGCAAGCCGAGTACTCCTCGGAAAATTACGGGCATTTCGGCCTCAATTTGCGCCGCTACGCGCACTTCACCTCTCCCATTCGCCGCTACGCCGACCTCGTCGTGCACCGTGGCCTGTTGCGCGCACTGGGGCTCGGCGACGGCGCCCTGCCCGACAGCGAGACGCCGGATCATCTGGCGGAGGTCGCGGCGCAGATCTCGGTGACCGAGCGCCGCGCGATGAAGGCCGAGCGCGAGACCGCCGACCGGCTGATCGCGCACCATCTCGCCGATCGCGTCGGCGCCACCTTCCAGGGCCGCATCTCCGGCGTCACCCGCGCGGGTCTCTTCATCAAGCTCGACGACACCGGCGCCGACGGCCTGGTTCCGATCCGAACCCTCGGCACGGAATATTTCGATTACGACGAGACCCGCCACGCGCTGATCGGCCAGCGCAGTGGTGCCATGCACCGACTCGGTGACGTCGTCGACGTGCGTCTGGTAGAAGCTCAACCGGTGGCCGGCGCGCTGCGCTTCGAGCTGCTGACGCAGGCCGACGTGCTGGTGTCGCGCCATCCGCGCGGCGCAGGCCCCAGGCGCAAGAATACCGTCGGGACGAACGCCAAGGCGACCCACAAGGCGGCCAAGCGGGGCAAATCCGAAGCGCGCACGAAGCATAAAGACAAGAGCCGTAAGAAAAGCCAAAAGGCAGGGGCAAAACGCAAGCCCGGCACGTCGAAGAAAGGCCAATCATGGACGCCATGAGTTCTACGCCCCGCGCAATGCCACAGCCGCTGCCGCAGACCTGGACCCGCGACACTGGTCTTGCCGAGAAGCGCGACGTCTGGACGGCGATGAAGCACGGCCTGCGCGGCCGCTGCCCGCGCTGCGGCGAGGGCAAGCTGTTCCGCGCCTTCCTGAAGGTCGCCGACAATTGCGACCGCTGCGGCCAGGATTTCTCCGGCCATCGCGCCGACGATCTGCCCGCCTATCTCGTGATCGTCATCGTCGGCCACATCATCGTGCCGCTGGTGCTGTCGATCGAGACCAACTACGCGCCGCCCGTGGCGCTGCAGCTCGCGATCTACCTGCCGGTGACATTGATCGCCTCGCTCGCGCTGCTGCAGCCGGTCAAGGGCGCCGTCGTCGGGCTGCAATGGGCGTTCCGGATGCACGGCTTCGACGACAATCCGGTGGAAGGCATTCCGCCGGTGTGAGCGACTTCAAGAACTAATAAGAAGAAGGGGAGGATATGAACGAGACGGCACAGGCGACGAGCGCGCCGGCGGGCAAGCCCGCCGAGAAGGAAGCAGACCATCATCCCTACACCAAGCCACGCGACGCCGCGACCTTGATCCTGGTCGACCGCAGCGGCGCCGTGCCGAAAGTGCTGGTCGGCAAGCGCCACGACAAGGTCGTGTTCATGCCCGGCAAGTTCGTCTTTCCCGGCGGCCGCGTCGACAAGACCGATCACCGCATTCCGGTCGCAGCTCCGATGCCGGCCGAGCTCGAAGCCAATCTGTTCAAGGGCAAGCCGCAGACATCAGCGTCACGGGCGAAATCGCTCGCCGTCGCCGCGATCCGCGAAGCCTGCGAGGAAACGGGTCTCTGCCTGGGACGCAAGGTCGACGGCCCTACGCCGAAGCTCGATGGTCCTTGGGCGCCGTTTACTGAAGCGGGCCTGCTGCCCGATCCCTCCGGCCTGTTCCTGATCGCCCGCGCCATCACCCCGCCCGGCCGCATCAAGCGCTTCGACACCCGCTTCTTCACGGCCGATGCCTCCGCCATCACCCACCGGGTCGAGGGGGTGATCCATGCCGATGCCGAGCTGGTCGAGCTGGTCTGGGTCGAGCTCGGCTCCAAGCCGCTCGCCGATCTGCACCCGATGACCAAGAACGTCCTCCACGAGCTCGACAAGCGCCTCGCCACCGGCCCGCTCCGCCACGACGCCCCGGTGCCGTTCTTCCACTTCTACGGCGGCAGGATGCAGAAGGACGTGCTGGGCGGATGATGCGCTCCAGCGCGGTCATCAGTCATGGATGATCGCTGTCATCTCGATCTCGACCCGAGCGTTCGCGGGCGTAAGACCGGCGACCTGTACCAGCGTGCTAGCCGGCAGCACCGTGCCGAAGGCTTCGCCGTGGGCGCGAGCAACATGATCGATGTCAGCCATGTCGGTCACGTAAACGACCGTCCGCACCACATGGCGAAGCTCCGCTCCCGCCTTCTCCAGCGCTTCGGCGATGATGCCGATCACGCCTTGCGCCTGGACATAGGCATCGCGATCCAGATCAGGACCTCGCGCGGTCGTTCCGGAGACGAAGATTTGCTGGCCGACGCGAACGGCGCGTGCATAGCCGTAGCGGTCTTCAAACGGATAGCCAGAGGAGATATTGAGCCGTTCTGACACCTCGAATGCTCCCTCGCGAGCGGGTTTGAGATCACACCCGACGCGCTCGCCTTGATGCGCAAGATCGACGGGCCTGCTGGTCGTCGACCGCCGAAAGGTATTAAATGACGGCGTTCATTGGGAGCCCCTCCATGAAGCAGTTTCTCGTCGCCCTGCTCGCGTCAGTTGCATCGTCCACCCTGGTCTCGGCACAGGCTCGCGCAGATCTCGATCTCGCGGCGTTGAAGAGCACCATCACCGCGTCGCTCGAACGCGACTATCCCGCGCTCGACGTGCTCTACAAGGATCTGCACGCCCATCCCGAGCTTGCTTTCCAGGAAGTCAAAACCGCGGCGAAGCTTGCGGAGCAGATGCGCGCGCTCGGCTTCGAAGTCACCGAGAAGGTCGGCAAGACAGGCCTCGTCGCGCTCTATCGCAATGGCGAGGGCCCGACGATCATGGTGCGCACCGAGCTCGACGCGCTGCCGATGGAGGAAAAGACCGGCCTGCCCTATGCGAGCCGCGACAAGGCCATTTGGAACGGGCGCGAGACCTTCGTCGCGCATAGCTGCGGCCACGACATCCACATGGCGAGCTGGGTCGGCACGGCCAAGACGCTGGTCGGCCTGAAGGACAAGTGGAAGGGCACCTTGATGTTCATCGCCCAGCCGGCCGAGGAAGAAGTCGCTGGTGCCAAGGCGATGCTGGCCGACGGCCTGTTCACGCGCTTCCCGAAACCCGATGTCGGCTTCGCCCTGCATGATGGTGGCTTCGCTTACGGCTCGCTCACCTACCGCACGGGTATCGGCTCCTCCAGTGCGGACGGACTGTTCGTTCGTTTCCACGGCCGCGGCGGCCACGGCGCGGCGCCGCACCAGACGATCGATCCGGTGATGATGGCGGCGCGCTTCGTGGTCGACCTGCAGAGCGTGATCAGCCGCGAGAAGGACCCGACCGAGTTCGGCCTCGTCACGGTCGGCGCGATCCATGGCGGCACCGCCGGCAACATCATTCCCGACAACGCCTTCGTCGCCGGCACGATCAGGACCTTCAAGCCGGAGGTGCGCGCGAAGATCGTGGCCGGCGTCGAGCGCACGGCCAAGGCCGTCGCCGCCATGGCGGATGCGCCGTCGCCGCAGATCGAGATCACCGAGGGCGCCAAGGGCGTCATGAATGATTCTGCTGTCGTTGCGGCCGGCGAGAAGGTGCTGCGGGCGGCCTTCGGCGACAAGCTGATGCTGGTCCCGCCGACCACGACCAGCGAGGACTATTCCGAGTTCGTCGCGGCCGGCGTGCCCTCGATGTTCTTCGGCATCGGCGTTTACGAACCTGAGCGCGTCGCCGCAGCCCGCAACGGCACCGGCCCGCAACTGGCGCCGAACCACTCCCCGCAATTCGCGCCGGTGCCGAAGCCGACCATCGAGACCGGCATCACGGCCATGACGCTCGCCGTGCTCTCGGCGTTCGACGAACGCGCAAAGGGGAATTAGGCGGAGCGGCGACGGCATCCCAACCTTCACGGAGTGGGTCCCGGCTCAAGGCCGGGACGACACCGTTGTTTGGACTGCCTGCTCGGCCCTCATTGGCATGAACGTTCTCTGTCGGCATTGAAAACGAAATCGTGTTCTGCGCCGGCTTGCTGACACGCGCCCGCGAAGTTCCTATCTGCTGAAAGACAGCAACCATCCGCGGACGCCCCCATGGCCCCTCGTCAACTCAAGCTCGGCGCGTTCATGCGCCCGGTCTCGATCCACACCGGCGCGTGGCGCTATCCTGGCGCCTGGCCGGACGCCAACTTCAATTTCGCGCATCTTAAGCAGCTGATCCGCAAGCTCGAGGCCGGCAAGTTCGACGCCTTCTTCATGGCCGATCATCTGGCCGTGCTGAACATGCCGATCAATGCGCTGAAGCGCAGCCACACGGTGACCTCGTTCGAGCCGTTCACGCTGCTCTCGGCATTGTCGGCCGTCACGGAGAACATCGGCCTGATCGCGACGGGCTCGACCACGTTCGACGAGCCCTATCACGTTGCCCGCCGCTTCGCCTCGCTCGACCATCTCTCCGGCGGCCGCGCGGGCTGGAATATCGTCACCACCTCGAACCCCGACGCAGCGCTGAATTTCGGCCTCGACGACCACATGGAGCACGCCGAGCGCTACAAGCGCGCCCGCGAGTTCTACGACGTCGTCACCGGCCTGTGGGATTCCTTCGCCGATGATGCGTTCGTGCGCGACGTCGAGAGCGGGCTGTTCTTCGATCCCGACAAGATGCATGTGCTCGACCACAAGGGCAAATATCTCAAGGTGCGGGGACCGCTGAACATCGCCCGCCCGGTGCAGGGCTGGCCGGTGATCGTGCAGGCCGGCGCCTCCGAGGACGGCAAACAACTCGCGGCCGAGACCGCGGAAGCCGTGTTCACCGGCGGCGGCAGTCTCGCCGATGGCCAGAAGCTCTACGCCGACATCAAGGGCCGCATGGAGAAGGTCGGCCGCAACCCCGAGCATCTGAAGATCCTGCCCGGCGCCTTCGTCGTGGTCGGCGACAGCGATGCGGAGGCCAAGGAGAAGCGCGCGCTCCTCGACAGCAAGGTGCACTACGACAGCGCCATCGCCTCGCTCTCGGTGATCCTCGGCACCGATGCCTCCGGCTTCGATCCCGACGGCCAGCTGCCGCCGATCCCCGAGACCAACGCCTCCAAGAGCGGCCGCCAGCGCCTGGTCGACGTCGCCGCCCGCGACAAGCTCACGGTGCGGCAGCTGGCGCAGCGGGTCGGCGGCTATGGCGGGCTCGCTTTCGTCGGCACGGCCAAGACGATCGCCGACCAGATGCAGGATTGGCTGGAAAGCCGCGGCTCGGACGGCTTCAACATCATGTTCCCGTTCCTGCCCGCCGGCCTCGACGACTTCGTCGAAAAGGTGATTCCCGAGCTGCAGCGCCGCGGGATCTTCCGGACCGAGTACGAAGGCCCCACCTTGCGCGACAATCTCGGGCTTCCCCGGCCCAAAAACCGCTTCTTCGAGACCTAGGATCCCAGAATCTGGCCCGGCAACCTTGACTTTGGGGGCTGGCTGGGTAGTTTGCCGGCCAACGGCGCCCCCTCTTTGGCCGGTGCCCACCCTATCCCCGATTCCAGAGGTTCAAGACATGGCCAAAGCGGTCACCATCAAGGTCAAGCTCGTGTCGTCGGCCGACACCGGCTTCTATTATGTTGCCAAGAAGAATTCGCGCACCATGACCGACAAGATGGTCAAGAAGAAGTACGACCCGGTCGCGCGCAAGCACGTCGAATTCCGCGAAGCCAAGATCAAGTAAAAGATCAAGTAGATCGCGGACGCTATGACTTCAACGGGGCCGTTTCGGCCCCGTTTTTTATTGCCCCGTTCACGCCGGCACCCGCCAATACCGTCGACGGCGTCCAGCTCTCGGACCCAAAATCAGTAAAGTTCTCGGTTCCTTCGTAAGGAACCATCAACCAAAATCGTGCAATCCTGAAGGGTAGCAACGCACCCGCAGCGCGGGCTCACCCACGCGTCTTGGCTTCACGGGCTGACCAGCGATGACCGATCTTGCCACCCTGCAATCCCGTCTCGACTTCATCGGGATCGACAATGCGACGCGGGACAGCCTGCGCGAACTGCGGCCGCTGATCGGCAAGGTGCTGCCCGCTTTGCTCCAGCAGTTCTACGCCCATGTCGGCAAGTACCAGCAACTGGCGAAGATGTTCTCCGGCCAGGCCGCGATGAAGCACGCCTCGCAGGCTCAGTTCGATCACTGGATGTCGCTGGCGACCGCCAAATTCGACGACGCCTATGTGACGTCGGTCACCCGCATCGGCCAGGCCCATCACCGCATGGGACTGGAGCCGCGCTGGTACATCGCGGGCTATTCGCTGATCGTCACCGGCCTGCAGAAGGCGATCGAAACCGAGCTGTCGGACGGCTGGTTTGCGGGCGCCGCCGCGCGCGAGAAAAAGGCGGCGCTGCAGGCGGCGATCACCAAGGCCGCGATGATCGACATGGACCTCGCGATCTCGGTCTATCTCGATGCTGCCAAGACCGAGCAGCACGCCGCGATGAAGCGCATGGCCGACGAGTTCGAAGCCACCGTCGGACAGATCATCAACAAGGTCCATTCCGACGCGCGCACGCTGGAGGTGTCGGCGAACAGCCTCAGCAAGACCGCCGAGCAGACACAGCAGCTGTCGACGAGCGCAGCCTCCGCCTCCGGCCAAGTCTCGGCCAACGTGCAGTCCGTGGCCTCGGCCGCCGAGCAGATGACCTCCTCCGTGCACGAGATCGGCCGCCGGGTCACGGAATCGACCACCATCGCCAGGGAAGCCGTGCGCCAGATCGAACAGACGGACGCCGGCATCAGCGAGCTGTCGCGCACCGCCGAGCGCATCGGCGACGTGCTGAAGCTGATCACCTCGATCGCCGCCCAGACCAATTTGCTCGCCTTGAACGCCACCATCGAGGCGGCACGGGCGGGCGAAGCCGGCCGCGGCTTCGCCGTGGTCGCCTCCGAGGTCAAGGCGCTGGCCTCGCAGACCGCCAAGGCGACCGAGGAGATCGGCCAGCAGATCGAAGGCATCCAGAACGCGACACAGGCCTCGGTGACCTCGATCAAGCAGATCGGCGGCACCATCCAGCAGATCTCGGAGATCGCGGCCGGCATCGCCGCCGCCGTCGAGCAGCAGGGCTCCGCCACGGGTCAGATCTCGCGCAACGTCCAGGAGGTTGCGAGCGGCACCGCCCGCGTCGCCGGCAACATCGGCGACGTCAGCGAGGGCGCCAACGCGACCGGCAACGCCTCGTCCCAGGTGCTCGCCTCGGCGCACTCGCTGTCGCGCGAGAGCAATCACCTCAAGGACGAGCTGGACAAATTCCTGCGCAAGGTGCGCACGGCCTGATCACGCAAGAAGGGCGGACCAGCGTCAGCCGTCCGCCCTGTCACGTCGAGAAGGCGTGCGCGACGGCTTACATGCCGTGGCTGGAGAACACCGCCGAGCAGCGCTTGCTCAGCTTGGCCCGGTTCTGCGTCAGACAGTTCTGCACGCCGAAATCATCGCCGAGCTGAGCACGGCAGAAGCGCTTGGCGTCGGGCGCGCAGGCCTTCTGCTCCTGCGGCGTGCCCATGTGGCCCTGCGCCAACGCGAGCGACGGCAGAACAACCAGCGATACCGCAGCCGCAAACACCAGCTTCTTCATGAGGTCTCCTCCTTTGAGGAAGACAAACGCCCGCCCCGGCGGCCGGTTCCCGCGCAAAGGGCCATCGAAGACGGGTTCGGGAGCTCGTCTGCATCCGGCGCGGTGATCAGCTTCCTCGACAGCCTGTGCCGGCACCGCTATCTTTGCTGCATGAACCTCGTCCGCCGTACCATCGAGATCGACGCAACCACCGATACTCGCCTGTCCGAGATGGCGGCCGAGCGCGGCCAGGACATCGCCGCAGTTCTTGCGGAAGCCGTGGCGCTGCTTGATTCCGTGATCGACATCGCAGGTCCCGATATTGCCGAGGACCGGCGGCGCCTCGATACATTCAAGCAAACGGGTCTCGCCGTGCCCCTGAATGAGGTAAAGGCGTGGGTCGCTAGCTGGGGATCGGCAGAGGAATTGACACCTCCGGCTCCGCGAAAGCTTCGATGATCCTGTTTGCGCCCGAGGCCATATCGGACCTCGAGCGCGTCAGAACGTTTCTCGACGAGCGCAATCGCGACGCGGCACGACGTGCACTCTCTGCGATTTGGACGGCGATCGATCGGCTGCAGGAGTTTCCTGACATGGGGCAACCAACGCGAGATGCCGACATCAGGCAGATCGTCGTGCGGTTTGGGGCATCTGGCTATATTGTTCGCTATGCTCTCATGCCGCAGTCGAACGATATCCTGATCACTCGCGTCTGGCATGGTCGCGAGGCGCGGAGCTGAGACCACAGTCCCTTACGAATGAGCCTGTGGCGAACGGATCGCCTGGTGACGGGCGCGTTATCACGGCGGATCGACGCTGATCCGCCGTGAGACGATTGAAACACGCAGAGCTGAGATCACGGCTACATCACGCCACGGGACATCATCAGATGCGTCGTATCGTACTTGAGCCGTTCGAGCGCGCGGTGCGCGGCGAGGTGCTCGATGTCGCTTCTGCTCAGGCCGATGTCCAGCAATTGGGCCTCGCTCAGGTCGCGCAGATGGGCTCTCAACTTCCGCCGCCGGCGGCTCTCCTGAAATGCCTGCCAGGACTGCCCGAGCCAACTGATGAGGCCTGCCGCTGCGCCTGGCGGCGCCGCCGCATCCTTGTCGGACACGACACGCAGCGCCGGGGTGGGCGCGTTGGGGCGCGGCGCAGCTTGGGCAGCGCCCGTCGCGTTCGTTTTGGCGATGACATGACGAACCACACTGAGCGGCGCAGCATCGCGCGCGGTCCCGGCGGTGAGATGGGTCTGAGGTGGCATCGGTCGCTCCTGCTTTGTGATGCCGGCAGGGAGCGTGGCCCAACAAAAAGGCCCCGTCCGATGCCGGCGGGGCCTGGTGGAATGATCGTGTCGTCGAAATCCTAGCGCACGACTCCTCCCACGGCCCGGCTACGGCGGGTCGTATTTTTGCGGTAGGAATGGCGCACGACGTTGATCATGATTTGCAAGTACCACGAGAATTGATCGAGATCAAGCCATGTAGTTCCTGCGCGCACAACTGAGCAGCCATGCGAGGCTCGTATCCCGCCGAGCTGCGCGCAAACGATCTCTCCAGCAGAAGAGTGCCGAGAGAAGAGCGTGATCTCACCTCCGTCATTGCGAGCGCAGCGCGCAGCGAAGCAATCCAGGGGCGTGGGCGGGACCCTGGATTGCTTCGCTTCGCTCGCAATGACGTCGTGGCTCAGCATCTCGCGCTATCGGCCAACCATCCCTAGCTCTGCATCTCTACGGTCCGCAGCCGGCTACATTCCCCTGCGCGAGACCAGATGTCGCGGGTTGTCCCTCAAGCTCTCGAGCGTCCGCAACGCACTGATGTGTTCGATCTCGGCGCGCGTGAGGCCGATGTCGGTGAGCTCGCGTTCGCTCAGCTCGTACAGACTTGCCCGCACGCTCTCCCGGCGTTGCCACTCTTGCATGGCGCGCCAGCACCAGCCGATCAGGCGGATGATGAGCCAGGTCGGCCTGGCCGGCGGGCCGGCCGCGTCCTTTTCCGACAACACCTCTCGCAAGGCTGCGATCGGCGCGTCGGGCTGCGTCGATGGCTGCAAACTACTGATCGCGTCGGTGGCTGAAGCGATCGAGAGATCGACATTGAGTCCTGACAAGTGCCCGGAGTCGATCGCCGGGTTGATCTGATGCGGTAGCATCCTACGCTCCTGCTGTTGTGCCGGCAGGGAGCAAGGGCCAAACGAAAAGGCCCCGTCCGATGCCGGCGGGGCCTTGGTGAGAACATCGCGTCGTCGATCTCCTAGCGCGCGACTCCTTCCATGGCCCGGCCGAAGCCGGTCATGCGATCGAAGTGGGCGATGCGGGTCGATGTGCTCATGAGACCTGGATACCACCGATATCGGACAAAATCAAGAGATGTTCCGCATGACGGCACATCTCTGGCGGGAGTATTTCGAGCTGATGACTTTGCGACGTGTCGTAGGGCGGATGAGCGTTTGCGTAGTCCGCCATTTCACGGCCAGACAAGCGGCGGATTACGCTCTGCTCATCCGCCCTACGGCGCTGATGATCAAACTTGCAGACTGATCTCGTGGTTGCCGCCATTCCGCCGATCCGATAGCGTCACCGTCACTCCAGCCTTGAACACCGGCAGCTTGCGCAGGTGGTGCTCGATCCTGGCCAGATCGAATGCCCCATTGGAAAACACCTCCGCATTCGGACAGAACGTGATTTCCGTCCCACGCCTGGGCGTGCCATCCACGATCTCCGCGTCTCCGACCATGGTCAACGGCGCCTCGCAACGGCCGCGGCGGAAGCGCATGCCATGCTCCTTGCCGTTCCGCCAGATGCGCAGTTGCAGCCACTCCGACAGCGCATTGACCACGAGAAGCCACGAGGGCTGACGGAACGCGTAGTCAAGACGCGTCATGATAAATTCGACGGCTGGGATGCCTTCCGATGGATGTATTTCGGTCGGAATGCCGCGGCCATTGTCGCGGATCGTCACCGAACCGTCGGCATTCAGAGCAACGTCCAGCCGATCACCGAACCCGGCGAGCGCCTCATCCACGGCATTGTCGACCAGGATTTCGATCATCCGGTGCAACCCCGTGCCGTCGGTCGTATCGCCGACATACATCCCGGGGCGTCGTTGGACGACGTCGATACCATCCAAAGCCATGTGATCCACCCATCGCGATTGTCGTCAAAAGGACGCTACCGATTACGCTGCGATAATAATCTGTCCTACCGACCCAACGGTCGTTCGGGGCATCCGCTTGCAACCCACCTCGCAGCATCGCCCCAACCGACGACGAAGTCGTGGTGATTATGGCAGAGGAGGTAACTGGCATCCCTGTCGGAGACGTAAAATTCCATTGGCGGGCACTCCTCCAGGACACGTAGCAGATCCGCACCGCTACGGAATGTCCACCACGCGCTCGCCCGCGCCACAAACAACACACATTCGCTCCTGCCGACATAGGTCGGAATGAGTTGCCATCCCTCTGTACTGTGCAGGCCTTGAGGCGCCTCGAGGTTGTCCCAAGGCGCATGACTGAGAACATTCGCGCCGAGGCGATTGCGTAGCAGTGCCGCCATTGCACGCCGCTGCTTGTCATCGAGCAAAGCAGCGACGACCTTTGTTTGGTGGATTGCTAAAGAGATACAATCAGACATCGTGATGCGGTGCCAGCTGGCCCGAATATCGCTTTGCAGTTGGTCCAGCGGATCGCGCAGCGCTGATCCGTCCTACACAGCTGTCTCGCCTCCACCAAACTCGACGGAGACCTCCAGGACAGACGAGCGCAGCATCGTCCGGTCTGCGGACCTACGGCGCCGCCCGGGCGGGTCTAAAACGATCCACGATGAAGACGGCCAACCACCCCGCGACGCCTCCCATGAGTGCCAACGTCGAGACATTGCTCTGAACACTGAAAGCTTCGAGGATCAGGACGCCGCACAACATCAGCACGCCAGTCAGGGCACCAACTAAAACACTCACACGGATCGGTCTCATACGCCCACCTCCTGAGAACATGTGGCGCTCCGGGCAAATCTAGCACGACGGGCAAAACAGATCACTCACGGAGTCGCCCGCCGCACGACATCGGCCGAAATCGAAGCAACCCTCCAGCATCGGCTCCCTGCCGGACCGGCATGAACGAGCGCTGCGCCGAGAAACTCATTTTCTCAATCGCATCAACTGGATCATGTTGATCGGCCGCCGTCAGCCGAAGATTCTTGTTTCGTTTTTACAGAATTCATGCTATCCCTCCCTCATCCCACCTCGCCAAGAGGGGCGCATCGCGATCGTCACGAGCGTGAGGTGGGTTGCGGTGGGCGTGTCGGGGTGCAGCGTGGTTGATCCGCGCGGACGAACATCCTGGTGCGCACGGTGAAGCCGTGTGGTCCTGGCCTCCCGACGCTGAGGCCAAGTCGGCGCTTGCGACGAGCGCGCTGATGACGGGGGCAAAAACGCCGGTCCCCGGGGAGAGCGCGGAGTAAGCCGTAAAGCCATCGCGCAGGGAGGGCCGGATGTCCGGTCCGTACCTGTGGTTCTGCCGCGTGCTTTTTTTGCTGCACGCGGACCATGGGTGCGACCCGCACCCGGCCTTCCCTGCGCCCTCTGTTCTCGATGAGGGTTTTGATGGGCACAACTCGGGCGCGGAGGCGCGGCGAGGATGATGAGCTATGTCCTGCAGTCTGTTGCCACACACCCGCTGTCATTCCGGGGCGCCCGAAGGGCGAGCCCGGAATCCATACTCCCGAGCCGTGGTTTGGCGAAGGCAGTCGCCACTGGCACCTCGCGACACACATCGGTTCGTGGCTATGGATTCCGGGCTCGCGCTACGCGCGCCCCGGAATGACGATGGGGAGACAGTGGTGGCCACTCGCGACCACCGCATACGCAGCAGCGTTCTGGCGATGAAGAAGCCCTGCCCTCTATCGACCCCTGCCCGCGGCCTGCGGCAGGAACGACGGCTGATGCGTCGGCGCGATCGCGACCGCGCGGTTGCGGCCTTCGTTCTTGGCGCGATAGAGCGCATTGTCGGCACGCTTCATGACGTCGGCGACCGGCTCGCCCTTCTGCTCCAACGTGGAGATGCCGATCGAGACCGTGACCTCGATGCGCTTCTCGCCCTTGTGCACCGAGAACGGCTCGTTGGCGACCGAGCGGCGCAGGCGCTCGGCGACCATGCCGGCCACGTGCAGATCGGTCTCCGGCATCACGATGACGAACTCCTCGCCGCCATAGCGACAGGCGAGATCGATGCCGCGGATCGACTTGCGCACCCGCATCGCGAACTCGCGCAGCACGTCGTCACCGGCATCGTGGCCGTAAGTGTCGTTGATCGACTTGAAGTAGTCGATGTCGAGCATCATCAGCGCCAGCGGCTTGCCGCGGCTCGCGGCCTGGTCGGCGAGCGTCGCCAGATGCGATTCCATGTAACGGCGGTTGTGCAGGCCGGTGAGCGCGTCGGTGATCGCCATCTCGATCGAGTTCTGGACGTTGTCGCGCAGATGATCGGTGTAGCGGCGCTTGCGGATCTGGGTGCGGGCGCGCGCCATCAGCTCGTTCTTGTCGACGGGACGCAGCAGATAGTCGTTGACGCCGATCTCGAGGCCGCGCAGCAGGCGGGAATTGTTCTCGGCCTCCGCAATCGCGAGGATCGGCACGTGACGGGTCCGCTCCAGCGAGCGGAGCTGGCTGCACAGCCTCAGGCCGTCGAAGTCGCTCAAATCGAGCGACACGATGACGAGGTCGTAATTGCCCTCCGCGGCATTGAACACGGCCTCGGCCGGATTGGGCTCGACATCGACGGAATGCTCGGCTGCGAGCATCGGGCCGAGCCGCTCGTAGGACGAGGGACGATCGTCGACCAGCAGCACCCTGCCGCCCTTGCCCGTATCGGCGACGGCATTGCGCTCCGGCGCCTGCACGCCGATCTCCAGCGAGGTGAGCGCGCGCATGCGCAGCTCGTCAGTCATCATCTTCAGCCGGGTCAGCGAGCGCACGCGGGCGATCAGCACGACGTCGGAGACGGGCTTGGTCAGGAAGTCGTCGGCGCCGGCCTCCAGGCCGCGCACGCGGTCGGACGGGCTGTCGAGCGCCGTCACCATCACCACCGGAATGAAATGCGTCGCAGGGTTCGACTTCAGCCGGCGGCAGACCTCGAAGCCGTCCATGTCCGGCATCATGACGTCGAGCAGGATGATGTCGCATTCGGCGCGCTGGCAGATCTGCAGCGCTTCGGCGCCGTTCGAGGCGGTCAGCACGTCGAAATATTCGGCCGACAGCCGCGCCTCCAACAGCTTGACGTTGGCGGGGACGTCGTCGACCACAAGGATGCGCGCGGACACTGCAGAAACTCCTCAGCCGATAAAACGTCGCACGGTTTCTATGAATTTTCCGACCGAAATCGGTTTAGAAAGATAGGCTTCGCAGCCACCCTCGCGGATGCGCTCCTCGTCGCCCTTCATGGCAAAAGCTGTCACCGCGACCACCGGGATCGCGCGCAAATCGGGATCGTCCTTGATCCATTTCGTCACCTCCAGGCCGGAGACCTGTGGCAACTGGATGTCCATCAAAATCAGGTCGGGCCGGGTCCGGCGCACGATGTCGAGCGCCTCCACGCCGCTGGAGGTGCCGGACGTCTGGTAACCGTGGGCCTCCAACAGATCGCGGAAGAGCTTCATGTTGAGCTCATTGTCTTCCACGATCAGGACGGTCTTGCCCATCCGCCCCTCCGAATCACTGACACCGGCATGTCCTCCGGTGGACCTCTGTCCACCGCTACTGATCTAATTCAAACTAGCCCCAGATTCGTTCTAAGCCGTTAAGTCGGTATTCGATCTTTCCCCCCGGATGGTTTCCACTTGCTTGAACCAACTCAGAAGACTCGGGCATGATGCCCGCAAAGTAGAGACGACAAGTTAATGGAAAGGCAAATGCCAAGTTGAAAAAGCGTTCTCAAAATCCGCGCGAAGTCGCTGAAATCGTTGCGGTTCAGGCCCTTTCATTCCTGGCCTCGGAACCCGAACGGATCGGCCGTTTTCTGGCCGAGACCGGGATCGGGCCCGAAACCCTGCGCTCGTCGGCGGCCGACCCGAATTTCCTGGCCAGCGTGCTCGATTTCGTGCTGCGAGACGACGAGACGGTAAAGGCTTTTGCCGAAAGCTCCAAGTTACATCCCACCAATATCATGGCCGCGCGGCAGGTATTGGGCGACCGGCAGTGGGAGCGCGACGTGCCGTGAGCACGCCCGCGCCAGAGGCAGCGTCGCGCGCGGTGTCCGGGCCGGCCTGCTTCTGCCGCGACTGTCTGTCTGACCTCGGCCCTGCCGCCCGCCGCTGCACCGCCTGCGGCTCGCCCCGGCTGGTGCGACATCGCGGCCTCGCGACGCTGACGCTCGCCCATATCGACTGCGACGCGTTCTATGCCACCGTCGAGAAGCGCGACAATCCGGACGTGGCGGATCGCCCCGTGATCATCGGCGGCGGCAAGCGCGGGGTGGTGTCGGCGGCCTGCTACATCGCCCGCACCTATGGCGTGCGCTCGGCGATGCCGATGTTCAAGGCGCTCGAACTCTGCCCGTCGGCGGTGGTGATCCGCCCGGACATGGCGAAATATGTCCGCGTCGGCCGCGAGGTGCGGCAGGCGATGCTGGCGCTGACGCCGCTGGTCGAGCCGCTGTCGATCGACGAGGCGTTCCTCGATCTCTCCGGCACCGAGCGCGTCCACGGCATGATCCCGGCGAAGGTGCTGGCGCGCTTCGCCCGCGAGGTCGAGCAGTCCATCGGCATCACGGTGTCGGTCGGACTGTCCTGCAACAAGTTCCTCGCCAAGATCGCCTCCGACCTCGACAAGCCCCGCGGCTTCGCCGCGCTCGACCAGGACGAGGCCGTGACGATGCTGGCGGAGAAGCCGGTCGGCTTCATCTTCGGCGTCGGTCCCGCCACGCAGCAGCGCCTCGCCAACCACGGCTTCCGGGTCATCGCCGACCTGCAGCGCGCTGACGAGATCGACCTGATGAAGCAGTTCGGCGGCGAGGGTCGCCGGCTATGGCGACTGGCGCGCGGCCTCGACAACCGCAAGGTGGTGGCCGACCGCGGCGCCAAGACGATCTCGAACGAGACCACCTTCGACAGCGACATCCGTGACTACGCGACCTTGGAGAAGGTGCTGTGGCGCCTGTCGGAGAAGGTGTCCGCGCGGCTGAAGGCGAGTCAGCTCGCCGGCTCGACCATCACGCTCAAGCTGAAGACATCAGACTTTCGCCAGCGCACCCGCTCACAGTCGATCGCCGCGCCGACCCAGCTCGCCGGCAGGATCTTCGCCATCTGCAAGGAGATGCTGGCGCGCGAGACCGACGGCACGGCGTTCCGCCTGATGGGCGCCGGTGTCAGCGCGCTGTGCCCGGGCTCGGAGGCGTCCGACACCGACATGCTCGACCGCCGCTCGGCGTCAGCCGAGCGCGCGATGGATGCCTTGCGCAAGAAGTTCGGCCAGACCGCGGTCATCCGCGGCATTGCCTATGATGGGCCGGAGGAGACCGCAGAGGAGACGGAATGAGGCCCGCCTCAGTTGCTGCAGGGCTTGGCGTCCTTCGCGTCCTTGACGTCGAACTTGCCAAGCGCGCCGGAAATGACGAAGTCGTTGTAGTCCAGCACGAGCGCGCGCGAGACGCCGTTCTCGTACAGCTCGAACGACATGGCATAGACCGGCGTCTGCTCGCCCTCGGTACGCTTGGCGTCGCGGTCATAATAGCTGACGGTGACCGGCCAGCGCGTCAGCGTCTTCATCTCGCTGTTGTCGGTCGAGGCATCGGGTTTGGCCGCCGCCTTGTCGCCGGGCACGGCCGCGCCGATCACGGTCAGCGTGTTGTAGACCTTCTCGCCATTGTCGGAGCCGTCATAGACCGACAGCTCGAGCAGCGACTTGCCCTCGCGCGCGGCGGCGATGATGCGCTGGATCTGCTCGGTCGGAAACACGGTAGAGCCGTCGAGCGTGAAGGTCTTTGCTTCCGGCTGCTTGAGCTTGACCGTGATGTGATCTCCGGTGCGCTCGGCCATGCCGTCGACGGGGCTCGACGCCTGGTCGTTCATCCGCGAGTCGATCTTGAAGCGATAGCTCTTGCCGGCGCCATCCTCCCAGGCGGTCGAGCGCAGGTCGCTCAGGGTGACCTTGCCTTCGCCGAGGTCGAGCTCGGAGACCTGACGGAATTCCGACGTGTAGCCCGTGCAGGCATTGCCCGTGAAATTGTAGAGGATGCGTCCGCGGGCGCTGTTGACCGGGCTCGATCCACGCGACTTCACCAGGCTCAGATCATACAGCGCCTGATGCGGCAGGAACGGCACCGCCGCCCCGGCCTGGGCCGGACCAAGTGTAACCGCCGCGATCGCCAGCGCGCCCATCGACAGTCGAAACGAATGAGCCATGAGTTTTCCTCGGGGGACGTATCGTTGAACCGTCACATTAAAGACCGCCGCAATACGTCGCAACTGCGGCTGGCTCACGGAAACGTGCGAAAGCGGCACCAAGTTAACGACGGCTCGGGCTGCTTGCATGTCACTGGCAACTGCGCCAAACAGGGCCGCGGTCCGGCACGGGACCGGCGCTCACGCGACAGAATGGGGATTTGAGATGGCGGGTACGGTTGAACAGACTCTGGCGGCACAAGGCATCACATTGCCGGCGCCGAAAGCTCCGGTGGCCAATTATGTCCCGTTCGTACGCACCGGCAACCTGCTGTTCGTCTCCGGCCAGGTCTGCCTCGGCGGTGACGGCAAGCTGATCGCAGCCGGCAAGCTCGGCGCCGGCGTGTCGCTCGAGGATGGCTATGCGGCCGCCAAGGGCTGCGGCGTCAATTTGCTGGCGCAGGTGAAGGCGGCCGTTGGCGATCTCGACAAGGTCGTGCGCGTGGTCCGGCTCGGCGGCTTCGTCAACTCGGCCCCCGACTTCGTCGATGGGCCGAAGGTCCTCAACGGCGCCTCCGACCTGATGGTCGCCGCCTTCGGCGACAAGGGCCGCCATGCCCGCACCACGGTCGGCGTCTCGTCGCTGCCGTCGGATGCGGCGGTCGAGGTCGAAGGCGTGTTCGAGATCGCGTGAGATTGAACTGAAAGACAATGGACGGGGCGAATGCGCGCACCTGACTGGCTGACGGCCCGCCCCGTCGCCCACCGCGGCCTTCATGATGCAAGCCGGGGCATCATCGAGAACATGCCGGCCGCCGCCCGCGGCGCCGTCGCGGGCAACTTCGCCATCGAATGCGACATTCAGTTGTCGGCCGATGGCGAGGCGATGGTGCATCACGACTACGAGCTCGGCCGCCTGACCGAAGGCTCCGGCTACCTGATCGAGAAAACCGCGGCGGAGCTGAAGGCTGTCAGATTCAAGCAGACCGACGAGCGCATGATGACGCTTAAGGACCTCTGTGACCTGATCGGCGGGCGCGTCCCGCTGGTGGTCGAGGTCAAGAGCACGTTCCAGGGCGATCGCCGTCTGGTCCGGCGCATGGCGGAGGTGCTGTCGGCCTATTCCGGCCCGGTCGTCGGCATGTCGTTCGATCCGAACCAGGTGCTGGCGCTGCGCGAGACCATGCCGAGCCTGACCCGCGGCATCGTCGCCCAGCGTACCTATCAGGACGGCTATTGGGCCAAGCTCACCCGGGAGCAGCGCGACAGCATGCTGCATCTCAAGCACGGCATGAGCACGCAGCCGCACTTCGTCGCCTATTGGGTCGAGCAGTTGCCGGCCCCTGCTCCCTGGATCGCGCGCAACGTGTTCGGCTGTCCGCTGCTGACCTGGACGGTCCGTACCCCGGAGCAGCGCGCCACCGCCGCGCGGTATGCGGATCAGATGATCTTCGAAGGGTTTACGCCGGAGACGTGACGTCGGTCTTGAAGTCGGTGCTGCGATGCACGATCTTGAGCAGAGCAATCCGGACGTCTCCGACGAGCGTTCCTTGCCAGACGCTTTTTCAAGGGTTCGATGGCAGCACCTGAGATCACGCTCGAAGCCGTTCCCGGGATCAGCGAGATTCCGGCGGAAGCCTGGGACGCCTGCGCCAATCCTGCCGGCCGCCTCCCGGCCGGCTCATCCGCCGCCTGCGGCCCCTCGTACAACCCGTTTGTCTCCCACGCCTTTTTGTCGGCCTGCGAAGCCTCCGGCTCGGCGACGATCCGCACCGGCTGGGCACCGCGGCATCTGGTGGCGAAGCTCGGCGACGAGGTCCTCGGTGTCGTGCCGTGCTATCTGAAATCGCATTCGCAGGGCGAATATGTCTTCGACCGCGGCTGGGCCGATGCCTATGAGCGTGCCGGCGGCCGCTACTACCCAAAGCTCCAGGTCTCCGTGCCCTTTACGCCTGCGACCGGGCCACGGCTCTTGATCCGTCCCGACCAGGACCGGGACGTGATCGGCAACGCGCTCGCACAAGGATTGAAGGCGCTGTGCGGGATCAGCGAGGCCTCCTCGGTCCACGTCACGTTTGCACGCCAAGCCGAGTGGGAGCTGCTCGCCGCGCAGGGCTTCCTGCAGCGCACCGACCAGCAGTTCCACTGGCATAACCAGGGTTTCTCCACCTTCGACGATTTCCTGGCGACGATGAACTCGCGCCACCGCAAATCGATCAAGCGCGAGCGGCGCGATGCGCTGGCCGCGGGGATCACCATCCATTGGCTGACCGGCAAGGACATCACCGAGGACGCCTGGGACGCGTTCTTCGACTTCTACATGGACACCGGCTCGCGCAAATGGGGCCGGCCGTATCTCAACCGCAAGTTCTTCTCGCTGATCGGCGAGAGCATGGCCCAAGACGTGCTGCTGGTGATGGCCAAGCGCGAGGGACGCTGGATCGCCGGCGCGATCAACTTCATCGGCTCGGACACCTTGTTCGGCCGCAACTGGGGGGCCATCGAGCACCACCCGTTCCTGCATTTCGAAGTCTGCTACTACCAGGCCATCGACTTCGCGATCCAGCACAAGCTCGCCGTGGTCGAAGCGGGCGCGCAAGGCGAGCACAAGATCGTGCGCGGCTACCTGCCGCAGACCACCTACTCCGCCCATTACATCGCCGACCGCGGCCTGCGCCGCGCGATTGACGATTATCTCAAGCGCGAGCGCGCCTATGTCGAGCAGGCCGGCCGCGAGCTTGCCGAATCCGGCCCGTTCCGCAAAGGCATGGACGAGCAATCTTGACCGGCGGCATGGGGCAATGAGAGTAAGGCGCATAACGAGGAACCGCTGAAGGACCTGCCGATGACCGCCTACGATCCGCAAAACCCGTTCGCAAAGATCCTGCGCGGCGAATTCCCCTGCGTGAAGGTCTATGAGAACGACCACGTGCTGGCCTTCCTCGACATCATGCCGCGCGTCCCCGGCCATACGCTGGTGATCCCCAAGGCGGCGGCCCGCAACATCCTTGATATCACCGAGGAGGACTACCTCCACGTCGGCCGCGCCGTGCGCACCATCGCCCGCGCCGCAAAGACCGCCTTTGCCGCCGACGGCATCACCGTGCAGCAGTTCAACGAGCATGCCGGCGGCCAGATGGTGTTCCACCTCCACGTCCACATCATGCCGCGCCACAACGGCGACAGCCTGCTGCCGCCGGCGAGCCGCAAGGAGGACCCGAAGGTGCTGGAGGAGAACGCCGCGAAGCTGATCGCGGCGCTCAAGGGCTGATCAGGCGTCGTCGAGGCCGATATCGAGCGCGGCCGATGAATGCGTGATCCAGCCGACCGAGATCAGGTCGACACCCGCTGCCGCGATCGCCGGCGCGGTGTCGACATTGATCCGGCCCGAGGCCTCGGTGATCGCCTTGCCGCGCGCCATGCCGACCGCGCGATCGAGCTCCGCCGGCGTCATGTTGTCGAGCAGCACCGCGTCGACGCCGAGCGCCAGCGCCTCCTCGAGTTGCGCGAGGTTGTCGACCTCCACCTCGATCTTCACGAGATGGCCGGCATGAGCCTTCGCCCTCGTGATCGCCGCCTCGATGCCGCCGGCAATGGCGATGTGGTTGTCCTTGATCAGCACGGCATCATCGAGCCCGAACCGGTGGTTGCCGCCGCCGCCGGCGCGCACGGCATATTTCTCCAGCGCGCGCAGCCCCGGCGTCGTCTTGCGGGTGCAAACGATCTGCGCCCGCGTCCCCTTCACTGCCGCGACAAGCGAAGCGGTCGCGGTGGCAACGCCGCTGAGATGGCAGAGGAAGTTGAGCGCAACGCGCTCGCCGGTCAGCAGCGCCCGCGCCGGGCCGCTGATGGTGGCGATGACGTCACCCGGCGCGACGGCGCTGCCGTCGCCGCGGATGATCTCCATGCGGACCTCGGGCGAGACGGTCTGGAACGCGCAACGCGCAACGTCAAGCCCCGCGATCACGCCTTGCTGGCGTACCTTCAGCTTGAGAGACGCACGCTGCTCCGCAGGCACGATCGCATCGGTGGTGATGTCGCCGGCGCGGCCGAGATCCTCCAGCAGCGCCATGCGGACCAGCGGCTCATAGAGCAAGGGCGAGAGTGGATTGAGGGTCATGATGCGACGCTCCTGAACGAGGGACGCTCGGTCTCGGCGATCTCCCGCGCAGCGGCGATCGCCGAGGACAACGTGAGGCGGGACGGCTGCGCGACGGGCAGCGTGTCGGGACAGTCGGTGCGGCAATGCCCGCCGCGGCTCTCCTCGCGCGCATGGGCGGCGACGGCCATCATCAGGCCCACAAGGGCTGGATCGGCGGCCGCCCCTGCAACCGATGCGAGCGGGAGCAATCCCTGGATTGCGGCTGCCATGCCCTCGCGGTCACGCAGCACGCCGAGCGCTTCGGATAGCAATGGACGTATGGCTGCGGGATCGGATGCGGCTGGGATGGCTGCGGCCTCTACGGGCTTGGCTGCGTGCGGCGGCGTGCCCGCTACGCTCCCCGCCACCCATTGTGCGCAGACGATCGCTTCCATCAGCGAGTTGCTGGCGAGCCGGTTGGCGCCGTGCAGGCCGGTGCGGCTGGCCTCGCCGCAGGCCCAGAGACCATCGACGGTGCTGCGCCCCATCGCATCAACGGCGACGCCGCCCATATGGTAGTGCACGGCCGGCCGCACCGGGATCGGATCGACGGCCGGATCAATCCCGGCCATGCGGCAGAACGCGGTGATGACGGGATAGCGCGCGGCGAACGCCGCACCCGGCTTCTCCCGCGCATCGAGGAACGTCCGGTGACCCGCCGCGCGATGACGCCAAACCGCCCGCGCCACCACGTCGCGCGGCGCCAATTCCGCGCCGGGCTCGTCGGCCATGAAACGCATGCCGGTCCCGTCGATCAGCACCGCGCCGTCGCCACGGATCGCCTCGGTGAGCAGCGGCAGCGGCCGCGACGGGCCGTCGAAGGCGGTGGGATGAAACTGCACGAATTCGAGGTCGGACAGCACCGCCCCTGCCCGCGCTGCCAGCGCCAAGCCTTGCCCGAAGCAGCCCGATGGATTGGTGCTGTCGAGGAACAGGCCGCCGATGCCGCCGGTCGCGATGACGACGCGCGAAGTGGCGAGGATGATCGGCTCCTCGCCGCGCACTGCGACGACGCCCTGGATCGCATTGCTCTCGACGATCAGCCGACGCGCCTCGACGCCTTCCAGCAGCGTCACCGAGGGACATCGCCGGACAGCCGCGATCAGCGCGCGCATGATCTCGCGCCCGGTGCCGTCGCCGGTGGCGTGGACGATCCGGTTGCGGCTGTGCGCGGCTTCCAGGCCCAGGCGCCAGCGGCCGTCGGCCTCGCGGTCGAACGCGACGCCGAGTTGCGCGAGGCGATCGACCGCCGCCGGCGCCGCGTCGATGATGCGGCGCGCCGAGGCCTCATCGCACAGGCCCGCGCCGGCAGCGATCGTATCCGCCAGATGCAGCGCCGGAGCATCATCGTCGCCGACAGCGGCGGCGAGGCCGCCCTGCGCCCACATGCTCGACGCCTCCGCACCGAGCGGCGATTTCGACAACAGCACGACGGGTTCTGGTGCGAGTTGCAGCGCCGTCATCAGACCGGCGGCTCCGCCGCCGATGATCACGGGACAACCAACAAGATCAGACAGATTGATACTCATAGCGCCAGCATCCTTTCCACCGAACGCCGCGCGCGCACGGCCATTCCGGGATCGATCGTCACCTCATGCGTGTTGGTCTGGAGCGCATGACGGATGTTCTTCAACGTGATCCGCTTCATGTGCGGGCACAGGTTGCAGGGCCGGACAAACTCGATGTCCGGATACGCGACCGCGACGTTGTCGCTCATCGAGCATTCCGTCAGCAGCACCACCCGCGCCGGCCGCTTGAGACCGACATAGTCGGACATCGCCGCGGTGGAGCCGGCGAAGTCGGCTTCCGCCACCACCTCCGGCGGACATTCCGGATGCGCGAGCACGGTCACCCCGGGATGAGTGTCGCGCAGCGTGCGGACATCCTCGGCGCTGAAGCGCTCATGCACCTCGCAGTGGCCCTTCCAGGCCGTAATCCTCACCTTGGTCTGCGCGGCCACGTTGCGGGCGAGATACTCGTCCGGCAGCATGATCACGTGATCCGTGCCGAGCGACTCCACGACCGCAAGTGCATTGCCCGAGGTGCAGCAGATATCGGACTCCGCCTTCACCGCGACCGACGTGTTGACATAGGCGACCACCGGCACGCCGGGATGGCGCGCGCGCATCAGTCGGACGTCGGCGGCGGTGATGGATTCGGCGAGCGAGCAGCCGGCATCGAGGTCCGGAATCAGCACAGTCTTGCCGGGATTGAGCAGCTTCGCCGTCTCCGCCATGAAGTGCACGCCGGCGAGCACGATCACCTCGGCGTCGACCTTGGTCGCCTCGCGCGCCAGCAGCAGGCTGTCGCCGACGATGTCGGCGACGCCGTGGAAGATCTCGGGTGTCTGATAGTTGTGCGCAAGCACAACCGCGTTGCGCCGGCGCTTGAGCGCCAGGATGGCTTCGACATCCTCTTCGAAAACGGCCCATTCGGGCGGAGGGATCACACGCCGCAGGCGGTCAGGGAAAGGCGACGTCGGCGCGATCGCGGGCAGAACAAGCTCGGCCATTTATACTCTCCATGAGCATAAGATGACTTATACTTATTCTGAGCATAAGTCGTGTCAAGGGCTGGAGATCACGAGCGCGAGAGCGGCAGCTTGGTTCCGACCACCGCGCGTTCGGCGAGCACGCCCTGGCGGAAGCGGAACAGCTTGGCCGGCCGGCCGATCGTGTCGGCCGCCATTGCGCCAGTTTCCTCAACGAGTTCCTGCTGCTCGATGAGGCGGCGGAAGTTCTGTTTGTGCACCAGCCGTCCGGCCAGCGCCTCGACGCTGCGTTGCAATTGCAGCAGCGTGAATTCGTCAGGCATCAGCTCGAACACGACCGGACGATATTTGATCTTGGCGCGCAGCCGCGCGATGCCGGTGGCGAGAATGCGGCGGTGATCGCCCGTCATCGCGCGGCCGGGCACGACCGCTTCGCCGCCCTGCTCGCGCACGCTTTCCGGGATCAGCGCCGCCTCGTACAGCAGCTCATAGCGCTGCAGCGCCAGCTCCTCGTTCCACTCGCGGCCATCGAGCCCGAAAGTGATGGCGGCGCGACGCCATCGCGTCTTCTGCTGCGCCGGATCATCGGCTGAGCGCGCCCAGGCCTTCAGCTTCGGCGCGATGATCTTCGAAAGAATACCTGGCGGACCGTCGCGATGATCCTCCCAGGGGAAGTACTCGTACCAGGACGACCATTGCGCATCGACGCCCTCTCGCCCCTCTTCCTCGCGCGTCAGTCCGAGATAGCTGATGGAGATGCGGTGCGGCGCCTCCGGATCCCCCGAGCGGCCACGATCGGCGAATGTGTAGAGCTGCTCGACATAGCCGAGGGGATGGCCGGTCTGCGCCTCGACCCATGCGCGCAGGCCCATCTGCAGCGAGCGGTGCGCGAACTGGAACGGCCCGCTCGGCAACGCCGACGCGTGCTCGATCGTCATGATCCGGGGATCGCCGTCGGTCACCGCGACCAGCACGGCGACGAGATCCGCAGTGATCGCATCCAGCGCAGTCACGGTCTTCTGCGGCCGCTTGTTCACGTTCGCCATCGGGGATCGCTGGTCCTATTTGTCCTCGCCTGCCCCAGGCGTGAACACGCAATGATCCGGCTTCAGGTCGATCAGCGGCGTCTCGTCGAGACAGTCGAGGCCACGCACCAGCACGGTGCTCCCCTCCAGCGCGACGAAGCGGACGGTCGAGACGCCGATCGGATTGGGTCGCACCGGCGAACGCAGCGCGAAGGTCCCGCGGGTCTCGCCGTCATGATGGCGCGGGCTCTGCTTGACGAGGTCGCGGCGGGCGCGGTTCAGCCAGTACAGCACCTGGAGATGGCTGAAGCCGTCGATGCCCTGCAGCGCCGGCACCCAGGGCTCGAAGATCTCGAGCCGGCACACCGGCCCCTCAAAGCTGCCCTGGCGCGGCGTCTCCAGCCGCGAGGTCCAGGGCGTGCGGATGCGGCCGATGAAATACAGCGAAGCGTCTCGCGGCTGCGGCACGTCGACGGCGACTTCGCCCGGGCGCAGATCGGTATCTGTGGTCATTCCGGAATCCTCAGGTCTCCCGGCAATCTAGCCGAAGCCTGCGGCGCCGCAATTGCGGCCGCGCAATTCAGCCGAGCCACCATTTTCCGGCCAGCATGACAGCCTCGCCGCAGACCACCCCGGCGAAGATCGAGCGGCGGGTCACAAGGAACGCCGCGAGGCCGGCGACGACCGCGCCGTAGCGCAGGCCCCAGGGCACGCTGGCCAGCGCGCCCGGCGGCTGCACCAGGATCTGGGCGATGACGCCGGCCAGGATCGCGGTCGCCACCGCCTTGACCCACATCAGCAGGTCCGAGCCCTCGTCGAGGCCGCTGCCGAACCACAGGCCGAGCAGGCGCCAGATCTGGTTCGGGATCACGCCCGCCACCAGCAGCACAAGGAGAGCGTGCCAGTCGCCGATGAAGTCGCTCATGCCGCCTCCCGCCGCTCGCGCCATTTGTGGACGGCGAAGGCGAGCGTCCCGGCGACCACGCCGCTGACCAGGATGTCGACGCCGCTGTTGAGCCGCGCGGCCAGCGGATAGAGCACGAGACCGAGGCCCAGCGCCAGCACGTCGGCGAGTTCCTTGGCGTTGCGCAAGGTGGAGAACAGAAAGGCCAGCGGCGTCAGCAGAAGCACCGCCGCGCCGAAGGTCTGCGACAGGTTGGCCGCGAGCAGATAGCCGATGACGGTCGCGACCAGCGCGACGCCCATCAGCCCCGAGCCGAGCCCATGCACGAAAGCGATGCGGCGCTCGCGCGGCACATGCGGCAGGAAGCGATAGCATTCCACCCACAAGGTGACCGCGGTGAAATGCGCGATCAGCACCAGATGCCGCCGCTTGGTGTGGGGCGAGCGGATCAGCGGCAGCACCGCCACGACCATCGGAAACAGCCGGATCGCGCTCATGGTGACCGCGATCGCCGATTGCAGGATGGTCTGGCCGGAGCCGAGCGTCGACACCAGGATGATCTGCGCCGGCCCGGCCCAGACCAGCACCGTCGAGAGGATCGCCCAGAGCATGCTGAAATGCGTGTCGTGGGCGAGCGCGCCGATGCCGATGAAGGTGACGAACAGCACCACCGACAGGATGGTCGCCGACGTCGCGCGCAGGCCCCAGCCGAAGGCCTTCAGCGAACCATGCCATTGCGGCGAATCGAGCGGAGGGAGTGTCACGGGCGGCCCAGCGGAACGGAGCGCGATAAGGCTGGCGAAAACGCCCCCCGTCAACCGCCGCGGCACGCGCGCGGCTCTGCACGCGGCGCAAGCCACCTGCCCTCAAGCGCGGTTGCGCAGCACGAAACAGGCGCCGCCGGCGCCGCGGATACGGTTGCAGAGCGCATCCGCCTCGGCACGCGTGTCGGCGCCGATCCGCACCTGGTAGAAGGCGCGGTTGCCGCGCGTGCGCATCACCGAGGACAGCAGGCTGGGATCGCGATCGCCGATCACCGAGCCGAGCCCCTTGATCGCCCGCGCATACATCGCCAATGCCCTGTTGCGATCGAAGCCGGCCGCGAGCTGCACGCCCCAGGATTTCGCAGCCGCCACCGCGACATGCTGCTCGAGCTGGGTCACGAACGGGTTGGGCGCGCGCTTCAGCAGCGCCATCAGCTGATGGCACGAGGTCGGCCGCGCGCTCGGCGGCGTCTTGCCGCCCTTTCCTGCTGCCGCCCAATCGTCGATCGACGAGCCGGTGATGGCGGAGACGTAGTTGCGGGTCTCCCAGGGGATCTGTCCCTTGCCGCCGAGCCAATCCTGCACCCGGCGCGGGCCGGCATTGTAGGCGGCGGCTGCGAGGCCGAGATTGCCGAACTGAGTGCGCAGCTCAGCGAGAAACTCCGCCGATTTCGGCAGCGCCTGCACCGGGTCGAACGGATCGAGCAGTTGCCGCTCGCTGGCCGTGCCCGGCATGAACTGCGCGATGCCCTGGGCGCGCTTGCCGCTCCGCGTGACGGGCCCGACCGCATCGGTCTGAAAGCGGCTCTCCTGCCAGATCACGCGGGCGAAGAACTCGAGCGGCAGATCGTTCGCCTTGGCCGCGGATTCGATCATCAGGCAGATCGCCTCGCGCGTGCCGCTCTCCTTCGGCTCGGGGGTCTTTTCGGCGGCGTCCTTGAGATCGCTCTTTGCCGGAGGGGCACCGTCCACCAACGGCCAGACGGTCTCGCCCTCATTGGCCGCGACGGCAGAGATCGTCGCGACAAGGAGACAGATAACCACGCTCAGAGACTGAAAGGCGGCCGACAACGAAATGGGCATGGACACAATGAGAAATGGCCGGCCAGCTGCCGGCGAACCCCAACGCGGACAGACAAAGCCTCAGAGGCGATCCGGTTCCAAGAGGCCGCGAGGGCGCGGCGCCTTGACACACGGGCCCACGCCGCTAGCAAATCGATCATGGCTTCATGGAGCGCCCCCGATGACCGCCCCGACTGACGACAAGCTCGGCTTTGCGCCCGATGACGCCGCGCCGCTGGCCTACATGGCCCGCACGCGCGACTATTATCTCGCGATCGGCTACGATACGCCCTATCGCTGGGCCCACTACACCTCGGCGCCGTTCCAGCCCTTGCGCAAGCCGCTGGCAGACTCGCGAGTCACCATCATCACCACGGCCTCGCCATTCGACCCGGCCAAGGGCGATCAAGGTCCGGGAGCGCCCTATAACGGAAGCGCGAAGTTCTACTCGGTCTTTGACGGCGACACGTCGGCGCAGCACGATCTTCGCATCTCGCACATCGCCTATGACCGCGCGCATACGTCGGCGGAGGATTCCGGCACCTGGTTTCCGCTGCCGCAACTGATCCGGCTCGCACGCGAGGGACGCATCGGCGCGGTCGGGCCACGCTTCTTCGGCGCGCCGACGAATCGCAGCCAGCGTGTGACGATCGAGACCGATGCGCCCGACATTCTCGCACGCTGCCGCGCCGACGCCGTCGACGCCGTCGTGCTGGTGCCGAACTGCCCGGTGTGCCACCAGACCGTGACCCTGGTCGCGCGGCATCTCGAAGCCAACGGCATCGCCACCGTCGTGGTGGGTTGCGCGAAAGATATCGTCGAGCATGCGGCCGCGCCGCGCTTCCTGTTCTCGGATTTTCCGCTCGGCAATTCCGCCGGCAAGCCGCACGACCCGGCGTCGCAAGCCTTCACGCTCGAACTCGCGTTGCGTGTTCTCGAAGGTTCACCAGCCGCACGGACGACCGTGCAATCGCCGTTGCAATGGAGCGACGATCACGGCTGGAAGCGCGACTACAGCAATCCTGCCATGCTCGCCCCGGACGAACTCGCGCGGCGGCGCGCCGAGTTCGACGCGCAGAAGGCGATCGCGCGCGGGATCCGGGAAAAGCAGGCGTGAAAGACACACCTGCCCCGGACTCAGCGGCATTTTCCTTCGGAAAAAGCTGATTGCGCTTGCTCTCCCGTCCCAGTTGAGCTTGAGTTCCGCCGAGTTCAAGGGGGCAGTACCAAATGAGAGTTGTAGCGTTGGTGGCGCTGTGCGCCGCCCTGGGTGGTTGTGCGTCCGTCACACGCGGCACGACCGAGACGATCAGCGTGGCCTCGACGCCGTCAGGGGCGGAGGCGACGGTCTCCGGCCTCGAGGCGCCGATGACCTGCACGACCCCGTGCTCGTTCGTCGCCAAGCGCAATGCGGATATCTCCGTCACCGTCGAAAAGCCGGGCTATGAGACCCAGATCATTCCGCTGACGAAGGACATCCCCGCGGCAGGCGCCGCCGGCTTTGCCGGCAACATCATCGCTGGCGGCCTGATCGGCATGGGTGTGGACGCTGCGACCGGCGCGGCGACCGACCACAAGCCCAATCCGGTGATCGTCACCCTGCAGCCGAAAATGGCGGCCCCCGTGGCGCGAGCCCAACGGCCGCCGCGCCGGTCGGCGCCGCCGCCGGCACATCCGGAGGCCGGGACCTAGCGCGCCGTCAGCCGGCGGCAGCCTGAGCCTCGCCGGGCGCTACCGCATCGACGGGCAGTGCGAACGCCTCGACGCGATTGAGCGGTTTCTTATTGAGCAGCAGCCGCGTGACGTCGGGGCGCGAATAGTGCCCGGCCGGGTCGGCGGCGTTCTTAGCGATGCCGATCATGCCGAGGTCGATTTCGGCGATCAGCAATCCCTCCTGCTCCGGCGGCAGCTTCTCGACGAGCATGCTGCCGTCCGGGCCAAAGATCGCGGCATGGCCGCCGCCGACATGCAGCAGCGCGTGCTTGTCGGGCCGGTCGCAGAGTTCGTCGATCATCGCCTGAGAGACCGTCGCACAGGGCGCCAGCACGAAGCAGGAGCCTTCGACGGCATAGACGCGCGAGGCGGCGTTGTTGACCTCGGCGCCGAGCGCCGGCGCAAACGGATCGTACAGCGAGAAGCTCGGCCAGGACGCGACGTGCACCTGCTCGTTCTGCGAGTACATCGCGTATTTCGACAGCGGCTGCAGGTGCTCCCAGCAGCACAGCGCGCCGATCCGGCCGATATCCGCACGGTCATGCACGGCGAGATCGCTGCCGTCGCCCTCGCCGTAGACGGTGCGCTCGGCATGGGTCGGCCGCAGCTTGCGGCGCTTGGCGATGGTTTCGCCATCCGGGCCGATCAGCCATTGCGCGATGTAGAGGCTGCCGCCATCGCGCTCGGACAGGCCGAGCACGGCCGTCAGCTTCGCCTTGCGCACGGCGGCGCGCAGTGCGTCCGCCTGCGGGCTGTCATAGGCCAGCGAATTGTCGAAATAGCGCTGCACGAAGCCGCGGCCGATGCACCAGGCCGGCGAATCCATCCAGATGTGCCACGGATAGCCGGGGATGAAGACCTCCGGGAAGGCGATCAGCTTGGCGCCCTTGTCAGCCGCCTCCTCGATCAGCGCGATCGTCTTCTTGATCGAACCGTCCAGGTCGAGCCAGGCAGGCGCCGCCTGCACCACCGCGACCTTGTATTTCGGATGTGCCAGTCCCATCGCTCGTCTCCCCTCTGCCGGATCGGCGGCGCACAGCGCCGCGCCTCGCCAGGGAGTATTGACCTCGGCCGCCATTCGCGCTCGTCTTGGCGGGAACGAAAACTCGACTGCGGCCGGCGCAAGGCGGCCTGCCGGCCCGGAATTTGCTGCATTTCCGACCGTCCATTGGCACAGGTGCAAGGGGAGGCCGCGCGATGCCGGTCCTGTTCACCACGGAGGGAAGCCCGGGCCACCGCCGGCTGGCGCTGTGGCAGGATATCGTCTGCGACGTCTATGTCGGTCTCGACTGCACGTCCGATCTCGGCAGCGCGTTTCGCGGCGCGGTGACGCACACAACCTTGGGCCGGGCCGTCTGCTCCGAGGTGGCCTCCGACCAGCAGCGCGTCCGCCGGACAACGCAGCGCATCGCGCGGGCCGATGCCGACTACGTGCTGGTCGCGCTCGGACGCGAGGGCTCCGGCGGCGTCACCCAGGACGGCCGCGACACGGTGATCCGGCCCGGCGAGTTCGCGATCTACGACACGACGCGGCCCTATGAGCTGCAGTTCGACGCGGTCTTCCGGCAGACCGTGTTCAAGCTGCCGCGCGAGATGCTGCAGCGCAGGATCGGCGCGACCGAGGCAGTCACGGCGATCACCTTCGGCGGCGACAGCCCGCTGCAGCCGCTCGCCTATGACTTCATTATCAAGCTGTGCGAGCGCGCCGATCACATCGGCGTCGAGCATGCCGAGCACCTCGCGGATCAGGCCGCCGACCTGCTTGCGATGACTCTGACCGAGCGGCTCAGCACGCAGCCCTTGCCGTCGTCCAGCCATCGCGCGGCCCTGCTCTACCGTATCAAGGCACATATCCGGACGCGGCTGTCGGATTCGGATCTGTCGCTGCAGGCGATCGCGCGCGAACTCGGCCTGTCGGCGCGCTACGTCAACGACCTGTTCTCCGACGAGCAACTCTCGTTTCAACGCTTCGTTCTGGCCGAGCGCCTCAAGCACTGCCGGCGTGACCTCGGCTCGCCGTCGCTGGTGCATCGTCAGATCGGCGAGATCGCGTTTTCCTGGGGCTTCAACGATCTCTCGCATTTCGGCCGCGTATTCCGCGAGCAGTTCGGCCTGACGCCGAGCGAGTGGCGGCGCAGCGCCGTGAAGCGCTGAACGCCCACGCCCGCGATCAGGCCGGCGTACCGGCGCGCAAGGCATCGATGATCCAGTCACGGAACGCGCGCATGCCGGACGTCGGCTCCTTGGACTTCAACCAGGTCAGCCAATACGAGCCGGCGGCGACCTCGGCTGCAAACGGCCGGACCAGCCGACCGGTCTGAAGCTCGCGCTCGAACATGGCGATGGGGACCAGCCCGACGCCGACGCCGCGCGCGGCCGCTTCGGCCATCGCGACGGAGCTGTCGAAGATCGGCCCCTGGATCATCGGGCACGGAGCACCCGCGACCGCGAACCAGAGCGGCCACTCCTCGGCGCGGTAGGACCGCAGCAGATTTTCACGCGCGAGATCCGACGGCGCGCGCAGACGGCTCGCGGCGTCGGGATGACAGACGGGCGACAGCGGCGCGGACATCAGATGGAGAGCTTCGGTGCCATGCCAGGAGCCGTCGCCGAAGCGAAGCGCGATGTCGAGCCCGTCGCCAGCGATATCGATGCGGTTGTTGTTGGTGAGCAGGCGCAGATCGATATAGGGGTGCATCTCGCGAAAGCCGTCGAGACGTTGCAGCAGCCATCCGGTGGCGAAGGTGCCGACGCAACCGACGGTCACGACCTCGCGGGCTCCCTTCGTCTCGATGCGATCGATCGCGCCGCTGATGCGACTGAACGCGTCGTTGAGCACTGGAAACAGAGCAAGCGCTTCGTCGGTCAGCGTGAGGCCGCGCGGCAGCCGCCTGAACAGGCTGGCGCCCAGCATCTGCTCGAGCTGTTTCACCTGGTGACTGATCGCGGTCTGCGTGACCCTGAGTTCCAAGCCCGCCTTGGTGAAGCTCAGATGCCGCGCGGACGCTTCGAAGGCGCGAAGAGCGTTCAACGGGAGATGGTTGCGGATGGGCATGATGGCCAAGTTCTGCTCATGGCTCGACGCATAAATGATCGTTTGTCAGTCGTCACCCCGTTCGGCAGGTTCGCGCCGTCACGGGAGAATGAACATGCTGACGCGACGTCATCTCGGTCTTGGAATGCTGGGCATCGCGGCTTCGGCGAGCTGGCTGCGATCGCCAGCGGCCAACGCGGCGGACCACCGAAGAGCGCGCCTGGAACAGGAACTCGCCCGCATCGAACGCGAGAGTCTCGGACGGCTCGGCGTCGCCGTGCTCGACTCTCAGACCGGGTTCGAGGCGGGCCTGCGTCCGGCCGAGCGCTTTCCGATGTGCAGCACGTTCAAATGCCTGGCCTCCGCAGCGGTTCTGAAGCGCGTCGACGCCGGCGACTTGCAGCTCGACACGCGCATTGCGTTCGAGGCGAAGGATCTCGTGACCTATTCGCCGGTGACGAAGGAGCATGTCGGCCGCGGCATGACCCTCGCCGAACTCTGCGAAGCTGCGCTCACGCAGAGCGACAACACCGCGGGAAATCTGCTGTTGCGGCAGATCGGCGGTCCCTCGGGACTGACAGGTTTCGTCCGATCGATCGGCGACGAGGTCACCCGTCTGGACCGCTGGGAAGTCGAGCTCAACGAGGCGAAGGCCGACGATCCCCGCGACACGACCAGTCCGGCCGCCATACTGCAGAACCTGCGCCGCCTGCTGCTCGGCGACGTCCTGTCGACGACCATGCGCGAGAGGCTGACGGGCTGGATGCTCGCCAACAAGACTGGCGACACCCGATTGCGGGCCGGTGTGCCACGTGACTGGCGCACCGCCGACAAGACCGGCTCTGGCGAGCGCGGCACGGCCAACGACATCGGCGTTTTCTGGCCACCAGGCCGCAAGCCGGTTCTGGTCACGGCCTATCTGACCGGCTCGCAAGCCTCGCCGGAGGAGCGCAACGCCACGATCGCGAAGGTCGCGCGCGCGGTCGCGGACGTCGTGCTCGGACAGGCGGGTTAGTTCGGGCACCGTGCTTCCGTTCAGCCTCGAGGGCTCGGCCCACGCGATGTTCGTCATGGCGGGGCACCGACCGGGCGGGCTAAAGTGGCACCGGCCCACATCATCGAAATGCGGGGCCGCTGCCGGGACCGATCCGATGCGCCGCTTTGCCATGAAGGCCCTGTTCTCCCTGCTGACCTTGCAGCGCGACGAGGAGACCGAGCTGCGCTGGGACCGGATCGTCCTGATCGGCTCGACCCTGGTGACGATCGGGCTCGTGGCCCTGTATGCCTATGGCAAGGCCGAGGGCCGCTGGTAGCCCTGGGCGCAAGTCCAAGCGAGACACGCGTTTATGAGACGACGAATGGGATCCGCCTGCCTGCTGCTGCTGGCGCTGGCATCCACCGCCAGCCATGCGCTGGACAGCGAGCAGAAGCGTGGAAAAGCGCTCTTGCAAAGCCTTTGCAGCCGATGCCATGCGATAGGTCCCACCGGCGCCAGCCCGCACCCGGACGCGCCCCCGTTCAGGACCTTCGGTGACAGCAAGCTCTACGACGAGGATTTTGCTCAGCGGCTGCAAAACGGCCTCTCCACCATCCATAAGGACATGCCGAGCTTCCAGTTCGACCGGCCTGACGCGGAAGCCGTGGTCAATTATCTCAAGGCCATTCAGGTCCGTTGAAGGCGCTGACGCCTCGGTCCCGCCTGAGCGCATGGAACGCGGATTGTGCGGTGCGGTTGACCGTGCCCGTCCCTCATCCGCGGCCCGGCTGCGGCGGGAGCCTGCGCAATGAACTCTACGACCACGATGGTGCATGCCGACGGCCTGCCGCTGCCGCAGCGGACCTGGGCGATCGTCACGATCGCGCTCGGGATCGTGCTGGCGGTGGTCGACGGCGCCATCGCCAATGTCGCGCTGCCGACCATCGCCCGGGATCTCAACGCCAGCCCGGCGTTCTCGATCTGGATCGTCAACGGCTATCAGCTCGCGGTGACGATCTCGCTGCTGCCGCTGGCCTCGCTCGGCGAGATCATCGGCTATCGCCGGGTCTATCTCGCAGGTCTCGTGCTGTTCACCGCCGCGTCGGCGTTCTGCGCGCTGTCCGACAGCCTGCTGCTGCTGACGCTCGCGCGCATCCTGCAGGGCTTCGGCGCCGCCGGCATTCTCAGCGTCAACTCGGCGCTGGTGCGCTTCACCTATCCGCAGGCGCTGCTCGGCCGCGGCATCGGCGTCAACGCGATGGTGGTCGCGGTGTCCGCCGCGGTGGGACCGACGATCGCGGCCGGCATCCTCGCCATCGGCAGCTGGCCCTGGCTGTTCGCGATCAACGTGCCGCTCGGCATCGTCACCTTCGTGTTCGGCTTCCGCTTCCTGCCGCATACGCCGCGCGCGCCGCACATGTTCGACTGGCAGAGTGCGGCGCTGAGCGCGGTGACGTTTGGTTTCCTCATCGCCGCGGTCGACAGCCTCGGCCATGGCGAGGCGCTGGTGACCTGCGCGATCGAGTTCGTCGTCGCCGTGATCGCCGGCGTCTGGCTGGTCTATCGCCAGACCCATATGGCCTCGCCGCTGCTGCCGCTCGACCTCTTGCGCATCCCTGTGTTCGCGCTGTCGATCGCGACCTCGATCTCGTCGTTCTGCGGCCAGATGCTCGCCTTCGTCGCGATCCCGTTCTATCTCGAAAGCCATTTCGGCTACTCGCCGGTGCAGATGGGCCTCCTGATCACTCCCTGGCCGATCGCGGTCGGCCTGACCGCGCCGATCGCCGGACGGCTGGTGGAGCGCGTGCCGGCCGGTCTGCTCGGCGGCATCGGCCTGGTCATCTTCGCAGCCGGACTCCTCACGCTCGGCCTGCTGCCGCAACAGCCGTCATCCTGGGACGTCGTCTGGCGAATGGCGCTGGCGGGCTGCGGCTTCGGCCTGTTCCAGACGCCGAACAACCGCACCATGATCGCCGCCGCGCCGCGCGAACGCGCCGGCGGCGCCAGCGGCATGCTCGGCACTGCGCGGCTGCTCGGTCAGACCACCGGTGCGGCGCTGGTCGCGATGTTCCTGGCGCTCGACCCTTCGGGCGGCACGCGGCTGTCGCTCTTGACCGGTGTCGGCTTCGCGCTGGTCGGCGCGTTCCTGAGCATGCTCCGGCTGTCGCCGGCTGGCGCGCGCGGTGCCGAGCATGTCCGCGTTCATGATGGCCAGCGGCTGAAGGGCGAGTAGCGGCAGATGAGTGAAGTGTTCATTCGGGACGATGAGTCACTGAATCTAGCCGAATTCGCTCTGTCGATTTTCAGTCGCCTGAATGTGAGGTTCGTGGAGATTCGCGAGAGTTCGTTCTACGTGGAGAACACATACATCGTTGGTGAGGCACTGGGCATCACCGTCAAGTTGGCGTTGACCGACTATGCGGAGTTCAGCGACTATCGATACTGGCTTACCCTCAGTGCTCCGCATGGCCTGTCAGAAGGCGAGCGGGCGAGCCTCGACGGCCTTGCTGAGTTGGTCGCGGGCGCATTGGCACTGGAGGGACTGGAGACGGCCCGTTCGCTCGGGCTACGAAACGGTGATCCGAAGAGGGTTTACAGGAGGGAAGTCCGAAGCGACAGCCCGGGCTATGTTTTACGAACGACGGAAGCATAACCTGTGTGGACGACCAACTTCACGATGCTGTCCCTGCTTGCGCTCGCTGCCTTCGGCTCGGGGATCGTCAATGCGCTCGCCGGCGGCGGCGCCTTCTTGACCTTCCCCACCCTGTTGGCCGCCGGCATTCCGGCGATCGACGCCAACGCCTCGAGCACGGTCGCGCTCTGTCCCGGGCAGTTCGTCAGCGCCTTCGCCTCGCGTGACATCCTGAGAGACACCGAGGCGTCGTGGCGGCGCGACCTGGTGCGGCTGTCGATCATCAGCCTGGTCGGCGGCACGCTCGGAGCCGTCCTGCTGCTCGTCACGCCGTCGGCAGCCTTCAGCCGCCTGGTGCCGTGGCTCCTCCTGTTCGCCACCGTCGTGTTCGCCTTCGGCATGCGCTTCACGCCGAAGGACGGCAAGCCCTGGCTGGGGCCGCTGACCATCCAGGCCGTGCAGTTCGTGATCGCGATCTACGGCGGCTATTTCGGCGGCGGCATCGGCATCCTCATGCTCGCAGCCCTCGTCTTCTACGGAATGCGCGACATCCGCGCCATGAACGGCCTGAAGATCTGGCTGGCCGCGCTGATGAACATCATGGCCTCGATCATCTTCGCCTTCTCCGGCCGCGTGCATTGGCTGGAGACGCTGACGATGATGTGCACGGGCATGCTCGGCGGCTTCGTCGGCGCCCGCCTCGGCCGGATCATCCCGCCGGCCTATGTGCGCCGCTTCATCATCGCGGTCGGCTGCGGGCTGACGGTGTACTTCTTCATCAAGCCGGCCTGAGCGCGAGATCCTTGTCGACCACCTGCTTGACCCCTTATCGGGTGCGTTCCAAAGTCCGTAACGTGATCCCTCAGAGATATGGGTGCAGTCTACCAGCGAGCGCATCCATGCTGATGACGAAACGCAAGCCGGCGACAGTAGCCGAGATCCTGGTCGAGGAGTTCATGCAGCCGCTCGGGCTGACGCAGACCGCGCTGGCGGCAGCGATGGGTGTGCAGCGCAAGCACGTCAACGAACTCTGCAACGGCAAGCGGAACGTCACCGCCGCCACCGCCCTCATCCTCGCCCGCGTGTTCGGCAACAGCGCAGAGTTTTGGCTCAACGTCCAGCGCCGCACCGATCTGTGGAACGCCCTGCATTCGCCACGTGAACGCAAGCGGATCGACCGCGCGAAGCCGCTCAATTCAGCGGCGTGAGCGAGACAGACGAGGCCTGAGCAGAAGAGGCCTGAAGAAAAGACCCACTGAAGAAAACAGACCCAAATAGAAAAGGCCGGCGCGAAGCCGGCCTTTTCATTCATTGGTTTGGTCCGGCCATCACGCCTTGACCAGCGGTCCCTTCGGCGCCGGGCCCTTCGGGCCGCTGCCGCCGGACTTCGGCTTGCGCTTGCGCGCCGCCGGCACTTCCGACTTGGGCGAGACCGGGCCGTCGACGAACTCGAAGCCGATCTTCTCGTCCACACCGGACTCGTCCTTGACGAGGACGACACGGACGTGGCCGCCGCTCTTCAGCTTGCCGAACAGCACCTCGTCGGCCAGCGGCTTCTTGATGTGCTCCTGGATCACGCGGCCCATCGGGCGCGCGCCCATCTGCTCGTCATAGCCGTGCTGGATCAGCCAGGCCTTCGCCGGTTCCGACAGCTCGATCGTGACGTCGCGGTCGGCCAGTTGGGCCTCCAGCTGCAGCACGAACTTCTCGACGACCATGCCGATCACGTCGACCGAGAGATGGCCGAACGAGACGATGGCATCGAGGCGGTTGCGGAATTCCGGCGCGAACTGCCGGTTGATCGCCTCGTGGTCGTCGCCTTCCCGCTTGGAGCGATGGAAGCCGAATGCCTGCTTGGCGAGGTCCGCCGCGCCCGCATTCGTCGTCATGATCAGGATGACGTTGCGGAAGTTGACCTGCTTGCCGTTGTGGTCGGTGAGCCGGCCGTGGTCCATGATCTGCAGCAGCACATTGTACAGATCCGGATGCGCCTTCTCGATTTCGTCCAGCAGCACCACGCAATGCGGATGCTGGTCGACGCCATCGGTCAGGAGGCCGCCCTGGTCGAAGCCGACATAGCCGGGAGGCGCGCCGATCAGGCGCGACACGGTATGCCGCTCCATGTACTCCGACATGTCGAAGCGCAGCAGCTCGACGCCCAAGGTCGCCGCGAGCTGCTTGGCCACCTCGGTCTTGCCGACGCCGGTCGGACCCGAGAACAGGTAGCAGCCGATCGGCTTTTCCGGCTCGCGCAGGCCGGCCCGCGCCAGCTTGATCGAGGCCGACAGCGAATCGATCGCCTTGTCCTGGCCGAACACCACCCGCTTCAGGGTCTGCTCGATGTTCTTCAGCACCTCCGCGTCGTCCTTCGACACGCTCTTCGGCGGGATCCGCGCCATCGTGGCGATCGTGGTCTCGATCTCCTTGATGCCGATCGTCTTCTTGCGCTTGTTCTCGGCGAGCAGCATCTGCGCCGCACCCGACTCGTCGATCACGTCGATCGCCTTGTCCGGCAGCTTGCGGTCGTGGATGTAGCGCGACGACAGCTGCACCGCGGCCTCGATGGCCTCGTTGGTGTACTTCAGCCGGTGATAGTCCTCGAAGTAAGGCTTGAGGCCCTTCAGGATCGCGATCGCATCCTCGACCGACGGCTCGTTGACGTCGATCTTCTGGAACCGGCGCACCAGCGCGCGGTCCTTCTCGAAGTGCTGGCGATATTCCTTGTAGGTGGTCGAGCCCATGCAGCGGATCGAGCCCGAGGCCAAAGCCGGCTTCAGCAGGTTCGAGGCATCCATCGCCCCGCCTGACGTCGCGCCAGCACCGATCACGGTGTGGATCTCGTCGATGAACAGGATCGCGTTCGGATGCGCTTCGAGCTCCTTCAGCACCTGCTTCAGGCGCTCCTCGAAGTCGCCGCGATAGCGCGTGCCCGCCAGCAAGGTTCCCATGTCCAGCGAGAACACGGTCGCAGCCGACAGCACCTCGGGAACCTCGCTGTCGACGATGCGCTTCGCCAGGCCTTCGGCGATCGCGGTCTTGCCGACGCCGGCTTCGCCGACGAACAGCGGGTTGTTCTTCTGCCGGCGGCACAGCACCTGGATGGCGCGGTTGATCTCGGAGTTACGGCCGATGACCGGATCGATCTTGCCGTCGCGGGCTTTCTTGTTGAGATTGACGCAATAGGTTTCCAGCGCCTCGCCCTTTTTCTTGGAGTCCTCGTTGCCCTTGGTCTCCGTCTCCTCGTCGACGCCGCGAACCGGGCGCGCTTCGGAAACACCAGGGCGCTTGGCGATGCCGTGGCTGATGTAGTTCACGGCGTCGTAGCGCGTCATGTCCTGCTCTTGCAGGAAGTAGGCGGCGTGGCTCTCGCGCTCGGCGAAGATCGCGATCAGCACGTTGGCGCCGGTCACCTCTTCGCGGCCCGAGGACTGAACGTGAATCACCGCGCGCTGGATCACGCGCTGGAAACCGGCGGTCGGCTTGGCGTCGTCGCTGCCGTCCGTGACCAGATTTTCGAACTCGGTTTCGAGATAATTGACGAGACTGCCGCGCAGCTTGTCGAGGTCGACGCTGCATGCGCGCATCACGGCCGCTGCATCGCTGTCATCGATCAAGGACAAGAGGAGATGTTCCAATGTCGCGTATTGATGATGACGCTCGTTGGCAATCGCCAGCGCACGATGCAGGGATTGTTCAAGGCTTTGAGAAAAAGTCGGCATGCGCGTCCTCTGTGGCCCCTTGCCATCATGATCGCCGCCGCCCGGTCAGGCAACAACAACCTTTGTCAAATATAGTTATAACCGAGTGCGACAAAAGACCGGCCGAGCGTCTCGATTACGGGTTCACCGGATCGTTAATGCAAAACCCGTTCCGATTGAGGCGAACCCAGCCTCGACAACCGACGGGAAGAGCCGTTCTGAGTCCCCAAAGAGACGGGACCGGATCGGCCGTAATTCTGCGGACGAAGCACTCTCCGGGCACGCCGAAGATGCGGCAATTGCCCTCACGCTCCATCAGCCGACGCGCGTCCGATCATCGGCTGAGCGATCATCGCGGCCCCCGGATCGGGAGACGCGGCTACTTCTTCTCCATCACACACTGCAGCGGGTGCTGGTGCTTGCGGGCGAAGTCCATCACCTGCGTCACCTTGGTCTCGGCGATCTCGTAGGTGAAGACACCGCACTCGCCGATGCCGTGATGGTGCACGTGAAGCATGATCTTGGTCGCGGCCTCGACGTCCTTGTTGAAGAATTTCTCCAGGACGTGAACCACGAACTCCATCGGCGTGTAATCGTCGTTGAGGATCAGGACCCGATAGAGATTGGGACGCTTGGTCTTCGGCTTGACCTTGGTGATCACCGAGGTGACGGGGCCACCCGGACCACCCGATTTATTGTCGTTATTGCTCATCCTGGGCGCGGATCGGTTCAATCTGGAAGTTGGCTGCGACATCTTGCACGCGTTAGATATGGCGACGAGGACACCAATAAAGAGTTTCCCTGGAGAGGGTGTCTCAATAAGGGCTGCCCCGTCCTGTCCCCGGCCGGGCCGCTTCCGCCACCCGGTCCTGCTTTCCAGATCGCCTGTCCCAGCCGACCGGTCCGGTCGGACCGACACCAGGAATATGGGTCAGTGACGGGTCTGCCGCAAGCGCATGACCGCGAGGGACACGGCGCCCCGGCAGGACCGATTCCCTGCCCCGGCGATGGCACCGAAGGTTAATCAAACCGACCGCATTTTACAAAGCCCATTCACTGGGCATTGACAGGGAACCGGATTCGCCGGGGGAGCGGTGCCGGGCTGCGGGCACACCTGCGGTTTTCCGGTTTCGGATTCACCTGCCTTTATCGACCGGCCGCGGAAATCACCTGCAGAAACCACTTTTGGTGAGCGACATGACCGCCGTTTCCCCGCTCCGCTTCTGCCGCCGCGTCGTGCCACAGTTCGTCCGCGACCGCCGCGGCAACATCTCCATGCTGTTCGCCATCGCGCTCGTTCCGATCCTGGCCTTCATCGGCGCCGGCATCGACTACAGCCGGGTGAATGCGGCGAGGACGTCGATGCAGGGGGCGCTGGACTCCGCCGCGTTGATGCTGTCGCGCGACCTGTCGCAGGGCACGATCACAGCGTCGGACGTCCCGGCGAAGGCATCGGCCTATTTCAAGGCGCTCTACACCAGCGCCGATGCCCAGAACGTCACCGTGAACGTCAGCTATACCGCATCGACGAGCTCCTCACCCTCCAACATTCAGTTGTCGGCCTCGGGCCAGATCGTCACCCAGTTTATGAAGATCGTCGGCTTCCCCACCATGGATTTCGGCGTCAAGGGCACGACCACCTGGGGCGACGTCAAAATGCGGGTGGCGCTGGCGCTCGACAACACCGGCTCGATGGCCTCGAGCGGCAAGATGACCGCGCTGCAGAACGCGGTGGCCGGCAGCGGCGGGCTGATCGACCAGCTCAGCGGCCTCGCGAAAACGCCCGGCGACGTCTACATCTCGGTCGTTCCCTTCGCCAAGGTCGTCAATGTCGGCGCCAGCAATTACAGCCAGAGCTGGCTCGACTGGACCGACTGGCAGAACCCGCCCACGATTCAGCCCAACAACGGCTCCTACCAGGCCGCGATCCCGAATACGAAGTTGACCCAGGCGCAATGGGACATGGTCGGGCCGGGATCCGCCTGCCCGTTCACCTCGGGCAATGGCTACTATTTCGGCTGCGTCAGCGGTCCGACCTCGGGCAGCGCGAGCACCTCGACGATCCCGAAGACCGGCGACGCCAACGCCGGCCAGGTCTGCCCCGGTTATGACTCAGCCTCGCACAGCTACTACAATGGCTGCTGGACGACGGCCAAGACATCGACGGTGGTCACCTATTGCACCGGCTCGAGCTGCAAGTGCAGCAACGGCGCCAATGAGAGCTGCAGCTGCACGGGCACATCCGGCACCAGCGGCTACACCTGCAAGGTCAACACCTACACCAAGACCTGGGTGGCGAACGCCTTCAGCAGCTGGACCGGCTGCGTCGCCGACCGCACCCAGCCGAACGACGCGACCGCGGTCTCGCCGGTGGCGTCCGACGTCAAGACGCTGTTCCCGACGAACCAGCACATGGAGAACAACACCCAATATTGCAGCAGCACGGCCTCGACCAAGCTCGCGCAGATCGTCCCGCTCAGCTACAGCTGGAGTTCACTGAAGAGCGCCGTCAACGCCATGCAGCCGACCGGCGGCACCAACCAGGCGATCGGGCTCGCATGGGCGGTGCAATCGCTGATCCCGAACGGCGTGCTCGGCGCACCGTCGGAAGATGCCAACACCACCTACAACCGCGTCATCATCCTGCTGTCGGACGGCTTGAACACCGAGGACCGCTGGCCCGAATACGGCAACGGCTCGTCGCAGGCCTCGGGCAATCCGATCGACGCACGTCAGGCCCTGCTCTGCTCGAATCTGAAGAACACCAAGGATTCGAAGGGGAACGCGATGTACACGATCTACACCATCCAGGTGAACACGAGTTCGCCTGCCGACCCCACCTCGACCGTGCTGCAAAACTGCGCCAGCAGTCCCGACAAGTTCTACATGCTGACGAGTTCGAGCCAGATCGTGACCACGTTCAATTCGATCGGCACGGCCCTGTCGAAGCTGCGCGTCGCCAGATAGCGGCGCGGGCGCCCCACGCATTCAGCCAACAAAAAAGCCCGGCGCGAGCCGGGCTTTGTGCTCCCTGCGGGCGCGAACGCGATCAGTGCGCGGCCGGCGGGGTGAACTTCGCAGCGATGCCTTCCAGCGGCTTGAACGCCTGCTTGGCGAGATCCGAATAGAGGCCGGCGATCTTCTGCGAATCCGCGACGAAGGTCTCGTAAGCCGACTTGGCGAACTCGGTCTGCGCCTCGAGCACCTTGTCGAGCGACTTCACGCCCTGGAGCTTCTCGACGAACGACTTGGTGTCCTCGAACGACTTCTTCGTATAGTCGCCGTAGGCGGTGGCGATCGCATGGAGGCCGTTCTGGACGGTGGTCGCGGAGTTCACGACGGTCTCGAACTGCTCCTTGCCGTAGTTCTGAAAGTCTTCAACCTTAAACATGTGGCATTCCTTTCCCTGACTTTGAGCGCCCACAGGGAAGCCCCGGTTCCCTGACGCGGCACCAATATAGTGCACCGCACAATAAAAGCAAGAATCTTGTGCAATGCACCATTGCAGGCATTGCCGCGGAATACAGGGATTTCTGCCCCGTCGCGGATCGAATCAGCAGAAATCCGGAGTGTCGAGGCAAGATTTCTTTAATACTTTGGCAACTCGACCGTCCTAACCTCCCCGATGGTCCCGGCCAGCGTCGGCCGAACCGTAAAGCTGTTCTAAAACAGCGTCTTAACAAAACCTCAGTTCGGGCCTTTCGATGCGGTGCCGCGGTACGGCGCGGTTCTGGAGGGTCCGGCAGGCACGATCACAGGGCGTTCGGCACAATTTCGCCTTACGAGCCGGTGATCACGTCAGAAATTGGACGGGGATTTCATGCTTCGCACAAAAATGGCTTCCTCGCGCCTGTGGCGGGTCGGCGTCTACGGACTGATCACCCTCGCGACGGCAGCAGTGGTCACGGTCGACAGCGCAGAAGCGCGGCGCCGCCACCGGCATCATCACGCACGCCATTCGCCGCACAATGATGAGGGCAGCTACAGCCCGGCCTTCGCCTCGATCATCGTCGACGGCAATTCCGGCGCGACGCTGACGGCGACCAATCCGGACTCCCTGCGGCATCCTGCCTCGCTCACCAAGATCATGACGCTCTATCTGCTGTTCGAGCGGCTCGAGTCCGGCAAGATGAAGCTCGACACTGAGATGCCGGTCTCCGAGCATGCCTCCGAGCAGTCGCCGACCAAGCTCGGGCTGCGTCCCGGCCAGAGCATCCGGGTCGAGGACGCGATCAAGGGCCTGGTCACCCGCTCGGCCAACGACGCCGCCGTCGTCATCGCCGAGGCGATTGCTGGCGACGAAGACGACTTCGCCAAGCTGATGACGCGCAAGGCGCGCGCGCTGGGTATGAGCCGCACCACCTACGTCAACGCCTCCGGCCTGCCGGCCGACGAGCAGATCACGACCGCCCGCGACCAGTCGATCCTGGGCCGCGCCATCCAGGACCGGTTCCCGCGCTACTATCGCTACTTCTCGACCGAGGTCTTCAATTATCGCGGCCAGTCGATCCGCAACCACAATCACCTGCTCGGCAGCGTCGAGGGTGTCGACGGCATCAAGACCGGCTACACGCGCGCGTCCGGCTTCAATCTCGTGACCTCGATCCGCCGCGGCAACCGCTTCCTGGTCGGCGTCGTGCTGGGAGGCCGCAGCGGTGGCTCGCGCGACGCCATCATGCGCAATCTGCTCGCCGAAAATCTCGAGAAGGGCGCGACCCGCCGCACCGTGGCGGCGATCAGCGAGCGCGGCAGCTCGGACAACGGCGACGCCGACCAGGGCTCAATGCAGCTCGCCTCGGCGGCGCCTGAGGCCGCGCCGGCCCCGAGCCGTGCCGCCAAGCTGATCTCCACCCTCTCCGAGGCCACAGCCGCGCTGCCGCCGTCGGCACCGAAGGAAGCCAAGGCCGAGCCGGCGCCGATGACCTCAGGCGTGATTCAGAATCCGATCTCGCTCGTTCCGGGCTCCACCGAGCCGATGAAGCCGGTCAAGGTCCGGACGGTCCAGGTCAAGGCCGGCGCCGTGAAGCTCGCGACCGCTGCGCCGCAGCCGGTTGCGGCCGCCCCTGCTCCCGCTCCGTTTGCCCAGCGCGTCGAGGCGATCGAGCCGGCTCCGCCGATCGCCCGCGCCGACGCGCCGCGTCCCGAAATGCCGCCGCAGCCGGCGGGTCACGGCACCGGCAACGGCATTCTCGGCGTGCTGCCGGCTTCCAGCCTGCCGGCGGGTTCCTCTCAGGCGATGGCCTATGCCGCTCCTCCCGCTCCGGCGCCGCAACCCACGCAGCTCGCGTCCGCCAGCCCCGCGCCCGAACTTCCGAGCAAGTCGGCCGTGGCGCGCAGCGGCTGGATCATCCAGGTTGGCGCGCTCGACAGCGAGGCCGAAGCTCAGAAGCGCATCGAGGCGGCGCGCAGCTCCGCCCAGGGCCTGCTGAGCAAGGCCGATCCCTTCACCGAGACCGTGTCCAAGGGCGACAAGACTCTGATACGCGCCCGCTTCGCCGGCCTCGATCGCGATCAGGCCGAGGCCGTGTGCAAGAAGCTGAAGCGTGCCGACATCTCCTGCATGACCGTGCACAACTAACAACGTCACTGACACTTTGGACGGTGAGGCCCGCGCGACACAGCGCGGGCCTTTTCGTTTGGGCCTCGCGCGACCGATGGCCGGCGGCGCGGGTGCAAACCACTCGTCAAGGATTTGCCGCTAGAACTTCTTCACCATGACGAACGATGGTGCGTGACGAGGGCGAAAGCCTGCGGGGCCGACACAACGGCCATCACGACGGGGTCGTCATCGGGGCGTTGGTAGCGTTGTCGGAGTTAGCCGTGATGCGTACGAAGCAGAGTATCCTTGGCCTCGTTCACCCGGGCGGCGAGATACGTCGACCCCCCTTGGTCGGGATGCAGTTTCTTCATGAGCGCACGGTGGGCACGCCCGATCTCGTCGCGCCCCGCGCCCGGCTGCAGGCCAAGGATCTGATAGGCCTCCTCGTCCGTCATTTTGGAACTCGACGCCGCGCGGCGCTGCCGCCCTGCCGCGTCGCCCTGCGCGTCCTGACGCCAAGCGGGAAACCGGCGGTCCAGATACGTTTCAAGTAGCGCCAGGCTGTCGGCGTCGAGGCTCGGGGCCATCGCCACGAGCTGCGGCAGATCGAAGTCATCCAGCGACCGGCCGGCATGAGCGCCGGCAATGAAGCGCCCCTGCATCTGGCCTGTGTCGTGATCGAGCCTCATCTCGATCAGGGGCGAGCGCACCTGCGAGCTCTGTCCCGCCGAACGTTGCCCGCCGAGCCCGAACAAATTGCCGACAGGGCCCATCCCAGCCGGCGACCAGCCCAGCAGCCCTGCTCCGAACAGCCCGATCGGGATCGCCACCACCAGCTCGCCCCGAAGACCGGTGAACGCCGCCACGGCAAGACAGGCGACACCGCCGGCAAACTTGACGATTCGCGCCAAGGCCGCCGGATTGGCGTTCCGGAACATTTGCAGCAGCAAATAGAGGGTGATGACGGCGACGGCGCCAGCGATCAGGGTCATGCGCCGAATATAGGGCGTGTCGTCCCAAAAAGCATGATCGGCCGTGCGAGGGACTGCCGCAGTCGGACCCTCGCCTTACCGCAGGCGCCGCCGAAAAGCGGGATCCGCCGTCATTTCATCTGATCGATCAGGAAGGCCGCCCCGGTTTCGCGGCCCGCCAGCCGGAGCAGCGCTTCGCGGCCGCCCGCCGCATAGGCCGCTGCCGCGCGGAGAAGTTCGCGCAACTGCGCGGCTGCGCCGGGATCGAACCGGCACCAGGCTCCGCCGGAGAGCCGCGCCATGTCGCGAAAGGCCTGTTCGGCTCGTGGCTCCTGCCCCTCCTGGAACATGAACAACGGCACCTTCAACAGGCCGAGTTCACCGGCCCTGGCGCAGAGCTCGTCGACATTCTCTTCCATCGCATCGCCGACGAACACGACGGCGCGAATGCCGGCCGACGTCGCGTGACGCCGCGCCTCCGCGAGCACCTTGCCGATCTGGGTCTCACCGCCGCGACAATCGATCTTGCTCATCAGCCGCGCCAGCTCGGCGCTGTCGGAAATCCAGCCCGTGGCGCGGCATTCGTTGAAGCCGCGATAATAGACCAGGCGAATGTCGAGACGTCCCAGCGCGGCGGCCTCGCGGAACATCTCGGCCTGTAGCGCACAGGCCATGTCCCAGGTCGGCTGGCGGCTGAGCGTTGCGTCGAGCGCAAACATCAGCCGGCCCCGAGTGCCCTGGGCTTGCGGCGCCATGGCCTTGGCCTGCGCGACAAACGCCGCGATCGCATCCGCCGTAGACCGCTCCGTTTCCGGCAAGCGCTGCGGCCGCGCCTCTGCGTCAGGCGACGCCGCGGGTGCGGAACGAGACTTCGAGGGACGATCGGCCATGCGCACCACCTGCTGCGATGCGCATCATGTGGGCAGGTGAGCCCCGGCCTTCAATGACAGTGGGGGAGCAGTAGTCGGACACGTCTCGACCGCCGCTTGGTGCGGCGGCGAGACGAGGAAGCGGCGTCCGGCGTCAATGCGTCAGGGGCTTGGCCGGCGTGGCGGCCTTGGCGACCGGCGCATAGGGCGCGACCGGGCCCGGGTCGAGCAGCGGCGTCTTCGACTTCACCGGGCCGATGCTGGAGCTGTCGCTGTCCGCCAGGAACTTGTCCAGCATGGCCTGGATCGACGACTTGGCCTCGTCAGGGCCGGTATCGCGCATGTCATTGTGCTGGAAGTCGGTGTTCACGACCGTGATCCCCTCCTTCTCGCAGATATCGTCGCTCGGAATCACGCCAGGATCGGTCTTGAAGTGCGGATCCTTGGAGCGGAACGACAGGATCTTGAACTTGCCGTCGGTCACGAACGGAACACGAAGATTGTCCAGGGTCACGACCTTGCGGACATCATCCGGATACTGCTTGGCGAAGTACATCGAGATGTCGCCGCCCATCGAGTGCCCGACCATCGTCAGATGGTCATAGTCGGCGTTCGGCTGCACCTGGCGCATCTGCTCGACCGCAAAGCGGATATTGGCCACCCCGCGCTGGATCTGCGGCAGGCGGCCGACATAGGGCTCGCCGATCTTGGTCACCATCGGCGCATCGGTCGGCAGGTCGTGCTGGATGCTGACGGCCATGTAGCCGCGCGCCGCGAGCACGTTGGCCAGGAAGGAGTATTCGGTGAACTTCACGGTGTTGCCGTGATTGAGGATGGCGACCGGCAGCTTGATCATGCCGGCTTCGGCCTGCATCTCCTTGTCGCGGCGGACCGCGACGGCGACCTCGACGAGGCGGTTGCCGCGGGAGGCGTCATAGAACCTGATCGTCTCGTGCCGGATCGCCCACTTGCTCGCAGTGAAGTAGCCGACGGCCGCCAGGATACTGACAGACACAAGAACGGTTATTCCACGCTTCATGTTCGTCCCTCGGGAGCACAATCAAAGGTAGTTTCAGACCTGTAAGACTCTCGCGACCCGTTCTGTTTAATATATGTAACCGCGCTGTGACAGAAAGGCTAAATGTTGTGTATCCGCCGCCCGTTCGTTGTGCGGCGCACCTAGTTGCTGTGCAACATAAGCGGCGCCGCGCCCCTCCTTTGTGACGGGAAGGCTGAACGTCAGGTTCAAATCAGTCACGAATTTGACGGTAATCGAGCGAAATCGGCGACGCTTTGACCTGAGACAACCGCGACCAGAAACAACTGCGACCTGAGAGAACTGCCTTCTGTCTGACCCCGGCGGCCAGCAGGCTGCCGAGCTCCGACGACTTGGGATGTTACCGGCGCTGCAGGGGGGGCGCCCAGAGCGCACAATGTCTCAGTCGGTGGCACCGGACGCCTCGCCGGCGCCCCGCTCAGGCGCTGATGATGTCGTGCAGGTCGAGCGGCTTGTCGACCTGGGCGAACCACTCCGCCCGGTTGGCAGCGCGGCGGCGGCCGCGCTCGTCGAGCGGCAGCTTGAGCTGACGTAGCAGGCTGGTGACCTCCTCCCGCGCCGTGACGTGGCCGAGATTGGGACGGGTGCCGAGGGTCGCTTCGTCGATGTCGTCGAGCGCCGTCAGGCCGCGCGGAAAGAACTCGCGATACACCACGCGCTCGGCGAAGCCGTCGATGGCGCGGAAGCCGAGCCGGAGCGACAGATCCTTCAAGCCGTCCGCGACCAGTTGCTTGTTGCGCGAGCCCAGCATCGAGAGGCGATTGCGGACCACGATCCAGTCGGTCATCACGCCGTCGACCTGGCGCCGCTTTCGCCGGACGTCACGCACCATCTCGGCATAGTGACTCTCGCCGGTCACCGCATAGGTCGCCGGATCGACGGTTCCGAGCACGTCGAAATCGAGAAAGCTGTCGTTGATCGGCGTGACCAGCGTGTCGGCCATCGAATGCGCCAGCCGCATCAGATAGCTGTCATTGCCCGGCGTATCGATGACGATGAAATCGAAGGATCGCTCGACCGCGCTCACCGCCTCCATGAACTGCTGGAATTCGGTGTTCTCATTCTCGTCGATCTGCAGCGTCTGGCCGAGCTGGATGCAGTAGTGCGTCGGCAGCTCCAGGCGCAGGCCGGTCCGGCGCGCCCAGGCGCTGCGATTGTTGATGTAGTGGGTGAAGCTCTGCTGCCGGCAATCGAGATCGATCGTGGCGACGCGCTGGCCTGCCTTGAGAAGCGCCACGGCGATGTGCAGGGCGGTGGTCGACTTGCCCGACCCACCCTTCTCGTTCCCAAGCACAACCACGTGGGCAGAGCCCGATTGTCCTTGGCTAGTCTGCACCAGCATGATTTCGACCCCTTACGATCATCTTCGAGTCACGGTCGTCCGTGGTCAAGTGAAATACATCTTCATCGTGAATCCACGGGGGGACGCATCCTCCGCTACTACTTGATGCGCGCGTTTACCAACTCCGCATTTTGCTGCGGAGAGGTGCTAACAGGCGTGATCGAAGAAGCTGAGCGGCTTGTCCCGTGTTGTGAGAGGCGACCGCGCGAGCGTCAAGGCCGAACACTGACTCCGCGCTTTTTCGCCGGAAGATCGAGCAAAAATGTCACGACATCCGAGTATCGCCCGCATCATCTCCGCACTGCGCCGCGAGCCCGATGTCATCCGCCCTCAAGGCGAGCGTCGCGCGCGTGCCGACGATCGGCGCGCGGCGTGACGACCGCCTGTCGCCCGTTCGGCGGGCGACGCACGGTGCCGACGAAATGGCTCGTCGATCTTCGTCCGTGCGACTCAGTTCGCCGCTCGGAAGATTTTTCGGGTCCTACCGGCGTACCTGGGAGGAGGACGTTCCAAGCTGGCAGGCGGAGAGAGTCGATCTGGTCTGTCATCCGCGCGCGATCGTCGCTGCGACGGACTATCAGCCGCTCGACGACGCCGTCCCGGGCGGAGCGCGACGTCGCTCCCGGCTTTCGCATTGACGGCTCGCGTACGGTGCACGAACGCAACCGCGCGTGAGATGTCGTCGCGCGCCGTCGCAATGTCCATCTTGGTGCAGAGGTGCGGCGCGCTTGCGGGCGCGCGGCCGATCAACGCCGCCCTTCGAGACGGTCCACATGCGGGAGACTGCTACAGCAGCCCGAGATCACGCAGCTCGCGGCGCAGCGGCTCGGGCATCGCCTCGACGCCGGCCGCGCTGGTCTTGCCGAGATCGGCGGGAGCATCCTCCGCCGTCAGGTAGCGCCAGCCCTGGAACGGGCGCATCGGCCGCGGCGACACCGCGATCACCTTCGGCTGCATGATGATGCGGCAACGGCCGATGCCGTCGCCGTCGCGGAACGGCTCGATGCCGATGATCTTCTCGCGCGCGGCGACCTCGCCGCGAATCACCCAGTAAAGCGATCCGCCCCCGAGGATGTCCTCGACACGCTTCGGCGTCATCCGCGTCACGTGGACGTGCTGCTGCGGCAGGCCCTTCTTCTTGGCGGCGAGCATGCGCTCGGCGATCCACTCCTTGAGGTCCGTGACGGACTCGCAGCCGACGGCCAGCTTGATCAGGTGCAGGGGCATGAGGGCGGTTGGACCAGCGGAGCTATTCGTTGTTCGCTGCCGGCTCGGCAGCCTCGGGCGCCGCCTGCTGTGCGGGCGCGGCCGGTTTCGGCTTCGGTGCCGCCTTCTTGGCCGCGGCGGGAGCCTGGGCATGGCTGGCCGCCACGGAAGCCGGCGCGGGCGGCGCGAGCTGCGTGGGCGGCTTCGGAGCGGCCGTTGCCGGCGCCGCCGAACGAGTCGAGGCTGTCGGCTCGGGATTCATGATGCTTACGGGCGGGGTGTTGGCCGAGCTCGGAAACTCCGCCGTGGTCGGCTTGCCGGTCGGCTGTGACGGCGCGAGGCCCGCGAAGGTCCCGACCGGCGCCGGCTGACCCTGGGGCGGCTGCGGCGCGTTCCACTGCGAGGCGTAGCGCGTCACCAGCCCCTCATAGGTCCGCCCTTCCATGTTGTTGACCAGTTGCTGGCGGTCGCCGACGGCGCGGAACATGACGCAATCATTCGGCGTGCAGCGGTCGCGCGTCAGCAGCACATAGGCCATCAGGCCATAGCGATCGCGCTCCACGGCACGGCGCAGCGCCAGCAATTCGGCTGTCATCACCTTGTTGGCGTTGGCGAGATCGCCCGCCTGCGACAGCCGGCTGAGAAGCCCGGCCGAATAGCTCACCGCGGCGGCCGTCATGTCCGGCGAGCCGAACAGCGCTCGCTCACAGTTCGACAGCACCAGGTCCCCGGCGAGATCGTCGATGCACGCGAGCGCGGGGGGCGTAAGGCCGACCGACGCCGTCGTCTGCGGATCGCCATTGGGGTTGCGCTGCGCGGCGTCCTGGGTTCGCATCATCGACGCGACAGCAATTCCGACCGCGAGCAGAGTGATCACGGTGAGCGCGCCATTGGCGACCGACTTCTCGGCGCGCAGCAGCGTGATCAGGACGACCAGCGCAAAGAAGCCGGCGGCCGCGACGGTCAGCCACATCGGGAAGGCCGGCGAGTTCAGAAGCTGGTCGAGCGAGGAAGGCCAGGTCGAATTCATGCGCGCTTGTTCCTGACGCGGGCCAACAACGACGGCCCGATGGCGTCCCTACAGGGGACGGCCGCGAAACGATCATCAAATTCAAATGATCACCCAAAACCTTGGCAGCCCCACCGGCGACAATACGACGATTCCATGGGCCCCGTGGGCACAGGATGGTGTGGAGCTACCCGCTATCCCCAAAGGGATCGCGCAACATTCGTTTAGGTCCCCCGCCACGCCCTCGTGGCCAGCACGATCCTCCCTCTCGACACGTCACATCGACGCACAGGCTCAAGACGAGGCCAGTCGAGACCCCGCCGTCACGACAGGGCCAATTGGCTCTCTCTCGCAACCCGCTCAAAGGCTTCCGTGGAGCTCTTGATCCGATACTGGCAGTCATCGCCTTCGGTCGGAAGCTGGCGGATGATCTCATACGTGCCAGTCGCCGCCGGACGCGAGACATTGCTGGTGGTGAAGTAGACCGTGGCTCCGATCGGGAACTTGTGTTTCAACGCCCTCTCCTGCTCGCATGCCGGCACGAGCCCCTGGTCCCGCTGCCTGGGCCGGCGTGTCTTTATAAGTAGCGTCCTATAGCATGCCGAGGCCCGCACTGGCCAGCCTCTCGCGACATAGCAGGCCGGAAGATTGCAAGGTTCTTCAACGAGATGGCGTCAAGAATGGTATTCCCGGACGAACCGCGCGGCCGTCCGGGGCAGCCCTGACGAAACACCGCTCAGACGTTTTCGACCCGCGCGATGATCCAGGTCTCCGCGAGCCCGGCCTGCACCCATTCGGCAAAGGCCGGCATCGCCATCATGGTGTCCATGTAGGCGCGGGTCTCCGCCGCGACCGGGACCGCAAAGCTGTGGAACCGCGTGACCACCGGCGCGAACATCGCGTCAGCCGCGCCGAACCGGCCGAACAGGAACGGCCCCCCGGCGCCTTGGCGCGCACGGCAGTCGCGCCAGATCTCCTCGATCCGGGCGACGTTCGCCTTGGCGTCAGCCGACAGTTCCACCGGCCGCACCGGCCGGTGCAGGTTCATCGGACATTCGTTGCGCAGCGCCTGGAAGCCGGAATGCATCTCCGCACAGACGGATCGCGCATGGGCCCGCGCCGCGGCGTCCGCCGGCCACAGCCCGGCTTCGGGGAAGCGCTCGGCCGCATATTCGATGATGGCGAGCGAGTCCCACACCGTCGTCGCGCCGTCGATCAGGACCGGCACCTTGCCGGCCAGCGAATGCGCGAGGATGCGCGCCTTGTCGGCGGGATCGTCGGTATAGAGCGGGATGACGATCTCCTCGAAGGCGATGCCGGCGCCGCGCAGCGCCAGCCACGGCCGCATCGACCAGGAGGAATAGTTCTTGTTGCCGATCACCAGCTTCAGCGTCATGTCCTGCCGTCTCCGTGTTCGAGTCCATGGCGTCGGCCGATCTCGATCGCCGGCCCCGCGTCCGCACCCATGGCTCGTGCGACGCATACAGGATCAGAGGGCGGTGCGTCGACAACGGCGCGAGAGAGCTCAGCCGCCGAAATCCTGCGGGCGAAACGAGATCTCCAGCACTTGCCACTCCCGGTAGCGGTCCGGCGGCAGCATCGAATAGGGCTGACACGCATCGAGAGCGGCGAGCGCGCTCTGCTTGAGCTGGATCACCTTGGCGACCTTCTCGGGATCGGCCACGGCGGGCCCTCCGAGCAGTTCGGGCTCGGCGGCGAGCCGGCCATCGGGCCGCATCGCGACCAGCAGCTTCACGAAGATGTCGTCCGAGCGCGACAGCGAGGCCGGCAGCCGGGCGCAGGATTTGAAGCGCTGGCGCAGCGCCGCCTCGAGATCGGCCGCGACGGCCTTGGTGGCGGTCGACCCGACCTCCTGGTCGCTGCCGGACGGCAACGCATCGAGCGGATCGGGCAGCCCGAGCCGCACGCCGTATTTCACCGTGATGTCCGGCTCCGGTGGCACATAGCTCTGCGGCTGCGCCGGCATCGGCCGGAGCACCGACCTGACCTCCTGTTTGGTTTCGGGCTTAGCTTCGGACTTGGCAGCCATCTTCGCAGGCGCTTTCGGGGACGGCCGCTGCGGCGGCGGTGACGGAGAGGACGCTGGCTTCGGCGCCTCCTTGGCCTCCATGGTCGGCGATGGCTGCGGAACCGGCGGCGGCGCCGAGGCGGCTGGCGACGGATTTGGTGAAGGCGTCGGCGCCGGCTGTGGCAGCGTCAGTTCGGGCGACGGCGAGACCGACGGAGACGGCGTCGGCTCGGGCTCCGGCGTCTTCTGCGGCTCCTCGGCATCGACGATGTCGACCGCGATCTCATTGCTCTTGGGGATCTCGTAGGGACGGACCGTCGTGGAGACGACGACGCCCCCGGCGATCAAGAGATGCGCAAGCACGGACGCGGCGATGCCCCAACGGATGAACTGCCAACGTTCCATGCTGCTACACTGTGCCCGCGCCCGATCGAGAACGGATCCCGCCCGCTTTCGCCGATCAACGGCAGAGTTGCAGCACGCGCCGCCCAGCGGCCCGCCGGCCGCACCCTGCCCCGTCGCAGTCTAGCATAATCGCGCGGGCGCCGCCCTCAATCCCATTTGGGCGCGAAGGCGAAGTTGGTCATCCGCCCCTCGGGGCTCCCCATCGCGAAGATGTCGGCCATGTCCTGCTCGGACAGTTCGAATTCGAACACGTCGAGGTTCTCGGACAGGCGCTCGATCTTCGAGGTGCGCGGGATCGCCACCGCGTTCTGCTGCACCAGCCAGCGCAGGCAGATCTGGGCGGGACTCTTGCCATGAGCGCGGGCGATGCGCGTCAGCGTCGGATCGTTCTTGATCTTGCCGCGGGCGATCGGGCTATAGGCGACGACCGCAAGGCCGTGGCGCGCGCAGGCCTCGCGCACCTTGGTCTGGTCGAGATAGGGATGATACTCGACCTGGTCGCACACCAGCGGTTCGGGCGAGACGGCGACCGCCTCATCGAGCAGAGCCACCGTGAAATTCGATACGCCGATGTGGCGGGCAAGCCCGAGCGTCTTGGCGTGCGACAGCGCGCCGAGCGTCTCCGCGAGAGGCACGTGCGAATTCGGCCAGTGCAGCAGCAGGAGATCGACCTCGGAGACGCGCAGGCGCACCAGGCTTTCCTTGGTCGAGCGTTCGAGATCGTTGGGCGCGAAATGCGTCGTCCAGACCTTGGTGGTCAGGAACACCTCGTTGCGCCGGACGCGGGAGGCGCGCAGGCCCTCGCCCACCTCATTCTCGTTCTCATAGACCTGGGCGGTGTCGATATGACGGTAGCCGAGGGTCAGCGCCTGCTCGACGATGCGCGCGCAAGTGCGTCCGCGCAGCTCCCAGGTCCCCAGACCCAAAGCGGGAATCTTCGCACCATTGGCCTCGATCATCAGCATGGCCGTGCACTCCAGACCGCGTGCAACATTATGCACGCCACACGCCCAACGTGCCACGCACGATCGGATTTGAGCTTAAGTCTTAGCTAAGGCCGCGAATACCGTCTCCGGCGCATGCGCGATCACGGTGAGCAGCGCCCGCGCGGGACCGCGCGGCATGCGCTTGCCCTGCTCCCAGTTGCGGATGGTCTCGACGGGCACGCCGAGCTTGGCGGCGAATTCCTGCTGCGTCAGTTGCACCCGGCGGCGGAGATCGCGCACCTCGACGGGAGCTGCGGGGGCCGATGGCGCCAGCGGGAATTCTCCGCCGTCGCGCAGCTCCACGATTCGTCCATCTGCCTTCAGCCGCAAGCGTTGCATCGGTCCAGCTCCGTCTCGACGAGGAGTGTCACTGATCCGCGTTAAGGCCGGATTAACGATATAAGCCGTTCAGGCGCCTCGCCTATTTCAGGCCGAACCACAGCGTGGCGATGCCCAGAAACGAGAAGAAACCGACGACGTCCGTCACCGTCGTGACGAAGGTCCCCGAGGCCACCGCCGGATCGGCGCGGACGCGTTCGAGCACCATCGGGATCAGGATGCCGCCGAGCGCGCCGGCCACCAGATTGCAGATGATGGCGAGCCCGATCACGATGCCGAGGCCGGGCGTCTTGAACCAGGCCACCGCGGCAATACCGGTAATCAGTGCGAACGCCAGTCCGTTGACCAGCCCGACCAGTGCCTCGCGCAGGACCACGCGCGTCGCGTTGTTCGGCCCGAGCTCGCGCGTCGCCAGTGCGCGCACCGCGACCGTCATGGTCTGGGTGGCGGCATTGCCGCCCTGGCTGGCCACGATCGGCGCGAGCACGGCGAGCGCGACCATCTGCTGCAACTGGCCCTCGAACAGACCGAGCACCGAGGAGGCGAGGAAGGCGGTCGCGAGATTGACCAGCAGCCAGTTGAAGCGGCCCTTGGCGATGGTCCAGACGCTGTCGGAGAGCTCCTCGTCGCCGGACACGCCGCCGAGCGCCTTGAAATCCTCGTCCGCCTCCTCCTCGATGACGTCGACCACGTCGTCGATGGTGATGACGCCGGCGAGCCGGTTGTCGGCATCGACCACCGGCGCCGCCACCAGATTGTACTTGCCGAACATCCGGGCGACCTCGGCCAGATCGTCGGTGACGGTCACGCGCCGGCGGTCCTCGTCGATCAGGTCGGCGAGCGGCACCGGCCTTCGCGCGCGCAGCAAGGTGTCGAGCGACACCGCACCCTGCCAGTGCCGCGCGCCGTCGACGGCGTAGATCTCATAGAAGCGTTCGGGCAGATCGGGCGTCTCGCGCATGTAGTCGATGGCTTCGCCCACGGTCCAGCCCAGGGGAACCGCGATGAACTCGCTCTGCATGCGCCGGCCGGCGGAGCCGTCGGGATAATCGAGGCTGCGCTCGAGAACGTCGCGCTCGGACGGCGGCAGGCGCTCGAGGATCTCCTCCTTGTCCTCCTCGTCGAGGCTTTCCAAGAGCTCGACGGCGTCGTCGGATTCGAGCTCGCGGACGCCCTCGGCCACCGTCTCCGGCTCGAGCTCCTCGAGGATTTCTTCGCGGACGGAATCGTCGACCTCGTTCAGCGCCGAAAAGTCGAAATCGGTGCCGGTCAGCTCGACCAGCCTGACGCGGTCGTCCGGCGCCAGCGCCGCGATCAAATCGCCGAGATCGGCCTCGTGCAGCTCGGCGACCTCGGCGCGCAGGAACGCCTCGTCCTCGGCGGCGATCGCCGCCGCGATGGCGCTGAGGAATTCGGGACGGATCTCGCCGGCCTCGGTGCGCATCGGCGCATGACCGGCTAGAGTGGCATCAGCAAGGGCAACGTCCGATGTCTCGTTCATGACGTGCCTCACGAGCGCAAAATGGTGTGATTTGTGCTTTCGTGCATTACATAATCGGCAACAGCGAGTGCAACGGGAAAAGATGCGACATCCTCGGCCGATCACGGGATGGGTAAATGTAGCCGCGGTCGCAGCCGCGCTGCTCGCGGCCGATGTCGCGATGGCCGCCCCCGCCGCATGTCCGCGCGAAGGCACGCTCGGCACCTCGCGCGTGCTGAGCGTGAACCCGAAGAACTATCCCCGCGTCGGCCTGAAGAGCTTTCCCGATACCCTGCCGCTCGAAGACGGCGAGGTGGTGCTGACCTTCGACGATGGCCCCTCGCCGCCGATGACCAACAAGGTGCTCGCAACGCTCGCCAAGGAATGCGTGCGCGCGACCTTCTTCCTGGTCGGCCAGCCCGCGTCGGGCCGCGCCGAGCTGGTGCGGAAGATCGCGGCCGAAGGCCACACGGTCGGCCATCATACCTACACGCACGCGCATCTCGCCCACATCACGCCGGAGCAGGCGGTCGAGGAGATCGATCGCGGCATTGCCGCCGACGAGAAGGCGCTCAACGGCGTCGAGACCACGACCCCGTCGACGCCGTTCTTCCGCTTCCCCTACTTCGAATCGACGCAAGCGACCCTCGACCTGCTGCAATCGCGCGGCATTGCCGTGTTCGGCGCCGACCTCTGGGCCAGCGACTGGACGGCGATGTCGCCGCAGCAGACCTTCAAGCTGCTGGTCAAGCGCCTGAGCCAGGCGCGCAAGGGCATCATCCTGCTGCACGACCCGCAGCCGCGCACGGTCGCGATGCTGCCCGCGTTCCTGCGCTATCTGAAAGACAACGGCTATCGCATCGTCCACATCGTGCCGGCGAAATCCGAGCAGGCGGTGGAACCGCACACTGAGCAGCACAGCGGCGAACAGCACAGCGGCAGCCCTCCGCCCGCCGAGCCGCATGGCGGCGGTTAATCCTGCGTTCAGGGCCGCTGATTACGCTTGACTGTCGCAGTGAGTGACGCTTCCAGCCGATTGCAATCCGGCAACAGCCACCGGTAAAGCGGAACCTGGGATGATGTGATGTCGCGACGGCTCAACATCCCTGCTATGTCTCGGTGGGCGCTTGCCAGCATGGCTGCGACCGATCATGGACCATCGAAGCGCCGGGCTGAAGGACCCGGCCCGGTGAAGGGAATCGAGCAGCGTGATGCGTGATCGTAAGTCTGCTTGCGTCGGGCGGCCCACACGGCTCGCAGTGCTGCTCGGCAGCGTTGCCGGAGCGGCCTTGAGTGTCGCATCGGCCGCGTCGGCCGCCGATTGCCCCGGACATCCCAACGCGCTCGGCACGTCGCGCACCCTGGTGGTCGACCCGCGCGAGCATCCGCGGCTCGGCGCCATGCAGTACAAGGAGACGCTTCCGCTCCGGGATCACGAGGTGGTCATCACCTTCGATGACGGCCCGCTGCCGAAGTACAGCAATCAGGTGCTGCAGATCCTCGCCGACCAGTGCGTCAAGGCGACGTTCTTCACCATCGGCCGCCAGGCCAAGGCCGATCCCGAGGGCGTGCGCAAGCTCGCCGCGGCCGGCCACAGCATCGGCACGCACAGCCAGAACCATCCGCTGAGCATGAACCGGATGACGCTCGAGCAGGTGCAGCCCGAGGTCGACCAGGGCATCGCCTGGACCAAGGCCGCGCTGACCGATCCATCGGCGCTGTCGCCGTTCTTCCGGGTGCCAGGCCTGCTGCGCGGCGACGCCGTCGAGAGCTACGCCGCCTCGCTCGGCCTGCAGGTCTGGAGCGCCGATTTCCTCGCCGACGATTGGCGCAGCATTTCCGGCGCCAAGGTCCATGAGCTCGCGATCAAGCGGCTGGAGGCGCGCGGCAAGGGCATCCTGCTGCTGCACGACATCCAGGCGCGCACGGTCGCCGCGCTGCCCAAGATCCTCGCCGACCTCAAGGCCAAGAACTACCGCGTCGTGCACGTCGTGGCGGCGACGCCGGACCGGCCGGCGACGCCGACGGATCCGCAGGACTGGCTGGTGCACCGGCCGTCCGACGAGACGCCGGTCGCGCATTGGCCGGCGATCACGCCGGTCAATCTCGCCGGCGCCGAGACGCGCATCCGCGCCAGGCTGGATGATTTCGGCAATCTGGAGATGCGGCCGGCCGGGGCCGTGAGCCTGCCGAAGCCGGCATGGCCGCGCCCGGCGGTCGCTGCGCGGATCGCGAATGCGCCGGCCCTTCCCGCGCCGGCGGCCGACCTGTTCGCATGGCCTCCGGTCGCCCCGTTCTCGGCCGGACGGCATCATCTCGCCCGCCTCGAGGCTCCCGTGGCGAAACTGGCCGCTCGGCCGGTTCGGCTGGCCAGTCTCCGGAAGCGCTGAGCGCCACATGCGCGCGGCTAGAGCATGATGCGACTCCGTGGAAACGCATCATGCCCTCGTCGCCAACGTACCGATAAGGACGACGGAAGGCCGCGAATTCCGTCACCCTCCCCTGGAGGGCAGGGCAATCGCATGTGGCGATCGCCGTTTTGTGCTCGTCTCTCTCCACGTCGTCATGGCCGGGCTTGTCCCGGCCATCCACGTCGGCCGGCATGCTGGGAACGACGTGGATGCCCGGGACAAGCCCGGGCATGGCGGAGTCACTAACTTATAGGATCGTTCGTTGCGACAAAGCTGCGCACTGCAGGATCGGAAAGGTGCGTCATGCGGCCATGATGCGTTTCCGAAGAAGCACATCATGCTCTCGCTACTTCGACTACTTCGTCACCAGCTTGCTGACACAGAGAATGACCGCCGCGGCCAGGAAGAACAGGTCCATGTAGGACATCTTCTCGCCGTCGCGCCGCAGCGAGCCGACTTCGTTCATCGTCTGCTTGTTGACGACCTGGCCGACAGGGCCTTCACCTAGCATGCCGGACAACCGGCGAACGTCGGCCTCCAGCTTCTCGATGCGGCCGAAGAAATGAAACGAGCGCACGACGGTGTACGAGCGCATACCGGAATAGACCAGAATGACGAGCGCCAGAACCGCGCGGTTCTGATAGTTCTCGATGTAGTTCAGGCTCATATAGACCGCGCCGAGAAATACGAAATTCGACACGAAGCGGTAGGCCAGGCCCGCGAAATTCATCTGCTCCCCCACAGGATGTTCGGATCACCGGTGGACGACAGAACCTGCGACTAGCGCCTCGCCCCGCATTCTGCTCCAACCGGATTCACCGTAGGAGCGCGGACTTGCGAATGTGTGAAGTACGGAATTTTGCACCGCAAAACGGGCGTCGTTGGTAAACAAGACGCTGCTGGGGACAAGCCGCTACAGCCGGCGATTGCAGGACTGCAGCGGCTCTCGTGAACTACGCACCGAAGCGCGCTGGCGCGCACGCGGCGACGTCGACGGAAGGCTTCTCACCGCTCATCAGCTCCGCGAGGATACGACCGGTGGCCGGCCCCAGCGTGAAGCCCTGATGGCCGTGTCCGAAATGCAGCCAGAGGCCCTTGTGCCGCGCCGCCTGTCCGACGACCGGCAGCATGTCCGGCATGCACGGCCGCGTGCCGACCCACGGCTCCGGCTCGACCGGCTTGCCGAGATCGATCAGCTGACGCGCGGCGGCCTCGGCCTTGCCGAGCTGCACCGGCGTCGGCTTCGCATCCGGCGACGACAGCTCCGCGCCGGTCGTGATGCGCACGCCCTTGGCCATCGGGTTCATCAGGTAGCCGAACGCGGCATCGCGCAGCGGCAAGTCGAGCGGCGCGCCGCCCGAATAGTGCCGGTGATAGCCGCGCTTGCGCACCATCGGGATGTCGTAGCCGAACCGCGTCAAAAACTCCGGCGACCACGGGCCGAGCGCGACGACCACGGCCTCGGCCTCGATGCGACCCTCGCTCGTCGTCACTGCCCAGCCGCTGCCCTGTTGCGACAACGTCGTCGCGTCGCCCGTCAGCAGCTTGCCGCCGCGCTTGACGAACAGGTCCGCGTAGGACGCGACCAGGCTTCCCGGATCGGACACGGTCCACGGCTCCTGCCAATGCAGACCGCCGATGCCGGTATCGGTCAGGCCGGGCTCGGCCTTGCCGAGCTCTGCCGATGTGAGCAGCTTGAACTTGACGCCATAGGCCTTGCCGACCGCTTCGGCCTCCCTGGCCTCCTTGTCGAACTGCGCCTGGGTCCGGTGCAGCACGCGAAAGCCGTCGCGACGCACCAGATTGCCGGCACCGGCCGCCGCGATCAGCGGCTCGTGCTCCAGCGTCGCCCGCCCGATCAGTTGCGCGTAGGTGCGGGTCAGCACGTCATGGCGCGCGGGAAACGAATTCCACCAGTAACGCAGCAGCGGCTTGACGTGATACGGCAAGGCCATCAGCCGGTAATGCACGTCGTTGGTGCGCGCGAGCGCGATGTCGAGCACGCCGGCGAGATCATAGGGCATCGCATACGGCCTGACGGCCTCGCTCTGGATGATGCCGGCATTGCCATAGCTGGTTTCGCGGCCGGGCTCGCGGCGGTCCACCAGCGCCACCGACCAGCCGCGGCTCTGCAGATGGAGCGCCGTGCCGACACCGACCATGCCTCCGCCGAGAACGATCGCGCTACGCATTGTCATGTCTCCTGTTTCAGGTCCGCGCCGCCGCGACGACGGTGACCTCGAGCTTCACGTCCGCGATCATCTGGGCCTGCACCGTGGTCCGCACCGGCAGCGGATCCTTGAAGTGCTTGCGATAGGCCGCGTTGTATTCGGCGAAATCGGCCTTGTCGGCGAGGTGCACCATGCACGACACGACGTCGTCGAGCGAAAGCCCCTCGCCCGCCAGCGTCTCCGAGATGTGCTTGAACACGAGGTCCGTCTGCGCGGTGATGCCTTCGGGAATGCTGCCGTCATCGGCGACCGGGATCTCGCCCGACAGGAACACCAGTCCGCCGGCGCGGCGCACCAGCGAGAACGGCCATGAGGACGCGTCGGACATTGTTAGCTCCGGATAATGTTGATCATGGCGGCGCTGCTCAATCCCAGGCCATGAAGCCCGGCGTCTGCGCCAGCGGCGGCAGGCTGGCGAGCTTGGCGAGATCCGGCTGCGGCCGCCTGAGTTCGGCATCGTCGGCGAAAGCGGCTTCCAGCGCCGCGGCCACGCCGAGCACCAGCGCATCGCCACCGCGGGGGCCGACGATCTGCAGCCCGAACGGCAGCCCGTTCTCATCGACGCCGAGCGGCAGGCTGAGCGCGGGATGGCCGGCCAAGGTCACAGCATAGGCGAGCGCCAGCCAGTGGAAGTAGGATTTCGTCGGCACGCCGTCGATCTCGGCCGGATACAGCTCCGCCCACGGTCGCGGACTGAGCGTAATGGTCGGGCTGATCAGCACGTCGTGTTGAGCGAAGAAGGCCTGATAGGACCGGTAGATCCGGGTCTGGTTGGCGGCCGCGCGCGAAAAATCCTCAAGGCTGTAGGACAGCCCCTCCTCGACATTGGCCCGCACGTTCGGCCCGATCATGCCAGGGCGTTCGCGATAGTTCTTGCCGTGCTGGGTCAGGAACAGCGAGGCGCGCAGCACCGCGAAGGTCTCATCGGCGCCACTGCAATCCGGTGCGCTCTCGGCCGCGTCGGCAAACAGCGGCGCGATGCGCGTCACGCGCGCGCGGAAGGCGCGGCGGATCAGTTGCTCGGTCGGGGCGAAACCAAAATCCTCGGTGAAGGCGAGCTTGAGCTTGCGCAAGTCCACCTGCGGCGGCACGGCCCAGCGCGCGGGCTGCCCGCGCACCGCCTCGCCCGGCAGTGTATAGGCGAGCGGATCGCGCGCATCGTCGCTCGCCATCACCGACAGCATCAGCGCGGTATCGGCGACATTGCGCGCCATCGGCCCGTCGGTCGACAGGCACGACCAGCCATGGGCGCGCTTCTCGCTGGCGACGAGGCCGTAGGACGGCCGCATGCCGACGATCCCGGAGAACCCGGCCGGATTGCGCAAGGAGCCGCCCGTGTCCGAGCCGGAGGCGAGCGGCGCCATGCCGCAGGCCAGCGCCACGGCCGAGCCGCCGGACGAGCCCGCCGCCGAGCGCAGCGGATCGAACGGGTTGCCGGTGGCGCCGAACACGGGATTGCGGGTGTTGCCGCCCGCCGCCCATTCCGGCGTGTTGGTCTTGCCGAAGATGATCGCGCCGGCGGCGCGCAGCCGCGCCACCGACGCCTGGTCCGTCGCGGGGACATTGTCGGCCAGGATCGGGCTGCCATAGGTCGAGCGCATCCCGGCCGTGTCCTGGGTGTCCTTGATCAGCACCGGCAGCCCGTGCAGCGGACCCTTGTCCTCGCCGCGCGCGAGCTCCGCCTCGGCGGCCTTCGCCGCCGCCCGGGCCCCCGGCTCGTCCAGCGTCACCACCGCATTGACGGCCGGATTGACCGCCGCGATCCGCTCCAGGCACGAATCGAGCAACGCGACCGGCGAGATCGCCTTGGTTTTCAAGAGCTTGACCAGCTCGCCGGCAGTTTGATCGCAGATCGATTCCACAGGGCTTCTCTTTTCCGTTTCGGAAAACTATTTAGCACATAAGAAATCGAATGCACGACTTGAAAACGCAATGTTCCACCGCGCTTCACGCATGACCGTGAGCCGCCGGCCTAGCTTGTTGATTGATCAGCCCCTTTCGGGCGACATTACCCGACTGCCGCCGCGCCGAAGACAACCCGATCCGCTAACGGATTTTCCGGAGCCCTGAAGTGACCGACACCGCCGTCAGCGACCATGCGTCCGAAGGCCCCCATTCCCAGCTCGGCCACTGCCTGAAGGCGGCCCGGCAGACGCGCGGGCTGACCCTGAAGCAGGTCGCGGAGAAGACCGGGATGGCGCTGTCGACCTTGTCGAAGGTCGAGAACGGGCTGATGTCGCTGACCTACGACAAGCTGCTGCAGCTGACCTCAGGCTTGCAGATGGACATCGCCGAGCTGTTCAGCCCGGCCGCGCCGAAGCCCGAACCGGGACGCGCAGTGACGGCCCGCCGCAGCATCAGCCGCGCCGGCCAGGGCCAGGTGGTGAATACCAAGTTCTACACCTACACCTATCAATGCACCGACCTGATCGGCAAACGCATGGTGCCGATGATCACCGAAGTGCGCGCGCGCACATTGGAAGAGTTCGGCCCCCTGCTCCGCCACAGCGGCGAGGAATACTTCCTGGTCACCCGCGGCACCATCGCCGTCCACACCGAGTTCTACGCGCCGGAGATCCTGCACGAGGGCGACGGCATGTATCTCGACAGCACCATGGGCCACGCCTACCTCAACGCCGGCGACACCGAGTCCGCGCAGGGCGTGTGTCTGTGTACGAGCGAACAGGCGGATCTGTTCGAGCAGTTGCACCGGATCGCGCGGAAGGATGCGGTGGAGTGAGGGGCTGCTTCGGCGCCAACTCCTCGTAGATGAGCGCCAGCCGACGTCCCTTCGGCGTCGGCGATAGCGACATCTGGGTTCACCGGCGACGGCTCGTGAGAACCCGGATATCGCGTCTGCCTCCGGGCTCTGCTTCCGCTCATTCTGGCTACTATTCTGCCCGTCATTGCGACGAGCCAACGGGTCCGCGCAAAGCGCGACCCGATGACAGGCTCCGCGACGAAGCAATCCAGGACTGCGGAAACGACTCTGGATTGCTTCGCTTCGCTCGCAATGACGTGGAGAGAGTATCGCTAAGCAGCTAAGCCCTGAGACTCACGTGCAATCGCGGGGTCCAGCGCTGTCCTCACCGCCTCATCGAGCCGCGTATGCGGCTCCGCGCCGAGCAAGCCGACGAGCCGTGTATTGTCCAGCGCAAGGCTCTGCTTCCACAGCCAGCGCATCTCGATCGCCTCGCGCATGAAGCGCACGAACGGCGCGGCGAGCCACAGGATAATCCACGGAAACGACTTCACCGGCAGATCAGCACGGCCGAGGACGCGGCGGACCGCGTCGGTCATGTCATGCCCGGTCGCATCGTAATGCCCGGCGAAATTCAGCATCGTGTAGTTCGGCAGATCGGCGCGGATATCGACCAGGCGGGCGAAAGCCTCGGCGAGATCGGGAACGTAGGCCCAGGCGTGGCCAATACCCGGCCTGGTCAGACGCTGCACGGAGGTCGCAGCCATGCCGCCTTTCGCCAGCGCCTGCGCGAACCAGGAATTGGTCACACCGGGGCCGAAGAAATCGCCGGCGCGGATGGCGATGACGCGGACGCCGTGCTCGCGCGCGGCCTGCTCCAGCATCTCCTCCATCTCCAGCCGCACCTGCCCCTTCCGCGTCGTCGGCTGCCGCGGCGTCGTCTCGCTCACCACCGCAGGCGATGCGGATGAGTAGACGTAGACATTGCCCGGGAAGACGATGGTGGCGCCAACCGCCTTGGCGGCGGCGATGCTGTTGGCGAGCATCGGCAGCGCGTCCTCGCGCCAGCGCGCATAGCCCGGCGGATTGACGCCGTGCACGATCAGGCTGGCGCCCTCGGCGGCCAAACGCAACGCAGCCGCATCGCGGGCATCGCCGTCGCGCCACTCCACCGGAAAGCCGAACGAGGGCCGCTCGGCCGCGGGCCGGCGCGTCAGGGCGCGGATCAAGAAGCCGCGGCGCGCCAACGCCTTGGCGATGGCCCCGCCGATGGCGCCGGTCAGGCCGAGGACGAGGACGGTGGAAGCGGATGGGCTGGTGGACATGGTCGATCTCCTGCTGTCCCCGGCACTCTCGCCCTTCTGTTTCAAAACGGAAATTGCCGATCTTCCTAGAGATGCTATACGTTTTTGTATGAATGAGCCCTCGGACTGGAGCCTGCTCCGATCGTTCCTCGCCGTCGTCAGGCGCGGCAGCCTGTCGGCGGCGGCGCGCGCGACCGGGCTGACGCAGCCGACCGTCGGCCGCCACATCGACGAGCTCGAGACGGGTCTCGGCGTCGCCCTGTTCACGCGCTCGCAGGCCGGCCTGCTGCCGACCGCCGCGGCGACGGCGCTGGTGCCGCATGCCGAGGCGATGGAAGCGGCGTTCGCCGCGCTGGTGCGCAGCGCCAGGACCGGCGGCGACACGGCGCAGCCGCGCGGCGTGGTCCGGATCTCCGCGAGCGAGATCGTCGGCACCTATGTGCTGCCGCCGATCCTCGCCGGCCTGCGCAACCGGCATCCGCACATCGTCATCGAGCTCGTGCTCAACAACCGCACCGACGACCTGCTGCGGCGCGACGCCGACATCGCCGTGCGGATGATCCGCCCCAAACAGGACGGCCTGGTCGCGCGCCGGCTCGGCAGCGTCCCGCTCGGGCTCTACGCGCACCGCGACTACATCGCCCGCTTCGGTAAGCCCGAGACGGTCGAGGCGCTCGAGGCGCACCACGTCATCGGCTTCGACCGCGACGATCACTCGGCGCGCTCGGTGGCGAGCTCACAGCTCCCGATCTCGCGCGAACTCTTCTCCTACCGCACCGATTCCGACGTCGCCCAGGTCACGGCCATCGAAGCCGGCCTCGGCATCGGCGGCATGCAGACGGCGCTCGCCAGGCGCAATCCGTCTTTGGTCCCGGTGCTCGCCGATCACATTGCCTTCGAGCTCGACTGCTGGCTCGCCGCGCACGAGGACCAGAAGGATTCCCCGCCGATCCGCGTGATGTTCGACGGGCTGGCGGAGGGGCTGGCCGAGTGGATCAGCGAAGGCAGAGCGTGACGCTTCGCGCCATTGAAAAACCCTGCGCGAAAAAACTCATTTCACGTGGCGCCGCAACGACATCACCTCTGTCCAGTCCCGCCGTAAAAAATAAATATCTTTCGCATTATCGGAATTCATGATTGTATCTCCCCATCCCGCCTCGGCACGAGGGGCGTATCGCGATCGTCACGGCACGCGGGGTGGGATGCGGTGGGCGCGCGGGTCTCGCAGCATGCTGGTCATGCGGACGAACGGGATTGCGCGCCGGCGAAATCGTAGGGTCCTGGCCTCCCGGTGCTGAGGCCAAGCGGATGGTGACGATCATCATTCGCGACGGGGGCAAGACAGCCGGTCCCCGGGGAGAGGACGTATAAGCCGGAAAACCATCGCGCGGGGAATGCCGGGATGTCTCGGCTGAACCTGTGGTGACTGCCGCCTGCTTTTTTCTTGCAGGCGGGCCATGGGTGCGGCCAGCGCCCGGCATTCCCTGCGCCCTCGACGTGTCGAGGGTGAAACGACCCGCACAGCTCGGACGCCCTGCGCGCCGCGAGGCCGTCATCTGTTGTCGCTGCACGCCGGTCGGCAAACCCGAGGGGATCACGATCCATGATCGCGACCAGGTGTGATCAGGTGTTGGCGGCCTTTCCCGCACCGGTCCCGGCCAGCGTCGCCACGATCGCGTCGGACAATTGCCCCAGGCGAAACGGCTTGGCGATCAGCCGGCTGGTCTCGCGCAACTCCTCGGGCACCAGCGAGGGATCGGCGAAGCCGGACATGAAGAGGATCGGCAGGCTGGGCCAGCGGCGGCGGACCTCGCGCGCCAGCTCGATGCCGGTCATGCTGCCGGGAAGCAGGATGTCCGTCAGCAGCAGGGCGACCGGATCCGGCCGCGCCAGCGCGGCGAGCGCCGCGGGCACGTTGTTGACGACCAGCGGGCTGTAGCCGAGCGAGGAGAGCATGGTGGACGCCATGACGCCGACCAGCGCATTGTCCTCGACGACGAGGATCCGCTCGCCGGTCTCCGGCCGCGACGGGCGCGCCACGGCGGCGCGCGGCGGATCGGCCACGCCCGGCCCCGCGCTCGGCAGATACAGCGTGACGCGCGTCCCCTGCCCGACTTCGCTGGTGATCACGGCGGTGCCGCCGGACTGCCGGGCGAAGCCGTAGACCATGCTGAGGCCGAGGCCGCTGCCCTTGCCGAACTCCTTGGTGGTGAAGAACGGCTCGAAGGCGCGGCGGACGATGTCGGGCGGCATACCCGTGCCCCTGTCCGACACCGCGATCGTCACATACTCGCCGGCCGCGATGCGCTCGTCGCCGTCGTTGAGCGGCTCGTCGAGTACGGCGTTCTCGGTCGCGATCGTCAGGCAGCCGCTGCCCGACATGGCGTCACGCGCGTTCAGCGCGAGATTGAGCAGCGCATTCTGCAATTGCGTCGGGTCGATCAGGCAGCGCCACAGCATCGGGTCCTGCGCAAGCGCGATCTCGATGGTCTCGCCGAGCGTCCGCTGCAGAATCGTCGTCATGCCGCCGACCAGCTCGTTGACGTCGGTGATCTGCGGCCGCAGCGTCTGCTTGCGGGCGAAGGCGAGCAGGCGGCGATTGAGATCGGCGACGCGCTCCGCCGCCTCGATCGCCCGCTCGACCATGCCGCGGCAGACTTCGGGGCCCGGCGGCAAGGTGTCGAGCAGCATGTCGAGATTGCCGAGCGTGGCCGCCAGCATGTTGTTGGAGTCGTGCGCGATGCCGCCGGCGAGCTGGCCGATCGCCTCCATCTTCTGCGCCTGGCGCAGCTCGTCCTCGATGCGCTTGCGCTCGGTGATGTCGACCGACAGCACGACATATCCGCGCACGGTGCCGTCAGGACTGCGATCGGGCACGCGGATGATCTCGCACCAGCGCTCGCGGCCGTCGGGAAAGACCAGCTTCTCCTCGCCGCGGATGGTCTTGCCGGCCAGCACGGCCTGGATCTTCTGCTTCCCCTCCACCTCCCGCGAGGGATCGATGAAACTGTCGATTCTGCGGCTGCGCTTGGCGGCGGCGGACGCATCGGCGTACCATTCATGCGCGATACGATTGGCGTAGCGAATGCGGCCGTCGGCGTCGACGCGGACGATCAGCGCGGGAACGTTCTCGGTGACGAGCTTGTGCTGCTCGAAATTGTCGCGCAGCGCCTGCTCGGAGTTGGCGCGCAGCCGCCATTGGCGCGCAAGGCCAAAACCGAACCCGACGATCAGCAAATTGAGCCCGGCCGCGGCGGCGCTGTAATAGAGCGCATTGTTCTTCCAACCGGCCAGGTACTCCACCGGATGCCGCGCGACGGTCACGACCAGCGGCAGGCCGGCAACGCGCCGGTAGCTGATGGTGCGGGACACGCCATCGGTGATGCCGCTGCCTTCGAAGCTGCCGCTCGGCGCCTGGGGAAGATATTTTGTGAACAGCCAGTTCGATCGCACGTTGCGCCCGCCGAAGGCGTCCGCGTTGGGCGTGCGCAGCAGGATCGTGCCGTCATCGCGGTACAACGTCACGGTGCCGCGCTGGCCGACGTTCAGCGACAGAAAGAACCTTCTGAGGTTCTCATAATCCAGCGGCACGACGACGACACCGCCAAAACGTCCGTCGCTCGTGAGGAAGGCGCGGCTGACCGCAATGAAGACGCCCTTGTTCACGCGCGAGGTCACCGGCACGTCGATGAAGATCCCACGGCCGGGATCGTCGCGCTGAACCTGGAAATAGGCGCGGTCGGAAAAATTGTTCTCACGCCCTGGCACGCCGTTGCCTGCGCTGTCGCCGATCAGCTCCCCCTCCGCATCGAGAACGACGATGCCTCCGGCGACCGGATAGGGTTTGACCCGCTTCTTGAGATCATCGATCAGGTCCAGGTTGCCGCGTGTGAGCAGCGACGGGTTCTGCCTGAGATTATCGATCGTCGTGTTCAACAGCAGGTCGACGGCCTGAATATTGCGCAGCATGTATTCTTCGAGCGCGCGCGCGAGATCGCCGTTGGCGGCTTCGGTGGTGCGCTGGGTCTCCCAGTAGTTGACCGAGAGCATGTGCGCGACGAAGGCATCGCACAGGATCGCGAGCACGAGGCCGCTGAGAACGATGATCCTCGGCGTCCAGCGCCGGTCGCGCGCCGCGCGAGCCTCGGCCCTGGCCGTCTTGTCGCCCCGCGGCCGTCGACCGTGCCGTTCGTCGATGGTCGATTGAGATTGGTCCAACATGACGTCACGGCTTCGGAAATCGTCGAGCCGTTCCAATTTCTGTGGATCGGCGCGGCACCGTCAGCCGATCGTCCGCAGCTCGGCTTGATCCGGCATCTCGGGCGGGCTCGCGACGTCCCGATAGCAGTTCCGCCGGAAGATGTCATCCTTGCCAGAGCAGCACCTGCGCCGGGCGACGAACGATCGCCGCGACAACCGGTCCGGTCAGAGCTGATGCTCGAACGCCTCGCGCTGTGCGCGCGTCAGATGCAGGCCGTGCTTGGTGCGGCGGTCCAGGACGTCGGCGGCGGTCACGGCCCACTCCCGCTCACGCAGATAAGCAAGCTCGCGTTCATAGAAGGTGCCGCCGAAATGCCGGCCGAGGTCATCGGTGCGGCGGGCCGCACCGAGCAGCTCACGGGCGCAGCTGCCGTAGAGCCGGGCATAATGCGCCACGGTCTCGGGCGGCAACAGCGGATAGTCGGCGCCGAGCTCGGCGAGAAACTGCGTGAACGGCGCGCCGAGATCGCCGCCGGGAAGACAGGCGCCCGCCGTCCACGCCGGCGCCATCTGCGGAAACCACGGCGCGAGCCGCTCCATCGCGTGCTCGGCAAGCTTGCGGAACGTGGTGATCTTGCCGCCGAAGATCGACAGCAGCGGCGGCTGCTCCGCCGTGCCGTGCACCTCGAACACATAGTCGCGCGTCACGGCCGAGGGATTGTCGGCATTGTCATCGTAGAGCGGCCGCACGCCGGAGAAGGCATGGACGATGTCGGCTTTGCCGGGCGCGGCGCGGAAATAGCGATCGAGCACCGCGAGCAGATAGTCGATCTCGCCGCCGTCGATCGCGACGTCCTCGGCGCGGCCGTCATGGACGATGTCGGTAGTCCCGATCAACGCCAGGTCCGTCTCATAAGGGTTGACGAAGATGACGCGGCGGTCGGTGTTCTGCAGCAGATAGGCCTGCGAGCCGCTCCAGAATTTCGGCACCACGAGGTGACTGCCCTTGACCAGCCGCACGCTGTGCGCGGAGTTGAGGCCGGCGACGCCCTGCACGACATCCTGCACCCAGGGGCCTGCGGCATTCACCAGCGCCTTGGCGCGCACCGTGCACAGCTCTCCGGTCTCGGAGCGCATCTCCAGCCGCCAGCAATCGCCCTCGCGGCGCGCGCTCATCGCGCGGGTGCGCGGCAGGATGATGGCTCCCTTGCGCGCGGCATCGACCAGATTGAGGATCACGAGCCTGGCATCGTCGACCCAGCAATCCGAATATTCGAAGCCGCGGCGGAATTCAGGGCGCAGCGGCGCGCCCTCCGGCTCATGCGCGAGATCGACGCTGCGGCTCGCCGGCAACTGCTTGCGGCCGCCGAGATGGTCGTAGAGAAACAGCCCCGTGCGCACCAGCCAGACCGGGCGTTGCTCGGGCGAGTGCGGCAGCACGAAGCGCATCGGCCAGATGATGTGCGGCGCCGAGGCCAGCAGCACCTCGCGCTCGATCAGCGCCTCCCGCACCAGGCGAAACTCGTAATATTCGAGATAACGCAGGCCGCCATGGATCAGCTTGCCCGAGCGCGACGACGTGCCTTCGGCGAAATCGTCCTTCTCGCACAACAACACTTTCAGGCCACGGCCGGCGGCATCACGGGCGATACCGGCGCCGTTGATGCCGCCGCCGATCACGGCGAGGTCCACCAGACCGTGATCGGTTCCGCTGCGTGAGACCGCGACGTTCATCGCGCGCCGCTGCGCTTCGCCTCGGGCCTGCGGCCTGCCGCTGCGGCCCGCGTCCTGGTGCCGGACTTTGCGGCCGCCTTCTTGACGGGCTTCGCAACCTTGGCGTTCTTCTTGGCCTTGGGCTCCTGCAGCCCATAGGTCGAGAAGCCCTGCGCGGTCTCCGCGATCTCGGCATCGCCGAGGATGTGCGGCTGGCCGAGGGCGAGCGACAGATAATACTGCTTGGCGATGGTCTCGAGCTCGACCGCGAGCCACATCGCCTTGTCGAGATTGGCGCCGACGGCGATCATGCCGTGATTGGCGAGCAGACAGCCGTTGCGTCCTTCCAGCGCCTCCAATGCGAGTTCGGACAGCTCGGCCGTGCCATAGCGTGCATAGCCGGCGCAACGGACATCGGTGCCGCCGAACGCCGCCATCATGTAGTGGCAAGCCGGGATCGGCTTGCGGGCAATCGCGAGCACGGTCGCATAGGTCGAATGCGTGTGCACGACGGCACCGACGTCAGGGCGTCCGCGCATGATGTCCAGATGAAAACGCCACTCCGTCGAGGGCTTCAGCGGTCCTTCCCAGGAGCCGTACTCGCCGTCGAGCGGCATCGACGCGATCATCTCCGGCGTCATGGAGTCGTAGGGCGTGGCCGAAGGCGTGATCAGCATCCGGTCCTTGTGGCGAGCGGAGATGTTGCCCGACGTGCCCTGGTTCAGACCCGACGCGTTCATCCACCGGCACTTGGCGATGATGTTCTCGCGGATCTGTCGTTCCTCGCGGTTCATTGCAAAAACCTTTCGTCAGCAGGGATTGAGCGGCGGCTCGCCGGCGAGATAGCGGCGAACCTCTTCGGCCGCCTGGTCGGCGGCAAAGGTGACGGTGCGCACCGAAGCGCCGGCGATATGCGGCGTCAAGGTCACGTTCGGCAATTGCAGCAGCGGCCAATCCGGCGGCACCGGCTCGACCGCGAAGGTGTCGAGCATGGCGCCGGCCAGGCGCTGCGAGCTGAGCACATCATAGAGCGCCTGGTAGTCCACCAGCGGCCCCCGCGCGGTGTTGATCAGGATCGCGCCCGGCTTGATCTTCTCCAGCGCCGCGCGGTCGATGAACCCGGTGGTCTCGGCGGTGACGCGGGCATGCAGGCTGATGACATCGGCGCGCGCCAGCAGCTCGGCGAGCGCGACGTGCTCGACGCCGTCATTACGGTCCTGGACGCTGAGCTGGACGTAAGGGTCCGTCACCAGGATCTTGCAGCCGAACGCCTTGAGCAGCTTCACCACGCGCGTGCCGATCGCGCCATAGCCGACGATGCCGACCGTCATCTCGCCGAGCTCGCGCCCCGTGCGGTCGGCGCGGTAGAGATCGCCGCGCCACTCGCCGCCGCGCAGCGACTCGTGGCCGCTGCGGATCAGCCTTGTCTCGGCGAGCATCGCGCCGATGGTGAACTCGGCTACGGCGCTGGCATTGCGTCCGGGCGTGTTGACCACGAGCACGCCGTGATCGCGCGCCGCCTGCATGTCGACATTGACCGGGCCGCCGCGCGACACCGCGATGAATTTGAGGCTGGGCAGCCGCTGCAGCATCGCCCGCGAGATCGGCGCGAGATGCGTCACCAGGAGCGGTGCTTCGCCGATGAAGTCGGCGAGTTCGTCGGGGTCGCCCATGAACTCCTTCAGGCCGTCGAGCTTGGAGCCGGCATAGCCGTGCTCCATCGGCTCGTCCGGCCATGGCTGCTCGAGCATGCGGATGTCGATGGCATCGCCGCACGTGGCGGTGATGCGCTCGGCGAACACCGAGGGCAGCATGAAGCGGTCGCCGATGATGGCGATGGAGCTAGACATGATTGGTTCCCGCACGCTGTGCAGCGAGCTGCTTCCACACCGGCCGCGCCGCGAGGCGGGCCTCGACATAGGTTGGAAACAATTGCGCATAGCGTTCCGCCAGCGCCGCATCCGGCGCTTGCGGCTCATCCAGATACGGTCTCACCCATCCCTCCGCGCAGTCCATCATGTTCGAATAAAGTCCGGTCGCGACCGCCGCCATCATCGCGGCGCCCGACGCGCCTGCCTCCTCGCGCCGGCAGACCCGGATGGTGCTCCCGAGCACGGCGCCGAGAATGGTGCCCAGCGCGCGACTGCGCGCGGCCCCGCCGGTCAGCCGAATCTCCGCCGGCAGCGAGCCCATCGCCGCGTAGCAATCGCGCGCGGCGAAGGCGAGCCCCTCCATCACCGCGCGCATCAGGTCCCAATAGCCATGACGCGTGCGCAGTCCGATCAGCTGCGCATGGGCCTCGTGAGACACGAACGGCCCACGCTCGCCGGCATCGGAGATGAAGGGATGATACAGCAGCTCGCACGCCTTCGCTTCGAGCACACGCTGGTCGAGACGCCGGATCAGATCGTTGCGCGAGCGCGCGATGCCCTCCAGGGCAAGCACGCCGCGCGCGACATCCAGCAGCCAGTCGATGTTCAGGGTCGCAGCCATCGTCGACTGCATCTGCCCGTAGTGACCCGTCACCGGAAACGGCATCGTGTAGCCGGTCGCCTCGGCATTGAGCTGAACATCTTCGGCCCGCGCCGCGAGGCGCATGTGCATGCCGGTCGAGCCGATGATGCTGCAGCCGACGTCCGGGGTCTGGTCGTAGAGTCCGCCGCCGAGTGCATTGCAGATCACGTCGACATAGCCGAGCGACACCGGCACGCCTTGCGGCAATCCCGTCTCCGCAGCGGCAGCTGCCGACAGACCATGCGTCGTCACGACACCATCGACGATCTCCGGAAACAGCCGCTCGGAACTGGCGATCCCGATCAGCCGCGCCGCTTCGCTGTCGAAGCAGCGCTTGCGGTAGTCACCGCAGGAGAACGTCGCCTCCGACGGATCGGTGACGCGCTCGCCGGTCAGTTTGAAATACAGCCAGTCCTTGCAGTGGAACGCCGTGCTGGCGCGCGCCAGCATTGCTGCGTCATTCACCTGCAGCCAGGCCAGTTGCGGCCCCTGCTGGCAGGCGTTGAGCCCCGACCCGGTGCGCTGATAATGCGCCGCGTTGCGCTCACTGCCGCGGAAGGACTCGACGAAGCCGGCCGCGCGGGAATCGAGCCACAGCAGCGCGGGCGCGACGGGACGGCCATCGGCGTCGATCAGCCAGGTGCCGTCGCCCTGCCCGGTCACGGCGATCGCGGCCACGCGTGGGGCCACATCCGGCAGCGCCTTGGTCAGGCCGCGCAGAGCCGCCACCGTGTCTGTCCAGGTCCTGTCCATGTCCTGTTCGACGCGGCCGCCCGGCGCCGTCGTGTAGCTGTTGGGAATTGCGAAGTCGCCGAGCTGCCGGCCATCCCGCGCGAACGCAACCGCCTTGATCACCGAGGTGCCGGCGTCGATGCCGATGATCACGTCGCGGGCGGAGGCGGACACCATGATCAGCGCGCCTCCGCATGGCGGATGCAGACGCCATCGGCGCCGAAGAGATGAAGATGGCCGGCCTCCAGCCCGCAGGGCACGACATCGCCCGGCCGCGCGGCGATCTTGCGCGACGTCACCGCGACGAGCAGATGCCCGGCGCATTCGCCGGCAATATGCGACTGGTCGCCGAGCCACTGGTTGGACACGACGCGCAGCCGCGCCTCGCCGCTGCCGATCGCGATCCGCTGCGGCCGGATGCCGACCTTGATGCGCTCGGCCTGCGCCAGCGTCTGCTGCGCCTTCGGATCGAGGGACTGGCTGGGAATGTTGAAGGCGATGTCGGCGCCAGCCGAGAGACGGAAACCGCCCTCCTGCTGCGCCACCACGGTGTCCAGCAGGTTCATCGGCGGCTCGCCGATGAAGCTTGCGACGAACAGATTGGCCGGACGGTTCTTCAGCTCTCTTTCGCTCGCGAACTGTTGCAGCACGCCGTCCTCCATGACCGCGATGCGATCGGCGAGCGCGCTCGCTTCGGTCTGATCATGGGTGACGAAGATGGCGGTCATGCCCCGCTCGGCGAGCAGGCCCTTGATGCGGCCGCGGAGCACCGCACGCAGCTGCGGTTCGAGCTGCCCCATCGGTTCGTCCAGCAGATAGAGGTCGGCGTCGCGCACCAGGGCCCTGGCGAGCGACACGCGCTGTTGCTGGCCTCCGGACAGCGCACGCGGATGATGATCGAGGATGTCCTCGATCTCGACCAGGCGCGCGATGCTGTCGACGCGCGCTGCGATCTCGGCCCGCGACAATTGCTGGGCCTTCAGCGCGAAGGCGATGTTCTCGCGCACGGTGAGCGGCGGGTACAACGAATAGCCCTCGAACGCCATCGCGACCCTGCGCCTGGCCGGCGGCAGATCATGAATCGGACGCTGCGCCAATGCGATCGACCCCGTGCTGACGCTCTCGAAGCCCGCGATCATCCGCAGCGTGGACGTCTTGCCGCAACCGGACGAGCCGAGCAGCGCGACGATCTCGCCGGTTCTCACATCCATGTTCAACGCGCGCACGGCGTGAACCGGCGGTTTGCCGCGGGTGTGATAGACCTTGTCGACGTCACGGATTTCGAGCATGCCCATCCCAAACTCTCAAATGCCAAGCTCTCAAAGGCCAGATCATCAAGCGGCCTGCCGCCGCGGCGAGAGGCCGATGCGCTCGCCCGTCGCATGGTCGAACAGCAGCACCGTCTCGGGCGCGAACCGCACGTAGACGTCCTCATCGGCGCCGGCCTGCAGCGCGTCCGGCGTCAGGGCCGCCAGCCATTCCGAGCCATCGGCGAAGCGCAACAGCACCACCGCGCGCTCATGGATCGGCGTGACCGCGACCAGCCGCGCGGGAAGCGCCCCGTCTCCGGCCTGTCGCGTCACCATGACATCGTCGGGCCGCACGCCGAGCCAGCAGCGCTGGCCGACGACGGCCGAGGCATCTTCGGCGTCGAGCCGGATCTGCGTTCCCGCGAGATCGGCGATCACACGGCCCTGCTCGGCCCGCGGCGTGACCTCGGACAGGTTGATGCTGGGGTCACCGAACAGCCGCGCCACCGCGACGGAGGCCGGCCGGGAATAGATCTCCTCCGGGCGCGCCACCTGGACGAGACGGCCGTTGAACAGCACGACGATGCGATCGGCGATCGCCATCGCCTCGCGATAGTCCTGCGTGACGTAGAGCACCGCGGCAGAGCCCCGGCGCAACAGGCTCGGCAGCTCCAGCCGCATCTCGTAGCGCAGCTTGGCATCGACGTTGCGCAGGGGATCGTCGAGCAGCAGCACCTCGGGATTGCCGATCAGCGCACGCGCCAGCGCCGTGCGTTGCTTCTGCCCGTTGGACAGTTCGCGCGGCTTGTGGCCGAGCACATGCTCGATCTTCAGAAGCCGGCTCATCGCCGCCACCTTTGCCGCTACGTCGGCCGCTCCGCTCGCGCGCAGACCGCTCGCGATGTTGTCGCGCGCGGTCATGTGCGGAAACAACGCGAAGTTCTGGAACGCCATGCCGATGCCGCGCTGCTCCGGCGGCGCGTCGACGATCGAGTGGCCGCCGACGAGGATATCCCCTGCATCAGGCTCGAACATGCCTGCGATCATGCGCAACAGCACGGTCTTGCCGCTGCCCGAGGGACCGAACACCGCGACGATCTCGCCGGGCTCGACGGTCAGCGACACGCCCTTGGCGCAACTGACGCTGCCGAAGCTCTTGTCGACGGATTTGAGTTCGAGACGCGCCATGACTGCTCAACCCTTCACTGCACCGAGCGAGAGACCTTCGACCAGATAGCGCTGCGCATAGAGCGCGAGCAGCAGGGTCGGCGTCACCGACAGCACGATTGCCGCCGCGATCTGGCCGTATTGGATGCCGGACGCGGTGACGAAGGCCAGCGCGCCGACCGTCACCGGCTGCTTGTCGGCCGAGGCCAGGATCAGCGCGAAGACGAAATTGTTCCAGCAGAAAATGAACGACAGCAGGCCCGCTGCCGCAATGCCAGGACCGGCAAGCGGAACCGCGATTCGCGTGAACGCCTCGCGCCAGGAATGCCCGGCCAGCCGGTAGGCATGCTCGATATCCGGGCTGATGTCCTCGAAATAGCCGCGCACGATCCACAGGATGAGTGGCAGCGCGATCAGCTGATAGACCCAGACGATGCCGAAATAGGTGTCGTTGAGGCCGAGCTGCTGGTAGTAGAGCGACAGCGGCAGCAGCACCAGGAGCGGCGGTGCGAATCGGAACGACAAGAGCGTGAACGCGATGGTCTCGCCGAGCTTGAACTTGAAGCGCGCGAAGGCATAGGCCGCGGGCACGCCGAGCAGCAGCGCCAGAATCACGGACGCACTCGACAGCAGGAAGCTGTTCATCAGATTGCGCATGAACGAGATCTGCAGATTGCCGGCGGCGGTCTTGAGCTGGCCGGAGATCAACGCCTCGTAATTGGCGAGCGTCGGCTCGAACAACACCCGCGGCGGAATACGCAGGATCTGCTCGTTGGTCTGGAACGACATCAGCAGGATCCAGACGATCGGAAACATGAAGAATACGAGCACGAGCGCGAGCGCAACGCCGCGGAAGATGCGCCCCATGAGACTGGAGTGATCCATCAGCGGCCTCCTTCAGGCGTGACCGTGGGCGCGTTCGCGCAGCCGCAGCCAATTCTTGATGAAGATGTTCGACAGGATGTTGGTGATCAGCCACAGGATCATCAGCAGCGCCGCGGAGCGTCCGACATTGGTGTACTGGAAGAACTCCAGATAGGCCTGCACCTGGAACACCATCAGCCGGTCCCCTGGCCCGCCCTGGGTCATCGCATAGACGATGTCGAATTGCTGGATCGAGTCGAGCAGCCGGAACAGCGAGGCCGTGATGATGTAGGGCGCGAGCATCGGCAGGGTGATGCGGAAGAACACGAAGCTCGCCGGCACGCCGTCGAGCGCCGCGGCCTCGAACGGCTGCCGCGGCAGCGAGCGCAGGCCGGCCAGCAGCAGGATCATGATGAAGGGCGTGTAGACCCAGACGTCGACCAGCACGACCGTGAACAGCGCGGTCGACGGGTCGGACGCCCATTTGAAGTCGTGGGCGCCGAGCAGCCCGACCAGATAGGACAGGATGCCGAAGCTCGGATTGGTCATCAGCTTCCACATCAGCGCGGCGATCGCCGGCGCCGTCATCAGCGGCAGCAGCAGCATGATCGAGACCGCGTTGTGGAAGCGCGTGGGACGCCGCAGCAAGAGCGCGATGCCGAGACCGAGCAGCAGCTCGGCGATGACAGTCACCGCGGTGTAGACGAGAGAGATCCGCAGCGTATTCCAGAACGCGAGATCCGACAGGAAGTCGATGTAATTGTCGACGCCGATGAAGCCGCGCAGATACGGCAGGTTCAGCCGGTAGCGCTGCAGCGAATACACCGCGGCAGTGACGAACGGCACCAGAATGGCGATGCACACCAGCAGCGCCGGCAGGCTCAGGAGATACGGCAGCAGCCGCCCGCGCCAGCGTTTCGTGCGGCGCGGCGCCGCTTCGGTCTCGACAAGTTGGGCCATGCTCATGACAGGCGTGATCACATCGTCGCAGGGAGATGGGCCGGTCCGGACGCTTGTGGGGAGCGGCCGGACCGGCGGGTGGTCATGGAGAGTGCGCGTCCAGCCTCAGCCGAGGCCGGCCTGCTTCAACTGACGGTTGATGCTGTCGGCCAGCTTGTCGAGGCCCTCGTCGACGGTGATCTCCTTGGCCACCATCTTCTGCAGCGACGCCGCCCATTCGGTCGTGAGATCGAAGAACAGCGGCTGCGCCGTGAAGTAGATCTTGGCTCCGGGCGCCGAGAGGTCATGCTGCTCGAGATAGCCCGGATAGGATTTGGCAATGCGGTCGCGGAACTCGCTGTCCTTCCACACGGAGGTGCGGACCGGATTGACGAAGTCCATCTTGCGCGCACCGAACAGGTCGTGCTCGACCGAGGCCGCCCATTGCATGAAGGTCCAGGCCGCATCCTTCTGCTTGGAGAAGCTCGACATCGCGAGCGACCAGATCCACACGTTCGGCGTCGGCGCCTTGGCGGCCGGATTGGCCGCGAACGGCGCGTAGCCGAGATTGCCGCGCTCCTTGTTCTCGCCGCCGTTCATGAAGTAGCCGAGAATGTCGGCGTCGAAGATCATGCCCGACGCGCCGGCGCCGAGATCGGTGCCGACCTGGTACCAGGTATAGGTCGACCAGTTCTTGGGACCCGAACCCTGGATCATCTTGACCCACTTCTCGTGGAAGTCCTTCGAGGCCTTGGTGTTCATCGCGGCCTTGAGCTTGCCGCCCTCCATCACGAAGTCCTTCTGGCCGAAATTCGCATAGGCCGACAGGAAGCCCGGATGGATCGTGGCCCAGGAGCGCGAGCCGCGCACGCCGACGCCATAGGGACCGCCGGCATCCTTGGTGATCTTGGCCGCGACCTCCAGCATCTCGTCGAGATTGGTCGGCGGCTTGACGCCGACCTTGCTGAAGATGTTACGGTTATAGGTGATGTTGTTGAGCTCGTAGCCCCACGGAATGCACCACTGTTTCGCCTTGCCGGAGCCGAGCTCGGAGCCGGCGACACCGTCCCAGGCGGTCGAGGAGCGCAGGCCCGGCAGCACGTCGTCCCAGGCAAACGCCGGATTGGTCTTGGCCGGATCCTTGATGTAGGTGTTGAGGTCTTCGATCCAGCCGGCCGGACCATAGGTCCAGGTCATGTAGGCGCCGGTCATGAAGGCATCGTACTGATCCGACTTCGACGACAGCGCCGCCGTGACCTTGTCGAAATAGACGTCCTCCGGAAAGATGTCGTAGGTGACGTTCATGCCGGTCAGGCTCTTGAACGCCTCGATGTCGCCGATCATCGCATCGACGTAAGGATGTTTGTTAAGCAGCAGCTTGACGGTCTTGCCGCTGTGGGCCTTCCAGTTGAAGTCGGCGGCCATCGCCTTCGACATCGCCGAGGCAAAGGCGGCATTGGCGGCCACGCCGGCGATGCCGAGCTTGGCAGCGCCGTCGAGCAGATCGCGCCGGCTGATGCGCTTGCCCGCATAGGACGCAAAGAGATTCTTCTCACGATCGTACATTCAACCCTCCCTATTTTTTATGATGAGACTTGTTCGCGTTACCTGCCCTTCCGACTTTTCTTCTTGGAGTGACCGGATGTTTTCTCCGGCTTGTCGGTCGTGAGTGCCTGAGCCGTGACCTCGTCGATGATGAGGCCGTTCAGGAAGCCGCTGCGCAGCACCGCCCGCAGCGCTGTGAGTTTTGCCTCGCCGCCGCCGATGGCGACGATGCGGTGTTTCTTCAGCTCGCTCGCCGCCATCGAGGTCGCGCGCGCGGAGAGATCGAGATCGAGCAACTCGCCGTCGGCGTTGAAGAAGTGGCCGAGCAGATCGGCGCAGGCGCCGGCGCGCTTCAGCTCGACGACCTCGTCGGGCTTGATCATGCCGCTCGACACCAGGAAGCCGTCGGCGTGAATCTGGCCGATCCCGACGAACAGCAGCGAGGCCTGCTGCGCCAGCGCGAACACGTCTGATATGCCGAACTGCTGCATCAGGACGCGGCGGTCGGCCACGGAGTTGGCGAACACCGGCACCGGCAGCAGATAGGCCTCGGCGCCGGTGCGCTCGGCGAGACGGTGGATCACGTCGAACGGATTGGCCGCGAACTTGCGCGTGAGGCCGCCGAGCAGCGAGACGAACTGCACGTCGCGCGCCGGCGTCTGCGGCAGTTGCGCCACCACGGCCGCGAGCGTGCGGCCGTGGCCGACACCGATGATCTTGTCGTCGCCGCGCTCAAGCACCTGGCGCAGGAAGCTCGCCCCCTCCAGCGCCAGCGCCTTCAGTGGCAGATCGCCCTCGCCGAGATCTGGCGCCACGCGGCAGAAGTCGAGGCCATAGCGGTCGGCCAGCGCGTTCTCCAGCGCGACGCATTCCGCGACGGGCCCTTCGACGAAGACGCGGATCATGCCCTCGCGGCTGGCGCGCGCGATCAGCCGATGCGCCTTGGTGCTCTGGATGTTCAGGCGGTCGGCGACCTCCGACTGCGTCAGTCCGGCCGCGAAATACAGCCACGCCGCGCGCGTCGCCAGCGAGGCCTCGCCGTCCACCATGGGCGCCCTGTCGGAAGCTGTCGTCACGCGCGATTGCCTGCTTGCAAATTTCTTCACGTCTTGCAAAAAATTGCAGACACCGATCCGGCCGTCAATCCCCCAAACGTGCTGCAGCGCGTCAGGGACTGACGGGATCGCGCGGGCAGGCATGCTCGCCTGGTCACAACGAGAAGAGGTCGCATGAGGGAGTTGTTTGTCGGCATCGATGTCGGAACGAGCGGCGTGCGCGCCTGCGCGATCGATGCCAGTGGCGCGATCCAGGGCGCAGCTTCTGTGCCGCTCGCATCGCCGCGTCAGGATGGCGCAGCCATCGACCAGGATCCCGAGCTGTGGTGGCGGGCGACCACATCGGCGCTCGGCAAGCTCGGCGAAGCCGTCGATTTGCGCGCCGCCGCGCGCATCGCGGTCGACGGCACGTCAGGCACGCTGCTGCTGATCGACGGCGACGGACGTCCCCGCTCCCTGGGGCTGATGTACAACGATGCACGCGCCGTCGATGAGGCCAGGCGGATTGCCGCGGTCGCACCGCCGGAGAGCGGCGCGCATGGCACCAGTAGTCCGCTCGCGAAACTGATGCATCTGCTGGCGTCGACCGGCGGCGCTGTCCGCGTCGCGCATCAGGCCGACTGGATTGCGGGCCGGCTCGCCGGCCGTCATGGCGTCAGCGACGAGAACAACGCGCTCAAGCTCGGCTATGATCCGGTGCAGCGCTGCTTTCCCGATTGGTTCGATCAGCTCGGCGTGCCGCGCGAGGTGCTGCCGACCATCCTGGTGCCCGGCACGCCGTTCGCCGAGATCGATCCCGCGATCGCGCGCGCGCTCGGCATCGGGTCCTCCGCGCGCATCGTCGCCGGCACCACCGATGGCGTGGCCGCCTTCATCGCCACCGGCGCCGACGCGCCGGGCGATGCCGTCACCTCGCTCGGCACCACGCTCGTGGTCAAGCTGATCGCGACCCAGCCGATCTTTGCCGCCGATCAGGGCGTCTACTCGCACCGGCTCGGCGACAAATGGCTCGCCGGCGGCGCGTCGAACTCCGGTGGCGCCGCGCTGCTCGCGCATTTCTCCGCCGACGACATGGACCGCATGACACCCTTACTGCGCCCCGACGAGCCCATCGGGCTCGGCTATTATCCGCTGCCGAAACCCGGTGAGCGTTTCCCGATCGCCGATCCCGCGCTGGCGCCGCGGATTACGCCGCGGCCGGCGGAGGATCATCGCTTCTTCCAGGCGCTGCTCGAGGGCATCGCCGATGTCGAGGCGCTGGCCTATCGGCGCCTGCAGGCGCTCGGCGCGCCGACATTGCGGCGGGTCATCAGCATCGGCGGCGGCGCCAGGAACCACGCCTGGATGCGGATGCGCGAGCGCGTCATCGGCGTGCCCGTCAGCGTCGCGGCGCAGACGGAGGCCAGCTACGGCACCGCCCTGCTCGCCTTGCAGGGGCCGCCGCAATGACCGCCGCGGCGTGTGAGATCAGCGGCCTTTCCGCGATTGCCGACCGGTTCGATCACGTGCTGCTCGATCAATGGGGCACGCTGCACGATGGGCGCACCGTGTTTCCCGCGGCGCTGGAGTGCCTCGCCAGGCTGAAGCGGGCGCACAAGCCGACCCTGGTGCTGTCCAACTCCGGCAAACGGGCGCGCTCGAATGCCGAGCGACTGGCGCGGCTCGGTGTCAACAGCGCGGCCTATGACGGCATTCTGACCTCGGGCGAAGTCACCTGGACCGGATTGCGCGACCGGACGCGCGCGCCCTTCACCGATTGCGGCGACACCTGCTTCCTGATCAGCCGCGGCGGCGACCGCTCCCTGATCGAGGACCTGGACATCGTGACCGTCGACGACATGCGCGAGGCCGATTTCATCCTGCTCGGCGGGCTCGACGATGATCTGGCCGAGCCCGATCTCTGGCGGGACCAGTTCGCGCGAGCGGCGGCGCGCCGCGTGCCGATGATCTGCGCCAATCCCGACCTGATGATGTTCGGTGCGAGCGGCCTCGTCCCCGCCCCCGGCACGCTGGCGCGCGCCTATGCGTGGCTCGGCGGCGCGGTAACCTTCGTCGGCAAGCCGCATGCGCCGATTTTCGAGGCGGCGCTGGAGCAACTCGGGCGTCCCGATCCGCGGCGTGTCCTGATGATCGGCGACTCGCTCGACCACGACGTCGCCGGCGCGCGTGCCATGGGGTTGCAGACCCTGCTGCTTGCCGATGGCGTGCATCGCACCGCGCTGGCCGGCGCGCCTGATCTTGCTGCGGCCACGCGAAAGCTCGCGGCGTCGACGCGCCGCATGCCGAACTGGACGATGCAGCAACTGAGCTGGTGAAGGAGACCGACCATGCGCGAACCCGCCGAGCTTGATGCGTTGCGCCGGATGTCGGCGCGCGTCGGCTGCAACATGCTGCTCGTGCAGGGCGCCGGCGGCAATTCCTCCGTGAAGGATGACGATGTCCTCTGGGTCAAGGCCTCCGGCACGTGGCTGTCCGACGCCAATGACAAGGACATCTTCGTGCCGGTGCTGCTGACGGCGGCGCGCGAGGCGCTGGCCCGCGACGACGAGCGCATCCCGCTGGCCGCGCCCGGTGCCTTGCGCGCGTCGATCGAGACCTCGCTGCACGCGCTGATGCCGCACCGGGTCGTGCTGCATGTGCATGCCGTCAACACCATCGCCTGGGCGGCGCGCCGCGACGCGCGCGATGAATTTGCCGCGCGGCTCGACGGGCTCGCCTGGCGTCATGTCGACTATGTCCATCCGGGGCTGCCGCTGGCGCGCGCGGTCGGCGCGATCGTCGCAAGCGAGAGCGTCGACGTGCTCATCCTCGGCAATCACGGCCTGGTCGTCGGCGCCGAGACCTGCGAGGACGCCGAGGCGCTGGTCCGCGACATCGAGACGCGGCTGTCCTTGCCGGTGCGCGCAACACAAGCGGCAGACGATGCCGCCTTGCGCCGGCTCTGCGCCGGCACCGAGTATCGCCTGCCGGCCGACGCAGGCTGTCATGGCATCGCCACCGATCCGTTCAGCCGCGCGGTCGCGACCGGCGGCTCGCTGTATCCGGACCATGTGGTGTTTCTCGGCCCGGGCCTGCCGACGATCGAAGGTGCCGATGGTCTCGCCACGCTGCTGTCGCGCGCGCGCGCAGCCGGCCTCCCCGCGCCCGTCGCGGCCTTGGCGCCGGGTCTCGGCGCCATCATCCGCAACGATGCCAGTCCCGGCGCGGAGGCCATGCTGAGCTGCCTCGCGCTGGTCACCAGCCGCCTGCCGCTGTCGGCCGAGATCAGCTATCTCTCGTCACAGCATGAGCAGATGCTGCTCAACTGGGACGCCGAGCGCTACCGGCAGCAGCTGACGGCGAGTCGCGGGTAGATCGGCCGCATCAGTTCGGATCAGCCGACGCGATCCATGGCTTCATTCGGCTGCATAGGCATCCGGATCGGGACTGCTGCTGGGCTTCTTGAACGCAGCGCGCAACGCAGCCGGCATCGGATAGTTGAAATTGGTCCCGGTCGGCGGCACCGGCGATTCGAACCAGGTCTTGTAGAGCTTTTCGATCTCCGGGCTCTGATACAGCTCGGCGGTGACGCGGTCGGCGATGGCCTTGAACGGGGCATCATCCTTGCGCAGCATGATGCCGAATGGCTCGGCCTTGGAGAACGCATCTTCGCTGATGACATAGGCGGCCGGCTCCTTGGAGCGCGCGATCGCGACCGCAAGCTGGACGTCGTCGAGCACATAGGCCTGCGCCCGGTCGGTCTCGAGCATCAGGAACGCCTCGGCCTGGTCCTTGGCGGGAACGATGGTGATCCCGAGCTTGCGCTCGACATTGACCTTGTTCAGTTGCGCGATGTTGGTCGACCCGGCGATCGCAACGGCCGTTTTGCCCTTCAAATCGTCGATCCGCCGCAGCGAGCTCGACGCCTTGGCGGCGAACCGCGTTGCGCTGAGAAAATGCGTGTTGGTGAAGGTGACGAGCTTCTGGCGCTCCGCGTTGTTGGTGGTGGAGGCGCAGAGAAGGTCAATGGTGCCGTTGGTCATCAGCGGAATGCGGGTGGACGAGGTGACCGGAACGGTCTCGACCACGAGGTTGGGCAGCCCGAGCTCCCGCTTCACGGCGTCGGCGATCCGCGCACAGATGTCGAGCGCGTAGCCCACCGGCTTCTGGTTGCCGTCGAGATAGCTGAAGGGCACCGCCGCTTCCTGGAAGGCGACCGCGATCTTGCCGGTTTCCTTGATCTTCTGCAGCGTGCCGGTCAACTCCTCGGCGCTAGCCGCATGTGCCGCCAGAACCAGTGCCAGTACGCATCCCCATCGGCGCATCGAAGCCTCTCCTCGTCGTCATTCCCTGCATGGTGCAGCGGGCCGCAGCCTCGCTTCGGCCGACTGCGATGAAAAGGGATAAAAACGCTTCTGGGTCCATTCCAAAAAGTGATGTCTATCTCGGAGCTCTAGCCCTGGAGCTGCCGGCTGAAGTCGCAGGTCCTGCGCGCCAGTTCGGCCACGACGGCCGTGAGCGCCGACGGCCTGTCGTTGCGATACATCGCCGAATACGGCACGGCGGGAAGCGCCGGCTTGACCGGTACGACGGACAATTTTCCCTCGGCAAAAAGCGGCCGGAAGCAACGTTGCGGAAGGTAGCTGATGCCGAGGCCGGCCACGGCGAGACCGACGAGAGCGGTGAGATTGTCGACCGTAATCGCCCGCTTGAAGGCGACACCGTTCGCCGTCAGCCACCGATTGATGTAGAGCCCCTGCCCGGAGCGGCGGCCCTGCATCAGGAGAGTGTATTCCCCGAGTTCCTCGAAGCCGAGCGACCGCCGCGACCGAACCAGACCAGGGCGCGCGGTCCAGACGTTCTGTACTTCCGCGAGCCTGACCGAGGTCACATCCGGATCGGAAAACACCTCAGGGACCACGATCAGGTCGATGCTGCCTTCCATCAGGCGATCGTAGAGCGTGCGGGTGGTCTCCACTTCAGGCTCGATCACCACGGCAGGATGCTGCTCCCGAATGGCCGAGACGAGGCGCGGCAACCATGTCAGCGCCGACAGTTCCGTGGCGCCAAGGCGCAGCCGGCGGGCTGGGGACTGCCGCCCGTCCCTCAGCGCCAGGATCTGCTCCTGCAGCGTCAGCATCTGGCGGCCCAGAGCGAGGATCTCCTCGCCCCGCTCGGTCAGCCGCGCACCGCGCTGGCGGCGGTCGAACAGCGGCACGCGCGCGGACGCTTCGAGCTCCTGGACCCGCTTGGAGATCGCCGACTGCGTCGTGTTGAGCTTCGCCGCGGCGCGCTCGAACGTACCGAGCTCCGCGATCCAATGCAGCGCCTCGAGCTGCTTCAGCGTGATCATAAGACATTCTCAAAAGCGATGATATGACATCGTCATTTATCTGTTTTCTGAATTTAGCGCGAGTCCTACACCCGTGGCTGCGCAGCCATCCGACGGCACGCATCGAGGAGAGCGACAATGAGTGACACCGAACGGCCGCCGGTTGCGACAGTCGATCCCGGCCGGATTGCCGCCTTCAGGCAGATTCCGACGGCCGTGATCAGCGACAATCTCGAGCGTTTGCCGGGCGCGATCGGCCTCAAGCCGTTCTACAAGGGAACGCCCATGGCCGGGATCGCGCTCACGGTCGACACCGCGCCGGGCGACAATCTGTTCGTCCATCGCGCGCTCGATCTGATCAAGCCCGGCGATGTGCTCGTGATCAATGGCGGCGGCGACGAGACGCGCGCCCTCGTCGGCGAGATCATCGCCGCGATCGCCGAGCAACGCGGCGCGGCCGGAATCGTGCTCGACGGCGCCATCCGCGATTCCGCCGTGCTGATGGCGTCGCCGTTTCCGGTGTTCGCGCGCGCCGCCAACCATCGCGGCCCCTACAAGAACGGGCCGGGCACCATCAACGAGCCGGTCTCGATCGGCGGCATGGTGGTGGCACCCGGCGACGTCGTGGTGGGCGATGCCGACGGCGTCGTGGCCTTCGCGCCGGAACGCGCTTCGCTGCTGTTGGAGATGACGCGCGCGCAGGAGCAGCGCGAGGCCGACATCCTGGCGAGCATCCGCGCGGGCCGCTACCAAGGAGCCTACGGAAAATAGCCGCGGGCGGCGGCAGTCGGGCCTGCACACGAGCCCGACGGGCGACTCATGCCTCGCGCAGACTCTCACCTGTACCCGCCGGGCAAGCCAAAGCCGTGCGCCGGAAAACTGATTTCTTCCGTCGTCTCAGTCAGATGACCTGTGTCCAGTCGTCTCACAAAAAATAAATCGATTTCGCTTTCTACGAAAGTCTGCTTGGATGCCCCTGTCCCGCCTCGCCGAGAGGGGCGCATCGCGATCGTCACGACGCGTGGGGTGGGATGCGGTGGGTGTGTCGGCTCGCAGCATGGCCTTGGGCCATGTGGACGAACGAGCCCGATGCGCCGGCGAAATCGTAGGGTCCTGGCCTCCCGATGCTGAGGTCAAGCGGATGGTGATGATGATCCGTCCGTGACGGGGGCAAAAAAGCCCGGTCCCCGGGGAGAGGACGTATAAGCCGCCCAACCATCGCGCGGGGAATGCCGGGATGTCTCGGCTGAACCTGTGGTGACTGCCGCCTGCTTTTTTTCTGCAGGCGGGCCATGGGTGCGGCCAGCGCCCGGCATTCCCCGCGCCCTCTCCTGATTCGAGGGCGAATGACCAGCACGACCCGGACGCCGTCGCGCCGCGGGGCTGCGAAGTCACGCCAGATGAAACCACGCCAGAAAAAGCCACAAACGGAGTCGAATTTCGTTCAGCGATTCCGGCTGCTCTGAAAGGGCGAAACATTGTCTGCGCCGTCAACCTCTTGCTCAGAGCACCGATTGCCCCAATATCAGGCGACGCCGATACGATGGCGGCTGCGGCGACACAGCGCGGTCTCCGGCTTTCAACGCGCCAATGGCGCGATGCCGTTGCCACCGCCATGCCACATTGCCCTCGTGTGGCATCGGCGCACCCGCCCGTTGACGCGGCGTGCCCGGCTTGCCATGTAGGCCGCCCGAACCTCCCAGGGGCAGTCCATGCAAGTCATTCGCTCGGTGCGCCTCTGGATGAAGGAGGGCAAGTCCGACAAGGTCTACGAAGTCGATCTCGTCGATCTCGAACGCGGCGACGGCGACGCGCGCTATCTGGTCAATTTCCGCTATGGCCGTCGCGGCGGCTCGCTGCGCGACGGCACCAAGACGACGTCGCCGGTCACCCGCGCCAACGCCGACAAGCTGTTCGACAGCGTCGTGGTGTCCAAGATCAATGGCGGCTATCGCCGCGTCGATGGCGACGCGCCGCCGTTGATGGAGCTCAACGCCGGAACCACCAATGACGGCCGCGATACGGCGTTGCTGAAACAGCTCGCGCTCTGTATCCGCGGCGGCTGGAGCGACGCGGAGCGCGACCGGCTGTTCTGGCGTCTCGGCGTGATCCGGCTGGCCGCCGCCTATCCGCAACTCGCCGCCTTCGCGCAGAAGGCCGGCGCGGCGAATGCGAGCTACAGCCTGGTCTATGCGCTGGCGCGCTGCGGCGGCGGAAGCGCCGCCGACCTGCTGCGCAGCTGCGCGGAGACCAATGTCAGTCCCGTGACCCGCGACTACGCGGCCTATGCGCTGGCGAGCGAGCTGATGGGCGCGCAGCGCTCGCCGCCGCGCCCGTCGCTGCCGCGCACCAGCGATGCGGCCGCCAACGGCGACATCGAGGCGGCGCTTGCAGGCGGCAATGGCGCGGCGCTGCTGCAGGCGCTGGCGACGGCGAGCGCATCGCAGCCGACCTTCGGCAATCAGTACCTGATCGCCCTCGCCCATCACGCGCTCGCCGACGCCGCCGCGCGCCGCACGCTGCTGTCGGCCGTGCGCGCGATGACGCCCCGTCCACCTTACGTGCAGGTGCTGCGGCGGCTGTTCAAATATGCCGATCTCACCGACGACGGCCCGCTGTTCGCCGCGACGGCGCGGCAGTTCGAGCTGGCGACGCCGATGTATCGCCGCGACCACGTCTATCGCGATCAGGTCTGGCTGCCCGGCTTGCGCCAGCCGCTGAAGCTCAGCGAGGAGCAAGCCAGCGCCGTGCCGCGGCTCGCGCTGTCCGACCAGACCCTGTTCTACTTCAAGCGGCGCGCCTGGCGCATGCTGCGCAAGCGCGCCGAGCTCGGCCAGGACGCCTTCACGGCGATGGCGAGCGAGCTCCTCCTCGCCTTCACCGACGCCGACGGCAGCAAGCCGGTGGAATGGACCGGCTATGTCGCCATCGACGGCCGCTATCAGTCCGTTCCGCACGCCACCGAGGCGCTGAGCCGGGTCTGGAGCGCCAGCCATCTGCTGTATGGCGCGGCCGAGACCAGCCGCTTCAACGACAAGGCGCTGACGCATCGTCATGTCGGCGCGCGCATCGCCGGCCGGCGCCAGGAGGCCTTCCCGGCGCTGTGGGATGCCCAGCCGCAATCCCTGCTCCGTATCGCGGCGCTGGCGCGCAACCACGATGCCGCACGCTTTGCCGCGCTGGCATTGCAGCAGGGTGCGCCACGGCCGGAAGCGATGGACATCGCCGCCATCGGCGGCCTGCTGACCTCGCCCTATCCGGAGGTCACCACGCTCGCAGCGGGGATCGCGCGGCGTCTGATCGACGCCGGAAAGGCCGATGCGGTCCTGATCGCGGCGCTGCTCGCGACGGGCGCACAGGAGATGCGCGACCTCGCCATCCGCGCCATCGACGATCGCGCCGACTGGCCTTGGGGCCACACAGACCTTGCGCTGGCTACGCTGACGAGCCCCTACGAGCATGTGCAAAGCCGGGCCCGCGCCTGGCTGCGCGACCGTGCGCCGTCACGCGAGCAGCGCGCGCTGGCGACGGAGGCGTTCGCGGCCTGGCTCGCGCAATTGCCGGCAGAGCTCGACGACCTCCAGCGCGCCGGCCTGTCAGCCGCCGTCGCCCTGCTGCCGCAGCTCTGGCCCGATCGCGACTGCCCGCTGCAGCCGGAGGTGATCGAAGGCCTCACCGGCCATGGCAGCCCTGAGGTCCAGGCGGCGAGCATCCAGCTCATCGCCGTCACGCCGACGAAGCCCGCTGACCTGCCCCCGGCCTTCCTGCAGGCAATCCTGCTGGCCGACGCGCCCGAGATCCGCGCCGCCGCGATGAGCCTGCTGGGCCGGCTCGACGACGCTGCGCTGGCGGAGCATCGCGACGGCATCGTGCTCGCGGCCACCGGCACTCATGCCGGCCTGCGCGCGGCGGCGCGACCCCTGCTCGCGCGCCTCGCGGCGGCGGATTCGGCGTTCGCGATGAGGGTGCGCGACCTGCTGATGGCCATCCTGTTTCGTTCCGAGCCGGTCGAAGGCCATGCCGTCGACATGGTCGCGCTGTTTACCACGGCTCTGCCGCCGGCGGCGGCCGACGTCGATGACGGCACGCTGTGGCGCCTTCTGCAGGCCCGCGCGACAGGCGCCCGCATGCTCGGCGCGAAGCTGCTCGGGAGCCGCGATCCCGCGCAGTTCTCGGTCCGCCAGCTCGCCCGCCTCGGCAACCATGCACTGGTCGCCGTGCGCCGCTTCGTGCTGCAGGCCTTCGCCGCCGACGAAGCCCGCTTCCGCGCCGATCCCGAGAACGCCGTGCTGCTGGTCGAGAGCGAGTGGGAGGATGTCCGAGCCGCCGCAGTGAACCGGCTGACGGCCTGGCCGAGCGAGGCGCTGCCGGCTTCGGCGCTGGCGGTGATGGCGGATTCCACCGTAGCAGCGGTGCAGGACAGCGCCCGCGTGCTGCTGCGGCGCAGCCTGTCCGACGGCGACATCGCCGACGTGCTGGGCCGCGTGCTTGAGCATCCCTCGGGCAGCTTCCATCTTTTCGTGACCGAGCTGCTCACCGGCGCGGCGCTGTCGGATCCTGCCGTGTTCGCCAAGTTCATGACCCAGGCGCGCATCATCCTGATGCAGATCAACCGCGGCCGCGTGGCCAAGGACCGGATCTTCACGGCGCTGCGCCACGAGGCGCTGGCGCACCGCGAGCGCGCCGCCGAGATCGCGCAGCTGCTGCACGACTTCACCCTGAGCGTCACGCTTCGCGACAAGGCGCCCGCGCTGCTGATCCTGCGCGACATCGCCCGCGCCTGGCCGGATCTGACGCTGCCCGTCACCGTGGCCCGCGCCGGGCGCAGCCCCGAGGGCGGCTCGCATCTCAGCGGAAGCGCCGCATGAATTTCGCCTATCGTTTTCTCGGCAGCACCAGCGCCTCATCCGATGCCGCCGCGTCGTCATTTGCTTTTGCGCCGGACACGCTGCGGCAGCCGACCTTCTTCACCGGCAAGGTCGCGCGCCACATCGCCTTCCGCGAGGCGATCTCGGCGCTGCATCACGTCGTCGTCTCCGACCTGCGCTTCAAGCCGCGCGATCGCACCGCCTATTTCGAATGGCTGAAGCAGAACGAGGCCACCTTCCTCGCCGAGGCGACCGCGCAGTCCGAAGCGCTGAAGCCGCGCATCGCGGAGCTGCAGGCCCGCATTCGCGGATTGGACCAGCAGCGCAATGTCCTGATGCAGCCCTACTGGAAGGCGCAGCGGGCCTATTTCGACTACCTCTACAAACGGGATCGCGATGCCTGGATCGTGCTCGATCCGGTCATCACGGTGCATCCGGACGAGATCTTCTTCGAGTGCTTCAGCCTCGACGAGTCCAGCTACGGCCGGCTGTCCTGCGATCACGACGTGTTCGAAAGCCTCGGCGAGATGGCGTTCGGTACCACCAACATCGACTACAGCCACGCGCTCTACGACGAATTCCAGAAGATCCGCTCCTATCGCGACACGACGCTGACGATCGACCCTTCCGGCTTCGAGGTGCAGACCGGCGGCGACGCCGATTTTCGCGAGGAGAAGATCGACCTGCCGGACAGCTGGGTGCGCGGCTTCCTGCAGGTGTCGAGCGCCATGACCCTGCCGGCGCATGTGTTCGACCTGCATCCCGTCGACATGGCCAACATCCTCACCCGGCTCGCGCAGAAGAAGGAGAAGGCCGGCCCGCGCTCGCTGCGCTTCGTGCTGACGCCGGATGCGCCGGTGGAGGTGGTGATCGAGCCATGGAACGAACGGCTCCGCTTCCGCCGCTCGATCTATCGCGGCCCGAGCGCCGCCGAGATCCGCATCTGGGGCCGGCGCCGGCTCGCGATCCTCGGGCGCACACTGGCACTGGCGCGGTCGGTGCGCGTGCACCTGACCGGCAGCGGCCTGCCCTCGTTCTTCGTCGTCGATTTCGGCGGCCTGCGCTTCACGCTTGGCCTGTCCGGCTGGACAGCGAACGACTGGTCCTCGGCCGGACAGTTCGACCTGCTCGCGCCGCGCCACAAGGTCGATGATGACACGGCGCAGCGGATCTTTACGGCGCTCAGCAGCGCGCATGCGGCGACCGCCGCCGAGCTGTCGCGGCAGACCGGCACCGGCGAGCCGCTCGTGCATGCCGCGCTCACCGCCTACACCCAGGCCGGACGCGTGATGTTCGATCTCGACAAATCGCTCTACCGCCTGCGCGAGCTGACGCGCGAGCCGCTGTCGCCGGACCAGCTCCGCTTTGCCAGCCCGCAGGAGGAAAAGGCCGACCGCCTGATCGCCGCGAACCTCGTCACGATCAGCAGCATCGACCGCAACCAGGGCGCTCGCGCGGTCACCGGCAGCGTGCTCGACAACGCCCGCACCGAGCAGGTCAGCCTCGTGATCGACGGCGACGACCGTCTCGTCGAGGCACGCTGCAGCTGTCACTTCTACATCCACAACAAGATGGCGCGCGGTCCGTGCGAGCACATGCTGGCCCTGCGCCGCATCGTCCATGCGCAGGTCGAGGGCGTGGCCCAAGATGCACAGGCTCACGCACAAGACCGCGGACAGGCCATCGCATGACCGACATGACAGCCGCCATCGACCCACCCGGCTTGAACCGGCAACGACAATTCGCGTATCACTGGCTTCGGAAGAGCGCAGGCCGGTCAGGACCTTGCAATCCGGGCGGCGTATCGCCGTCCTTGCACCATGACCATGCATGCGTCACTGGCCCGATCTTCACTGGGCCGGGGCTGCCCACCCATCCGCAATCGCAGAATGGGTTCTTTGAACCCAATTGCGGATGGGTGGGCGCCCCGGCTTCGAGTGGATCGATCCAGTTCTTGGAGAAGACGAAGGCAAACCGGCCTGCGCTCCTTCCGATCTCTCTTGACCGCTCTGCAGCGACCCTCCTGACCGGAGGGCCGGCCGCGTGACCGACACCGTTTCGCCGGGCAAGCTCACGCGCCAGGAGCTCTACGACCGAATCCGGGAATCCTCGAAGGACGAGGTCATTCTCGAAGAGATGATCCGGCTCGGATTCTGGCCCGATGGCGAAGCAGCGCCCGCGCCGGCTGCGGAGGCCATCCGCAACCGTGCGGAGGCCATTCGCGAACTCGCCGAATTGCAGCGTCAGAACGCCGCGCTCGGCGATCCCGTGCGCGCATTGAAAGAAATGCACAAGCGCCGCAAGGCCGAGGCGATGGCGAGGCGCCAGGAGACCAGGCGTCGCCATGCCGAGGCGCGGCAGACGCGGGCGTTTGCCTGGTACGAGCGGCGCAAGCGCGACGTGCTCTATCTCGGCGAGGATGTTTCGCCCGGACTTCATAGCCGAACGAATGCCACGCCCTTGCGTGATGGCCTGCCCCCACTCGCGGACGCCAAGGCGCTGGCCGATGCGATGGGCATTGCGCTCGCCGAGCTGCGCTTCCTCGCCTTCAACAGGAAGGTGGCGTCGGTCAATCACTATCAGCGCTTCACGATCCCGAAGAAGAGCGGCGGCGAGCGGCTGATCTCGGCGCCGATGCCGCGCCTCAAGCGCGCGCAATACTGGGTGCTCGACAACATCCTGGGCCGAGTGCCGCTGCACGAGGCCGCGCACGGCTTCGCGCCGGAGCGCTCGATCCTGACCAATGCGCGCAACCATGTCGGTCGCGACGTGGTGATCAATCTCGATCTCAAGGATTTCTTTCCGACGCTGACCTATGTCCGCGTCAAGGGCCTGTTCGAGGCGCTCGGCTATGCCGAGTCCGTCGCGATTCCGCTTGCGCTGTTGTGCACCGAGCCGATGGTCGACGAGGTCACGCTCGACGGCGAGCGTCACTTCATCGCCGACGGTCCGCGGCTGCTGCCGCAGGGCGCGCCGACGAGTCCGGCGATCACCAACCTGATCTGCCGCAAGCTCGACCGGCGCCTCGCAGGCCTCGCGCGCACGGTCGGCTTCGTCTACAGCCGCTATGCCGACGACATGACCTTCTCCGGCTCGGGCGAGGCGGTGAAGAAGATCGGCACTCTGCTCAAGGCCGTCCATGGCATCGTCGAGGCCGAAGGCTTCAAGGTGCATCCGGACAAGACGCGCGTGATGCGGCGGTCGGCGCGCCAGGAGGTCACCGGCCTCACCGTCAACGAAGCCGTCGCCGTGCCGCGCGACCTGATGCGCCGCTTCCGCGCGGTGCTGCAGCAGGTCGAGCGCCATGGGCCCGCCGGCAAGCAGTTCGGCCCCGGCAAGGACGTGATCCGCTCGCTGCTCGGCTTCGGGCACTTCGCCGTCATGGTGGACCCGGAGCGCGGCGGCCCGCTGCTCGCGCGTGCGCAGCAACTCGCCGCACGCTACGCGCCCGCGCGCTCGGCGCGGCGCCCGACGCGCAGCGCCTTCCGCAAGGCCGCGGCCGCGGGTCAGATTCCACCCGGCCGGCAATGGACTCCCGCGATGCGGCCGCCGCCGGCACCGGACCCGGTGCTGGTCGCGCTGGCGCGGCAGGAGGAGAAGAAGCAGGCCGCACAGGCGCGCGCCAACGCGCCCGGCCCGTCGCGCCCGCCGATCGTGCCGCCACCGGTCTGGGGCGCGACACGCGCGAACGAGCCGCAGGCGGCCGGTTCGGCCAATCCGTCGACCACGCCCACGAAGCAGCGGCCGCCATGGTACGTCACGGCGCTGGTGATCCTGGCGGCCGTGCTGCTCTCCGTCGCGATCATTCCCGGCGGCGCCGCGATCGCCGGCGGTCTGCTGTATTTCTACTACCGGACATGGTGGAGGCGCTGAACCGACGCGCCGCCGATCAGGACGTCTCGCGCTTCAGCGATCGTCGGCTCTGAACAGAACGCGCCTGGCACATGGCTTCGTGACTGATCCGCATCGTCTCGTCATCCGGGAAGTCGATTTGCACCGAGGGCACGACCTGGAACTGCCGCTGAGCTGGTTCTGACGGAAACTTCGGCACGGCGGCGCCTCTTAGATTGCACTCCGTCGTTGACAATGCGATGGGGAGTTAACTACCTTCTTCGTAGGGTATCTGTCGAACGTGGCGTGCGTTGAACTGGCCGATGTCGTCCAGCTCTTTGCACCGAGTGCTTCGTTCGAAGACGGACCCTCGACGACAAATCATGGACGCGGCATGTGAGCCATTCGTTGCCTCATTCGGGAGGTACGGGTGGCTTTTTTCGTTTGCCGCCCAAGATCTGTCGATCGAGACACGTCCGCGTCGCCAGACCGGCAGCGCAGGTCCGAGTGCGGAGCATGAGTCATATCGCGAGAGAGGATGACGAACGATGGCAGCAACAGATGTCCACTATCTCGGCCTCGTCGATATCGGACGAAAAATCCAGGCCAAGGAGTTGTCGCCGGTCGAGGTGACCGAGGCCATGCTCGGGCGGATCGAGCAGCTCGACGGCAGGCTCAAGAGCTTTGCCCATGTGATGCCCGACTCCGCGCTCGCGGAGGCAGCCGCAGCTAAAAAAGAGATTGCCTCCGGCAAGATCAGGGGGCCGCTGCACGGCGTGCCGGTGGCGGTGAAGGATCTCTGCTGGGCCAAGGGCGCGCCGGCGGCGCATGGCATGACCATTCATCGTGACTTTCGTCCCTCTGAGGACGCCACGGTGGTCGCCCGGCTCAAGGATGCCGGCGCCGTCATCCTCGGCAAGCTGCAGCAGACCGAAGGCGCGTACGCGGATCATCATCCGAAGATCGATCCGCCGAAGAATCCGTGGAATGCCGATCTCTGGCCCGGCGCATCGTCGAGCGGGTCCGGAGCCGCCACCGCGGCCGGCCTCTGCTTCGGCTCGCTCGGCACAGATACCGGCGGCTCGATCCGTTTCCCGTCTGCGGCCAACGGGGTCACCGGGCTCAAGCCGACCTGGGGGCGTGTCAGCCGGTACGGCGCATTCGAGCTCGCAGCGACGCTCGATCATATTGGTCCGATGGCACGGAGCGCAGCCGATTGCGGTGCCATGCTCGGCGTGATTGCAGGGGCGGATCCCAAGGATACAACCTCGGTTCCGCTGCCCGTACCTGACTATCTTGCTAATCTCTCTGGCGACCTCCGGGGTTTGACGATTGGGATCGACAGGCGCTGGACCAGCGAAGGCACCGACAACGATGCATCCGGGGTGCTGGCCGAAGCTCTGCGGGTGGCAGCCGATCTCGGTGCTGAGATCAAGGAGATCAGTTTCCCCGATCCCAAGGCGGTGATTGACGACTGGTTCCCGCTTTGCGGCATCGAGGCCGCGGTCGCGCACGAGGACACCTATCCTGCGCGCAAGGACGAGTACGGTCCTGGGCTCGCGGGTCTCTTGGATCTCGGCCGGCAGCAATCCGGCATGGACTATCAGAAGATCGTGCTTCGGCGCGAAGCGTTTCGCGGCGCAGTCCGCATGTTGTTCGAGACCGTCGATCTCCTGGCGGTTCCGGCGCAGGCCTTTGCTGCGCCGAGCCTCACCAAGATGGCGACCCTTGGCGAGGATGCTTCGCTGATCGGTGGCCTGCTTCGTTTCACATGCCCGTTCGACATGACGGGAAGTCCGACCGTGACCTTGCCGGGGGGCTTTGCTGCGAATGGCGGTCCGGTCGGATTCCAGTTCGTCGGCCGTCATTTCGACGAGGCCAGCCTGGTGCGCGCAGGCGATGCGTTTCAGCGCGTCACCGACTGGCACAAACGTCACCCCGGGATCTGATGTAACCACCGATCAGATTGGCCCGCAGGCAGAATCAGAACCTCTCAGCCGCAGCCGCCTCCCTGATCTCGACCCGTATGCGAGTCGGATCGAAGCCGTTGCAGCGGTTGTCGACCTGCGGGCAGTTGGAGATCACGAACAGCACACCCGCTGTTCGACGGCGCTCGCAAAGCGAATGACGTCAGCTGACCTTGCTCATCAGAGGCACCAGCTCGGCGTCGGCCGGCGTCTCGGCGGGCACCAGAGTGGCGGCGACCGCGTGCTGTGTCGGCAGAGGCGGTCTCACGGCTGCCACACTGGAGCGGCCGACAACGATATGGGCCGTGAGCACGACGGGAACGCCGAGCCCGAAGGCGATGTGGACGGTGCTGATCCAGGGACGCAGTGCTTCCGAGCCGACGTAGTAAAGCCCGAACGCGGTTGCGATCAGCAGACCGTACAGCGCGACGCTGAGCACCCCCGTCGCTCTGTTCCTGCTGGCGCGCCAGGCGCGCTGGACGTGCATCGGACCGAGCGCCCCCAGCAGCATCAGCGTGATCATCGCAGTGCCGCCATGCGTGCTCAGGAGCATGGCGGAGGCCTGCTGCCAAGCCTCGCTGTCCGCCTCCGAGCGGGTCTTCATCTGATCGGCGTAGATCCACAGCGCTCCGCTGGCAAACAGGAGACCGAAAATCGTATAGAGAGCGAGGCGAAACGCACCCTTAAGCCGCATGCTGCAGATCTCCTTGCCAATCGGGGGTCGTGAGGATGTCGCCGTTCGCCGCGACGAGCATGGCGCTCGCGCCGAACCGGGAGAGCTGCCCGGCAGCGGCTTCGCCCGTGATCATGACGATCTTGGTCAGCGCGTCGGCCACCATGCAGGTGGGCGCGCAGACCGTTGCGCCATGGATATTCTGGGCCGGCCGCCCCGTTGCCGGATTCACCACCGCGGTATCCGTCGTCTCGACAGACCTGAACGGATCGAAGCGGCGCGCCGACGAAGCCATCGCCTTGTCGCGCAATTCCAATTGGCAGACGATGCCGCAAGGTGAGCGCGGATCGCGTATATCGACGACCCGGGCACGCGGGCCGAACGCGGCGAGGTCACCGCCTGCGTTCACCATGGCTGTGGCGATGTCGTATGTCCGCAGCGCAGCGATTGCGCAGTCGACGGCAAAACCCTTTGCGATTCCGCCGAGGTCGATCTTGTATTCGGCACGATGGAAGCGGACGCGATCACCGGCGAGCAGTTCGATCGCGGAGCCCTCCTTCCCGACGATAGGCTGTCGCGCCCAGCTGGACACGCCGATATCGAAGGCGCCATCGGACAGACGCGCCATATCGACCGCAGCCTGCAGCACCTTGGTGGTCCAGGGATGCACCTGAACCGCCCGACGGCATGCCTCGCGGTTCAAACGCGAGACGTCGCTGTCGGGATCGTGGACGCTCATCAGCCGATGCACGTCGGCGACGGCCGCGAACGCCGCTTCGACCGCCTGCTCCGCGCCGTGCGCGCGCGCGTCATCGACGTGGATCTCGACGTAGGTCCCGAGCAGCGGCCGCGCACGCCGCAAGCTAGCGGAAGTGGCTGGCATGATAGGTCAGCACCTTCTTCACACCCTCGGTCACGTGGGTCGAGGACAGAGTCGCGCCGGATATGTTGCGGATGTCGGAATTGATGCGAACCTCGTTCTGGCTGCTCTTGCCGACGAACTGCGCAAGCCAGCTCGCATCATGCACCTCGCCGCCATAGGATTCGCGGTAGTTCAGGATTTCGACCTTGCGGACGCGCCCGTCCGGGCCGATCGCAACCGAGTAGTCGATCAGCAGATGTTTTCCGACGACATGATCGTAATAGAAATAGCCGCCATTGCTCGCCTTCCAGACCCGGCCGGCCTGCACCTCGGTGAAGCTCGCGCCGGGAAATGCAGCCTTCTGCGCCTCTTCGACGCTCATGTACTGCATGGCGTAGCCCGGCGAGGCCATCGACACGATCGCGGCGGCGGGCGCCGTCCATTTCAGCCAGCCGCTCATCACGCCCACCTCGTATTTGTTGTCATGTCACGATCCTCCCTCGCGAGCCGGCAGCGACGTCTTGCGGACGATCATGTCCTCAAGCTTCGCGACGGAAACGACACTGGCGTGATCGTCCGCCAGCCTCGTCATTCCGTTCGGCTTCCGTCAACCGCACCCAAGCGACTTTCTGCAAACCGGACTGATTGTCAGTGCGAATGAATTAAGTGGTTTGATTGCGGCGAATTGCCGCGTCGATGTTGGCGATTTGCCGGAGCGGCTGCGAAATTACGATGTTGGCGGTTGTGCTTTGACCGCACGGTCCCGTTGCCACGCCGACCGAACTGCTCAAGCGCGAGCGCCCTTCTCCATCGCGTTGTCGGCGCCGCGATCGCGACGCCGACATCCTCAGTCGAGGTCGGCGCGGCTGCGCCTACCACGGCATCTGGTTCATCGCCTCCCACGGCGATCCGTTATAGGGCGACGGCACAACCTTGATCTTCGCCATCATGCCTCCGTCCTCATGTTCGAGGATGTGGCAGTGATAGACGAACTCGCCGACCTGCGAGAACGGGATGTCCACGACCACCGGCTTCGACGTGCATTGCCCGCTGCGCCACTGCTCGATGGTACAGACGCCGTTCTGAGCGTCCATCACCTCCGGCACGTTGGGGGTCGCGACTCCCAACGGGACGTTGTCCTGCAGCATGCCGCCGCCGATGTTCTTGTTGAACGACACCGCCAGCGGCGTGTTCTCGCCCGCCTTGCTGTTGACCGTCCGGAACCGCGTCTGGTGAATGTGGAAGTTGTGGTTCTCGGTCGAGAGCTGCACCAGCTCCCAGGTCTCGTGCACGGGGCGCTGCCCTGCGGCCAGCGGCAGACAGACGATGTTCTGCGACGGATCGAACTGGCTCACCGGGAGCTGGGTGCCGGGCACCGGATTGCCGTTCTGATCGACCTCCTCGTAGCCGAGGCCGAAGGTGCCATCGTCGTTCAGATCAGCCAGCCCGAAGAAGATCCGCCGGCGATGACCGGGCGGCAAGGGACGGCATCCGTTGCGCAGCGGCGTGGCGCTGGCATAAGGCACCTTCGCATCGAGAATGCCGGACGGCTGCATCGTCGCCAGCGCATCGCCCCTGATGTCCAGGCCGTAGGCGATGTGGTTGCGCGAGCCGTGCTGGTGGAAGCGCACCTTGGCGAGATCGACCGCCGGCCACTGATCGCCGCTGCCCATCGTCAGCCCGGCCATCTTGAACGTCGCGGAGGCGACGCGTCCGGGACTCGCGATCGCGCCCGTGTTCGGATCGCGGTAGGTGACGAACACCTCCGTGCGCGAGCTCGGCATCATCACCATCTGGGTGACACAGACCGGCTTGGAATGGAAACGCGACGTCGGCAGCGGCGGACACGGCACCACGCGGAAACGCGCGCCGCCGAGATGGACCATGGTGTCCATCGTCGTATCCTGCGGCAGGTTCACGCTGACGCCGTCCACCGAGATCAGCTGCATGATCATCGGCTTCTGCGTCTCGTCATCCGTGAGCTGAAGATTGTAGGACAGGCTGCCAGACGCGTTGGTCAGACGCCAGACCTCACCGTCCGGGTCGGTCACCTTGATCTTCGGGAATGTCCGCCCGTTGACCGTGAAGTACCACTTGCCGCCGCTGAAATTGGTGCCGCCATCGGCCGAGGTGTCGACGCCGGGGCACGAACCCTCGCGCACCTCCGAACTGTCCGCCGGAAACTGCGCGCAGAAGTTCGGATCCTGCTGGTTGATCACCTCGCCCGGCTGGACGTTGACCGGGCCGCTGTCGAACTGCACCGGACCACCGGGCGCGACCTGGAGATCCTTCAGGATCAGGTGGCGCACGCTGGCGTCGGGAAACGGCGTATCCCTGGCGTCGCCATGCGCGTAGTCGGAGACCTCGCCGACCGAGATGATGCCCGCCAGCCCCTGAGACACCTGGTTCAGCGAGATGCCGTGGATGTGCGGGTGAAACCAGAACTGTCCGGACGGATGATTGCGCGGAATGTTGATGCGGAACTCCGCAGAGTCCATCTTGTTGGAGCCGTGCTGATGGGTCGTCTGCGGCACCGGCATGCCGTTGGCGGAGTTGAAGATCTGCACGAAGACGTAGTCGCCGAAGGTCGGATCATTGAGCGTCGGCGCGCGCGGCTCGACGATCAGCCCGTGCGTGTGCAGGTTGGTCGGATTGCGAAACAGGTTGGCCTGGCCGGGGTCGGTGTTGTGGTTCACCTTGGCCGGATCAAGCTGCGGCAGCTGGTTCACCAGCTTGATCTTGAGCGTGTCGCCCTTCTGGAGCGCCAGGCGCACGCCGCCATAGTCCGCTACTGCGGAATGAGCCGGACAAGTGTTGCCCCATGCGGGCCTGCGGCAGATCTCGTAGACCCAGCCGGTCGGGTTCATCGGCGAGCCGCTCGGCGGAGCATAGCTGATCGTCGAGATCGGCTTCGCCTTGGCGATCATCAGGAGATCGAGGACGCCGCGCGAGCTCCTGAACACGGTGGGCTCAGCCAGATCATGGGCGCTCGCCATGGTCCCGGTCATTGCGAGACCTGCCAACAGCGCGGCTGCGGAGAGCGATGTTCTGATTGTTGGTTTTCTCGTTGGTTTGCGTGGACACCCGACTGACATCCCTGATCCCCATTCGGCTCGAGACAAAGATCGTTGCGGCGCGATGCAGTTCATCGGATGCCGCTTGCGCGAAGCCTCACCCATGATCGGCGATGAGGCCATCGCACCCTCCCGCTTCGTGGCTACGGATGGGGGGTGTCTCCTTTGTGACCGTTTCTTTCGCTTTGTGAGACCCGCAAAACCGATCTTCAAGAATCGATCTAATCAGGCTGACAAACAATCGTGCTGTGCGTAGGCCGCACGTGCGGCGACACAAAAACGACAACCACCCCGCTTAGTTCGCTTCCGACGGGATCTGATGAGTCGGCAGGATTCACCGCGACGATCCCCGTAGATCTTTCGACCACGCCAAGGAGGCCTGAGAATGCTGCTTGCTGTTGCTCTCGCATGGGCGTGCAATGTGGCCGGCGTCGCCTGCGGCACGCCGACCGTCGAGACCATTCAGAAGGCCTACGAGCAGGAAGCGCCGGCGTCCGGCGTGCGCCACGACAAGGGGCTGAAGATCGTCGAGGCGAGCTGCGACAAGGGCGACGGAAGCGGCCGTTTCCTGTGCCAGGTCTCGTTCGTCTCCGAGGACGATCCCGACAAGCGGCTGTATTTCGACATCGTCTCCGCGGCGCTCACCGACAAGGGGTGGGTCCTGACAAGCGGGTTGTGCAAGCGCTGAACGAAGTTCCTCGCGGCGGCTTTCTTACCTCTCACAAGTGGCGGCGTCCCGACCTTTGCCGCTGATGCATGCGGAGCAGTCTCGATTCCGGCGACAGAAACGGCGCGCCTGATTGCGCCAATGGCGGCGCAGTCGGCGTCGACGGCATGTCGGCGATGGTCGTCGCAACCGGGATGATCGACTGCCCCGGCGTCTGCTGCGCGAAATAGAGCACGATGAGCTCCCCGCCCTTTTGCAGGGTGGCCGATCGCGCCTCGACATGGCGCAACGTCCAACCCTGATAGTCCGCACCGGTTCGGACGCGCAGAAGCGTATTGCTGCCGGACTCGAGAAAGATGGCAAGCCCGCGCTCGCCGTTGACCACGGTGCCGACCAGCGAGAGCGCCGGCCGCTCCGGCCCGCTCGGCTCCTGAATGTCCGGCGCGGCAGCAACAGGCGGCGTCGGCGCCTCTTCCGGCGGAGGACGCCGCGACGGCGAGAAGATCGGCCGGTCGCGCGTCGCGGAGAGCTGATCGAGCGGAATGCCCCAGAGCGGGTTGCCCGTTCGCGCCTGCCCGTTCGATGCGAGCGGCGTGTCTTGCGCCACCGCCGGCGCGCGCTCGTTCGCGGCCGTGAGCGCAAGATCCGGGCCGGCAGCCTCGGCGGACATGTCGCGCGAGGTCGCGACGAGAACGCTGATGGACAAGACGGCACAGAGTTTCATCGGAGCGTTCATTGCGGGCCCTGCCATTGTCCGGACACCATGATCGTGATGCGCAGCCTTCCGTTTGACATGGCTGCAGGGGCGCCGCCATCGACAGCCAACTCGTCGATGAACAGACACGGCATGCCGGCCTCCAGCTCGTAGAGGATGGGCTGCAAGGCGGTCTGGTCAGCCTCGAAGCTCGCGCCGACGCTGACCTGACGATCCCTGGCGCGCGGGCCTTGAACGTCGAGCTGCGAGGACGACACGCTGCCGCCATGGCGGCCCACGACCTCGTTCAGACGCTGCAGCAGCGCCGCGCCGGCGACCGTCACGGTGGGACCGTCGAGAAAGGCATATCCGGAAACGGCTCCGCCGCCTCTGTCCTCGCGGCCAACCGCCATGCTATGCGCATCGAGCAGCCGAAGCGTATCGGCCAGCGCCACCAGCTCGGTGCGCTGGTCCAGCAGGCTCCTGACCGGCAGCACCGTGGCTGAGCCCAGCATCAGCAGCAGGCCGGCGTAGACGGCAGCCGCGATACGGGGCGACGACGGAGTGGCGGTGAACAGCGATCCGATGCTCATGTGCCGGGTCCGAAATGAGGCTTGATGCCTGCTTCGATATGGAAACGCTGGCCGGCCTCGTCAGCCGAGCGTGTGGTCGGCGCAGAAAATGTCGCGCGCGTGAAGTGCGGCGATTGCTCGATCAGTCCGATCAGCGCGGGCGCATCTTGACTGACGCCTGCGATCTGCAGCCGGCCCTTGTCGATCCGCAGCTCGGTCACATAGGTGTCGTCCGGAAGAACCCGCGATAGCGCTTCGAGCAGCATCACGTCGGCCGCCGTGTCCTGCTTGCGTCGCAACAGACTGCTCAGCGCCGCATTGTCACCCCCCTGCGAGCCCAGGCGCAATTTTGCACGCCGCTCTGCAATCTTCTGCGACAGCATGCGTTGCTGGTCCTCGAAGCGCTCGCCGAGAAAGCCCGTGATCGCCAGCGACAGCGTCGCCGCGACTGTCGCGACGATCAGAACGGCCGTCAGCATGCGACCGACGCGGCCAACATCCAGCGATCCGCGCAGCTGCTGTTCGATCAGCCGCGTGGCCGTTGCCGTGACGGCCTGGCCGGCGTTCGATCCCGCAGGGGCCTCGGCAGCAAACAAACTGACCGACGCGGCACGCCAGGACTCCGCCAGCCGGACGAGCGGATCGATGCTAGATCTCGGCGCGGCGACGACCGTCGTCCGAATGCGGTCCCCTGGGATCTCGGTCGGAGCCGTGCTGCCGAACACCGCCTCCTGCACCGTCCACGGCGTCAGACGATCGAGCTGCGAGCGGACCATCGAGTCGAGAAACTCGACCGCACGCTTGGGGAGATCCAGCGGACGCCACAGGAAGCGGTCGGGCCGCAGGGTGATCTTGATCCGGCTGCTGCGCAGCACGTCCTTCCAATTCGAAGGAAGCTCGGCGGCAACTCCATGCACCAACCGTATCGTAACGTCCTGCGGCACCGATCGCCCGCTCGCGCTGATGATGAACATATCGCGCTCGGTCTCCACCAGCTCCACCGACGGTCTGAAATTGAGCCGGCCGATCGCATCGACGATGGCTTCGGCGACCGACCCGATCCATGTCGTGAACTCGCGGCGTGCGCGCATCAGGATGGTCATCACAGCGCCCTTCCTTTCTCCCTGAGCATCGTGGGGCTGCTCACATCGTCCCGCCATGACAGGATGCGATAGGGATCGTCGCCGTCGCCCAGCAGGATGACGGCCTCGGCCGCGGCCCGCCGGCCGGCATCGAAGTCGATCGTGATCCGCACCCGAAACGCATCACCGACGTCCAGCGTCGCGCCGGCTCGCGCTGGTCCGAGCACGGACGATAGCGACCTGGCGTCCCGACGCAGCGCGGCGCGCTGCGCCAGGAAGGCCTTGAGGAGATCCTGGGTCATCCCGGGCAGCGCAGCGACGACCTCGGGTGGCGCTTCGAGCGCATCGACCTCGCTACGCCCGCTGAAGACCGTCACGAAAGGCATCGCCTGGTCGACGAGAGCCGGCGGGATGTTCAGCACCAGCTGAAGCTCCTCGGAGTTTGCAAAGTGGCCGCCCCGCGGGACGTAGTCCACGCCGGCCGTCCGGTAGAGTTCGCGCTCGGCGTCCGGAGCATTGTCGCCCGGCGCGGTGCGCCAGCCGATGATTCGCTGCGCATAGTCGACGGCCTTCTCCGGGCGCGCTCCCAGCGCCACGAACAGATTGGCGAGCATCGGCCTGGAGGCATGGTTGAGATCAATGCGGGCTGCTTCCGACCGGAACGCGACCGACACCTGCGCATGGTCGAGCCTGAAGGAGAAAGCCCCCGCGGGCGCGCGCTGCGGCCTGGGCACGGCAGATAGTTTGTAGGCTGCGAGTTCGAGACCGGCCGAGACCAGCGCGGCAGACCGCAGCCGGGCGTCATCGAGCGACAAACGTTGCGCCGTGCTGACGAGGTAGACCGACAGCGCTCCGGCCAATCCGCCCAGCGCGATCAGGATCCACAACGCTGCAACGAGCACGAATCCGCCCTCGCGGTCGTGATGGAGGTGATCCAAGGCATCCGTTGCGGCGCGCATGATCATGGCTCCGATCGCGCCGCGGCACGCCCGACGGTGGCGCTCGCCGGCAGCAACGGCGTGTCGCAGGTCCGGTCCGCCGCGCTGCAGACGCTGTCAGCTGGAGCCGAGACATGGATGACCGCGATGCGCGAGATCGATGGCGCGCTCACATCGCTCGCGTTGCGGACGGTCACCCGGACTGCGGCCGGCAGCGTCTCGGATGCGCGCCACGACGGCATCCAGTTGCGGTCGGCACCCGCATAAGCAAACGAGACATGATACGGCGCCTGCAGCAGCACGACCGGCTCGGCCAGCGCGCGAGCGCTGCCCGGCGCGAACGCAGCGCGTCTTCGGCTCAGCACCGCGCCATCGCCCTCCCCCGCCTCGGCGATCCGAACCAGCTCGAGCCCGCGGCCGCTCCGTAGACCGAGCGCCACCCGGACGAAGCTGACCGAGGTCTCCGATCCGTCGAACAGCACGGATTTGGTCTGGCCGTCGGGCCGGATGAATTCCGCCGCCGCGATGTCGGCGCTGATGCGGTCGAGCGCGACGCTCAGGGACTCATTGCGCTGGATGCGAAGCAGCCCGCGATTCCAGTTCGGCATCCATTGCGCGGTGATCGCCGCAAGAGCCGAGACCAGCAGTCCCATCAGCGCCATCGCGACCAGCGCCTCGATCAGCGTGAAACCGGCTTGTGGATCTTTACATCGGCGCGCCATCACTCGGCCTGCCTTCGGAACAGACGGATGGTCTCGAGCTCCATCGTGGCGCCCGATGGCGACCGCACCTGGAGCACGATCTTCTGCGGCGTCCAGGCAGATGCACCGGGCTCGGCCGCGAGCGGCTGAGCCTGTGCGCGCCAGGTATGCGCCACCGTTTCCCCGGACTGCATTCCCGACGCCGGCAAGCGTGACGGGAATGCCAGCCACAGCGCATTATGGGCCGCCTGCACCAGCGCCACATGCTGCTCCAGCTTGCGGCTTCCACGCGACGACGAGCCGGTCAGCGCCGCAATCGCGACGAGCGACACCGCCACGATCGCGAGCGCGATCAGCGTCTCGATCAGGGTGAAACCCGCGGTCGCGTTATGGTCTGGTGAGGCCGGCATTCGACGCCACTTCGATCCTTCCCGTCAACCAGTTGACCCGGATTTCGTAGCCGGCTTCGCCATGCGCGAGCGCGACGATGCCGCCGCACGACATGCCGGAGCCGAAAAAGCTGATCGTGTCGAACGCCGGCCGATCGACGCACTTGCGCGGCAGCACCGTCTCGAGCCGTACGTCCTCAGGCAAACGGACCACCTGCCCGCTCGTCCCCGAGCGGATCGTCCGTGCCTTCGCATCAATGCGCGTGTCGACCGCGCGCCCGTGTCGGATCGCGGCGTTGCGATCGGCCTTGAGCAACGCGGCCGCTTCGAGCGCATAGGCTTCAAGTCGCGGCCGCGAAGTCTGCCTGGACATCGCCGGCAACAACACGGCCGCCATCAACGCCACGACCGCAAGCCCGCAGACGACTTCGAGCAGCGTGAACCCGGCCATGCTGCCGTCCGGATCATTCATCGCTAGCGCACCCCGACGGTGACCGATGAGGAGATGTCGGCCGCGAGATCCGTGCCGCCCTCCTGGCCATCAGATCCGTAGGAGAGGATTTCGTAGGGGACGTGCTGCCCGGGAGACCGGTAGACATAGGCATGGCTCCACGGATCGCTCGGAACGCTCCCTCCCTTCAGGTAGGGTCCGGCCCAGCCCGCAATCGTCGATGCTGGCCGCACCAGGGCAGTCAAGCCTTCCGACGTCGTCGGATAACGGCCGGTGTCGAGGTAGAACAGATCGAGCGCGCTCGAAAAGCTCTGGATCTGAATGCGCGCCGTCTTCACGCGGGACTCGTTCAACGACGACAGCACGCGCGGCCCGATCAGGCCCATGATCATCCCGATGATGGCGATGACGACCAGCATCTCGACCAGCGTGAAGCCGCTCTCGTCACCGCATCGGCTGCGCAGACGCCGCATGGCGGCGCTGGTCGCTGGCTGTGTCATCTGCTGATCTCCTCTACCCGACGAGTTGCGTCACCGACAGCAGCGCGCTCATCACCGACACGATGAGGCCGCCGACGACGGCGCTGATGAGAATGATGGCCGCGGGACCGACGATGCCGACGATGCGATCGAGGCTCCGCTGCAGCTTCGCCTCGTAGAACTCGGCGATTCGCCCGGCGAGCACCGGCAGCTGTCCGCTCTCCTCGCCGATCCGGATCATCCGCGTCGCCATCGACGGCAGAACGTCCCCCGCAGACAGCGCATCCGACAGCTTGCCGCCGTGACGCACACGATCAGCCGCAGCATTCCACGCCGCCCCGCTGCCGGTCACCGACATGATGTCGAGGAGAATGCGCAGGCTCGCCGTCAACGTCAGCCCGCTGCCGAGCAGGATCGCAAGGTTGCGGCAGAACAGGCTGGTGCGGTACGACTGGAACACCGCAGCGAGACCCGGCAGCCGCGACAGCCGCGCGATCAGCGCGATGCGCACACGGGCGCGACCGAGCAGGACGACAACTGCAATCATCAGCGCACTCGCTGATGACGCTAGCGCGAGAGCGTTGCCGCGCACGAAATCCGAGATGTCCAGGAACGTCGTGATGGCCGCGTCGCGATCGGCGCCGAAATCGCGCAGCACGGCCGAGAACTGCGGCAGCACGACCACGAAAAAGAACAGCATCACAAGGCTGGCGGCGACCAGGACGAACAGCGGATACTGCATCGCGTCGCTCAGCTTGCGGCGCATCGCCTCGGCGCGCGCCCGCTCGGCGCCGAGCAGTTCGAGCACGTGGTCGAGCGTCCCCGACGCTTCCCCGACCCGCACCAGCGCCAGATACATTGCAGGAAACTGCTGGGGATGCTGCGCCAGCGCCTCCGCCAGACTTTCGCCGGCCAGGACACTCGATCGTAGCCGGCCGACGACCGGACGCAACCGGCCGATATCGGCGTCGCCTGCCAGCAGTTCGAGCGACTCCTCGAGCCGCGCTCCCGCCTTCAACAGCAGAGCCAGATCGCGCGTGAAGGTCGTGACGTCGGCCGGCGAAGGACCACCGAACCAGGCCAGCGTGTCCCGCGCGGCAGACCCCGCAGGACTTTCCTCGAAGGTCTCGATCGGCATCAGCCGCAGATATTCGATCCGGTCGATGACATCCTTGGCCGTCGCGGCCGAGATCGTGCCGTGCACGACGTCACCCTTCTCGGTCAATGCGCGATAGCGGAAGGTGCTCACCTGTTCACCTCAGTGTCGCCACGCGCAGGATTTCAGCGACCGACGTCACGCCCGCCCGGCACTTGGTGAGGCCATCGTCGAGCATCGTGGTCATGCCGCTGCGCATCGCAGCGCGATCGATCACGCCCGCATCGGTCTTGCCGTGAACCATCGACCGGATCTCGGGATCAAGTTCGAGGATCTCGAAGATCCCGAGGCGGCCGCGATAGCCGGCGCCGCCGCAACGCTCGCAGCCGGCCGGCTCATAGACGGTCTCCCCGGCATTGAGACCGACCGCCTGAAAGCGCGGATCGGCATGGAGATCGTCGGCGCTCAGCCTGCGCCGCGACCTGCAATGGTCACACAGCCTGCGGACGAGCCGCTGCGCGATCACGGCGCGCAAGGTGGAGCGAAGCAGAAAGTCCTCGACGCCGAGGTCGAGCAGCCGCGGCACGGCGGCCGCAGCGTTCTCGGTGTGCAAGGTCGTCAGCACCAGATGGCCGGTGAGCGCCGCGTGAACGGCAACATGGGCGGTCTCGCCGTCACGGACCTCGCCGACCATGATCACGTCGGGATCCTGCCGCACGAACGATCGCAACGCGCTCGCGAAGGTCAGACCGACGGCCGGCTTGACCTGCGACTGGTTGATCCCCGGGATCTCGTACTCCACCGGATCCTCGATGGTGAGGATCTTCCGCGTCGGTTCGTTGAGGATCGACAGTGCCGTCGCGAGCGTCGTGGTCTTGCCGCTGCCGGTGGGCCCACAGATCACGATCATGCCGTGGGGCAGCGCGAGCAGCCGGCGCAGCGCTCGATCGTCATGGCCGGCGAAGCCGAGCTTCTCGATCGACAGCAGTCCGCGATCCCTCGGCAGCAGCCGGATCACAGCGGATTCGCCATGCTGCGTCGGCATCACCGCGACGCGGACGTCCAGCTCGAAGCGGCCGATGTGAAGCCGCGCGGCACCATCCTGCGGCAGGCGCCGCTCCGCAATGTTGAGCCCGGCGACGATCTTGATCCGCGAGATCACGGCCTGTGGCAGCACGCCGCCGGGCGCCGGCAGCGGCTTCAACAGACCATCGACCCGCATCCGGATCGACAGACCGTTCCGCATCGCCTCGACATGGATGTCGCTCGCACGGAGTTCGACCGCCTGCTCGAACAGGTCATTGACGGCGCGTACCACCGGCGCACCGGTGGCGAGGTCGCGCAGGCTGTCGATGTCGTCCTCGCGCAGCTGCGGCTGCGGCTGCGTCGGCTCGGATCGAACCGAACTCTCGTCCTCGCCCGCCAGCCGGCCGAGCGCGGTGACGATGTCGTCAGACGACGCCACCACCAGTTCGACCGGACCACCAAATACCAACTCAGCCGCGCGCACCGCCGCCGTATCGCGGGGGTCGGCGACCGCCAGGCAATTCGGGTGATGCGACGATTGAAACGGGAAGATGACCGTCTCGCGCAGGAAACGGCGGGAAAAATGCTCAGCAAGCGGCCGGGCCGCGAGCAGATCGGCCAACGCGATCCGCGGCAATCCGAGCTGGTGCGCAATCGCGTCGGCGAATTCGGGAGACGCCGGATCCAGCGACTCTGCTGCACCCTCGGCCGGCGTCCGCAGAGTCGCGCCCCCCAGCGCAGCTCCATTCGGAGCCAACTGAGAGCCCGTGGGACGATCGACCGCGTGATGAAGAAACGTCGAAACCATGGCGCTTTCCGAGGATCGCGGCCGATCACCTCATGCCGAGGCCGAGATGGAGAGCCGTCGTCCGAGACCTTACGTTTTCGATTTCAAAGATGACGCTTATGAGATGAATGACTTAGAACAACTACAAACCTGGTTCTGCTGCGACGACACGATGGGGGGCCGAGATGAGCGCGCTGCCAATTCAGCGACAGATTCTGGCCTTCCACGATCTGTGCCTGCGACATCTTCGAGGCGACGGCATTGCGAATGCGCAGGTAAGGCTCGCGCAGGCGCAGCGGCGCCGCGGCCGCCGCGAGGTTCAGCCATTTGTAGGCCAGCACCAGATCCTGATCGACGCCATGGCCCTTGTCGTAGCTCAGCCCGAGCAGATGCTGCGCCGCGGGCTCGCCCCGCTCGGCGGCTTCGATGTAGAGCTCGACCGCGGCATCGTAGGACTGCGGAACGCCAAAGCCGTTGTCGTACATATAGCCGAGCGTGGTCATCGCGCGCGGATGTCCCCGCTGTGCGAGGGGCGCCAACAAGGCGGCCGCGCGGACATAATCACCTCGCGCGAACGCTGCCCAGCCGTCACCGCGGGGCCGGGCTTCGGCGCCGACAAGGCCGAGCGACAACGCCAGGACGCCGGCTATGATGACCGAGCGCCACCTCATCGCGTCGTCCGCGACGTCTGGAGGGCGCTGGTCGAGACCGGCCTGATGGTGCCGCGCAGTTTCGAACGGAGCTCCTCGGCGACATAGTGGGCATCGGTGCCGTCGCGGATGATCTGCGGGCGAATGAAGATGATCAGCTCGGTGCGGCCCCGCGTGCGGTCGGTGTTGCTGAACAGCTCTCCGAGACCCGGGATCTGATCGATGCCCGGAACGCCGCTCCGGCTGCCCTGGCGGGTCTCGCTGATGAGGCCGGCGAGCAGCACCGTCTGGCCGCTCGCCACCGCAACCGAGCTCTTCACCTTGCGCTGCGCTACCGTGGGCGTGAGGCTGTTGGCGGTCTGCGGCGCGACGTTGCTGATTTCCTGCTCGATCTCCAGCCGCACATTGCCGTTCTCGTTGACCCGCGGCGCGACGCGCAGGATGATTCCGGTGTTGCGATAATCGATCGTGTTCACGACCGTGTTGTTGGTGGTCAGCACGGTGGCGCTGCCGGTCGAGACCGGCACCTGGTCACCCACCTGCAACGTCGCTGCCTGATTGTCGATCACGACCAGCGAGGGGTTCGACAGCACCTTGACGTCGGTCACCGTATGCAGGGCGCTCAGGATCGCGCTCGGCTGCGATTCCGAGCCGATCAGGAAGTTGAAGCCCGGGAATGCGCGATTGAGGAAGGCGTTGGTGATCGTGCCGGCGGCCGACGCGACCGTCGCCGGCGCTGAGGTCGAGGTGGTGTTCAGCAGTGACCCCTGATCGGGGCGCAGGCCGAGATTCTTGCTGGTGAGGAAGGCCTGCACGCCGTAGTTCAGATTATCGTTGAGGGTGACCTCGGCGATGGTCGCGTCGATCGCGACCTGCAGCTGCGGTCGATCGCATTGCCGCAGCGTGGCTTCGATGATCCGGTAATTCTCACGGTCGGCGTAGATCAGCAGCGTGTTGTTGACGACATCGGGCGTGATCCGCACGCCGTCCATCAGCGGCTTGCCGCTCCCGGAGGACATGCGCGGCTCCGCGGGCGCATCAGCCGGCGCAGGCGGCGGCGTCCCGCCGAAGCCGCGCGTGGCCACCAATCCGTTGCCGCCCTGCTGCTGGCTCGAAAAACCCGATTGCGCCGTAGTCCCCGCGGCCGACAGCCGCTCGCCGCTTGAGCTGGTCGTGGTACCCGATCCCGGAGCGATGTCCGTCGACGACGCGTCCGCCGCGCTGCCCGCGCTCCCGATGAACATGTCGTTCAGCACGCGCGCCATCTGCCGCGCTTCACCGTATTTCACGCGGTAGACATGCACGCTGTTGCGAAGCGTGTTGCCCGCGTCCAGCCGCTTGATCCAGGTCTCGGCGGTCTTCAACAAGGCCGGCTTGCGGCTGATCACCATGATCGCATTCATCCGGCTGACGGTCTGGAACTTGACCATGTTCTGGCCGAGCCCGCTGTCGCCGGTATCCATGATCTTCTCGAGCTCGGCGACGATCGGCTCCGGATTGCCGTTGGCGATCGGGAAGATTCCGACCGACTGGCCGCGCATCCAGTCCGCATCAAAGCTCAGCGCGGCCTCGGCCGCGGTGCGGCGCTCCACGCCCGTTCCCTGAATCAGCAGCACGTTGCGGCCGGGATCGGCGCGCACCATGCCCGGCTTGAGCGCGAAGCTGTCGAGCAGCTTCAGAAGCGTCGGCGCCGAGACATATTGCAGAGGCAGCGCCGTGATGCCGTAGCCGGCTTCCGCCGAGGCGCCGGAGGCATCGACGGTGCCGGCCCCCATCGCCTCGCCGAGCGGTATCAACCGATAGCCCGAGCCGTCGCGCACGAGCGCCGTGCCGGAGAGGCGGAGCGCGTTTTCGAGCACATACGCAACATCGGTCTTCGCGACCGGGCGCACCGACGACAGGCTGACCGTCCCCTGAATTCGCGGATCGATCGTGTAGCCGACGCCGAGAATATCGCCCAGCATCACCTTCGCGACCGTCGCGATCGGCGTGTTCTCGAAGTTCAACTCGAACCCGTTGCCGACCGCCTGCGAGTGAGCGGCGACCTGCTCGACCGGAATCGCATTCGTGGCCGGCGCTTCCGCGCGCGCGTCGCGTGCGCCCCTGATATCGTCGTTGCCGCCGTAGATCTCGGCGCGCGCACGGCGGGCGGCCGGAGACTGCTCGGGCATCACCTGCCTCGGATAGCGCGGTGAAAGATCGAGCCGTCCCACCTTGTCCATGACGTCGTCGCGGTTGTCACTGCCGAGCGTTGCGGGATTGCAGCCCGCCAAGACCAATGACAAGCCGAGCGACATGACGGCCGGCATCACGAGCATGCGGACCCGCAATCGATCGCGTCCAGAATCAACGATATTCAACACTCACCCGCCCACCTGATGTGCCGAGTCTTCCGTCGGTTTGTCCCCGGACGGCGTGACCTCCACGCCGCCCTGGGGAAATCGTCCGCGCCCTACCAGAGCCAGCCGACGCCGGCGAGCACCCGGTCGGACATCGCACCGGCCGCGCTGTGGTCGATGACCTTGGTGTAGTTGAGCTTGTAGACCAGGCTCGGATTTGGGAAGATGGCGACGCCGACGTCGTGGAACGTCATGTCGCCGCTGCCCGTGACGTTGTTCAGGCCGTTTCTTAGATCGGCGCCGAGCATGCCGGAAGTCTGGAAGTTCTGCCGCGTATAGCGATAGAACGGCACGATGTCGTAGTCGTTGGGCGCGCGGAAATGATAGGCGATCTCGCCCGAATAGCCCCACATGGTCTTGCCGACATTGTTCGTGTCGTCGAGATCGTTGTTGGCGCGCAGGTTCTCCGGATTGGAGAAATGCACATAGGCATATTCGCCGCGGAACTCCAGACCGGTGTTCGGAACGCGATAGCGGGCTTCGGTATTGAAGATCGTCATCGCATTCTTGCCGAGCAGCGTCTCGGTGCCGTCCGCCTCCGTCGCATAGGCGCCGCGCGGCGTCACGTTCGGCGAATAGTAGATCGCCGAGCTGCCGGCGAACCCGGGAAGGAAGGACGGCGCATAGCTGAGGCGGAACGTATAGGCGAGCTGGTTGCTCAGCTGGCGGTAATCGCCGATCGGTGCCTTGGACAGCGCGAGCGCCTCCGAGCCGCTGATGCCCGCCTCGTAGCCACCCGAAACGATATGGCCGTTGTCGCCACGATGGGCGAAATCGTCGCCGAAATCCTCGGCGCTCTGGCTGACCTGGAACTGGTAGTTCAGGCCGTCGACGATCTTGCCGTAGAATCCGGCCGACGGCGCGTACCAGGTCGTCGGGATCAGGCCGTTGGCGAGCTCGGGACGGCGCACACTGTAGAACAGGGTCGGCTCATGATACAGATTGATGAAGGAGATCGGGATCAGATCGATACCCGGCGACCGCAGGGTGAAGTGGTCGTTGAACTTGATGTCGAAGAAGGCCTGCTCGACCTCGATCGCGCCATGCAGCTTGTCATCGTTGTCGAACGCCGTGCCGCCATGCTCCCATTCCAGCTCGGCATTGAAAGTAATGTAGTCATTGACCTGATAGGTCGGCAGCAGCACGAGGCGGGCCATGTCGAAGCCGTTCTGCCACTGACCGTTCGCGGCCGGGTTCTGCATCGAGCCGAGCTTGATTTCCCCATACATGCCGATGCGCATGCCCGGCACGGGTGACGGCGCGGCACCGAACAGATCCCTGCCGGGCGTTGGCGGTGGCGCCTTGAGATCTGACGCCGGCAAGAACTTCGGCTTCGGGTCGGAGTCGGCGAACGCTGCCGCCATGCGCGAGACCGGAGAAGGCGACGCCGTCTCCTCGGCTGACGCAGAGGCCGTCTTGCCGTCCTTCGGGCCCGCGAACGGCACCGCGGTGACACCCGGCTTCGCGGCAGGCTGGGCCATATCCCACGCCTTCCCGTGCGTGTCCTTCGCGCCGGTCAGTGCCACCGAGTCGGAGGGACGCCGCGACGCAAGCGAGGCGGACTGCCCGACACTCGTCTTCTTCGCCTTGGCATCCTTGAGCTCAACCTGGAGCGTATTGATGCGCTGTTCCATCGCGTCGAGCTTCGCCATGAGCGCCTTGACCGCCGCTCCCTCGGCGGGGCGCGCATGGGAATCGTCGGCGGCTCTCGCCGCGACCGCGCCGAGCGCCAATGTCGATGCCGCCGCGAGCAACGATGAGACGATCATCCCGCGGCTGCGCGCTGCACGAGCACCGCGACAATTCCTCAGAGCCCCGCTTGGAGACACCGGGGCGCCAGTGCGCTGGGCATTGCAGCTTATCAAGACCATTCGTCGGACCTCCCCATGATTGAAGCGCGGGCGATTTTCCCCTGCCCGCGCCACAGAACCGCTCGTGCGCAACCGCGACCCATTCGCGCTAGAAGCGTGCGATGTCGATACTTGGGCTCGCCGGCGATGCTCGCGTGTCAGCAGTTTGACGCCATCAGCAGGACGGGTCCCTGGGAGCATGGCAGGCTGCGGTCGACCGATGACTCCGTCGTGCGTCAGGACGATGCTAAGTCGCTCAACGGCCTATTGATTGTTCCGAGCTCCATGCGCCGCACGCGAACAACCAACAGCTGGTCCTCAGCGGTTGTATTTGCATCGTCGCGCAGCCACGCAGCGGCCGGCGCCACAGTTTTTCCGGCGCGGCCGTACTTCGATAGACATTGCGGTCGGGCGATGGCGCAGATCGGAGATGGATCTTGAAATCAAAAGACAAAAGCGGGCTGCCGGCAGGAGTGAGATTGCGGCGAGATGACGCATGATGAGTTCAATGAGCGTTGCAAACGCGGAAGCAAATACCTGCCGCCGACGATCAAGGCAGCTCATGACACGCGGCGACGGACTGTTTAAAGAAATTCTAAAACGCCATCGTCCGGCGTTCGCCCGATTCCTTGGAATGATTACAAATCAGTTGGTTCGGCCAACTCATCAGGCCATCACGCGATGATCCTCCCATCATTACGCCGCATTGCCTTCCCCTATTGCTCATCAGTTAGTACGGCCTGACTTGCTCGTTACAGTATTCGTGCAGATGGCAGGCCGTCGCTATCCATGTCTGATGATCGCGGCCGATGATCGCGACTGCAATTACTGCAAGGCAACACGAGTTCGAAAATAGGCTTGTCAATGAACCGATTGCTTCGCTCCAGGGCGACCAGGATTGGAGGCGCGTCATGAACGCAATCCATCGGATGGAGATGATGACCGAACCGTTGCAGACGCTGCTCGGCCATCTCGCCGAGACGGTCGCGCACGATGCGCCGACGATCGAACGCCTGCCGGATCGTTCGCTCACGGCTGGACGGCGCCAAATCATTCATCAGCACGAGCTTGAAGGACTGCCCGGCGTCACTTTCAACACGTTCGATGCGGACGGCCCGGTGTGGCTGTCGATCGAATGCCTCGCCGCAACCGAGCCGCCGGTCGTCGCGGACGATCTCGTCCGGTGGATCGACGTGTCGTCCGATCCGGAGCGGCGCCCGTTGGTCCGGCAGCGCGTGACGATCACGGTGCAAGCCGCGGAAAAGGAGCGGCTGATCGCGGACGGCGATGCCCGCGCCGAGCACTGCACGCCTGCGGCCGGCCACGAGGATGGCGTGGGACTCTGGAGCGTGCGGCTGTGCCTCGAGCAGCGCGCCGACCTCGTGCAGCGCCTGGAGCACTATCTCGGCGGCCCGTGGGCAGCCTGGGCAGGCGCCGAGCGGCCGCGCCGCCGCACCATCGCGATCTATCAGACCCTGCGGGAGCTGGCGCGCGCGGACGGTGCCGCGGGCCAGCAGCGTGGTTGCGAGATCGTGTGGGGCATCGGCGTCACGCGGTGGCGCCGCCATGGGCATGAGCTGGAGCTTCCGTTGCTCGAGCGGCTGGTCACGATCGAGGTTCTGGACCGCGCCGACGCTGAAATCAGGATCAGGCCGCGGCTGGCGGCCGCGACGGCACATCTGAAACCATTCGAGGCGCTCTCGCCGGCCACCAAGCTCGCGGCGCATGCGGCCGAGCAGATGCTCGAGCGCGGCGCGGAGCTTTCGCCCTTCCAGCCCGCCACCTTCGAGCCGATCCTCAGCGCCATCGGCTCGCAGCTGGACCCGCAAGGGATCTATTGTCCGACGCTGCCGGATTCAGCGCTCGTGCTCCCCGAGGAAAGCGAGCAGCTGGTCGTCTCCGACCGATGGGTGCTGTTTGCGCGGCCGCGCTCGGACCTGCTGCTGCTGCGCGACATCGAACGCCTGAGACGCGCGATCGACTACACGCCCGGCGCCGAGTGCTGCCTCGGCCGCATGGCGCAGCTCCTGCTCGGCGGCCCCGATCACGACGGCCATGACGGCCCGCGGCTTCGGCTGTCCGGTGTGATCGGCGAGCGGATCGATATCGCGCCGGAGACGCAGGTCGCCACCGATCGGGGGGACCTGTTCTTTCCGCTTCCCACCAACTCCGACGAGATGGAGATCGTACGCCAGCTTCGCCGCTCGGACGGGGTCATCGTCAGGGGCGCAAGCGGGCCAGACCGGAGGTCCGCGATCGCCAATGTGGTCTGTCATCATCTCGCGCTCGGCCTGCGCGTCCTGATCGTTTCACGGCATGACATGGCGCTGTCGCTGCTCGCGACCACGCTGCCCCGGCCGATCCGCGATCTGACGCTCGATCTGACCGGCTCCGACGCCGATGTGTTGAAGCGCGCCGAGGGCGTGATCAGCCGGCTGCAGTCGATCATCGACGTGACGGGCCTGCGCGATCAGGCCGAACAGGTCAATCAGCTCGAGCAGAGCATCATCTCGACCAGTCACGCGATCAGCCGTCTCGACGACGAGATCGCCGACATTGCAAGCCGCACGCTCCTGCGCTCCGGGACGAACGCCCCGTCATTCGAGGACCTGGCCACGCTGGTGTCCGACCGCGACGCCTATGCATGGTTCACGGATCGGCCTCTCGGCTATCTCGGCGAGAGCGACCTGCTCGTGGCGGCCGTCGAACAGGCTCGGGCGGCGCGGCTGCGGCTTGGCGACGACCTCGCCTTCGTCGACGATCCGCTGCCGGATGTCTCAGCCCTGCCGGACACCGCGACGCTGGTGCGTCTGCATCGGGGTCTGCAGCCGGTCGCTGCATCGATGCCAGTCGACGGCGACAAGGACGAGCTGGCGCGGCGCGTCGTCAATGCCCTGGAGCCGGACGGCGCGGAGAGGTTCGCCGATGATCTCGATGCGCTCGCGGGGGCGCACCGGGTGGTCGCCGGCGAACCCTGGCTCGCCGCCTTGTCGCCGCTCGGCGCGCAGCCCGATATCCCTCCAACCAGCGCGATCCTGGTGGATTTTGCCCGCGACGCGTCATCGCTGTTGACGCGGCGGAGCAGCTTCCTGGTGCGGCCGGTGGAGACGCCCACCGACGCGTTTGCCAGCGACCCCTTGCTGGCGGTCATCGAACGGCTCGCGTCCGGTCAAAGCGCGGTCGCGACATTCTCGCTGTCCGGGCGCGCGCTGAAGCGGACGCTGGACGACATCAAGGTGTCGGGCTTCCGGCCCAAGAGTGCGGCCGATTGGGCCCATATTCGCGACTATCTCCTCTGGCGGCGTCACCTGCACTCGCTCGACGTGCGATGGCGGTCGCTGGCGGACGAGATCGGCGCGCCCACGCCGGAGCAGGACGGGTCCAACACGCTTCACGTCCACGAGCGCGTCGTCAGGCAGGTCGAAGTCGCGATCGTGATGGCGGAGCTGGCAAAGCGCAACGTCCGCACCGCCGCTGCAAAGCTGTCCATGCCTGACGATGCGATCGCCGGCCTGCTCGCCGACGCCTCGCGGCTGACCGCGCTGGCAGCCGCGATCAGGAGCGCCGTGGCGCGCGCCGCGCAGCAGCGCCACGAGCTCGCGAGGCTGACCGAGCTGTTTGATGGCGGCGGGTCGATCAACGCGCAAGTCCAGGCCGACATCCTGTCGCAGCTTGGCCGCGCCGACATCGAGCTGCGCGACATGGAGACGCGATGGACCGCGATTCGTGCAAGGCTGCAGAGGCTGCACGATCGGCGCCAGGACCTCGAACTCATTCGCGAAGTCTGTGAGTCCGTGACCGAGGCCGGTGCAGGCGCGCTCGCCCGGCGGATCCGAACCGAGCCGGCGCGCCGGGATCACAGCGATCCGGTGCTGGTCGCGGACTGGACGATGGCCTGGAACTGGGCCGTGCTGATGCGGCAGACCGAAGGTGTCGGCCAGCATCAGCGGCTGCATGATCTGTCAGGCCAGCGCGCGCTCTTGGAAACGCGGCTGCGCGAGCTGTTCGAGCAGGTGGTCGTTGCACGGATGCAGTTGCACCTCGCGCAGAACACCGGCGGCGCTGTCCGCCAGAGCTTCGATGTGTTCCTGACCACCCTGCGCAAACTGGGGACGAGCTGTTCCGGTCCCAATGCCGGCCGGATGCGTCAGGTCGCGCGCGAGGCACTCGAAACCTGCCATGACGGCATTCCCTGTCATCTGCTGCCCGCCTGGCGCGTCGCCGAGCAATTGCCCGCGCGTCTCGGCGCGTTCGACCTCGTCGTGGTCGACGACGCATCGCAATCGGACTTGCGCGACCTCACCGTCCTGCTCAGAGGCCGGAAGGTTCTCGCCGTCGCAGATGAGCTTGAGAGAGAGGAGACCGACGCTCCGGCTCGCGTCGACGTCGGAGGCATCGCTCCCGCCGGTCTCGGCGGCCTGCCGCTCTCGCTGCGCCAGCTGATGCCGGCAAACGCAAAGCTGTGCGATCTGCTCGAACGGCTGTTTCCGAACCGCGTGATCCGGCTGCGCGAGCACGCCCGCCGGATCGATCCGCTCGCGATGTCGATGGCGGGCCCGTCGCAGCCATTCGCGCCGCCGCAGGCTCCGCCGACCATGTCGGATGTTGCGGCAGTCTCCGCAGACGCGTCGGAAGATCAACTCTCGGCAGCGCTGGAGGATGAGATCGCCAGCGTCGCCGAAAGCCTGTCGCTCGCGCGTCAGGAGCGGCACGCCGAACCGCCCTTGCCGGCAGAGGCGTCGCCGCCGCCGTGGCTGCGCAGCCGGGCAGATGCGGCCAAGATCGATCGCGACATCCATGCATCGCACGGACCGCACGCGATCGATGATCGAGTCGTGGAGACGGCGCCGGCTTTCGCCGATGTCGCAACAACTCCGATCGCCCGTGCGACGCCGGCATCGGAAGCGACGACGCCCGTCAATGCCGATCCGGCGCATCTCCATGCGATCATCGCCTCGGCGCAGCGACGGCGGCCGCTCGATGCCGGCGCGCCGATGCGGCGCCCCTACCGCAGCCGCGCCATTGCCGCGGCCGCGGTCATCGCGGTGGCGCTGGCCGGCGGTTCGATCTACTGGCAGCCGGCATCCAGCCGCATCGCAAGCTCGTGGGGCTCCGTCTCGAGCCAGTTGGCGTCCTGGACGGCAACATCGTCGACGACAGCGGCGCCGGCGAGCACCGAGCCGCGCAAGGTCACCGCGGAGCGGATGACGACGGGCGCCGCGAGCATGGCGGGCCGCGAGACTGCGGGCTTGCCGGACAACCTTCCGTCGCACGCCGTGCTGTATCAGGAGGATTCGCAGGATCCGCTCGGCAAGCGCTATCTCGGCAAGGTGACCTGGCGCGTCGAGCCGGCCGCCGGCAGCGTGCCCACCTCCATCAAGGGCGACATCGAGATCGACAAGCGGATGAAGGCGACGCTTTCGCTGCGGCCGAATACCGAGAACGACATGCCGGCCAGCCATATCATGGAGTTGAAGTTCAACTGGCCGGACGACCCGGCTCATGCGGGCGTCGACACGCTGAAGGGTGTCAGCATGAAGATGAAGGAGGCGGGCCGCGGCGCCGCCCTGGCGACGCTCACGGCCAAGGTGACGCCGGAATTCTTCATGATCGCGCTCTCGGCCGGCGAGGTGGACGCCAAGCGGAACGTCCTGCTGCTGAAGGGCAAGGAATGGATCGATATTCCGATCGTCTATAACGGCGGCAGCCGCGCCGTTCTTGCGATCGAAAAGGGAGCAGACGGTGATCGCGCTTTCAAGGACGCATTCAGCGCCTGGGGACAATGAACGGGACGCCGTGCCGGGGCATGGCGGTTCGCGCGTGAGCGGCGGGATCAACGTCCTCAGGCCGTCGCTCGCCCCTGTCCCCGGCGGGCCCGAGCGGTCGCTTGAAGCCGTGAGCTATCCGGTGCCTTGCGACCAATGCGGCCGCGTGGTGAATGTGGCGCTGAGCGCGCTGCGCGCCCCGAGCTTTCAAGACCTCGCCGAGCAGCTTGCATGCCCCGACATCCAGGCCCGCCGCAGCAAGCGCGGTGGGCTGCTCATGATGATGTGCGGCGCTCTGAAGCAATCGCTTGCCGAGCGCTGCGACCGGGCCGAGGTCGAGGCCACCGCGCCTGTTCGCGGCGAAGCCGGCCGCGTGGTCTGCAACATCCCCGGCATTTCCATCGCTCAGCATACGCCTCAGGAGGCGCGCAGCCTTGCACTGATGTGGAAGGCGCACGGACAGACCAAGCTGGCGGCGCGGCTGCGCGACGCCGCGGCCAGCGCCGAACGCCGTCCCCTGCTCCGAACCGGCATGGCCGCCGGCCTTGCGCTCCTGTTGTTCGCGATGGCAGGCAGCTGGCTCCTGCTCACGCGCCAGCCCACCGCGTCCCCGCCAGCACCGCCGCAAACCGCCGACGCGCCAGTCGCTGCGCCAGACCTCGCCAGCGCAGAAGCTCCGCAGCGCGCCGCCATGGTGCAGGCGGTCGCCAGCGCGACGGCGCCGCTGCAGGATGTCGCCGCCACCACCGCGGCCGACGAGGCGCCAACCGCAAAACTCCCGGGCGCTGTCGCCGCCGCGGAGGCCACGCCCCCGACGCCGCCGACACAAGATCCGGAAGCACCGCGAACCCGCCTGCCTGACGTCGTCATGATCCCCGGTGGAAGCTTTGCGATGGGCGGCACGGAAGCCGCCGAGCTTCCGCTCCATCGTGTCACCGTCAAGCCGTTTGCGCTCGGCAAATATCCGGTCACGATCGGCGAGTGGCGGGAATGCGTCGCCGACAAGGCATGCGCGGATGTCACCAGCGGACCGGACGACAATCCCGTCTCCAACGTCAGCTACGATGATGCGAAGGACTACCTGGCCTGGCTCTCCCGGACCGTCGGCAAGCCATTCCGGCTGCCGACCGAAGCGGAATGGGAATATGCGGCGCGCGCGGGAGCGAACACCAAATACTGGTGGGGCGATCAGATGCGCGCCGGAATGGTCAACTGCCATGGCTGCAACGAGGCGGGCGCGCCGCCGCAGCTGATGAAGGTCGGACATTTTCCCGCCAATCCGTTCGGCCTGTTCGACATGGGCGGCAGCGTCGACCAATGGGTCGCCGACAGCTGGCACAAGACCTATCAGGGCGCGCCGTCCGATGGTTCGGCATGGATCGACGAGCAGAGCTTCATCCGCGTCATTCGTTCCGGCTCCTGGAAAAAGGACGCGAGCTATGCGCGGAGCGGAAGCCGCGATCGTTATGATGGACGGATACGCTACCCGACCCACGGCTTCCGCGTGGCGCTCTCGCTCTGAGATGAGCTGCATCGAGGTCGCCGGCACGGCGCTCATTCGATGCAGCATTTTATAGGAATTCTGATCGAAATCGCCTCGCGAGGCTGAGGGGAACCTCAATTCCGCCGCGCTTGGTTCGATTGATAGTCTGCCCGTTCGGGTCCGTTGTTTTCCAGATTTGTGAGCAGAGCGTTGTGAGTAACAAGACATCCGTGCGGTCGGCGGCGCAATCCGGATTGATGACCCGCCGAGATTTTTCCATTGCGCCGCTCTCCCTTGCCTGCGTCGCTTTCGCTGCGTCGCTGACGCTCGCCCCGCATTCCTCGTGGGCGCAGAGCAGGAGCGCGCCCAAGGACGCCTACGTCTACTTCATCTCGCCAACGGATGGAGACACCGTGAAAAGCCCGTTCTGGTGTCGCTTCGGGCTGCGCAACATGGGCGTGACCCATGCCGGTGACAGCTTCTCCAATACCGGCCACCATCATCTGCTGATCGACAACAACGAACAGATCAGCCCTGGCGAACCCATCCCGCAGGACAGACACCATCTTCACTATGGCGGCGGCGAGACCGAGGCCCTGATCGAGCTGCCTCCGGGCAAGCACACGCTTCAGCTGGTGATGGGCGATGGCATGCACTTCAACTTCGATCCGCCGCTGATGTCGAAGAAGATCACGATCACCGTCGAGGGCGGGTCAAATCGCCGAAACCGTAGCGCCGCGGAGACGCACCACCACAAGAAGCCCATCCGCGCGGCACGCTCCGCCGAAACCTCGACGGCAGAAGCGCCGCCGGACGATCCGTCGAAGTCGGCCGGAGCGCTCGACTTCCTCAAAGGGCTGCTGTCGGGCACGAGTGACGCCGGCACGAAGTCACCGCGTTGAGACATGCGCGAGGGGCCTGCTACCAAAGCAAATTGTCGCTGATCGCCCCGCCAGTTCGGAATACTACGAAGTCGCGAGTCCACAATCGACAGCATGATGGGAGCTGGCGAATTCGACGGGGCTTCGTGAGCTGGCGGCGGCATTTTGTCCTGTTCGGCAAGCCGCAAAGGAAGCCGTCACGGAGTGAGCAGGCAAGCAGCGTGAGGGCCGCGGCTTGAGGTGAGTAGAGCTGGCCCAGCCATCGTTCGCTGTCTGCAATTCTCCAGCGCGATCAGCCCAAGCCCGCCCGCCTTCTTCGCTTAAGAATAATCTACTTGCTATTTTTCAGAATTCATGGTTTTCTGTCTCCATCCCGGCCCGCGAGAGGGGCGCTTCGCGATCGTCACGAGACGTGGGGCCGGAGATGCGGTGGCCGTAAGCGTGCTGCAGCGGGTGTGATGCCTGCCGACGAACAGCGCGTTGCGGACGTGAAAGCGCGTGGTTCTGGCCTCCCGGTGCTGAGGCCAAGCTGGTGGGGATGATCCGCCGGCGACGGGGTCAAGAAGCCGGTCCCCGAGGAGATCGCGCCATAAGCGTGAAAACCATCGCGCGGGGAATGCCGGGTGTCCTCGGCTGAACCTGTGGTGACTGCCGCCTGCTTTTTTTGCTGCAGGCGGGCCATGGGTGCGGCCAGCGCCCGGCATTCCCCGCGCCTTCTCGTCTTGCGAGGGCGGAACGACCGGCACAACTCGGACGCTCTTGCGCCGCGAGACGAAGTCCCGCGCCTTGCGCGACAGGTGTCACGCCGGAACGAACCGGAAACAGAATGGGATTTTTAAGGAGAGAGGGATGGTGCGCTCGGAGGGCGGAGAAAACTTGCCTGTGATCAGCAGGCTGATCGAGTGGAATCCATTTTGAGGCGCTTTGCACGGCCGTCGAGTGCCTTTCAGCGGAGAACTGGTCCTGCTGCTACACCAAGCAAGCGTCGACATCTAGGGCTGCGAAACGGCAGGCGGGATCACGGACGCGTCGCTTCGATTCTCATGGTGACAGGATCTGCGCCAGATCTTGCGTGGCGTTGCCTTATCGGCTGCGACCAAGCGCGAAGCCATCAAAATTCAGCTTGCTTGGGCGCGTCCCTCGACCCGCTCGCAATCTTGTGGCAGAGCGGATGGGCCGGTCTGCCACGTCGGGTGTCTTGATGTCGTCGAATCGAGATTGGACGGACGCTTTCCCTCCCCTGCGGCAGCTGCCGGCGGAGATTTTTTCTCAGTTGCGTGAGGCGAGCCTCATTGTCGAGCTTCCCGAAGGCAGTCGTATCTTCGGGCCCGGCCAGGCGCCGGAATCGTTCCTACTGCTGCTGGACGGCACCATTCGCGTGCAGCAGACGTCGGAGTCCGGCCGCGAGATCGTGCTGTACCGCGTCCAGGCTGGGGAGAGTTGCGCGCTCACCACCGCCTGCCTGATGGGCTATGAGGAATACCAGGCCGAGGGCATCGCCGAGACGCCGATCCGTGCAGTGGCTATTCCGCGTGCGCTTTTCGACCGGCTGATCGCCACCTCGCGCGACTTTCGCCAGTTCGTGTTCACCGCCTTCAGCCGCCGGGTCACGAACCTGTTTCGCGTCATCGAGGAGGTGGCGTTCGAACGGATCGACGTCCGGCTGGCGCAGAAGCTGCTGGAGCTTGCCGGCGCGAAACAGCAGGTTGTGGCCACCCACCAGGATCTTGCCAACGAGCTCGGCAGCGCCCGCGAGGTGATCAGCCGCCAGCTCAACGAATTCGCCAGGCGCCACTGGTTGCGAGTGGCTCGCGGTACCGTCGAGATCACCGACAGGCCGGCGCTCGCGCGGCTGGCCCAGCATGGCTAGAAAGCCAACTGTCTCGGTGACTTAGTTACAGACCGCTCGTCCCCCTGCCGCTTACGTTTGCTCCATCGCAACGCCAGAGGGGAGTGTCACATGACACGGAATGTTGGCAAGATCGACCGACTGCTCAGGATTATCGTCGGACTGGCGGTTCTCAGTCTCGTGTTCGTCGGGCCGCAGACGATGTGGGGCCTGCTCGGCCTGATCCCGCTCGGCACCGCGCTGGTCGGCTGGTGTCCGCCCTACGCTTTGCTCGGCATCAACACCTGCGGAACGAAGTCGGGCCCGACGTCTTAGACCCGGCAGAATGACAGCGGGCACGGGGGCGGCGATGCCGCCCCGGAGCTTCATCGTGGAGCAGCAGCCATGTCCTATCCGATCGATCTCCGTGTGCGGCCCAAGGTGGCCGGCTTCTTCGATCCGGACACCAGCACGATCAGCTATGTGGTGAAGGATCCGTCATCGCCGTCCTGTGCGATCATCGATCCCGTCCTCGACATCGACTATGCGGCCGGTCGCCTCGGCACGCGCTCGGCGGACACGCTGATCGACTACATCAGGATGAACGATCTGCGGCCGGAATGGCTGATCGAGACGCATGCCCATGCCGATCATCTCTCGGCCGCGCCCTATATCCAGGACAAGCTCGGCGGCAAGATCGGCATCGGCGAGCACATCCGCATCGTGCAGGAGACGTTCGGCAAAGTCTTCAACGAAGGCACCGAGTTTCGCCGCGACGGCAGCCAGTTCGACCGGCTGTTCAAGGACGGCGACACCTATCAGGTCGGGCAGATGACCGCCTTCGTGATGCACACGCCCGGCCACACGCCGGCCTGCGCGACGCATGTGATGGGCGACGCGGCGTTCGTCGGCGACACGCTGTTCATGCCCGACGGCGGCACGGCGCGCGCGGATTTCCCCGGCGGCAACGCGCGGACGCTTTTTCGATCGATCCGCAGGATCCTCGAGACGCTGCCGCGCAAGACCCGGTTGTTCATGTGCCACGACTACGGCCCTGACGGGCGTGAGGTGCGCTGGGAGACGACCGTCGGCGACGAGCGCCTCCACAACATTCACGCCCGCGACGGCATGACGGAGGGCGCGTTCGTCGCCCTGCGCGAGGCCCGCGACAAGGCGCTGGGCATGCCGCGGCTGATCATCCCCTCGCTGCAAGTGAATATCCGCGCCGGACATCTTCCACCCGCCGACCACAGCGGAAAGATCTTTTTGAAAGTGCCGATCAACGCGCTGTGATCTCGCGGACGGTCTCATCGTCTGTTGCGCGATCGCGGCGTCACGAAGATGTCAGTTGCCAAGCACGAGCGGTCCGCGCGACGTGTCTGCGCTGGAGAAGTAGTTCGAGATGAGGCGATCTGGTTTCAAGGTGCCCGCGCTGACCCGCCGCCTCGTGGCGGCGCTGGTCGTGGTCGCCATGAGCCTGGTTCCGCTGCTCGGCACGCTCGAAGCGGCAACGGCGGCAGCGGCCGATGGCATCCCTACGCAGCAATGGTCGTCGACGACGACACCTGCGCCGAAGCCGTGCCGGAAGGCCGTGCTCCCCGGCACCGTCAACATCTGTCCCTTCGCCGCGGCGAGCCTCACCGCCCTCCCCGCGGATGACAGCGCAACGGCGCAGCCGATGGCCCAATCCCGGACGCTGTCGTGGCATCCCCGGCATGACGCGCTGACGACGCAATGCCACGCGTCCTCGCCCTACCGTCCTCCCTGTCGCCGCTCCTGATCACCGTTTCGCGCGCGGCGTAACGCTGCGGCTGGAGCGAGCGAAATTCCATCATCGATCGCGCATCGAGCGGATCGCGTAGCGCGGCCTCGTCCTCAGGCCGCCTTGCGTCGAACCGCGCGGTACGACCGCTTGAGACATGCGCTGACCGCGCAGGGAGATCATCATGTCCATCCGCCATCCTGGCTGGCTCGGCCTGCTGCTGGGCGCGCTTCTCGTTGCGACGACGGGTGCGAGCGCTGGCGCGTCGCGGCCTCAACCGAACCTCGCCACGCGCCTGGGGGTCGGCGACGTCGCACGCGCCGACAGCGGTGTGACGACGGCCTGGGCCGGCCTCGACGTCAGGCTCGACGCCGGCTGGCATACCTATTGGCGCTCGGCCGGCGACGCCGGCGCGCCACCGGAGTTCGACTGGAGCGGCTCCGCCAATGTCGCCGATGTCACGGTCGAATGGCCGGCGCCACGCCGCTTCAGCGAGCAGGACATCGACACGTTCGGCTATGACGAGCACGTGCTGCTTCCGTTGCGGGTGCGGCTGAAGGATGGAGCAGCGCCCGCGCATCTCAAGCTGAAGGCGGTCCTGTTCGTCTGCTCGATCATCTGCACCCAGCAGGAGACGCAGCTCGAAGCCGACATCCCGGCGACGTCGCATCAGCCGAACGATCAGGCGCTGATCGAGGAATGGCGGCAGCGCGTGCCGCGCGAGTCCGCGCCCGGCGTCTCCGTCACCGCGCTACACATCGAGCGCCAGCCCAAACCGCAGTTGCGTCTCGAGGTCCGGGCGACGCCACCGCTACGCGCGCCCGACGTCTTCGTCGACGGCGACGACGCGGTGTCCGGCGGTCGCGCTCAAGTCAGCAACGGCTCGGATGGCGCCGTCACGATCCATGTGCCGTTGCACGGCCTCGATCAGGCCGCCGCTGGACAAAGGTTGCGGGTTACGCTGGTCGATGGCGACCGCGCGATCGAAGCCACGCTCCCCGTGGACGCTGATGCTGTCGCCGCCAAGTCGGCAACGGCAAGGCCGCAGGCCGCCGCGGCATCGATTTGGAGCATCCTCGGCGTGGCGCTGCTCGGCGGCTTCATCCTCAACTTCATGCCCTGCGTGTTTCCGGTGCTGTCGCTGAAGCTCGTCTCTTTGGTCGACCACGATCCGGCCCTCGCGCCATCACCGCGCCCGGCCTTCCTGGCGACGGCCGCCGGCATCATCGCGTCATTCGTGACTCTCGCCCTCATCCTCTCCGGTCTCAAGGCCGCGGGCGCGGAAGTCGGCTGGGGGCTGCAGTTTCAGCAGCCGGCTTTCCTCATCGCAATGATCGTCGTACTCGCCGCGTTCGGCGCCAATTTGCTCGGGCTGTTCGAGATCCGCCTGCCCTGGTGGATCGCCGGCCGTCTCGGCGGCGCCGCCGGCCGCAACACGATGGCGGGTCACGCCGTCAACGGCTTCGTCATGACGCTGCTCGCGACGCCCTGCTCGGCGCCGTTCGTCGGCACCGCCGTCGCGTTCGCGCTGTCGCGGGCGGCGCCGCAGATCCTGCTGGTGTTCACCGCCCTCGGGCTCGGCATGGCCGCGCCCTATCTGGGCCTCGCAGCAGCGCCGCGCCTGGCCGCGCTGTTTCCTCGGCCGGGCCGCTGGATGCTGACGCTGCGCGCCATTGCGGCGCTCGCGATGATCGCAACGGCATCGTGGCTGCTACGCGTGCTCACGGACATCAGCGGCGTTGCGACCGCGGCCGTGCTCGCCGCCGTCCTGCTGATGCCCGCGCTGATCCTGACGATGCTGCGCTTTCCGGCGCGGCGAACGGTTGCCGGCGCGGGTGCGATCGTCGTGATCGGTCTGGTGCTGACCGCCGCCACCGTGATCAGTCCGCCGGACAGCCCAGGACGGTCGGACGGGATCGCGTGGCAGCCGCTGGTGCCGACGGACATCGCCGCCCAGGTCCGCGCTGGCCGTATCGTGTTCGTCGACATCGGCGCCAGCTGGTGCGTGACCTGCAAGGTCAATGAGACGCTCGTGATCGACAGCACCGCCGTGCGCAACCGTCTCACGTCTGATGTCGTGGCCGTCAGGGCCGACTGGACCTCGCACGACAATACGATCGCAGCGTACCTGCAATCCTTCGGCCGCTACGGCCTGCCCTTCAACGTCGTGTTCGGCCCCGGCGCCCCCGCCGGCATCGTGCTGCCCGAATTGCTCACACCGCAAATCGTGCTCGACGCCATCGACACTGCATCGACCAGCTCACAAAAGGAGACCCCCAAGACATGATGACCAGGAAGACCTTTTCAGCTTCGCTCGCGACGCTGCTGCTGCTCACGTCTGCCATGCTGCCGCTCCAGGCCCGCGCCGAGGATGACGACGGCGACATTCTAAGCGAGGCGCGCATTCTGCGTGATCCCGCCATTCCGGTCATCGGCAACGCCGATGGCGACATCACGATCGTCGAGTATTTCGACTATCAATGTCCGTATTGCCGCAAGATCAGCCCGGACCTCGCCAAGGTGGTGCGCGATGATGGTCACATCCGTTTGATCTTCAAGGACTGGCCGATCTTCGGCGGGCCGTCGATCTACGCGGCCCGCATGACGCTGGCGGCGAAGTACCAGGACAAGTTCGCCGAAGCCCACGAGGCGCTGATCTCGCTCAAGGACAAGCTCTCGGAGGCGAACGCCGACGCCGCGCTTTCGGCCGCCGGGATCGACCTCGCGCGCGCCAAGGCCGATCTGGCCGCCAAAGGCAGCGAGATCGATGCCGTCCTCGCCCACAACCACGAGCAGGCCATGGGCCTGGGCTTCCAGGGCACCCCGGCCTTCATCATCGGCCGCTTCCGCGTGCCCGGAGCGCCCAACGCCCAGGCCTTCAAGCAGGCGATCGCGGATGCGCGGAAGGCTGCGGCGGCGTCCACGAAATGAGCCGGCTCGCCGGCCTCACGCCGCCCTGATGTGAGCGAGGAACTGGTCGACCTCGCTGCGCAGCCGTGTCGACTGCTGGGCGAGCTCACCGGCCGCCGACAGCACCTCGTTGGCAGCATGACCGGTCTGCACCACACCGCTTGTGACGCCTGCGATGTTGCGCGTGACGTCCTGGGTCTTGCCGGCGACGAGGTTCACGTTGCCGGCAATCTCGCGGGTGGCCGCGTCCTGCTGCGCGACCGACGAGGCGATGATGGTCGAGATCTCGTCGACCTCCCGGATCGTGGCGCAGATCAGGCCGATGCTCTGGACGGCGGCCGCGGTCTCGGTCTGAACCGCGGCGATCTGGGCGCCGATCTCCTCGGTCGCCTTGGCGGTCTGGGTCGCCAGCGTCTTCACCTCGCTGGCGACGACGGCAAATCCCCTGCCCGACTCGCCGGCCCGCGCGGCCTCGATGGTCGCATTCAGCGCCAGCAGATTGGTCTGGCTGGCGATCTGGTTGATCAGCGCGACGACCTCGCTGATCTTGCTGGCGGCGATATTGAGCCGTTGCACCTTGTCGTTCGACTGCTGTCCCTCGTCCGCCGCCTTGCGGACGACCAACGACGCACGCTCGAGCGTCTTGCTGATCTCGTTCATCGACGATGACAGTTCCTCGGCCGCCGAGGCGACGGTGTTGACGTTGTCGGATGCGGAGCCGCACGCCTGCGACACGGTCAAGGCCTGCTGCCTCGACTGGTCGATCGTCGCCGACATCGACCGGGCTGTGGCTTCCATCTCGATCGCTGCGGCCGAGACGGCATCGACCACGCCTCGCACGCTGGCCTCGAAACCATCGGCCAACTCCATCAGCATGCGGCGGCGATCCTCCTCGGCGCGGGCCTGCGCCTTCTCTTGATCCGCCTGCAGATCCCGCATCCGGATGGCGTTGTCCCTGAACACCGAGACGGCACGCGCCATCTGTCCGACCTCGTCCTTGCGCTGGGCGGCGGGAACGCGGACATCCAGGTTGCCATCGGCAAGCTCGCGCATGGCGCTCGTCATCTGGACGATGGGACGGGAGATGCCGCGGGCGATCAACAGGCCGGCGAATGCGATCAGCGCGAGACCGGCCAGCGTTGTTCCGATCGCAATGGCGCCGGCGCGATTGCGGGCCTGGATGAACTCGCTGTTGTCCATGACGATCTCGACCGCGCCGATCGGCTTGCCGGAGAAATCCTTGATTGGGCCCAGCAGGGCAACGACCGGCACGCCCTTGAGCTGCCCCTGGCGCGACAGGAAGCCGCCGGCGGATGCCCCCCTATACTCGCCGCCTGCAAAGAACGACGTCTCGCCAATCGTCGTCGCAAACAGCTTGAAGGCCGCGTCGCCAGCCAGGCGAAACGCGACATCGACATTGCGGCTGCGCTTGAATTCGTCGAAGAAGCCCTGGCCGAAGGTCAGCCCGAACTCGACCGAGCCCAGATGCTTGCCCGCGGAGACGATCGGTACCACGCCGCGGAGGCCGAGGCCGGCGACGCCGCCCTCCAGCCCGACGACCGGCTTGCGATCGGTGTTGGCGGCCACGACGGTCTTGCGGAAGCTCGATAGATCGTCGCCAAACTTGGCCGGCTGATGCACGCGCAGAAAGGAAATCGCCGGGGCCGTGTGGAACTGAAACTGATCAACGCCGTAATCGGACTTCAGGCTCGCCATGCCCGCGCCGAACAACCGCATCAAGGCGTCCCGGTCGTTCTGCGCCATGGCCTCCTGGACCGCGGGAATCTTGGCGACGACCGCGCTCATCGCCTCCGCGCGGGTCGACTCCAGTTGCAGGCGCGAATTGAAGGCGTCATATTTGGCGTGGAGTTCGCGTTCATTGGCGCGGTCGATGATGCCGCCAATGATCCACATCGCGACCATCAGCACGAACAGAGCCGTCGCAGCCGCACCGATCACCAGGGACAGAGTGATCCGGGCCCTCAAGCCACCAAGCTTCAGCATGCAATCCTCGACGGTTGACTGGTGCTCGAGTATTGCAGCGGCGGAACTAATTATTCCTGAACAAATAAGCTAATGACGCGGACTGATCAGCAACAAACTGGCGGCGAGACGTCAATTGCGAATAACCTACGACACTCTCGTTGGGAGACAGATAGGCTGGCCGTCCAGCACGCCTCAACCAGGCCGGAGCAACACAACAGATCAGAACATCCCGACCGGTCATCGGTAGCGCCTAGGCGACAGGACCACCGCGTGCGCGCCAGCCGTTCATGCCGCCGGCATAGTGGCGAATGTCCTGCCGGCCCGAGGACAGCGCCCGGCGCAACGCGGTGGCCGAGCGGCCGCCGGCCTGGCAGATCAGGACGACCGGCTTGTCGTGCACGAGGCTGTCCGGATCGAAACGCGACAGCGGATGGTTGATAGCGCCCGGGATATGGCCGCCCTTGAACTCGTGGGGCTCGCGGACGTCGACGATGATGCAGCTGCGCTGCTGATGCGCCTTGACCAACTCGTCATGCTGGATGGCTGGCACGCTGGTCGATCCCGTCAGCTTGTTGAACAATCCTGCCAGCATTGGATGAACCTCTCGACTATCGATGATGGGCAGATCGGGCGAAGCGGCCTAACCTTGCGCGCGCCTCGCCTTGGCCTCCGAAGCCTCAACCCAGAAGAAGAACGCGCCAGCGCCGATCGCGAGCGCGGCGAACCAGACACCATCCGGCACGCCGGTGATGTCCGGCAGCCGCAACTTGCCGAGCGCCCAGACATTCAGGATGTGAACCTTCACCCAGTCAAAGCTGAGCGCATAGAGGATGGCGCCGACGATCATTCCGAAGGCTCCGACCGCCGCATGCACGCTGCCACTGGCGATGGCACCAAGCGCGGTGCCCGGGCAGTAGCCGTAGACCACCATGCCGATGCCGAACAAGGCCGCGCCGAGCGCGACCGCCAGCATGTTGGCGTCCTTGACGTAGTATTTGGTGTTGCCGGTGTCGACCAGCAGCAGCACGCCGATGCCGCCGACCACGATCGCGGTGCCCATCACCTTCAGGACGGTGAAGTCGCGCAACCGGAACTGGTTCTCGATCACGTTGCAGCTCGTGACCTTGCCTTGCTGCAGCAGATAGCCGAACACGGCGCCCATCATGATCGGGCCTGCGATGCTCATCAAAGATGTCATGACCTCTCTCCGTCTCAGGCTTTGCGGAACATCAGGCGCGACACGACCAGGCCGGTCGCAAACATCACCGTCAGGAACAGCCAGCTCGACAGCGCCAGTTGCAGCCCGCCGGATATGCCATGTCCGCTGGTGCAGCCGCCGGCCAGCCGCGCGCCGTACATGATGACGATGCCGCCGAGGAACGCGGCGACGAAGCGTTTGAGCACCGACGGACCGAAGCGCTGCTTCCAGACCTCCGGCACCAGCTCGAGGCGCCACGTTCCCGAGATGATCGCCGACAGGAACGCGCCGAGTGGAATGCCGACAAGGAACCACACGCCATAGTCCCATTTCAGCGGCATCGACTTCCAATAGCTGTTGGCGGCGACGACGTCGGATCCGACCACCGGCGCAGCAAACAGCGAGGCGACGCGGGAAAACGCCGTCGTCACGCCAAGCGGATCGCCGAACCCGGCAAAGGCCACCCAGCTCAAGATGCCGATACCGGCCCCGACCAGATAAGGCGACCAATCGATGGACTTTCTCGCATCTCCGACGACGACGTCGGTCATGATCGTCATGACACCTGTCCTCCCTGCTGGCGCGCGGCGCGCTGCTACCACGCATTATATCCGTACATTCGCACTTGTGAATATAACTTATGATGGCGTCACCGCGCTCGGCAGCATCTCGCCTTGCACCTGTTTGGCTCCGAGCAGCCAGCGGTCGAGGACGAAATCGGTCACGGCCGCGCCGAGCCACATGCCGCCGAGCACGATCCAGGCGGTCAGCGCGAACACCGACGCTCCGGTCACGCCGGCGCCGACGGCGCAGCCTCCGGCCAGCATCGCGCCAAACCCCATGAGGACGGCGCCGATCAGATAGCGCCGCATGCCGCGCCCATCTGAGAAGCCTTCGAGATTGAGCTCGCGGGCCAGCGCCGCGGCGACGAATGAGCCTATGAAGACGCCCGGGATGATGCCGAGATCGAAGCCGGGCTTCAGCTGCTGGCTGGCCAGCACCTGCATGAGGAGCTCGGCGGACGGGCCGCTGAAGGTCAGGCTCTTCAGCGGCACCGGCGCGAACGAGGCCTGGCCGAGCTGATACGTCAGCAGCCAGCCGGCGGCGACCGCCGCGCCGGCGGCCACGGCCGAGCCCATGACCTTCGCGCCGACCTGAAACTTCGACACGGCGGCGAGCCCGGCCACGAACCACAACATGCCGAAGCCGAGCTTCTCGGGCGTGCCGCCGCCGAACAGGCTCATGATGTCGCGCGACGGCCCGCCGTCGACGAGCCAGAGCTTGGTGAGCCACTCGCGCGCCGGCGCGAGCAGGCCATGATAGGCGGATTGCGCGGTCACCGCAAAGATCAGGCCCGACAGCAGTGCCCGCAGATTGCCGTTGGCGGAGAGCACCAGGAGCCGGCTGGCACAGCCGCGGGCCAGGATCATGCCGCAGCCGAACAGGGCGCCGCCGATCATCGCGCCAGAGATACTCCCCTGCTGCGCCAGTTGCCGCGCTTCGGACACATCGAGGAGGCCCATCGCCACCAGCGCCTGGGTGCCGAGCAGCGCCGAGGCGAAGGTGAGGAGCCACACCGCCAGACGCGGGCCGCCCTGTCCGCGGGCGAACTCGATCGTCGCCGCCCGCAGGCAAAAGCGGCTGCGCTGGGCGAAGAAGCCGAACGCGCCGCCGACCGCAAGCCCGCACAGCAGCGACACCAGCTCCTCACCCAACAGGTCGATCAATGCGGTGAGCACGGGCGCTCTCGTCGTTCTGTCTGCCGCTCCACGCGCCGGGCGGCATCGGCTGCGACATACGCGCCGTCACGGGCGCAGATAGGCATATCCGCTCTGTTGCAGCTCGGTGAGGCGCACCACCCCGCCCTTCTCCGCCACCGCGAAGCCGGGCAGGAGATCGTCGAGCTTCACGCCCTGCGCCTTCATGGTGTTGGCGCAGGCTTCGAAACCGACGCTGGCTTTCATCAGCCGCTCCGCCAGCGCCGCGATGGTCTGGTCGGCCGAGATCGCGTGGAAGGCGCGCAAGCCGGGACCGTGGATCACCAGCCGAATGTCCGCGCGCCCCGGTCCACCGATGCCATCGACGTGGTTCTGGATGTTGCCGAGCACGAACAGCGCGCGATCCTGGTCGGCCAGATGATAGGCGACGCGCTGGCGCGGAGACTCCGTCGCGGCCCGGGCGCTACTGACACCCAACATTCCGAACAGGCCGGCAAGCCCGGCTTGCATTAGAGATCGTCGTTCCATGAGTTACTCCTAACGCGCGGCTGCAATGAATCCTGCGATGCGATCTGCGGCATCCTCGGCGGCAAGATCGTGAAAGAAATGATCGGCGTCGTCGATCGTCTCCAGCCGGACACGGCTGCCGGCGCGAGTGGCGAGCGGCGCGAACGATGCGACCACGTCCGGCACGGTCTTATCTTGCGCGGCCGCCAGCACCAGCACCGGGAGATCGAGGTCAGCGATCAGCGCCGCCGTGTCCTGGCGCCGGTCGGCGCGATAGAAGGCGGCGAAGGCGCGCGCGGTCACCTTGGCATCGCGGCAATAGATGAAGCCCGGCACGGACATCCAGTCACCGCCGCGGCCCGCGGACACCGCGGCTTCGGCCTTGTCGAGCAGCGGCGCCAAGGGCTGTCCGTAACTCTCCGCATAGGCTGCCTTGAGGCTGGTCTCGATACCTCCCGTCGCCGGCGCCAGCAGGATCGCGCCCTCGATGGCCGCTTTCGGGTTGGCGACCAGATAGCGCGCGAGTTGATTGGCGCCCCGCGAATGCCCAAGTACGAAAATCCGCGACGAGGTCTTGCTCGCCTCGGCGAGCCAGGCGGCAATCTCTTCGATCGCATCATCCGGCGCGTAGTCATGCGGCTTGGCGCAATCGTACATGCCGGTGCGGCGATCGAGCCCGAGCACGAGGTTGTGCGCCAGCGAGGCGATGCCGCGCTCGGCCAGCGCCTTCGACAGGCCCTGGATCGTCTCCATATCCTTGTGCGCGAGCGTGCCGTGCGTCATCAGCACCAACGGGACATCCGGACCCGACTGCGCCGGCAGCCGGAGCGTGGCGAGCGCCGTACGGCCAGCGATGACGAGCTCGCGTCGCTCCTCCGCAGCGAGCGCGACCGAGGCCACGAGACAGACGACGAGAGCGAGCCACCACCGCATCGCAAACTCCTTCACGGACGCACGATCGTCCAGTTCTTCTCCGACAACTCCAGCAGGGTCGCGACCCCGGTCTTGACGACAGTGACGCCGGCGAGCAGCGGCGGCTGCCGGCCCTCCTTGCTCGCGAGCGTCTCCAAGGTGTTGCCGCAGGCGATGAAGCTCACATTGGGCATCGACTTGGCGAAGCCGAGCACGCGCTCCTTCACCGGCGAGCGGTCGGCCAGCAGCATGTCGAGCCCGCCATTGAACGCGACCACCACGATCTCGACCTCGTCGCCCTCACCCGAATAGTGACGAGAGACGTTGGCAGCGACGTCGAGCACCGCACGCATCTTGGCCGGATCCTCATCGCTGATCTGCAGCGCGAGCCGATGCGGCTCCGCTGCGGTGGCAATCGAAGCAGTCCCGATTGCGCCGAGTGCGACGGATGCGGCCACCAGCAGCATTTGGCGGCGGCTGCATCCGGCCATCGTCATTCGACGCCCCGCGGCTTGCCGTCCTTGTCCTCGGGCGTGACGTCGACGGCAGTCGCACGTCCGGTGATCTTGACCGGCGCGATGCAGTTCTTCATGCACGGGTCCTTCTGCCAGAAGGCCTTCTCACTGGTTGCCCGGTCGTCCATGATGAAGCCGGCCTCGTTCGGCATCTTGATCGTGGCGAGGTTCTTTTCGGTGAGCTCGAAGTTCTGATCGGTGATGACATCGTTCAGATAGAGCACATAGGCGACCAGCGCGTAGTACTCGTCGACCTTCAGCGACTGCGGACTGCCGAACGGCATCGCATGGCGGACGTAGTCGAACAGGGTCGAGGCGTAGGGCCAGTACGAGCCGACCGTCTTGACCGGGTTGTCCGAGGTGAGCGAGCCCTTGCCGCCGGCGAGCACCGGCCAGCGGCCGGCACCCTCGCCGAACTCGCCATGACAACTGGCGCAATTGTCCATGAACAGCTTCTCGCCCTGGGCGACGGTGCCCTTGCCGACCGGCAGGCCCTGCCCGTCCGGCCGCACGTCGATATCCCAGCCGCGGATCTCCTCGACCGTCGGCGCGCGGCCGATGTTGAAGCGCTGCGGCGCATTGGCTTCCGTCTTCGCCTCGGACTTCGGCTCGGACTTTGCCTCAGTCTTTGCCTCAGTCTTGGCCGCGATCTTCTCCCCCGAGCTACCGGCGAGCGCGACCGAGCACGCAAGGGTGGCGAACGCGACTGCAATGATCAGCTTAGGCGACCTCGACATTCTCGACCTCACCGTTTGCCTGCACATGCCAGGTCTGTATGCCATTGTTGTGATAGATGGAGTTGTAGCCGCGCACCTTGCGCAGCTCGGCCTTGGACGGCTGGACGTAGCCCGTCTCGTCCTGCACGCGCGACTGCAGCAGCAGCGGCTCGCCGTTCCAGTCGAACTCGTAGTAGAAGCGCGTCAGCGCCTTATCGAGCACAGGGCCATCGATCCGCGCCGGCCACCAGTTGCGGCCGCCGTCGAGCGACACATCCACGCGCTTGACCTTGCCGATGCCGGACCACGCCAGGCCCGAGACGATCGTAAAGCCCTTGCCGTGCTTGATCGGCGCCTGCGGGCTCGGGCTCGTGATCACGGACTTTGCGTCCATCGACCAGGTGAAACGGCGCGCCTTGCCGTTCGGCAGCAGGTCCGTGTACTTCGATGTCTCCTCGCGGGTGTGCCAGGGCTGATCGCCGACCTCGATGCGGCGCAGCCACTTGACCCAGAGATTGCCCTGCCATCCCGGCACGACGAGGCGCATCGGATAGCCCTGCTCGGGATACAGCGCCTCGCCGTTCATCTTGTAGGCGATGATGCAGTCGTCGAGCGCCTTCTCGATCGGCAGGCTGCGATCCATCGACGCAGAATCGGCGCCCTCGACCAGCAGCCATTTGCCGCTGGGCTTGACGCCGGTCTCTTCCAGAAGCGTGCGCAGCAAGACGCCCGTGTACTGCACGCAGTGGATCATGCCATGGGTGAACTGGCAGCCGTTGAGCTGAGCGCCGCGCCACTCCATGCCGGAATTCGCCGCGCATTCCATGAAGTGGATGCGGTTGACGCGCGGGTAGCGCTTGAGCTCGTCGAGCGACAGCAGCAGCGGCCGCTCCACCAGGCCATGGATCATCAGCCGGTGGTCGGCCGGATCGACCTCGGCGACGCCACCGTGATGGCGCTCGAAGCACAGCCCGTTCGGCGTGATGATGCCTTCCAGCTCATGCAACGGCGTGAAGCTGACCGAGGATTCGCGCGAGGCTGTCAGCCATTCGACGTCGCGGCGGATGACGTCCTTCTCGAATTTCGACGGCTTGCCGTAGGGACGCACGGCGACGCCCTCCCCGAGCGTACGGGTCCATTCCGGCACGTTCGGCGGCTGGTTGGCGGGATTGCCGGCGCCCGCACGCGCCTGCGACGCCAGCGCGGTGGCAGCGAAGCCGCCTGCTGCGGTCAGGAAGCCACGGCGCGACGCGCGAGATACTGAGGAAAGTGATTTGTCCTTGGACATCGTCGTCACACTCCGGAGACTTTGACGGCCCGGTTGGGCTCGAGACGCACGGTTTTCTGGCGCTGCAGATAGCTCGACACGACCTCCCAGATCGGCGGGCCCTGCGTGCCTTCATTGACGCTCGCCCAGCCCGCGACCTGATACTCGCGCGCCGGGTCGATCGCCGCGCCGGTCTTGATCAGGCGCATGTCGGAGATGCGCTGTCCCTGCGGCTTGTTGACGTCGATGGCGTAGGACATGCCGCCGATGCGGACCATGTCGCCGCCCTGCTGGTAGTACGGATCAACGTTGAACAGATTGTCGGCGACGTCCTCGATGATCTCCTTGAGGCGCGTGCCGGTCATGCCCATGCGGTAGACCGCGGGATAGGTGATCGCGGTGGCGTTGGTGACGTCTTCGAAGGTGATGTCCTGGCCCGGCATCACGCTGGTGCCCCAGCGGAAGCCCGGCGACAGCGCGATCTCCGCATCACGCTCCTGCAGCAGCGCCTGGCAGATGAGGTCGTCGAACGTGCCGTTGAAATTGCCGCGGCGGTACAGCAGCGTTTCGGTCCGTCCCAGTGAGCGGCCGAGATCGGCAGCAAACGGCTTGCGCACCTCGGCAATCTTGGCCGCCATCGCTGGATCAGGCGTGATCACGTCGGAAAACAGCGGGATCAGCTTGTACCGATAGCCCTTGACCTCGCCATCTCTGACGTCGAGATCGAGCCGTGATACGAACTTACCCGAGGAGCCCGACGCGATCAGCAAGGTCTTGCCGACCTTGACCGCTTCAGGCAACGCATCATGGGTGTGACCGGTGAGGATGACGTCGAGGCCCTTGACGCGGCTCGCCAGCTTACGGTCGACGTCGAACCCGTTGTGCGACAGCAGCACCACGAGGCCGGCGCCATCCTTGCGAGCCTTGTCGACCTGCGTCTGCACGTCCTCCTCGCGAACGCCGAACGACCAGTTCGGAATCATCCAGCGCGGATTCGCGACTGGCGTATACGGGAAGGCCTGGCCGAGCACCGCGATCTTGACGCCGCCACGCTCGATCATCGTCGAGGCCTCGAACGCCGGCTCGTTCCACTCGGTGTCGCGGATGTTGAGGCCGAGGAACGGAAAGCCGAGTGCGTCCACCGCCTGCTTGACGCGCTCGGTGCCGTAGGTGAACTCCCAATGCCCGGTCATCGCATCGGGCCTCAAGAGCGCCATGCAGTCGATCATGTCCTGGCCGCGGGTCTTCAGCGACGACCACGATCCCTGCCAGGTGTCACCGCCGTCGAGCAGCACAACCTTGTCGCCGCGCTCGGCGCGGATGGCCTTGATGACGGTGGCCGCGCGGTCGAGCCCGCCGATCCGCCCATAGGTCTTGGCGAGCGCCTCGAAATCCTCCGAGGTCAGCGCATAGGCCGACGACGAGCCCGGCGCGATGCCGAAGCGGGTGAGGAACTCCTTGCCGGTGACATGCGGCGGCTGGCCCTTGGCGTCGCCGACACCGAGATTGGTCGATGGCTCGCGGAAATACAGCGGCATCAGCTGGCCGTGAATGTCGGTGACATGCACCAGCGTGACGTTGCCGACCGGCTCGAACGCCAGCAGCTCCTTCTCGGTCAGCTTCTGCTGCGCAAAGGCCCGGGACGTGCCGCCCGTCAAGGCAGCCGCCGCCAATGCGACCTGAACGAATTCGCGACGCGATATCATGATGTGTCTTCCTTGTGTCCGCTAGTTGCGGACCGACGGTGTCTCGACGGGCAGGCCGATGCCGCGCCAGGCGACGTAGAGCTCGAGCGCGAGGAACTCGTCCGACAGCGGCTTGTAGGGCACGCCGCGCACGTCGAACATGCAGCCCTCGAAGCGCTCGTGCAGCGGGATCAGGCGCTGATCGCGCAGCCGGTAGGTCGGAAAGCCGTTGGTCTGGCCCTGGCTGAGGAAGTCGGCGCGCATGAACTTGCCGTTGTTCTTCTCATGGCAGGAAGCGCAGGCGAGATCGAGCTGTCCGACCCGCGTGTAGTAGATCTCCTTGCCCTTCTCGAACCAGGGCGACATCGGACCATCGGTCTTCACCGCCACCGGCATGCCGCGCGACTGGAAGCGGACGAAGGTCGTCATGTCCGTCAGCTCCTTGGACTTGAAGCCCCAAGGCTGCGCCTTCATGTGTTCGCTGCGACAGATGTTGATCTGCTGCTCGAGATTGACCGGCTTGTTGAGCTTCTCGCTCCATTTCGGCATCGCGGCGCCGACGCCCTTCATGGCTGTCTCGGCCTCGCCGTGGCAACTCATGCACGATTTGCCTTCGCTGCCGTCGACCGCCTTCCACATGTCCGCAGCCCGCTCCACCGCGAGGAAGCCCGGGTTCTCCAGGTCATCATCCTGGAGAGCGCGCGTTTCCTTGGTACGGAACTGATAGCCCGAGATGATGGTCTTGAAGACGTGGCCGGGAGGCGCCGGAATGCCCTTCCGTTCCGCCTCCTGGCCGAACACCGCAATGGCCGAGAGTGTCAGCGCGGCCGTGGCCAGGACAGCGAGAGAACCGTAGCGAATGGACATTCGTCACTCCCCGTAGCGATCGCACGCGGCCGGTCAGGCTTTCAACGCGATCTTTTCCTCGGCCGTCACCACCGAGCCGTCATCATCCGTCCAGGCGAACTTGAAGGTGCCTTCCTCGTCGATCCGGGCGTCGAACTGAATATACGGATTGGCGGAGATCGCCGGCTCCAGCACGCAGGAGAACACCGGCTTGCCGTTGAACTCGCACGCGAACTTGTTGATGATCTTACGTGGGATCGGCTTGCCCTGCGCATCCTTGCGCTGGCCCGATTCCATCAGATGCGAGACCAGCGTTTTGATCTGGATGATCTCGCCCTTCTTGGCTTCCTTCGGAAGCTTGATCCGCGGCTTGTCTGCCATGTCTTCTCTCCCCTGTCTCAGCCGCCGCAGCCGCCGATGGTGACCTTGACGGTCTTGCGCTCGGTGAACAGCGAGCCGTCGCTCATCTTGGCGACCGCGATCACGTTCTGGGTCTGCGCCAGGCGGATCCGGATCGAGGCCTCGGCCTTGCCGGACATCGGCGTGAACATCAGCGTCGCGACGCCAGCGTTCGGATTGCCGTCGGCCACGAACAGCACTTCCTTGACGTAGTTGTCAGCCGTCATCGGGCTCTCGATTGAGAGCGCGAGCGGCACGGTGTTGCCGTTCTCGGCGATCTCAGGCAGATCGAGCGCGATCTTGCCCTTCGTGGCTTCCTTGCCGCCGGTGAACTTCTTGATCATCTCGGCCGCGTCATTGCTCGGCTCGGCGTTGGCGGCCATCGGCAGCACCGTCAAGGCGACGAAGCCGCCGCCGAGAAGGAATGCCTGTCGTCTGTTGATTGCGCCCATGCATCATCCTCCAGAGGCGGTTATTTCAATGTTTCGAGATAGGCCACGACGTCCTCGACCTGCGCGGCGGTGAGAACCGGCTTGCCGACAAACTCGGGACGCACGCGATTGAGGCCGTCGTTCTTGTGGAAGGCGGGCATCACCGTATCGGTGAAGATCCGCTTGGGATCGGCAACGATGAGGCGCAGCTGCGCCGTGTTGTAGCGGGTCGCGACGCCGTCGAGCGATGGACCGAACTCGCCGTGAAACTCCTCGGACTTCAGAGAAGACACCTGATGGCAGGCGAGGCAATTGCCCAGCGTTCGAGTCAAAAACACTTTCTTGCCGGCACCGGCATTGCCGGGCGTTCCCGTCAATGATTTCGGAATGGCGTAGTCGACGACATCGAGCCTGATCGGCTCGTCACCTCGCGCGGTTGCCGAGAGCAACGCGCAGAACAAGGCGGCCGGAATCAAACGGCGCATGCTTCCACCCTGACCGACGAGGCTTCCCCTCGCCTGCTGATGCAACGGACTTACGGCCCGTCATATTCACGAATTATGATTTGATAATGTGATTGAAGTCAACGGAAATCGATGTCGCAGTGCACTCAACCTCTGGAGGCGGCGAGATAGTCGCGAAACGTGCCGCGCTCATAGGCCTTGTCGCGCACGAAACGGAACATCGCCAGGAAATGCGGCGGCTTGAGATAGCCCGGCGCGCGAGCCACCTCGCGCGCGAGCGGCTCCTTGGCGGCGACGCCGTCCGCAGACGGCGGAAAGAACTGGAAAGTCGGCGTGAACCTGATGGCGTAGCGCTCGGCCAGTTCCTTCTCGGTGAGCTCCTTGCCGTCGAAGTCGGTGACCTTGCGTGAGCCGAGCAGATTGAGCTGCAGCACCTCGAAATTCGCGCGGATGTAGTCGGTGATGAGGGGATCAGCGAAATTCACCAGATGCGTCTCGCGGCAATACGGACAGCCGCGCAGCTCCCACATGATCGCGAGCCGCTTGCCTTCCGATGCAGCGCTGTCGAGATCTTCGCGGAGATCGAGGAAGCTGTTGAGGAACCACGACTGATGATAGAGCCCGTCGTCGCCGAGCACGGCATCGGCGCGCGCCAGCGTCGGCATGGCACCGAGGACAGCAGCGGCAGGTACCATGGCAACCAGTTCGCGCCGCGACATCATCGGGTTCGAAGTCATGAGCCTGCCCGCGCTTTGCCAAATCTCTCGAAGTTCGATACACCATATTCGAATAATAGAATGTGAAAAGGACATTCGATGCTGCGCCGCGCCATCATCCTGTCCCTCGCGCTGTCGTGTCTCGCCCCAAGCGTCGATCTGCAGGCCGCCGAGAAAGCGGACATCGCGGCGATGATGCCGGCGGCGATGGCCAGCCTGCGCGCGGCTGCGAGCTATGCGCGGACCGGCAACATCGGCCTTGCGCAGATCGAGCTCGACGATGCCCGTCGGGCCTGGGCAAAGCTCGGCGGACTGACCGCGCGCGCGGCGGCCCCCGATTCCAACCCGTCGCTTTCGGAGCTGATCACGGGCGGAAGCGATCGCCTGAGCAAGGCTGACGCGGCGCTGGCCTCAGGTGATGGCGCCCGCGCCGCGGCGGACATCGCCGCGCTGCGCCAGTCGATCCACGCCCTGAGGCGCGATGCGGGCGTCATCGAGCTCAGCGACTGCGTGTTCGAGCTCGTTCCCGTCATGAATATCTTGCGCGACGCCGCGGCACGGTTCTCCACGACCAAGGCAGGACCTGGCGAGGTCGTCGAGGCCGGCGCCGCCCTGCGCGCGCAGTTGCAGCGCTGCAACGGCCTCGCCACGCCGGACGTTGCAAGCCAGGCCGAATTCCGCCGCCTGATCGACGGCGCCAGCTTGAGTGCCCAGGAGATCGGGCGCGCCGCGCGCGAGGGCGATGCCGGTCTCGTGCATCGCTACGAGATCGAGCTGCAGTCCTTCGTCAACCTGCTCGACTTCCGCTATGGCTGATCAGCCGATGGTGGCGAGCGATGGAAAGCGCTCGAAGATCCATTCCGACATCCGCGGGATGACGCCGGCGAGAAAGGCTGCGCCGGTAAGGACGAGAAATCCGCCCATCGTCTTCTCGACCAAGGGCAGATGCGGCTTGATCCCCTTCAGCATCGTCATGAACTGTCCGGTGAAGGCGGCCGCGATCAGGAACGGGATTCCCGTGCCGACCGAATAGGCCGCGAGCAGCAGCGCGCCCTTCCCCACGGTCGCCTCCGCGCCGGCCATCATCAGCACGGCGGCGAGCACCGGCCCAGCGCACGGCGTCCAGCCGAAGGCGAAGGCCAGCCCCATGACGAACGCGCCGAGCAGGCCGGCCGGCTTGCGGCCGACGTCGATCGTCGCGCTGCGGTACAGCAAGGGAATCCTGAGCACCCCGAGAAAATGCAACCCCATCGCAATGATGACGAGCCCGGCGACGATGCCGAGCTGGCTGAGATGGCCGGCGATGAAGCGCCCGAAGACGGAGGCTGTCGCCCCCAGGCCGATGAACACCAGCGAGAAGCCGGCGACGAAGCACAGCGCCGTCAGCACCGTCCGCCGCCGCTGGACCATGCCGCTCTCGGTGATCGTATCGGCCGCCGAGACGCCGGCCATGTAGCACAGGAACGGCGGGACGAGCGGCAGAATGCAGGGTGACAGGAACGACAGGAGGCCGGCGGCAAGCGCAGCGCCGAGCGTGACGTCGAGATCCATCTCACCTCCCCCGCGACCAGTGCTGCGGCCCCATCTGCATGGCAGGCTTCGGAATTCACACACTGGTACATATTCGAATTTAATGATAGATTGGCGGGCAAGTCCAGAGAGGATGGCGGCATGTCGGGTCAAATCACCATTCGCAGGCTCGCAACGCTGGCATCTGCCGCGGTCGCTTTGCTGTGCCTGTCGGCCCCGCTCCTCGCCTCCGAGCTCGTGATGTTCGAGCGCCCCGGCTGCGGCTGGTGCGCCCGGTTCAATGCCGAGATTGCGCCGATCTATGCCAAGACCGACGAAGGCCGCGCCCTTCCGCTGCGGCGGGTCGACCTCACCCGGCCGCTGCCGGCGGATCTCGCCGGCATCGACCCCGGCGCCTTCACGCCGACCTTCGTGGTGCTCGACCACGGCCGCGAGATCGGCCGGATCCGCGGCTATCCGGGCGAGGCATTCTTCTTTGGGCTGCTCGGCCGCCTGATGAATGCTACAAGCGGGACGCCGCCCCGCTCCTGACCGACAATCGAGGATCCCAAATTCATGCCGCTGCCGAAGTTGAAGGACATCGAAACCTCCGCCGAGCTCGAGCAGATGATCGAGAAGGCGCGCGAGGCCAGCGAGATGCTGAAGGCGCTGTCCCACGAGTCCCGGCTGCTGCTGCTGTGCATTCTCTCCGAGGGCGAAAAATCCGTCACCGAGCTCGAGCAGTTTCTCGGCGAGCGGCAGTCGACCGTCTCGCAGCAGCTCGCCCGTCTCAGGCTCGACCGGCTGGTGACAACGCGGCGCGACGGCAAGACGATCTATTACAGTCTCGCCAGCGAGGACGTGCGCAAGATCCTGACCGCGATCTATGACGTCTTCTGCGAGCCGGTCCGCAAGCGCCGCCGCTGACCGTCTCTGCGCTGCGAGATCGTCGGCCGCATCAGAAGCAGGCGGCCGCAAGCGCTGGTATCGGACTGCGGAAGAGTTCTGGCTTTGCCAACAATCCTGGCGCACAATCGCCCGGACGCGAACAAGGACATCGGGAGGAATGCTCAGTCCGTCAGCAATGACGTTCCTATGCGGGCTGCTGGCGGGCGCCGTGCTCGGAGTCGCCGGCCGTGCGGGTCGTTTTTGTACCCTCGCGATGCTCGAGGACGCATTCTTCGGCGCCGATACGCGGCGGCTCAAATCCTTCGCCCTGGCAGCGGCCTCGGCACTGGTTGCGACCCAGCTGCTTGCCAGCTTCGGCCTCGTCGATCTCTCCCGTTCGATCTATCTGACCGCCTCGATTCCGCTCGGCGGTGCCATTCTCGGCGGTTTGCTGTTCGGGATCGGCATGGCGCTGGTCGGCACCTGCGGCTTCGGGACTCTGGTGCGCATCGGCGGCGGTGATCTGCGCGCGATCGTCGTCTTTCTCGTGCTCGGCGTCTCGGCGCTGGCGGCGATGCGTGGTCTCACCGGATTCGTGCGCGTCGGTTTGATCGAGCCGCTGTCGGTGCATCTGCCGGAGACGATGAACCAGGGCATGGACACGCTGCTATCCGCGGCCATCGGCTCATACGCGCGGCCTGTCATTGTCTCGGTCGCTGCCGTGGCGCTCGCGGCCTGGGCGCTGGCTGATGGCCAGCTGGTCAGGTCGCCCCGCCTGCTGTTGTCGGGCCTCGCCGTTGGCGGCGCGGTCGCCTTCGGCTGGTTTGCAACCGGCTGGCTCGGCCATGATGATTTCGACCCCGAGCGGGTGGCCTCGCTCACTTTCGTCGCTCCGCTCGGCAACACCGTGCTCTACATCGCCACGCTCTCGGGCAGCCACGCCGACTTCGCGATCGGCTCGGTCGCCGGCGTCATTCTGGGATCGTTCGTGGCGGCCATGTTCTCGCGCGTCTTCCGCTGGGAAGCCTGCGACGACGCCCGCGAGCTGAAGCGCCACATGACCGGCGCGCTCCTGATGGGCACCGGCGGCATCATGTCGATGGGCTGCACCATCGGCCAGGGCCTCTCCGCATTCTCGACGTTGGCGCTGTCCGCACCACTGACGATGCTCGCGATCAGCTGCGGCGCGCGGCTTGGCCTAGAATACACGATGACCGGCGAATGGCGACCGGCGCTGCGCAGCCTGCTGCGGATCTAATTGGTGACAACCGGTATTTGTTATGCGCCGTGGACCAATTCGCCCTCAACCGTCCGGGAAGAGAGTCTTTGCGCGCTGATCGAGCGCCCAGAGCCTCAGGGCTTTCGAAGATGACTGCCTTTCGCCGTGGACACGAGGCGGCCGCGCGGGCTTTGAAGCAGGGCCTGCCATGTTTGCCGTCACTGCCGACACGTCGGCTTCGATCTTCATCCGGCCGTAGAGTAGCGCCAGTAAGTGCAGAGCAGCTTAAGGCCACGAGGCCGAGCGGCAGCCCCGATGCCGACGGTCATTGGGCCATGACCGGTCTTTCCCAAAGCAAATAAGTCCAGCTTGAAAGCTGCGCGAGATAGATCTGGCGATTTCCTGGGCGTAACGGTTCATCCGGTGTGCTCTTGAGCTGCTCTGACATCACACTGCCTAGTGTTAGCTCATGCAGCATCGGTTTTTAGCGCCGGCCCGCATCAGAGGCCTTGGCAGCCCGCAAAAAGGCTGGTTCAATTTGCATGGCATTTGCATGATCCTCGCGAGATCACCCGTCCGGTCTGAGACCCCGATATGGAAGCTCGAGCCGATCTTAGGACATTCAGCGCGTTCGTTCTCGAGCTGTACGAGCGCAGTCAGGTGCTTGATCCCGTCGATCTCCTGCATTGGAGCATCGACAGCCTCGGTGCCACAACGGCGTGCGACGCCAATTGGGGGGGCTGGGCCGACCTCAGTTACGACGCCATCGAGATCTGCGGCTCGGTCTCGCGCAACCTGCCGCCCGACTTCGTGAAATTCTGGTCCGACATCAAGCACGAAGATCTGCTTGCCCGTGACTTCATCGAGACCGGTTGCGCATACCCGACCTACAGCCGCCAGGGGACGCGGCATACCCCAGGAATGGTGGCGCTGTCCGACCGGTACAACATCGACAAGTTTTCGACCATCGTGGTCGACAACAAGCGACTGCCCGTGATGCTGTTTATGTCCTGCTACCGGAGCGGCCGCTCAGCACGGCCACTCGCCGAGGACGAACTCAGATTTTTGCGCGCGGCACTGGACCATGTGGAATTGGCCGTCGAGCGCAAGGCGCTGGGTGGGCCAGACGGGAAGCATCTTCTGGTCAATGAGAGCGGCCGTGTGCTGGCCGCTTCACCGGAAACGCTTCGCGCCCTGCGCGATGTCTGGCCTGGCTGGAAGGGAGACCGTCTGCCGGCCCGGCCGCCGCGGCATTCGTCGCGGCAGATCGTGTCGATCGAGAAAGTCCGCTTCGAAATCCAGCTCGCATCTCAGCTGGCGGACCCGCACCTCTATTATGTCCGCCTGCTCGGCAAGGACCCTTGTGACAATCTCACATTGCGCGAGCGGCAGATCGTCGCCCATATCGCCGATGGCCTGACGCATAAGGAAATCGCCCGACATCTCGGCATCTCGCCGGCAACGGTGCGCAATCATACCCAGGCGGTGCTGACCAAGCTCGGCGCCCGCAACAAGGCCGCGCTGCTCAAACTGATCCATTCCGCGGCCGCCGGCTGAACCGCGAGCCATTCGCCCTGCCCTAATGCATCTGCATCATACCGGGGTCCCTTCCGTCGCCGTACCGTGACGATCGCTGATGATCGAACGCAGGTCAGGACAGGACACCGCACATGCAGATCGCACGCAGAACACTGCTTGGAGGAATGGCAGCATCCGCTCTGACCGGATCGCTGGCCGGCCGTGCCGCGGCCGCGGATGATATTTTGATCGGGGTGCCTACCGCCCAATCATCCCCCGTCGGGGTCGGCGACCAAAAGGACTGGCTCAACGGGGTCACGCTGGCGATCGATGAGATCAATGCAGCCGGCGGTGTCGCCGGGCGCAAGCTGCGCGCGGAAGTCACCGACATCGACATCATGACACCGGAAGGCACGGTGTCGGCGATGCAGACCCTGACGGGCAAGCGCGTCCACGCCATCGCCTCCGCCTTCGTGCTCATTCCGCAGCCAGCGATGGATGCCGCCGCGGCGTCTGGGACCCCCTATCTGCACGGCAACACCTCGATCGCCTCGCTCGAGCTCGTGAAGTCAAATCCCGCTAAATACAAGAATATCTTCCAGATCGATCCCGCCGAGACCTGGTACGGCTACGGCTTCGTGCGCTATCTGAAACAGCTCACGGCCGCTGGATGGAAGCCGAAGAACAACAAGATCCATATCGTGCAGGAGCAGATCTCCTACACCCAGGTGATCTCCAAGTCGGTGCAAAAAGCCATCGCCGAATCCGGCGGCGAATGGGTGCTGGGTCCCGTCACCGACATCCAGTTCCCGGTTCAGGACTGGTCGCCGGTCCTACGTGCGCTGCACGATTCCGATGCGGGCGTCATGTTCATCGACCATTGGGTCGCGGCGGAGCTCGCAGCCTTCGCCCAGCAGTTCGCGGCCGATCCGGTGAAGGGCTCGCTGGTCTATCTGCAATACGGCCCGAGCCAGCCGGAGTTTCTCAAGCTCGCCGCCGGCAGCGCCGAAGGCATGATCTGGGGGACCGTGATCGGCACCCATGCCGACGGCAAGGGCAAGGATTTCCGCAGCAAGTACATCAAGCGCTACGGCGACAATATGGGCATCGTCTATACGGGCAGCGGCTACGACACCGTCAAATTGCTCGCGACCGTGTGGGAGAAGACCGATCCGTCGAATTTCGACACGGTCGGCTCGGCGATCCGCAAGCTCCGTTACGAGGGCGTCTGCGGCACCTATACGTTCGACAACGCTGAACAGGCGCCGCCCTGTCATCCCTGGCAGACAGAGGATGTGAAGGCGGGTATCAGCCATCTGCTGCTGCAGGTGCAGGACGGTCAGCATAAGATCATCGCGCCGGCCGAACTGGCGGAGGTCAAGATCAAGCCTGCTCCCTGGTTCTGAACGCAACGCACGCGGATCACCGACCATGCTGCCAGCTGGCGCGTGCTTCGGATGCGAGGGCGTCATGCTGTCGCTGGGAGGCCGGCGGATCTTGAGCGACGTGTCCCTCCACGTAAAGCGCGGCGAGGTGCTCGGCCTGATCGGCCCGAACGGCGCGGGCAAGACATCCCTGTTCGAGGTCCTGTCCGGGCGCTACCATCCGCAACACGGATCGGTCTTTCTCGACGAGCTGCGGCTCGATCGCCTCGACATCTTTCGCCGGGCCCGGCTCGGCGTCGCCCGCACCTATCAGAGCCCCGTCGTTCCCAATGCACTGACCATCGGCCAGACCTTGCGCGCCGCTCGCAAGGCCTATGCGCCGATGATGTCGGCGCATGACGCCGAATGGGCCGCGCGCCTCGTGCGGCTGGAAGCCAGCTGGGACCGGCCGGCCGGCTCGCTCGATACGTTCGATCGGCGCAAGCTCCTGCTGGCCTGCCTCATGATGCGCCGGCCACGTGTGTTGTTGATGGACGAGCCGGCCTCCGGGCTGATCAACACCGAGATCGCCGAGCTCGATCTGCTGCTGCGCAAGTTCGCCGACGAATATCATCTCGCCATCATCCTCATCGAGCATCGGCTCGAATTGCTCGGAGCCATCGCCGACCGGGTCTACGTGCTGGATCTTGGCGCCATGATCGCGGAGGGCGCGCCCGAAGACGTCTTTCGCGACGATCGGGTCCAGGCGGCGTATTTCGGAGGCGCCGCATGAGCAGTGCGCTCCTCACCGTTCGCGGCCTGTCCGCCGGCTACGGGCCGCTGCGCGTGCTTCACGACATCGATTTCGCGATTGCGCCGGGCGAGCGGCTCGCGATCGTCGGCCTGAATGGCCATGGCAAGACCACGCTGTTCCGCGCCATCATGCAACTCGTCGGCTGGCAGCGCGGATCGATCCTGTTCGACGGCAAGGAGATCGGTGGCACCCGCTCGCTCGGTGAGGGCCGCTTTACGCCAGGGATCGTCAGGCTCGGCATTGCGATGACGCCGCAGGGCGATGCGATCTTTCCGGGGCTGACGGTGCGGGAGCATCTGGATTGCGGGGCTCACGCCAAGACGGCCTGGCGAGATCGCGCCCGCCGCCGGCAACGCGTCTATCAGTTGTTTCCACAATTGGATGAGTTGCAAGGTGCCCTGGTCGGCAAGCTCTCCGGCGGCGAACGCCGGATGGTCTCGATCGGACGTGCGCTGATGTCCGACGCCAAGCTCTACCTGATCGACGAGCCGACCCTCGGCCTTGCACCGAAGGTCTCCAAGCGGGTGATCGAGGCGCTCGTGAACATCCCGCTCGAGGGCAAGGCCATGGTCATCACCGAGCAGAACGTCGCGCTGCTCTCCGGCGCCGTGAGCCGCATGATGGGAATGCACGCCGGCCGCCTGCGCGGCGAGGTCGGACATGTGGGGCTCGCGTGATGGACGCCACCCTCGTCATTTATGCGCTCTATCTCGCCGCAATCTATGCGCTGATGGCGATCGGCATCTCGCTGGTCTGGTCGAGCATCGGCATGGTCAACATGGCCTATGGCGCGACCTTCGCAGTGGCCGGCTACGCCGCCTATTTCGCGGCCGACGCGATCGCACCGGCCATTCGAAGCTGGAGCACGGGCGTTGACGGAATGGTTCTGCTTGCGGTCCTCACCGTGATGGCGGGGATGATCGCAGGCGCGCTGTTCGGCATCTTCGTCTATCTCGTGGCCTTCCTGCCGATTCACGACAAGCCGAACTTCGCGGTTCGCAGCCTCATCGTCACGCTGGCCATCAATCTTGCGGCCGTTCAGGCCTTGTTGTTCGCGTTCGGGCCGCAGCAGAAGGCGCTGCCGCGCATCTTCGGCGTCGGCCGCTTCAACCTGCTCGGCACGTCGATGCGCCTGGATCAGGCCATCACCATCGTGACGACGATCGTGCTCCTCGCCCTGGTGCTGTTGTGGCTGCGGATCAGCCGCAGGGGCCTGGAAATTCGTGCCGTGATGCAGAACTCCGAGGGCGCGGCCTTGTGCGGCATATCCACCCGCTGGACGGCGCTTCCGGTCATGATGTTGACCGGATCGCTCGCGGGCCTTGCCGCCGTGCTGCTGTCGCAGAGCATCTTCGTGAACCCGAGTGCCGGCACGACGCCGCTGATCAAGGGGCTGACCATTGCCCTCCTCGGCGGTCTCGGCTCGGTCCCCGGCGCCGTGCTCGGCGCGATCCTGGTCGGCTTTCTCGAGGCCATCACCGGGATCATTCCCTTTCTCGGCCAGCGCTACGTTCTGGTGGTGCAGTTCGCCTTCATCGTTCTGGTTCTTCTCATTCGCCCCCGGGGTCTCGGCGGCCTGCTGGACGAGACGCGGGAATGATGAAGACGGACAAACCTGCAGCCTCGTACGTCAAGGTCGGCCGCAGGCCGGACGAGGTCACGCTGAAGCCGGATGGCGACCAGCTATGGCATCGCTGGCGGCCGCCGTTCAGCCGGCGGCACTGGCTGGCTTGGCGCGGACGCTACAATCCGAGATCGCTGCGCCGCGAGCGGCGGCTCGTCGACAAACGGCCGCTGTGGTGGACGTTGGGGCTCGGCGGCCTGCTGATCGCCGTTCCTTTCCTATCCGATCAGTTCGTCAACATCGCTGCGATCTTCTGCATCTTCGCCGCCATCAACGTGATCTGGACGTTGATCGTGGGGGCGGCCGGCATCTTCTCGCTCGCGACCATGGCGGTCGTCGGCCTGAGCGCCTATGCCGCCGCCGCGGCCAACGTCTATCTCGGCCTGCCCTGGCCGTTGATGATGCCGATCGGAGCTGCCGTGGGCTTGATCTTCGGGCTGCTGCTCGCCCTACCCTCGACGCGGCTCGACGGCCTCTATTACGCGCTGCTGACGCTCGGGATCGCCGAGATCTGCCGGGTCTCGATTTCGCAGATCAAAGCCCTTGCACCGTCGAACAGCAGCATCAACGGGGTCGACTCCTTCATTCCCTCTGCCTGGCATCTGCAGCGACCCGGATTACTCCTGGGCTTCGCCGGCGCGTTCGTCCTTCTGCTCTGTGCGCTCCTGGTGTTTCGCCTTGTCAACACCGAGCGGCTTGGCCTGCTGCTGCAGACCGCGCGCGAGGACGAAGCCTTCGCCGAGGCCGTCGGTATCGACTACCGCCGCGCGCGCTGGCTCGTCTTCGTGCTCGCCTCGAGCGCGCTTGGCGCCATCGGTGCCTTCTATGCGATGTTTTACCGCTCGATCTCGCTGGCGGTGTTCTCGCTCGATCAGCTCCTGCTGCTGTTCGCGATGATCGTGATCGGCGGCCTCGGCCGCTCCGAGGGCGCCGTGCTCGGCACCGCGATCGTGGTGCTGATCGACAAGGGCCTGATCGGCCTCGGGCCCCTGCGCATTATCATCGTCACCGCCGTCATGATCATCGTCGCGCTGACGGCGCGCGAGGGACTGACCGGCATCAAGGCCCAATTCCAGGCCTTCAGGAATCGCAAGAAGAGCGAGCGGCGCGCCGCGCGGACGGAGAAAGGGGGCGAGGTCATGCCCGAGGAAGCCACCGAGATTGCCGACAAGCAGTTGATCTACCGGCGCCTGTTCGACAAGCGCCTGCGCGATGCGCTGAAGTCGTCGATCACGCCGGACCTGATCGCGGAACACCGCGCCAAACCGCTCGGCCAGCACTCCGACGCGCTCGATCGTCTGCTGAACTATTTCCGCCGCGAGGAGATGCCGGACAAATACGCCATCCTCAGGGTCGGCCCGCTGCGTTCCTGCAGCTATCGCGTGATGGCCTTGTCCGGGCGCGCCGGCCATCCGCCCCGCCTCGTCGACGACAAGCTCTATCCGACCCTCGACGAGGCCTATCACGCGGTGTTCCTGCTCCGCATCAACGACCTGCTTGCGAGCTGAGACCGACGCCATGGCAGAGAAGAAGCTCTACGGCTATTGCGACCCCTGGACAGTCAAGCAGGGCGAGACCCTGTCCTTCATGATCTCGGCCGAAGGGACCGACACCGTTGACGCCCGCCTGGTTCGTCTCGTTCACGGCGACGAACACCCGGACGGCCCCGGCTTCCTCGAAGAGGAGGTCGATTGCGATATTCCGGCCACCCTGAACGTACAGCGCCAGTTCACCCAGATCGGCGCCCACGCCGTCGTCGAGGACGTCTCTCGGCGCCTCGTTCCTGCTGGTGATTTCACCGTCTATGGCTTCGTGTTTCCGACTCGGCCGGGCGGCAGCCGCCAGGCCATCCTGTCGAAGTGGGACATCATGTCCGGCAAGGGGTACGGCATCGGCATCAACACCGAGGGCCGGCTCGAGTTCTGGGTCGGCAATGGCGAAGTGATCGACCATGTGGCCGCAGAGGTGCCGCTGCGTCCCCGTGCCTGGTACTTCGTGGCGGCGACGTTCAATGCCGCCACTCGGGAGGCCCGGCTCTACCAGATCGGCGCCGTCAACCGCTACAACTCCCTGCTCGGCCTCGTGGTGCCGATCGACTACGATTCCCGCGTCGCCGAGACCTTCCGCGTGATGCCCCAGGCGCCTGACGAGTCGGTCCCGTTTCTATGGGCGGGCGCGAGCGAGGAGAACGATCGCCGCGGCCGCTTCGTTGGGATGCTCTATTCTGGCAAGATTGACCGCCCCGGGATCCTCAACAAGGCCTTGCCACCGGAGGCGATCGCCGCCCTGGCGCAAGGCGAGCTGCCGCCCGCCGACGCGATCATCGCTCATTGGGACACCAGCGCCGGGTACACCGACAGGGGCATCGGCGATGTCATCACCGATGTTGGACCACATGGTCTTGATGCGCTCGGCGTCAACCGGCCGGTGCGCGGCATGACGGGGTGGAACTGGGCTGGACGAGAGGACAGCTTTCGCCTCGACCCCAGACAATACGGTGGCATCGCTTTCCGCGATGATGCGCTGACCGACTGCCGCTGGTCGCCGACCGTGACGCTGCGGATTCCGAATGATCTCAAGAGTGGCGTCTACGCGCTGCGACTGCGGGCCGGCGAAAGTGAAGACCATATTCCGTTCTTCGTCCGGGCGGCGACGCCGCGCGCGCCGCTGGCGGTCCTGATGTCGACATTCACCTATCTCGCCTATGCCAACGAGCGCCTCGGCTTCGATGCGCCGATCGCCCAGGCGATCACCGCCCACACGCCGATCTTCAGCGAGGCCGATATCGACTTCTACAAGCTCCAGGAATTCGGATTGTCGACCTACGATCACCATTCCGACGGTTCGGGGTGCTGCTATTCGTCCTGGCGACGACCGATCATCAACATGCGGCCGCGGCATCGCAACGCAGCAACCGGTGTCACCTGGGGCCTGCCGGCCGATCTGTCGCTCTTGTGGTGGCTGCAACAGGCCGGCTACGATTTCGAGATCCTCACCGACCACGATCTGCATGCAGAAGGGGCCGCCGCGCTGCGCCCCTATCGCGCCGTCATCAACTGCACCCATCCCGAATATTATTCCGAGCGGATGATGGACGGCACCGAGGATTATCTGCGCGCGGGCGGCCGGCTGATCTATGCCGGCGGCAACGGCTACTACTGGGTGTCGGGCTTGCGCGAGGACGAGCCGCATTGCATGGAAGTGCGCAAGCTCGACAACGGCTCGCGGGCTTGGCAGGCCGATCCTGGAGAAGCCTATCTCGTCAGCACCGGCGAGCGGTCGGGGCTGTGGCGCTCCCGCGGCCGGGCTCCGCAAAAGCTGGTCGGTGTCGGCTTCACCTCCGAGGGCATGGACGAAAGCCAGCCGTTCGAGCGCATGCCGGATTCCTTTCACCGCCTGATAGCCTGGATGTTCGAAGGCATCGGCGACCGGGAAGAGATCGGCAATTTCGGGCTGGGGCTCGGCGGGGCGGCGGGAATCGAAATCGACCGCTATGATCTGGCGCTGGGCACGCCACCGCACACACTGCTGGTCGCCTCGTCGCACGGGCATTCCGACAATTACCCGCTGGTGTCCGAGGAGATCACCTATGCGTTCCCCGGCCGCGGCGGCACCCAGGATCCCCTGGTCCGGGCCGACATGACCTATTTCACGACAGCAGCCCACGGCGCCTGCCTATCGATCGGCTCCATCGCCTGGAGCCAGGCGCTGCCGGTCAGCGGGGGCGACAACAACGTCGCGACCGTCATGCGCAACGTGCTGACGGCCTTCCTGCGTCCGGGCCCCCTGCCCGGCAGCGAATTCGTCGGCGAAGAAAAGCTCTGGCGCTGATCGTGATGCATCTGCATCATTACCGAACCGCAGCGTCGCGTCGTATGCTTTGCTCCCGGAGCAGGTCGCGGCCTTGGCCGCTGCAAAGGCGATGGGCTGGGCGTACAGGGCTGGCGGCGGAGAGATTGAGATGAGGTCGTCTTCGTTCATACCCCTGCTCGCACTCGCGCTGATGCTTCGCCCGGGCGCCGCGGCCGAGTTCAAGCCGGAGGCAACGTCGAGCAGCACGATTCCGGCGACCATGAACCGCGTCTACGTGGCCGACCCCGCGCTTCCCCACATGGTCGATGGTCGCGTCTACGTGCTCGATGCCGCCGACCTCAGCCTCAAGGGCATGCTGGAGGCCGGCTTCGCCGGCATGATGGTCGCAGCGCCCGACAAGCACCGCGTCTATGTGGCGACGACCTTCTACGAGCGGCTCACCCGCGGCAAACGAACCGACGTCATCCAGGTGTTCGACGACCAGACGCTGAAGGTGATCGACGAAATTCCGATCCTCACGCGACGTGCCCAGGCGCTCGGCTACCGCAGCCTGTTCCAACGCTCCAGCGACGGCAAATTGCTGTTCATTCAGAACGCCACCCCGGCCACCTCCGTCAGCATCGTCGATCCCGACAGCAAGCGTCAGCTCGAGGCTCCGGCTCCGGGATGTTTCGGAATTTATCCAGCACTGTCCACGCCGCTGCGCTTTTCGACCCTGTGCGGTGACGGAACGGTGGGCACCTACACGATCACGGCAAATCTGCGCAATGCGGACCGGAAGGCAAGCAGCAAGCTGTTCGATGCCAGCGCCGATCCCCTTTTCATCCACGCCGAGCACGACCAGGACAGCTACATTTTCCTGAGCTTCAAGGGCAAGCTGCTGCGTGTCTCGCTGGAGGGCGAGCGCGCTACAGCCATCGAGACGCTCGATGTCATTCCGCCCGATGCGACCGGCTGGGCGCCGGGCGGCTATCAGCCTTTTGCGGTCGACGCCAAAGCGCGGATTGCTTACATCTTGATGCATTCGGACGACAAGGACGGAGCACACAAGAATCCGAGCGCGGAGATCTGGTCCTATGACATCGGCAACAAGCGTCTTCTGGCGCGCTCGCCCGCTCCCAACCTGACATCGCTGACATTGTCGGCCGTTGATCCGACAGTGCTGTTCGCGATCAATCCGGTCGACCAGAAGATCGAGCGCCTCACGATCGACGCGACTGGAAAGGTCTCGCGCTCCGCGGACATCAAGCTCGGCGAGACCGCCGCTTTGGTCGAGGCTCCCCGATGAATTGGCAGCTCGATCCCCTTCTGCATCTGGTGGCAAGCGGCTTCATCATCGTCGTGCTGGCACGCGCGGTGCTGGAGAAGGTTCAAGGCTACGCTCTCTTCGTGGCGAACCTGCGCGACTATCGTCTGCTGCCTGAGGCGTTGGCTCCCCTCGCCGCGCCGTTGCTGCTGGCGGCGGAAATCGCGGCGATTGGGTGCCTGATGTATCCTGCCGCAAGCCAGATCGGAGCCATCCTCGCCTCCCTGCTGCTCTGCCTCTACGCCTTCGCCATGGCTGCAGTCCTGATTGCAGGTCGCAGCGAGATCGAATGCGGCTGCGGCGGCGAGGGCCAGTTCGTCAGCTGGACGCTCGTTGCCAGAAATGCGGTGCTGGTCGCGGTCAGTGCCGCCATCATGCTGCAGACGTCGCCACGTCCAATGGGCTGGTCCGACATGCTGATCGGGCCAATGGCCGTGTTCGTACTGCTGCTGCTACTCGCAACGGCCGAAAAAACCATCGGAACATGGGCGGTCATTCGCCGGCTCGACTCCGGCTCGTTCAACTGAGGTGACCATGGACGGTCTCGTCGTCGCATTCATCCTGCTCTGTATCCTGGTGCTCGGACTGGCCATCGCGGTGTTCGCGCTGGCGCGCCAGGTCGGCATTCTGTACGAACGGATCTCTCCGATGGGGGCCCTCATGACCGACTCCGGCCCCGCGGTTGGCGAAAAGGTGCAGCGCTTCGACCTCACTGCGCTCGACGGTCGCGCCGTCGCGGTCGGTGCCGCTGGTCCCCGTTCGCAGCTGGTATTCTTCCTGTCGCCGACCTGCCCGGTCTGCAAGAAACTGCTGCCGATCCTCTCCTCCGTCGCGGCAGCCGAAAGCTCGTGGCTGGACCTGGTCCTCGCCGGCGACGGCGACGTGGCCGCGCACCGAACCTTCGTCGCGCAGCGGCGGCTGGAAAGGTTTCCCTTCGTGCTCTCCCGCGAGCTCGGCATGGCGTTCCGCGTCAGCCGGCTGCCCTACGCCGCACTGATCGACGGCAACGGGCTGGTGCGCGCCAAGGGATTGATCAACAACCGCGAGCAGCTCGAGAGCCTGTTCAATGCCCGCGATCTCGGCGTCGCTTCGATCCAGTCCTATCTCGATGCGCCCCACCCCGCCCACTAGCCACGGCCCCATGCGGAGAAGCTGATGTCGGACATCATCATCGACAGGCTGATGGCGGCCTTCGACCGGGCCGCGGAACGAGCCTTCCGGCGCTCGGCGCAGAGCATCGGCCGACGGTCGGCGCTGAGCGGAATTGGCAAACTGCTAGTGGGCGGTGCCTTGCTGCCGGTGCTCCCCTTCGACCGATCGGGGCAGGCTCATGCAGAAGGCGCATCGAAGCCGAATTCGAACGAAGCCAATTGCGACTACTGGCGCTATTGCGCGCTCGATGGCTTCCTGTGTTCGTGCTGCGGCGGCAGCGTCTCGTCCTGCCCGCCCGGCGCCGAGCCGTCGAAGGTCACCTGGGTCGGCACCTGCCACAATCCGACAGATGGCAAGGACTATCTCGTCTCCTACAATGATTGCTGCGGCAAGACCACATGCGGTCGCTGCCTCTGCAACGGCAATGTCGGCGAGCGCCCAGGCTACCGCATGGGCGTTCACAACGACATCAACTGGTGCATGGCCAACACCCAGAGCATGTATCACTGCACGGTCTCGGTGCTGGTCGGCGTGGCTGACAAGAAATGAAATCCGCAATCTTCGCCGCTTGCGCCGCATTGACATGGCCCGGCGTCGCGCTCGCTGCCGACGGCGCCAAGATCTACGCCCAGACCTGTCAGGCCTGCCATCAAGTCGGCGGCGTCGGCTCGCCCGGGCTGGCCCCGCCATTGGTCTCGCCTGTGCTCTCCAACGCGGCGACCAAGCGGCCTGACTATCCCGCAATGGTCGTAATCAACGGGCTTTCCGGTACGCTTCCGCTCGAAGGGGGTGAGACCATCACCAGCGCGATGCCGTCCCAACCGGGTTTGAACGACGAAGCGACCGCCGCCGTGGTCAATTACGTGTTCCGCTTGAATCGTGCCAAGGTCCAGCTCAAATCCGCCGACGTCGCTCGCACCCGCAACCATCCGGTCGGCAATGACGAAATCAAGCAGATCCGTTCCGGTCTGATGCCATGAGATGTCTGACCCTTGTCCTGATCGCAGCAACCACGATCGGCGCCATCGAACGCGTACGGGCAGCAGAGAGCACTGAATATCTCTATCGACTGCACTGCTCCGGTTGCCACGGTCTCGATGGCGAAGGGTCGTCCGTCGGACGCATCCCGCCCTTTCCCGGCATCGTCGGACATTTCGCCGGCAGTGAACAGGGCCGCCTCTATCTTGCGAACGTACCCGGCGTTGTGAATGCTGCCCTTCCTGATGGCGAGACCGCGGATCTCCTGAACTACGTCCTTCGCGTCTGGGGCACGCCCACGCGCGATCGCGGCAAGCCGTTCACGGCGGAAGAAGTCCGTCGCCTGCGAGCCAGGCCGGTGGACGACATCACGGCGCTCAGACAGGCTCTCACTGTCGAGCTCGCCAAAAAGCGCATCTCGATCGCCTATTGAAAGTCACGGATCACACGGCCTCGATCTCTGCCGCCCGAGGCTCCGGTCCGGATGGCTGACGCCTGCAGCATGCTCAAAGGTTTGCACGAACGAGCATGATTGAAGCCAGCAGGCGAACTTGCTCTAGATAAAACGGCGATGGTCATGACGAACGCGCACGCCTGTGAAGGCCGGCGGCGAGAAGGAGCGTGACCGCCATCGGATCAAGGACGGCGACGAGCGCCAACGTGAGCAGCCGGACTGCTCGCTCAATGTCGGTAGAGGGTATCCCCATCAACTCGGCGAGGTATCGGATCGGTCCCACTTCAGCCTCGGCGCGCCGTCGCAGCGCTTGGATCCTGGCCCTTTCGATCTGTAAGTTCGCGAGCAACTCCGACTCGCGACTGCGTTCAGCGGCAATGTTGGCTCGTTCGTGGCGCTTTTGGTCAGCGATTGTCATCGCGCCGACCGGACGGCCAAGGCGTGTGGACTCGTCGATGGCAGCGTCGATCTGGGCAGTACGCCGGTCGATGTCCGCAACCTTCTGGCTCTGTATTCCGAGGCGAGCCTCGACGTCTGCGGTTCTGTCGGCAAGGGCGAGATCTACGGAGGCCATATGGTCAAGATGGGCTCGGGTCAGGAAGCCGAATACGCCTATAGCGTTCAGGCCCATCAGGGCTCCGATCATCAGGACGAGGACGTACCGCAGGAGTAACGGGGCCGAATTCCAGTGCTCGGTCAACCAGGCGGCTGCGACGAGCTTACCGGCCTCCAATACCGCGCCCATCATGATGACAGGCCAAAAGGCGCCGGCGAAGATTGCTGTCAGGCCATCAATGGAGAAGGCCGCCGAAACGCTCGCCATCGCCAAAGCCACAATGAAAGATGCGAGGTTGACTGGTGTCGTATCACGACCAGACGCTTCAGCTCGGGATTTCCCTGTGACGGCGGCGACCTCTGTAACGGAGACCGAGCCCTCTTCAATGGTCGACGTCACGCTGCCCGTCACAATGATTGATTCAGCGTTACGGCGGATCAGGCCAGCGCGTTCCCAAGCTTTCAGACGACGACCGGTTCGCATCCTGTTCCAACCCCATCGCCGTCCAAGCTCAGCGGCACTGATCGTCAGGTGGCCCATGGGTTGGGAGCGCAGCCAGGCCAGTGCCTCCGTTTCATCGAACGGGTGGGGTGTCATGGGCTCTATCACGATCGGACGCTCCTTCTGTCCGGCCGCCGCGCGAGGCCGCGAAGAGGCGGCCGCTTCAAACACGACGACCTCGGCGGCAGAAACGGGACAGCTCTTCGCCTAACCGGGATCGCGTATTCCCCTGCTCCCTTTGAGTGCAGGCGCGGAGTTTCCGCAGTGTTGCCGGATCACGACTCTTCTGCCGCCGCTTCGTGAAAGCCGATCAAGCCGAGCTTCACCAACTGAAATCCACGCGGGCGTGCCACGAAACTGACATTTCTGAAGCCGGAACGGTACGGCGGAATTGCTCGATGTTGCACGCTGCAGCTCCCCCTAAGAGCCACATTGCGCGCGCCGTGGGCTTCTCTCTCGCTCTCGGTCATCGGACACGAACAAAAGCTCAGCTGCACGCTGGACGGATGTGTGATGCTGAACTGACGCTCGTTAAGCTTCCAGCTCCTGCACCGGATTTGTAGACGAGCAGCTTGGCCCATGCTTATCGACCAGTCTGGCTCCTGCCGATAGACCACCGAGAAGGCAGGGTCTGAACCAATTTCGGATCGTTCCAAATCTGATGCAGATGGTGCGCTAATTTCGCCACCGGCGCTGCTTCCGCGTAGTGCCAGAGTGCAGTTCGGTCCAAGGATTGGAGATCGCCGAGCAGAGGACGGGTTGATAGGCAAGATAAAAGCGCCTCTCCGCGGCGTAGAATCGACGGTCGTAAGTGCTTGTCTTGACTACTAGCACTCTGGCACTCACGAACTTCATTGTTGCTGTTTGAATACAATTGGTGAGGAGGATCAATCCCCCGAATGGCACTATTCGCACCATAGCGTACGTCTGCGTGGGATCGGCGGAATCGGACCTTCGACGGAAGAACGTGCTTTCCTCGATGATCCAGGACTGCAAAGAATTGGCCTCGGTGATCAGCACACGTGATGGTCGCGATGACGAGCGACGGTTGCTCTAGCAGGACGCGGTTTCTCCATCCCGGGGAATAGCCGGCACCTCATTCGGAACATGAGCAACTTTGTCGAAGCGGATCGTAGGATCGGCATGATGGTGGTTCGCGTTTGCCGTGGCATGTTCGCTCATGAACTACAGCAACCCTCGCTCTCAACAACCACGCGCTTCTAGTGAAGCTCATCCAGCTGCAGTCAGCGAGAGCGCGTCCGAAGGCATGATCGATCAGCGTGCGGTCAAACTGATCCGCCGGCGAGCGGCGCTCAGCATGGACCGCCGACGGTGCACGGGCGTGTTCTCGTGGGCTTCCACCGAAGCCGGCACCGAAAGACCCTCAGCAACCTCGTCCATGCGGCCGGCCTGCTCTCCGGCGGCTGAGAGAGGCCGTGACGCTTCCAATCCTGCAACGCTCATGCGCCGCGCTGTTGGTCTTCCCGCATCTCGGTCCTGGTCAATGGCGCAGACAAGGGCCGACGATTTGGGAGCGCCCTCTTGACCATCGTGCGTCGCGAGCACAGGACGCATTTCACGATCGTGCCGAATGCCGTGTTCACCGATGAACGGCTTTCGGTCGAGGCCAAGGGCGTGCTCGGTTTCCTGCTGTCACGTCCACACAGGTGGCGGGTCCGTCTCGATCATATCGGACGGACGCTTCTGGTCGGCCGCAAGAAACTGCAACGCATTTTCCGTGAGTTGATCTCGGCTGGCTACGTCACCCGAGAGCAGCAGCGACTCGCCGACGGCCAGCGGTTCGGTGAGATCGACTATGTCGTCCGCGACGTGCCGGTCCCTGCCAATGTTGCTGGTCGGCCGCGGGGCCAAAAGGGACCTGCGGCTCCGCGGGTCCAAAAGGGACCTGCGTATAAAGAAGCACCGCGGGGCCCTCAGGGACCTGCCTATAAAGAAATAAATAAAAACAGATCACCGGCATCGGCGAACCATCTGCCTCAGGCGTCCCGCGGACATCTGCAGGCCAAGCCGATCGGACCGGCCCATGACGACGATGATGCCGCGCGGCTCGATCTGCGGATCGTCGAGCTGTTCCCGGACAGGGGCGAAGGCTGGGAATTCCTGATCGCCCTTTCGGTGGAGGACCGTGCTGTTCTGCGCGACCGTCAGCGACGAGGCGAGCTCGACCGAACTGCGGTGGACGAGTTGCGCAAGAGGTACCGTCCCTTGCTGGACGACGGCCCCGTCAAACCGACGGCAAAGGACAAATAGCGCCGGTTCGGGTGCCGTCGAAGCGGATCTGCCGCAACGGCGCCTCATTCCATTCATCGTCGAACTCGGCACCGGCTGTCCGTTTCACGCGCAATCGCCGCCGAACGTTCTCCACCGAGGGACCCAGCACTGTTTCAATGGCGCGTTTCGGCGTTTCTTGCTGGCGATCGCCCTCGGCGTTTCGTAGAATCGGACAAGCGCAGTCCGGTGGCGATCATAGATCGAATGGAGATCCTCGATGCCTCGCCGCCCAGCCAAGGTTACCCAGGCCGATATCGCGCGCGCGATCCGCGCCGCAAAGGAGGCCGGCGCGGCCGAGGTCGTCGTCGATACGGACGGCGTGATCAGGATTGCTCTGACCTCGAGCGCTCAGTCGACCCGTCAGCCAAAGATCAATTTCGACGAGATCTGGACGCCGTCCGAGGCGCTTGCGCGCCGTCTCAATGGCACCGAAAGCGGGTGAAACGCACCTTTCACCGTTGATGTCGAATCCGAGGATTCGTAGACTCCAGGCATTGGTTCAGGGAGCCGACCAATGCCTGAGACGGAACGTCCCGACCCCCGCGCGCGTGGGGATCGTCGCATGTACCTCTATTTCAACTATTCCGAATCCGGATCGTTGCGCTGGTACGTCAAGGTCAGCCGGAAGGGACGCCGGATCGGGATCGCCGAAGACTACGGTACGAGAGCGTTCGATGCCGCCTATGAGGCGGCGGTCGCCGCACTCGGAGGAGTGTTGCGGATGCGGCGCGTCAAAGGAACCAGCAAGCCCGGTCAGCCGGAGCGCCGCTATCTCTGCGTCGATGTCAGCCAGCGCGGTCAATTGCGCTACTACGTGCAGCTCCGCAACAAACTGCCAAAGATCCGGATCAAGGCCGCGTATGGTTCTTCAGAATTTGATGCTGAGGTCGATGCCGCCATCGCCTCCCAGATCGCGCTCTACGGACAGGAGAGTGACTACGTCAACGCCCAGAAGCAGCGTAACGCGCCCTGCCCTGCGCGCCCCACTTCGCCGCCTAAGCCCGGGACACTGCGCTGGTACTGGTACGGATACAGGCAAAGCGATCATTGGCTCGGCGATCTCAGTGTCGGCCATGCCGGTCTTGCCGAGACAACTCGCCTCCAGCGGACTGGTTTGATTGAAAGCCTGCTGATCGAGAATGGCGAGAAGCCGTTTTCAGTGCTCACGCGCAACGTCATCAAGGCGGAGATGAAGGCGCGGACCCCCTCTCAGGCCGGCAATCTGTTGTCGGCCCTGCGCGGCCTGATGCGCTGGATGATCGACGAGGGCCACCTGGACGAGGACGACGATCCGACCATCGGCCTTCGCTCCGGGAAGGCGCGTGCGTCGCGAGAGAGCGGTGGCTTTCTGCCCTGGACCGAGGATGACATGGCCAAATACCGGGCCAAATGGCCGCTCGGGACCGAGGCGCGGCTGATGTTCGACATCCTGCACTACACGTTCCTGCGGCTTGGGGATGCGCATCGCTTTGGGCCGCCGCACCTGCGCCAGATCGTGCGCAAGATGGCCGTGCAGATCACCACCGAAAAAAGCCGGGGCAATACGATGGTGACCGTGCCGGTGCACCCGGAATTCGCGGAGAGCCTGCGGGCCGCAAGAGCCGCCGGAATCATCGGCGCCGACGTGTTCACCGGGAAGCGCCTGAAGGGGCGCGTGCTGCCGATGAACAAGAAGGCGTGGGCGATGAAGTTCAAGAAGTACGCCGTCCTTGCCGGCGTCAACGAGGCGAAGAAAAGCTGCCATGGGGTGCGCAAGGCGCGCGCCGAAGTGGCGGCCTATGCCGAGTGTACTGAGAGCCAGATGATGGCGATGTTCGGCTGGACCGACCCGAAGATGCCGGCGCACTACATCGCCCAGGCCAACCGCGAGAAGCTCGGCATCAGCGGAATGGACAAGGTGGTCGCGTTCGACCAGGGCCAGTCTCTGGATGATTTTTTGAGGCCTGTCGCGGAAAACAGGACGGGAACGGCGGGCGGGAACGAAGTGGTAACATTCCCGGGTAACATCCGGAAAAAACCGTAACGATTTCAAGGGAAAACGTGGGTTTGTGGTGCGCTCGGAGGGACTCGAACCCCCACGGTGTTACCCACTGCCACCTCAAGGCAGCGCGTCTACCAATTCCGCCACGAGCGCGAAGGAGAAGCCGGAGCCTGGAAACAGGCGGCACCGGATCAGTGGCGCCCGTGTATCAAATCGATCTCGGGGGGACAACCCCCGCCCTGCCCTAAAATACCGGATTGTGGATGGTTTTTGCGTCGCCTCGGGGACGTTGTTGGGACCCTATCGCGTCGTCGGGGTCGGCGAGCGCGGCAGCATCTGCTTGACCTCGACCGCAATGCGGTTGCGATCGACCAGCACGACGCCGTTGGCGATCGGCAAATTGTTGGCCAGCACCTTGACGTCGTCGGCCTCGGTCGCGTCCAGCTCGATGATGGCGCCGCGCGACAGGCGCAGAACCTGGTGGATGGGCATTGAACAGGTGCCGAGCACGACCATCAGGTCGACTGTCACTTTATCGAGGGTTGACACTGCGAGAGCACCCAAGTCACTGGAATCCGTTGCCCCAGAGATCACCATGTTACGGTTAGCCAATGGTTAACAGCCGCGAAACCCTCGACCTCACCAGCTTTGCCGGGCCGCCCGGCAACGCGGTCGCATGGCGCATCTCCGATTCGCTGGTCGACTATGCCGAGGCGACCGCGGCCATGGAGGCGCGGGCTGCGGCGATCGCGGCGCATGAGGCGGCGGAGCTGGTGTGGCTGCTCGAACACCCGCCGGTCTACACTTCCGGGACGTCCGGAAAGGCCGAGGACCTGCGCGATCCCAGGTTTCCGCTGCTGTCGACCGGACGCGGCGGCCAGGTCACCTATCACGGCCCCGGCCAGCGCGTGGCCTATGTCATGCTCGATCTGAAGCGGCGCCGGCCGGACGTGCGGGCTTTCGTCGCGGCCCTCGAAGAGATGATCATCCGCACTCTCGACTCTTTCAACGTCCGCGGCGAGCGGCGCGAGGATCGCGTCGGCGTCTGGGTGAAGCGCCCCGACAAGGGCGCGGGCTATGAGGACAAGATCGCCGCGATCGGCGTCCGGCTGAAGCGCTGGGTCAGCTTTCACGGCATCGCCATCAATGTCGAGCCGGATCTGTCGCATTTCCAGGCGATCGTGCCCTGCGGCGTCACCGATCCGCGTTACGGCGTGACGAGCCTGGTCGATCTCGGCCTGCCGGTCACGATGGCCGACGTCGACGTCGCACTCCGGCAGGCCTTCGAGAGCGTGTTCGGCGCCGTCGCTGCCGACCTCGCCGCGACCGCCTGAACGTCAGGTGCCGCGCTGCGGCGGCACCTCGAGCTTGGCCGCGACATAGCGGCGCTCCTGGCTCAAGCCGCCGAAGCCGTAGGCGTCGGCCTTGACCTCGTCGACATGCAGGTAGGTCTCGTGATGCAACGGACCGATGAGCTCGGACATGCGGTCGAACACGGCGGCGAGATAGGCGGCCTTCTCGTCCTTGGTGTTGGTGCCCTCGGTGACATGGATGTCGATCCAGTAGCTGGCGAGCCCCTGCTCCGCGAGCGACGCACCGCCCGCGAACCAGTCCGCGGCGTCCGCTTCGGACACGATGACCGCGGTGACCTTGGGATCCTTGTGCAGGATGCGCGCCGTCAACTCGGTGACGGCATCGGCAATGTGCTTCTTCAGCGCCGGCTGGCGGCGCGAGCTGGCGTAGATGATGTTGATCAACGGCATGGTCGGCTCCCGTTTTCGAGCGCATCGACGCGCTCCGTCACCAAAGCTAGCCGCAGCCTTCTCATTTTGGTATCTTATCGTCATGGATATCAATGATAACGGTCGGATATGACGGCAACGCTCGATATCACCACCGTCCGCGCTTTCCTGCTGGTATCGGAGCTTAAGAGCTTCACCCGCGCGGCCGAGATTCTCGGCACCACGCAGGCCGCCGTCAGCCTGAAGCTGCAGCGCCTCGAGGCATTGCTCGGCAAGCGGCTCGTCGAGCGTTCACCGCGCGCCGTCCGGATCACGGCCGACGGCGCCACCTTCGCCGAGCACGCCGTGGCGCTCATCGCCGCGCACGACCTTGCGCTCAGGGGAAAGCCGGTCGAGCGGGCGCTTCTGTCGCTCGGAATCAGCGATCACGTCGCCGGTCCCGAACTGGTGCCGATGCTCGAACAGCTCCACAGGGCCACGGCAGATCTGGCGCTTTCGGTGAGCATCGCCTTCTCCCGCGACCTGCTCGACCGCTACGACGCCGGGCAGCTCGACGCCGTCATCGTGCGGCGCGAGGCGAGCCGCCGCGGCGGCGAGACGCTGATCACCGACGAATTCGGCTGGTTCGCGGCTCCACGCTTCCGTCTGCCGCCCGACGGCACCCTGCCGCTCGCGACACTGGCGCCGCCCTGCGGCGTGCGCAGCATCGCCGTCCGCGCGCTGGATCGCGCCAAGCTCGCCTTTCGCGAGACATTCGTCGGCGGCGGCGTCACGGCGGTCACGGCCGCGGCGCGCGCCGGCCTTGCGATTGCGCCGCTGGCCCGCCGCATCGCCCCGAGCGGACTGATCGACGTCGGACCGGACCTCGGACTGCCGCAACTCGGCCGCTCCAAGGTCGTTATCCATGCCAAGGTCGGCGACGCTGCCAAGCGGACCGCGTTGCGCACACTGGCCGCCGCCTTTCGGAGCGCTGCAATGTCGAATGAATTGACGTGACCGGGACGTAATGTAACATGCGTTAACAATCGGAGCTCAGGAGCAGCGGCTTGAACCGTCTCTTGACTGCAGCAGACCTCGTCGGCGCGGCCGATCCGAGCCCGGCGCCTCCCGGTCTCGAACCCCTCCATCGTCACACGCTGATCCGGACGTCCAATGCGGAGGTGTTGCGCGACCTCGCGGACCGGCAACTCGGCGCCGAGCGGGTGGACTTGCGGCACGCCGAGCGTTTCGAGACGATCGTCAATCTCATCGAGCTCGAAACCATCGGCCTCGGCTTCGGCACGTCGACCTGCGACATCGTCTCCGACCATCGGGCAGCCGACTTCATCAGGGTGCAGATCGCGCTGAAGGGGCGCGCCGTGAGTTGCGCCCGCGGCGAGGCGACCGACGTGAACGAGAATCAGTTTGCCGTGGCGCCCGCCGGCGTGCCCTGGCAGATGGCCTGTCAAAGCGGCCATCGCCGCCTGACCTTGCGCCTCGACCCGCAGGTGCTGCGGCAACGGCTGACCGCGCTGGCCGGCGCGCAGCCGCGGGCCGATTACGCGATTGATCCCGCCATCCCCGCCGCGGATCCGCAGGCCCGCAGCCTGATGCGGCTGCTGGATTTCCTCACCACCCAGCTCAACGAGCCGGGCGCCGTGTTCCCGGCCGCCGTCTACCGCGAGCTGGAGGACGCCGTGCACGTGGCGTTTCTCTGCGCCAGCCGGCATCGCTACCGCGACCTGCTGCTGGACCCCAGTCCGATGCCGGATTTCGGCCTCGTCAAGCGGCTGGAGGATTACATCGAAGCCAATTGGCGCGAACCGATCACGATCGAGCGGCTCGCCCGCGAAGCCGGCGTCAGCGCGCGCTCGATCTTTCGCCTGTTCGAGCGCGTGCGCGGCTATTCGCCGATGGCGTTCGCCAAATCCGTCCGGCTGCGCCGGGCGCACGAGATGCTGCGCTCGGGCGATCCGGCGGTCACGGTTGCCACCGCGGCCGCCGCCTGCAACTTCGCCAATGCCGGACATTTCGCCCGCTACTACCGCGCCACGTTCGGCGAGCTGCCGTCGGTGACCATGGCGCGGGCGGAGCGCAAATGACGGTTCGGGCACGACGGCCTCACAGGATGGATTCCAGCGCGCTGCGCAGGCTCTGGTGCCGGAACACGAAGCCGCTCGACAGCGCCTTGTTCGGCACCACGCGCTGCCCGCCGAGCAGCAGCTCCTCGGCAAAGTCGCCGCCGATCCGGCGCAGCAGCCCGGCCGGCACGCGCAGCAAGGCCGGCCGCCGCAGGCAGCGCGCGAGCTCGGCCGTGAAGGTGAGATTGCGCACCGGCAGCGGCGCCGTCGCGTTGACCGGGCCGGTGATGCCGTCGGTGGCGATCACATGGGCGATGAGCCGGATCAGATCGTCGCGCTCGATCCACGACATCCATTGCTGGCCGGAGCCGAGCGGACCGCCGAGCCCGAACTCGAACGGCGTCAGCATGCGCGCCAGAAAGCCGCCGTCACGGCCGACGACGAGGCCGATCCGCAGCAGCGCCACGCGGACGCCATGCGCCTGCGCGCAGGCAGCGCCCTGCTCCCAGGCCTCGCACAGCTCATGGCTGAAGCAGGCGTGCGACTTGGCCGATTCCGTCAGCGGCTGGTCCTGCCACAAACCATACCAGCCGATCGCCGAGCCGTTGACCAGCACCTTCGGCTTGCGGTCGAGCTGGCCGATCAGCGCAACGACGGCCTCCGTCATGGCGACCCGCGACTGCACGATCCTGTCGCGCTTCGCCGCGGTCCACGCGCCGTTGCCGATCGGCTCGCCCGCGAGATTGACGATCGCATCGATGCGGGTGTCGGAGGCGATCTGGTCGAGCGCGGTGACGAGCGTCAGCGGCGGCGGCAAGGCGGCCGCCTTGGCGGGGTCGCGAACCAGGGCGATCACGTGATGGCCGGCAGCCGTCAGGCTTGCCACCAGCCGCGCGCCGATGAAGCCGGTCGCGCCGGTGACGAGGATCGTCTGCGCCGGTGGCAACGCCCCAACCAGCGCGGCCGCATCGGGCTGTGTCATCCGCGAAAGCCGCTTCGCCGCCATGAAGTCACGCAGGCCGCACAGGCTGGCACCGACGGCAGCGGCCGCAGCGATCCAGCTCAACACTCCAGCATAAGCCGGCACGATCGCGGACGGCCGCATCGCCCAGTCGATCAACAGCGGCACCAGCAGCATCAGGATGGCGCCATAGTTGATCGCAAGCAGCGTGTGATTGATCCGCTCGCTCGGCGGCAGCTTGCGGGTCAGGTCCTCCTCGACGAAGTCCGTCAGCGTGATCGCGATCTCGGCGATCAGCACCGCCAGCACGAGAATAGCGAACAGCCCGTGCACCTCGGACCAGCCGAGAACGAGAAACAGCAGCCCATAGAGCAGATTGCGAATGCCATGCAGCCTGAGCTCGCCCTGCTGCGACGGCCGCCACGCCAGCCGCTCGGTGAACTCGTGGTGATAAAAGGTGTCGAACACCCCCATAAAGATCTGGATGGCGATCAGGGACCAGAGCAGCGGCGTCATGGTGAGGACTCCCGGAACGTGGCGCTCTGGCGGATGATCCGGCCGAAGCGCGGATGGACGATCTCCAGCGTGAAGCGGAAGCTTCCGCCGCCGAGATCGGAATGGGTGACAGTGAGATCGCCGGGCGTGAGCCAGGACGGCAGCCGCCAGCGCCGGCCGGCGAATGCAAGGGTGTAGCCGGCACTATGAAAAACGAGCGCGCCATCGCTCACGCAGACGCGCAGGCTCATGCTCAAACCCCAGCCGAGATATTCCTCGAGCCCGGTCGGCCCGGCGAAACGCTTGGCCGAGTGGATCACTTGAGGAAAACCATGCGGACGGCCGCAGATGCGCGTCCAAACCTGCCCGCCGCTCGCCGCATCTTCCGTGACCGCAACGATCATCGGCACGCCGGTCGCGGTCGAGGTCGGCAGTGGCCCGCCGATCAGCCGCGCGGCCTGCGCGAACCAGAAGCCGGCACGGCTCGTCCCGGCCTGATCGACCTCGCCGACATAGACCACCGTCGCGCCCTCGGCGAGGCGCTTGGAGAAGCGGCGCCAGATCGACACCGGCAACCGGCCCCAGTCTTCCGCCGACAGCAGCGCGCGAAAGCGGTGATCGTCGTGAAGCCTGGCATTGGAGGGCGCTGAAAGTCCGAGATGTCGGTGGCTCACCATGACGCCCTCCTCTGAACTAGTCGCTGCCGGACCGAGACCGTCCCGACGGCAGCAGGTTTGCGATCTTCTCGCCGAGCTTGATCAGCGCGACCAGACGCGGCCGCGGCACCCTCAGCATCTGCGCGTACCAGCGGTCGACCAGTTCGGTGAAAGCCAGCATGTCCTTCAGCCGTTTGCTCGCGACCGCGCTGATGGCGGGGTCCGCGGTCGCCTCCGCCACGCAGGCGCGCAGCGCAGCGATCGCGGGATCGATCTCGCGCTCCTTGCGCCCGGCGGCGATGCGCTGCGCCACCTCCCAGATGTCGGTCTCGGCCTCGAAATGATCGCGGCGGTCGCCCAAGATCGGCACGCGCCGGATCAGGTCCCAGGCGAGCAGCTCCTTCAGCGAATTGGAGACGTTGGAGCGCGCCATGCCGAGCGTCTCGGCAATGTCCTCCGCCGTCATCGGCTTCTCGGCGAGATACAAGAGGCCGTGGATCTGGCTCACCGAGCGGTTCACGCCCCATTGGTCGCCCATGTCGCCCCAGTTGAGGATGAAGCGCTCGACGGCGGCGGGCAGCTTCTTCTTGCCTGTAATTTCTGTCATGACAGAAATATCCGACTGATGGAGCTAAATGTCAAGAGCGTCCGTTCCGCTGAACCGGAGGGCCGCTTGGCAAGACGGACATGAAGGCGCAGACGTCCGCCGCTGACGATCGCGCCTGATCCTTCCCTGCCCGGTCTGGAACAGGAGTAAGCCATGACGGCATCCGACAAGGCCTTCACCGGCTCGATCCCGCAAATGTACGACGAACTACTGGTTCCCCTGATCTTCACGCCCTATGCGCAGGATCTCGCGCGACGCATCAAGACTCTCCAGCCGCGCGACGTGTTGGAAACCGCAGCGGGAACCGGCGTCGTCACCAGGGCGCTGGATGCCGAGCTGCCGCCGGAGGTGCGGATCACGGCGACCGACCTCAACGAGCCGATGCTGGCACAGGCCAAGACGCATCCCACTGACGCCCGCCGCGTCGCATTCCAGCAGGCCGATGCGCTGGCCCTGCCCTTTGCCGACGCGAGCTTCGATGTCGTCGCCTGCCAGTTCGGCGTGATGTTCTTCCCGGATCGCGTGAAGGGCTATGCCGAGGCGCGCCGCGTACTGAGGCCCGGGGGACGCTTCGTCTTCAACGTCTGGGACCGGATCGAGGACAATGAGTTCGCCCATGTCGTACACGACACACTGCAACAGGTGTTCTCGGACAATCCGCCCCAGTTCTTCACCCGCGCGCCACATGGCTATTTCGATCCAGTGAAGATCAGGGCCGACCTGAGCGAGGCCGGCTTCTCCGATATCATCGTCGAGCCACTGCCTCACCGCAGCCGTGCCGCCTCTGCGCAAGGGCCAGCCATCGCCTACTGCCAGGGCACACCGATGCGCGGCGAGATCGAAGCACGCGGCGCGCCGGGCCTTGCCGCTGTCACGCAAGCCGCCACCGAAGCGCTCGCACGCAGGTTCGGCGATGGTCCGATCGAAGGCCAGATTCAGGCGCTGGTCATCTCGGCCGCGTAGGCAGGCGATACCGCGCAATTCGCGTCAGGTCAGCCACCACCCGATCAAGATGAATGTGGCCCAGACTGCCGCTCCGCACAGGACAGCCCAGAGATCGCCGACCAGCAGGTGTCCAGTCGCATCCCGGCTGAGACCAAATCGACGGGCTTTGCGGCCTCCCCAGAATGGTCCAGTCCTGATACGTCCGAGTGAAGCGACGATCAGGACAGCGCGTCCTGTTACCAAGCTGACGGCAATCGCCACCTGCGCGATTGCATCAAACACCAGCTCGATCATCACCGGCGCCTCGGATGCCTGCAAAGGATGCGCCGCATGGGTTGGCTCCTCGACACCCGACAATCGTCGGCGGCTAGACGGTAGGCAGCACCGAAAACGGCTCGCCGGCGCGGCGGAGAGCGAGCTGCCCGATCGTCCCCGGCGTCTCGACGACCGCATCGACGCGCGCGGCAGGCGGTCCCTTGTGGCAGGCCGCGACCATGGCTGCGGCATCATCAGGCGGGCCGGCAAACACCGCCTCGACGCTGCCGTCGCTGCGGTTGCGGACCCAGCCTTCGAGGCCGTTCAGGATGGCCTGGTCCTCGACCCAGGCGCGATAGCCGACGCCCTGGACGCGGCCGCGCACGCTGACATGGACGATGACTCGATCGCTCATGATCCGAGCCCCAGCACGTCGCGCAGGCGCGCCTTCACATCGCCCTCGCGCATGACGCGAGACGTCAGCTCGGCCGACGGGAGACCCTTGAGCTGCTTCGGCGGGGTGCCATCACGCAAGGCCTTCAGCGTCTCGTACACAGCCTGCGTGGCCGCGGCGATCGGGGCATGGCCCTGCAGCGCGACGCGGACGCGGCGTGACGCGAGATAGCCGAGATCGGCCATCTCCTCCGGCGCGCCGCCGAGCACGATCGGCAGATTGGTGGCCGCAGCGATCGCATCGAGCTGATCACGGCTGCTGATCCCCGTGAAGAACAGCCCGTCGACGCCGCAGGCCTGATAGGCCCTGGCGCGCGCGATCGCGTCATCGAGCGAGGTGATGGAGACGGCGCCGGTGCGGCCGAGGACCACGAGCGAGGGATCGCCGCGGCCGTCGAGCGCGGCCTTCACCTTGCCGACACCTTCGGCGAGCGAGATCAGCTGCGGCTTGGCGGCGCCGAACGCCTGCGGCAGCAGCGTGTCCTCGATGGTCAGGCCGGCGGCGCCGGCGGCCTCCAGCTCCTGCACGGTGCGGCGGACGTTCATCGCGTTGCCGTAGCCGTGGTCGGCATCGACCAGCACCGGCAGCGCCGCGGCACGCGACATCCGCCGCATCTGCTCGGCAAGTTCGGTGAGGGTGATCAGCGCCATGTCGGGATCGCCGAGGATGGCCAGAGACGCGGCCGAGCCGCCGAACATGCCGAGTTCGAAGCCGAGGTCTTCGGCGATCCGGATCGAGATGGCGTCATAGACCGACCCTGGGTGAACGCAGCGGTCGCCGGCGAGGATTGTGCGAAGCGCCTCTCGACGCATACGAAAGGTCATTCCGGGCTCCTCTCTTGTCATTGCGAGGAGCGAAGCGACGAAGCAATCCAGAGTGACGGGCTGAGCCCTGGATTGCGTCGCTGCGCTCGCAATGACGCCGGTTAGACTTACGCGAACTCCAGGATCAGCGCGTCGACCGCCAGCGTCGCGCCGGCCGAGGCGTGGACCTTCTTCACCGTGCCGTCCTGCTCGGCACGCAGCACGTTCTGCATCTTCATGGCCTCGATCACGGCGAGCGTCTCGCCGGCCTTGACCTCCTGGCCTTCGGTCACGGCGATCGACACGACGAGACCGGGCATCGGGCAGAGCAGCTTCTTGCCGCTGTCGCCCGCGGTGACCACCGGCATCAGCCGTGCCGCTGCTGCTTCAGCTTCCGTGTAGACGTAGACCGGCGCTTCGACGCCCTGATGTGCGAGCCGCACGCCGTTCGGGATCGGGCGCGTCTGCACCGCAATCTCTGCGCCATCGATGGTGCCGTGCCAGACCGCATCGCCCGGCTTCCATTCGGAGACCAGCGCGTGCGAAGTGCCGACCTTGCCGTCGGCGCCGACGAAGCGGACCGTGATCGCGCCGTTGTCCCTGGCGATGTCGAGCAGGATCTCGTCACGGCCCAGCCACACCGCGCGGCGGCCCTGACGGGTCACCGGACGGCCGATCATCTGCTGCGAGATCTGCCGCTTGCGCTCGCCGAGCACGTGATCGATCGCAGCACCGACGGCGGCGAGCCGGCGCGCAATCTCGCCTTCCGGCGCACGCGCCGCAAAGCCCTTGGGAAACTCCTCGGCGATGAAGCCGGTCGACAGCCGGCCCTCGCGCCAGCGCGGATGGTTCATCAGCGCCGACAGGAATGGGATATTGTGACGGATGCCGTCGACATAGAACGCGTCGAGCGCAGTCGACTGCGCCTCGATGGCGGCGGCGCGCGACGGCGCGTGCGTCACCAGCTTGGCGATCATCGGATCGTAATAGATCGAGATCTCGCCGCCCTCCTGCACGCCGGTGTCGTTGCGCACGGTGATGCCATCAGCCTTGCTCTCAGCCGGTGGGCGATACTTCGTGAGGCGCCCGATCGAGGGCAGGAAGTTGCGGAACGGATCCTCGGCATAGACGCGCGACTCGACGGCCCAGCCAGTGAGCGTCACATCCTTCTGCGCCAGCGCGAGCTTTTCGCCGGCGGCGACGCGGATCATCTGCTCGACCAGATCGATGCCGGTGACGAGTTCGGTCACGGGATGCTCGACCTGCAGACGGGTGTTCATCTCCAGGAAATAGAAGCTCTTGTCCTGACCGGCGACGAACTCCACGGTGCCGGCGGAATCGTAGTTCACGGCCTTGGCGAGCGCGACCGCCTGCTCGCCCATCTTGCGCCGGGTCTCCTCGTCGAGCAGCGGCGACGGCGCCTCCTCGATGACCTTCTGGTTGCGGCGCTGGATCGAGCATTCGCGCTCGCCGAGATAGATCACGTTGCCATGCTTGTCGCCGAGCACCTGGATCTCGATGTGGCGCGGATCGACGATGAACTTCTCGATGAAGACGCGGTCGTCGCCGAACGACGCCTTGGCCTCGGCCTTCGCGAGGTTGAAGCCCTCGGCCACTTCGGCGGTCGAATGTGCGATGCGCATGCCCTTGCCGCCGCCGCCGGCGGAGGCCTTGATCATCACGGGGTAGCCGATCTCGTCGGCGATGCGCACCGCGTGCTTGTCGTCCTCGATGACGCCGAGGAAGCCCGGCACGGTCGAGACCTTGGCCTTGGCGGCCGCCTTCTTCGATTCGATCTTGTCGCCCATCGCCGCGATCGCGCCGGGATTGGGGCCGATGAAGACGATGCCGTTCTCCTGCAGCGCGCGCGGAAACGCCTCGCGCTCGGACAGGAAGCCGTAGCCGGGATGCACGGCCTGCGCGCCGGTCTTCTTGCAGGCCTCGACGATGCGGTCGATCAGCAGATAGCTCTCGGCGGCGGCGGGCGACCCGATCAGCACGGCATCATCGGCCATCTCGACATGCAGCGCATCGCGATCGGCTTCCGAATAGACCGCAACGGTCCTGATTCCCATGCGGCGGGCGGTCTTGATGACCCGGCAGGCGATCTCGCCGCGGTTCGCGATCAGAATGGTTTTGAACATGTTCTTGCTTGATACCTTTGGGCGGGCTCCCCGCTCGCGGCGAAGCAATGGACCGCGGGCTTGACCGGTTCGTCTATAGCAAAATCGCCCGCGCGCAACCCGCCTTGCGTCTGATCAAGTCGTCCTCCGAGGCATGCCAGTCGCGCTGTGCCGTCACCCGGAATAGCTGTGGAAACGTCCCCGCGCATAGGCGTGCGACACCGCCTTCATCAGCTCGGCGACCTCGGTCTCCAGATAATCATTCGCAACGATCAGCGCGCGAATGGTGCCCCTGAGATCACCACCGCAGGCTGCAATCGCCTGGTCCACGGCGGCCTCGAGCTGATCGTCCTCAGAGCTGGAGCGGACTTTGGTCGACATCGAAGGATCGCCATCGTAGACATCTGCAGTCGCTTTTGTTCACTTTATGTTCTTGAGAGTCAAGGCCGGGATCACACCGCCCCGACCTCCTCCTTCTGCACGGCCTGCGGCTTGTCCGGCGTCCGGCGCGCCGCGACGGTCTGCGCGCTCTGCCGCACGAGACCATGGATGAAACCAAGCTTTTCGATCACCGGCGGCGTCAGAATGAACGGATAGAGATCGCGCGCGCCCATCGCCCGGGCCACGCTGTTCATGGCAAAGGTGAACGGCAGCCAGGCATTGACGATGACGTCGAAATCATCGGCGACATAGGGATCGAAGGTGACGCGGGCCGTCAGCCCGCCGATCTGGTCGGCCGGCGGATCGATCTCGATGCCGAACTCGGAGGCCATCTCCAGCGTATCGACGATGTGCAGATAGTGTGCCCAGGTCTCGGCAAAGTCCTCCCAGGGATGGGTCGTCGCGTAGGCCGACACGAAATTGTCCTGCCAATTGGCCGGTGCCCCCTGCTCGTAATGACGCTTCAGCGCCTCGCCATAGTCCTGGCTGTCGTCGCCGAAAACGGCGCGGCATTGCTCGAGCCGGCCGGCATCGCGCACCAGCACGTCCCAGAAGTAATGCCCGACCTCGTGGCGGAAATGACCGAGCAGCGTCCGGTACGGCTCGTCCATCTCCAGACGGCGGCGCTCGCGCTCGATGTCGTCAGCCTCGGCCAGAGCGATCGTGATCAGCCCGTTGTCGTGGCCGGTCATGACCTTCTGCTGCCCGGCCGGATCATCGGCGAGGAAGTTGAAGATGAGGCCGTGTTGCGGGTCCTCGAGCCGCGTCTTCAAGGGCAGCTTCCAACGAATCAGGGAATAGAACAGCCGGTGCTTGGCCACCTCCAACTCGCGCCAGCTGACCAGCTGCGCAGGGTCGGACAAATTGGGAATGGTGCCATTATGCCGGCAGGCGCGGCAGAAGCCCGTGGTCTCGCCGGCTTCGAGCAGCCAATTGCAGACGTCGTGCTCGGCATTGGCGCAGAAGAACCGCCCCTCCCCGCCGTCGGCCAAGGTTCGAAAGCCTTCGCCCGCCGGCTCGATTGCCGAGAGCGTCTGGCGCTCCGGCATGAAGGCGAGCTGATGTCCGCAGCGCCCGCAGCTGCGATTCTCGAAATACAGGATATTCTTGCAGGCCTGACAGACGAAGAGCTTCACGGTATGGACCTACGCGTTGCGGTGTCTAGCGCCTGACGACGCATGACAGTAACAGTCCGTTCCGGGGCTGCGGAACTTTTTATCTGCCCCTACGTTTTCGTCACGCGGACGTTCGTCCGCCTCAATTGCTGGCCAGTTTGTTGTCATTGAACCCGATGTCGCCACGCTTCCGAACACCTGCGGTGAGATTTTCCGGCGACCGCTTGCCCTTCGAGTGCAGGTCAGCATGAACAGCGCGGATGCGCCCAGAGACGACGTTGTCCCGGATGCGACCGGCGCGGCCGAGCTGCGCCAGCACATCGAGGAGATCGCGCGCGACCGCGACCAGGCCTACCGGGCCCTTCAGGAGCGCGAGGGCGAGCTGGCGCGCATCCAGCGCATCGCGCGGGTCGGCGGCGTCGAGGTCGATCTCCGCGAGGGTTTTCGCAACCGCCGCTCCCCCGAATATCTGATCATTCACGGCCTGCCGCCCGAAGCCGCCAACGAGACCCACGAGGATTGGGTGAGGCGTGTCCACCCCGAGGACCGCGCCAAGGCCGAGCAGGACTTCATCGCGGCGGTGAAGAGCAAGCAGGAAGACTATACCACCGAATATCGCATCATTCGCCCGAGCGATGGCGAGACCCGCTGGATCCGCGTCATCGCCCGCATCGAGCGCGACTGGAACGGCCGCGCCATCCGGCTGGTCGGCGCGCATATCGACGTCACCGATCAGATGGATGCGCAAGCCAAGCTGCGCGAGAGCGAACAGCGCTTCCGCCTAATCGCCGACAGCGCGCCGGTGCCGATCTGGGTGACCAAGCTCGACCGCACCCGCTCCTTCGTCAATCGCGCCTATGTCGATTTCCTTGGGCTGCCGCATGACGAGGCGCTCGCCTTCGACTGGCGCAACGCGCTGCATCCGGACGACCTGCCGCGCATTCTCGGCCAGCAGCAATCGGGTGAGTGTTCGCTGAAGCCGTTCTTTCTCGAGGCGCGCTATCGCCGCGCCGACGGCGAATGGCGCTGGCTGCGCTCGGAATCGCAGCCGCGCTGGGATGCGAACGGCCAGCACATCGGCTTCATCGGCGTCGCCCACGACGTCACCGCCGCCAAGCAGGGCGAGATCGAGCTGCGCCGGATGAACGAGACGCTGGAGGAGCGCATCCGGGAGCGCACCGCACAGCTCGCCGCCAACGAGGCGCGTATGCGCGCCATCTTCGACACCAGCAACCAGTATCAGGCCATTCTCGACATCGAAGGCCGCATCACCCATGCCAACCGCATTGCCGTCATGGGCATGCGCGCCGGCGGCGTAGATGTCATCGGCCAGCCGCTCTGGGACGCGCCCTGGTTCACCTACACGACCGGCGTCAGCGAGATGCTGCGCACGGCGTTTGCGCGCGTGCTCGCCGGTGACAGTTTCCGCACCGAGGTCCGGCTCGAATTCGCCAACGGCGACCGGCATTTCGAGCTGTCGATGCGGCCGCTATTCGACCAGCATGAGACGATCATGGGTGCGGTGGCCGAGGCCGTCGACATCACCGAGCGCATCCAGGGCGAGGAGCTGTTGCGGCAGTCGCAGAAGATGGAGGCGGTCGGCCAGCTTACCGGCGGCGTGGCGCACGACTTCAACAACCTGCTCACCATCATACGGTCGGCCACCGACTTCCTGCGCCGCCGTGATCTCGCCGAGGAACGACGGCGGCGCTACGTCGATGCGATCTCCGAGACCGTCGAGCGCGCCTCCAAGCTGACCGGGCAATTGCTCGCCTTCGCGCGGCGGCAACCGCTGACGCCGCAGGTGTTCAATGTCGGCGAGCAGGTCGAAAGCGTGGTGCAGCTGATCCGCCCGCTGGTCGGCAGCCGCATTCATATAGAGCTGGCCGCCGAGGAAGCCAGCCTGTTCACCTTGGCCGACATCGCGCAATTCCAGACCGCCCTGATCAACCTCGCGGTGAATGCACGCGATGCCATGAACGGCGAAGGACGGCTGACGATCGGCGTGCAGCGGACGGACCAGATCCCGTCCTTGCGCGGCCAGGGCGCTCGCCCCGGCGCCTTCATCGCGATTTCGGTCACCGACACCGGCGCAGGCATCGCGCCGCAGAACATCAATGCGATCTTCGAGCCGTTCTTCACGACCAAGGAAGTCGGCAAGGGCACCGGCCTCGGCCTCAGCCAGGCCTTCGGCTTCGCCAAGCAGTCCGAGGGCGACATCGCCGTCGACAGCCGGCTCGGCCAGGGCGCGACCTTCACGATCTACCTGCCGCAGGCGGCGGCGCCGCAATCCGGTACTGATGCCGGCGCCGCGCGCGTCGAGCCCGCCACGATCGGCCGCGGCTACCGCGTGCTGGTGGTCGAGGACAATGACGAGGTCGGGCAGTTCTCGACCGAACTGCTGGAAGATCTCGGCTACGTCACGCGTCGCGTGTCGAACGGCCAGGATGCGCTGGCGATCCTCGCCGACAACGAATTCGCGGTCGATCTGGTGTTCTCAGACGTCATCATGCCAGGGATCAACGGCCTCGAGCTCGCCGGCATCATCCGCGATCGCTATCCCGGATTACCGGTCGTGCTCACCTCGGGCTACAGCCATGTGCTGGCGGAGAACGCCCATCACGGCTTCGAGCTGATCAAGAAGCCCTATTCGGTCGAGTCGCTGTCGCGCATCCTGCGCAAGGCGATGGCCGAGAAGGCGCCGCTGCCGCGCTAAGGCGGTCGCACGGGAACCAACATTGCCAATCGAGCGTTCTGTTCGGCGGTGAGGTGCCGCGATCCGTATTCTGCGGATGGTTACGCACGCTCGGCATCCCTTGTCATTGCGGACCATTTGATGCGCTCCCTACGCTCGCGGCTGTCGGCGCTCTGGCTCATGCTGGCGGTTTCCGGCGCGGCGACGGCCTATCTCCTGGTCGAATCGTTTCAGCAATCGTCGCAGGCGCGCGTGGCACGCGCGCAGGATCTGGTGGTGCGCGGCTGCCGTGATATCGCCGACCGCTATCAGTTCTTCGTCTCGGGCTGGGGCGGCGCGCCGATCGATGATCGCATCAAGCAAGACCTCATCCCCGTGGTGCAGTCCGCGCTGGCGGCATCGCCCGGCGTCGAGGGCGGCATCTGGCAGGCCGAGCATGGCTCGCTTGCCTATGCCTATCCCACCTACGAGGGGACGGGACCCAAGACCGATCTCCCCGCGGCCGAGTCGAGCGTCATCCAGCAGGTCAATGGCGATGCCCAGCGCAGCGGCCGTCCCGCGACGACGGAAAATGCCGGACGCTCGCAGACCCTGATCGTCCACGCCTGCCCGCTGCGCGGTCCGCTGCAAAACGTCACGGCGTGGACGATGACGCGCGCCGCCACAACGGAGGGCCCAGCCTACGCGCATTTGCTGACGGGTCTCTCCGTGCTCGCGCTCACTCTGCTCGGCTCGGCCATCTGGCTCGCCTTCATCCTGGCCTCGTGGTCGCGGCGCATCGCGATCATCGAGTCCGCGCTCGGCGCGGCGCCCAACACCGCCGACCTGCCGCAACTGCCGCACACAGGCGCGCGCGAGCTCGACCGCCTGGTTGACGCCGTCAACGATGCCGGCCATCGGCTCGCGGCGGAGCGCGAGCGCGCGACAGCTGCGGAGCGGCTCGCCGCCGTCGGCCGACTGTCGGCAAACCTCGCCCATGAGATCCGCAACCCGATCGCGGCGATGCGGCTGAAGGCCGAGAATGCGCTCGCCTCGCCTGATCCCGCGCGCAAGAGCCGCGCGCTCGAGGCGATCCTGCAGCAGGTCGCGCGGCTCGACGCGCTGCTGCGCGATCTGCTCGCGATGACGCAAACGAGTCGTCCGGCCCCACGCACCGTTGATCTCGTAGCTTTCCTGCAGGCGACGATCGAGACCCATCGCGAGCTGGCCACGCGCAGCGGCCTGCAGCTGCGCGCGCTCGCGCCCTCCCCCACTGAGGCCGCCTGCTTCGATCCCGCCCAGATGCAGCGCGCGCTCGACAATCTCATCCTCAACGCGATCCAGAACACGCCAGAGGGCGGCGAGATCGTCGTTGCGGCCGAAATCCATGATCGCCGCCTGCTCTTCCGCGTCACCGACAGCGGCCCCGGCATCGATGCCAGCATCCGGGATCGCCTGTTCGAACCCTTCGTCAGCAACCGCGCCGATGGCACCGGCCTTGGCCTCGCCATCGTACGCGAGATCGCCCGCGCTCATCACGGCGAGGCGAGACTTGCTCCTGTCACAACCGGCACCAGCTTCGAGATTTCCCTGCCATGGCAACCATCCTGATCGTCGACGATGACGCCGGCCTGCGCGATGGTCTCGCGGAAACGGTGACCGATCTCGGTCACCGCGCACAGACCGCAGCCTCGGGTCGCGAGGCGATCGGCATGGTCTGCGCCGAAACCGATGCCGTGCTGCTCGATCTGCGCATGCCCGGGATCGACGGGATCGAAACCCTGCGCCGCATCCGCGCCGATGGCGACGCGCCGCCGGTGATCGTGCTGACCGCCTATGCGAGCCCGGAGAACACCATCGAAGCGATGCGTCTCGGCGCCTTCGATCATCTGGTCAAGCCGATCGGCCGCGACGCCTTGCGCGAGCTGATCGAGCGCCTGCCGCCGCGAGCCCATCTGCAGCATGACAAACCGGGCACCGACGACAGCGGCCTGATCGGCACCAGCGAGGCGATGCGCCGGGTGCAGAAGACGATCGGCCTTGCCGCCGATGCCGAGGCGACAGTGCTGATCCGGGGCGAGACCGGCACCGGCAAGGAGCTGGTTGCGCGCGCACTGCATGTCCACAGCCGGCGCAGTGCGAGCCCGTTCATCGCCGTGAACTGCGCGGCGATCCCGCAAGACCTGCTCGAAAGCGAATTGTTCGGCCATGTGAAGGGCTCGTTCACCGGCGCCACCTCCGATCGCTCCGGCGCCTTCGGCGACGCCGGCGCCGGCACGCTGTTTCTCGACGAGATCGGCGACATGCCGCTGGCGATGCAGGCCAAGATCCTGCGCGCGCTGCAGGAGCGCATCATCACGCCGGTCGGCGGCAAGCCGGTCAAAGTGGCCGCGCGCGTCATCGCCGCCACGCATCGCGATCTCGCCAGGCAGGTGGCGAACGGCGCCTTCCGCGAGGATCTCTACTATCGGCTGAACGTGATCCCGATCGAGCTGCCGCCGCTGCGCGAGCGCAGCGAAGACATCCTGCCGCTCGCCTACCACTTTCTGGCGCTGGCCACGACGGACCGCCTCCGTCCGCAACTGAGCGACGCCGCCATCGACAAGCTCGTCCACGCGTCCTGGCCCGGCAATGTGCGCGAGCTGCGCAATACGATAGAACGCGCCTGCGTGCTGACGCGCGGCAGCTTGATCGACGCCGGCGACATCGACATCACCAAGAACCCGATCGATGCGGACGGAGATCCTGCCACGGATCTGCCCACGGCCGTGGCGCGCCTCGAGGAGCGCCTGATCCGCCGCGCGCTCGCAGCCTGCGGCGGCAATCGCACCGAGGCGGCGCGGCAGCTCAACATCAACCGGCAGCTGCTCTACACCAAGATGCAGCGCTACGGCCTCGGCGACGAGGTGTCAGGAAATCTGACGCGCAGCGTCGGGAAAGACGACGGTTAGCGCCCGTCGCAATCATGCAACTCCTTGAATTGTCGTGGTCTCGCAACTGGCACGGCCGTTGCGAAACAATTCGCGTCACCACCCTCGACAAGGAGTTCCAGGATGACGCGAAAGATGACGCCGATCGTGACCCTGCTCGCGCTCGCTGCAGGCCTCGGCACCGCCTCGGCACAAGCCCCGCTTTCCCCGCCTGATGCGACATGGGATGCGTCGCAGCTTCCGGAGACGCGCGGCATCGTCAAGCAGTACACGCTGACGCCGCGCGGCGACGTCGACGGGCTGATCCTCAACGATGGCACCGAGGTGAAGCTGCCGCCGCATCTGACGGCGCAGGTCGTGTTCACCATCAAGCCAGGCGACGGCGTGTCCGTGCGGGGCTTGCGCGCCCGTGCGCTGCCGCTGGTCGATGCCAGCCAGGTCACCAACATCGCGACCGGCAAGAGCGTGGTCGACAACGGCCCGCCGGATGGACCGGGACGGCGCGGCAGCGATCAGACCATCAGCGGACGCATCGCCACGCTGCTGCATGGCAAGCGCGGCGAGGTCAACGGCGCGGTGCTCGACGACGGCACCGAGCTGCGGCTGCCGCCGCCGGAAGCCGAGCGTCTCGCCGACACCTTGCGTGTGGGACAGACGATCTCCGTCCGCGGCGATCTCTTGGAGACCGCGCTCGGCAGGCTGGTCGACGTAAGGGCGATCGGCGCTTCGCCTAGTCAGCTGACGGAGATCGAAGGCCCGCCGCCGCCGCGTGGCCCGAGGGGCGGTCCCGATCGGCTCGGCCCCCCGCCGCCGCCTCCGCCGCGCGGCTGAGCCCTCCAAACCAACGAAACAGACCTGAGGAGACAATCATGCATTGGATCGACCCCGACAGCCTGCCGGCCGTGACCGGAATTCTCGAGCGCTTCGTGCTCAATCCTCATGGCGAGGTCGACGGCTTCGTCATGCGCGCGGGCGACAATGACGTGCTCGTTCACACGCCCCCGCACATGGAGGCCGAGCTGACGCGTCAGATCAAGGCTGGTGAGAAGGTCGGCGTGCACGCGGTCAAGCCGCGCGGCGCTGACTTGCTCGCCGCCATCGCAGTGACCGGCGCAAACGGACGGCAGATCGTCGATCACGGACCCGACGAGGAGCGTGAGCATCCCAAGCACGAGCATCAGAAGATGGACGCGGAGGGCACGGTGCGGCTGTCGCTGTTCGGGCCGAAGGGCGAGTTGCGTGGTGCGCTCCTGACTGACGGCACGGTCGTGAGGATCGGGCCGAAGGAAGCCACTGGCATCGCCGGCCTGCTTGCGCCGAACGCCACCTTGGCGGTCCGCGGCGACGGCATCGACACGCGCTTCGGCCGGGTGATTCACGCGCGCGAGGCCGGTGCGAGCCCGAAGACGCTCAAGCCGCTCAAGCACGTCAAGCCGGAGCCGAAGCATGCTGATGGTCACAAGCACGGACCGAAGCACAAGCACGGCCCCAAGCACGGACCTAAGCATGGACCTAAGCACGATCACGCCCACGCGTGATCGCCTGCGCGCCGAACGTCACGAGAGCCGAGGCCAACAGCATGTCACAGGATGAAACCACCACGCGCCGGGCGGGCCGCGCGCTCGACGCCGCGAATTTCTTCCTGGCCGACGTGCGCGACGGCCTCGGTCCCTATCTCGCGATCTATCTGCTGACCGAGCAGAAATGGGACGAAGCCTCGATCGGCGTCGTGATGTCGCTGGCGACGATCGCGGGCATCGTCGCCCAGACGCCGGCCGGCGCGCTGGTCGATGCGACCAGGGCCAAGCGCATGATCATGATCGTGGCCGCGATCATCGTCACCGCAGGCTCCCTGGCACTGCCGCTGATGTCGAGCTTCTGGCCGGTCGCGATCTCGCAAAGCATCGCCAACGCGGCCGGCGTGATCTTCGCGCCGGCGATCGCGGCGGTGTCGCTCGGCATCGTCGGTGCCCGCGCCTTCACGGCGCGAATCGGGCGCAACGAGACCTTCAACCATGCCGGCAACGCAGTGGGCGCCGTGATCGCCGGCGCTGCCGCCTACGCACTCGGACCGTCCGCCGTGTTCTATCTGATGGCCGTGACCTCCGCCGGCAGCCTCATCAGCGTGCTCGCGATTCCCGAGCGCGCCATTGATCACGACGCGGCGCGCGGCCTGTCGCATCAGAAAGACGGCGCGGCCCCCACTCAAGGCGAGCAACCCTCAGGGCTGGGCATTCTCCTCAGCTGCCGCCCCCTCCTCATCTTCGCGGTCTGCGTCGCGCTGTTTCACCTGGCCAATGCGGCGATGCTGCCGCTGGTCGGCCAGAAGCTCGCCTTGCAGGACAAGAATCTCGGCACCAGCCTGATGTCGGCCTGCATCGCCGCGGCGCAGCTCGTGATGGTGCCGATGGCGCTCCTAGTCGGCGCCCGCGCCGACCGCTGGGGCCACAAGCGGTTCTTCCTGGCGGCGCTGCTGATCCTGCCGCTGCGGGCGGTGCTCTATACCTTGTCGGACGACAAGGCGTGGCTGGTCGGCGTGCAGCTGCTCGACGGCGTCGGCGCCGGCATCTTCGGCGCCATCATGCCGGTGATCGTGGCGGACCTCATGCGCGGCACCGGCCGGTTCAACGTCGCGCAGGGCGCGGTCATCACCGCGCAAAGCATCGGGGCTGCGCTCTCCACCGCCATGGCAGGTCTCGTCGTGGTCCACGGCGGCTACAGCGCCGCGTTCCTGGTGCTCGGCGCGACGGCGGCCATCGCCGTGATCGTGTGCTGGCTGCTGCTGCCGGAAACCGGAGGCGCGGAAGCCGCACATCCAACCCCGGCCGCGGCGCCCGCTATCCCCGCCGAATGATTTGCTCTAACCATCCCCGATCATGTTCGCACATACGACCTGGCTCGCCTACGCCATCATCATCACCGCCACTGCCGGCGTCATCATCCGCCCCTTCCGGCTGCCCGAAGCGATCTGGGCGGTCACGGGCGCGCTCCTCCTGGTGGCGCTCGGCCTGCTGCCATGGACGGACGCGCTCGCCGGCATCCGCAAGGGCGTCGACGTCTATCTGTTCCTGATCGGCATGATGCTGATCGCCGAGCTCGCCCGCCGCGAGGGCCTGTTCGACTATCTCGCGGCCTACGCGGTGGAGCACGCCCGCGGCTCGCCGCAGCTGCTGTTCCTGCTGGTCTACGCGGTCGGCACCCTGGTCACCGTGCTGCTCTCCAACGACGCCACCGCGATCGTGCTGACACCGGCGGTCTATGCCGCGACGCGGGCGGCCGGCGCCTCGCCGCTCCCCTATCTCTACGTCTGCGCCTTCATCGCCAATGCCGCGAGCTTCGTGCTGCCAATCTCCAACCCGGCCAATCTCGTGGTGTTCGGCCAGCACATGCCGCATCTGACGGACTGGCTGCGCCAGTTCACGTTGCCATCGATCGCGGCCATTGCCCTAACCTATGTCGCGCTCTGGTTGACCCAGCGCCGCGCCCTGCGCGAGGAGACGCTGCGGACCGATGTCGAGAAGCCGCATCTGAGCCGAGAAGGCCGGCTTGCCGCGATGGGCATTGTCGCCATCGCCGCCGTGTTGCTGACCGCTTCCGCGCTTGACGTCCAGTTGGGCTTGCCGACCTTCGTCTGCGGCGTGGTCACGGCGGCCGCGATTCTGCTCGTCAGCCGGCAGTCACCCTGGCCGATCGTCAAAGGCGTGTCCTGGGGCGTGCTGCCGCTGGTCGGCGGCCTGTTCGTGATGGTCGAGGGATTGGGCCGCGCCGGCGCGATCGGCCAGCTCAGCGCGTGGCTGCATCAGGGCGTCGCCGCCTCGCCGGCCGGCACGGCCTGGGCCGCGGGGCTGATCACAGCCGTGGCCGACAACGTCGCAAACAATCTGCCGGTCGGCCTGGTCGCCGGCTCGGTCGCGGCCAGCGATCACCTGCCTCAGGAGGTGATCCGGGCGATCCTGATCGGCGTCGATCTTGGCCCCAACATCTCCGTCACCGGCTCGCTGGCGACCATCCTCTGGCTCACCGCGCTGCGGCGCGAAAAGATCGAGGTGACGGCCTGGCAGTTTCTGAAGATCGGACTCGTGACGACGCCGCCAGCGCTGCTGGCAGCGCTGGCGGCGGCATTGTGGTAGCGATTCGTGGGATCAGGCGGCGGCTTCGTAGTTGACCGCGGTCTCCGCGATCTTGCTCAGGCTCTCGTCCGTCTTGCGCTCTTCGTTCAAGGTCTGGTCGAGCAGCTTGGCCGCCTTCGGCAGATTGAGCTTGAGGGCCCACGCCTTCAGGGTCCCATAGCGGGACATCTCATAGTGCTCGACCGCCTGCGCTGCAGCAAGCAGGCCAGCGTCGAGTGCCTGCGTGCCCTTGTACTCGTCCATGATCTCCTTGCCCTCGTCGATGATGCCCTCGATCGCATCGCACTTCTTGCCGCGGGCCGGCTTGCCGATCAGCTCGAAGATCTGCTCGAGACGCTCGATCTGACCTTCGGTCTCGTCCTGGTGCTTGAGGAAGGCGGCCTGCAGCTTGTCCGACTGCGCAGCCTTGGCCATCTTCGGCAGGGTCTTCAAGATCTGCTTCTCGGCGTAGTAGATGTCCTTCAGCGTATCGAGAAAAAGTTCGTTGAGGTCTTTGTCTGCAGCCATGGTGTGCTCCCTGTGTTGTGACCCGACAACCGGAAAGCCACACCCTGGTTCCTGCAATGGACTACCGCCGGACGAAAATCCTGCCCGGAGCGGCGCCGGCGCCTGACGAGCCCCTTGTAACAAAACCGTCACGCGGCAAAACTAAACCGCTCCCTGCGGCGACACGCCGCGATTCCTTTGATCGATTTGAGGAGTTCTTGATGCGCCGCCCGCTCCTAGCGCTGTGCGCCGGACTGACCCTGCTGTCCTCCGGCGCCGCATCCGCGCAGAACGCCACGCCCCATAACCTCATCCTGTTCATTCCCGACGGCCTGCGCGCGGCGAAGGTGACGCCGGAGGCGACCCCGGCCATGGCCGCCGTCCGCGACAAGGGCGTCAATTTCAAGAATTCGCATTCGCTGTTTCCGACCTTCACCATGGCCAACGGCTCGGCGATGGCGACCGGCCATTATCTCGGCGACACCGGCACGTTCTCGAACACCATCTTCACCGGCTACACCTCGGCGCCCGCCGGCGACACCGTGGTGCCCTTCATCGAGAACGACGCCGTGCTCGGCGACATCGACGAGCATTTCAACGGCGACTATCTCAACGAGGACACGATCCTGAAGCTCGCCCGCAAGGCCGGATATTCGACGGCTGCGATCGGCAAGCTCGGCCCGACCTATCTGTTCGACCACACCGGCTGCCCCTGCAAGCCCGGCGCGTCCTCCTCGATCGTGATCGACGATTCCACCGGCAACAAGAACGGCGTGCCCGTGACCGACGAGGTCAAGGACGCCCTGACCAAGGCCGGCCTCGCGCTGGCGACGCCGCCGCGCGGCGACAACGGCAAGGCGGGCGACGCCAAGACGCCAGGCACGACCTCGGCCAACGTCGCCCAGCAGGCCTACATGGTCGACGTCGCCACCAAGGTGGTGCTGCCGATGTTCAAGGCGCGCAACAAGCCGTTCGTGCTGGTGTTCTGGTCGCGCGATCCCGACGGCAGCCAGCACAATCACGGCGACAGCCTCAACACCATCACCCCGGGCATCAACGGCCCGACCTCGATGGCCGGCATCAAGAATGCCGACGACAATCTCGCCGCGCTGCGCAAGGCGCTCGACGATCTCGGCCTGTCCGCCTCGACCAACATCATGGTCCAGGCCGACCACGGCTTCTCGACCATCTCCAAGGAGAGCAAGACCTCGCCCTCGGCCAAAGTCAGCTATGACGACACCCCGAAGGATTTTCTGCCGATGGGCTTCCTGGCGCTCGACCTCGCCAAGGCGCTCGACCTGCCGCTGTTCGATCCCAACGACAAGAACGCTGCCGTGCCCGCCGGCAAGCATCCGAAGGCCGGCAACGGCGTGCTCGGCAAGGACCCGACCAAGCCCGATCTCGTCGTCGCCACCAATGGCGGCTCCGACCTGATCTATCTGCCGAACAACGACAGGAAGCTGGCCCGCCGCACCGTCAAGGCGCTGCTGGAGCAGGACTACGTCTCCGGCATCTTCGTCGACGACAAGCTCGGCGAGATCCCCGGCACCCTGCCGCTGTCGGTTGTCAATCTCGACGGCAAGGCCGTGACGCCGCATCCGGCGATCGTTGTCAACTTCCGCTCCTATGTCGCGCCTGGCTGCGACGTGCCGAGCAACTGCTCGGTCGAGGTGGCCGACACCGTGCTCCGCCAGGGCCAGGGCATGCACGGCTCGTTCAGCCGCGGCGACACCTACAACTTCATGGCCGCCATCGGCCCCGACTTCAAAGCGGGCTTCGTCGATCCTCTGCCCGTCAGCAACGCCGACGTCGGCATCACCGCGGCCAGGCTGCTCGACCTCAAGGTCGCGCCCAAGGGCAAGCTGATCGGCCGCGTCATGACCGAGGCCATGCCGAACGGCGCGACGCCGAAGGCGACCTCCGACGTCATCAAGTCAGATCCGGCTGCAGGCGGCCTGCGCACAGTGCTGAAGCTGCAGCGCGTCGGCAGCCAGCGCTATTTCGACGCCGCGGGTTTCCCCGGACGCACAGTGGGCCTGGATGACGAAGCGACGAAGCAGAAGGCGGCGGCGAAGTAGTCAGATCACGCGAATGCACATCTCCCCGGGCGAGCGGAAACGCCCCCGGGGACCTCGTCCCGCGAAGTGTTTCGCAATGAGAAGCACCGCTCTCTCCACGTCATTGCGAGCGCAGCGAAGCAATCCAGAGTCGCGCGCGCAGCCCTGGATTGCTTCGCTGCGCTCGCAATGACGTGTGGAAACATCCAGCGACTTCACGACCATCTCACCGCGCCACATCGAGCGTCACCCGGACCTCGATGGTCTTACGGTTGCGGAGCACGCGCAGCACCACGCGATCGCCAGGGGTCTTGGTTTCCAGCGCACGCGTCATGTCGTCAGGCGAGTCCACCGCCTGGCCGTCGATCGCCAGAACCACGTCGCCGAGCGCGAAGCCGCCGTCGCGCGTGAGCCGCGCCGGAATCAGCCCGGCCTTCTCCGCCGCCGAATCCTGCTCGACATCGAGCACGAACACGCCGGAGACGCCGAGCCGCGCGGCCAACGCCTCATTGGCCTTGGCATCCGTCCTGATCCCGAGACTCGGGCTGACATAGCGGCCGCTTGCGATGAGCCGCGGCACGATGCGGTTGACCTTGTCGACAGGCACGGCGAAGCCGATGCCGGCGGAGGCGCCCGACGGGCTGTAGATCGCGGTGTTGACGCCGATCAGGCGCCCCGCACTGTCGAGCAGCGGTCCGCCGGAATTGCCGGGGTTGATCGCGGCATCGGTCTGGATCAGGCCGTTCAAGGTCCGCTCCTGTGTGACCTGCAGATTGCGGTTCAACGCCGAGACGATGCCCGTGGTCAGCGTGCTGCTGAGGCCAAACGGATTGCCGATCGCGAACACCTTTTGCCCGACCTTGAGGTCGGCGCTGGTGCCGACCGGCAGCGGCTTTGGCCGGTCGACGCCGACGCCGATCACCAGCACCGCAAGGTCGTTCTCCGGACTGGCGCCGACCAGCGCCGCGCGGAACGAGCGGCCGTCGGTGAGGCTGACCAGCGCCTCGGTGGCGCCTTCGATCACATGATAGTTGGTGACGACGTGACCGAGCTCGTCCCACACGAAGCCGGAGCCCGTGCCGGAGCGCTCCTGCTGCGCATTGCCGGTCCACGGGTTGACGGACTGTTGAACGGTCGTGATGAACACCACCGAGCCGCTGCGGCTCTCGAACAGCGCGATCGTGCTCTTCTCGTCGGCGGCGAGATCGCCGCGTGGCGTGATGTCGCGCGGCTTGGCGCGCAGGCCGAGCAGTTCGGCCTGGATCAGCGGGAAGCTCTGCCAGGCCATCATGAGCAGCAGCGCCGTCGCCGCCACCGCCAGCAGGCGCGCGGGAAAGCTCCATCGGCTCATCTCATCGTCTCCGTGCTCGATCCCATCACCACCGATCTATTGACCGGCAGCACCGCATCATCAAGAGGCCGGGGGCATCGGGACGCAACGCGATGGATCGACAAAAGAAAAGAGCGCGATGGGATCATCGCGCTCTTCGAAATCTCTCGACCGGACTGCGGCGCTGCGCGCCTTACATCCCGATATCGATCATCGACGGCAGCTGCGCCAGCGGCAGCACCGAGACGCCGACCAGGGTCGCGACCATCGCGCGCAGCGCGCGATTGCCGTGGTGCTTGCCGCGCATGCGCTTGGCGACCCACTCCAGCGCATCGGTACGAACGCCGCGCGCGTTCATCGGCGCCCAGCTCTCGATCGGCGTCTCCGGCGACAGCGCCACGCTGCGCGGCGGCACCGGCAGGCCGGAGGCGGACGCGGTGTGATGCGCGATCGCCTTGGCCAGCAGATCCTCGAACCGGCCGTCATCCTTGCGCTCGGTCGCGGCGGCGTCGATCTCGAACAGCGCCTCGGCCTCGGCGCGGCTGACGGGCGTGTCGTTGATCGCGGTTGCGGTGAGGATGCGCGCGCACCAGGCGGCGTCCTCGGCGTCGAGCATGCGGGAGAAGTGCACCCGTCCTGCGGTGGTCGGACCCTCGCCGGTGATCACGCCGTCGCGCACGATGCCGAGCGCGGAAGCAGCGGTCTCACACGAGGAGGGTTCGAGACCATCGATGGTTTTTGGTGCAGAGCTAGCCATGTTCTCTTCTCAGTTGCTGTGTTGACCCACCTTGTCGGTCCGCGTCTGAACGAGTGGTTAATGGTTCGAAACGGCGTTGTGGGTTTTTGTATCGGTTGCCCTTTTGCCGCAGTGACCTCGATCACGGTTCAAAGCGGCTCAAGCGAGGGGCGGCGTGTTGCGACCGAGACGTGGCGAAATCTGGGCAGGCGGTAGTCTCACGGATGTTTCGCCGCAGGCTGTGAACTCAAAAGAAGTTGTTGCGCGCGCGGGCTGCAGGAGAAGGATGTTCTCTTTTTTCTGGAACGGTTCCCATGGGAGGCGGTATTTCCTATAGTCGAGAGAACGTTTTATCCCGCCCCTTCCAGTCACATGAGGACTCCCATGGCTCTGCAAATCGGCTCCACCGCGCCCGACTTCGAGGCTCAGACCACCGAAGGCAAGATCAAATTCCACGACTGGATCGGCGACAGCTGGGCGCTGCTGTTCTCGCATCCGAAGGATTTCACCCCGGTCTGCACCACCGAGCTCGGCGCGCTCGCCCGGTTGAAGCCGGAGTTCGACAAGCGCGGCGTCAAGCTGATCGGCCTGTCCGTCGACCCCGTGGACAAGCATTCGCAGTGGGCCGAGGACATTCGCGAGACGCAAGGCGCGGCGCCGAACTATCCCCTGATCGGCGACATCGACTACAACGTCTCCAAGCTCTACGACATGCTGCCCGCGGCGGTCTCGGGCGATCCGGCCAAGCGCACCGCCGCCGACAACCTGACCGTCCGTAACGTCTTCATCATCGGCCCGGACAAGAAGATCAAGCTGATCCTGGTCTACCCGATGACCACGGGCCGCAACTTCCAGGAAATTCTCCGCGTCATCGACTCGCTGCAGCTCACCGCCAAGCATCGCGTCGCCACCCCCGCCGACTGGAAGCAGGGCGAGGACGTCATCATCGCGGGCTCCGTGTCCGACGACGAGGCCAAGACGATCTATCCGGACGGCTGGAAGGCGCCGAAGCCGTATCTGCGGGTGGTTCCGCAGCCGAAGTGATGGCGGCGAACCACGTTCGCCTCCGTCATCCCGGGCCGCCTCGCAGAGGCGGACCCGGGATCTCGAGATTCCGGGTTCGCGCTGTGCGCGCCCCGGAATGACTGCCAACTACCCCCGCGGCGTGACCCAGTCCGCGATCAGCAGCCCGGCCGTCGCCGACACCGCGGTCACGAACACGCCCCAGCTGATGTCCACCGCGACCACCGTCCAGGTCCACTGCTTGAGCATCGCGAGCGAGGTCAGCTCGAAGGTGGCGTAGCAGAACAGCCCGAACAGCGCGCCGTAGAGCAAGGTCGAGCGCCAGGTGGCGTCGGCGGTGCCGTTCACGAAGATCAGCACGCCGGCGATATAGATCAGATAGAACAGCACGGCCGGAACGGGGCGGACCTCGCCGAGCATCTCGCCGACCTGCGACTGGAAGAAGCCCTTGGCCACGATGGCAAGGAACGGAATGTCGAAGCCGAGCAGCACGGCCAGAGTTGCAAAATACAGGACGGCGTAGCGGCTCAAGGACGGCTCCTCCCTCACGGTTCAGCGGTCGACGCGAGCGCCTCGACCGGCCAGATCAGCCGCGACGCTTGGTCTTCGGCTTCTTGCCACTTGGCGGCTTCGCGCGCGGATGGCTCGAAGGAAACGCCTGACCGCCATGACCGGACTTGTCGCGCGGCTTCTTTTTCTTCGCGAACGCCGGTTCGCGGAACGACTTCGACGGAGCCTCGCGATGCGGCTTGCCGCGCGGCCTCTCCTCCGCGCGTTCGCGCGGCTCGTCACGGTGGAGCGGGTGATAGGCGCCCTCCTCCGCCTTGCGCCGCGGCGGCTTCTGCGGCCGCGCCTTCTCGGCCGCAGGCTGCGCTGCAGGCGCGGTGGCGAGCGGCTCGATGCGGATCGTGTCCTCCTTGTCGGGACGGCGGATGTTGGCAGCGAAGCTGTCGGCGACGCGGGCGGCGATCTCGAATTCGGTGGTCGTGTCGGAAATCTTGATCGCGCCGATGTCCTGCTTGTCGATGCCGCCGCGGCGGCAGATCATCGGCAGCAGCCAGCGCGCCTCGGCGTTCTTGCGGCGCCCGATCGCCGCGCGGAACCAGACGCTCGGCTCGCCCATGCCGTGGCGCGACGGCTTGCCGCCCTTGGTCCGCGGCGCCGGCGCGCGCTCCTCGTCCCGCGACGGCCGCTCGCGCGCGGCACGCTCGGGCCGCGGCCGGCCGCGATCCTCGACGGCATCGAGAATGTCCTCCGGCGACGGCAGCCGGGCGCGATAGAGCCGCGCCAGCGCGGCGGCGATGTCGTCGGCCGGCCGTTGCGCGAGCAGGAGCTGCGCGAGGGCCAGATCGTCCGCGGTCGTCTCTTCGGTGAAGATCGAATCCTGCAGCATGCGCTGCTGATCGAGCTTGCGGATCTCGTCCGCCTGCGGCGCCGTGCCCCAGACGGCCTCGACGCCCGCGAGGCTCAACAGCATCTCCGCGCGGCGCCGCCGCGCCGGCGGCACCAGGAGCACGCTGACGCCCTTGCGCCCGGCCCGCCCGGTGCGCCCCGAGCGATGCTGCATCACCTCGGGATCGTTCGGCAGCTCGGCATGGATGACGAGATCGAGATTGGCGAGATCGATGCCGCGCGCCGCGACGTCGGTCGCAACGCAGACCCGCGAACGGCCGTCGCGCAGCGACTGCAACGCCGTGGTGCGCTCGTTCTGCGTCAATTCGCCCGACAGCGCGACCACCGAGAAGCCGCGCTCCAGCAGCGCCGCCTGCAGATGCCGGACGGCCTCGCGGGTGTTGCAGAACACGATCGCACTCGGCGATTCATAGAAGCGCAGCAGATTGACCACCGCGTGCTCGGCATCTCCAGGCGCGATGCGGATGGCGCGATACTCGATGTCGGCGTGGCCGCCCTCGTCGCCCTCGACCTCGATCCGGAACGCGTCGTTCTGATACTCCTTGGCCAGCGCCACGATGCCGCGAGGGAACGTCGCCGAGAACAGCAGCGTCCGACGGGTCTCGGGCGTGGTCTCGAGGATGAATTCCAGGTCCTCGCGAAAGCCGAGGTTGAGCATCTCGTCGGCCTCGTCGAGCACCAGGGCCTTCAATTCCGAAATGTCGAGACGGTTGCGCCGCAGATGATCGCACAGCCGCCCGGGCGTGCCGACGACGATATGCGCCCCCGCCTCCAGCTCGCGCTGCTCGCGGCGCGGATCCATGCCGCCGACACAGGAGATCACCCGCGCGCCGGCATGCTGATACAGCCAGGCCAACTCGCGCTGCACCTGCAGCGCCAATTCACGCGTCGGCGCCACGATCAGCGCCAGCGGCGCCGCGGCCGGGCCGAAGCGCTCGGCCTCGCCCAGCAGGTCGGCCGCCATCGCCAGCCCATAGGCCACGGTCTTGCCCGACCCCGTCTGCGCCGACACCAGCAAGTCGCGGCCCTCGGCGTCCTCGTCGAGCACGGCGAGCTGAACGGGCGTGGGATTCACATAATTGCGCTCGGCCAGGGCGCGGGCCAGCGGCGGATTGGTCGCGGGGAATGACAAGGAAAGACCTTTCTTCGATTCCGGCTGCTTTACGCCAAGCCGCGCCGGAACACGAGGCCATAAAACCCCGACTCTGCCCGGCCCAGCGCGCTGGCCCCGGTCGTGCTAGCCTTACCGGAGTCCAGGGGAGACGAGGCCATGTATGTCGCAGGATTTGTGATCCCGGTGCCCGCCGAGAAACTCGAGGCCTACCGCCGATGGGCGGACCGAGGCGCCCTGCTGTTCAAAGAATATGGCTGCGTTGAAATCGTCGAATCCTGGGAAGACAACGTTCCCGACGGCCAGCTCACGGATTTTCGCCGGGCCGTCGCCGCCAAGCCCGGCGAGAAGATCGTCTTCTCCTGGCAGGTCTGGCCCGACAGGGCGACATGCGATGCGGCCGAGGCGCGGCTGCGCGACGACGACCGCTTCGAAATCCCAGCAGACATCCCTTTCGATCCCAAGCGCCTGATCCTCGGCTGCTTCAACCCGATTGTCGTCATGGGACGGGCAACGGCGAAGGCTCAAGAGACATGACGCGGCGCTTCGCTTGATTTCCAAAAAATCGAATTTTGCTCTTTCGCTTTTACGGAAATCATGTATGATCCGCGTGTCCCGCCCCATGCAGAGGGACGTACGCGTCGTCACGAACGTCGGGGCGGGATGCGGTGCCGCAGGTCATGTCGGACGCGCTTTCAGCGCAGACGACCGTCATGATTGCGGACGTGAAGTCGCAGCGTCCTGATACCCCGATGCTGGTATCCCCTGCGCAATGCGCAAGCATTGTCGCGGCATGGTGGCCAACAAGCCCGGCGCGCCAGGGAGACTGCGTATAAGCGTGAAGACACCGCGCAGGGAATGCCGGATGTTCGGCTGAACCTGTGGTACCTGCCGCCTGCATTTTTTTCGCAGGCGGGCCATGGGTGAGGCCTTCACCCGGCATTCCTTGCGCCCTCTTGTTGCGTGAGGGTGAACTGACGGCAGAACTCGGGCTGATCATGCCGCGGGAATGCGAATGCGCGTCTGCCAAGCTCGTTCAACACATACGCTGTCATTCCGGGGCGGCGCGAAGCGACGAGCCCGGAATCCATAACCACGATCGGGAGTATGGATTCCGGGCTCGCCCTCCGGGCGCCCCGGAATGACGGTGTGGAAACATCGTACATCTCACATGGCTGGCTTCGCGCAACAGCATGAGGATGGAGCAGGCAACGGTCGCATGTCGATCAGCAAGGTTGAGCCCGCACGACACCGCGACCTCAAGTCCGCGCCGCACAAAACGCAGAGCAGCAACACGCATCTCCGCTGGCGCAATGGCATGGGACTTGCTCAAATCGCACCTCAATTCGTCGCTTGCGGAGATGACCGAATGCTTGAAGGAGCCGAAGTCCGGCTGGCCGTCGATATCGGGGGCACATTCACCGATATCGTTCTCGACATCGGCGATCACCGCCGCACACGCAAGGTGCTGACGACGCCGACGCAGCCAGAGCAGGCCGTGCTGGACGGGACGCGCCTGATTCTCGCCGATGCGAAGGCCCGCATCTCCGACATCGACGTCTTCATCCACGGCACCACGCTCGCGACCAACGCCATCATCGAGCGACGCGGCGCGAAGACGGCGCTGATCGCCACCTCAGGCTTCCGCGATGTTCTGGATATTGGAACTGAGAGCCGCTACGACCAGTACGATCTCTCCATCGACAAGCCGAAGCCGCTGGTGCCGCGCAGCTTGCGCTTCACCGTCCCTGAGCGCGTCGATGCTCATGGCGACGTCAGGCTGCCGCTCGATGAAGCGGCGGTGCGCGCGCTCGTTCCACAATTGCGCGCGCTGGAGGTCAGCAGCATCGCCATCGCCTTCCTGCACGCCTACGCCAATCCTGCGCATGAGCGCCGCGCCGGCGAGATCGTTGCCGAAGAGTTGCCGGGCGTCTCGATCACGCTGTCCTCGGCGGTCTGTCCCGAAATCCGGGAATATGAGCGCACCTCGACGGCCGTCGCCAACGCCTATGTGCAGCCGCTGATGGACTCCTATCTCGCGCGGATGGATCAGGCGCTGCGTATCGAGCAGTTCCGCGGCGCGATCTATCTCGTGACCTCAGGCGGCGGCGTCACCTCGATCGACACGGCGCGGCGTTTCCCGGTGCGCCTCGTCGAATCCGGCCCAGCCGGCGGCGCGATCTTCGCCGGTCAGATCGCCGCACGGCTCGGCGAGCGCAAGGTGCTGTCGTTCGACATGGGCGGCACCACCGCCAAGATCTGTCTCATCGAGGACTTCGAGCCGGAGAGCTCGCGCGTATTCGAGGTCGATCGCGCCGCGCGCTTCCTGAAGGGCTCCGGCCTGCCGGTGCGCATCCCCGTCATCGAGATGGTCGAGATCGGCGCCGGCGGCGGCTCGATCGCGCGCATCGATGCGATGAAGCGCGTCACCGTCGGTCCCGAGAGCGCCTCGTCCGAGCCGGGCCCGGCGTGCTACGGCCGCGGCGGTCAGCGTCCGGCGGTCACCGATTCCGACGTCGCGCTCGGCATGATCGATCCCGACGCCTTTGCGGGCGGCACCATCAAGCTCGATCCGGAATTGTCGAAACAGGCCCTGCTCCGCGACGTCGGCGCGCCGCTCGGCCTGGATGCCGAGACCGCAGCCTATGCGGTGCACGAGGTCGTCTGCGAGAACATGGCGAGCGCCGCGCGCGTTCACGCCGTCGAACGCGGCGCGATCATCGGCCAGCACACGCTGATCGCATTCGGCGGCGCCGCGCCGCTGCACGCCGCCCGCGTCGCCGAGAAGATCGGCGTCGCCAGGGTCATCGTGCCATCGAATGCCGGCGTCGGCTCGGCCGTCGGCTTCCTTGCCGCGCCGATCGCCTATGAGCTGGTACGCAGCCGCCACGCGCGGCTGGATGACTTCGACACCGCGCGCGTCTCCAGCCTGCTGCAGGAGATGGCCGATGAGGCCCGCGCCCTCGTCGAGCCCGGCGCGGCCGGCGCACCGGTCCGCGAGCGCCGTGCGGCGTTCATGCGCTATGTCGGCCAGGGTCACGAGATCAGCGTCGAGCTGCCGAACCGCGCACTGACCGCGGAGGACCTCCCTGCCCTGCGCAAGACCTTCGAGGCCGGCTATGCTGCGTTGTTCGAGCGCGCCATTCCAGGTGCCGCGATCGAGGTGCTGAGCTGGTCGGTGCTGGCCACGACGGACGCCCGCCAGCCGGCCACCGTCGCCGAGATCACGCGCAAGCCCGCCGGCGCGGCTTCGGGCCACCGCAAATTCTTCGACGGCCGCGCCGGCCGCTTCGTCGACATCCCACTGTACCGCCGCGAGCAGATGGCGCCGGGCGCTGTCATCGCAGGTCCCGCCGTGATCGCCGAGGACGAGACCTCGACCTTCATCTCCAACAGTTTCGACGCACATATCGACGGTGCCGGCAGCATCGTCATGGAACGGAAGGCGGCGTGACCATGAGCGCATCCCAAACCAGCCTGATCGACCTGCAGATCATGTGGCACCGGCTGATCGCCGTGGTCGAGGAGCAGGCCCAGGTGCTGCTGCGCACCGCCTTCAGCCCGATCGTGCGCGAATGCGGCGACCTCTCAGCGGGCGTGTTCGATCTGAAGGGTCGCATGCTGGCGCAGGCCGTCACCGGCACGCCAGGCCACGTCAACTCGATGGCGGAGTCGGTGAAGCACTTCATCGCGCATTTTCCGATCGAGACGATGAAGCCGGGCGATGCCTACATCACCAACGATCCCTGGATGGGCACCGGCCATCTCAACGACTTCGTCGTCACCACGCCCTGCTTCAAGGACGGTCAGCCGGTCGCCTTGTTCTCCTGCACCAGCCATCTGATGGACATCGGCGGCATCGGCTTCGGCCCCGATGGCACCGACGTGTTCATGGAGGGACTATACATCCCGATGCTGAAGCTGATCGACCAGGGCGTCGTCAACGAGACCCTGATGGCGATGATCCGCGCCAACACGCGGCTGCCAGTCGACACCGAGGGCGACACCTACTCGCTCGCCGCCTGTAACGATGTCGGCTGCCAGCGCCTGGTCGAGATGATGCGCGAGTTCGGCATCTCAACGCTCGACGAGCTCGGCAACTACGTCTGCGACCGCTCGCGCGAGGCTGTGCTGGCCGAGATCGCCAAGCTGCCGAAGGGTACCTGGCGCAACGAGATGGTGGTCGACGGCTACGATGCGCCGGTGACGATCAAGGCCGCGCTGACGATCAGCGATGACGGCATTCACGTCGATTTCGACGGCACGTCGACAGCGTCGAAGTTCGGCATCAACGTGCCGCTGTCCTACACCACCGCCTACACCGTGTTCGGCCTTGGCTGCGTGGTGGCGTCAGCGATCCCCAACAATGCCGGATCGCTGTCGCCGTTGACCGTGTCAGCGCCATCGGGCGCGATCCTCAACGCGCCGAAGCCTGCGCCCGTCGCCTCGCGCCACGTCATCGGCCAGATGCTCCCCGATGTCGTGTTCGGCTGCCTGCGCCAGATCATTCCGGAGCGGGTGCCGGCCGAGGGCACCTCCTGCCTGTGGAATCTCAACGTGCGCGGCCAGACCCGCTCCGGCGCCGGCGGCAATTACGGGTTCTCGATGGCGGTGACCTCCAACGGCGGCACCGGCGCGCGCTTCGACAAGGACGGCCTGTCGGCGACAGCCTATCCAAGCGGCGTGCGCGGCACGCCGGTCGAGATCGCGGAGACGCAGACGCCGCTGATCTTCTGGCGCAAGGAGCTGCGGCCAGATTCCGGCGGCGCCGGCCGCACTCGCGGCGGCCTTGGCCAGATCATCGAGGTCGGCAGCGGCGTCGATGCGCCGTTCGACATCCTCGCCGCCTTCGACCGCATCGACCACCCGCCCCGCGGCCGCGACGGCGGCCACAATGGCGAAGCCGGCTATGTCGGGCTCGCGTCGGGAAAGAGGCTGCGCGGCAAGGGCTTCCAGACCGTGCCGCCGGACGACCGGCTTGTGGTGCTGACACCGGGTGGGGCGGGCATCGGCGATCCCCGCGAGCGCGCGGCGGTGCTGGTGCAGAGCGATGTCGAGAGCGGACTGGTGTCGGCGGACAACGCGGCGAAGGTTTATGGGCATGGACTGTGAGCAACTCGTACGCGCCGAACGCCAGGCGCTTCGCAAGCCCAGGAGTCCGTTCGTGAGATCATCTCTCCGAGTCCTCGTGGGAGGAAGGCGCGCAACTGTTACTCCTCACCCTGAGGAGCTCGCCGAAGGCGAGCGTCTCGAAGGGCGAGGCCCGGACTTGGGCCTCATGGTTCGAGACGCGTCGCAAGGGCGACGCTCCTCACCATGAGGATCAAGAGCCGAGATCGGCACTGCGAACCTGACCATGAACACACCGAAAGGCATGTTGATGGACAGGGTCGACATTCGAGACCGGCGCCGCACGTGAGAGGCGGCCGCAACTCTGCCTACCTCACTGCATCCTTTAAACTCGTTAGCTCAGCAACGAAGCGGAGACCCTCATGATCACGCGACGCACATTCACCGCCGGAGCAGCCTCCCTGCTCGCTGCGACCCAGGTCTCGACGCGCGCCCGCGCGGCCACGACCAACTGGGACATGTCCACGGTCTGGCCCGACGGCAATTTCCACACTCAGAATGCGATGGCCTTCGCCGAGGAGGTGAAGAAGCAGACCAATGGCGCCGTCAACATCACGGTGAAGGCCGGCGGTCAGCTCGGCTTCAAGGGGCCCGAGCATCTGCGCGCGGTGCGCGACGGCCTCGTGCCGCTCGCCGACGTGCTCAATATCCAGCAGGTCGGCGACGAGCCGTTCATGGGCGTCGAGAGCATCCCGTTCCTGGCCGGCTCGATGGACGAGCTCAAGGTCCTGCACAAATACGTCCGGCCGGAATACGAGAAGATCGCCGCTCGCAACAACCAGAAGATCCTCTACATCGTGCCGTGGCCGACGCAGTACCTGCATCTGAAGGTCAAGTCCTCCGACGTCGCCGGCTTGAAGAACATCAAGATCCGCGTGCCTGACAAGAACGCGGTCGACATGCTCAATGCCATCGGCATGGCCGCGGTGATGATCCCCTGGGGCGAGACCATTCCGGCATTGGCCTCTGGCGCCGTCGCCGGCGTCTCGACCTCGTCGGTGTCGGGCGTCGACGGCAAGTTCTGGGAGTTCCTCAAATACGTCTACCCGACCAACCATGTGTGGTCGTCGCAGATGCTCAACGTGAACCTGGATTCCTGGAAGGCGCTGACGCCGGAGCAGCAGAAGATCATCAGCGACATCGCCGCCAGGATGGAGCCGACGTTCTGGGCCAACTCCGTCAAGGCCGACGTCGACAGCCTCAACCGGCTGAAGGAAGGCGGCATGGAGGTGGTGCCGGTCTCGGAGGCGATGATGACGGAGATCCGCGCCAAGACCGCGCCGCAGATGGAAGCCTTCCTCAAACGCGTGCCCGCGGCCGAGGCGCCGGTGAAGGCCTATCTCGCCGAGATGAAGCGTGGCTGAGATCGCGCAAGCCACCTCGCCGGCCGATCGGGCGAGCCTCAATGCAGCGGCGCCCGCGCCGCTGCGCATCCTGCTCGATGTCATCGACCGGCTCGGCCGGCTCGACGGCTGGATCGGCGGCGGCTGCCTGTTGCTGCTGACCACGCTGATGCTGGCGGAGGTGACCACGCGGGCGCTGTCGAACGTGCTACCGTTCTTCCCGCCGACGATCTCGATCGCCTGGGAATACTCGTCCTATCTGATGGCGGCGTCGTTCACCTTCGGCGCCGCCATGACGTTGCGGGTCGGCGGCCACATCCGCGTGGTGCTGCTGCTGAAGAACGTGCCAGCGCCGCTGCAGCGCGCGCTGGAAGTGCTGGCCGCCGCCGCCGGCTTCGCCTTCATGGCTTACCTCACCTCGGCCATGACGAAGTTCGCCTTCGGCTCCTTCATCCGCGGCCAGGTCTCGACTTCCAGCGACACCCCGCTGTGGTTTCCGCAAGCCGTCGTCACCTTCGGCATGCTGCTGCTCACCCTGCAATTCCTCGCCCGCGCCATCCAGGCCGCGCTGGGACTGCCGCTTGAAGACCACCGCATGAAGGCCTCGCCGGTCGAATGAGGGGACGGGCTGATATTGCGACGATCAGTTCTTCGCGGGCCGCGGCCTCCGAGGTACGTCGTTCGTGCCTAAGACCTGACAGCTGTCATCGAGCCCTCGCCTTGCAAGCGGTGCGCCCCCTCTCCCCGTTCTTACGGGGAGAGGGTTGGGGTGAGGGGCAGCCGCACGGGCAGTGGTCACCGTTAGACCTGTACCCCCTCACCCGGATTGCATCTGACGATGCAATCCGACCTCTCCCCGCAAGCGGGGCGAGGTTGCACCGCTCGCGCCGCAGGATCTGTGCCCAACTCGGGCAAATAGCAACTGATGCTGCTGCCGCTCCCTGCTCCGCCGACCCTCTCCCGCCCGCTCTCCTCACCGCGGACTCCCCCACCCCATGACCATCGAAGTCATCGCCCTCTTCGCCATCCTGTTCGCGCTGCTGGCCGGCGGCCTGTGGATCGGGCTCACGCTCGCCTTCACCGCGACCCTGCTGCTGGCGATGTTCCGCTCGATCCCGCTAGACAAGCTGCTCCCCCAGTACGCCTGGAACATCCTGACGACCCAGGAGCTGCTGGCGCTGCCGCTGTTCATCCTGATGGGCGAGCTGCTGTTCCGCACCCGCCTGTCGCGCTCGCTGTTCCAGGGCCTCGCCCCGTGGGCCGGGCTGCTCCCGGGCCGCCTGCTCCACGTCAACGTTATCGGCTGCACCATCTTCGCCGCGATCTCCGGCTCGTCCGCCGCGACCACGCAGGTCATCGGCCGGATGTCGCTCAACGAGCTCTTGCGCCGCGGCTATTCGCGCGACATCGCGATCGGCTCGCTCGCCGGCGCCGGCACGCTCGGCTTCCTGATCCCGCCGTCGAACATCATGATCATCTACGGCGTGCTCGGCGACGTTTCTATTCTGAAGCTCTTTACGGCCGGCGTGCTGCCGGGCCTGCTGCTCGCCGGCACCTTCATGGGCTGGGTGATGCTGCACACTACGCTGAAGCCCGCGATGGTGCCGAAGGCCGAGGCGCAGCTGTCACAGGTGCCGTGGGCGGAGCGCTTCGCCGCGCTGAAGGATCTTGCGCCGGCTTTGTTCCTGATCGCCTGCGTGCTCGGCTCGATGTATGGCGGCCTCGCGACGCCGTCGGAAGCCGCCGCCGTCGGCGTGCTCGGCGCGGCGCTGGTCGCGTTCTTCCAGGGAGCACTGTCTCAGCAGGTCGTCCGCGACGTGATGATCGGCTCGGTCATCACCTGCTCGATGATCGCGCTGATCGTGCTCGGCGCCTCGATCCTCGGCAACGCCGCGGCCTTCCTCGGCATTCCCCAGGCGGTGGCCGCCTTTGTGAAGGGCCTCGGCCTGTCGCCGTTCATGCTGATCGTAGTCCTGATCGTGTTCTACCTGATCCTGGGCTGTTTCCTCGACGGCTTCTCGATGATCGTGATGACCCTGCCGATCGTGCTGCCGATCGTGAAGGGCGCCGGCTTCGACGAGGTGTGGTTCGGGATCTTCCTGGTGCTCGCGGTCGAGATGGCGCAGATCACGCCGCCGGTCGGCTTCAACCTGTTCGTGATCCAGGGCCTGACGGAGGACGGTCTCGGCTATATCGCCTGCGTGACCGCCCCCTATCTCATCATCATGGTCGCCTTCGTGCTGCTGCTCACGCTGTTCCCGGGCATCGTAACGATCCTGCCGAGGCTGCTCTATGGGTGATCCATGTGACTTCGACGAGATCTTTCCAAGCCGTCATTCCGGGGCATTCGCGCGCAAAATGGCGAAGCCATTTTGAAGCCGCGCGAATGAGCCCGGAATCCATAGCCACGAAAGGTCATGGCGGAGCGAGATTCCCGTGGCGTCGTTCTTCGGCGCGATTGCCAGTCGTGTCTATGGATTCCGGGCTCGCGCGTCGCGCGCCCCGGAATGACGACAGAGTTGGCGTCGACGCGAGGCGAGCCGCGATGTCACGCCGCGCGCATCCCGTCGAGGAACTTCTGCACCTCGGCCTTCAGCCGCAGGCTCTCGCCGGACAGCGCCTGGGCGGAGGCGAACATCCGGTTGGAGCTTTCGCCGGTCTCGCCCGCCCCGCGCGCCGCGCTGCGGATGTTGCTGACGACCTCGGCGGTGCCGCTCGCGGCCGAGCGAACGCTCTGGGTGATGTTCTGGGTGGCGGCGCGCTGCTGCTCGACAGCGGCCGAGATCGATGCCGCGATCTCGTTGATGCGCTCGATGGTCGAACTGATCGCCTTGATGGCGTCGACCGATTCCTGCGTCACGGTCTGCATATTGGCGATCTGGCTGGAGATCTCCTCGGTCGCCTTGGCGGTCTGGCCGGCGAGCGTCTTGACCTCCTGGGCCACGACCGCGAAGCCGCGACCGGCATCGCCGGCGCGGGCGGCCTCGATGGTGGCGTTCAGCGCCAGCAGATTGGTCTGCTCGGCGATCGAGGTGATCAGCTTGACGACGTCGCCGATGCGGTTGCCGGCGTCGGACAGCTCCTTGATGCGCTGGTCGGTCGCGGTCGCCTGGTTGACCGCCTCGGCGGCGATGGCGTTGGATTCCTGGACGCGGCGGATGATCTCGGCGATCGAGCCGGACAGCTCGTCGGACGCGGCCGCAGCGGTGCGGACATGCTCCGAGGCGTTTTCGGAGGCGCCGGCCGACTGCCCCGACAGGTCTGCGGTGGTGCGCGCCGTCTGGGTGAGCTGGCGAGCCTCGCGCTCGAACTCGCTCGACGAGGTCAGCACGTTCTCGATGATGCCGCCGATGCTGGCCTGGAAGGAGTCGACGAAGCGCTGCAATTCGGCCTTGCGCTGCTCGACCGCGGCCGTCGCGGCCGCCACCTGCTCCTCGCGCATGCGGCGGCGCTCGCTGGCCGCACTGCGGAACACGACGAGGCTGCGGGCAATCTCGCCGATTTCGTCGCCGCGCTCGTCGGAGTTGATCTCGACAGTCTCGCGTCCCTCGGCGATCGCCGTCAGCGCCTCGGTGACGGCGCTCAACGGCTTGGTGATGCGGCTCACGGCCAGCATCGTCAGTCCGAGCACCAGCAGCGCCGCGACCGCGGCCGCTACGATCATGGTCTGCATCGCCTGCGACAGCATCGCGTCGAGCTCGGCCATGGGCACGCCGACATAGAGGATGCCGATCACCTTGCCGGCCGGGCTGGTCACCGGGAAATAGGCGGTCATGAACGGCTTGCCGAACAGCGTGGCCGGCCCCTTATAGGCCTCGCCCCTGCGCAGCAACGCCTGCGCCGGATGGTCGGCCGCGAGCTGCGTGCCGACCGCGCGGTCGCCGTTCTCCTTCTTCACATTGGTCGAGCGGCGCACGAACTGCCCGCCGTCATCGACAACAAACAAGGTGGCGCTGCCGCCGACATAGGAGACTGCGCGGTCGACGATGGCGTGATCCTTGATCTCCGGAATGGCCGGGATCTCGATGCGCGAAACGACGCCGTTCTGCACGTTGACTTTGGCGTCCTTGAAGGTCTCGCCGAACGCCAGCGCAAACGTCCGCAGATTACCTTCGATGTCGCGCTTGGCGCGATCGGCGAATTCGTTCGTGAGCGACCAGTAGGCGGCGCCGACCACGAGGGCCGTGTTCAACGCGATGACGACAACGGCGCCAATCAGCGCCTTGGTGCCGAGCTTCAATTTGACGGGCACGTCAGAAACCTTCCCAGGGAACTGCAACTGAATCTCAAACTGCCCGTACTTCGTTTCCAACCCATTATTTTCCGGCAGGAAGAATACGGACTCTCCTGCACAAAGCGGCAAAAAGATACCTGAGAATGAGTTCCAGCCCTATCATCGTATGGTTTCGCGAGAGCCTGCGGCTATCTGACCACCCCGCGTTGTATACCGCAGCCCAGGCCGGCGGCCCGGTTGTTTGTAGTTACATCTACGATCAGGAGAGTCCCGAACTCCGTCCTCTCGGAGGAGCGACGCGATGGTGGCTGGCGCAATCGCTGCGTGCACTCCGCGCGGAGTTGCAGTCGCTCGGCAGCGACCTGGTGATTCGCCGGGGGCCGGCGGCAAAGGTGCTCGGCGACCTCGCGGCGGAGACCAAGGCCGCCGCGGTGTACTGGAACGACGTCGCGCAGAGCGGTCCCCGCGCCGTCGCCGACGGTGTCGAGGCGGCGCTTGGCAGGATCGATGTGAAGACCCGCGTCTTCGCGGATGACCTGCTGGTCGACCCGGCCGAGATGCGCGGCAAGGACGGACGCGGGCCGCGCGTGTTCACCCCGTTCTGGAAGCGCGTGCTGGCGCTGGGCGCACCGCCGAAGCCGCTGCCGACGCCGGTCCGGCTGACGCCGCTGGCCGGCCTTGCGAGCCTCGCCGTCGACGAATTGGGATTGGAGCCGACGAAGCCGGACTGGGCCGGCGGACTGCGCGACGCCTGGCGGCCGGGTGCGCGCGCGGCGCAGCAGCGCCTCACTCAGTTTCTCGAAACGGCGGTCGGCAGCTATGCCGCCGATCGCGACCGCCCCGACATCGAAGCCACCTCGCGGCTGTCACCGCATTTACGTTTCGGCGAAATCAGCCCGCGCCAGGTCTTTCACGCGGCGCGCTTCGCCGCCGAGGAGCGTCCCGCATTGGCGAAGGGGATCGACAAGTTCCTGAGCGAAGTCGGCTGGCGCGAGTTCAGCCGGCATTTGCTGTTCAACAATCCCGACCTCGCCACCCGCAACCTGCAACCGTCGTTCGACGCCTTTCCGTGGATTCAGAATGACGCCGCGCTTGCGGCATGGCAGCGCGGCCAGACCGGCTATCCGATCGTCGACGCCGGCCTGCGCGAGCTGTGGCACACCGGCAGCATGCACAACCGCGTCCGCATGGTGGTGGCCTCGTTGCTGGTGAAGCACCTGCTGATCGATTGGCGGCAGGGCGAACAGTGGTTCTGGGATACGCTGGTTGATGCCGACCCGGGCAGCAACCCGGCGAGCTGGCAATGGGTCGCAGGCTCCGGCGCGGATGCGGCCCCCTATTTCCGGGTCTTCAATCCCGTGCTGCAGGGCGAGAAGTTCGATCCGCAAGGCGCCTATGTGAAGCGCTGGGTTCCCGAACTGGCGCGCCTGCCGGCCCCTTTGGTCCATCAACCTTGGGCAGCAAAGCCGCTCGAGCTCGCCGAGGCGGGCGTGGCACTCGGACGCTCCTACCCGGCGCCGGCCGTCGACCACAAGCTGGGGCGCGAGCGTGCGCTGGCGGCCTACGCGCGCTTGCGCACAAGTGATTAGTTGCGCTCGCTTTGACAGCACGGAGAATCCAGCTATCGTCCTCGGGTTTCCAACAAATCGGGGGACCGATATGGACGACACCACACTCACCGACCCGACCGTCGCCGCGCCGGGCACGCCGCCCGAGGCTGCGACGGATCCTGTGACCGCCGCGGCTCCCAAGGCCAAGCGGGCCGCAAAGAAGAAGACCCCCGCCAAGAAGGCCGCCCCCAAGCGGGCCGCCGCCAAGGCCAAGAAGGTCGCCACCAAGAAGTCGGCCAAGAAGACCGTGAAGAAAGCCGCCAAGAAGGCTGCGAAGAAGACTGCGAAGAAGGCCACCAAGAAAGCGGCCAAGAAGACGAAGAAGGCCAAGCGCTGATCGGCTTGGTTGGGGACTGAAGGCGGGCAACGCCCGGTGCTGACAGTCCAGGCGAAACAATCCAGTGCCCGGCAGTGGGGACGATCTGGCGCTGGATTGTTTCGTTCGTGTCGACGGCGTCGCTGTTTCCCCGGGTTCCGCTCACCAGGCGTCCGGGCATGGATCGACGATCTTCCAGAGCTCGACGCCGTTCTTGATCCGCTTCATCTCGGTGGTCAGCCCACCATTGCGGCGGATCCAGTCCTTCACGGAATCCGGATAATAGGACATCAGCTCGGATGTCCCCTCCACGCTGGTGACCTTGATGCCGAACGTGAAGGCCTTGTCGTAGTAGGCTTGGTGAAAACCGAGGCTCGCTTTCGGCGTGACGCAGATCTTGTTCATCGGCACGATGCCGAACACCAGCGTGCAGGCGGAATTGCAGATGCCGTCGATGATGACACGCTGGCGGGTGTCGCGGATGTGCTTATACTTCGCCTTGTATTCCTCGATGTAGCCGCCATGATCGCGCGTGATATGCAGATCCGCGCGCGCCGGAGCGGCGGCGACCAGCGAAAGCAGCACGCATGGAATCAGGCGGTTCATGAAGCGGACGAAAAACCTGGTCGTATCTCGGCAAGGTCGCGACAAGGCCGGCCGCCACTGCACGACGAATTTGCCGGACTTTGTCACGGATTCGTTAAGCATGCGGAAAAGGCCAAAATTTTGACCGATATCCGCCTTTGCGGCACCCTTTCCGCCCGTTCGGGGTTAGATTGTCGGCCAGTTGGCTGGCCTTAGCGCTGTTTCCGGAGAAAAGACATGAGCAAGCTCGCTTTCCTCGCCGCCGCCCTGGTCACGGCCGGGGTGGCCCTGTGTCCCGCGCCCTCGGAGGCGCGCCACCACCATCGGCACCATCGCCACCACCATTGCCTGCCTTACGCGATCAGCTTCCTCCATAACTACGGTCCCGGCCCCCTGCCCGGCACCTTCGCGTTCTATGATGGCCCGTCGACCAACCATTGCTACCAGAGTTCGGCGGCCTATATCGGCCAGGACCGACGCCGGCATCCCTGCTTCTAAACTTCTTCCACGGCATGTCGCACCTCTGCGACCGCCCACCTCATGCGTGACGGAGGCTGGCCTTGCCCAGCCAAGTCTGGTATCCGGTTCACGTGGGGTTTGACCCGCACTGCGCGCTCGTAGCTCAGCTGGATAGAGCATCGGATTTCGATTCCGAGGGTCGGGAGTTCGAATCTCTCCGAGCGCGCCAGCCTGTTCCCCGGCCAAGGTTGGCGAAATGGTTCGTCGGGGGTCTCGGCGCGGCGGACGTGGGTCAAAACTCCGGATTTGAGCCGTTGTCTGGTCCGTCCTCACGACATCCGGTTGCCTGCGCGGGCTGCTGTTTCTAAAACGCCCGCGTGACCCAGCCCTCAGGACAGTCTCCAGCCGTGAATGACCAACGCTTCATCGGCTCGCTGACCGGCCTGCGCTTCGTCGCGGCCGCGACGGTGGCCGTCGGACATGGCGCCCCCTCGTTGGCGTCAGGCCCGCTGCCGGACCTGATCGCCCAGGTCAGCAGCATCGGCATGACAATGTTCTTCGTGCTCAGCGGATTCGTGCTGTGGCTGAACTATGCCGAACGCCTGCGGTCGCAACCGCTTGGCCCCGCCCTGCGCGAATTCGCGATCGCACGATTTGCGCGTCTCTATCCCATGTACGCGGCGGTGGTGCTTGTGATCATCACGTATCTGATGATTGCCCGAAGTCTGTCGGCTCCTTCGCTGGGGTTCATTCTGACGATGACCCAGGCCTGGTTTCCGGTTCAGAACGGCACGATGCTGGTTGCGGTTGTTCCGTCATTGCAGCACCTCTGGTCGATCAGCGTCGAACTGTTCTTCTACCTGCTGTTTCCGTTCGTCTGTCTGCTGCTCGGGAGCGTCGTCAGATTGCCGACCATGGTCGGGCTCGCGCTCGTGAACGTCGCGCTGTTTGCACTGACGATCGTTGCCTTCTTCAGCGTTGGCGATGCCGTATTGAAGGCCGTTGCGCCGAGTCTCACGCAGCACGGGATGCAGTGGCTCACCTATTACTCGCCCTACCTCCATATCGCCCAGTTCATCGCCGGCTGCTTTGCCGCGATGATCTATCAGAACCGCGCGAATACGAGTGTGACCGATGGAGAACGGCGCGGCGTCGGCATCCTGTTCTGGATCTCACTGGTCAGCCTCGTCTGCGCACCCGTACTGCTGTTCCTGCAACCACGGCTGCCTGGCTGGTCGTTCTCCATCGAACTCGCCGTCCGATTGATCGAGATCATCGGCTTCACGATCGTGTTCATTGCGGCCAGCCGCTACGGCCATGCGCGTTGGCTGTCGTCACGACCGATGATCGTCGGCGGCGAATGCAGCTATTCGATCTATCTGCTGCACCCTTTCCTCATTCGGCTGGCGATGATCGGCAAGTCCGACGCGCCTGGAGCCGTCGAGCTTGTGCTTCGGTTGGGCCTGTTCGTCATGATCGCGACGGCAATTGCCTGGATTACCTACATGCTGATCGAGGCTCCCGCACGGACATGGTTAAGGAAGTCTTTCGGCACCAGCGCCCCGCGGGACGTGATCCGCGCAAAGCCGGTCTGAACGAAGTCGACTTCAGCCGGTTCAAGCCCACCGGTCATTTTCTACCGCGGGTTTACTCGGATCATTTGGCGCGAATTTAAGATGATTGCAGCCAGTCTGTCGCGCATCGAATACGGCAAGGATGCAACGATGATTATCCAGATCAAGGCGAAGTGCGAAACCAACGGCTCGGTGCTGGCGGCTGCGAGCTATGACGACGCAGATCAGCAGGACCGGGCGACTGCAATCATCACGCTGCTGCAGCAGGTGTTGGCTCATTCGGACATTTCGGACGAAGAGCGACTGTTCACGCTGGACATCGAGTCCGTGCCCGCGCCGACTGTCCCCTCCTCAAAGTCCTGAACTCGACGCCGCACGCGTCGGCGGTTCACTTCATCAAGCAGGCCCTGGCTTGCCTGCTCCATCGAAATCCCGCGCCGCACGGCGGTCGCGGGCGGGCGCCCGCGGGACACTCGTTCCACACCGGTGCGCCGACTTCCCAGCCGTTGACCACGCAGCCGCCGTTAGGCGCAACGTGACATCCTGGACCGCACGTCTCGTTGGCGGCCGAGATCCCGGTGCCAACCGCAAGCGCGCCAAGCAGTGTAACCCAAAACAACAGCCGCATCGGCCCGATCCCCTTCACTCCGTATCCCGCCAACGTTCCGCAAGCTCCAACCGGGAACGACTTCTCCGGTTCCAGGGCGGCGTCAGTACGACCATGTTTGGACGGATTTTGGCCAACAGCCTCGAGAAGGCGTTGCAGGAGAGCGCCATAAAAAGATCCCGTCGCTGCCACACGACAGCGACGGGATCCAGATGCCGAGTGTGTCGGCGGCGTCGGTTCGAAGGCCGGCTCCTCGGCTCAAGCCAGCAGTTGTTTTTCGATCTCGTAGACCGGCAGCTTGACCAGGTCCTTGTGGACCTCGCCGTGCAGGACCTTGCGGACAGCGTCCGAATAGTCGGCGCGGATCATGCCGAGCGCACGGGGCGAGGCCACCATGGTCACAGCCTTGGTTTCGCCCGCCAGAACGGCATGATGCAAGCGGTCGGCCAGTTGCTTCAGGAACGCGCGCTCAGCCTGGTCATGCCAGTCGGTCTGTTCAACCGAACTGCGGGCGTGGCCGAACGACTGCTGCACCGAGCCGGGCGCATCCGTACCCTGAGCGCCGGTCCGCTCGTTCTCGTGCTCGCGGACCTCTTTGGTATGCAGATTCGGAAACATGCTGTCGCCGATGTTCTCGAGGATCAGCGCCTTGCGGCCGTCGCACACGACGACCCAATCACCCGTTCCGACCTTCATCTTGTCCATGAGCTTACTCCATCCTCGCAGTATCAACGAAGAACCAAGCGGCTGGCTGGGAGACTGACGTCGTCCAGCTAGATGCCTTCTTCGAAGTCTTCCAGGGAGAGGCCGAACTCCGAGAGCGCCTCTTCCAGATAGTCGCCAAGCATCGGCGTTTCGATCAGATAGTTTGCCGTGCGATTGTTGTGAGCCTGAGCCGCCTGAGCGCGGAGCTCATCCCAATTCTCCAGCGAGCCGTCGCCCCGGCCCAGCCAGGTCAGCGCCACGAGATCGATCTGTTCGTCGACGTTGAGCCCACGAATGAAGCTGACTAGCTCGGAGCGATCGGTGCTCGTCCCCCGTCCGCCCGTGCCGGTGGACGAATCATCATCAGTCAGACCGGCCAGCAGCTCGGGCTCGGACGCTTCCATTTCGTACTGATGCGTCTTGGTGACGACAAAGGCGACCTTTTCCGGCGAGATCGACAAAGTGGGCGTGGTAGTCATACAGCGTCTCCGTGGGTCCCCGGGCAACGCTCCCTGGTCCCATCCAAGTGACGCTAGGCGCTCCGGGCAGAGCGCACTTTGCGCAAGATCAAGGCAGTCTGGCGGCGTGGTACGCGGCTTGCCGCCGTCGGCTGATCGGAAGCGCAGAGTTACCAGGTCGAGTCGAACAGGCCGGAGTGCGGCTGCTGCGCCACGAGGATCATCGGTCGGCCCGGCGCCTTCGCGACCTTGCGCTTCTTCGAGTCCGTCGTCTTGACCGCCTCGGAGAGCTTCGCGGCGTGGAGCTTTTCGGCCGACTTGGGCGCGACCGCCTGTGGGCGCACCTCGGCAGGTGTCATCTGGGCATAGGCGTCCCGTGCACTGCTCTTGGCCGGCTCTACAGCAACCGCCGGCTGCGCGTGCTGCTCCACCTTGGCCAGTTTCTCGGAAGCGCTTGCGGGAACCACGGCCGCCGTATCCATCACGATCCGCTCCGGCCACTTGCGCGTGGACTGGATGCGGACAGGGGGAAGTTCCGACGCAGATGTTAACGTGGTCGGCAGCGGCACGCTCGGCAATACCGAATCGGCGAGGACCAACAACGCGAGCAAAGCTCCGCCGACAAAAAGGAAGTAACGCAGAATGGGCATAAGTTTACCGCTCCGTCGGCACCTGCGCCGACATCCACCTAACGGAGGATCATGACGGTATGTTCCCGCGCCGAACGCTCAGGTTCAAAGGTCACGGAGAACTAGCGCGACATAATTAGATTTTCGTCGCTGCAACCAGCGCGCATTTGGCCGTACTGACATTAACGTTGACAAATCCGACAGGGACGGCGGCGAAGGTCTTGCGGCTTCTGGAGCCGACTTCGCCCGGGACCACTCGGCGGCGCTCGGTCACATGGCTGCCGTCACGGCGGCTGAAGGCGCAGTTGATCTCGACGTCCCGCACGGCGAAGCCGTTGCTGTTTCGGAGCGTGAACGTCACCAGCGCCTTCGATCCCATGCCGCCGCGCTGCCAGGACTGGGAACTGATCCGCAGGCCGGACAAAATTGCCGGGTCACCAGCAGCCGGTACCGACCGCTGCGGCGGAAGACTCGCATTGGCATTCATGAAACTGGAGGCCGGGCTGGCCACCGCACCGACGGTCGCTTGGGCGCCGTATGCCGCTGCTCCTGGCGCCACCGACACGAAGCCTCGCGACGGTTCCGTTCGATCCTCTTCTCCCGCGGATGGCTCGGCCGACGCATCAGACGTCAACGGCATCAGGCTGGCGTCGGCCTCGGCCAGTTCGCCCTCGTCGACGGACAGAACCACCCAGCCGACCATCCCGAACGTCAATGCCGCGAGCGTCGCCAATCCGAACAGCGCGGCACCGAGAGGCAGATAAGCCGATCCGCGCCGCTTCACGGCCGGCGAAGCTGCAGGACCAAGCTTGCGCTCCTGCGAATGAAAGAGACCCGCGCTCATGTCTGCACCATCGGCTGCCCGGCCGGGCGTCTGGAGGCTTCGATCGGCAAGCGGAGGAAACGTAGCGTGCAAAGCCGACAATAGGAGGGCAGGCCCGGATACCGCTTCATGTGCTGGACTGGCGCCCCCGACGGCGAGCCGGTAGAAGTCCGCATATTGCCGCCACATGCCCAACGCCGCTGCCGCGGCCGCGGTTCACTCACTCGAAAGACATCGACGATGCTGCAAGTCACCTGGGACCACATCCATCTGCGCAGCCCGGACCCCGAAGCGACCGCCAATTGGCTCCGCGAGATCCTCGGCGGCGAGATCGTGCGCAATCCCGGCCGCATCGACGTGAAGCTCGGCGGCGCCAACATCTTCATCGCCAAGGTCGAGCCCGGCGACGGTGTCAACGAGCCGCCCGTGACGCCACACCAGGGCCTCGACCATTTCGGCCTGACCGTGAAAGACATCGACGCCGCGGCCGCCGCACTCAAGGCCAAAGGCGTCGCTTTCACGACCGAGCCGACGACGATCCGCCCCGGTGTTCGCATCTGCTTCATTCGCGGGCCGCAAGGCATCTCGATCGAGCTCCTGGAGCGCGACAAGAAATACGTCTGAGCGGCCGGGTGTCCGCTATGTCATGCTGCCCGGCATGAAGCAGCGGATCGAGAGCCCCTGATAACCGCGCATCGGCCACACCATGGTGCGTCCGACGCGGTTCGGTTCGGTGATGACGGCCTCATCGGGGACATCGAGCCACTCCCCCTCGATGCGGACCCTGTAGTGGCCGCCCTTGCTCTCCCAATCGACATCGCTGACGGCGCTGCCGTCGGCATCGGAGCAGCATGGGCCCTTGCCGCTACGCAGGCCGTCGAACCAGGCCTTCATCTCCGGCGATGAGTTCGCGTACTGGCCGCGGTCGCGCGCCTGCGCCGGCGGTGCGGCGAGCGCGATCAGCAGCGCCGCGCCGGTCATCTGGATGGGCGGCTTCCAACGTCCGGCGTGATGCCGCCTTGAACCGCCAATGCTGGTGACGGCGCGATCAGAACGATGCGGCGCATGGCCGCGGGGCACGATCCATTTGCTCATTTCCATCTGGTCCATCTGGCTCCTGCACCACCTCAGGGTGCATCAGGACAGATGCATCGACCGGGCCAGATTTTGATTCGATCGCGGCTTCGTGAGAGTCAATCCGGAGTCTGACGTGGTCGCGCCACATCTTGGCGCGCCGCCCTACTCCGCCGCCTGCTCCAGCGGCGCTGTGCGTGGCAGAATGAGCTGAATGCGCGTCCCCGCGCCCGGCTCGGAATCGAGATCGAGCCGGCCGCCGAGCCGGTTGGTGACGATGTTGTAGACAATGTGCAGGCCGAGACCCGTGCCGCCCTGATCGCGGCGGGTGGTGAAGAACGGATCGAAGGCGCGCCGCCGCACGTCGAGCGACATGCCGCAGCCATTGTCGGAAAAGATGATCTCGACATTGTCGCGCCCGGACTCGCGGGCCTGAATCTCGATCACGCCGGGCCTGCCGTCGGGAAACGCGTGCGCGACGGCATTGAGGAACAGATTGGTCAGAACCTGGCCATAAGGCCCGGGATAGCTGTTCATCACGAGACCGGGCTGGCAGTCGACATTGACCGTCAGGTTCTGTCTGCGCACGCCCGGGCGCAGACTCATCACGACCTGCTCGGTGAGATCGGCCAGATCGAAGCTGCGCTGGTCGGAGTAGTTGCGGTCCGCCGCCACCTGCTTGAACGACTGGATCAGCTCCGCCGCGCGGTTGAGATTGGCGACCAGCTGAGCCGCCGCGTTGCGGCTTGTCTCGATGAACTCATTCAGGCTGGAGCGCCGGAGATCGCCGCGCGTCACCGCCTCGCTGAAGCGTTCGGTCTTGCGCTCGAGCGCGGATGCCACCGTCAGACTGATGCCGACGGGATTGTTGACCTCGTGTGCGACGCCCGCGACCATGCGTCCGAGCGCCGCGAGCTTCTCGGCCTCGATCAGCGAGGCCTGGGTTTCGCGCAGGTTGCGAAGCGCGGTCTCGGCGGCCTCTTTGGCCTTGCGCATCTCCTGTTCGCTCTTTTTGCGCTCGCCGATGTCGAGCGCCACGGTCACGATCTTGTCGACCTCACCATCGGAATCCAGCAACGGCAGCTTGTTGACCAGCCATTGCCGCATCACGTTGCAGGAATCGAGGTATTCCTCCTCATAGAAGCCAAGGCCGTCCTTGGTCGCGAGCACGCGCTTGTCGTTGGAGTCGGTCTTGCTCGCGCCGTAGCGCGACATCAGCTCGCCCGTCGTGCGGCCCAGCGCATCCTCGGGCTCGACGTTGAAGATGCCGGCCATGTAACGGTTCATCAGGACATAGCGCAACTCGCGATCCTTGACGTTGATGACCGCCGGCACGGTGTCGATGACCTGCTGCAGCAAGCGCCGTCCTTCGGCGATCGCATCTTCGGCCCGCTTCTGGTCGGTAATGTCGCGGACCACGCCCTCGTAGCGCACGACCTCTCCGTTCTCGTCGCGGACCACGGTGGCGCTGTCGGAGAGCCAGCGGATCTCGCCGTTGCGCCGGCGCACCTGGTACTCGAACTCGCGCACCATGCCGTCGCGCCGCATCAGCCGCTGGTAGCGCTCGCGCGCCAGGGGATGGACGTAGATCGTATCGGCGATGTCGTTGACGCTCTGGATCAGCTCGCCCGGCGATTCATAGCCCATGATGCGTGCGAGGGCCGGATTGGCGTTGAGCACGAGCCCACTCGGCGTCGTGACGTAGATGCCGTCGATCGAGGCCTCGAACAGTTTGCGATAGCTCTCCTCGGCCAGCCGCTGTTCGGCCAGCGCGCGAACCGCGGCCTCACGCGCGGCATCGGCGTCCTGCAGCGTCTGACGGAAAACCTCGGCCGCCCGCGCGATGTCGCCGATCTCGTTCTGAACATCGGTCTGCGGGATCGACGCCGCCTTCTCGCCGGCGGCGAGAGCCCGGATCGAGCGCGCGATCGAGGCGAGCGGCTTCACGGTCCGGCGCACCACGAACGAGGCGGCAAAGATTCCGATCAGAACACCCGCCGTTCCGAAGATGATGCTCTGCCACTTGGTTTCCGCCAGCGTCCGAGCGAAGTCGCGCGACAGCACCTTGCCCTGGCTGTCGCTCAGGGTCCGCAACAGCTCGGTGACGCGGCCGATCAGCCGGCCCTCGATGCCCAGCACCTCCTTGTCGAGCCGTGCGATCTCGTCCTCGGTGCCGGCAATGGCGATGATCGCCTCGGCATAGCGGTCGGCAGCCGCGCGCAGCGTGCTGTCCTCGATCGGCAGCGCGCGCATGCTGCGGGCCGCCTGCTCGGCGCCGGCCGGATCGCGCGCCAGCAAGGCCGCGCCGATCTGGTTCTGAACCTGGAACAGCGCTCGGGCGGTGCTGCGCTCGGTGACACCAGCGATGGCTTCCTCGAAACCCGCGCGCGCCGCCGGAAGCCCCGTCAGCAATTCTGCGCGCTGCGCGATCAGGGCGCTGATGCGGTCGATGCCCTCGCGGTAGTTGGCAAGCCGCTGGGCGACGCCGTCGATGGTCGCCTGCTGCTCCGGCGCCAGTTGCAGGCGGGTCTTCTTCAGAAGCGCGCTGAGCTCGGTCGCAGCCTCCATGACGCGGTCCGAGCGCGAGCCGGGATCGGTGACGAAATCGCGCGCCGCGAGCCGCAGCTCGTTCATGCGCTGGTCGATCTCCTCGGCGAGATCGCCGACGCCCTGCAGGCGCTGAAGCTCGGCAAAAGTGGAGTCGATGTGGCGGATGGCGATGACGCTCGCCATGCTGGTGGCGGTGATGACGGCGAGCAGCAGCAAAAAGCTGCCAAAGATCATCCGTCCGATCGTGAGGGATCGGAGTCGGTCGCAAGCCAGGCCGAAATCAGCGCGTTTACTCATGGGATCCGATGGTCGGAACCGCACTATACACCAGCCGTCAAACGGCTGCCTGAACAAATAAGGAACAACGGCTTTCGGCGCATCCCCTCGGAGACGAAAAATGACGTGTGCGGTTAACCGGCCGCACCGAACTCGAACACCTCCCCGTCATAACCGGCCTCGCGCGGGATGCGCAGCTGGCGGCCACCGTCGGCCGTCTTGGTCATGACCGGCATCACGGTCACGATGGCCAGGTCCCGGGCGGTCGCCAGCGCTTCCGCCACGGTGGCCTGCTTGCCCAGCCGGATCAGGTTGCGCGTGGTGGGGAACGGCAGCTTGAAGCGGCCGTCGTCGCCGCCGGCCAGCGCCTCGCGCGGCGACAGCCAGATGGAATCGGTGGACTCCCGCCCGTCATGGGCGCCGAGCTGTGCCGGCGGCGCGGCCGCCAGGAAGAACCAGGTGTCGAACCGCTTGGGCATGCCCTCAGGCGTGATCCAGTGCGCGTAGGGCACGAGGGCATCGAGCGCCAGCACCAGGCCATGGGCCTCGATGACGTCGCGGAAGCTGATCTTGCTCTCGCACAAAGCGAGACGATGCTCGGCCTCGATGGCCCGGGCGGCGTCCGCCTCGATCAGCGCCTGCGCGCCCTTGCGGCGCGCCAGCAGGATGCCGCTCTCCTCGAAGGTCTCGCGGACGCCGGCGATGCGGAAGCCGAGCGCCTCTGCATCGAGACCGTGATCGCCGGCATAGAGCTCGGGGTTGCCGGCGATCTCGCGATCGCCCTTGTCGACGCTGCCGCCTGGAAACACCAGGGCGCCCGAGTTGAACTCGATCTGATGGTGACGCACCATCATGAAGAGTTCGATCTCCCGAGCCGCTGCGCTGTCGCGCAGCAGCAGCACGGTCGAGGCGGGACGAACGGCGGCAGCGTCAGCCATGGTTACTCCGCGGCAGTGGCTCGGGGTTGCAAATTGGCACGGGCGTCATAGCGAGCGACGCGCGACAGCAGATAGTCGACCTCGGCCTTGGCCGCGGCGCTGATGCCGGACGCCGGCTTGCGCTGCGCGCTCGAGGCGATGGCGCCGCGCTTCTGCAGCACGTATTTGCGCACGGCGAGGCCCGCGCCGGGCTGCTGCTCGTAGCGCACCAGCGGCAGATGCGCGTCGAACAGGTCATGCGCGGCGTCGCGCTTGCCGGCCTGCGACAGCTTGACGACGTCGACGAGCATCTCCGGGAAGGCGTAGCCGGTCATGGCGCCGTCGGCGCCGCGCTCCATCTCGAAGTCGAGGAACAGACCGCCATTGCCGCACAGGATGGACAACGGCTTCAGCGAGCCGTCCTTCTGGAACGCACGGAGTGCAGAGATCTTCTCCAGACCCGGCCAGTCCTCGTGCTTGAGCATCACGCAGGACGGGCTGTCCATCACGATCTTGCGGATGACGGAGGGCGTGAACTGGACCTGCTGCGTCAGCGGATAGTCCTGCAGCACCCAGGGAATGTCCTCGCCGATCGCGTCCTGCGCCTGCTTGAAATAGTTGGTGATCTGGTCGTCGGTGCGCAGGCTCGGCGGCGGCGCGATCATGACGCCGGCTGCGCCCGCATCCATCGTGGCGCGGGCCAGCGCGCGCATCGTGGCGAAGCCCGGCGACGACACGCCGACGATGATCTGCATGGTCTTCGCGCGCTTGACGAAGCGGATCGCCACCTCGGCGGACTCGGTCGCGTCGAGCTTCGGCGCCTCGCCCATGATGCCGAGCACGGTGATGCCGTCGCAGCCCGCCGCGGCATAGAAATCGACCAGGCGATCGATCGAGGCCTCGTCGATGCGGCCGTCATCGTGGAACGGCGTCGGCGCGATCGCGAAGGTGCCTTTGGCGGCGGCGGTGAGCTTCATCGTCTGGTCTCCAATCTCTCTGGCGTCGTTCCGCAAGGCGCTGCCCGGCGCAGGGCGCGGAGTCGATCTGGCCGATCATCGTTCTGGATTCCGGAACCTGCCTTTCGCCTTGCTCTCCGACCATCGGCGGCCTCCGGAACGGGGCCAGACATACATCAAAACCGCCGCGCGGACTTTCGAATCTCGTCCTCCGAAAAGAATATCTCCCCTGCATGATCCGCGATGTCCTCGGCCTTCCAGGCCGAGGATGGCGGTTTCCAGCCGTCCATTTCCATCATGCGCAACTCGCGCACGCCGCGCGGACCGGAGACGCCGAGGACCTTCCCCGTCTGATCGCCCGAGAGGGAGCTGACCATGTAGAGCACGGCTGGCGCGATGCCTTCGGGCGTCAGCGCCGCGCCGGGGTTCTCCTTGTAGCGCGGCAGGTCGGCGGTCATGCGGGTCAGCGCGCCGGGCGCGAGCGTCCAGACCCGGATGTTGTACTTGCGGCCCTCGATCGCCAGCACGTTGGACAGGCCCCAGATACCACCCTTGGCGGCGCCGTAGTTGGACTGGCCGAAATTGCCGATCAGGCCCGAGGTCGAGGAGGTGTTGACGATGACGCCGCCGCCATTGTCGCGCATCCAGCGGAACACCGGCAGGGTACAGCAGAACGTGCCCTTGAGGTGGACCTGGATCACCTTGTCCCAGTCGGCCTCGCTCGACTTGGCAAAGGTCTGGTCGCGCAGGATGCCGGCATTGTTGACCAGGATGTCGGCGCGGCCGAAATGGCGGATGGCGTCGTCGAACACCGACTGCCCGCCGGCCATGGTGGAGATGTCGGCAGCATTGGCGACCGCGCGGCCGCCCTCGGCCTTGATTGCGGCGACGACCTGTTCGGCCATCGAGAGATCGGAGCCGGAGCCGTCGCGCGGGCCGCCGAGGTCGTTGACGACGACCGCCGCGCCCTCGCGCGCGAACAGTTTTGCGTAGGCCTCACCGAGCCCGCCACCTGCGCCGGTGATCAGCGCCACCTTGCCGTCGAGCAGTCCCATGGGTGTCCTCCTGCGCTTTAAGGTTGCAGCCCCGCGCCGCTTGTTCACCTCTCCCCGCGTGCGGGGAGAGGTCGGATTGCATCGAAGATGCAATCCGGGTGAGGGGGACTCTCCGCGAGTCCGGCGGGCGTGGCCGCCCCTCACCCCACCCTCTCCCCGTGAAGAACGGGGAGAGGGAGACCACGGTCCGTGCCTTCCTAACTCAGCACCGTCCTGCCATTCTTGATCACGGTGACGTTGCGGTCCTTCACGCGCGCTTCGAAGGAGATCACGTTGCCATCCTTCCACAGATCGACCGTGACCGTCTCACCCGGAAACACCGGCGAGGAGAACCGTGCCGCATGCTGTTTGAACGCCGACGGGTCGTAGTCCGCATAGGTCTGCAGCACCGCGCGGCAGGTCAGGCCGTAGGTGCACATGCCGTGCAGGATGGGCCGCGGGAAGCCGGCGCGGCGGGCGAATTCGGGATCGGAGTGCAGCGGATTGCGGTCGCCGCACAGGCGATAGATCAGCGCCTGGTCTGGCCGCGTCGCAATATCGACGCTGCGGTCTGGCGCACGTGACGGCACTGGATGCGGCTCGGGGATGCCGCCGGAGGGGCCACCGAAGCCGCCATCGCCGCGGGCGAAGCGGGAGGCGACGAGGGTTGCCAGCGGCGCGCCGCTCTCGTCGCACAGGATGGTCTGGTGGCGGATCACGGCGCCCTTGTCCTTGCCCTTGTCGGACACGGCGAGCACGGAGGAGTCCGCGGTGATCTTCGCAGCAGTCGCGAGCGGCTTGTGAAAGGTGATGTCGCGCTCGCCATCGACCACGAGCACGCGGTTGAGCTTCATGTCGCCGGGGCCCGCGCCCCATGCGGCGACCGACGCAAAGGTCGGCACCACCTTCAGCGGCCGCGGCTCAGCAGTGGCCTCGTTGACGAAGGCAAGCTCGCGCTCATCCATCGGATCGACGCCCATGCCGATGCCGTAGGCGTACAGCATGACGTCGCGATCGGTGTAGGCATAGGGCTGCCCGATCGCCTTCATCGCCATCAGCTCATCGTAGTTGATCGGCATGTCGCCTCCCCGAATTTTCGTTTCTTCGCATGGTGGGCAAAGCGAAGCGTGCCCACCGCCTTTCTTGCAACGATCACGGTGGGCACGGCGCTCCGCGCCTTTGCCCACCCTCCACACTTGTTATGGGGTGCACAGCTCGCCCTCCATCGTCATTGCGAGCGAAGCGAAGCAATCCAGGGCCGCGCAAGACGCCCTGGATTGCTTCGTCGCTTCGCTCCTCGCAATGACGCGGAGCTGCATTTGCGCTCCCTCGCCTACACCGGCGTGAAGAACGGCAGCGGCGCGCCGTCGGTGGGCTTGAAAACCACCTTCACCTTCTGGCCGATCTTCAGACTATCGAAATCGCAATCGACGAAGTTCGTCTGCAGTGACGGCCCCTCCTTCAAGGTCACGTAGCCGATCGCATATGGGCCCGTCGGCGACTTGCGCATGATCGAGAACGTGTAGATCTCGCCCTCGCCCGCGCTCTGCTCCCACACCGTCTGATCCGAAAAGCAGAACGGACAGATCGAGCGCGGGAAGTAGTGCGCCTCGCCACACGACGTGCAGCGCTTGATCAGGAACTTGCCCTCGGCGGCGGCATCCCAGAACGCCTTGGTCTCGGGATTGGTGACGGGGGCCGGCAGTTTCTTGGCTTCAGACATCAGACGCGCTCCAGAATGCAGGTCGAGGCGGCGTGGCGCACGCCGAGCAGGCCACCGGTGCCATGGGCGATGGCGAGATCGCAGTTTTGCACCTGCACCTTGGGATGGGCTTCGCCGCGCAACTGGCGCACGGCCTCGATCACCTTGGTCATGCCGCCGCGGTTGACCGGATGGTTGCTGCACAGGCCGCCGCCGTCGGTGTTGAACGGCAGTTTGCCGACGCCGGAGATGAGATTGCCGTCGGCGACGAACTTGCCGCCCTCCCCCTTCTTGCAGAAGCCGAGATCCTCGAGCTGCATCAGCACGGTGATGGTGAAGCTGTCATAGATCGAGGCGTATTTGATGTCCTTCGGCGTGATGCCCGCCTCCTCGAACGCGCGCGGTCCGGACCACACGCCGGCAGAATAAGTCAGGTCGAGATCCTTGCCGCCGCGCGGCCCCTTGATGGCCTCGCCATGACCGATCAGCCGCACCAGCGGCTTCTTCAGGCTCTTGGCGATCTCCGGCGTGGTTACGATCAGCGCGCCGCCGCCGTCGGTGACGACGCAGCAATCCATGCGATGCAGGGGATCGGAGATCATCGGCGAGTTGATGACGTCCTCGACCGTCACGACCTCCTTCAGCATCGCGTGCGGATTGTATTGCGCATGGTGCGAGGCCGCGACCTTGATCCAGGCGAGCTGCTCGGAGGTGGTGCCGTAGTCGTGCATGTGGCGCATGGCGCACATGCCGTAAGCGTTGTGCGTGGTGGCGCCATAGGCCATCTCGAAATCGGCCTCGGCGCCGGCGGCGCGCGGCGGCATCGGGCCGGTGCGCGGCTTGCCGGCGAGCGTGATCAGCGCGATCGAGCACTTGCCGGCGGCGATCGCCTCGGCGGCGTGGCCGACATGGATCAGATAGGAGCAGCCGCCGGTCTCGGTGGAGTCGATGTGCCGCACCTTCAGCCCGAGATAATCGACCATCGGCCAGGCGCCGCCCGGCGCATCGCCGGCGCAGAAATAGCCGTCCACGTCCTTGGCGCTGAGCCCCGCATCCTCCAGCGCGCCCTTGGCGACCTCGGCATGCAGCTGCGCGGTCGATTTGTCCGGTGCGTGCCGGGTCGGATGCTCATAGATCCCGGCAATGTAGGCCTTGCCCTTGATGGTCAATTCCGTCTCCGCTTCCTGTCGTTTCTCACCCGATGGTTGGAGATTTTCTGGACCGTTGCCGGAGGCTTGGCAAGCGTCTTGGCGAGCGCGGAAAATATTCCGCCGGGTGGAGATGGAGCGCGATCGCGCCTCCGACTCCGCCGTCGTCCCGGGCTTGACCCGGGACCCATAACCACAGACGGGTGTGAGAGTGCACACTGGTTGACCATCAAGTCTAATAATATCCGCCGGTGGGTATGGGTCCCGGGTCAAGCCCGGGACGACACCGATGGGTGTAGCGCGAGCGAGCCGATATCGAACTACACGAGAGCGCGTTCCCGCGACATCTCTGCCCGAGTCATGCCGCTCTCTTTCACCCTCATCAGTCGGAGGGCGCAGGGAAGGCTAGGCGTCGGCTGACGCCTGCGGCCCGCCTGCGGAAAAAAATGCAGGCGGCAGGTACCACAGGTGCAGCCGAGAACACCCGGCCTTCCCTGCGCGATGGTCTTCACGCTTATACGCAGTCTGCCTGGTGCGCCGGGCTTGTTGGCCACCATTCGCGACAATGCTTGCGCATTGCGCGGGACACCAGCATCGGGGTGCCAGCACGCTGCGACTTCACGTCCGCGCCAAACCGTTCGTCCACGTAGCAAGCTACGCTGCGGCTCGATCGCGGCCATCGCTCCCCGCCCCGCGTGTCGTGACGATCGCGCGCAACGCCCCTTCCGAGTGAGGCGGGATGTCGGGAGTAAAGCATTATTTCCGAACTTCGTCAAACTAAATCTGAAAAACGGAATTCCCCTTGCCACACTTGTCCGGGACAATCGCCACACATGGCGCTTCGCTCATACGGGCTACACTCTCTCCGCGTCATTGCGAGCGAAGCGAAGCAATCCAGGGCCGTGTGCGCACCCCCTGGATTGCTTCGTCGCTGCGCTCCTCGCAATGACGGTCAAACCGTAGGGTGGGCAAAGGCGCGACGCGGAGCGGCGCGACGTGCCCGCCATCGAGCAATGAACACGCCGCCAGACGGTGGGCACGCGCCGCCGGTGGCGGCGCTTTGCCCACTCTACGACACCTCGCGTGTGGCGCCCTACTCGGCCGCCATCTGGCGCGGCGCCTGGGGCGGGTTCGCCAGATCGGCGGCCAATTGTGCGTAGCGGACCTTGGCGTCCTGCACGGCCTTGTCCTTGACCGGGCCGTAGCCGCGGATCTTGTCGGGCAGCGACAGGAATTCGGCTGCGATCTCGGCGTTGGCCGGCGACAGCAGGCCGAGCACCGTGGCGACGTCCTTCTCGTAGCCGGCGATCAGGTCGCGCTCCATCTTGCGCTCGGCCGAGTAGCCGAAGATGTCGAGCGGCGTGCCGCGCAGGCCCTTCAGCTTCGCCAGCAGACGGAAGGTCTTCATCATGCTCGGGCCATAGCTCTTCTTCTTCGGCCGGCCCTGTGGGTCCAGACCGCTGTTGAAGATCGGCGGCGCCAGGTTGAAGGAGACCTTGTAGTCGCCCTCGAAGGCGTCGTGGAGCTGCTTCTCGAACGTGCCGTCGGAGAACAGCCGGGCTACCTCGTACTCGTCCTTGTAGGCGAGCAGCTTGGCGTAGTTGATCGCGACAGCGCGCGGCAGCGCCTCGCCATAACCGCCCTTGTCGGCGGCCTCGCGGACCTGGTCGACCAGCTTGCGGTAGCGCTTGGCGAGCCGGGCGTTCTGGTACGCGGTGAGGTAGGTCATGCGATGAGCGATGATCTCGTCGAGCGTCATGGCGTCGAGCGATTTCGGCGGCACCGTCTCGTCCTGGCCGGTCATCATGCCGGCGACACGCTCGGGATTGACGACCATGAGACGGCCGAGCCGGAACGCCTCGGTGTTCATCTTGACGGCGACGCCGTTGATCGCGATCGCCTTCTCGATGGCCTCGGCCGACAGCGGCAGAAGGCCCTTCTGATAGGCATAGCCCATCATCATCATGTTGGTGGCGATGGAGTCGCCGAGCAGCGCCTCGGCCGGCTTGGTGAAGTCGAAGAAGGTCGCGTCCTTGCGCAGCGCGGTCTCCAGCAGGCTCGTCACCTTGCGGTTCTGGAAATTGAAATCGCGGTTGAGCACGAAGTCGGCGGTCGGGATCAGGTGGCTGTTGATCACGCCATGGGTGCGCTCGCTGTCGCACAAGGTGATCGTCTCCTTGGCGCCCGCCACCACCTCGTCGGCGGCGATGACGAGATCGGCGGTGCCGGTGACGATGCGCGAGCAGGTCACATCCGCGGTGTTCTGCGACAGCCGGACATGGCTGAGCACCGCCCCGCCCTTCTGCGCGAGGCCGGACATGTCGAGGATCATCGAGGCCTTGCCCTCGATATGCGCGGCCATGCCGAGCAGCGCGCCGATGGTCAGCACGCCGGTGCCGCCGACGCCGCCGACGGCGACATTGTAGGGCCGGTCGAGCGACGGCTTGGTCAAGGGCTCCGGCATCTCGCCGATGTCGCCGAGCTCGGCCGGTGCGCGCGAGCGCGGCTTGCCGCCGTCGATGGTGACGAAGGACGGGCAGAAGCCCTTCACGCAGGAATAGTCCTTGTTGCACGAGGACTGGTTGATGACACGCTTGCGGCCGAGCTCGGTCTCCAAAGGCTCGACGGAGATGCAGTTCGATTGCACCGAGCAGTCGCCGCAGCCCTCGCAGACGGCCGGGTTGATGAAGACGCGGCGCTGCGGATCCTCCATCGTGCCACGCTTGCGGCGGCGGCGCTTCTCGGCGGCGCAGGTCTGCACGAACACGATGGCCGAGGCGCCCTTGGTCTGGCGCAAGGTCTTCATGACGTTCTCGAGCTCGTCGCGATGGGCGAGCTTGACGCCCGGCGCGATGCTGTCCCTCGGATACGAGTCGGGATTTTCGGAGACCAGGTAGATTTCGCGGATGCCCTCGGCGTGGAGCTGGAAGGTGATCTGCTGCGGCGACAGATCGCCGTCATGGCGCTGGCCGCCGGTCATCGCGACGGCGTCGTTGTAGAGGATCTTGTAGGTGATGTTGGCCTTGGAGGCGACCGCCTGGCGGATCGCGAGGCTGCCGGAATGGAAATAGGTGCCGTCGCCGAGATTGGCGAAGATGTGCTCCTCGCCCGTGAACGGCGCGATGCCGACCCACGGCACGCCCTCGCCGCCCATATGCGTGAACGTCTCGGTGTTGCGGTTCATCCACAGCGACATGAAGTGGCAGCCGATGCCGGCCAGCGCGCGGCTGCCCTCGGGCACCTTGGTCGAAGTGTTGTGCGGACAGCCCGAGCAGAAATACGGCGTGCGCGCCACCGGCGAGACCAGCTGCATCTGCGAGGCGTCGCGGCCGTTGAACCAGTCGGCCTTGGCGCGCAGCATCGCCTTGATCTCGGGATTGAGGTCGAGGCGAAGCAACCGCTCCGTGAGCGAGGTCGCGAGCGAGGCGACGGACAGCTCGGTCGCGAACGGCAGGAAGCGCTTGTCGTGGTCGTCCATCTTGCCGACGATGCGCGGGCGGACGTCGTCGCGCCAGTTGAACAGCTCCTGCTTGACCTGGTTCTCGACGATCTCGCGGCGCTCTTCGATGATGAAGATCTCCTCGAGGCCGACCGCGAACTGGCGCACGCCCTCCGGCTCCAGCGGCCAGGGCATGCCGATCTTGTAGAGGCGCAAGCCGATCTTGGCGGCGACCTCCTCGGTAATTCCCAACTCGCGCAGCGCCTGGCGGATGTCCTCGTAGCTCTTGCCGGACGCCATGATGCCGTAGCGGGCGTTCGGGGAATCCATCGTGATGCGGTTGACCTTGTTGGCGCGGGCAAAAGCGATCGCGGCAAAGCCCTTGTAGTCCTGCAGCCGGCGATCCTGTTCGAAGCGATCGTCGGGCCAGCGCAGATTGAGTCCGCCCGGCGGCAGCTCGAAGTCGGTCGGGATGACGAACGGCGTCATCTCGTCGTTGAGATTGATCTCGGCGGTGGTCTCCACTGTTTCCGTGATGACCTTCATGCCGACCCAGCAGCCGGAATAGCGCGACATCGCGATCCCAAGCAGGCCCATCTCGATCATCTCGTGGATCGAGGACGGATAGAGATAGGGCATCAGCGCCGACATGAAGGCGTGGTCGGACTGGTGCGGTACGGTGGAGGATTTGGCGCCGTGGTCATCGCCGGCGAGGCACAGCACGCCGCCGTTCTTGGCGGAGCCCGCCGCATTGCCGTGGCGGAAGACGTCGCCGCAGCGGTCGACGCCGGGGCCCTTGCCGTACCAGATGCCGACGACGCCGTCATACTTGCCGCCGGGCGACAGATGCAGCTGTTGCGAGCCCCACACCGCGGTCGCGGCGAGATCCTCGTTCACGCCGGGCTGGAACTTGATGTTGTACTGCTCGAGATGTTTGCGCGCGGAGAACAGCTGCTGGTCATAGCCGCCGAGCGGCGAGCCGCGATAGCCGGAGATGAAGCCGGCGGTGTTGAGGCCGGCGGCGCGGTCGCGCCGGATCTGGGCCATCGGCAGCCGCACCAGCGCCTGGATGCCGGTCAGGAAGATGTGGCCGGAGCTTGCGGTGTATTTCTGGTCGAGATTGATCTCGCTCTCGTTGATGCCCATTCCGCCCTCTTGCCGTGCTTTATCGGGGTGCGCCGCTTGCCGCCGTCGGGCGGAAGCGCGCGATCTGCCAATGATTTAAGTCTGCTTTTCAAGAATGCGCATCACAAATCTCGCGGATGCAGGGCAGCCACTCGAAATCGCAATTTCATGGCAGCCGACGGCGTCGGTCTTTGCGGTTTGTGTCGAAAACCGCCGCCCGCGCGAAATGGGATGATGTCCGCCATGGCTTCTCTCCGGCTGGCGGACAGTTACCGAATCGTTGCCGCCGGCGCTGCCCCCGCAAGCTGGCTCATTGTGCATCGCGAAAGATGCGTCAGCTCCGGCCCTCCCCCGTGAACACGAACTGCGGCATGTTCCATTTGTAGCGGATCGCCAATAGCCGGAACGACAGGCCGAAGGCGAAAGTCAGCGCGGTCAGGATGCCGCTGCCGAGACCGAGCAACAGGCCCGTCGCATAGATCAGCCCGGTGAGCAGCGACACGCTGGCATAGAGCTCGGCACGGAACAGCAGCGGCACGTCGTTGCACAGAATGTCGCGCAGCACGCCGCCGGCACAGCCAGTGATCATGCCGGCGACGATGACGATGCCGAACGGCACGTTCATCTGCCAGGCGATGGTGCAGCCCGACATCGTGAACACGACGAGCCCGATGGCATCGAGCACGAGGAAGGCCATGGTCAGCCGGTGCACGACGCGCGCCATCGCGATGGTCACGAACGGCGCCAGCAAGGTCAGCAGCAGCAGCGAGGGCTGCGCGACCCAGGCCAGCGGATAATGCCCGAGCAGCACATCGCGCAGGGTCCCGCCGCCGAGCGCGGTGATGGCGCCGAGCAGGCAGACGCCCATCCAGTCCATGCTGCGACGGCCGGCCGCAAGCGCCGCCGTCATCGCCTGCGCCGCGAGCGCGACCCACGACAACAGATGCAACACGCTATCGGCGGGCGGCAGGTTCCACATCGGGAGCTCCAGGGCAAATCAGTCAATCAGAATCGCTCACGCTGACGCGGAACCTTAGCGCGTCGCTGCGCGGCGCAACGCGCGAATTCGCAGGGTTTCGCGGAACAGAGCCGGGGCTGCCTTGGTTGTCGGGGGACAATTGCAAGGAGGACTCCATGGCCAACGAACGACTTCCGAACGAACGTTACCCCGACGGCATGAACCGCCCGGACATGGGCACGCGGCCCGGCGTGACCGGTGCTGACATGACCGGCGCCGGCATGACCGGCACTGAGTACGAGCGCGCCGCGCGGCTGGACAGCCAACTGCAGCCCGATCCCGAACTCACCGAAGGGCGGGCGTCGACGGGCCGCATGGCGGCCTATGCGCTGGGCATCGCGATCCTGCTCGGCGCCGTGTTCTATGGATTGAACAGCGCCTCGATGCGGACCGACCAGGCGAGCACGACCCCTGCCTCGCAGTCGGCGTCGACCAGCAAGGGCAGCACCAACACCTCGCCCGGCGTGACCACCGGTGCCGCGGGTGACCGGACCACGCCGGCAGCGCCGCCGGCTGGCCAGACCAACAACGCCAAATAAGACCAACAACCAATCTCGCGGATGGCTCAGCGCCATCAGCAACTCCGCGGCGGGTGAGCGATCATCCGCCGCCTTTTTGTTTGTTGCACACGACGTGTTTGTTGCACGCGAAGGAGGCCGCGCTGGAACGATTGCCGCGCTTCACGATTGAATGTGCGGCACTTTGACACAACACTCCTGGAGGAGACGAACAATGAAAGCTTTGGCTCTCGCGGCTGCGGCCGGCACGCTCATGATGACGGCTGCTTCGGCTACGCCACTCTCGCCGCAGGTTTCGGTGACCCCGCAGCGCGACGTCCAGACGGTCCGCATGGTTTGCAACGAGGACGGCCGCTGCTGGCGGGAGCACCGCGAGCGTCGTGTCATCATCGAGGACCGCGACCGCGACTCTTACGCCTATGCGCCGCGGGAGCGCTACATCGAACGCCATCGCTATGAGGACCGCGGCGGCATCGGGATCCGTGCGCCCGGCGTGAGCGTCGGCATTGGTGTAGACCGCGACTAGGCGCAGCGCGTTTTGATCGTCAAAAGAACCCGCGGCCCGGGCCGCGGCTTCTCTCATGTGCAGCCTGGTCTCAACCGAAGATCTTGTTCAACTCGCCCCCGGGATAGCCGTTGGCCAATTCGGTGAAGGTGCCTTGCTCGGCCATCTCCTTGGCTGCGCGCATGAAGCCGGCCCAGGCCATCCGCGCCAGTGAACCACCGACGCTGATACGGCGCACGCCGAGGTCCGCGGCCTGACTCAGCGAGAGACCGGACGCCCCGATCAGCAGGTTGACCGGCTTCGGCGCGACCGCTTTGACGACGGCGGCAATCTCCTCGACTGTCTTGATCCCCGGTGCATAGAGACAATCCGCGCCAGCCTCGGCGTAAGCCGAGAGTCGATCGATGACGAGGCCGAGGTCGGGCTTGCCCCAGAGAAACGCCTCGCAGCGGCCGGTCAGCAGCACGTCGCCGCCGTTGGCATCGATGGCTCCTCGCGCGGCGCGGATGCGCGCCACCGCCAACTCGCGATCATACAGCGGATGGTCCTTATCGCCCGTGGAATCCTCGATCGATAGACCAGCGACGCCGGTCGCGACCGCGCGCGCGACATTGGCCGCCACACCCTCCGGCGCCTCGGCGAAGCCACCCTCGAAATCGGCATTGACGGGAATGTCGACCGCCGCCGACAGCGCCGCGAGATGCGCCAGCATCTCGTCCAACGCCGTGTGGGTGTCGGCCTTGCCGATCGACCAGGCGAAGCCGGCGCTGCTCGAGGCGATCGCCTTGAAGCCGAGATGCTGCAGCATCTTCGCGGTGCCGACGTCGAACGGATTCGGCAGCACGAAGCAGCCGGACTCATGAAGCCTGCGAAAGGCGGCGCGCTTGTCTGCCGTGGTGACCGTCATGTCATCCTCCCAACTCTTTTTGGTTGCACCAGCATAATACCGCTCTCATCGCACGGCTACGACATTGCGCAGAAATGTTCGTTCTTCGCCCAGAATGAGCTTGTGCTCCTCCGCGAGCGCGAAATTCGCCCGGCCCTCCGCATCATTGCGCAAGGTCGCGCGATAGCGCTCGTAAGCGGCCAGACTGTCGAAGGAAATCAGGCCATACGCGACGTCGTTAGTCCCCTCATGCGGCATGAAATAGCCGATCAGATCGCCGCCGCAGCGCGGAATGATCGAGAGCCAGCGTTGCGCATAGTGCTCGAACACGTCGCGCTTGAACGGATCGATGCGATAGCGGATGAAGACGGTGATTGTCATGACAACCTCGAGTATGTTTGACACAACCGACACTATCCGCTTGCCCGGCGGCAATGCTTCGCCTAGCATCGAAGTATGAAATCAGGCCCTGATATCGCGATGGTTGCAGCGCTGGTTGGAGACCCCGCCCGCGCGAACATGCTGACCGCCCTGCTCTCGGGCCGCGCGCTGACCGCCACCGAGCTCGCGCAGGAAGCCGGCGTGACGCCGCAGACCGCGAGCTCGCATCTCGCCAAGCTCGAGGGCGGCGGGCTGGTCGAGCCGGAGAAGCAGGGCCGCCATCGCTACTACCGGCTCGCCGATCCCGATGTCGCCGACGTCCTGGAAAAGCTCGCCGGGCTTGCGGCCCGTGCCGGTCACATGCGCGTGCGCACCGGGCCAAAAGAGCCGGAGCTGCGCCGCGCACGCATCTGCTACGACCATCTGGCCGGCGACCTCGGCGTGCAGATGCTCGACAGCATGGTGCGGCAGCGGCTGGTGCGCCGGCGCAAGCAGGAGATCGTGCTGACCGAGGACGGCGAGCAGTTCCTGGCGCGGCATCTGCGGATCTCGCCGGAGATGCTGGCGCACCCGCGCCGCCCCGTGTGTAAGGCCTGTCTCGACTGGAGCGCGCGGCGTCACCATCTGGCGGGAACGCTTGGCGCAGCCTTGATGAAGCGTTTCACCGAATTGAAATGGGCCGCGCGCGATACGACGCCGGGTAGCAGGGTCGTCAACTTCAGCCGTGCCGGCGAAAGGCATTTCGCGGCGCTGTTCGGGCTGGCTGACGGCTGAGCATCACGCGCTGTTTATCGCTTGCGAGCGGAGCGGGCTTGCGTCCCGAGCGAACGCGGGTCACCGCAGGACGGTTGACGACGACGTCGTCGTGTCCGTCCTGGAGTTTCAATGTCTCGCTTCGCCGTCGCGCTTTTCGCCGCCCTGCTCGCAGTCGCGCCCACCATGGCCCCGGCTGCCGATACTGCGCGCGAACCCTATGGCATCAATCTCGAAGGCTTCCCCTATCCCTACCCGGTCAGCCTGCTGCCCCTGGTGAACGACGGCGAGCAACTGCGCATGGCCTATATGGACGTGGCGCCGGCGCAGCCGAACGGCCGGACCGTTCTGCTGCTGCATGGCCGCAACTTCCCCTCGAGCTACTGGGCACCGGTCATCAAGACGCTGACCGGCGCCGGCTTCCGCGTCGTGGTGCCGGATCAGGTCGGCTTCGGCAAATCGTCCAAGCCCACGGGCGAGCTGCATTTCGATACGCTGGCGCGCAACACCATCGCGCTGCTCGATCACCTCGGGATTGGCAAGGCCGAGGTCGTTGCGCATTCGATGGGCGGCATGCTCGCGGTGCGCATCGCCCGCGCCTATCCCGACCGCGTCACGCATCTCGTGCTGACCGCGCCGATCGGCCTGGAGGATTATCGCATGTACGTTCCGCCGATCGCCTCCGAGACCATCATGGCGAACGAGGATCGCCTCACCGCGGAGGGTTACCGCAAGCAGCTCGAAACCAACTACGCACTCAAGCTGCCGCCCGATCAGGTCACGCCGTTCATCGACGCACGGTTCAATCTGAAGGACAGCGCGGATTATTCTCGCTGGCTGAAGAGCTTCGTCAGCTCCTATCAGATGATCTATCGTGAGCCGGTCGTGCACGAAATTCCGCTGCTCACGCAGCAGACGCTGTTCATCATGGGCGCCGATGATCACAACGCGCCAGGACGGCCGAATGCGCCGGAGGCGCTGCGCGCCAAGATGGGACAGAATGCGGAGCTTGCCAAAACCCTCGCAAGTCAGATGCGCGACGCCCGGGCCGAGGTGATCGCAAATGCCGGCCACCTCGTGTTTCTGGATGCGCCCGCGAAGTACGACGCGTTGCTGCTGGAGTTTCTCGGCAAATAGCCCAGGCGATCACACGCGGAAGGGACACCGGCGAGGCCGCGTCCCTGCCGCGGCGCCGGGCTCACCAGTTGCGGAAGCAGCGCTTGCCATAAGGGCCGGTGTGCCAGCCCGGGGGACAATTGTAGAGCGGCCGGCATGCGCCGCGTGGTCCGCGGTGGAAACCGGGCCCGCACCCCTGCGCCACCTGGATGATCTCCACGCCGGATGGGCCCTGCAGCAGGGCTGGCGACACCGGCGCGAGCGGGACTGCCTGAGCAGCCGACACACCGAACAGGCCAAGCCCGATCACGATCGCGGAAGCGGCTAGAATCTTCATCGCACCATTCCCTCCCTCAAGACGCCGCGAAGCGGCGTTCCCTGGAGTAGTCTCAGGGCGAGCTGAAACGTTCAGGCCTCGCCAGGAATGATGCCGGTGCAAGGGCCGCCGACTGCGGCTCAGGCCCCGACAATTTGCGCCAGCACGAAACTCTCGCGCGTGCGCGTGACGTCGGGCCAGTCGCGATTGAAGTCGGCGATCAGCCGCTTCATCTCGCCGCCGCCCACCGCCCGCTCCATCGCGACGGCGTCGTCGAACTGATACATCGCCTGATGCACGGCGGGATCCGTGAGGCTCCAGACGCGCCACGCCTTGCTGACGCCAAAGCTCTTGATCGCGTCGGGCAGATGGACGTCGCGATACCAGCGGTCAAATGCGTCGCGCCTGGCCGGATCGGGCACGGTGGCGCGGACGACGAAGATGGCTGCGGGCATGGGTTCCTCCGGGTTGTTATTGGTCTTGGCGCCACAGCCTACCAGCGATCAAAGGCTCAGCGAAATCCTGCGGCCAGCGACACCACCTGTCCATCGAGCCCGTTGAAGCCGTGATGTCCACGGGCCTGGCACGGATCGCCCTCTTCCGCGCCGCCCGACAGCCATTTGACGCGGGCGCGGCCGCCGGACCATTTGATGAAGGGCTCGACGCCGGCCGGCATCGTGACCTTGCAGGCATCATTGGTGTGATGGATGACGAGCGTGCGCGGCAGCGCCGCGGGTGAGCCCAAAATCGACATCACGTTCGACGAACTGCCGGACTCTGGGCTGAGGAAGCCGGAGGTGAGCACCAGCGCGTCCGGCCGCGCACCGCGCGCGATCCCCTCGGCGGCGCGCAAGGTACCGCGGCTGGTGCCGATGACCGTCACCGGGCGCTTGATCGCGGCCATATAGTCGACGGCCGCCTTGAGGTCGGTATTGGCGTCGGCGATCATCACCGCGAGCCCGCGGGACGCATAGGCGTTGCGCGTTCGCACCAACTGATTGCCGAGAAGGCCGTGGATGTCGCCGTGGTCGCCGACATTGATGGCGCCGTCGCCGCCGGGCAGCAGGATCACGCTGGCGCGCACGGCCTTTGGCCTGATCAGCGCCACACGCGAGCCGCCGACCGTGATGGTCTCGTCGGCACGGGCCGCTTCAGCCGCTGTAACAAAGAGCACCAGCGCCAGACAGCTCCGCACGATCGCGCGCCACGACCACGTCATCGTTCCGATCATCGCAGCCTCCCCGCGCCGACTCGGGCGCCTGCGGAAGACTAGCAGAAAGACAACGAGGCCCGGAGTGCCTAGGAGTCCGGGCCTCGTCACCTCGCGACCTCGCGCGAGCGAAGCCGGTCGGTATTCGTTGATGTCTAGGCTGCGCTCACGCGGACCGCATTGAGCTGGCTCAAGCCGTCAATAGCAGCGCGTGATCGTGACGCTGTGATCGCCGCCGCGGCGTCCCGGCACCGTCACCGTCTGCATCGGACAGCTCGACACATAGGGCCGGTCGGACGGCACGACGTTCGGCGGATAGCGATGCGCCCAGTCCCACGGCACGTCGTAGGTATAGGTGTAACGCACGTCCGCCGAGGTGCGCTCGGGGATCTGCTGGATCACCGGCTCGCCGGTGCCGCCATAGGCAAACGCGCCGGTCGCCGGCAAATAGGGCCGATAACCGCGGTGGTGCGGACGGACGATAGTCATCGGCGGCGCAATGTGGCCCGGTGCAGCGGGCGTAGCGGCGATCGGCGCCGCCACCGCAGCGCCTGAACCGGCCGAGGCGGCCTGCGACGACAGCATCAGCGCGGCGGCCCCTGCGCAGGCAACCCAAACCCGATAAGAAAACGCCGATGTTCTATCAGCCATGATACGCGACCTCTACCCTACGCACTCACCTGCCTTGACCATCAAAGCTAGGCCAACGGCCCAGTTCCCGCAAACCCATCATTAAAGGTTAGTTAAGCCGGATGCTTAACGCCAGGGTCCACGGAAGTGCCAGATTGCCGCGCCGAGCACAGCAGCGGGAAAGCTGCCGCGCCCTTCGATTTCGTGAGACTTCAAATCGGGGACCTCCTCCGCCCCCCATTCCCCCGCTTCACAGCGGCAGATTGTCGTGCTTCTTCGCCGGCATCTCCATCTTCTTGTCGCGCAGCATCGCGAGCGCGCGGGCGATGCGGCGGCGGGTGGAGTGCGGCATGATCACGTCGTCGATATAGCCGCGCTCGGCGGCGATGAACGGCGACAGGAAGCGGTCCTCATATTCCTTGGTGCGGGCGGCGATCTTTTCCGGGTCCGCCATGTCGGCGCGGAAGATGATCTCGACCGCGCCCTTGGCGCCCATCACCGCGATCTGCGCCGTCGGCCAGGCGTAGTTCATGTCGGCGCCGATCTCCTTGGAGGCCATGACGTCGAAGGCGCCGCCATAGGCCTTGCGGGTGATCACGGTGACCAGCGGCACGGTGCACTGCGAATACGCGAACAAGAGCTTCGCGCCGTGCTTGATCAGGCCGCCATATTCCTGCGCGGTGCCCGGCAGGAAGCCCGGCACGTCGACGAAGGTGACGATCGGAATGTTGAAGGCGTCGCAGAAGCGGACGAAGCGCGCCGCCTTGCGCGACGCGTCCGAGTCGAGCACGCCGGCCAGCACCATCGGCTGGTTGGCGACGAAGCCGACGGTGCGCCCCGCGATACGGCCGAAGCCGGTGACGATGTTCTTGGCGAACATGTCCGCGATCTCGAAGAAGTCGCCCTCGTCCACGACCTTCAGGATCAGCTCCTTCATGTCGTAGGGCTTGTTCGGATTGTCCGGGATCAAGGTGTCGAGCGACATGTCGACGCGCTCGATGTCGTCGAAGCTCGGCCATTCCGGAACGCCGTCGGAATTGTTCGACGGCAGGAAGTCGATCAGCCGGCGCATCTGCAGCAGCGTCTCGACGTCGTTGTCGAAGGCGCCGTCGGCGATCGAGGAACGCGTCGCATGAACCGAGGCGCCGCCGAGCTCCTCGGCGGTGACGACCTCGTTGGTCACGGTCTTCACGACATCCGGGCCGGTGACGAACATGTAGCTGGTGTTCTTCACCATGAAGATGAAGTCGGTCATGGCCGGCGAATACACGTCGCCGCCGGCGCAGGGGCCCATGATCACCGAGATCTGCGGGATCACGCCGGAGGCCAGCACGTTGCGGCGGAAGACGTAGGAATAGCCCGCGAGCGCCGCGACGCCCTCCTGGATGCGGGCGCCGCCGGCATCATAAAGCCCGATGATCGGCGCGCGCGCCTTCATCGCCATGTCCTGCAGCTTGGTGATCTTCAACGCGTGGGTCTCGGACAGCGATCCGCCGAACACGGTGAAATCCTTGGCGAAGACGAAGGTCTTGCGGCCGTTGACGGTGCCCCAGCCGGTGACGACGCCGTCGCCGGGAATCTTGTTCTTTTCCATCCCGAACTCGGTCGAGCGGTGCTCGACGAACATGTCGAACTCCTCGAACGAGCCCTTGTCGAGCAGCAGTTCGATGCGCTCGCGGGCCGTCAGCTTGCCGCGGGCATGCTGCGCCTCGATACGCTTCTCGCCGCCGCCGAGCTTGGCGCCTTTGCGCCGCTCCTCGAGGGTGTCCAGGATGTCCTTCATGCGCTTCCCGCCCGTTCCCGATATCGTGACCGTTGGCGGCCTTCTAACACGGCTGTTTCGGCGGCGAAAAGCGGCTTTCGGCAGGGCTGCCCCTCATCCCACAGTTCGGAATTAGAAGCAGAATCAGGGATATGGCCGCCGGCCGGACGCGGGATCGCCGATCTCGGCCACCTCCGGCGCCCTCCTCTCATGGGAGCGGCCCAGATCCGCACTGCGGACCTGGGCCGCCGCATCAGACTCAATGCGCCGCCGACGGCACCTCCTCCTTGGCTCCGGCGGGGACCGTCTCCTTGCCGCGGGTGAAGAACCGGATCACCATCACGAAGAACACCGGCACCCAGAACACGGCGAGGAAGGTCGCCGTGATCATGCCGCCGAGCACGCCGGTGCCGAGCGCCTGCTGGCTGGCGCCGCTCGCGCCGGTGGCGATCACCAGCGGCACGACGCCGAGGATGAAGGCCAGCGACGTCATGATGATCGGCCGGAAGCGGAGCTCGCACGCGGTCACCGTCGCCTCGATCAGCGGCGTGCCGCGGGCCCGGAGGTCCTTGGCAAACTCGATGATGAGAATCGCGTTCTTGGCCGACAGGCCGATGATGGTGATGACGCCCACCGTGAAATAGACGTCGTTGGGCAGGCCGCGCAGCCAGGCGGCGGCGACCGACCCGATCAGGCCGAGCGGCACCGCGAGCATGACGGCGAACGGAATCGCCCAGCTCTCATACAGCGCGGCGAGACACAGGAACACGAACAGGATCGACAGACCGAGCAGGAAGACCGCCTGCGATCCCGCAAGCTTCTCCTGCAAGGACTGGCCGGTCCAGGCGTAGCCGAAGCCCTTCGGCAGCGTGCCCATGAGCCGCTCCATCTCGGCGATCGCGTCGCCCGAGGTGTAACCGGGCTTCGGATTGCCGGTGATGCGCACCGACGGATAGCCGTCGAAACCGACGACCTGGGTCGGACCGACCGACCAGGCGATGCGCGCGAACGACGAGAACGGCACCATCTCGCCGGCATTGTTGCGGACGCTGTAGGTCAGCAGATGATCGGGCTTGGTGCGCTTGTCCTCGTCGGCCTGGACGACGACGCGCTGCATGCGCCCGAGATTCGGGAAGTCGTTGATGTAGTTCGAGCCGAGGCTGGTCGACAGCGCGCCGTTGATCGCGGCGAAGGTCACCCCGAGCGCGGCCGCCTTGGCGCGGTCGATCTCGAGCCGCACCAGCGGCGCCGGCGGCAGGCCTTCGACGCTGAGCTTGCCGAGCACGGGCGATTCCGCGGCGGCCTTGAACAACTGGTCCTTTGCCGCCATCAGCGCGTCATAGCCGCGCTGCGAACGGTCCTGCAGACGGAAGCTGAAGCCCGACGTGTTGCCGAGGTTGTCGATCGGCGGCGGCGCCAGCACCGAGACCTCGGCGTCCCGGATCTTGGCCAGTTCCGGATTGAGACGCGCGATCAGGGCGTCCGCGCTCTCGTTGCGGCCGCGCTCCGACCAGTCCTTCAGCGTCACGAAGGCCTGCGCCGTGTTCGAGCCCTGGCCGTAGAAGCTGAAGCCGGCGATGAAGGACACCGTGTCGATGCCGGGCGTCTCCGCGAGCTTCTTCTCCACCGTCTGCACCACATCGAGCGTGCGGTTGGTGCTGGCGTCGGCTGGCGTCAGCACGTCGACCATCACAAAGCCCTGGTCGTCAACCGGGAGGAAGCCGCCCGGCAGACGCCACAGCGAATAGCCGAGGCCCGCGAGCAGCAGGACGTAGATGATCATGAACCGGCCGCCGCGGGCGACGACCCAGCGCGTCGCGCCGGTGTAGCGCTCCGTCACCCGGCCGAACCAGCGATTGAACCAGCCGAAGAAGCCGCGCTTGGCGTGGCCGTGGCCCTTCTCGATCGGCTTGAGCAGGGTTGCGCACAGCGCCGGCGTCAAGGACAGCGCGAGGAAGGCCGAGAAGCCGATCGACACCACCATCGACGCAGAGAACTGCTGATACATGATGCCGACCGAGCCCGGGAAGAAGGCCATCGGCACGAACACCGCCATCAGCACCAGCGTGATGCCGATGACCGCACCGGTGATTTGCTCCATCGCCTTGACGGTGGCCTCGCGGGGCGACAGCCCCTCCTCCGCCATGATGCGCTCGACGTTCTCGACGACGACGATGGCGTCGTCGACCAGGATGCCGATCGCGAGCACCATGCCGAACATCGTCAGCACGTTGATGGAGAAGCCGAGGCTGAGCAGCACCGCACAGGTGCCGAGCAGCGCGATCGGCACCACGATGGTCGGAATCAGCGTGTAGCGGATGTTCTGCAGGAACAGGAACATCACCAGGAAGACGAGGATCACCGCCTCGCCCAGGGTCATCAGCACCTTCTTGACGGAGGCGGCGATGACCGGGGTGATGTCGTAGGAGACCTCGTATTTGACGCCCGGCGGGAAGAACGCGGCGAGCTCGGCCATGCGAGTCTTCACCGCCGTCGCCGTGGCGAGCGCGTTGCCGGTCGGTGCCAATTGTACCGCGACCGCAGCGGCCGGCTTGCCGTCGAGCCAGGACGAGAAGGCGTAGGTCAGGCCGCCCACCTCGATCTTGGCGACGTCTGACAGCTTGACGGCGGAGCCATTGAGATTGGCACGCAGCACGATGTTGCCGAACTCTTCCGGCGATTCGAGCTGCCCCTTCACCAGCACGGTGTTCTGCGTGCGCTGGGCCCTGGGCGACGGCGGCACGCCGAGAATGCCGGAGGCGACCTGCGCGTTCTGCGCCGCGATCGCGGCATCGACGTCCTGCGCGGTGAGGCCCAGACCGAGCAGCTTGTCGGGATCGAGCCAGATGCGCATCGCGCGCTCGGTGGCGAACAGACGGGCGCGGCCGACGCCCGGCAGGCGCCGCAGCTCCGGCAGCACGTAGCGGGTGGCCACGTCGCCGAGACCGATTTCGTCGAGGCTGCCATCGGTGGAGGTCAGCGTGACGAACTGCAGGATGGCGCTCGAGGCCTCAAGAATGACGATGCCCTGCTTGCGCACGGCCTCAGGCAAACGCGGCTCGATGCGCTTGATACGGTTCTGCACGTCGACCGCGGCGAGCTCGATATCGGTGCCCGGCTTGAACTGGGCGATGATCTCGACTTCGCCCGTGGTGTCGCTGGTCGATTCATAGTTCAGGATGCCGGCGGCGCCGTTGAGCTCCTCCTCGATCAAGCGCGTGACGCTGTAATACAGGTTCTCGGTCGACGCGCCCGGATAAGCGGTCGAGATCGAGATCGAAGGCGGCGCGATGATCGGATATTGCGCGACCGGCAGGAACGGAATCGACAGGATGCCGCCGAGACAGATGAAGATCGCCACGACCCAGGCAAAGATCGGACGTGCGATGAAAAAGGGTGACATGACAGATGCTCTCCGGGCCGCGGGCCACGTTTACTTCGCAGCGGACGGCTTGTCGGCGACCGACATCTTCCACGGCACCGGCGTGACCGCACTGCCGGCCCCGAACTTCTGGAAGCCGTCGACGACGATTTTCCAGCCGGGCTTGAGACCATCCTCGATCAGCATGCCGCCGTTGAGCGAACGCCCGAGCCGCACCGGCTGCAGGTTCGCCCGCCCCTCATTGTTGACGACGTAGACGGCGCTGTTGCCGGCCGTCGTCCGCTGCACGGCCTGCGACGGCACGACAATGCCCGCAGTGTCGATCGCCTCCTCGATCTGAACGCGGACATACATGCCCGGCAGCAGCTCGCCCTCCGGGTTCGGAAACTCGCCGCGCAAGGTGACCTTGGCCGTCGACGGATCGACGCTGACATCGGAGAACAGCAGCCGTCCCGCATGCTTATAGGTCGAGCCGTCGTCGAACACGAGACGGACCCGCGCCGCCTCCGGCGACACGCTCTTGAGCCGGCCTTCGGCGAGATCACGCCGCAACTGATTCAGCTCGTCCACGGACTGCGTGAAGTCGGCATAAACAGGATCGAGCTGCTGGATGGTCGCCAGATGCGTCGTCTCGTTCGGATTGACCAATGCGCCTTCGGTCACCAGCGCACGTCCGATGCGGCCGGAGATCGGCGCCCGCACCGTGGCCCAGTCGAGATTGAGCTGGGCCTGCGCCACCGAGGCCTTCTGCGCGGCGACCTCGGCCTGGGCCTGACGCTCCGCCGCGACGGCCAGCTCATACTGCGCCTGCGTGGTCGCCTCGCCCTTCAAAAGATTCTTCAGTCGATCTTCCTGCCGGTCCGCCTGATAGAGCACGGCCTCGGCCTTGGCGAGCGCGGCGCGCGCCTTCTCGAGCTCGACCTCGAACGGAGCCGGATCGATCCGGTAGAGCACGGCGCCCGCCTCGACCATCGCGCCCTGCTGAAAGCTGCGCTCGACGACGATGCCGCTGACGCGTGGACGCACCTCCGCAATCCGCATCGACGTGATCCGTCCCGGCAGGTCCTTGGTCAAGGTCACCGGCGCCGAGATGACATTGACGACGCCAACCTCCGGAGGATTACCGGTTCCCGGCGCCGAGGCGGCATTGCGGTCACTGCACGCCGCAAGCGTCAGGAGCGATGCGCCACAGACCATCGCACCGGCAGAACGGATCAACTGCTCTTTCAACATGAAGCCCATCTGATTACTTCGCGGCGCGCATCATTCCCGGGTCGATTCAGGGCCGGTCCGATCATCGAAGAATGACCGGTCGCCCTGCCCCAGGTCGTCGCTCACAAACTTGGCGCGCCGTATACCACGGTCGCGAGCTGACGAACTTTCGTGCGGCGGTTACATAGGTGACCTGTTAGCTCCCGGCCAGCTTCTTTCCTGAACAAAACGCCGCCTGCGACAACGACGCCGAGGACATCGACGGCGGCTGCGCACTTTGTCGCGGTCCTCCCATTCGACGCGGGCCACGAGATAGCGCATGAGCCCGCCACGATAAGACGACCGCATATCCGTTACGGATCAGTGACGCTGCAGACTGCGCGACATTTTTTCGCGGAGTTCGCTGCTCATCAGTCCCGCTCCGACGCGGTCGAGAGGCGCCTTGCCTCCGATTGGCCTCTCCCGGCGCGCATATTCTCAAGCTTTCGTCGAGCTGCTAACGGATCGTTCACGATGCCGTCATCTGGTGTCATCACACCGACTCCGTTGATGTCACTGCATGACATCGTCCGCTGGATGTGCATTGGCCTGGACGCGTCAAACAGCGGATATGACGAAGCGATCCCGCGGCGACTTGCGCCCGAGCTTTGCATTCGGCCAACCTCTTCTCTGGACGAAGAGGCGCAGGGAAGACCGGGTATCGACTGACACCCGCGGTCCGCGTGCAGCAAATAAGCACGCGGCAGAACCACAGGTTCAGCCCAATATCCGGCCTTCCCTGCGCGACGGTTTTGCGGGTTATAGGTGCTCTCCCCGGGGACCGGCTGTCTTGCCCCCGTCACCAGCGGATCATCACCACCGGCTTGGTCTCAGCGTCGGGAGACCAGGACCACACCACTTCGCCGTCGCCTCACTCCGTTCGTCGGCCCGACTGTGACATCAGGCTGCAGAGCGACGCGCCCATCGCATCTCCGGCTCGACGTTCGTGACGATCGCGAAACGTCCCTCTTCAGCGAGCCGGGATGCGCGAGACTGTGAGGGTGATTTGCCCGACGAGGCAAGGGATGCATGCGCGACAAACTGGCACGACGGGCGGTTTGGACATGCGCGCCATGCGGAGATTGCCCGTCGTGCAGGTGACATATCAACGGCGTCAAGACCGTTGCGATCTGCTGTCATGACTCCGTGACAGACAAGGCCCAGGAGGAGACGGCCTTGCGAAGCCTGATGCAAGGCGCGGCTCCGGCGGCTAGACTGCCGCCATGCCCAGATTCCCGATCAGCTCCGGCCTCGACCGGCGAACATTGCTCCGCATGGCATTGCAGGCCGGCCTGCTGCCGCTCGGCGCGCCGCTCACGCACATCGCGCGGGCGCAGACGCCGGCGCTGAAATCCAACCCGTTCACGCTCGGCGTCGCCTCCGGTGACCCCGCTCCCGACGGCTTCGTGATCTGGACCCGGCTCGCGCCCGAGCCGCTGCAGCCGCGCGGCGGGATGATCGCGCTGCCCCGCGAGGTGAGCTGGGAGGTCGCCAGCGATGCGGGGATGAAGGACATCGTGCAGTCTGGACTTGCGATCGCCCGCATGGAGCTCGGGCACTCCGTGCATGTCGAGGTCGCGGGCCTCGCTCCCGGGCGCGACTACTACTATCGGTTCCGCCTGCCCGAGGCGGAGAGCCCGGTCGGGCGTGCGCGGACCTTTCCCGCGGCCGGCGCCGACGTCGCGCAGATGCGCTTCGCTTCGGCAGGCTGCCAGGAATGGGATCGCGGCTACTACACGGCGTGGCGCGCGATCGCGCAGGACCAGCTCGACTTCGTCTTCCACTACGGCGACTACATCTACGAACATCCCTATGCCGCCGACCACAAGGGCGTGGCGCTGCCGCGCCCGATGCCGAAGAACTTCGCTACCTGCTACACGCTGCCTGAGTACCGGCAGCGCTATGCGCTCTACAAGACCGATCCCGACCTGCAGGCCGCGCACGCCTCGTGCCCGTTCCTGCCGAGCTTCGACGACCATGAGGTGATGAACAACTGGGCCGGCGACCGCGACAGCCGCGATACGCCGCCGGAGGTATTCCTGTTCCGGCGCGCGGCCGCGTTCCAGGCCTGGTATGAGCACATGCCGGTGCGGCGGGCGCAGCTGCCGCGCGGGCCGGACGTTCTCGCCTATCGACGCCTCGCCTTCGGCCGGCTCGCCGACATCGCCGTGCTCGACACGCGGCAATACCGCTCGAAGCAGCCCTGCGGCGACGGCATCAAGGACTGTGCGGAGGCCAGCGAGCCCGATCGCACCATGATGGGCGCGCAGCAGGAGCGCTGGCTGGCCGACGGCCTGCGCGGCAGCCGCGCGACCTGGCAGGTGCTGGCGCAGCAGGTGATGTTCGCCCCGTTCGATTGGCGCTCGTTCCCATGGCTGCCGTCGTCGGACGCGCCGCTGCGCAGCCTCGACAAATGGGACGGCGCCAGCGCCGCGCGCGACCGCGTCATGCAGATGCTGCGCGAGGCCGGCATCACCAACACGGTGGTGCTGACCGGCGACCTGCACAAGGGCGTCGCGCTCGAACTCAAGCAGGACTGGCGCAACCCGGCCTCGCCCTGCGTCGGCGTGGAATTCCTGGCGACCTCGATCTCGTCCGACGGTGACGGCTTCGCGCGCTACGACAACGAGCCGACCTTGATGGCCAACAATCCGCACCTGAAGTTCTTCAGCAACCAGCGCGGCTACATCCGCCATGTCGTGACGCCCAACCGCTGGCAGGCCGACTACCGCGTCGTCGACCGCATCAGCGTCGCCGACGGCACGGTGTCGACCGCGCGGTCGTTCGTCACGCTCGCGGGCAAGCCGGGGCTGGTCGACGCGTGAGGCGCCTACCGCGGCCGCCAATTGGACGGCTGTCTTGCAGACATCAGGCGTTCAGCAGCTAGGCCGCTTCGATACGTGCCTGGTCAAGCTTGCTGCAGTAGATGGCCGACTCCATCAACAAGGTCAGCGCGATATCTGGAGACAATACGCCTCTCACATCATGAATGGGACGGCTTGCTGCCTGCGCAGCGATCGCAGACCACCACGCGATTGGGGCGATGCCGAACTCGCGACCGGCGCCAGGGATTTTTCCGGCGAAACAGACTATTGCCACCGGCCAAACCGCCTTCAATAGATCGCGTGCCGCTACGTGAGCCTGGTGCGGTGCAGGGACCGATGACCTGCCTTCATCGGGTCCACCAATCGTCGACGCCACATGTTCGAACATTGCACCCAGCTTCGGCATCTGCTCGATCTTCAGGCCTGCTCCGAGAGCGCCGCCAGCTGCCAGCGACCAGACGCAGCGATTTCCATCGGCCTGCGTTTCCGGCACGAGCATGTTGTTGAGGGAATCGCCAAACCAATATTCGTCGCCGGATTTGACGGTCAGCCGGTTGATATTGCCCCCAACAACAGGCGGGCTGGCCGCAAACAGCGTGCGCTGAGCGGCATAACCCGCGATCGCTCCGACAGCGGACATGTAGGTCTCGGCATGAATGCGTCCGTCGATCGTCAGGCACGCCGGAACATTGCGAAACAAATGGCCAAGCGCATAGTTGCAAGCCACGGCGTCGGGCGCGTTTTTCCACGGCAGCACGTTCTCAGCAGTTGTCACCGGCTCGTCCCTGCAATGCGACGGAAGCAGCAGCGGCTCGCACCACGGCGCCCCCTACGCCGCCCATCTGGGCGCTGAATAGACCGCGACTATATGACAGACTTCTAACTTCTTCGCTCGCCGCCCGGCTCCATAGGTATCCGACGTAGATTCGTGCGGCGCATCATTCCTCCTCCCTCGGCCAAATTGTCCACTGCTCATCGTGGACACAACTCTGGCACGAGTTTGACAGTTTCTCCCGCGCCCGTTCTACTCGGATCCAAAGCCGCGCCAAAAAGCGGCAGACCAGGAGCATGCCGATGGAGCGATACGGTGGTGCGGCGCGGATCGCACATGCCGCGCATGTTTGTTTTGCGCCTGTGGCGCGCTACGCTGCTCAGTGCTGGCGAAACCTGGTTACGACGGCTGCCCTGGCACTGCTCACCTTAGTCAGTGTTTCGCTCGGCACAGAGGCCCAGGGTATTTCCAAGGACCTGCCGGCGCGGATCGAGATGTATCCGATCCCTTCGCTCACGTTGTCCGACCGGCAGTTCCTTGCCGGCGACGAGGGCGGGAAGCCGGTCACCTTGGCCGGCGAGCTGCGCGTCGCGCAGGGCAGCGGCCGGATGCCGGTGGTCGTGCTGATGCACGGCTCCGGCGGCGTCGGCGGCAATATCGCGGCCTGGAGCCGCAGCTTCAACGCGATGGGGATCTCGACCTTCGTGATCGACGGCTTCACCGGGCGCGGTCTCACCGCCACCAGCACCAACCAGGCGCTGCTCGGCCGGCTCAATTTCATCGTGGACATCTATCATGCGCTCGATGTGCTGGCGAAGCATCCGCGCGTCGATCCCGAGCGCATCGCGCTGATGGGCTTCTCGCGCGGCGGACAGGCGGCGCTGTATGCGAGCCTGCAGCGCTTCCACAAGCGCTGGAACACTTCCGGATTGCAGTTTGCCGCCTACATCCCGTTCTATCCGGATTGCTCCACCACCTATCGCGACGACACCGAATTGGTGGCGCGGCCGATCCGGATCTTTCACGGCGGGCCTGATGACTACAACCCGGTGCGCACCTGCAAGGCTTTCGTCGAGCGGCTGAGGGCCGCCGGGCGCGACGTCGAGCTGACCGAATATCCGGACTCGCCGCATGGCTTCGATCTCGGCCTGCTCGGCGCCAACATGCTGGCGCTCGCGCCCAAGGCGCAGACCGTGCGCAACTGCCGGATCGTCGAAGGTGACGGCGGCATGCTGATGAATGCGGAGACGCAGCAGCCCTTCACCTATCAGGACGCCTGCGTCGAGCTCGATCCGCATGTCGGCGGCAATCCGGCCACAGCCGAGGCGGCGCGGCAGGCGGTGACGGACTTCCTGCGGACGCTGTTCAAGCTGTCGTGACCAGAAATAGAACGATTTCGGTCAATTTTTGAGGTTACGCATCGAACGTATCGGGTGATCAGGCGTTGTCGCTCGCTTTTCGACGATGAAACGGAGCCCGATGATGCGCGCCTCACGCCTTGCAATTCCCACTTTGCTCACCGCCCTCGCACTGGGCGGCGCAGCCCATGGCGCGCCCGCCTCGCCATTCCGCGCGCTGGAGGGCGCCTGGACCGGCGGCGGCGTCATCAACCTGTCCGGCGGCAACCAGGAGCGGCTGCGCTGCCGCGCGGCCTATGACGTCGGCGGCGCCGGCGAGCAGCTGCGGCTCAACATCCGCTGCGCCAGCGACAGCTACAACATCGACCTCTCCAGCGACGTCGCCTATCGCGGCGGCGAGATCTCCGGCCAGTGGACGGAGTCGAGCCACAACGCCTCCGGCACGATCGAGGGCCGCGCTGTCGGCAACCGTATCGAAGCGCAGGCACGCGGCCAGGCTTTTTCGGCCGGACTGGCGCTGACCACGCAGGGTCGCCGGCAGACGGTATCAATTCGGCCGGCGGGCACGGAAATCACCGGGGTCGACATCGAGATGTCACGGCGGTGATGGCCGGCCTGCAAGCCGGGCGCGCTCATCTCCATGCCAGTGACCAGGCCCGCTCAGGGTCATACGGACGCGTTGCTCGAAGAGACCGCGTGCCTTGTCGTAGAGCGCCACATCGATGGCATTCAGGCGCCTGATGCTGTCGATGTCGTGTTGCGAAACGGTCGGGTTCGACGCGCGGAGCTCGTTGACGTTGAGGCGCTTCGCCGTCAGATCGAGCCCGATCATCTGCGACAGGATCGCGACGCCCTCATCGAACCGCTCCACGATGCCGACAAAGTCGAAGCGCGACAGATTTTGTTCGGCCTCGTGGCGCAGATCGCGGATTGCGGCCTGATTCTCCGGTCGGATGTCATGTGCGATGAACTTGGCTTGCAGGTTTTGCGTCACCATCAGGACTGACGGATCGTCGCAGGCGAGAAACTCGGACAGCGTCGTCTCCCGGGCGATCTCGACCGCCCGTCTGCTATAGTCCGACACCGGCGATGCCGATCGCAGGAAGTAATAGTTCGAGATCACCCGCTCGACGGGGTCTCTCAGGAAGGTGAAAAGAAAACGGTCGGGACGAAGCTTGGCGACATGCTGATAGCTGAAATGTCCGATCACGAGATCATTGAGCGAAATCTCCGCCGGCGACGCTTCATCGAAATTCTCGAGCGACTCGTGAAAGATCGCCGCGCCCTGCATCGATTCGAACAGAGCGTGCTGGAGGGAGGTGCCCGCCGTCTTGCCGATGTGCATGAAGCTGAGCTGACGTCCCGCCAGGCCCGGCGGCAGAGTCCGCTTGGGGTCTCTGGATCTTTCGAGGCTGTCCAGCAGCCGTTTCCGCCGATCCTGCGCCAAGGCCAGATCAGAGCAGCGCTCTTCGTAGGCGCGACGGTAGCCGTCGTAACCTCGGCGCAGCTCGCTGGCCTCGAGGTCCAGGTTTTCGAACGCGCTCTTGTAGCCGTCACGCCCCCTGCGCAGCTCGCTCGCCTCGGCGCTCAGGTTCTCGAAGGCTGCCTTGTATCCATCGGCCGCCTGGCGTAGCTCGGTGGCCTCCACACTCAGGGCCTCGAAGGCCGCCTTGTATCCATCACGACTTTGTCGCAGCGCGCTCGCCTCGTCCTCCGCGCTTCGCTCCTGGAACTGGCCGAAATCGGCTGGCTCAGACTTTGCGGCCGAACCGGAAAGCGCCGCAATCTTCGCGCCGAGCCGCCTGGCGGCACGCCGCATCATGATTCCAAGCTTCGCAGGGTAGACAATCATCAACACAATCTCACGCAGGTCAAAAAGGTTGCTCGAGCCGGTCACGCGACGGAGGATCATGTGACCACAGGTTGCGCTGCTAGCACGGCGATACCGCTCAGGCGAGCCTGCAGATTGACGCGCGGTTGGATCGGAGTTCCCAAGGCAGCTTTGCGGACGCTTCACAACCCATCGCGTCCGGCAAGCGCCCTATAGCGCGCCGATCTGCTTCAAGCAGTCCTGCGTCAGCGTCATCCGGGCCTCGACGTGGCGCGGCTCGGGGCAATCCATGTTCATCGCGAACACGGTCGGCTGGTCACCCTTGTCGACCCAGCCGACCATCCAGCCGAGCGAACCCTGCTCCTTGCCGAGCAGGCCCGACTTGTAGTGGATGACGGCATCGCCGACCTTGGTCGTCGGGATGATGTCGCGCGTCAGGTCCTGGCTGCGTTTCGAGACCGGCAGCGCGCCGCGGCGGAGACGATCGATGAAATCGACCTGCTCCACCGGATCGATGCGAAGCGCACCGGTGAGCCAGAACTGATCGATGCCGCCACCGATGTCGTGATTGCCGTAGTCGAGCTCCTCGAGGAATTTCTGCATCCGATCGGGGCCGATGCGGCGGGCGATGTCCTGATAGACCGGCACCGCCGAGACCGCGATCGCGCTGCGGAGCGTGTGGTCCTTGTTCCAGGCCTCGATCGGCCTGACGACGCCGTCCCACTTGAACACGTCCTTGTCGGGATCGGCCACCACGCCGGTCTCCAGTGCGATCAGCGAGTTGGCGATCTTGAAGGTCGAGGCCGGCAGCTTCGCCTCGCCGGAGCGATCCTTGTCGCTGGCGATGATCAGATACTCCTCGACCTTGTAGGCGAAGAACGTGCCCTTGGTGCCGACATCGGCGAAGCTTTGCGCGAGCGATGCGCGGATCTCGTTCCGCGGCGGCGCGACATGGGCGAAGGCACGCGCGGGCAACAGTCCGGCGCCGGCGAACAGGCCCAGGGCATGGCGGCGGCTCATCATCGGCATCGCATCATCTCTCCGTCGGGGTCAGGCTCTCCCTATCACAGAGCGAGGACGATCGAAGCGCGACGGAGATCACAATGCGGCGCTAGCGCACCGGACGCGACAGGTTCAGCACGAACACCAGCACCTCGGCGACGGCCTTGTAGAGCTCTTCCGGGATCTCGTCGCCGAGCTCGACATTGGAGAGCGCGCCGGCGAGCACCTCGTTCTCCTCGATCGGGATGTCGTGCGCCTTGGCGACCTCGATGATCTTGGCGCCGATCGTGCCCTTGCCCTTGGCGACGACGCGCGGCGCGCCGCCCTGGCCCTTCTCGTAATGCAGGGCAACGGCGAGCTGCGTCTTGTTGGCGGCCTTCACGTCGATGCTCATAGCGCGCGATCCAGGAAATGTCCGGCCTTGGGCGGCATCACGGCCGGCGGCGCGCCGTCCTGCACCACGAGATCGCCGGGCGAGAGCTCGGCGCGGCTCAGCGCCTGGCTCAGCTCGGAGAGTCCGGCGCGCAGCCGCGCGGCGGTCGCGGGACGCTCGGCCCACATCCGCACCGAAGTGCGCTCGGCGTTGAAGGAGATCAGCGCATGCACGGGACCGGCCGGCTCGACGTCGAGCGAGAAGCGCGCACGCCAGGTGCGCTTGGCAGCATCCGGCGCCTGCGTGCCGCCGTCGCGCGAGATCTCGAACTGCGCCATCGCCGTGCCCTGCGGCGTGGCGAAGGGAATCTCGAAATTCCAGCGCGGCAGCGTGGGATCATTGCGTGGGGCCGATGCGTCCGGACGATCGGGCAGCGAGGCGACCTGCAGCAGGGTCTGGCGCGACAGCGCCTGGTCGGTCTCGTCGAGCAGGCGATGGGCGATTGCCGGCAGCGGCGAGTCCTGATTGAGCGTCGGCGTGGCGACATGCTGCGGCACAGGAGCCCCGCCGCGGAACGGCGGCGGCGGCGTGTTGGTGCGGACGACGACCTCGCCATGGGCGCTGCGTCCGGGAACGAGGCCGGCGGCGCGCGGGATCTGCTGCTGCGCTTCCTGCAGCACGGCGAGCACCGCGCCAGGGGTGAGCGACTGCGCCTTGGCGCCGGTCAGGCTCTCGAGCAGCGCCGCGCCGGACCGTCCCATGGCGGCGGCCCAGGGCTGCAGCGGCAGCTCGATGTCCATGTCCGGCACCAGCGAGGGCGCGGCGTTCTGTTGCGCAGCCGCGGCGCGGCCGGCCTCCGACAGCACGGAGGCGTAGGAGGCGCCGGACAGCGGCGTCGACGCGGTCGTGCCGGAATCGACGCTCTGCAGCACCGACGCCAAGGTCTGGCGCAGCACGATCAACGCGGCCTTCAGGTCCGACGGCGCCGATGCGATGCTGCCCTTGGCGAGCGAGGTTTCGAGGAACAGGCCGGAATTCTGGACGGCGGTCTGGACGTCCTCGGCCGTCAGCGCCGCGGTCAGCGGCGTCTGCTGCGCCAGCACCTGGGCGACGGCGGCGCGCAAGGCGGGCGGCAGGTTCGGCGAGTCGGCCACCGCCTGGAGATCGGCGAACAACTGGCCCTGGCTGCCCTGGCGGGTCGCCGCCTCCTCGCTGGCGATCGAGACCGCGAGCCGCTCCAGCCCGGTCAAGGGGTCCGGTGGCGGGGCCAAGGTCGGCGCGAGGCGGCCGGTGACGTCGACGACGGTGGCGGCGGGAGTCGGCGTGCCGCTGGTGCCGGACGCCGTGCCCTGCCCGACGATCGCGAGCTGCAGGCCCTGCGCGGTCTGCGACACTGCGACCTGCACCGACTGGCCGGCCTGCAACGGAAGCTCGGTGGCGAGCTCCAAGGACAGGTTTCCGATCGCGACCTGGACCAGGTTCTCGGCGAGCACCTGCTGCACCCTGGCGCTGATCAGCGCACCAGCCTGCAAGGTCGTCCCGGCCGTCGCGGTCGCGGGTGTGCTGGTCGCCGCGGTTCCCACGCCGCGGACGGCGCTCACTGATGGCGGCGGGGTGACACTCTGGACCATGCGCGTACTCGGGTTACGCGCGGCAGACTAGCGGTTCGCCCTAAACCCGGCGTTAACCGGCCTCAGGCCGTCGCATCGACCGCCCCAAGGATGCGGACGGCGGCGAGGTAGTCGACCTCCCGGGCGGCGCGGCGGCTCATCGCCTCCTCGTCGGCGCCCCACTGCTCGACGTTCCAGTCCTCGTCGACATTGGCGGCGGCCCAGACCTGGCCGGCATCGCGCACGCCATGCGCCAGCGCCAGCGCCAGCAGCGCCGAGCCGGTCACGGTCGTCACGACATGCGCCGCCGCCACGGCCCAGGGTCCGGTCGGCAGCGCCGCGCGCGCGGCAGCCACGGCGGCGGCCGGCTGCGTGACATGCACGATGCCCTCGGACAGGATGAAATGCGCGCCGAGCGTATCCCGCGCCCAGTCCAGCACCGGGTCCCAATGCGCGGCCTCGCGCTCGACCAGCCCCTCGGGATGGCCGGCGCGGTAGAACAGCAGGTCGGACTGGAGGTATCTGGCCATGTCCTCGCGGACGTCGTCGACGCGGTCCACCACCGACTGCACGACGCTGTTGGCGAAGCGGGTCAGCGGCATGGTCGCGGGATCGATGGTCTCGCCTTGCGCGCCCCACTCCGCGGCCACCGCCTCGGCAAGCTGCTTGACCGGAACGACGACGACGCGGCCCGAGGGCGTACGGATCGGCCGGCCGTCGAGTGTCACGTGATGGCCGCCCTCGGTCTCGGCCGTGCCAGCCTCCTTGTAGAAGCGCTTGCGCTGCGGCGCGCGCATCGCCTGCCGCGCCGCCTCCTGCGGATCGGGCTTGCCCTGGCCGACCACCTCGTCAAACAGCTCACGCATCGGAATTCCGGCCCTCTTGCAGGGAAGATCACACCAGATCGGTTGTTTGCGCGCTAGATAAGGCCTGATCGACCGAAATGCGAGCCGCCGATGCGTCTCCTGCTCTCCGCCCTCCTCCTGCTCGGCAGCACCGTCACGGCCGCCGCCGGCTTCCGCACACCGGAATCGCTGGTGCGCAACGTCTATGCCTATTACGGCCAGGGATCGCCGGAACTCTCCAGCGGCTTGCCGCGCACGACCGAGGCGGCGGCGCAGTTCTTCGACCCGAGCCTTGCCAAGGCGTGGACCGCGCCGCGGCGCGAGCCCTACGATTTCCTGGTGCAAAGCCCGCGCTGGAAGCTCGGGCCGGTGGCCATCTCGATTTTGCGCAAACAGTTCGACAGGACCTACGTCGCGGCGAGCTTCGACAACCAGGGCCGCCGCGTCAGCCTGAACTTCATCGTGGTCAAGGGACCGGACGGCTGGGTGATCCTCGACGTCGAGACCCCGCACGATTCGCTGCGGCTTTTTTTGGAGCAGTTCAGGAAGTGAGCATCAGAGTCGCCAATCACTTCGTCATTGCGAGCGTAGCGAAGCAATCCAGGGTGGTGTGCGGGGCTCTGGATTGCTTCGCTTTGCTCGCAATGACGCGGTGAAAGCGCTCGAACTCAGTCGCAACGGAGGTGGGAGATAGACCGGCTCACTCCTCCGGTGCGTTCTCGATCGGGTCGAAACGGTCGTGCTCGAGGCCGAGCAGGTTCCAGGATTGCAGCATGTGCGGCGGCAGTGGCGCGGTGGCGTCGATCACGCCGCCGCGCGGATGCGGGATGACGATGCGGCGCGCCAGCAGATGCAGCCGGTTCTGCAGCCCGCCGGGCAGCGACCAGTTCTCGATGTTGAAATATTTGGGATCGCCGACGATCGGATGGCCGATATGGGCCATGTGCGCGCGCAGCTGATGGGTGCGCCCCGTCACCGGCTTCAGCGACACCCAGGCGAGCTTGTTGGCGGAGGCCTCGACCACCGCGTAGTAGGTCACCGCGTGGCTGGCGCCCTCGTCGCCATGCGCCGCGACGCGCATGATGGTGTCGTCCTCGCCTTCGTCCTTGGCGAGATAGGTCGAGATACGGCCCTGTTTCGGCTTGGGCACGCCGGCCACCAGCGCCCAATAGACCTTGCGGGCGGAGCGATGGCGGAAGGCGCCGGTCAAATGCGTCGCGGCGAAGCGGGTCTTGGCGATCAGCAGACAGCCGGAGGTCTCGCGGTCGATGCGGTGCACGAGCCGCGGCTTCTGGCCCTTGGCGTCGCGCATCACCTCCAGCATCTGGTCGATGTGCCGCGTCATGCCGGAGCCGCCCTGCACCGCGAGGCCGGCGGGCTTGTTGAGGACGAGCACGTCGTCATCCTCGTACAAGGTCATCGCCTTCAGGCTGTCGAGGGTCTTCTGCTCGGCGTCCGACAGCACGCCCGCGACCTTGGGCGCGTCGAGCTTGAGCGGCGGAATCCGGACCGTCTGGCCTTCCTCCAGGCGGTCCTTGGAGTCGGCGCGCTTGCCATCGACGCGGAGCTCGCCTTTGCGGACGATGCGCTGGATGTGGGAGAATGACAGGCCGGGAAAGCGCGCCTCGAGGAAACGGTCGACGCGCATGTTGTTCTCGTCGGCGGTGACGACGACGGTCTGCACCTTGGTTGGCAGCACGGCCGTTTCCGGCTCGGGCTTCTTCGGCGGCGGCGCGGCGACCGGCTTGCGCTCGGACCGCTCGGAGCCGAAGCGCGCGGGCTTGGCCGCAGCGCCGCGCTTGCCGCGCGGCTCGAACGTCTCGCGCCGGTCCTCACGTTCGGCGCGAGGTGCGCGGACGCGTTCACCCTTGCCGCGCCCGAACTCGCTCCGCGGTGCGGCGTCACGTTCGCCAGCAAAGCGCTCGCGCCGCGGACGCTCGCCCTCGGTCCGTTTCACCGGCTCACGCTTCGCCGACTCGCGCTTGGCGGGCGCGCCGCTGCTGCGCGCGGCCTCGCTCTTAGGCCGCTCGGTTTTGGGCCGCTCACCGTTGCGGCGGTCGGTCGGGCGGTCGGATCGGGTTTGGGTTCGCTTGATGCGGCGGCTCATGCGAGGTGCCTATCGCAAAAGCCCCTGCCAGTCACGGCGAAATCACGGTAAATCGGCCCGGCAAGGCGTACCCTTGCGCGAATCGGACGTGATCGGAGCTGACCTGATGCTGCTGACGAGACTGGCCCTGACGATCCTGACGACCGCGCTGACACTCGGTATCGCACAGGCGCAGCAGAGCCCGATGCCCGACGACATCGCCTGGAAGCTGATCGAGATCGGCCGCGCCATCGACCCGCTGAAGACGGCTGCGATCTACGCGCCGCTGCAGGCGCGGGAACCCTACGCGAGCGTCAAGGTCCAGCGCGACGTCCGCTACGGCACCGCCGAGCGCAACCTGCTCGACGTCTTTACGCCGGAGACCGCGGCCACCGCGCCACGCCCGATCCTGATCTTCGTGCATGGCGGCGCCTTCATCGGCGGCAACAAGCGCACCACGCCGGACAGCCCGTTCTACGACAACATCATGCTGTGGGCTGTGAAGAACGGCTTCGTCGGCGTCAACATCACCTACCGGCTCGCGCCGAAATTCCCCTGGCCGGCAGGCGTCGAGGACGTCGCCACTGCGGTGCAATGGGTCGCGGCGCACGCCGCCGAGAACGGCGGCGATCCCGCGCGGATCTTTCTGATGGGCCACTCTGCCGGCGCGGTGCATGTCGCCACCTACGTGGCGCATCCCGAATTCCACAAGGTCGGCGGCGGTGGCCTGGCCGGCGCGATCATGGCGTCGGGCGTCTACGACCTCACGGCAACGCCGCTCGGCGACCAGGAGATGGCCTATTTCGGCACCGATCCCTCACGCTTCAAGGAGCGCTCATCGCTGCAGGGTTTGCAGGCCTCGTCGCTGCCGCTGATGATCGCCTCGGCCGAAATGGACCCGCCGCGCTTCGTCGAGCAGTTCGATCTGTTGAAGCAGGCTGCGTGCAAGCGGCCCGCGGGCTGCGCGCGTGCGGTGATGCTGCCGCAGCATAGTCACATGTCGGAGGTGTATTCGATCAACACCGAGGACGACCGGCTGACGCGGGAGATCGCGGAGTTCGTGCAGACGGGGAAGTAATAACGCGCTCTCTCCGCCGTCATTCCGGGGCGCGCGCCAGCGCGAGCCCGGAATCCATAGCCACGAATGTCTATGATGATGCGAGATATCCGTGGCGTGGAGCCGTCGACCAGCGACCGCGGTGATTATGGATTCCGGGCTCAGTCCCGCGCCCATGGGGCGCACGACTGCACCGGAATGACGGCGTTGAAGCGCGTTAGCTCTCCGTCGTCATTGCGAGCGCAGCGAAGCAATCCAGGATGGTGGGCGGGACTCTGGATTGCTTCGCTGCGCTCGCAATGACGCGGTGAAGGCATCGCACGACATCAACGGCACAGCCCGCAGCGACGCGTGTATCCCCTACCCGCCCCGCTCCTTCCTGAGCTTGGCCCAGTAATCCAGCCGCTTGCGGATCTCGCGTTCGAAGCCGCGTTCGGGGGGATCGTAGAACTGCTGGCGGCCGAGCGCTTCCGGGAAGTAATCCTGGCCTGAAAACGCGTCCGGCGCGTCGTGGTCGTACTGATAGCCGGAGCCGTAGCCTTCGCTCTGCATCAGCTTGGTCGGCGCATTGAGGATGTGCTTCGGCGGCAGCAATGAGCCGCCCTCCTTCGCGACGCGCTTGGCGGCGCCGAAGGCCTTGTAGGCGGCGTTGGATTTCGGGGCGGTGGCGACGTAGATCACGGCTTGCGCGATCGCGAGCTCGCCCTCGGGCGAGCCGAGAAAGTCGTAGGCGTCCTTGGCGGCGTTGGCGATCACCAGTGCCTGGGGATCGGCCAGCCCGATATCCTCGACCGCCATGCGGACGATGCGGCGCGCCAGGAATAGCGGATCCTCGCCGGCGTCGAGCATGCGGGCGAAGTAGTACAACGCCGCATCGGGATCGGAGCCGCGCACCGATTTGTGCATGGCCGAGATCAGATTGTAGTGGCCGTCGGCCGATTTGTCATAGATCGGCGCGCGGCGCTGCAGGATCTCCTGCAATTGCACGGCGTTGAAGATCTCGCCCTTGCGCGCCGAGCGCCACACTTCCTCAGCTAGCGTCAGCGACGCCCTGCCGTCGCCGTCGGCCATGCGGATCAGCACGTTGCGCGCATCCTCATCGAGCGGCAGCTTGCGGCCCTCGATCGCCTCGGCGTGGCTGTAAAGCTTCTCGATCGCGGCGGCATCGAGTGAATGAAACACCAGTACGCGCGAGCGCGACAGCAAAGCGGCGTTGAGCTCGAAGGACGGGTTCTCGGTGGTCGCGCCGACCAGCACGACCGTGCCGTCCTCCATCACTGGCAGGAAGGAATCCTGCTGGGCCCGGTTGAAGCGATGCACCTCGTCAACGAACAGAAGCGTGCCCTGCCCGGTTTCGCGGCGGTCGCGGGCGGCGTCGAACACCTTCTTCAGATCGGCGACGCCGGAGAACACCGCCGAGATCTGCTCGAAGTGCAGCTCGGTGGCGTCGGCCAGCAGCCGCGCGACCGTCGTCTTGCCGGTGCCCGGCGGGCCCCAGAAGATCAGCGATCCCAGCGTCCGCGTCTCCAGCATACGGGTCAGCGCGCCGTCGGGGCCAAGGATGTGATCCTGTCCGACGACATCCGACAGCTGGTGTGGCCGCAGCCGCTCCGGCAGCGGCCGCGGCGCGTCATGCTCCATCCCCGCGGCAGCGAAGAGGCTCGGCCCTCCCTGCTGGGGACGCTTCGGACTCATCCGCCGAGCGTGACGTTGATCTGCTGGCCGCCGCGCAGCACGGTGATCCGCCAGATCCGCGCGCCATCGCGCGAGGCCTTGTCGAGGTCGTTGGTCTTGGCGATCTTCTGGTTGTTGACGGCCATGATGACGTCGCCCTTCTGGAAGCCGACATTGGCTGCCGTGGTGCCGTCGCCGGGCTCGAGAATGACGACGCCCTCGGTATCCGCATCGAGGTGTAACTCGTCGGCGACCGCCGGCGAGATGTTGGCGACCTTGGCGCCCTGGAACGGAGAGCGGCCGTTGATCACCATCTCGTTGCGCCCGGTGTCCGGCGCCGTCTCCAGCGCCACCGCGACCTTCACCGGCTTGCCGCCGCGCTGCACCTCGATCTGCGCGGTGCCGCCCAGGGGACGCGTGGCGAAGCGGTAGTCGAAGGCGTTGGGATCATCGACGGTCTGGCCGTCGATCGACACGATCAGGTCCGACGATTTGATGCCGGCCTTGGCCGCCGGGCCATTCGCCACCACCGAGGCGACCAGCGCGCCGGTCGGCGAGCGCAGGCCGAGGCTCTCGGCGATCTCCGGCGTCACTGCCTGCAGGCGCGCGCCGAGCCACGGCCGCTTCACCGCCTTGCCGCCGGCCTTGGCCGAGGCCACCACCACACGCACCATGTTGGCCGGAATCGCGAAGCCGATGCCCTGCGAGCCGCCGGACTTCGAATAGATCGCGGTGTTGATGCCGACGAGGCGCCCGGTCATGTCGACCAGCGCGCCGCCGGAATTGCCGGGATTGATCGCGGCGTCGGTCTGGATGAAGAACTGATAGTCAGTGATGCCGACCTGGGTGCGCGCCAGCGCCGAGACGATGCCGTGGGTCACGGTCTGGCCGACACCGAACGGATTGCCGATCGCCAGCACGACGTCGCCGACCAGCAGATCGTCGGAGTTGGACAGTTCGAGCGTCGGAAACTGCTCCTTGGTGCCCTTCAGCCTGAGCACGGCGAGGTCGGTGCGGCTGTCCTTCAGCACGATCTCGGCCTCGAACTCGCGCTTGTCGGCGAGCGACACCTTCACCTCGTCGGCGCCCTCGATCACGTGGACGTTGGTTACGACCAGGCCGGACGCATCGATCATCACGCCCGAGCCGAGCGAGCGCTGCATCTGCTCCTGCGGGCCGCCCTGCAGGCCGAAAAAGCGGCGGAAGATCGGATCGTCGAGGAATGGATTGCGGTTCTGCACCACCTTGGCGGCATAGACGTTCACGACCGCGGGCTGCACGCGCTGCACGATCGGCGCATAGGACAGCCTGAGCTCGGCCAGGGATTGCGGCACGCGCCGGTCCTGCGCCGCGAGCGGAGACGCGGCCAGCAAGGAGAGCAGCAGGACCAGTGTGGAGCGAATCAACGTCATGCGAAAAATCCTGGACAATGAGGACTTCGATATAGGCGGAACGGCGGGTGCGGCCAAGCTCAGGCGGCCGGATGCGGCGTTTTGATGGTCTCCGCCACGGGGGCGCAGGACAGCCGCTCATGGTGCCGCTCGCCCCAGCTCCGGAGCACCTCGATCACCGGCCGCAGGCTCTCGCCGACCTCGGAGAGCGTGTAATCCACCCGCGGCGGCACTTCGGCATAGACCTTGCGGATCACCAGCCCGTCCTCCTCCAGCGCGCGCAGCTGCTTGGTCAGCATGCGCTGGGTGATGCCCGGCATCAGCCGGCGCAGCTCGCCGAAGCGCTGGCTGCCGCCCTGCAGGTGGTAGAGAATCACCCCCTTCCACTTGCCGTCGATCAGATCGAGCGTGGCTTCGACCGCGCAGCCGGGACGTCGGGCGAAATTCTTCCGTTTCATCGCGTTCTGGCCCAATAGTATCCAAACGGGGACTAGTTCCCTGTTTTTACAGTACTTGCAGGAATGGCGCCAGCAGGACAATTTCGCCCCATCACCGGCCAGCCCAGGAGGTTGTTCATGAAGGCCATTGGTTACCAGCAGTCGCTGCCCATTTCCGAGGAGCGCGCTCTGTTCGATTTCGAGACCGCCAAGCCCGAGCCAAAAGGGCGCGACATCCGCGTCGCGGTGAAGGCCATCTCGGTCAATCCTGTCGATACCAAGGTGCGCAAGCGGGCCGCGCCACCCGCAGGCGAGACCAAGATCCTCGGCTATGACGCCGCTGGCGTCGTCGAGGCGGTGGGCCCTGACGTGACGCTGTTCAAGGCCGGCGACGAGGTGTTCTACGCCGGCTCGATCCTGCGCCAGGGCACCAATGCCGAATTCCATCTCGTCGACGAGCGCATCGTCGGCCGCAAGCCCAAGAGCCTGTCGTTCGCCGAAGCCGCCGCCCTGCCCCTGACTTCGATCACCGCCTGGGAGCTGCTGTTCGACCGGCTCGGCGCCGTCCCAGGCAAGAGCCTCGACAACCGCACCTTGCTCATCACTGGTGCGGCCGGCGGTGTCGGCTCGATCCTGATCCAGCTCGCGCGCCGCCTGACCGGCCTGACCGTGCTAGCCACCGCGACGCGGCCGGAATCGCGCGACTGGTGTCTGTCACTCGGCGCCCATGCGGTCGTCGATCACGGCAAGCCGATGAAGGAGCAGATCGAGGCACTCAAGCTGCCGCCGGTCGGCCTCGTGGCCAGCCTCACCCACAGCGACCAGCACTACAAGGCGATCGCCGAGTTCATGGCGCCGCAGGGCAAGTTCGGCCTGATCGACGATCCCGCCGAGTTCTCGATCGCCCCGTTCAAGGGCAAGGCGATCTCGATCCATTGGGAGTCGATGTTCACCCGCTCCTCGTTCACGACGCCTGATATCATCGCCCAGCACAATCTGCTCAACGACGTCTCCGACCTGATCGACAAGGGCGTGATCCGCACCACGCTCGGCGACAACTACGGCACCATCAATGCCGCCAATCTCAAGCGCGCGCATGCGCTGATCGAGAGCAACAAGGCCCGCGGCAAGATCGTGCTGGAGGGGTGGAGCTAAGTCATAGCGCACGTAAGGTGGGCAAAGCAGCCGCCGTCAGGCGGCAGCGTGCCCACCGTCGAGCGGCAGGGCTTTCGCACACGGTCATGCGGAGCTGTCTCGGCGAACGATCCTGTCGATGATTTTCTCCGTCATGCCCGGGCCCGCCCCGGTCAACGGAGGGACTACGTCCGCGTCGACGTCTTGTAGAACGGCGTATGCTGAGTGCCGTCGAAATAGCCGTCGTAGAACTGCTTGACGTGCGGAAACACGGCAAGGCCAAGCTCACGGCGGGCAACCTCCTCGTCGCTGCGCGGCTTGGCCAGGATGCCAGCGATCTCGGCCAGCACCTCGTCGCGGTTGATGCGGGTGAAGCGGCCGCCGGCATAGACGACCTCGCCACCGACATAGACGGCGGCGACATGCTGCGACTTGGCGCGCTGCACCAGCGCATCGAGCATCGGAATGTCCGGATCCTGGAACGGATAGGTCGCGGCGTTCCAGTCGATCAGCACTGCATCGAACAGCTTGCCCTCGGCAAGACGGCCGATGCTGTCGCCGAAAGCGGTGGTCTTCGCGCCGCCCTCGGTCGCCATGCGCACGATCTGCGGCGCGGTCGGCACCTCGTCGTCCATGCCGGGCGTGCGGTGAACGCGTAGCGCCAGCTTCAGCTCCTGCAGCATGTCGCGGTCCTCGTTGATCCCTGCTTCGTCCAATCCCATGCCGATGGTGATCCCCTTCTTCTCCCAGACATTGAGCGGCGCCAGCCCCGAACGCAGCCGGAAGTTCGACGAGCAGTTGTGGCAGATGCAGGTGCCGGTGTGGGCGACGATGTCGATGTCCTCCTCCGTGAGCCAGACACCATGGCCGAGGGTCATGTGCGGGCCGAGCACGCCGAGATCGTGCAGATGGCGCACGGCCGTCTTGCCGGTGCGCCGCCGCGCATATTCCTTCTGATACGCGGTCTCCAATAGATGCATGTGCATTGGCACCTTTGCAGACCGCGACTTCTCGTGCAGGGCCACGAGACCGTCGTCGGTGCACCAATGCAGATTGGCCGGCGCGAGCTGGATGCGTGTCAGCGTTTCGCCGGAATTATCGGCAGTGAGCACGTCGAACAGCTTGATGTAGTCCTCGAACGGCACCTGCTGCGCCTTGAGATGCGCCGCCAGCCGCTCGTTCCACGGCGACGGCAGACGGGCGCAGAACGCCTCGTCGGCCTCGTAGACCAGCCGGTTCTGCTCGCGCACCGCGTAGCAATAGGAGGCGCGCATGCCGATCGCGCGATAGGCCTGCAACACCTTGGTGGCGGCGCCATGGATCGCATCGAAGCCGCCCGCCATCCAGCCATGAATGTGCTGCACCGTGGTGACGCCGGAGGCGATCATCTCGAACGCCGAATACAGCGTGTCGAGATAGAGATCGATACGGCGCGCCGGCAGCCGGCTCGCGAACCACAACTCCAGCGCATGATCGGGCGAGCCGAGCTGCAGCGGCGTCAGCCCGACATGGTGGTGGCTGTTGACGAAGCCCGGCAGCATCACGTGGTTGGGATGGCGCGTCACGGTCGCCTGCGGCGCCAGCCGTTCCAGATCAGCGAGCGGCCCCACCGCGACGATCACGCCGTCACGGGCGAGCACCGCGCCGTCCTCGATCACGACGGGCGTGTGACGATCCTGGATGCCGGACACGACCCACTTCGCGCCAACCAACACTTCAGCCATGTCTCGTTCTCCTTCTCACAGGCCCGACTGCTCGGCGAAGGCCTTGTCGACCTCGGCCGCGAGCAGCTCGGTGAAATAGTCGCGATATTCGTGGTAGCGCGGCGACCGTGTCGGTCGCGGCCGCGGCAGGTCGATCGGCACGATCTCCTTGACCCGTCCCGGCCGCGCCGTGAACACGATCACCCGGTCGGCGAGACTGATCGCCTCGTCGATCGAATGCGTGACCAGCAGCACCGAGGCGCGGCTGTCCTGCCAGATCTGCAGCAGGAAATCCTGCAGCTTGGCGCGGGTCTGGACGTCGAGCGCGGCGAACGGCTCGTCCATCATCAGCACCTTCGGCTGCATCACCAGGGCGCGCGCGAACGCGGCGCGCTGGCGCATCCCGCCGGACAGCTCGTCCGGCTTCTTGTCGAGCACGTCGCCGAGCCCGACGCGGCGCAGGATCTCGCGCGCCTTCTCTCTGCGGCGCTCCGGCAGTTCGGCGCGGATGGCCAGGCCGAAGGCGACGTTGTCGAGAATGGTCAGCCAGGGAAACAGCGAGGCTTCCTGGAAGATCAGGCCGCGCTCCGGCGACGGACCCGATATCGCGAGGCCATCATCCTCGATGATCCCGTCGCTCACCGTCTCGAGGCCCGCGATCATGTAGAGCAGCGAGGACTTGCCGCAGCCGGACGGGCCGAGCAGCACGACGAACTCGCCCGGCGCGACGTCGAATGACAGCTCGTCGATGGCGCGCAGCGGCGGCCGGCCCTCGATGGTCCAGGTCTTGCCGACATTGCGAATGGAGACCGCGGGCGTCACCATCACATTCCTCCCCGCTGCGGCGCCACCCACCACAGCATGCGGCGCTGGATCTGGCGCAGGCCCCAGTCGCTGAGGAAGCCGAGCGCGCCGATCACGGCCATGGTGAAGAACACGAGCTTGGCGTTGAAGGTCGCGCGCGCCATCGAGATGATCTGGCCGAGCCCGGTGCCGACGCCGACGGTCTCGGCGATCAGAACCACCATCCAGGCGCCGAACAGGTTGAGCCGCAGGGTCATGAACAGGCTCGGCAGGATCGACGGCAGGATCACGCGCCAGAACATCTGGGTCTGGGTGGCGCCCATGATGCGGGCGACGTGGATGTAGTTGATCGGCACGCTCTCGATCTGCGCGGAGGTCGACAGCACGATGGCGAAGAACACCGTGATGAAGACCAGGAAGATCGCCGGCACGTCGCCGATGCCGAACACGAAGATCGCGACCGGCAGCCAGGCGACCGGTGAGATCGGCGCCAGCAGCAGCACCGTCGGCATCAGGAGGTTGCGCAGCCAGCGCACGTAGTGCAGCGCGGCGCCGACGGCGACGCCGCTGACGAAGCCAAGCGCGAGGCCAGTGAAGACGCGGAACGTCGTCCAGAACATCGTGATCGCCAGCGCGCCGGCGCCGCCGCCCGAGGCGACCGAGCCGACGCGGTTGGAGCGGTCGAAGAATTTCAGCGTCCCCGGAATGTCCTGCAGGAACAGATGCGGCGGCGGCAGCAGCAGCGGGTTCACCTTGTCGAAGTACCACAGGGCTTCCCAGATCGCGGCGAACAGGCCGATGGAGATGACGCCCCAGCCGAGTGCTGCGAGCTGGCGCTGGGCCTTGCGCCAGTTGCGTGGCGGAGACGCGGGAGGTGACGGCGCGTCCTTAGCCGGCGCGCCCATGGCTAAGGTGTCAGTTGGCAAGCGCATGATCTCCGTCACCCCGCATGAACCCTCCAAACCCTCCCCCTGAGGAGCGCGCCGCTTGGCGCGCGTCTCGAAGGGCGAGGCCCGAGCTGTGGCCTCATGGTTCTCAAGGCGATGCGAGAGCATCGCCTGAACGCGCCGCGCACGACGATTTCTGCAAAGTAGCCACTGATCGGCGCGGCGCTCCTCACCATGAGGGTCAAAAGCCGAGGGCGGCGCGATCGCTCACGCCGATTTCAGCTTCAGCCCCTCATAGAGCGCCTTGTTGTCGGCGATGACGGCCTCCAGCAGCGACCAGTCGAAGGCGCCCTGGTCGGGCAGCTTCTTGACGTAGCCGAGCTCCTTCATCGACACGCCGCGGTCGATGATGAACTGGGTCTGGCTGCGCTGGTCGACGACGATGGGCTGCTTCGAGGAGGCATCGATCGCCGCCTCCATCGAGGTCTTGTAGTACTTGCCGACGGTGTCCTTCAGCGCGGCGGTCTTGTCGGCCTCGGCCTGGCTCTGCGCGACCATCAGGGCCTTGATCACCGACTTCACGGCCGCCGGGTTCTTCTCGATCAGCGGCACGCGCGCGGCGAGCACGCAGTCCGAATAGCCCTTGCCGTAGAGATCGGTGCCGTCGGACAACACGGTCGCGCCCTTGCGCTGCTGCACGCATTGCGTCGCATATGGCTCGATATGGCAGATCGCGTCGAGCGCGCCGGCCATGAAGGCCTGCGCGAGTTCCGGCGAGGTGTCGAGATATTTGATGTCGACGTCCTTGAACGACAGCCCCGCCTTCTTGAGGTAGTCGTAGGGCAGCACTTCGAGCGTGTCGGCCTGGAACGTGCCGAAGGTCTTGCCCTTCAGATCGGCGGCGGACTTGATGCCTTCCTTGGCGACGATGATGCAGCCCTGCACGCCGCCGCCGGCGACGATCTTTACCGGCGCGCCGGCATCGTAGAGCGTCATGAAGTTGGAGTATGGGATCATCGAGATGTCGACGAGGCCGGCGCCGAACATCGTGGTGATCTCGGTGTTCGACGGCGTCACGACGAATTCGAGGTCGACGCCGTCGGCGACCGTCAGGTTGCGCTCCTTGGCGAGGAAGATGCCCATGTTGCAGAAGCCGGAGCCATGGGTCGCCTTGATGACGGTCCCGGCCATCGCCGGCGTCGGCGTCAGCAGCGCGGCGAGAGAGGCGGGAACGGCGACGGTGGCGGCTGTTGCGGCCACCGAGGACTTGAGGAAGTTGCGGCGAGAGAAGCTGCGGTGGAAAGTTCCGTCACGATCGCACATGCGAGTCTCCATCCATGACGACGGGATGGACCCCATGATGGCGACGAGCCGAAAGCTCCATCGACGGCGGACGACCAACATCGTCTCACCGACCCCACGGGATCCCCGACGATGGGCACGCCAACCCAAGAGAGCGATGCTCTGCGCTGGACAACGCTACGCAAGCCGTGTGCCAGCGGGCCAATATTGAACTAACAACGGAATTTTTCGGTGGGCGATGCAAGCGCGGGCGGGCGCGCTCAATCTCGCATCAGTCTGCCCACCGCCGGAGCATCAAGAGGCCGGAGACGCCGGCACCCTCTTGGCCTCGGCTTGCGCGACGAAGCCCTTGGCGAGCGCGTGATACAGCCCCTCCTCGCAGATCAGTTTCGAGGTGCCGTAGGCGATCAGCGACGCCGTCATCAGCGGCACCACCATGGCGTGGTTGTCGGTCATCTCGGTGACGATGACAAAGGCGGTGATCGGCGCCTGCACCACGCCAGCGAAATAGGCGACCATGCCGAGCAGCATGATCGGCGCCAGCGGCGTCTGCTGGAACAGGCTCGCCACATTTGCGCCGATGCCGGCGCCGACCGCCAGCGACGGCGCGAAGATGCCGCCGGGAATGCCGCTGATCGCGGCGAAGGTTGTGGCGAGGAATTTCAGCGCGCCGAATTCATGCGGCAGCGGGGTGCCGGTCTCGAGCGCGGCCTTCACCTGGGCATAGCCGGTGCCGTAGACCGTGTCACCGGAGGCAAGCCCGCACAGCGCGACCGCGAAGCCGCAGACGAGTGCAAACGGCAGCGGGTGCGCCTTGATGGCTCGGCCGATCGTGCCGGGCAGCCCGCGCGCCATGGTGATCAGGATGCGGCTGAACAGGCCGCCGGCCGCTCCGCCGATCACACCGCAGATCGGGACCGCGAGCCAGTCGATGCCCTTGGCCAATGCGATCGGCGTCGTGCCGAAATAGGCGTAATTGCCCATCAGCGCCAGCGAGGTGAGACCGGCGGCGATCACGGTGGCGATGACCAAGCTCGATGTACGCGTCTCGAAGGCGCGGCTCATCTCCTCGATGCCGAACACGATGCCGGCGAGCGGCGTGTTGAAAGCGGCGGCGACGCCGGCCGCGGCGCCGGCCAGGATCAGTCCCGGCTGCCGGCGCGGCGACAGCCGGCCGAGCGCGAACATGATGGAGGCGCCGACCTGCACGGTCGGTCCCTCGCGGCCGACCGAGCCGCCGCAGAGCAGGCCGAGCAAGGTCAGCAGCACCTTGCCGATCGCGATGCGGATCGACACCAGCGGGCTGCGCGCGCTTGTGTCGGTGAGGTGCCGCGCGGCGATCGCCTGCGGGATGCCGCTGCCTTGCGCGTTCGGGAAGTAGCGCTGGGTCAGATAGACTGACAGCGCAAAGCCGGCGGGCGTGACGATCAACGAGGCATAGCGCGATTGCGACAGCAGCCAGTTGAAGGCGAGTTGGGCCCAATCGGCGAGTTCGGCCAGCGCTACCGCGGCGGCACCGACCACGAGCCCGCCGGCCACGAACAACACCCGCCGCTGCCAGCGCGCCGAGGTCAGCTTCAGCCAGCGCTTGCGGCGGGGATTGATCGTCAACATCGAGAGGGGCCGGTCCGGGCTTTACGCAGGTGCAGCACCCTCGACGAAAATCAGGCGGCGGTCCAGCGCCTTCCCGCGCTCGCCAAGCGCTGCCGCATATTCGGCCGACGCATACCACTCGCGCAGCCGGGCCATCGACGGGAACTCGACGACGATCAGGGTCTTGGCCGGCGGCCCGCCTTCGACCGTTTCGGACTCCCCGCCACGCACCAGATACCGGCCGCCATGTTGCGCGATCGAGCGCGCCGCGAGATCGCGGTAGCGCTCCATTGCTTGGGCATCGCGGACCTCGACCTCGGAGATGACGTAAGCAGGCATCTGGCTTGCCCCTGTTGTCTCTACGCGATCGTATCGACGATGCCGCCCTCGGCGCGCAGCGCGGCGCCATTGGTCGCCGAGGCCTGCTGCGAGGCGACGTAGACGACCATGTTGGCGATCTCGTCGACGCTGGCGAAGCGCTGCAGCAGCGACGCCGGTCGGTGCTGCTTGACGAACGAGGCCGCCGCATCCGCCTCCGACTGATTGTTCTGCCGCGCCAGATCCTTGACGAAGGTCTCGACGCCTTCGGACATCGTCGGGCCCGGCAGCACGGCGTTCACGGTGACGCCGGTGCCGCGCGTCAGCTTGGCCAGCCCGCGGGAGATCGAGAGCTGCGCGGTCTTGGTCATGCCGTAGTGGATCATCTCGGTCGGGATGTTCAGGGCTGATTCCGAGGAGATGAAGATGATGCGGCCCCAGTTGCGCGTCAGCATGCCCTGCATGTAGGCGCGCGCCATGCGCACGCCGGAGAGCACGTTGACCTCGAAGAAGCGGCTCCAGTCCTCGTCGGGAATCTCGAAGAAATCCTTCGGCTCGAAGATGCCGGCATTGTTGACGAGGATGTCGACCTCGGGGACCGCAGTGACGATGGCATTGCCGCCGTCGACCTGTGCGACGTCGCCGGCGACGCCGCGGACCTTGGCGCCGGGCACAGCCTGCTTCAGACGTGCGACGGCGTCATCGACGCGCCCCTGGCTGCGGCCGTTGAGGACCACCTCCGCGCCGGACGCGGCGAGACCTTTGGCAATGGCAAAGCCGATTCCGGCAGTGGAACCGGTGACAAGCGCAATCTTGCCCGAGAGGTCGATATGCATGAGCAGCTCTCCGTTGTGCTGGAGCAACGCATGTAGGTCGCCGATGCGTTGATCCCAACGCGCGGCATGCAGAGCTGATCCTCAAGAATAAGACCAGGCAACCAGGATGCGCGCGCATGTTGGTAGATGGCTCATCTCCATCTACGCGTCATTCCGGGGCATCGCGCAGCGATGAGCCCGGAATCCATAACCACGAACGTCTCTGCATTCGAAGATAAGAGCCACGTACATCCCGCCCCGCAAAGCTGCCTGTGGCTATGGATTCCGGGCTCGCGCTCCGCGCGCCCCGGAATGACGCGCGGAGAGACTGCGGTGGCCATCAACAGTGAGAACCGCGGCCAAAATGGACGCGAGTCCATTTGACGGATTATCCAGTGCGTACCAGGCGCCTTTAGCCCGGGCGTCCCTCAAAACGAAAACGGCGCCCGAAGGCGCCGTTTTAAAAACTCGAACCGGAGCGCCGCTTACGCGGCTTCCGAGGTCTCCTGCACCGGGCCGGAATCCTGGCCCTTGGCATCGACGTCGCGATCGACGAACTCGATCACCGCCATGGCGGCGTTGTCGCCGTAGCGGAAGCCGGCCTTGATGATGCGGGTGTAGCCGCCGTTGCGGTCCTTGTAGCGGGGCGCCAGCACGTCGAACAGCTTCTTCACCTGGTCGACGTCGCGCATCTCGGCGATCGCCTGGCGGCGCAGCGCCAGCCCGCCCTTCTTGCCGAGGGTGACGAGCTTCTCGACGATCGGCCGCAGCTCCTTGGCCTTCGGCAGCGTGGTGACGATCTGCTCGTGCTTGATCAGCGCGGCGCACATGTTGGCGAACATCGCCTTGCGATGCTCGGCGGTGCGGTTGAGCTTCCGATGAACCTTGCCGTGACGCATTGTCTTAAGTCCTCAATTTCAATCTGCCGCGACGGTTCGTCGGACATGTTGCTCAGGTGGGCTGCCTGCGTTCGCCCGGTTGTAGTTGTCATTCTGGGGCGATGCGCAGCATCGGCCCCGGAATGAAGAAGGCTCAGTAGTGATCCTCGAAGCGCTTGGCCAGTTCGTCGATGTTCTCCGGCGGCCAGCCCGGCACTTCCATGCCGAGATGCAGACCCATCTGGGCCAGCACTTCCTTGATCTCGTTCAGCGACTTGCGGCCGAAGTTCGGGGTGCGAAGCATCTCCGCTTCGGACTTCTGCACGAGGTCGCCGATGTAGACGATGTTGTCGTTCTTCAGGCAGTTCGCCGAACGCACCGACAGCTCGAGCTCGTCCACCTTCTTCAGGAAGGCCGGGTTGAAGGCGAGGTCCGGGATGATCTCCTGGGCGACTTCCTTGCGCGGCTCTTCGAAGTTGACGAACACGTTGAGCTGGTCCTGCAGGATGCGGGCGGCATAGGCCACCGCGTCCTCCGGCGAGATCGCGCCGTTGGTCTCGATCGTCATGGTCAGCTTGTCGTAGTCGAGGATCTGGCCCTCGCGGGTGTTCTCGACCTTGTAGGAGACCTTGCGGACCGGCGAGAACAGGCTGTCGATCGGGATCAGTCCGATCGGCGCATCCTCGGGACGGTTGCGCTCAGCCGGGACGTAGCCCTTGCCGGTCGCGACCGTGAACTCCATGCGGATCTCGGCGCCATCGTCGAGGGTGCAGAGCTGCAGGTCGGGGTTGAGCACGACGATGTCGCCGACGGTCTGAATGTCACCGGCGGTGACCGCGCCCGGCCCCTGCTTCTTCACGACCATCCGCTTCGGGCCTTCGCCCTGCATCTTGATCGAGATGTCCTTGATGTTCAGCACGATGTCGGTGACGTCCTCACGAACACCGGCAATCGAGGAGAACTCGTGCAGCACGCCGTCGATGTGCACCGACTGCACGGCGGCGCCCTGCAGCGACGACAGCAGGATGCGGCGAAGCGCATTGCCCAGCGTCTGGCCGAAGCCGCGCTCCAGCGGTTCGGCGACCACGGTGGCGAAACGGGTCGCGTCGGAGCCCGGCGTGACCTGGAGCTTGTTCGGCCGAATCAATTCTTGCCAATTCTTCTGGATCGTCACTGTTTCACCCATGGGCCAGTCCGTCTGGGGGACGACTGACTGGCGTTGGAGAACCGCGCATCGGATCGCGGCAATCGAAATGGTTCAAAAGCAAGAGAAGGCGGACATGCTGCCCGCCTCCTTCAGATCAGACGCGACGACGCTTGCGCGGACGGCAACCATTGTGCGGGATCGTCGTCACATCGCGGATCGAGGTGACGGTGAAACCCGCGGCCTGCAGCGCGCGCAGGGCCGACTCACGTCCGGAGCCCGGACCGGCCACCTCGACCTCGAGGGTGCGCATGCCGTGCTCCTGGGCCTTCTTGGACACGTCCTCCGCCGCGACCTGGGCGGCATACGGGGTCGACTTGCGCGATCCCTTGAACCCCATCGTGCCGGCGGACGACCAGGCAATGGTGTTGCCCTGCGCGTCGGTGATGGTGATCGTGGTGTTGTTGAACGACGAGTTCACATGGGCGACGCCGGAGGCGATGTTCTTGCGCTCACGACGGCGGACACGTGCGGCTTCCTTGGCCATATAAGTACCTTTCTTGAGATCTCAACGCCGCCGTAATGCCAGCGGCTACACCGAAATCGCGAATGGTGAACAGCGGGTAGCGAATAGGGATCTCCCCTACTCGCCACCCGCTGTCAGCAACTCGCGAAATTACTTCTTCTTGCCGGCGATCGCCTTGGCCGGACCCTTGCGCGTGCGCGCATTGGTGTGGGTACGCTGACCGCGCACCGGCAGGCCGCGGCGATGACGCAGGCCGCGATAGCAGCCGAGGTCCATCAGCCGCTTGATGTTGATGCCGGTCTCACGACGGAGGTCACCCTCGACGACGTAATCGCGGTCGATGATTTCACGGATCTGAAGAACTTCCTGGTCGCTCAGCTGGTTGACGCGGCGATCCTCGGCGATCTTCACCTTCTCGATGATCTCGCCCGCGATCTTCGGGCCGATACCATGGATGTACTGGAGCGCGATCAGGACGCGCTTGTTGGTCGGGATGTTGACACCGGCAATACGGGCCACGGACTTCTCTCCTGTCGCCGATCCCATGACGGGCCGGCCTTCATTCTCGCTATCTCGGGCAGGTGTCCGCAAACGCGAACAAGACGCCCACCCCTCGATTCGTGGGGCCCGGCATCTTCGAAAACCATCCGACTTGGATGCGGGCTTATTAATGGATTCACACGGCGGTCGTCAACCGCCCGTACAAGATTCGATCACCTCGCCGAACGCTTTTTTGCAGCCTTTGCAGAGGTTTTCCGGCTGCCCTTGGCCGACTTGGAAGCCGGCTTGGAGGCCTTGTTGGAGGCCTTGGCCGTCTTGCCGGCCTTCTTCGCCGCAGCTTTGGGAGCCTTCTTGGCGGCCTTTTTGCCGGTTTTGGCCGCCGTCTTCGCCGTCTTGCCAGCCTTTTTGGCTGGTGCGGCAGCCTTCACAGCCTTCTTGGCCACCTTTTTGGCGGCGGTCTTGTTGGCTCTGGCCGGCGCCTTGGCGCTGCGCTTGGCCGGGCTCGCCTTCTTGGCCGCCCGGCTGCCGCTGCTCTTGCCGACGGCGGCCAGGATCCGGCCGATTTCCTCGGTGACCTGCTCGATCGACATCATGCCGTCGACGGTCGCCAGCATCCGGTGGTCGGAATAATAGTGGATCAAGGGCTCGGTCTGCTCGCGATAGCTCGACAGCCGCTTGGTCAGGACCTCCGGCGTATCGTCCGCCCGGACAGCCTCGCCGCGCGCCTTCATTTCGGCCGCCCGGCGCTCGACGCGCTCCAGCAGCACGCCCTCGTTGACGCGCAGCTCGATGACCGCATCCAGCGTCATCTGCTTCTTCTTCAGGAGCTGGTCCAGCGCCTCGGCCTGCGGCACCGTGCGCGGGAAACCATCAAGGATGAAGCCGTTCTTGGCGTCGGGCTGCTCGATCCGGTCGGCAATGATGCCGACCACGACCTCGTCCGGCACCAGGCCGCCGGCGGCCATGATGTCCTTGGCCTTCAGCCCGATCGGCGTCTGTGCGGCCACGGCGGCGCGCAGCATGTCACCAGTCGAGAGCTGGACAATGCCGTACTGCTGGACCAGGCGCTGCGCCTGCGTCCCCTTGCCCGAACCGGGCGGTCCCAAAAGAATGAGTCTCATCGAATTCCGCCCCCCGGCACACGGTGGGCGACCCTCCCGCACACCTTGTTCTTGGCTTGTTGGTTCCCGGGCCGCGATCCGCCGCAATTAGCGGCGGCGCCCCCGCAACTTCGACTTCCTGATCAGGCCCTCATACTGATGGGCGAGCAGATAACCCTGAACCTGCGCCACGGTATCCATCGTAACGCTGACCACGATCAGAAGCGAAGTGCCACCAAAGTAGAACGGGACGGAAGCGTAGGAAATCAGAATTTCCGGGATTAGACACACGATCGCCAGATAGATGGCACCGATGACGGTGATCCGCGACAACACGTAATCGATGTATTCCGCGGTGCGCTCGCCGGGCCGAATGCCCGGGATGAAGCCGCCATGCTTCTTCAGGTTGTCCGCGGTCTCGGTCGGGTTGAACACGATCGCGGTGTAGAAGAAGGCGAAGAACAGGATCAGCGCCAGATACAGCACCAGGAACAGCGGCCGGCCATGGCCGAGCTGGGTGGTGATCCATTGGAACCACTCCCACCCCGAGCCCTTGCCGACGTTGAAATTGGCGAAAGTGGCCGGCAGCAGCAGCAGCGACGAGGCGAAGATCGGCGGGATGACGCCGGACGTGTTCAGCTTCAGCGGCAGATGCGAGGACTGGCCCTCGAACATCTTGTTGCCGACCTGGCGCTTCGGATACTGGATCAGGAGGCGGCGCTGGGCACGCTCCATGAACACGATGAAGGCGATCACGGCGACCGCCATCACGATGACGACCAGGATCAGGCCGGTCGACAGCGCGCCCTGGCGGCCGAGCTCGAGCATGTTGGCGAGCGCCGAGGGCAGCTCCGCCACGATGCCGGACAGGATGATCAGCGAGATGCCGTTGCCGATGCCGCGCGAGGTGATCTGCTCGCCCAGCCACATCAGGAACATAGTGCCGCCGGTCAGCGTGATCGCGGTCGACAGGCGGAAGAACAGGCCGGGATCGGCGACGACATTGCCGGCGCCCTCGAGGCCGACGGCGATGCCGTAGGACTGCACGGCGGCCAGGATCACCGTCAGATAGCGGGTGTACTGGTTCAGCATCTTGCGGCCCGCCTCGCCCTCCTTCTTGAGGGCTTCGAGCTGCGGTGACACCGTGGTCAGGAGCTGGATGATGATCGATGCCGAGATGTACGGCATGATGTTCAGCGCGAAGATCGCCATGCGGTGGATGCCGCCGCCGGCGAACATGTTGAACATGCCGAGGATGCCGCCGGACTGGCTACGGAACACCGAATCCCAGATGTTCGGGTCGATGCCGGGCAGCGGAATATAGGTGCCGAGGCGGTAGACCAGCAGCGCGCCGAGGGTGAACCAGATGCGCTTCTTCAGCTCATCGGCTTTTGCAAGCGCGCCGAAATTGAGGTTTGCCGCAAGTTGTTCCGCTGCTGAGGCCATATCTAGCTTTCTCCCGCCGCCCGTTCTTGACCGCATCAGCCCCGCGAGGGCTCGCGGGGCTTGGGCAGACGTCGGATATTATCTGGTACGCGAACGCGTTCTGTCCATTGCCCTGCCCTCTTCGGCGCAAGCCGGCCGCAGGGCAATGACGCAGAAGTTACGCCGCTTCGCCTTCATCCTTGGCGGGCGCCAGGATCTTGACGGTGCCGCCGGCCTTCTCGACCGCCGCGATCGCCGACTTCGAGGCGCCATACACCTCGATGTTGATCTTGGCCTTGAGCTCGCCGCGGCCAAGCAGACGCACGCCGTCCTTGGAGCGGCGCAGCGCGCCCGACTTCACCAGCGCCTCGGCGTTGATCACGCTGCCGGCGTCCAGCTTCTTGGCATCGATCGCCTGCTGGATCCGGTCGAGATTGATCTCGACGAAATCGAGCGCGAAGATGTTGTTGAAGCCGCGCTTCGGCAGACGGCGATGCATCGGCATCTGACCGCCTTCGAAGCCCTTGATGCGCACGCCGGAGCGCGCGGTCTGGCCCTTGCCGCCACGGCCGGACGTCTTGCCCTTGCCGGAGCCGATGCCGCGGCCGACGCGCATGCGCTTTTTGCGCGCGCCGGCGTTGTCGGCGATATCGCTGAGCTTCATCGCCCTTCTCCTTACTTCTCGTCGACGATGCGGACGAGATGATGAACCTTCGTGATCATGCCGCGGACCGCCGGCGTATCCGCCAGCTCGGTCACGCGGCCGATCTTGTTGAGCTTCAACCCGATCAGCGTCTCGCGCTGCGAGTGATGCCGGCGGATCGGGCTGCCGATCTGCTCGATCTTGATCGTCTTGGCGTCAGCCATTGTCCTCACTCCGAGATGCGCCTGCCAAAGGCGGCGCGCGTTCGTTAGTCGGCGGCTGCCTCGGCATCGCCACCGACGCGGCGGGCCTGCAGGGTCGACACCTTGATGTTGCGGCGGGCAGCGACCGAGCGCGGGCTGTCCTGATGCTTCAGCGCGTTGAAGGTCGCGCGCACCATGTTGTACGGGTTGGACGAGCCGATCGACTTCGCCACCACGTCCTGGATGCCCAGCGTCTCGAACACGGCGCGCATCGGGCCGCCGGCGATGATGCCGGTACCGGCCGGAGCGGCACGCAGATAGACGCGGCCCGCACCGTGACGACCGAAGATGTCGTGGTGCAGGGTGCGGCCCTCGCGCAGCGCGACGCGGGTCAAATTGCGCTTGGCGGAGTCGGTCGCCTTGCGGATCGCCTCCGGCACTTCGCGCGCCTTGCCGTGGCCGAAGCCGACCCGGCCCTTCTGATCGCCGATCACGACGAGCGCCGCAAAGCCGAAGCGCTTACCGCCCTTCACGACCTTCGCGACTCGGTTGATGTGGACGAGCTTGTCGACGAACTCGCTGTCGCGCTCCTCACGCTCCTTGCGATCGCGACCGCCTCGTTCCCGTTCACCTGCCATGGTGCTATCCAATCTTCTGTGGGGCTCTCGCGCCCAAATCCGTTGATATTAGAAGCTCAGCCCGCTCTCGCGCGCCGCGTCGGCCAGCGCCTTGACGCGACCATGATAGAGATAGCCGCCGCGATCGAACACGACTTCCTTGATCCCGGCCTTCACCGCGCGCTCGGCGAGCAGCTTGCCCACCGCCTTGGCTGCATCGATGTCGGCACCGGTGTTGCCGGCCGCGCGCATCTCCTTCTCCATCGACGACGCCGAGGCGAGCGTCTCGCCCTTCTGGTCGTCGATGACCTGAGCGTAGATGTGCTTCGACGAACGGAACACCGACAGACGCGGACGGCCGCCGGCGGAGCGGCGCAGCGACAGCCTCACACGCTGCTTGCGCCGGGCATTCGTAACCTTTGCTCTCGACATGTCCGGCTCCGTTACTTCTTCTTGCCTTCCTTGCGGAAGATGAATTCACCCGCGTACTTCACACCCTTGCCCTTGTAGGGCTCCGGCGGACGGTAGGCGCGGATTTCGGCGGCCACCTGGCCGACGCGCTGCGGGTCGATGCCCGTGATCGTGATCTCGGTCGGCTTCGGCACGGCGATCGTGATGCCTTCCGGGATCTGGTAGACGACGTCGTGGCTGTAGCCGAGCGCGAGCTGCAGGTTCTTGCCCTGCATCGCGGCGCGGTAGCCGACGCCGGTGATCTCGAGCTTCTTCTCGAAGCCCTTGGTGACGCCCTCGACCAGGTTGGCGATCTGGGCGCGCGCGGTGCCGTAGAGCGAACGGGCGCGCTTGGTCTCGGAGCGCGGAGCGACCTTGACCTGGCCGTTCTCGAACTTCACCTCGACGTCGTCATGGACGAGGAACTGAAGCTGGCCCTTCGGCCCCTTCATCTTGACGGTCTGTCCGTCGACGGTAGCGGTCACACCGGACGGCACCGTCACAGGCTTCTTGCCAATACGTGACATGGCTCAATCCTTCTTAGAACACCGTGAAGAGAACTTCACCGCCGACATTCGCGTCACGCGCGCTATGGTCGGCCATGATTCCCTTCGGCGTCGACAAAACAGAAATTCCGAGCCCGTTGTTCACGCGCGGCAGGTTCTTCACCGAGGTGTAGACGCGCCGGCCGGGCTTGGAGACGCGCTCGATCTCGCGGATCACGGGCTCGCCGTCGAAATACTTCAGCTCGATCTCGATCTCGCTGCGGCCGGACGGATGCTCCAGCGTGGCATAGCCACGGATGTAGCCTTCGGACTTCAGCACTTCGAGCACGCTGGCGCGCATCTTCGAGCCGGGGGTCGTGACCTTCGACTTCGAACGCATCTGCGCGTTGCGGATGCGGGTGATCAGATCGCTGATGGGATCGTGCGTTGACATGTTCGACCCTCCTTACCAGCTCGACTTCACGAGGCCCGGAACCAGGCCCTTGGAGCCGAGCTCGCGCAGCGCGATGCGGCTCAGCTTGTTCTTGCGGTAGTTCGACCGCGGGCGGCCCGTCAGCTCGCACCGGTTGCGGATGCGGGTCGTCGACGAGTTGCGCGGCATTTCCGCGAGCTTCAGGGTCGCGGCGAAGCGCTCCTCCATCGGCTTTTCCTTGTCGGCGATGATCGCCTTCAACCGGGCGCGCTTCGGAGCGGCGTTCTTCGCCATCTTCTTGCGCCGGTTGTTCTTCTCGACTGAACTCTTCTTTGCCATGCTTGGCTCCTGGGTATCCGCGTTTGAGAAGCTAGAAGTCAGCTGCTCACTGCCGGAACGGGAAATTGAATGCGGTCAGAAGGGCACGGGCCTCGTCGTCGGTCGTCGCGGTGGTGCACACCGTGATGTCCATGCCCCAGCTCTCCCCGGCCTTGTCGAAGTCGATCTCGGGGAAAATGATGTGCTCCTTGATGCCGAGCGAGTAGTTGCCGCGGCCGTCGAAGCTCTTCGGGTTCAGGCCGCGGAAGTCGCGGACGCGCGGCAGCGCGACGTTGATCAGGCGGTCGATGAACTCGTACATCTTGGCCTTGCGCAGCGTGACCTTGCAGCCGATCGGCTGGTTCTCACGCAGCTTGAAGGTCGCGATGGCGACGCGCGAATAGGTCACGACGGCCTTCTGACCGGCGATCAGCGACAGGTCGGCCGCAGCCGTCTCCGCCTTCTTGCGGTCGTTGACGGCCTCGCCGATGCCCATGTTCAGCACGACCTTGTCGAGCCGCGGCACCTGCATGACGTTGGCGTAGCCGAACTTCTCGGTCAGCGCGCTCTTGATCTTGCGGTCGTATTCCGTGCGGAGGCGCGGGGTGTAAGCGGTCTCAGCCATCGATCTCAACTCCCGAGCTCTTGGCAACGCGGACCTTCTTGCCGTCCGCCTGAATCTTGAATCCGATGCGCGTCGGCTTGCCGTCCTTGCCGACGTAGGCGACGTTCGACAGGTTGATGGGGGCTTCCTTGGTGATGATGCCGCCCTCCTGGTTCTGCGTCTGCTTCTGGTGACGCTTCACCAGGTTGATGCCGCGCACCAGCGCCGTGCCGGCGTCGGGACGCACCTCGAACACCTCGCCGGTGCGACCCTTGTCGCGGCCGGTCAGGACGATCACCTTGTCGCCCTTGCGGATCTTGGCAGCCATCACAGCACCTCCGGCGCGAGCGAAATGATCTTCATGTGGTTCTTGGCGCGCAGCTCGCGCGGCACCGGCCCGAAGATACGGGTGCCGACCGGCTCGGACTGGTTGTTGATCAGGACGGCCGCGTTTCGGTCGAAGCGGATCACCGAGCCGTCGGCGCGGCGGATGTCCTTGCGGACGCGCACCACGACGGCCTTCATGACGTCGCCCTTCTTCACCTTGCCACGCGGAATGGCTTCCTTGATCGACACCACGATGATGTCGCCGACGGTGGCATAGCGGCGCTTCGAGCCACCCAGCACCTTGATACACATAACACGGCGTGCGCCGGAATTATCGGCCACGTCGAGGTTGGTCTGCATCTGAATCATTGATGCACCTCGTCCTCTTCATATGCTGCGCAGGAAAGCTGCGCCTTTTCTGATCCCGAAAGCGAAACCGGCCCCTTCAATCAGGGCCGCGTCGCGCGACTCAGGCGGTTTTCTTATGCTCGCCGCGGACCACCGTCCAGCGCTTGAGCTTCGAGATCGGCTTGCTCTCCTCGATCCAGACCATGTCGCCCGGCTTGAACTCGTTGTTCTCGTCGTGGGCGTGGTAGTTCTTCGAGCGGCGGATCGTCTTCTTGTAAATCGGGTGGGTGAAGCGCCGGTCGACGCGCACGACCACCGTCTTGGCCTGCTTGTCGCTGACGACAACGCCCTGGAGGGTCCGTTTCGGCATGTCGAGCCTCTTACTTCGTCTTGGCGCGCTGCTGCGCGGCGATGGTCTTGATACGGGCGATGTCGCGGCGCGCCTCACGCAGGCGGGCGGTGTTCTCGAGCTGCCCGGTGGCGCGCTGAAAACGCAGGTTGAAGCGCTCCTTCTTCAGATTGACGATCGCATCGTCCATCTGGTCGGGGCTCATCGCGCGAATGTCGGCAATCTTCATCTCGGCCATGACCATTACTCCGCAATGCGTTCGACGAAGCGAGTCTTGATCGGCAGCTTGGCAGCGGCCAGCGTCAGCGCCTCGCGCGCGATCTGGTTGCTGACGCCGTCGATCTCGAACATCACCCGGCCCGGCTTGACGCGGGCCACCCACAATTCCGGCGAACCCTTGCCGGAGCCCATGCGGACTTCGGCCGGCTTCTTCGACACCGGCAGATCGGGGAACACCCGGATCCAGACGCGGCCGGCACGCTTCATGTGACGAGTCAGCGCACGACGGGCGGCCTCGATCTGGCGCGCGGTGACGCGATCCGGCTCCATCGCCTTCAGCCCGAACTGGCCGAAGGCCAGCGTCGCGCCCGAGGACGCAACGCCGTGGATACGGCCCTTATGCGCCTTTCGGAACTTGGTCTTCTTTGGTTGCATCATGGCTTTGAGCCCTCAAACCTGTCTTGTCGCGGCTGATCGATCAGGCCGCGTCGCGGCGCGAACGCGGCGACGGGCTTTCGCCACCGCCCTCGTTCATCCGCTTGTCCTGTGCCATCGGATCGTGCTCGAGGATCTCGCCCTTGAAGATCCAGACCTTCACGCCGCAGGTGCCGAAGGTCGTGAACGCGGTGGCCACACCGTAGTCGATGTCGGCGCGCAGCGTGTGCAGCGGCACCCGGCCCTCACGATACCACTCCATGCGGGCGATTTCCGCGCCGCCCAGACGGCCCGAGCAGTTGATGCGGATGCCCTCGGCGCCGAGGCGCATCGCCGACTGAACGGCGCGCTTCATGGCGCGGCGGAACGCGACGCGGCGCTCAAGCTGCTGCGCGATCGATTCGGCGACCAGCGTGGCATCGAGCTCCGGCTTGCGGATCTCGACGATGTTGATGACGACGTCCGACGAGGTGATGTCGGCGACGCGCTTGCGCAGCTTGTCGATGTCGGCGCCCTTCTTGCCGATCACGACGCCCGGACGGGCCGAGTGGATCGTGACGCGGCACTTCTTGTGCGGACGCTCGATCACGATGCGGGCGACGGCCGCCTGCTTGAGCTCCTTGTGCAGGATCTCGCGGATCTTGACGTCTTCATGCAGCAGCTTGCCGTACTCGGCCTTGCCGGCGAACCAGCGCGAATCCCAGGTCCGGTTGATGCCGAGACGCAGACCGATCGGATTGATCTTTTGACCCATCGTATTCTCCCAGCGCCCGGTTTAAGCGCTCGCCTCGACCTGACGAACAATGATCGTCAGCTGCGAAAACGGTTTGAAAACTCGGCCCGAACGGCCACGGCCGCGCGGCGAGAAACGCTTCATCACGATTCCCTTGCCGACGAAAGCCTGGGTGACGACCAGATCGTCGACCTCGAGCTCGTGGTTGTTCTCGGCGTTGGCGATCGCCGATTCCAGGCACTTCTTGACGTCGACCGCAATCCGCTTGCGCGAGAACTGCAGGTCGGCGAGGGCTGCCGACGCCTTGCGGCCGCGGATCATCTGCGCCACCAGGTTCAGCTTCTGCGGACTCACCCGAAGCATCCGGGCCACAGCCTTGGCCTCGTTGTCGGGGAGGCTCCGTTCGCGCTTTGGTTTGCTCATCGCTTAATCCTCAAGCCTTCTTGGCTTTCTTATCGCCCGAATGGCCGTGGAAAGTGCGGGTCGGCGAGAACTCGCCGAACTTGTGGCCAACCATTTCCTCGTTGACCGCGACCGGCACGTGCTTCTGGCCGTTGTAGACGCCGAACGTCAGGCCGACGAACTGCGGCAGGATGGTCGAGCGGCGGCTCCAGATCTTGATGACGTCGTGACGGCCGGACGCGCGCGCCGCATCTGCCTTCTTGAGCAGCGACGCCTCGACGAACGGGCCTTTCCAGACTGAACGAACCATGTCCGTCGTTCCTTACTTCTTCCGCTTGTGGCGGCTCAAGAGAATGAATTTGTCGGTCGACTTGTTGGTGCGGGTCTTCTTGCCCTTGGTGGGCTTGCCCCAAGGAGTGACCGGGTGACGACCGCCCGAGGTACGGCCTTCGCCGCCGCCGTGCGGATGGTCGATCGGGTTCATCGCGACACCGCGGTTGTGCGGGCGGCGGCCCATCCAACGCTTGCGGCCGGCCTTGCCGATCGAGGTGTTCATGTGGTCCGGGTTCGACACCGCACCGATGGTGCCGCGGCAACGGCCATGCACCAGGCGCTGCTCGCCCGAGTTCAGGCGGACGATCACGTAGTCCTGGTCGCGGCCGACGATCTGGGCGTAGGTGCCGGCCGAACGCGCGAGTTGGCCGCCCTTCCCGATCTTGACCTCGATGTTGTGCACGATCGTGCCGACCGGCATGTTGCCGAGCGGCATGACGTTGCCCGGCTTCACGTCGACATAGTTGCCGGCGACGATGGTGTCGCCGACGGCCAGGCGCTGCGGCGCCAGGATGTAGGCGAGCTCGCCGTCCTGGTACTTGACCAGGGCGATGAAGGCGGTGCGGTTCGGATCGTACTCCAGGCGCTCGACGGTCGCCGGAACGTCGACCTTGTCGCGCTTGAAGTCGACCGTGCGGTACGACTGCTTGTGGCCGCCGCCGAGGAAGCGAACCGTGATGCGGCCGGTGTTGTTACGACCGCCGCTCGACAGCTTGCCTTCGGTCAGCGACTTGACCGGCTTGCCCTTGTACAGGGCCGAACGATCGACCATGACCAGCTGGCGCTGGCCCGGCGTCGTGGGGTTGAATGTCTTCAGTGCCATGGCAGCTCAGCCTTACAGTCCGGTGGTCACGTCGATGCGGTGGCCCTCTTCGAGGGTCACGATCGCGCGCTTGCTGTCCGATTGCGAACCGAAATTGCCGCGGAACACCTTGGTCTTGCCCTTGCGGACGAGCGTATTCACGCTCCGGACCTTGACGTCGAACAGCTTCTCGATCGCTTCCTTGATCTGCGGCTTGGTCGCCTTGGCGGCCACCTTGAACAGAACCTTATTCTGCTCCGAGGCAAAGGTCGCCTTCTCGGTCACGACCGGCGCGATGATGATGTCGTAGTGGCGCGGATCGATGGTCTTCATTTGAAGCGCGCCTCCAGCGCATCGATCGCCGCCTTGGTCAGCACGAGCTTCTGACGGCGCAGGATGTCGTAGACGTTGATGCCCTGGATCGGCAGCACGTCCAGGTTCGGGATGTTGCGGGCCGCAGCGGCGAAGCCGTTGTGCAGCTCGGCGCCGTCGATGATCAGCGCGTTGGTCAGGCCGAGACCCGAGAAATGGCCGATCAATGCCTTGGTCTTCGCCGCCTCGAGGGTGGCGTTCTCCAAGACGACGAGATCACCGTCCTTGGCCTTGGCCGACAGCGCATGCTTCAGGGCGAGCGCACGGACCTTCTTCGGCAGGTCGGTCGCATGCGAGCGCACGACCGGACCGAAGGCGCGGCCACCGCCACGGAACTGCGGCACGCGGGCCGAGCCGTGACGAGCACCACCGGTGCCCTTCTGCTTGTACATCTTCTTGCCGGTGCGCCAGATCTCAGCGCGGCCCTTGGCCTTGTGGGTGCCGGCCTGGCGCTTGTTGAGCTGCCACTGGACGCAGCGCTGGATGATGTCAGCGCGCGGCTCCAGACCGAAGATGGCGTCGGACAGCTGGACGGATCCGGCTTCCTTGCCCTCGAGCGTGGTGACTTTCAGTTCCATTTATGCGCCCTCCTGCACGGCCGGCGCTTCGGCAGCCTGCTCACCCGCGACCTTGAACTTGCCGGGCTTCGGCGCCTCCTTCGGCAGCGGCTTCTTCACGGCGTCGCGCACCGAGATCCAGCCCCCCTTGGAGCCGGGCACCGCGCCTTCGACCAGGATCAGGCCGCGCTCGACGTCCGTCTGCACCACACGCAGGTTCAGCGTGGTGATGCGATCGACACCCATGTGACCGGGCATCTTCTTGTTCTTCCAGGTCTTGCCGGGGTCCTGCCGGCCACCGGTCGAACCGATCGAACGGTGCGAGATCGACACACCGTGCGTGGCGCGCAGACCGCCGAAGTTCCAGCGCTTCATACCGCCGGCGAAGCCCTTACCGACCGAGGTGCCGGTGACGTCGACGAACTGGCCGACGACGAAGTGGTCGGCCTGGATCTCGGCGCCGACCGGGATCAGCGAGTCCTCGCTGACACGGAACTCGGCGAGCTTGCGCTTCGGCTCGACCTTGGCGACCGCGAACTGGCCGCGCTCCGCCTTCGGCATGTAGACCGTCTTGCGGCTGCCGCTGCCGAGCTGCAGCGCGACGTAGCCGTTCTTCTCGGTGGTACGGTGACCGACCACCTGGCAATTGCCGAGCTTCAGCACGGTCACGGGGATATGTTCGCCGGTCTCCGTGAAGACCCGCGTCATCCCGACCTTTTGTGCGATCACTCCGGAGCGCATCGGCGTGCTTCCTGTTCTTCTCTATGTCCGCGAAAAGGCGAACGTGAATCCAAAAACTTAGAGCTTGATCTCGACGTCGACACCGGCGGCCAGATCGAGCTTCATGAGAGCATCGACGGTCTGCGGGGTCGGATCGACGATGTCGAGGAGACGCTTGTGGGTGCGCATCTCGAACTGCTCGCGGCTCTTCTTGTCAACGTGCGGCGAACGGTTGACGGTGAACTTCTCGATGCGGGTCGGCAGCGGAATGGGTCCGCGAACCTGCGCGCCGGTCCGCTTCGCCGTGTTGACGATCTCGCGCGTCGACGTATCGAGGATGCGATGGTCAAACGCCTTGAGACGGATGCGGATATTTTGGCCGTTCATTGCCGTATCTTTCTGTGAGTAGTGAGTGGCGAGTAGCGAACGGCGAATGGATCACCATTCGCCACCCGCCATTCCCTATTCGTGTTGTTACTCGATGATCGAGGCGACGACGCCGGCGCCGACGGTGCGGCCGCCTTCACGGATGGCGAAGCGCAGCTTCTCTTCCATCGCGATCGGCACGATCAGGTGCACTTCCATCGCGATGTTGTCGCCCGGCATCACCATCTCGGTGCCTTCCGGCAGGTGAACGACGCCGGTCACGTCGGTCGTGCGGAAGTAGAACTGCGGACGATAGTTGGTGAAGAACGGGGTGTGACGGCCGCCCTCTTCCTTGGTGAGGATGTACGCCTCAGCCTTGAACTTGGTGTGCGGCTTGACCGAACCCGGCTTGCAGAGAACCTGGCCGCGCTCGACGTCCTCGCGCTTGGTGCCGCGGAGCAGCGCACCGATGTTGTCGCCAGCCTGGCCCTGATCGAGCAGCTTGCGGAACATTTCGACGCCGGTGACGGTGGTCTTCTGGGTGGCGCGGATACCGACGATCTCGATTTCCTCACCGACCTTGATGATGCCGCGCTCGACACGACCGGTCACCACGGTGCCGCGGCCCGAGATCGAGAACACGTCTTCGACCGGCATCAGGAAGGGCTGGTCGATCGGACGCTCCGGCTGCGGAATGTACTCGTCGACATTGCGCATCAGCTCGAGGATGGCGTCGTGGCCGAGCTTCTTGTCCGAATCTTCGAGAGCGGCAAGCGCCGAGCCCTTGATGATCGGGATCTTGTCGCCCGGGAATTCGTACTTCGAGAGCAGCTCGCGAACCTCGAGCTCGACCAGCTCGAGCAGCTCCGGATCGTCGACCATGTCGCACTTGTTGAGGAACACGACCAGCGCGGGAACGCCGACCTGGCGGGCGAGCAGGATGTGCTCGCGGGTCTGCGGCATCGGGCCGTCGGCGGCCGACACGACCAGAATCGCGCCGTCCATCTGCGCAGCGCCGGTGATCATGTTCTTCACGTAGTCGGCGTGGCCGGGGCAGTCGACGTGCGCGTAGTGGCGGTTCTTGGTCTCGTACTCGACGTGCGCGGTCGAGATGGTGATGCCGCGGGCCTTCTCTTCCGGCGCCTTGTCGATCTGGTCGTAGGCAGTGAACGTCGCACCGCCCGTCTCGGCCAGGATCTTGGTGATTGCAGCGGTCAGCGAGGTCTTGCCGTGGTCGACGTGACCGATGGTGCCGATGTTGCAGTGGGGCTTGTTACGTTCAAACTTAGCTTTGGCCATTTGACTCTCCGTTCAGTCGCTAACTTGAGCTCGCGACAATCAGGCAAACTTCTTCTGGACTTCAGCCGACACGTTGGCCGGCGCTTCAGCGTAGTGCGAGAACTGCATCGTGAAGGTCGCGCGACCCTGGCTCATCGAGCGCAGGTTATTCACGTAACCGAACATGTTCATGAGCGGCACCATCGCGTTGATGACGTTGGCGTTGCCGCGCATGTCCTGGCCCTGGATCTGGCCACGACGCGAGTTGAGGTCGCCGATGACCGAGCCGGTGTAGTCTTCCGGGGTCACGACTTCGACCTTCATGATCGGCTCGAGCAGAACCGACTTGCCCTTCTGCAGCGCCTCGCGGAAAGCCGCGCGGGAGGCGATTTCGAAGGCCAGTGCCGACGAGTCGACGTCGTGATACTTGCCGTCGACCAGCGCCACCTTGACGTCGACCACGGGGAAGCCCGCGACCACGCCTGCGCCGAGCACGCTCTCGATGCCCTTTTCGACGCCGGGGATGTATTCCTTCGGAACCGCACCGCCGACGATCTTGGACTCGAACACGTAGCCGCCGCCCGGCTCGTTCGGCTCGACCACGAGGCTCACGGCCGCGAACTGGCCGGTGCCGCCGGTCTGCTTTTTGTGGGTGTAGTCCACATTGGCCGGCTTGGTGATGCGCTCACGGAACGCCACCTGCGGCGCGCCGATGTTCGCATCGACCTTGTAGGTGCGCTTCAGGATGTCGACCTTGATGTCGAGATGGAGCTCGCCCATGCCCTTGAGGATGGTCTGGCCCGACTCGTGATCGGTCGACACGCGGAAGGACGGATCCTCCGCGGCGAGCTTCGCCAGCGCGATGCCCAGCTTCTCCTGGTCGGCCTTCGACTTCGGCTCGATCGCGATCTCGATGACCGGCTCCGGGAATTCCATCTTTTCCAGGATCACCTGGTTATTCGGGTCGCACAGCGTGTCACCGGTGCGGGCTTCCTTGAGGCCGGCGAGAGCGACGATGTCGCCCGCATAGGCTTCCTTGATGTCCTCGCGGTTGTTCGCATGCATCAGCAGCATGCGGCCGATGCGCTCCTTCTTCTCGCGGGTCGAGTTCACGACGCCGGTGCCCGAGGTCAGGATGCCCGAATAGATGCGGCAGAAGGTGATGGTGCCGACGAACGGGTCGTCCATGATCTTGAACGCCAGCAGCGACAGCGGCTCCTTGTCGTCCGCCTTGCGCACGACCTCGTTGCCCTTGTCGTCGGTGCCCTTGATCGCGGGAACGTCGAGCGGCGACGGCAGATAGTCGACGACGGCGTCGAGCAGCGGCTGCACGCCCTTGTTCTTGAACGCCGAGCCGCACAGCACCGGATAGAACGCGCCCGAGAGCACGGCCTTGCGGATGAGACGCTTGAGGGTCGCCTCGTCCGGCTCGGTGCCTTCGAGATAGGCCGACATGGCGTCGTCGTCGAGCTCGACGGCGGCTTCCACCAGCTTCTCGCGATATTCCTTGGCCTGGTCGGCGAGGTCAGCAGGGATCTCGACATAGTCGAACTTCGCGCCGAGCGACTCGTCGTTCCAGACGATCGCCTTCATGGTCACGAGGTCGACGCAGCCCTTGAAGTTGTTCTCGGCGCCGATCGGCAGCTGGATCGCAACCGGCTTCGCGCCCAGGCGGTCGACGATGTCGGCCAGGCACTTGAAGAAGTCGGCACCGGTCTTGTCCATCTTGTTGGCGAAGACGATGCGCGGCACCTTGTACTTGTCGCCCTGGCGCCAGACGGTCTCGGTCTGCGGCTCGACGCCCTGGTTGGAGTCGAGCACGCACACGGCGCCGTCGAGCACGCGGAGCGAACGCTCGACCTCGATGGTGAAGTCGACGTGGCCGGGGGTGTCGATGATGTTCAGGCGCTTGCCGTTCCAGAACGCGGTGGTGGCAGCGGAAGTGATCGTGATGCCACGCTCCTGCTCCTGCTCCATCCAGTCCATCGTCGCGGCACCTTCGTGCACTTCGCCGATCTTGTGGCTCTTGCCGGTGTAATACAGGATGCGCTCGGTCGTCGTCGTCTTACCGGCGTCGATATGCGCCATGATACCGAAGTTACGATAGTCTTCGATGGCGTGTTGGCGGGGCATGGATCTGTTCCCTGATTTCCGTTCGGGCCGCTGTTACCAGCGGTAGTGCGAGAAGGCGCGGTTGGCTTCCGCCATCCGGTGCACGTCTTCACGCTTCTTCACGGCGTTACCCCGGTTGTTCGAGGCATCGAGCAGTTCCGCCGAAAGCCGCTCGGTCATGGTCTTCTCGTTGCGGTCGCGAGCGGCCGAGATCAGCCAGCGGATGCCCAGCGCCTGACGTCGGGTCGAGCGGACTTCGACGGGCACCTGGTAGGTCGCACCACCGACGCGGCGCGAACGCACTTCGATCGTCGGCATGACGTTTTCCAGCGCCTGCTCGAACACCGTGAGCGGGCTCTGCTTGGTCTTGGCCTCGATGATGCCGAACGCACCGTAGACGATTCCTTCGGCGACCGACTTCTTGCCGGCGTACATCACCGAGTTCATGAACTTGGTGACGATGATGTTCCCGAACTTCGGATCCGGAAGCACTTCACGCTTTTCGGCTGAATGGCGACGCGACATCTGATCTGTTCCCGCTTCTCTCGAACGTCTTAGTTAAGCGACTTACTTGGGCCGCTTCGCGCCGTACTTCGAACGACGCTGCTTACGGTTCTTGACGCCCTGGGTATCCAGCACGCCGCGGAGGATGTGGTAGCGCACGCCCGGCAAGTCCTTGACGCGGCCACCGCGGATCATGACCACCGAGTGCTCCTGCAGGTTATGGCCTTCACCCGGGATGTAGCCGATCACCTCGAAGCCGTTGGTCAGGCGCACCTTGGCAACCTTACGAAGCGCCGAGTTCGGCTTCTTCGGGGTCGTGGTGTAGACGCGCGTGCAAACACCACGCTTCTGCGGCGACTGCTGCAGCGCCGGCACCTTCTTGCGCGACTTCTGCACTTCGCGCGGATTTGCGATCAGCTGGTTGATCGTCGGCATCTTGGCCTTCACCCTTCTCAACGTTCACACGGAAACCACCAGGGATTTCCGCAAATTCTGTTTGAGGTTCCCCGCCTCACCGGGCCGCCCAGCGCGACGAAAATCCGCGCAAAACGAAATCGCGCCAACCATTCATCGCTGAACGGAAAGCGCTTGACGCCACAGAGGACCGCGATCACCCTCCCCCAGCTTGCGCTGGCGGCGGCCTACCGAGGTCATGCATCCGAAATTGGTCTCAAGAGAACGAGCTCGAGAGATCTAAAATCGTTCTGGCATTGCCTAGCTATGATCGACAGCGTTTGAGCGGCATTCGTCGAGGTTGGTGCCCATTCTGCCCTGTAAGGGGCGGTCCGGGTGATCCGTACCGACGCTGGCGAAGCTCACCGCCTGTCGTTGAGTGCGCGCCTTTTATAAGCGGTAAATACCCAAGTCAAGCAAAACGACGCCGCAGGACGCGCAATCAAGACGTTTCCGTGTCGGTGTCGGGTGCCGACAGACCGGTGCGAGGCAGCCAAACCGGAGGAGCTGACCTATTCATTCAAGCTGCCACATCAAGTCCCTGACTAGATTGGAGATTAGGGTGCCGTAGGGTGGGCAAAGCGGCCGCCGGAGGCGGTCGCGTGCCCACCATCTCGCCACAGAGCCTGCCGCCCGACGGTGGGCACGGCGCCACCACTCTCACCGGGCGGGCATGCAGCACGGCAGCGCCTTTGCCCACCCTACTGCCTCCCGATGCTCCGTTCACCCTCCGCAACAATCTGAAACAGGGCGGCTAAGGCTTTGTTCGGCTTTAGGGGCCAAGGATGAGGCTTCGACGAGGCCTCTCATGCCCCACTATACCGACATCGCGATCATCGGCGGCGGGCTGGCCGGCTCGATCACGGCAGCCATGCTCGGCCGCGCCGGCATTGCGGCGATTCTCGTCGATCCCCACGAGGTTTACCCGCCGGACTTCCGAATCGAGAAGATCTCAGGCGCGGAGCAGATCGGGCGGTTCCGTCGCACGGGCGCTTCGGACAAGGCGCTGCATCGGGCGACCCTGGCGGCCGAGAACTGGATCGCCCGATTCGGCTACGTCCTCGACAAGGCGCCGGTCCATCAATACGGCATCCTGTACGATGCGCTGGTGGCGGCCGTGCGCGAGGAGATCCCGGCGTCGGTCCTGCGAATCGTGGCCAAGGCAGTGGCGATCACGCCGAGCGACGATCGCCAATCGGTCGTGCTCTCCAACGGCGAGACGATCTCCGCCCGGCTGGTCGTGCTCGCCAATGGGCTGAACGTCGGCCTGCGGCATCAGCTGGGAATCACCCGGACGATCACGAGCGTCGCCCATTCGATCTCGGTCGGTTTCGACCTGGAGCCGGTCGGCCGTGCCACCTTCCCTTTCCCCGCCATGACCTATTTCCAGGAACGGGCGAGCGCCCGCGTCCCCTACGTCACCCTGTTTCCGATTGGCGACCGCATGCGAGCGAATCTCTTCGCCTATCGCCCGGTCGACGATCCCTGGCTGCGGGCGGTCCGGCGCAACCCGGCAGAGACCCTGGCGGCCGCCCTGCCCGGCCTCCGGCGGATCACCGGCGATTACGCCGTCAGCGGCGAGGTCAAGGTCCGGCCGGCGGATCTGACCGTCAATAGCGGCATCCGGATGCCGGGCGTGGTGCTGGTCGGAGACGCCTTTTGCACCACCTGCCCGGTGACGGGTACGGGCTCCGACAAGGTGTTCACGGATGTCGAGCGCCTGTGCAACGTGCACATCCCGCGCTGGCTAGCCACCGACGGGATGAGCGAAGGCAAGATCGCCGCGTTCTACGACGATCCGGTCAAGATCGCCTGCGATGCGTGGTCGCTCGACAAGGCCTGGCGCTTCCGCGAAGTTTCGATCGGCACCGGCCCGTATTGGCTGGCGCAGCGCTGGGCGCGGTTTGCAGTCTCACTGGGCCGTGGCGGGCGGCACCGGCTGGCGAGCGCACCACGCGAAGCTTATTCGTCCTCGTCGTCGTCCTCGTCATCCTCGAAGTCGTCGTCCTCGTCATCGTCGGTGTCGTCGTCCGCCTGAGCGACCCGGCTCGGCTGATGGCCCTGGTCGTCCCAGAGCTTGCGATAGGTGCCGTTCTTGGCCAGCAGCTCGGCGTGGCTGCCGCGCTCGATGGCGCGGCCGCCGGAGATGACGATGATCTCGTCCATCTCGACCACCGAGGTCAGGCGGTGGGTCGACCAGATCATGGTGCGGCCCTTGGAGACCTTGAGCAGCGTGCGGTTGATCGCGGCTTCCGTGGTCTGGTCGAGCGCCGACGTCGCTTCATCCAGCAGCAGCACGGAGGGATTGCGGATGATGGCGCGGGCGATCGCGATGCGTTGGCGCTGGCCGCCCGACAGGGTGTCGCCGCGCTCGCCGACCAGGGTGTCGTATTTCTGCGGCAGGCTCATGATGTAGCGGTGGATCTCGGCCTTCTTGGCCGCCTCCTCCACCTCCTCGTCGGTCGCGCCCTCCTTGCCGAGCCGGATGTTCTCGCGGAGCGACATGTTGAACAGCATGTTCTCCTGGAACACGACGGCCATGCTGCCGCGGAGCGAATCGCGCGTGACCTTCCGAATGTCGACACCGTCGATGGTGACCCGGCCCTCGTCCGGCACGTAGAGCCGCAGGATCAGATTAAGCAGCGTGCTCTTGCCGGATCCGGAAGGGCCGACGATGGCGATGCGCTTGCCGACATCGAGCTTGAGGCTGAGATTGTCCAGCACCGGGGTCTGGCTGCCCTCGTACTGGAAGCTGACGCGCTCGAAGGTGATGTCATGGCTGATGCGCGGCAGGTCCGGCGCGCCCGGCCGGTCGGCGCCACGCGTCGGTTCGTCCAGCAGCTCCTGCATGTGACGGATCGCGGCGGCGGAGGAGATCGAGACCGGGACGAAGTGCATGACATGGGCGATATTGTAGGACACCTCCCAGAACGCGCTCTCGAAGGTGACGAAGGTGCCGACCGTGATCTGGCCCTTGGTCGCGAGATAGGCGCCGATCGCGAGCACCACCAAATGCAGCAGCAGCACCGCGATGGTCACGGTGCGCTCGACCATGGTCGAGAGGAACATCGCGTCAGCGATCTTCCTCCGCGCCTCGTCATTGCGGAAGGTGAACCAGCCGAACACCTTGCGATGCAGGCTGAAGGCCTTGATCACCGCCTGCGCTGCGATGTTCTCCTGGATGACACCGAGCAGCGAGGCCTCGTTGAGCTTCTGCTCGTAATTGGCCTGCACCGCCTTGGGCGTCAGGATGCGCGGGCCGATCAGGGTGATCGGGAACACCAGCAGCGCAATCGCGGCGAGCTGCCAGTTGAGGAACAGCATCAGGATGATGCCGGCGATGAGCTCGAGCAGCGGCAGCGCGGCGCTGTTGGCGAAGGTCTTCACCACGCCCTCGAACGCCGACATGTCGACCGAGAAGCGCGACAGGATCTCGCCGCGCTTGGTGCGCTGGAAATACGCCGCCGGCAGGTTCTGCACGTGGTCGAACAGCCGGCTGCGGACGTCGGAGATGATGCAGGCCGCCAGCCGCGCGTCCCAGCGCTCGTACAGCACGGCGACGATCGAGGTGAAGATGCCGGCGACCGCGAGCACGCCGAGGATGCGGTAGAGCGCCTCGAAATCCTCCTCGCCGAGCGCGTCGTCGATCAGGAACTTGAGGCTGAGCGGCATGATGACGTTGAACAGCGTCTCGATCAGCACGCCGATCGTGACGAAGGCCAGCATCTTCTTGTATTTGCCGAGCAGCGGCGAGACGAAGCCGTAGATCGTGGCGAGCGCGCCGGCGGCCTCGCGGGCCGTATAGACGACCAGGTCCTCGTCGTCGTCATCGCCGTCGAGATCGAGGCCGGCCTCGTCGCCGTCCTCCTCGTCCTCATCATCCTCGTCGTTGATCGGCGCCTTGTCGCTCGCCAATGGCTTGGCCGTTCCGGCTTTCGGAACCGCAGAGCCGGCCTTGGCCGCGGCCCGCTTGTCCAGCTCATCAGCAGGTTCGGCTGCCGACCTGGACTTGGGATCTCCCGGCACTGATGATTTGGGCGACATTCAACGAACCGGTCCTGCACGGCCAGCATGACCGTAACGGATGAAAGCGGCTCGGCTTTATCATCTGCGAAAGTCGGCCGCCAGCATTCTCGCGACACGGCGCCGCACCCTGGCCGACCACGGCCCGGCCCTGTCGCGCAATCGGCACAGTCGGCGACTTTTCAGCCCGGCCGATGCGCCAGTCCACGGCATGCCGGCCGGTGCTAGTCCTCGTCGTCCTCGACCTTGTCGAAGAACGAGTAGCGCAGGCTGTCGGCGTCGGCATACCACTGGCCGGGACCCTTGTTGGCGGCCAGGGTCGCCGCCCACACCTCGTCGGTGCAGTCGCGCCTGTGCATCGCCAGATCGAAGCCGTTGCCGAAAAACAGCTCCGACCACTCCCACCAGGTGCCGAGCTTCTTCACCCCGCGCAGCAGGTCGTAGCGGTCGACCAGCGCCGGCGCCATGTCCGAGGTGATCGAGCCGAACACGAGGCCGGTCTTGACCACGCGGTTGAGCTCGCGAATCGCGCGCGCGACCTGCTTGTCGCCGAGATGGCAGAGGCTGGTCTCAAATACGAAATCGAACTCGCCGCGCTTGAACGGCAGGTCGGCGATCGAGCCGAGCTTGTTGTATTTCTTGAGCGCCTTCGGTGTCTTGCCGTGGATGTAGCGGTTGTTCTCGATGCCCCAGGCATCGATGCCGCGGTCACGCAGCGCACCGACCAGTTCGCCGCTCGCGGAGCCGGCGACGAGCAGCTTGTAGCCTTTGCCCTTGCTCTTGTTCCAGACGATCTTGATCAGGCTGAGCAGGTAGTCGGGATCGGTGAACCGCGACCACGCTTCGCTGTACGGCCCCTGCCCGCGATAATTGTCGAAATAGTCGCGGTCGATCTTGTCTGACAGCGGCTTCTCCGCCTGCGACCTGGCGCGGCGCAGCCGCATCATCTCGGTCAGGATGATGTCGGTCGCGGCATCCGAGGAATCGAGCAGCCCGTTGAGGGTCGAATCGAACAGATAGTCGCCGACGACCACGATCCCCGGATGCTCCTTCGGCTCGGGGCGATGATTGGTCATGACGTCGCGCACCGGCAGGCCGCCGGGCAGCGCGTTGACCGACGACAGCCAGCGATGGATCTTGCCTTCCATGAAATGCGCCCTGGAATCGCCGAGCGCCGCCGGCAGCGACTTCAGCGCGGCATCGATCAGTTCCTGGTCCGACAGGTTGGCGAAGGCCAGCGCGTCGGAACCTGCGATCAGCCAGTTCAGCACGCCGTGCTTGCCGACGTCGTGGCGCGAGCCCTCGTTGTAGATGCAGCAGCCGCCGAAGGCTTCCGACATGAACCAGGAGCCCGGGATCTTGTCGCCCCAGAACGGGGAATCGAACAGGATCGAGACGCGCAGGTAGTGCGCGGGGCGATCGAAATAGGCGACGTGCTTGACCATCGACTGGCGCAGCTTCTCGCCGTCCCAGCCGACCGTCGACAGCCAGGAATGCGGCAGGCAGACCAGCACGAGATCGAACTCGCGCGTCTCCGGGCCCTTGCCGTTCATCATGTTGAGGCGGTAGCGGCCCTGCTCGGTCTTGCCGATGCGCAGCACACGATGATTGAGCTGGATGTCGGCATCGACCTCGGAGCGGAGGCACTCGATCAGCTGCTCATTGCCGTTCTGGATCGAATACAGACCGATGTAGTCGTCGATATCCATCACGAAGTTCTTGAGCGCGTTGAGGCCGTTGGTGTTGTGGGCCTCGGTCGCGATGTCGGAACGCGACATCACCTTGAAGAAGCGCTTGGCGGTGGGATCCTCGACCTCCTCGTCGAGCAGCTCCTCGCAGGTCTTGTAGGCCCAGGGATGCTCGTTGTCGTGGGCGCCGACACCCTCGTAATATTCGACCGGCGACATCACCTCCGAGCAGCGCTTGCGGAACGCTTCGACGGCCGCCGCGGTCTTCGGCCCGTATTTGCGGCGCAGGCCGGGAACGTCGTCGAGCAGCTCGCCGTCGAGTTGCACCTGCAGCGCGTCCATCGGGATCGTCTGCAAACCGAAATGCTGGATCAGCTCACGCAGCGGATCGGGGCCGGTCATCGAGTAGTCGTAGATCTCGGCTACACCGGCTTCATACATCGCCGGCGCGCTGTCGAACTTGCGCGTGACGATCTTGCCGCCGAGCCGGTCCGATGCCTCGAAGATCGTCACCTTGCAGAGATCGCCGAGCTTCCGCCTGAGATACCAGGCGCTCATCAGGCCGCCCGGACCGCCACCAACAATCGCAAGGTCAAGCATCGAAGTTCCGCCATCTCCGGCTGTCTGCAGCAGCGCCGGTCGTCCGTGTCACGGGTCCTGCCACCCTCGGGGCTCGATCGGCCATAGCCTACCCGGCCCGCACAGGGTTTGCGCCGGAGCAAATCGGCGCATCGCCAAGAACGGTGGACGGACATCAGCTCAGCGGATCTGAGCCTCCCAGAAGCGCCTTTGTGCCTGAAGGGAAGATGAACAAGCGGGCAGTAGCGCGGCAACAGGAGAAGATCTTGTCAAAAAAAGGCCGGCAAGCGCCGGCCTTTTCTCTGGTCGATGAACGAGCGGCAGCACCTGACACCGTCAGGGGCTGCCGCAACGTTCCGTTTACTCTGCGGGCGGCAGCGCCAGCGGCTGCGGCTCGGGCTGCGACGGCACGATCGCGGCCTGCTTCTCGCGCTCGTCGAGAATCAGCTTGTCGCGCTTGAGAGCGACCTCGCGGATGCGGGCCATGGAGGCGCCGGTGCCGGCCGGGATCAGGCGGCCGACGATGACGTTCTCCTTGAGACCCTCGAGCGGATCGATCTTGCCGTTGACCGCCGCCTCGGTGAGGACGCGGGTGGTCTCCTGGAACGAAGCCGCCGAGAAGAACGACCGCGTCTGCAGGCTCGCCTTGGTGATGCCGAGCAGAACCGGATTGCCGGTGGCGGGCTTCTTGCCCTCCTCCTGCGCCTTCGCGTTCAGCAGATCGAACTCGATCTTGTCGACCTGTTCGCCCGAGATCATGTCAGTGTCGCCCTGGTCGGTGACCTCGATCTTCTGCAGCATCTGACGAACAATCACCTCGATGTGCTTGTCGTTGATGAGCACGCCCTGGAGCCGGTAAACCTCCTGGATCTCGTTGACCAGATAGGCCGCGAGTTCCTCGATGCCCTTGATCGCCAGGATGTCGTGCGGCGCCGGGTTGCCTTCGACGATGAAGTCACCCTTCTCGACGATGTCGCCATCCTGCAGATGGATGTGCTTGCCCTTCGGGATCAGGTACTCGCGCGGCTCCTCGGTCTTGTCGACCGGCTCGATCGAGATGCGACGCTTGTTCTTGTAGTCGCGGCCGAACCGGATGGTGCCGGCGATCTCAGCGATGATCGCGGCATCCTTCGGCTTGCGCGCTTCGAACAGCTCCGCCACCCGCGGCAGACCGCCGGTGATGTCGCGCGTCTTGGCGCTCTCGGTCGAGATACGCGCCAGGATGTCGCCCGGCTTCACCGTCGCCCCGACGTCGACCGACAGAATCGCGTCGACCGACAGCATGTAGCGGGCATCACCGCCACGGGCGAGCTTGAGCACCTTGCCGTCCTTGCCCTTGATCACGATCGCCGGACGCAGATCCGCGCCACCGCGCGTTCCACGCCAGTCGATGACCACGCGCTTGGCGATACCGGTGGACTCGTCGAGCGTTTCCGAGATCGACAGACCTTCGGTCAGATCCTCGAACCCGATCGTGCCCTCCGCTTCCGTGAGGATCGGGCGGGTGTAAGGATCCCACTCGGCGATGCGCTGGCCGCGCTTGATCATGTCGCCGTCGTCGACATGCATGCGCGAGCCGTACTGGATACGGTGCGTCGCACGCTCGGTGCCGTCGGGGTCGACGATCGTCACGACCATGTTGCGGACCATCGCGATCAGGTGACCTTCGCTGTTGCGAGCGATCGCCTTGTTGCGGATGACCACCTTGCCTTCGAAGTTCGATTCCACGAAGGACTGCTCGTTGAGCTGCGCCGCACCGCCGATGTGGAAGGTGCGCATCGTCAGCTGGGTGCCGGGCTCACCGATCGACTGCGCGGCGATGACGCCGACAGCCTCACCGTGGTTGACCGGCGTACCGCGCGCGAGATCGCGGCCGTAGCACATCTTGCAGATGCCGTTGACGAGCTCACAGGTGAGCGCCGAACGGATCTTCACCTCCTGCACGCCAGCCTGCTGGATGGCGTCGATGTGGCTCTCCTCCATCAGGGTGCCGGCCTTGACCAGCACGGCATTGGTGGCGGGATCGCGCACGTCGTCGCAGGGCACACGGCCCAGGATGCGCGAGCCAAGCGAGGCCACCAGCGTGCCGGCGTCGACGATCGCGCGCATCTTGATGCCGAGATGGGTGCCGCAATCGTCCTGCGTAATGATGCAGTCCTGCGCGACGTCCACCAGACGACGGGTGAGGTAACCCGAGTTCGCGGTCTTCAACGCGGTGTCCGCGAGGCCCTTGCGGGCGCCGTGGGTCGAGTTGAAGTACTCGAGAACCGAGAGACCTTCCTTGAAGTTCGAGATGATCGGCGTCTCGATGATCTCACCCGACGGCTTGGCCATCAGGCCGCGCATGCCGGCGAGCTGACGCATCTGGGCCGGCGAACCACGCGCACCGGAGTGCGACATCATGTAGATCGAGTTGATGTCGGCATCGGCGCCCGTCGCCGTCTTCTTGGTGACGGAGATCTCCTTCATCATCTCCTTGGCGATCTCTTCCGAGGCCTTCGACCAGGCGTCGACGACCTTGTTGTACTTCTCGCCATGGGTGATCAGGCCGTCATTGTACTGCTGCTCGAAATCCTTCGCCAGCGTACGCGTCGTGTCGACGATCTTCCACTTGCCCGCCGGCACGACCATGTCGTCCTTGCCGAACGAGATGCCCGCCTTGAAGGCGTTGTAGAAGCCGAGCGCCATGATGCGGTCGCAGAAGATCACCGTCTCCTTCTGGCCGCAGTGACGATAGACCTGATCGATGACGCCCGAGATCTCGCGCTTGGTCATCAGCTTGTTGATGATCTCGAAGGTCACGCGCGGGTGCCTCGGCAGCAGATTGCCGAGCATGACGCGGCCTGCGGTGGTTTCGATCCAGCGTTTGGCGATCTTGCCTTCCTCGTTCATCCCCTCCCAGCGATACTTGATCTTGCTGTGGAGATGGATGGCCTTGGCGTGCAGCGCATGCTCGAGCTCGGCCATGTTGCCGAACGTCATGCCCTGGCCGGGCATGCCTTCGCGCATGATCGAGACGTAGTACAGACCGAGCACGATGTCCTGCGACGGCACGATGATCGGCTGACCGTTCGCGGGATGCAGGATGTTGTTGGTCGACATCATCAGTACGCGCGCTTCCAGCTGCGCTTCGAGCGACAGCGGAACGTGCACGGCCATCTGGTCGCCGTCGAAGTCGGCGTTGAAGGCCGAGCAGACCAGCGGATGCAGCTGGATCGCCTTGCCCTCGATCAGCACCGGCTCGAACGCCTGAATGCCGAGGCGATGCAGCGTCGGCGCGCGGTTCAAGAGCACCGGATGCTCGCGGATGACCTCGTCCAGGATGTCCCAGACCTCGGGGCGCTCCTTCTCGACCAGCTTCTTGGCCTGCTTGACGGTGGTCGACAGGCCCTTGGCGTCCAGCCGCGAGTAGATGAACGGCTTGAACAGCTCGAGCGCCATCTTCTTCGGCAGGCCGCACTGATGCAGGCGCAGCTCCGGACCGACCACGATGACCGAACGGCCGGAGTAGTCGACGCGCTTGCCGAGCAGGTTCTGGCGGAAGCGGCCCTGCTTGCCCTTGAGCATGTCGGCGAGCGACTTCAGCGGACGCTTGTTGGCGCCGGTGATGACGCGGCCGCGGCGGCCGTTGTCGAACAGCGCATCCACCGCTTCCTGAAGCATGCGCTTCTCGTTGCGGATGATGATGTCGGGCGCGCGCAGCTCCATCAGCCGCTTCAGGCGGTTGTTGCGGTTGATGACGCGGCGGTAGAGGTCGTTGAGGTCGGAGGTCGCGAAGCGGCCGCCATCGAGCGGCACCAGCGGACGCAGGTCCGGCGGGATGACCGGCACGACGGTCATGATCATCCATTCCGGCTTGTTGCCGGAGTGGCGGAAGGCCTCGACGATCTTCAGGCGCTTGGCGAGCTTCTTGTGCTTGATGTCGGAGTCGGTCTCCTGCATCTCGGCACGCAGCGTCTGCTCGAGCTTCTCCAGCTCGAGGCCGCGCAGCAGCTCACGGATGGCCTCGGCGCCGATCATGGCGGTGAAGCTGTCCTGGCCGTATTCGTCCTGCGCCTTGAGGTACTCGTCCTCGGACAGCAGCTGACGGTCCTTAAGCGCGGTGAGGCCCGGCTCGAGGACGACGTAGTATTCGAAGTACAGGATCCGCTCGAGATCCTTCAGCGTCATGTCCAGCAAGAGGCCGATGCGCGACGGCAGCGACTTCAGGAACCAGATGTGCGCGACGGGAGCGGCGAGCTCGATGTGGCCCATGCGCTCGCGCCGGACGCGCGACAGGGTCACCTCGACCGAGCACTTCTCGCAGATGATGCCCTTGTACTTCATCCGCTTGTACTTGCCGCACAAGCACTCGTAGTCCTTGATCGGCCCGAAGATGCGGGCGCAGAACAGGCCGTCGCGCTCCGGCTTGAAGGTGCGGTAGTTGATCGTTTCCGGCTTCTTGATCTCGCCGTAGGACCAGGACAGAATCTTTTCCGGCGACGCGATCGAGATGCGGATCTGGTCGAAGACCTGAGCCGGCGTCGTCGGGTTGAAGAGATTCATAATTTCTTGGTTCATCGTATTCTCCTCGCGGACCGATCGGGGGTCAGCCGCAAATTCGAAAATCTCTCTTGAGACGGCGCCCTGCCCGACCCGCGGGAGGAAGGCGCCGGCACCCGGCCGCGCGTGGCGGCCGAGCCGGATCTCTTGAACTACTCGGCGGCTTCCGACGTCGGCGCCGGTCCGAGCTTGGAGTTGTGCAGGTCGACGTTGAGGCCGAGCGAGCGCATTTCCTTGACCAGCACGTTGAACGATTCCGGAATACCGGCCTCGAACGTGTCGTCGCCGCGCACGATCGCCTCGTAGACCTTGGTACGGCCGGCGACGTCGTCCGACTTCACCGTCAGCATCTCCTGCAGCGTGTAGGCCGCGCCGTAGGCTTCGAGCGCCCACACCTCCATTTCGCCGAAGCGCTGGCCGCCGAACTGGGCCTTGCCGCCCAGCGGCTGCTGGGTGACCAGCGAGTACGGGCCGATCGAACGCGCATGGATCTTGTCGTCGACCAGATGGTGCAGCTTCAGCATGTAGATGTAGCCGACGGTGACCTTGCGATCGAACGGGTCGCCGGTGCGGCCGTCATAGACGGTCGACTGGCCGGACGCGTCCATGCCCGCAAGCTTCAGCATCTCCTCGATGTCGCTCTCCTTGGCGCCGTCGAACACCGGGGTGGCGATCGGCACGCCGCGGCTCAGATTGTGACCGAGTTCAAGCAGCTCATTGTCGTTGAGCGTCTTGATGGTCTCGTCCTCGCCGTAGATGCGCTTCAAGGTTTCCTTCAGCGGCTTGACGTCCTGCTTCGACAGATAGGCATCGACCGTCTGGGCGATGCGCTTGCCGAGGCCGGCGCAGGCCCAGCCGAGATGCGTCTCGAGGATCTGACCGACGTTCATGCGCGAGGGCACGCCCAGCGGGTTCAGCACGATGTCCGCATGGGTGCCGTCCTCCAGGAACGGCATATCCTCGATCGGCACGATCTTGGAGACGACGCCCTTGTTGCCGTGACGGCCGGCCATCTTGTCGCCCGGCTGGATCTTGCGCTTCACGGCGACGAAGACCTTGACCATCTTCATCACACCCGGCGGCAGTTCGTCGCCACGCTGCAGCTTCTCGACCTTGTCGAGGAAGCGCTGTTCCAGCCCCTTCTTCGACTCGTCGTACTGCTTACGCATGGCCTCGATCTCGGCCATCAGCTTGTCGTTGGCCGAGGCGAACAGCCACCACTGCGACTTCGGATACTCGTCGAGCACCGCACGGGTGATCTTGGTATCCTTCTTGAAGCCCTTCGGGCCGGAGATGCCCTGGCGGCCATCCAGCATGTCGGCGAGACGGCTGTAGACGTTGCGGTCCAGGATCGCCTGCTCGTCGTCACGGTCCTTGGCGAGACGCTCGATCTCTTCCCGCTCGATCGCCAGCGCACGCTCGTCCTTGTCGACGCCGTGGCGGTTGAACACGCGGACCTCGACGATCGTGCCCTGCACACCGGGAGGAACACGAAGGGAAGTGTCGCGAACGTCCGAGGCCTTCTCGCCGAAGATGGCGCGGAGCAGCTTCTCTTCCGGCGTCATCGGGCTTTCGCCCTTCGGCGTGATCTTGCCGACCAGGATGTCGCCGGCGCGCACTTCCGCGCCGATATAGACGATGCCGGCTTCGTCGAGGTTCTTCAGCGCCTCTTCCGACACGTTCGGAATGTCGCGCGTGATTTCCTCCGGACCCAGCTTGGTGTCGCGGGCCATCACCTCGAACTCCTCAATGTGGATCGAGGTGAAGACGTCTTCCTTCACGATCCGCTCGGAGAGCAGGATCGAGTCTTCGAAGTTGTAGCCGTTCCACGGCATGAACGCGACCAGCACGTTGCGGCCGAGCGCGAGCTCGCCGAGATCGGTCGACGGACCGTCAGCGATGATGTCGCCCTTCTTGACGATGTCGCCGACCTTCACCAGCGGACGCTGGTTGATGCAGGTCGACTGGTTCGAGCGCTGGAACTTCATCAGCCGGTAGATGTCGACGCCCGACTTGGTCGGATCGAGATCTTCCGTGGCGCGGATGACGACGCGGGTCGCGTCGATCTGGTCGATCACGCCCGAGCGGCGCGCCGCGATCGCAGCGCCGGAGTCACGGGCGACCACGCCTTCCATGCCGGTGCCGACGAACGGCGCCTCGGCGCGAACCAGCGGCACCGCCTGGCGCTGCATGTTCGAGCCCATCAGCGCGCGGTTGGCGTCGTCGTTCTCGAGGAACGGGATCAGCGCCGCGGCGACCGAAACCAGCTGCTTCGGCGACACGTCCATGTAGTCGACCTTGTCGGGCGTCATCGGCACGACTTCGCCGGCATGACGGCAGACCACGAGGTCCTCGGTGAAGCGGCCCTTGGCATCGAGCGGCACGTTGGCCTGCGCGACGCGGTAGCGCCCCTCCTCCATGGCGGACAGATACACCACCTCGTCGGTGACGCGGCCGTCCTTGACCTTGCGGTACGGCGTCTCGACGAAGCCATACTTGTTGACGCGGGCGAAGGTCGCCAGCGAGTTGATCAGGCCGATGTTCGGACCTTCCGGCGTCTCGATCGGGCAGATGCGGCCGTAATGCGTCGGATGCACGTCGCGCACCTCGAAGCCGGCGCGCTCGCGAGTCAGACCGCCCGGTCCAAGCGCCGACAGGCGGCGCTTGTGGGTGATCTCCGACAGCGGGTTGGTCTGGTCCATGAACTGCGACAGCTGCGACGAGCCGAAGAACTCGCGCACCGCGGCCGCGGCGGGCTTCGCGTTGATCAGGTCCTGCGGCATCACGGTGTCGATGTCGACGCTCGACATGCGCTCCTTGATGGCGCGCTCCATGCGGAGCAGACCGATGCGATACTGGTTCTCCATCAGCTCGCCGACCGAGCGGACGCGACGGTTGCCGAGATGGTCGATGTCGTCGATCTCGCCCTTGCCGTCGCGCAGGTCGACCAGGGTCTTGATGACCGCCAGGATGTCTTCCTTGCGAAGGGTGCGCTGGGTGTCCGGCGCATCGAGCTCGAGGCGCATGTTCATCTTGACGCGGCCGACCGCGGAGAGGTCGTAGCGCTCTGCGTCGAAGAACAGCGACTGGAACATCGCCTGCGCGGAATCGAGCGTCGGCGGCTCACCCGGACGCATCACGCGGTAGATGTCGAACAGCGCGTCCTCACGCGTCATGTTCTTGTCGGCGGACAGCGTATTGCGGATGTAGGGGCCGACATTGACGTGGTCGATGTCGAGCAGCGGCAGGTCCTTGTAGCCCTGCTCGTTCAGCACCTTGAACAGCTTGTCGGTGATCTCCTCGCCGGCCTCGGCGTAGATCTCGCCGGTCTTGGGGTTGACGAGATCCTCGGCGATGTAGTTGCCGAGCAGCTCCTCATCCGACATGCGCAGCGCCTTCAGCCCCTTTTCCTGGAGCTGGCGGGCGGCACGGACGGTGAGCTTCTTGCCGGCCTCGAGCACGACCTTGCCGGTGTCGGCGTCGATCAGGTCGTTGACGGTCGAGTAGCCGCGGAAACGGTTGGCGTCGAACGGAACACGCCAGCCTTCCTTGATGCGCTTGTAGATCAGCTTCTTGTAGAAGGTCGCCAGGATCTGCTCGCCGTCGAGGCCAAGCGCGAACATCAGCGACGTCACCGGCAGCTTGCGGCGACGGTCGATGCGCGCGAACACGATGTCCTTGGCGTCGAATTCGATGTCGAGCCAGGAGCCGCGATACGGGATGACGCGGGCGGCGAACAGGAGCTTGCCCGACGAATGGGTCTTGCCCTTGTCGTGGTCGAAGAACACGCCCGGCGACCGGTGCATCTGCGAGACGATGACGCGCTCGGTGCCGTTGACGATGAAGGTGCCGTTCATGGTCATGAGCGGGATGTCGCCCATGTACACGTCCTGCTCCTTGATGTCCTTGACCGACTTGGCGCCGGTTTCCTCATCGATATCGAACACGATGAGGCGCAAGGTCACCTTGAGCGGCGCAGCGAAGGTCATGCCGCGCTGGCGGCACTCGTCGACGTCGTACTTGGGCGGCTCGAACTCGTAGCGGACGAACTCGAGCATGGAGGTGCCCGAGAAGTCGGAGATCGGGAACACCGAGCGGAACACCGCCTGCAGGCCCTCATCCGGCCGCCCGCCCGTGGGCTCGTCCACCATCAGGAACTGGTCGTAGGACGCCTTCTGAACCTCGATGAGGTTCGGCATCTCCGCGACTTCCTTGATGTGTCCAAAGAACTTGCGAACGCGTTTGCGACCGGTGAATGTCTGCTGCGCCATCGTGGCCTCTCATGTCGTCGCCCGGAGGGGCGATCCTTCCGAAACAGCGGCTGCCACCGCCCTTCCGGGTTGAATTTCGATCCATTTCGAAGGTCTGAGGGACAGAGCGCGGAACGGAAACGTCCCAGATCTGTTCTTCACACCGCCAAAACGCAAAACGACGCGCGAGGCGCGAGGACGCACCCGCTCGTCAGAACCATCTCGTCACGGACTGCAAAAGCCCGAAATTGCCTATCTCCCAACGGCTTACGACGGAAACGCCACTCCATCGTCAAAACCGGCTTTTCGTGCTGCCGACCCAATATGGGTTGACATTAGTCGAGATTCGAGAGCGACGTCCCCAAATCTCCACACTTTTCCGTGTTCGGCCCGCAGCGAAGGTTTCCGTTGCACGCCTTTTGCAACGATTCCGGCCGCTTCGGATACCCCCGCAAACGTCTTTGTCTTTATGATGACCGGGCGATGTTACCACCCGGTCACCGAAATCGTTCGGAAGCGCCTCGCCCGGCCATCAGGCGGCGAGGCGCTCCATCAGGAGCTACCGATTACTTGAGCTCGACCTTGGCGCCAGCCTTCTCGAGCTGAGCCTTGATCTTGTCGGCCTCTTCCTTGTTGACGCCTTCCTTGAGCGGCTTCGGAGCACCCTCGACGAGGTCCTTGGCTTCCTTCAGGCCCAGGCCGGTGATGGCGCGGACTTCCTTGATGACCTCGATCTTCTTGTCGCCGGCCGAAGCCAGGACAACGGTGAACTCGGTCTTCTCTTCCGCCGGAGCGGCAGCGGCGCCACCAGCGCCCGGAGCGGCGACGGCCACGGCGGCCGCGGCGGACACGCCCCACTTCTCTTCCAGGAGCTTCGCGAGCTCAGCAGCCTCGAGAACGGTGAGGGCCGAGAGGTCGTCGACGATCTTCTGCAGGTCAGCCATTGATGTAGTCCCTTAGTGTGGTTCGGTTCGAAACCAGGTTGTGAGTGTTTGCGAAGGGCGTCAGGCCGCTTCGCCCTTTGAGGCATGAGCCTGAATGACGCGCGCGACCTTGGCCGCGGGAGCGTTGGCGAGCTGGGCCAGCTTGGTCGCCGGAGCCTGGATCAGGCCGACGAGCTTGCCGCGCAGTTCGTCCAGCGACGGCAGCGAGGCGAGAGCCTTCACGCTGTCGACATTCAGGACGGTTGAACCCATCGAGCCGCCGAGGATGACGAACTTTTCGTTCGCCTTGGCGAATTCGATGGCAACCTTGGGCGCCGCGACAGGATCGTTCGAAGTTGCGATCACGGTCGGCCCCTTCAACAGGGGACCGATGCCGACGACGTCCGTGCCTTCAAGAGCAATTTTGGCGAGACGGTTCTTCGAGACCTTCACCGACGCGCCAGCCTGCTTCATCTGCGAACGCAGCTTCTGCATCTGGGCCACGGTGAGGCCGGAATAGTGAGCGACGACCGCGACGCCCGTGGTCTTGAAGACCTCGTGCAGTTCTTCGACCGCCTCTTTCTTTGCCGCTCGTTCCACAGCAAGCTCTCTCCGGTTGGCGGCCTTCGCCCGAAAGCGGGACCGCCGGGTTAAACCCGCCGCCCGCCAAACCTGACCTCTGGACCGATGACCCCGAGGACACGCAAGGCAAAACGGCGATGAATAGCCTGCCCTTCCACGCGCCTTGCGGCACGGGAGTGTCGAGGTTCGAACCAAATCTGCATGCCACCACGACAAAACGCAGAGGACATGCCGAAATCCGGTCTTCACCCGTCTATGCAGGCTGAATGATTAAGCCATTGAGGAAATTGGATTTCCGCGCCGGCACCTGCAGTCTCGGACAGGATTCGAGGGGATCGGCGGACCGACCTCCCCTGCGGCCTTCGAAAGCAGAAAGTTCCTTCTTCCTTCCGAGTCATCCGAATGGATATCCTCAAAAGGAATGCTGGCTCTCTCCAGGTCTTTCGGAATGCGCGCACAGGCGCGCCAGCAACAGCCGGCCCGCCTGGAAGACGGTTCTTTAACGGGTCGATGGCGACTTGCCAAGACCCTCAGGGCAAAATTCGCACCAGTTGTGGGCGCGGACGCACCTCTGCGCGCAGCTCTTAAAGTCGTTTATGAGCCCGCCGAGGACGCGGATACCGCGTAAGGCAGCTTCTCGCCGGCGAAGAAGGCCGTGAGATTGGCCACCACGCACGCCTGCATCGCCACATGCGACTCGCGGGTGTTACCGCCGATATGGGGCGTCACCACGACGTTCGGAAGCGCCGTCAGTTCATCCGGAGCATGAGGTTCCGTCTCGAACACGTCGAGCCCGGCGCCGGCGATGGTGCCGTCCTTCAGTGCGGCCACCAGCGCCTGCTCGTCGATGACCGAGCCCCGCGAGATGTTGACGACATGGCCATCCGTGCCGAGTTTCTTCAGCAGATCCGCATTGACCACGTGGGTCGTCTCGGCACTCGCGCGAACCGCGACCATCAGCACGGTGCACCATTCGGCGAGCGCCCCGAGGCTCGGGAAGTATGTGTACGGCAGCCCGTCGTAGCGGGTGCGGCTGAAGTAGCCGACGTCGCTTTCGAACGCCGCGACACGCGCGGCGATCTTGCGGCCGATCTCGCCCATGCCGTAGATGCCGACCTTGCAGCCGGCCAAGCTCGGCGGCGGCTTCATCAGCGGCGACGGCTTAGCGCCGGCCCAGCCACCGTCGCGGACGTAAGCGTCGGCGACCATCAGCCGCCGCGTGCTCGCCAGCATCAACATGACCGCGACATCGGCTACCGCCGCAGCATTGGCGCCGGGACTGTGCCCGACCGCGATGTTGCGCGCCGCCGCCGCCTCCAGGTCGACGCCGTCATAGCCCGTGCCGTAGCAGACGATCGCCCCCAGTGCCGGCAGCCGGTCCATCTCTTCCGCGCCCAACCGCGTGGCGCCCGCCGTGAGCAGCGCGCGGACCTGCGCCACCTCCTCCGCCGCAAACACCTGGTGGGCGGGCTTCCCGCCGGTGTCGAGCAGGTCGAAGCGGTCGGCGAAGCGCTGGGTGAGGGATTTGGGGAAGCGGGAATAGATCAGGACCTTGTCGGGCATCGCGGCTGCGGACTCCAAAATGCGAAGGGCGGGATCGATCAACGATCCCGCCCTTGCTGTCTAACCTATGCGAGGCCGCTTACGCGAGCACGGTGCCCGGCTCGACCTTGACGCCCGGGCCCATCGTCGAGGACACCGCAACGCGCTGGACGTAGGTGCCCTTGGCGCCCGCCGGCTTGGCCTTCACGACCGCGTCCGCCAGCGCCTTGATGTTCTCGACCAGCTTGTCCTCGGCGAACGAGGCCTTGCCGACGCCGGCCTGGATGATGCCGGCCTTCTCGACGCGGAACTCGACCGAGCCGCCCTTGGCACCCTTGACGGCGCCGGCGACGTCCATGGTCACGGTCCCAATCTTCGGGTTCGGCATCATGCCGCGCGGACCGAGCACCTTACCGAGACGGCCGACCAGCGGCATCATGTCGGGGGTGGCGATACAACGGTCGAAGTCGATGTTGCCGTTCTGCACCTTCTCGACCAGGTCCTCCGCGCCGACCACGTCGGCACCGGCGGCCTTGGCCTCGTCGGCCTTGGCACCACGGGCGAACACGCCGACGCGCAAGGTACGGCCGGTGCCGTTCGGCAGCATCACGACGCCACGGACCATCTGGTCGGCGTGACGCGGATCGACGCCGAGGTTGATCGCGACCTCGATGGTCTCGTCGAACTTCGAGGTGGCGCGCTCCTTGATCATCTTGATCGCATCAGCAAGCGGGTAGAGCTTGGTGCGGTCGACGCCCTCGCGGGCCTTCTTCAAACGCTTTCCGAGTGCCATGGCCGCTTACCCCGCAACTTCCAGACCCATCGAGCGGGCAGAGCCCTCGACCATCTTCATGGCCGACTCGATCGAGTCGCAATTCAGGTCCTTCATCTTCTTCTCGGCGATCTCGCGCACCTGCGCCTTGGTCACCTTGCCGGCCTTGTCGCGACCCGGGGCCTTGGAGCCCGACTGGATCTTGGCGGCCTGCTTGAGGAAGAAGGACATCGGCGGGGTCTTCATCTCGAAGGTGAAGGACCGGTCCGCGTAAATGGTGATGACCACCGGGATCGGGGTGTTCTTCTCTTCCTTCTGGGTCTGCGCGTTGAACGCCTTGCAGAACTCCATGATGTTGAGACCGCGCTGACCGAGCGCGGGGCCGATCGGGGGCGACGGGTTCGCCGCGCCGGCCGGGACCTGAAGCTTCAGGTAACCGGTTACTTTCTTTGCCATTGTGATTCTCCAACGCGTTCGCGCTTTTTGCCTGATGCGAACGCACCGCCCTCCGGGCGACAAAACCCTTTGGGCGAGGTTTGGGACCGTGGTCCGGCGCGCTTTATTCCGGCTGGCAAAGCCGGCCGCGCCTCCCACGAACGAAATTGCCCCCCATTCGGGGAGCGAAGCGCGCCCGATACACGAGATCGGACGAAAAGGAAAGGGTCGAGCCGAAGCTCTCTCCTCCCGTCATTCCGGGGCGCCCGCAAGGGCGAGCCCGGAATCCATAGTCACAGGATGCCATTTGAGGCACCCAGGAAGTGGCAGATCGCCGTCCCACACCCGCCTGGGGTTATGGATTCCGGGCTCAGCCCTTTCGGGCTGCCCCGGAATGACGGCGGAAGGACCGAGGGATCACCGGCCTTAGCCGACCACCTTCTCGACCTGGTTGAATTCCAGCTCGACCGGGGTGGCGCGGCCGAAGATCGACACCGCGACCTTCACGCGCGAACGGGCCTCGTCGATTTCCTCGACCACGCCGGAGAACGACGCGAACGGGCCGTCGGCGACGCGGACGTTCTCGCCGATCTCGAACGACACCGACGATTTCGGCCGCTCCACGCCTTCCTGCATCTGGTTCAGGATGCGCATCGCCTCGCCTTCGGAGATCGGCATCGGCTTGTTCTCGGCACCGAGGAAGCCGGTCACCTTGGGCGTGTTCTTGATCAGATGAAACGCCTCGTCGGTCAGCTTCATCTTCACCAGCACGTAGCCGGGGAAGAACTTGCGCTCGGCGTTGATCTTGCGGCCGCGGCGCACCTCGGTGACGTTCTCGATCGGCACCAGCACCTGCTCGAACAGCTCCTCGAGATTGCGCTGCTTGGCCTGCTCGCGGATCGACTCCGCGACCTTCTTCTCGAAGTTCGAATAGGCGTGGACGATGTACCAGCGCTTGTCGGACGAATGCGTTGCGGTTGCCATCAGTGGATGCCCAGCACGAGGGTGATGAGATAACGGATGATCTGATCGGCGGCGAAGAAGAACACCGAGGCCAGCGCCACCATCACGAACACCATGATCGTGGTGATGGTGACCTCGCGACGGCTCGGCCACGAGACCTTGGCGGTCTCCGAGCGCACTTCCTGCAGGAATTTGAACGGGCTTGTAGCCATCGTCAGGGGTCCTCGTCCGTCATCGGACGATTGAAGAGTTGACTGGGAAAACCGAACAGCCGACCGCTGCCCACCCTCTTGTCGGAGAGATGAGCCGGAAACCACGGGCTCGCTTGTTCGGGGAGTGAAAAGCCGCGCCGGATATCCGCTGTCCGCGGGCCGGCTGCAGGTCTCCGATATCTACTGTCGGACCGGCCCGAGGTCAAGATATGGGCAGGCCGGGTGTCCCCGGTCATATCGGCAGCACAGCCTCGACGGCTCCGCTTTACACCGGTTTTTCGCGCCACGGCAGGCCATTTCCGCACCACGGCAGGTTGAGCAGGTGCCGCGACGAAATGCCCGGGATGGAAGGTTTCCAGCCCTTGCCGCGCCTGCGACGCCCGCTCATGCTCGCGGGCACAAGAACAATCAGGAGGAAACCCATGACCTTTGCCACGGGCAAGGGACGGACGCGCCTTGCCGCCGTCGGTCTCGTTGCCGGCCTTGCCGCCCTCACCCTGACCGCCGTCCCTGCCCGCGCCCAGGCGCCGCTCAAGATCGGCGTGCTCGGCGACTTCTCGTCGGTCTATTCGGACATTGGCGGCCAGGGCAATCTGGAGGCGACCAAGCTCGCGGTCGAGGAGTTCGGCGGCACCATGTTCGGCAAGCCGATCGAGGTGATCAGCGCCGATCCGCAGAACAAGGCCGACATCGCCGCCTCGATCTCGCGCAAATGGTACGAGAACGAAGCCGTCGACATGATCATCGACATGCCGACCTCGGCCACCGCGCTCGCCGGCATGGAGATGTCGAAGCAGTTCGAGAAGATCATGATCGTGACGGACGCGGCGAGCTCCGACATCACCGGCAAATCCTGCTCGCCCTATACCCTGCACTGGACCTACGACACCTACGGCAACGCCCACACCGTCGGTCAGGCCATCGTCAAGAATGGCGGCGACAGCTGGTTCTTCATCACCGCGGACTATCTGTTCGGCCATTCGATCGAGCGCGACACCGGCGACGTCGTGCGCGCCGCCGGCGGCAAGGTGGTCGGCAGCGCCCGGCATCCGCTGAACAACCAGGACTTCTCGTCCTTCCTGCTGCAGGCGCAGGCCTCCAAGGCCAAGATCATCGGCATGGCCAATGGCGGCGGCGACACCATCAACACCATCAAGCAGGCGGCCGAGTTCGGCATCGTCGCCGGCGGCCAGAACCTCGCCGGCATCGTGATGTTCATCTCGGACATCCACAGCCTCGGCCTGAAGCTGGCGCAGGGCCTGATCATCACCGAGGCCTACTACTGGGACCTCAACGACCGCACCCGCGCCTTCGGCAAGAGGTTCTTCGACAAGATGAAGCGGATGCCGACCATGAACCAGGCGGCGACCTACAGCGCCACGCTGCATTACCTCAACGCGGTCAAGGCCGCCGGTACCCGCGACACCAAGCCGGTGCTCGCCAAGATGCGCGAGACCCCCGTCCGCGACGCCTTCACCGACAACGGCATCGTCCGCGAGGACGGCCGCATGGTGCACTCGATGTTCCTGTTCGAGGTCAAGAAGCCCGAGGAATCGAAGGGCCCGTGGGACTATTACAAGGTGCTGGCGGAAGTGCCCGGCGACCAGGCGTTCCGGCCGCTGAAGGACGGCAATTGTCCTTACGTGAAACAATAAAGACCCGCCAAAACGCATTCGGGGCTCGCGTATCGCGGGCCCCGGGCAAACTGTCTTCGTCGATTTTGGCTTTAAGTGCTTGATCTCGCTGGCAACCGTCTCGCTGGCAGGAGTGGAGAGGCTCGAACTCCCAACCCCCGGTTTTGGAGACCGGTGCTCTACCAATTGAGCTACACTCCTAGCGAGCCGGGACAGTGTCGCCGGTTCGGGCGCTTTCAAGCATAGACCTCCCCCCCAATGCAAGGGTGCATTGGGGCAAATCGACTGGTCAGACCACAACTTCCACGCCAGACTTGATGCAAGCCGACAACACTGCCCAGAACAAACCTGCCCAAGGGAGAGCCCATGACCCCGTCCCCCGCCCCCAGCATGCCGCTGTCCGCGCTCCGCTCCCTGAGCCCGCCGCTGCCGGATGACCGGCCGGAGGCGCTGGGGCTCTCGGCCGCGCGGTTGCAGCGGGCGTCGGATGCGTTCAAGCGCGAGGCGGACAAGGGAACCATCCCCGGGGCCACCCTGCTGGTCGGCCGGCGCGGCCGGATCGGCTGGTTTGATGCCATCGGCCGGCAGGCGCCCGATGCGGACACGCCGATGCGGCCCGATTCGCTGTTCCGCATCTTCTCGATGACCAAGCCGATCGTCTCGCTCGGGATCATGATGCTGGCCGAGGACGGCGATCTCTTGCTGTCCGATCCGGTCGCAAAATTCATCCCGGAGTTCGGCGACCAGAAGGTCGGGATCGATAATGGCGGCAAGCTGGAGCTGGTGCCGGTGGCCCAGCCGATGACGGTGCAGGACCTGCTGCGCCACACCTCGGGTCTCGCTTACGAACACACCGGCACCGGGCCGGTGCACCAGCTCTACCAGCAGTCGCGGGTGCGCAGCCGCAAGATCAGCAACGCCGAGCACGCCGCCATCGTCGCCGGCCTGCCGCTGATCTGCCAGCCGGGCGTGGAGTTCAACTACAGCCGCTCGACGGACATTCTTGGCCGGATCATAGAGGTCGTCTCCAGCCAATCGCTGGGCGCGTTCCTGTCCGAGCGTATCCTCAAGCCGCTCGGCATGAACGAGACCGGCTTCTTCACCAGCGAGGCCAATGCCGGCCGGCTGGCCGAGCCGTTCGCCAAGGACCCGTGGACCGGCGAGGCCGTCAATCTGTTCAAGATGACCGAGCAGCCGGTGATGGAATCCGGCGGCGGCGGCCTGGTCGCGACCACCATGGACTATGCCCGCTTCTGCGCGATGCTGCTCAACAAGGGCAGCCTCGACGGCACCAGGCTGGTCGGCCGCAAGACACTCGAGCTGATGGCCTCCGACCATCTCGGACCCGAGGTGAAGACGGTCGGCACCCTGCTCTCGCCCGGTCACGGCTTCGGCCTCGGCTTCGCCGTCCGCCGCGACGCCGGCATCGCGCCCTTCCCCGGTTCGCCCGGCACCTTCTTCTGGAGCGGCATCGCCGGCACGTTCTTCTGGATCGACCCGAAGGAGGAGCTGTTCTGCGTGTTCATGGCCCAGGCCCCGGGGCAGCGCGACTATCTGCGCACGCTGGTGCGCGACGTCGTGTACGCGGCGGTGGAGTGAGGCGGCTACGTCGTATGCCCGGATCTGGCGACACCCACCATCGTCATCCCGGCGAACGCCGGGATCCATACCGCGTGATCTGTCGAGGGATGTCACTGCCAATCACCTGCCTCACCACAGCCGGGGGTTATGGGTCCCGGCGTTCGCCGGGACGACAGTGGTGGGTGTGGCGGCACCGCCGGTCAAACGCGTCGTCCGACCTCAACTGATCGTCGCGCCGCCGTCGATCACCATGGTCTGGCCGGTCATGAAGTTGCCCGCCGCCGAGCCCAGGAACACCGCGGCGCCCGCGATCTCGTCGGGAATGCCGATGCGCAAGAGCGGCGAGCGGGCGGTGGAGGCCTTCAGGTTGTCCGGATTGTCCCACAACGCCTTGGCGAAGTCGGTCTTGATCAGGCCGGGCGCGATGCAGTTTACGCGCACATTGTGCGGGCCGTATTCGCAGGCGAGATTTCGCGCGAGCTGCATGTCGGCGGCCTTGGAGATCGCGTAGGCGCCGAGGATGGTCGAGCCCTTCAGGCCGCCGATCGAGGAGACGATGATGATCGAGCCGTCCTTGCGTGCGATCATCTGCGGCACCACCATGCTGATCAGCCAGTTGTTGGCGACGATGTTGTTGTCGAGGATTTTGCGGAACTGATCGTCGGAGATGCCGGCGAGCGGTCCGTAGTACGGGTTCGACGCCGCGTTGCAGACGAGCACGTCGATCTGGCCGTAGATGCGGTTGGCCTCGTCGACGAGGTTCTGCAGATTCTCCTTGCTGGAGATGTTGGCGGCGACCGCCGCCGCAGTGCCGGCGCCGAAGCGGTCATTGAGCTCCTTGGCGACGGCGTCGCAGACATCGGCCTTGCGCGACGAGATCACCACCTTGGCGCCGTGCTCCGCCATGCGCTCGGCGATGGCGAGCCCGATGCCGCGGGTCGATCCGGTGATGACGGCCACCTTGCCGGTCATGTCGAACAGGGTCATGGGAGTCCTCCTGGTTGTTGTTAGGTAGTTATCGGGGCGACATTTGTCGTGAGGCGGATGGAAGCCGTTCCACCCACCGCCGTCATGCTCCGCGCAGGCGGAGCATCCAGTACGCTGCGGCGGTCATGAGACCCGGGAGGCCGGCGTGTACTGGATCGTCCGCCTCCGCGGACGATGACAGTTGAATGTGCGGGTGCACTGAGAGGCTCACCACCCATATTCAACCTGTCGAACACCCACGCGTCTCCTCACGCCAGCTTGCTCGTCGTGACCTCCGGCCCGGCCGGCTGATGCATCGCCTTGTGTGCGGCATCGGCGATCCAGGGCTGCTGGTTGACCATCGGCAGGCGCCACGTGCTGACGTCGCCGGCCACGATGTGATCGAGCCTCGTCACCGAGCAATTGTCGATATCGAACGCCAGCCCCTTCTCGACCAGGCCGCCAAGCGCCAGGCCGACCGCGGCCTTGATCGTGCCGCCATGGCCGACCGCGATGACGTCGCGGCCGGCTTCGGCCACCGTGATCCGCCCGATCGCCGCCGTGACGCGCGTGTACAGATCCATGTAGCTCTCGCCGCCCGGCGCGGGCTCGTCGATCGCGGCGAACCAATGGCTGCCTGCCGGGCGGCTCGCCAGGAACGCGGCGCGGTTCATGCCCTGCCATTGGCCGAGATGCTGCTCGGCAAAGGCGGCTTCCTTGATCATCGTATCGGGCTGCGGAAACCCGGCGGCCCAGATCGCCTCCGCGGTCTGATGCGTGCGCATCAGATTGCTCGCATACCACACCGCGCTACGCGGCAGGATTTTTGCGACCGCCTCGAACACCTCGCGATCCCCCGTGTCGCAGGCGATGTCCGACTGGCCATAGATGTTGCCGCCGTCGCTGCGCACCGGCGCGTGGCGCACCCACCACCAGCGCGTGGTGACCACAGAAGGCTTGCTTCCATCACTCGTCATCGCTCACCCTTCCCTCTGCCGGTCTCTCGCTGTACGTGAAGGCATCAGTCGTCTCAAGCCGCTTGCCGATCCCGGCACGTTTGAAACGGCGTTTGAATTCCGTTGCGCGGCACGCAACTGATCGCAACCACAACAGGAGGAAACATGGGCCGCCTCGAAGGCAAATCCGTCATCATCACCGGCGCCGGCAGCGGCATCGGCCGCGCGGCATCCCTGATGTTCACGAAGGAAGGCGCGCGGCTGATTGCGGTCGATCGCAGCGAGGCCGTCAAGGAGACGGTCGACATGGTCAAGCAGCAGGGCGGCATCGCCGAGGCCGTGCTCGCCGACGCCGGCTCCGAGGCCGATGTCTCCGGCTTCATCGATCGCGCGGTTGCGACCTACGGCAAGCTCGACGTCATCTGGGCCAATGCCGGCATCTCCGGCGGGCTGAAGCCGATCGCCGAGCAGACGGTCGAGCACTGGCAGGAGATCCTGCGCATCAATCTGATCGGCCCGTTCCTCGCGGTCAAATACGCCATGCCGCACATGGTGCGGCAGCAGCGCGGCGCGATCGTCTGCACGGCCTCGGTTGCCGGCCTGAAGTCCGGCGCCTCGGGCCATCCCTACGCGGCCAGCAAGGCGGGCGTCATCAGCCTGGTGCAGACCACCGCCTACTCGCTGTCCGGCACCGGCGTGCGCATCAATGCGGTCTGCCCCGGCCTGATCGAGACCGGCATGACCAAGCCGATCTTCGATGGCGCCAAGGAGCGCGGCACCGAGGGCAAGATCGGCCAGCTCAATCCCTTGAAGCGCGCCGGCCAGCCGCACGAGATCGCCGCCATGGCCCTGTTCCTCGCCAGCGACGAAGCCTCCTACGTCAACGGCCAGGCGTTCCCGGTCGACGGCGGCCTGACGGCCTCGATGCCATATGCGGGGAAGCCGATCTAGTTGAGCCACCGCTCCGTCCACCAGCGTCGTCCCGGCGAACGCCGGGACCCATAGCCACCGGCCGGAATGAGGCAGGCAACCTACAGTGACATCCCTCGATAGATCACGCGGTATGGGTCCCCGCGTCCGCGGGGACGACAGCGGAGGCTGTGGCGCGCAGCGGTGGTCAGGGGGCAGCACTCGCGCGGCAACAAAGGTTGTCGTCCCGGCGAACGCCGGGACCCATACCCCCAGGGAGCGGTTTGAGGCAGGCTGGTCATTGGCTTTTTGCCCAACAGTTCTGCTGCGGCGTATGGATCCCGGCTCTGCGCACCGCCAGCGCGTTCGCGCTGCCGGTGCTTGGCCGGGATGACGGTGTGTGTTGTGAACGTCATCGCGAGCGCAGCGACGCGATCCAGAGTTTTCGCCTGAGCCCTGGATTGCTTCCGCCTTCGCTCTTCGAGCTACGGCGGACAAGTCGCTGCGCTCGCAATGACGGAGTGAAATCATGCAGATTTGTTCCCGCGGCGCATCCACGCCCGAGTGATCCTGATAGTCACCGCCCCTCGCAATCGAAGGGCGCAGGGAAGGCCAGGCGTCGGCTGACGCCTGCGGCCCGCCTGCGAGAAAAAATGCAGGCGGCAGGTACCACAGGTGCAGCCGGACAACACCCGGCCTTCCCTGCGCGATGGTCTTCACGCTTATACGCAGTCTGCCTGGTGCGCCGGGCTTGTTGGCCACCATGGCTCGCGCGGCGCGCATGCGCCGTCACGAACGTAGCACCAGCATCGGGGTGCCAGCACGCTGCGACTTCACGTCCGCGCCCTGCCGTTCGTCCGCGTAGCCAGGCTACGCTGCGACAGGATCGCGGCCACCGCTCCCCGCCCCGCGTGTCGTGACGATCGCGCGCAACGCCCCTTCGGTGGGACGGGATGCGCGTATCAAATCATGTTATTCGGAAAAACGAAAGCTGAATTTTTCAGCCATCGGGGCTGAACGAGACGATCATATTGACCGCGCTCGCGATCTTTCTTCATCGGCGGCGATGATTTCAGTGACGGCCAGGGCCTTCGCGACGGCCTTCAGCGCCGGTTTCACACATGCCGATTTGCCCGACGAGCACGCGTCGACCGAACGGACCTAGCCGCTCGCAAGGCGTTCGAGATCCTCCATGACCGGCGGAAGCTTCTCGTCCGCCCCGAACTGCCGATACCAGCACCACAGCTCCAGCGAGAACAGCAGACGATAGATCGCGAGCGTCGGCTCGGCCGCCCTTCGGCTCATCGGACCATAGCCATCCAGAAACGCCTCGCGCTGCGCGGGCGAGAGATAGTAGATCGCTTTGGCGACATCCTTGAGCGGATCGCCGGCCAGCGCGCCCTCGAAATCGACGACACCGGTGAGCTCGACCCGGCCGCTGTTGACACGCGCGAGCACGTTCCCAGGATGGAGATCGTTGTGGCACAGCACCGGCGCACCGCAGGCCGCGAACAGATCGCTCGCGTCGGCCACACGGCTCGCGATGCGCGCGGCGAGATCAGTCGCTCCGCCGCGATTGCGAAACTCTGCCAGCTTCCGTTCGAACTGAGAGCTGAGATAGCTGCGATTGTCGGCGCGGCCCGCCATGATGCCGTCGGCGCCGATATAGCCGAACGCATCCATCGCAATGTCGTGAAACGCACGCGACAACCGGCCAACCTGCTCGAACGCTGCACGCCGCTCCGAGGCCGGCAACGCCTCCTCGAGCGGACCGAGCGGTTCACCGTCGAGCCGGCTCATGAGGACGTAGTCCAGACCGATCAGCTCGCGCGAGGCGTCCGCCGCGCGCAGCAGCGGCGCCGGCACCGGCAGACGATCCCGGACCAGATCGAGCAGCCGCGCCTCCTTGCGCATCTTCCAGCTCATGCTGTCGGGATAGATCTTCAGCACCAGCGACGGCTGGTCGCCTCGTAGAGCCAGCGCATATACGGCACTGATCTCGCCACCATACAGCAGCGACACCGAGGCAACCCGCGCGTCGATGTCAGCGCGCGCCAGCATTGCATCGGCGGTTGCGTCATCGACCACGAGATTGGGCCTGATCGAAAGCGGCGACATGGCGACAAGGCTCCGCTCGCGGGACATTCTGCGAGATGGCATGCGACGTCGTTTGCCTAACTGCGCGCGCCCGTCGCGGTCAAGCTCCCGGCAGGCAGGTCCATGCGTCGGCGGACCTCCCGTGTCGAGGGAGGCTGCGGCGAGACCATCACGTCGCCGCGAGCCCCGATCGGGTTCACGCATGTCTACCCCACTGAATGGCGTTTTTTTCCGCGGAAGTCCTCGAACCGAGCTCTGCAAGCCGCCGTCGAACCTCGCAAGCGGACCATTCCGGCTTCGCCGAAACGAAGGATGGACACCATGTCGAGATTATCGAAGCTAGCCTTGATCACTTTGGGCGCTCTCACCGCCGGCGCGGCCATGACGAGCGCGAACGCGCGCGAGACCCAGTGGCCGGGCTGTGAACTCGTCTCCTGGACCGCATGCGGCACTGAGGTTCCGGTGCAGCAGGCCGGGCGGCGTCCCAATCGAGATACGTCGCCGATCTACATGAAGCAGACCGACCCGCGCTACAGCAGCGCGATGACCGCGGCCGGTGGCGGCGGAGGTGGCGGTGGTGGCGGTGGCGGCGGTGGCGGCGGTGGCGGCGGGCGCTAACATACACCAAGGCGGCGGCCGGATCGGCTCGTAGGGTGGGCAAAGGCGCAGCCGTGCAATCTCCACATACGAGATCGTCGTGGCGCCGTGCCCACCATCCTTGCCAATGAGTTTGCTGATGAGTTCGCGGATGGACGGTGGGCACGCCGCCGCCTTTGGCGGCCGCTTTGACCACCCTACCCGCCATGCGTCCGCGCCGTCGACGGTGCCTGACTCAACGATGTCGTCGACGGTGCTTGGATCTGCGTAGCTACACTGCGCCCGCCTTCTGCGCGTACTCCCAGGCCTGCTTGGTCATCGGCACCATGCGCTTGACGGACTCGATGGCCTTGTCGTTGGCGGCGGTGCCGTCGCGGATGCGGCCGATGATGCCCTGGAGAATGCCGGCAAGGCGGAACAGATTGTAGGCGAAGTACCAGTTGAGGTCGGGCAGCTCGGTCCCGGTGACGCCGCGATAGATTTCCGCCGCCTCCTCCATGGTCGGAATGTTCAGCGCCTTGAGATCGACGCCGGCGAGGCCGGGCATGATCCACTGCATCAGCAGATAGGTGAAGTCGGCCATGGGATCGCCGAGCGTCGACAGCTCCCAGTCGAGCACGGCGATGACGCGCGGCTCGGAGGCGTGGAAGATCATGTTGTCGAGCCGGTAGTCGCCATGCACGATCGAGACGCGCTGCTGCACCGGCAGGGTGCGCGGCAGCCATTCGATCAGCTTCTCCATCTCCGGCAGATGCTCGGTTTCCGAGGCGCGATATTGCTTGGTCCAGCGGTCGACCTGGCGGGCAAAGTAGTTGCCGGGCTTGCCGAAATCGGCCAGCCCAATCGCGGCGGGATCGTAGGTGTGCAATTTGGCCAGCGTCTCGATCTTGCTGGTGAAGATCGCGCGGCGCTCGGGAGCCGCGACATGCGGCAGGGTCGGATCCCAGAACACCCGGCCCTCCTCCATCGACATGATGTAGAAGGCCGAGCCGATCACGCTGTCGTCGTTGCAGAGCGCATAGGCGCGCGCGACCGGGAAGCCCTGCTTGCCGAGGGCCGCGATGACGCGGAATTCGCGATCGACGGCATGCGCCGACGGCAGCAGCTTGCCGAACGGCTTTCGCCTGAGCACGTAGGAGCGCGACGGCGTGTTGAGCCGGTAGGTCGGATTCGACTGGCCGCCCTTGAATTGCAGCACGGTCAGCGGGCCGGCATAGCCCTCGACATGCTCGGCCATCCAGGCCGCGAGCCTGGCCTCGTCGAAACGATGCCGCTCCTCGACCGGCTTGGTGCCGGAGAATTCTTCGTCCTTTTTGACGCCGTCGGCCACGACGAACTCCCTTGGTCGCTTGGTGTGATCTCTCATCCATCGAGCGGCGGCCATCTGCGCCATTCGATCCCTCCGTCATTGCGAGCCGGCGGGCGCGCGGAGCGCGTTCGCCGAGCGAAGCAATCCAGAGTCCCGGCGGAACCCTGGATTGCTTCGCTACGCTCGCAATGACGGAGATCGTGGTTGCGAGCGTGCCGAGAAACGTAGGATGGGCAAAGCGAAGCGTGCCCACCGTCTTGCTTCAAACGCGAATGGTGGGCACGCATCCGCCTGCGCGCTGCGCGCACAGCCGGATGCTTTGCCCACCCTACAAGTTCGCGCTCAGTGGCGCGGCTCGTTGGCGTATTTCTTCATCTCGAGCCGGGCGATGGCGCGGTTGTGGACCTCGTCCGGGCCGTCGGCCAGACGCAGCGTGCGGATGTTGGCGTAGTCCTTGGCAAGACCCGCATCATCGGACACGCCGGCGCCGCCGAACGCCTGGATGGCGTCGTCGATGATCTTGAGCGCCATGTTGGGAGCGGCGACCTTGATCATGGCGATCTCGCCCTGCGCGGTCTTATTGCCGACCTTGTCCATCATGTCGGCGGCCTTGAGGCAGAGCAGCCGGCACATCTCGATGTTGGTGCGGGCCTCGCCGATGCGCTGCTCCCACACCGAATGCTCGATGATCTTCTTGCCGAAGGCGGTGCGGGTCATCAGCCGGCGCACCATCTTCTCCAGCGACTCCTCGGCCTTGCCGATGGTGCGCATGCAGTGATGGATGCGGCCCGGACCGAGACGCCCTTGCGCGATCTCGAAGCCGCGGCCCTCGCCGAGCAGGATGTTCTCGGCGGGCACGCGCACGTTCTCGAGCAGCACCTGGGCATGGCCGTGCGGCGCGTCGTCGAAGCCGAACACCGGCAGCATCTTCTCGACCTTGATGCCGGGAGTGTCGAGCGGCACCAGGATCTGCGACTGCTGCTGATGCTTGGCGGCCGACGGATCGGTCTTGCCCATCAGGATCGCGATCTTGCAGCGGGGATCGCCGACACCCGATGACCACCATTTGCGGCCATTGATGACGTAGTGATCACCGTCGCGCACGATGCGGGTCTCGATGTTGGTGGCGTCGGACGAGGCCACGGCCGGCTCGGTCATCAGGAACGCCGAGCGGATCTCACCGTCCATCAGCGGGCGCAGCCATTTGCGCTTCTGCTCCTTGGTGCCGTAGCGGATGAACACCTCCATGTTGCCGGTGTCCGGAGCGGAGCAGTTGAACACCTCGGAGGCCCAGGAGATGCGGCCCATCTCCTCCGACAGCAGCGCGTATTCGAGGTTGGTCAGGCCGGCGCCGCGGAACTCGTCGTCCTCGTGCGGCGACGGCGGCATGAACATGTTCCACAGGCCCTCCGCCTTCGCCTTGGCCTTCAAATCCTCGAGAATCGGAATCACCTTCCAGCGGTCACCCTCGGCGTCCTGCTGCTTGTAGATCGGCACCGCCGGGCGGACATGCTTGGTCATGAAGCTGCGCACGCGCTCCAGCCATTCCTGCTGCTTCGCCGACATCGTGAAGTCCATGGGACTCTCCTTGAGCGTTTCCTCGAACCTTGTTGGGCCGCAGTGTCGATCCGCCGGCCGCGTCTGCGCAAGAGCGTTCTTGCGCGGCACGGTTTCCCAGGGATCGTCGCTGCAGCGCCGAAATCTCGCCCCGCGGAAGCACCGCGATTGACATTCCGGTCGTCTCAAACAATAGTTTCATACAATTGTTTGAAACGCAACGGGGACCCGATGGCGACCGACCAGACCCGGACTGCGATCCTCGTGGCGGCCGAGCGGCTCTATGCCGAGCGCGGCTTCTCCGACGTCACCTTGCGCGACATCGTGGCGGCGGCGAACGTCAACCTCGCCGCGGTGAACTATCATTTCGGCTCCAAGGACGAGCTGATCGCCGAGCTGTTCGTGACGCGCTCGATCGCGCTCAACCGCGAGCGGCTGCGCGAATTGCGCGAAGCCGAGGATGCCGGCGGCGGCCGCGCCGAGATCGGCGCCATCCTGCGCGCCCTCGTCGGCCCGATCCTGCGCGGCTGCCTGGGGCCACAGAACCAGCGCTCGCCGGTGGCGCAGTTCATGATCCGCGCCTCGATCGAATCGGTGCCACCGATCCGCCGCATCAAGACCAAGGAAATCGACCACTTGCGAAAATTCGCCGCGGCGATGGCCCGCGCGCTGCCGGAGAGTTCCGAGGTCGACCTGTTCTGGGGCCTTCACTTCGCGCTCGCCATGGCGCATCACACCATCCGCGAGAGCGAGCGTCTGACAAAACTCTCCGATGGCCAATGCGACCTCGACGATGTCGAGGATGTGATCGACCGCGTGGTGCGCGGTGCCGTGCTCGGCTTGACCGCGCGTGTGCCGGCGGCAAAGTCAGCGCCGAAGGTTGCGGCGCGCGAGGCGCGCTGACGAGAATGGAGCAAGCCTGATGACGCAGCGCCTGCGATTGATCATGGCCGTCGCCGCCGCGGCGCTCGCGATGGTTTCGGCCAGCGAGCCGGTGCTCGCGCGTGGTGCCGCCGCCAACATCATGAACTCCCCCGGTTATCAAAGGCGCTTGCAGGAGTCGCGGCAGCAACTCGGCGCACCGCCGCCTGCGCCCTACGTGGCAGAGCCGGGCTATCACCGGCCGAAACCGAAGCGGCACAGGCATCACCGTACACGTTAGCGGGGAGCAGTCCCCACCCACGCCCGCTGTCATTCCGGGGCATTCGCGCGCAAGATGGCGAAGCCATCTTGAAACAGCGCGAATGAGCCCGGAATCCATAACCACGAACAGCAGTCGTTCGGAGACAGCGGCCACGTCCAGCTCGCTCTACCTTGACCGCTTGTGGCTATGGATTCCGGGCTCGCGCTTACGCGCGCCCCGGAATGACGAACGGAGAGAGCCGGGATTCGGAGGAGCTACACCACGCCCTGCTGCTTCAACGCCGCGATCTTCGCCGCGTCGTAGCCGAGCCCCGCCAGCACGTCCTGCGTATGCTCGCCGAGCAGCGGCGGGGCGCGGTAGTCGGTGATCGGCGTGCCCGAAAAGGTCAGCGCGTTGCGGATCACCGACAGTTGCGGCTCGAACTTGTGCTCGACCTTGACCTCCATGCCGCGCGAGCGGACGTGCGGATCGGCGAACACGTGGGCGAAGTCGTTGACGGGGCCGCAGGGCACGCCGGCCTTCTCCAGCTCCTCCAGCCAATGCGCGACCGAGTTCTTCAGGAACAGGCCGGCGAAGATCGCCATGATCTCCTTGCCGTTGACGACGCGGTCGTTGTTCTTGAGGAATTTGGGATCGGTCGCGAGCTCCGGCGCGCCGAGCACCGCGCAGGTGCGCGCGAACTGCGCGTCGTTGCCGACCACGAGCATCAATTCGCCGTCGGTGCAGCGGAACACGCCGGCCGGCATGCCGCCATTGCCCCAGGTGCCGCGCCGCGGCGGCGACTTGCCGTTGATCAGGAAGATCTGGGCGTAATGCGACAGCGACGCGATCACGGTGTCGAACAGGCAGACGTCGACATGCTGGCCGCCGCCGCCATTGACGTCGCGGTGGTACAGCGCCGAGAGGATGCCGATCGAGGTGTTCATGCCGGTCATGTAGTCCACAATCGAGGGACCGACCTTCATCGGCCCCGCCCCCGGCTCGCCGTCCATGTGGCCGGTGACGCTCATCAGCCCGCCCATCGCCTGGAAGATCGCGTCATAGCCGGCGCGCGGCGAATACGGCCCGGTCTGGCCGAAGCCGGTGACCGAGCAGTAGATCACGTCGGGATTGACCGCCTTGATGGCCTCGTAATCGAGGCCGTAGCGCTTGAGATCGCCGACCTTGTAGTTCTCCATGAACACGTCGCAGTCCTTGGCGAGCGCGCGGATGATCTCCTGCCCCTCGGGCGAGGCGATGTTCACCGTCACCGACTTCTTGTTGCGGTTGGCGCAGATGTAAAACGAGTTGTTGTTGTTGGCCTTGCCCTCGGGGTCTTTCAGGTAGGGCGGGCCGAAAGCGCGCGCGTCGTCGCCGGTGCCCGGCCGCTCGATCTTGATCACCTCGGCGCCGAGATCCGCCAGCATCTGGGCGGACAGCGGCCCGGCCAGCACGCGGGTGAGGTCGAGAATCTTGATGCCAGATAGCGGCAGCGCCGACATGGAGTTCCTCCGGGAATTTATTCCTTGTGGCGGACATGCCCCGTGAGGCGCCGCCAGTCACCCGCGGATACACCATTTCGCGGCCCCGAGCACTGCGCTCTCGGCATGCCGCAATGTCGTTGGGGACACATGCCCCTCTGCCGCCATAGAGGCCGTCATTCCGGGGCGTGCGCAACACGAGCCCGGAATCCATCCCTCTGCATCACCGGTGGTGAGGCGACGGGCGGTGGCATCACGTTCCGCCCAGATGATTCCCGCAGATCACGACGCTACGCCGCGCGCAGCTGGCTCACGAACTGGTCGACGTCGTGGCGCAGATCGGCGGACAGCTTTGACAGCGTGCGCACGGAGTCGAGCACGCCGCCGGCGGCCTGGCCGGTGGCAGCGGTGGCCTCCGACACGGTCGAGATGTTCTGCGACACCGCGTTGGTTCCCTCGGATGCCTGCTGCACGTTGCGCGCGATCTCGCGCGTCGCGGCGCCCTGCTGCTCGACCGCCGCCGCGATCGCCGAGGCGATCTGGTTGACGCGATGGATGGTCGAGGAGATCGCCTGGATGGCGTCCACCGAGGCCTTGGTGGCGCTCTGAATGCCGGCGACCTGCGAGGTGATCTCCTCGGTCGCCTTCGCGGTCTGGTTGGCCAGCGTCTTCACCTCGGCGGCCACCACGGCAAACCCCTTGCCGGCCTCGCCGGCGCGGGCCGCCTCGATGGTCGCGTTCAGGGCCAGCAAATTGGTCTGCTCGGCGATGCCGCTGATCAGCGCCACGACGTCGCCGATCCGCTGCGCTGCATCCGACAGTGCCCGCACCTCGTCATTGGTCTTCTCCGCCTGCGTCGCTGCTGCGCTGGCGATCGAGGTCGACTCGGTGACCTGGCGGCTGATCTCGCTGATCGAGGCCGACAACTCCTCCGTCGCCGCCGCCACCATCTGGACATTGCCCGAAGCGCGCTGCGACACGTCGGCGACGGACGAGGCCTTCTGGCGGCCCTGGTCGGCGGTCGCCGACATCGACTGCGCGGTTGCGTTCAGCTCGCTCGAGGCCGAGGTCAGCGTCTTCAGCGACGAGGTCACGGTCGCCTCGAATTGCCGGATCAGCGCATCGACGGTGGCCTGACGCTGCTCGCGCCGGGCCTGCGCAGCTTCCTTCTCACTTGCAAGCTGGTCGCCGGCGATCATGCTGTCCTTGAATACGGCGACGGTGCGCGACATCTCGCCGATCTCGTCGCGACGGGCGAGCCCGGCGAGCTCGATCGTGTAGTCGCGATCGGCCAGGCGCTGCATCGCCGCGGCCAGCGAGCGGATCGCCGCCGAGATGCGGCTCTGCACCACGACCATGCCGACGAGCGCCACGGCGAGCGCGATGCCCATCATCACGAGGTTGATGATCAGACTCTCGCGCGCCTCCCCGATGCGCCGGCCGGCGACCGCGACCATCTCCGCCAGCGCCGCATTGGCGGCGTCGACGCTGTAGGACAATAGCGCGGTGTTGAGCTTGGACAGCTCGGCGAACTTGAAGTCGATGCTCTGGTTGTTGCGCAGCGCCTTGACGAGCCCGGCCTGCTGCTCGGCCATGGCCGTGGCCTCCGCCTGCTTGGAGCGGTTAACGGCATCGACGAGCGCAGCAGGCGCGTCGGGCCGCGCGGCGGCCGTCTGCACCTGGCTCCAGGCCTGCGCCTGCCGGCCGGAATCATCAGCGCCGGCAACGATCTCGGCGACGCTCCACGGCTTACCCGAAGCCGCCGCGTTCTCGATCTTGATCGCGAACTGGCCGCCGAAATTGCGCGCCGCCCAGGCCGACTGCTTGACGTTGACCATCTGGTCCACGGCGGGATCGGCAAGCTTCATCGTCTCCTCGAGATCGGCGGCGATGACGAGCAGCGCATCGAGATAGTCCTGCGCGGCCTTGCGGAAGGCATCGGCGGTTTGCCCGTCGCGCGACGTCTTGGGCTGCCTGATGGCCCGCTCGGCGTCGGGCCGCAGCGAGGCCAGCCGGTCATGCGTCGCGACGAGCGTGCTGAGACGGCTCGCGATCTTGGCGTCGGCCACGCCGGACAGCGCCTCCTGCACCTGCTTGTAGGCCGTCTCGGATATCTGGCGGTTGGTCGTGATGCGCGTCTCCGCCGCCTGGTCGGCCGTCCCCTCCGCGGCCAGGGTGGCCAGGAAGGTGCCGCGCTCGAGCCGGAAGCCGATCAGGGTGTTGAACAGCTGCTGGTCGGCGCTGGCGAGCCGCGCGATCCGCTGCGCCGACTGATAGCGGCCGAGCGCGTCGACCAGGCCGGTGGCGAGGCTGCCGATCAACAGCAGCGCCAGCGCGCCGATGATCAAGCCGAGAACGGTTCGTATGGTCAGGCCGTCGAGCAATCGCATCTGATCAATCCACCCCGAAGTATTGCGGGACTACTTTCATCTGTTGTCGTTAATAATTCGTCGGTCGCCGTCCGCCGCCGCACTTGCGAATGCTCCGCAAAATTACGGACATCGTCGACTTTCTTGCTTCGTTTTGTGTGCAACCCGCGGCCCGACACATCGGGACATACGGAACAAGACCCTGTTAAGCGCCCCGGTCGACAGCTTGAGGCAGGTTTGATGTCGCAACCTTCGGAGCACGCCATGACGTCGATCTCTGCCTCCTCCATGAGTGGCTTCTCGCCACTCGATTTGCTCAAGCAGGAGCTCACCAAGGAAGTCTCGGCCGGCAAGGTCAGTTCGACCGACCAGACCGCGTTGTCGTCAGCGCTCGACGACATCGATTCGGCGCTGACGAGCGGCAGCAGCAGCTCGTCCGCGTCGACGAGCTCCACGCCGCCCTCACCCAAGGAGATGCAGTCGAAGATCGACGATCTGATCCAGAGCGAGGTCGACAGCGGCAAGCTCACCTCGGACCAGGCAACCGAGCTGAAGAACGTGTTCGCCAACGCCTTCTCCGGCGGTCCGGGCGGCGCCGGCGGCCCGCCGCCCGGCCCGCCGCCGAGCGACGACTCAAGCACCGACACCACGTCGAGCACCTCGTCATCGACGTCGACGGACTCCTCGTCCCAGATCGAGGAGCTGCTGAAGAAGCTGCTCGAGGCGCTGCAGAGCTCGAACAGCAGCACGACGTCGTCCTACAGCGCCAGCGGCAGCAGCTCCTCGAGCTCGACCAGCAAATCGCTGGTGGTGGATTTTTCGGCCTGATCCGGCCTTGCGCCGCGCAGCCAGTGCGGTCGCTTGGCGCATTGTCCTCTCATCCCAGTCATTGCGAGCGTAGCGAAGCAATCCAGAGTCCTTGCTCGGCCCTGGATTGCTTCGCTACGCTCGCAATGACGGTGGCGAGGCAGACGGGCTACACCACCGTCACTCCGGCGCGTTGAACGTGCGCGCAAAGTATACCGGCGCGGCCGCCTTCTTTAGACGGTAGAGCTGGGCCGGTCGGTTCGGCCCCTTGCGCATCTTGTCGATCGGCTCGATCAGGTCGGCTGAGAGCATGCGGGTGCGGAAGGCGCTCTTCTCCAGCGGACGGTCCAGCACGATCTCGTAGGTCCGCTGCAGCTCGGGGAGCGTGAACTCCTCCGGCATGAGATAGGCGGGCAGCGAGGTGTATTCGACCTTGTTGCGCAGCCGCTGTACGGCGGCCTGCAGGATCTCGGCATGGTCGAAGGCGAGCTTCGGCTTCACGCCTGCGCCTTGAAGCGGAAACCATTGCGCATCGGCCGCCAATGCGGCCTCCGCCGCTGACGACGGGATCAGTGCGAAATAGGCATGGGTCGCCGACCAGCCGCGCGGATCGCGCGTGGCACTGCCCCAGCTGCCGAGCTGCTCGAGATACGGACTGACGACGCCGGTCTTTTCGGCGAGCTTGCGCCGGGCGCAGGCGGCGAGATCGGCGTCCTTGGTCACGTCGACGAAGCCGCCCGGCAGCGCAAACGTGTCCGGGAACGGCTCACCGTCACCCTGGCCGCGGCGTACCAGCAGCACATGCAGCGCCTCCTGTCGGATCGTGAAAATGACGATGTCGACCGTGGTCAGCGGCCGCGGAAAATCCAGGCCGGCCCTTCTGGCGCCCGCCTGATCGCCTGCGCCTGCGCCTGCGCCCCCGCCGTGCCCCTGCCGTCCCGCCATACCGCCGCTCCCGCCGATTTTGCCCCTTGACACTAGCACACTTAGTTGTACTGTCCAACTTACTTAGTTGGCGTGACACACTTATGTCGCCAAACGTCAGGAGACCGCCATGTTCGGCTTACGTTTCATCAAGGCCCAGCCCACCACCTATTTGCTCAAGTACCGTGCCGGCGCGATCGTGGAGGAAGGCGCCGGGCTCTCCACCTTCTATTACGGACCCGCCACCTCGCTGGTCGCGATCCCGATCGGCAGCCGCGACGCCGCCTTCATCTTCCAGCAGATCGCCCGCGACTTTCAGACGCTGACGATCCAGGGCCAGGTCACCTACCGCATCGGCGAGCCGAAGAAGGCGGCGGCGATGCTGAACTTCACCCTCAAGCGCGACGGCAAGACCTACGAGTCCGACGACCCCGAGGAGCTGCCGCAGCGCGTGCTCGGCGCGGTCGAGGTGCTGGCGCAGCAGGCGGTCAAGGACATGACCCTCCGGGAAGCGCTGCGCGCCTCCGATCGTATTGCCGAGGCGATCGCAGCCGGATTGAAGCAACGGGCCGACATCGATGCGCTGGGTCTTGAAATCCTCGGCGTCGCCGTGCGCGCGGTGAAGCCGACGCCGGAAACCGCCAAGGCGCTGGAGGCCGAGGCACGCGAGGCGATCCTGAAGACCGCGGACGAGGCCATCTTCGCGCGGCGCAATTTTGCCGTCGAACGCGAGCGCGCCATCCGCGAGAGCGAGCTCGACACCGAGATCGCGGTCGAACAGAAGAAGCGCTCGATCCGCGAGACGCAGATGGATGCGGAGGCCAGCGTGTCCGCGAAGAAGAACGAGCTGCGCGAGGCCGGCATGGTCGCCGACATCGCCCTGGAGGCCAAGCGCAAGGACTTTGTCTCGCTGAACGCGGCCAACACCCGCACGCTGGCGGACGCCGAAGCCTACCGCGTTGGGGCGCTGATGAAGATCTTCGAGGGCGTCGACACCCGCGTGATCCAGGCGCTGGCAGCGACCGGCATGCAGCCGGGCCAGCTGATCGCGCAGGCGTTCTCTGGGTTGGCCGAAAAGGCCGAGAAGATCGGCCAGCTCAACGTCTCGCCGGAGCTGCTGAACAGCCTGATGCAGAAACCCGCGGAGGCCCCCCGTGTCCGGCAATGACCGCAAGGTGGTGCTGGTCACCAGGAGAACGCGGCTGGAGGAGCTGATCGCAAAGTTCCTCACCGCGGACCAGGCCCGCTTCTATGTCGAGCATCTCGGCGCCGACTTCTCCGACTACGAACGCGAGCACGCGGCCTACCAGGCCGCGCGCGCCACGGCGACGCAGACCCTGGAGCGCTGGGGCCGCTACCAGATCGTCGACCGCGGCTTCCTGCCGAACTTCATCTTCGGCCCCGCCGATATCGTCGCGGCCCTCGGCCCCGACGGGCTGGTCGCCAACACCATGAAATATCTCGACGGCCAGCCGCTGCTCGGCCTCAACCCGGACTCGCAGCGCCATGACGGCGTGCTGCTGCCGTTCGCGCCGGATGATCTCGCGAGCCTCTTGCCGGAGGTGGCCGCCGACAAGCGCGCGGCCAAGGCGGTAACCATGGCGCGCGCGAGCCTTGCCGACGGCCAAGTGCTCTACGCGGTGAATGACCTCTTCATCGGCGCCCGTACGCATGTGTCGGCGCGCTACGAAATCGCGACACGCCAGGCGCAGGAGCGGCAGTCCTCCAGCGGGCTGATCGTGGCGACCGGGCTCGGCTCGACCGCCTGGTTCAAGAGCATCGTCACCGGCGCGCTGGCGATTGCCGGCAGCTATGGCAGCCACGGCGATCGCGACTACACCGCCCTGCCCTGGGACGCCCGCGCGCTTCGCTTTGCCGTGCGCGAGCCGTTCCCGAGCAAGACCTCCCAGACCTCGCTGGTGTGCGGCGGCCTCGATGGCGGCGAGACCTTGCGGCTGCGCTCGCTGATGCCGGAGAACGGCGTGATCTTCTCGGATGGCATCGAGGCGGATCATCTCGATTTCAATGCGGGGACCGAGGCAGTGATCGGGATTGCGGAACGCCAGGGGCGGCTGATTGTATAGTCTGCCTCTGCAGGTTGCTCTGCCGATGGCGCGCCCCGCTCTCACCGCGTCATTGCGAGCGCAGCGAAGCAATCCAGAATCCCGCCCACCACCCTGGATTGCTTCGCTGCGCTCGCAATGACGGCGGCAATAGCCCGGGTCTCCTCGCGCATATCGCTCTGCGCCGGGGGTTGCACGCTCTCTCCACGCCGTCATTCCGGGGCATTCGCGCGCAAAATGGCGAAGCCATTTTGAGGCAGCGCGGATGAGCCCGGAATCCATAACCACGACCGTTTGCTTGTCGAAGATTGGCTCAACGATCATCTCGCGTCACACGCCAGCCTGTGGCTATGGATTCCGGGCTCGCGCCGCTGCGCGACGCGCCCCGGAATGACGGAGAGAGCGCGGACGGCGCATCAGCTCCGCGAAAACACCAGCACGCCATTGGCGGGAATCGTCACGTCAGCCGAATTCGGCTGGCCGTGCAGCGCCGGGCCGCTGGCGGTCACCGCGCCGTTGTTGCCGACGACGCCGGGATTGACCCAATTGTCGTAGACGTCGCTGTTGAACACCTCGTGCCAGGTGCCGGCAGCGGGAAAGCCGATGGCGTAGTCGCGCCACGGCGTTTCGCTCAGGCTGACGATCACCATGACGTCGTCGCCCTTGCCGTCCCAGCGGTGAAAGGCGAGGACGCGGTTGGCGTCGTGGACGTGGACGATGGCGCAGCCTTCGCTCGTCAGCGCCGGATGGGTGCGGCGGATGGCGATCAGCTCGGATGTGAAGCGCATCGCATCCGCGGTGATCTTGTCCTCGCCGTCGAGCAGCGCCCATTGGATCGTGGTGTCCGGGTTCGGCGTGTCGCTCCAGGGCCGGTCCTCGAACAGCTCCTGGCCCATGAACAGCATCGGGATGCCCGGCGCGGTCAGCAGCAGGCCGGTGGCGACGCGGCAGCGGCTGCGCGCGTACCAGCAGCGGCTGTCGATAGGATCGGCGAGACGCGAGATGCGCGGCTCGCGGCCGGCATAGACGATGTCGTGGTTCTCGATCGAGTTGACCGCGCGCCAGCGATTGCTCAGGCCGAGATCGGCGATCGCGGCGGCGATCGGCTGCATGGCAACCTGCGCACCCGCGCCTCCAGCGGCACTCGCAATCGCGCCGCGCACGGCGAGCCGCAGGCCGTCGCTCCAGGTCGCATCGAAGCCGGCGCCGCCTTGCGCGATGTCCTTCACCACCCACGGATTGACCGGCCAGAACTCCGCGATCTGGATCGCGTCCGGTTTCTCGGCGCGCAGCGCCTCGGTGAGCTGCTGGCAGGTCGCCCAGCCGCCGAAGCGGTCCATCACGCTGACCTCGTCGAAGCGCAGGCCGTCGGCGTGATACTCGCGATAGAACATGATGGCATTGTCAACGAGGTACTGCCGCACGTCGGCGTTCCAATAGGCAAACACCTGGCCGCCGGCCCAGCCCTGGTCGGTGAAGTACAGGCTGCGGTTGGAATCGCCGTAAGGCTGGCGGTCGAAGAACCAGATGCTGGCCTCGTCAAAACCGCCGCCGGCGTGATTGTAGACGACGTCGAACAACACGGCGATGCCATGGACATGGCAGACGTCGATCAGCGCGCGCAGCTGATCGTCGCAATGCCTGATGACGCCGATATCGGCGTAAGGCGCAGCACCCGCGGCCGTCAGGATCTCGTTGGTGCGCGCGAAGTAGGCCGCGAGATGCGCCTCCTCGTGCTCGCCATAGTCAGTCTCCGGGCTGAACAGGTCGGTGCCGTTGTAGCCCATGCTGAACATCGACGGGAATTCCTGCACCGGCAGCAGCTCGATGGCGTTGATACCGAGCTTCTTCAGATGCGGCACGCGCTCGATCACGTCGAAGAAGCAGCCGTCGGGATTGCCGGCCTTCATGTCGAAGGTGCCGACATGAAGCTGATAGATCACCAGCTCGTTGCTGGGCGGCGGCGTGAAGTCGGTATCATGCCAGGGAAAGGCTTGCGGGTTGCGCAGCACCGAATGCGCCTGCGGGAATGGCGGATCGACGGTGAGCAGCCGCGCGTGCGGATCGCGCTTGTAGCCCGAATTGCCCTCGCCCTCGACGAAATACATGTAGGCGTCGCCGTCCTTCAGGCCGGGGATGAAGATCGCCCAATGGCCATTGCCGATCGGCGCGAGGCGGCAGCTCGCATCCTGCGCCCAGTCGTTGAACGGGCCGGACACGTAGACCGCCTTGGCATGCGGCGCGAACACGCGGAAGGTGGCGCCGCCCGTCACGAGCGTGCCGCCCATGGGAGCCTGGAGAAGATGCATCTGCCGCAGCGAAATCCTCAAGCCTTCGGGAAATGGCGGCAGCGTAACAGGTTCCAGCAGCATATCCATGTCAGCGGCTCCCGCTCAGAACAGCCGCGCGCCGTTCGGGACGGTCTTGTCCGGCTGGAACAGCACGACGTTGCCGGCCTCGTCCGGGAAGCCGAGCGTCAGCACCTCCGACATGAACTTGCCGATCTGCCGCGGCGGGAAGTTGACCACGGCCGCGACCTGGCGGCCGACGAGCGTGGCCGGATCGTAGAGCGAGGCGATCTGCGCGCTGGAGCGCTTGGTGCCGATGGCGGGGCCGAAATCGACCGTCAGCTTCAGCGACGGCTTGCGCGCCTCCGGATACGGCTCGGCGGCCACGATGGTGCCGATTCGGATGTCGACGGCGAGAAACTGGTCGAAGCTGATCTGCGCTGCCGCCGGTGCTGTCGGATCATGGGCGAGATGCATGGCGGCCTCCTCGAACGCGGGACATGCTGCACCGGACGGAGTTCCGGCGCGGCGGTGGACTTGAGATTCCTCAACCGAATCAATTTCTAGTCGCCGGGTCGGGCGGTGACAATGCACGGGCCTGGGGATGGCGCGTGCGCAGGGACGATTGGGAAGGTCGGTGTGGCCGATGAGCAGCAGGAGGCCCCGCATCCTCCCCGCGCCCGCTTGGAGAAGAGCCCCGCCGCTTCCCCACCCTCCGCCGTCGTCCCGGCGAACGCCGGGACCCATCACCACCGGCCGTCGTCGTGACACGAGACAGCCATGCTTGCGCAAGCAACCACCTGCACGGAGTATGGGTCCCGGGTCAGCGCCCCGCCGCCGCTTCGCGTCGCCAGGGCTTGCCCGGGACGACGGTAGAGGCCGGCGTGAGAGCGGAGGATCGGAGTTGCATAACGGTGTCTGCGATGACCTGTCGCCTCAACACGGTCGTCGAGACGAACGCATCGTCTTTCCTCCGTCATTGCGAGCGCAGCGAAGCAATCCAGGATGGTGTGCGGGACTCTGGATTGCTTCGCTACGCTCGCAATGACACGCGGTGAGAGCGTAGGTCACCACGTAGAGTGTCACCGAGTAGCCCCGATCAGCGTAGCGATATCCGGGGTCAACCGCGCTGGTCATGTGAACCCGGATGTCGCTGCGCTCATCCGGGCTACAGTCCCGATCACACATTCTCCAGATGACACGCCACCCACTGGTCCTCGCCCTTCAGCCGCAGCTCCGGCACTTCGCTGCGGCAGCGGTCGAACGCCAGCGGGCAACGCGTGTGGAAGCGGCAGCCTTTCGGCGGGTTGACCGGGCTCGGGACGTCGCCCTTGAGGATGATGGGCGAGCGCTCGGCGCCGGGCTCCGGGACGGGCACGGCTGACAGCAGCGCCTTCGTGTAGGGATGGCCGGGCGACGCAAAGATCTGCCGTCGGGGCGCGATCTCGACGATCTTGCCGAGATACATCACGGCGACGCGGTGCGTCATGTGCTCGACGATGGCGAGGTCGTGGCTGATGAACAAGAGCGCGAGGCCGAACTCGCGCTGCAAATCCTGCAGCAAATTGACGATCTGCGCCTTGACGGAGACGTCGAGCGCGGACACCGCCTCGTCGCAGACGATCAGCTCGGGCTTGGCAGCGAGCGCACGCGCAATGCCGATGCGCTGGCGCTGGCCGCCGGAGAATTCGTGCGGGCGGCGATTCACGGCGTCGCGCGGCAGGCGGACGATCTCCATCAATTCGGCAATGCGCGCGTCGAGCTCGGCCTTGTCCTTGGCGAGACCGAAATTGTTGATCGGCTCGGCGAGGATGTCGCGAATCCGCATGCGCGGATTGAGGCTGGAGAACGGATCCTGGAACACGACCTGCACGCGGCGGCGCATCTCGCGCAGCCGGTGCGGGCCGAGATCGTCGATGCGCAGACCGTCGAGCACGATCTGGCCGCCGGTGATGTCGAACAGGCGCAGGATGGCGCGGCCGACGGTCGACTTGCCGCAGCCGGATTCGCCGACCAGCGACAAGGTCTCGCCCCGCGCGATCTCGAACGACACGCCGTCGACGGCGTGCACCTTGCTCTTGGTGCGGCCGAACAGGCCGCCCGAGATCGGGAAATGTTTCTTGAGGTCGTTGACCTGGAGCAGCGGCATGGTCATGCGGCGGCCTGCTCCTTGGCAGCGAAATGACAGGCGGCGATATGATGCGCAGCTTTCTGCTCCAGGCCCGGCGCGTATTGGCGGCAGAGATCCGTGGCCAGCGCGCAGCGGCCGGCGAACACGCAGCCCTCGATGCGCTGCTTGAGGTCCGGCACCTGGCCGGGAATTTCCGCCAGCCGCTTGGTCTCGCCCGACAGCGACGAGCCGAGCTTGGGCAGCGCGCCGAGCAGGCCCTGCGTATAGGGATGGCGCGGCGAGCGGAAGAGCTCCTTCACCGGAGCTTCCTCGACCTTGCGTCCAGCATACATCACCATCACGCGCTCGGCGACCTCGGCGACGACGCCGAGATCGTGCGTGATCAGGATGATCGCGGCACCGACGCGCTGCTTCAGCTCCAGCATCAGCTTGAGGATCTGCGCCTGGATGGTGACGTCGAGCGCGGTGGTCGGCTCGTCCGCGATCAGGAGTTTTGGATTGCAGGCCAGCGCCATCGCGATCATCACGCGCTGGCGCATGCCGCCCGACAGCTGGTGCGGATATTCGCGCACGCGGCGCGCGGGCTCGGGGATGCCGACCAGGGTCAGCATCTCGACGGCGCGCGCCTCGGCCTGCGCCTGGTCGAGTCCCTGGTGCAGCCGCAGCGTCTCGCCGATCTGGCGGCCGACGGTCAGCACGGGGTTGAGGCTGGTCATCGGCTCCTGGAAGATCATCGAGATGTCGTTGCCGCGCAGCGCGCGCATCTCGCGATCGCTGAGCGTCAGGATGTCCCTGCCCTCGAGCTTGATCGACCCCGCGATCTTGCCCGGCGGCTCCGGGATCAGGCGCATCATCGACATCGAGGTGACCGACTTGCCGCAGCCGGACTCGCCGACGATGGCCAGCGTCTCGCCGGGGTTGACGTGGAACGACACGCCGTCGACGGCGCGGTTGATGCCGGTCGGCGTGCGGAAATGGACCTGGAGATTCTCGACCTCGAGCAGCGGCATTTATAGGTGCTCCTGGCGAGAGATCGGGGCCTCATGGTTCGAGACGCGCCGCGCGCTCAACATTAGCCACCCTTCGACCAGCCGCGGCGCGCGGCGCTCCTCACCATGAGGGTTTGGGTTTGCATCAGGAGCGGCACATCGGCGATAAGCAGCGCCGCCACGTGCAGCACTCTCAACCCTCACCCTGAGGAGCTCGCCGGAGGCGAGCGTCTCGAAGGGCGAGGCCCCGACTCGGCCGTCAAGTTTTGACATAAGACCGCTCATGGTGATTTCGCCATGCGCGGATCGAGCGCGTCGCGCAATCCGTCGCCGACGAGATTCACCGCCAGCACGGTCACCGACAGGAACGCCGCCGGGAAGAACACGATGTAGGGCTTGACCTGCCACAGCGCGCGGCCCTCGGCCATGATGTTGCCCCAGGACGGGATGGTCGGCGGCGTGCCGGCGCCGATGAAGGACAGGATCGCCTCGGTGATCATGGAGCTGGCGCAGATGTAGGTCGCCTGCACCAGCATAGGCGCCATGGTGTTGGGCAGGATGTGGCGCAGGATCACCATCGGCGTGCGCGTGCCCGAGGCGACGGCGCCGTCGACATAGGGCTGCTCGCGCAAGCTGAGCACGACGCCGCGGATGAGGCGCGCGACGCGCGGGATCTCGGCGATGGTGATGGCGAGGATGACGTTGCCGACGCTGCCGCGCGTCAGCGCCATCAGCGCGACGGCGAGCAGGATCGGCGGGATCGACATCAACCCGTCCATGCAGCGCATCAGCACGCCATCGGCCCAGCGCAGGAAGCCGGCGACGAGGCCGATCGCGAGCCCGATCAGCGACGCGGCGAGCGCGACCGACAAGCCGACCGTCAGCGAGACGCGGGTGCCGTAGAGCACGCGCGAATAGATGTCGCGTCCCAGCGCGTCGGTGCCGAACCAGAAATCCGCCGACGGCAGCCGCGTGCGCTTGGCCGGCGCGATCGCGGTGGGATCGACGGTGAACAGGAACGGCGCGAATACGCCGATGATGACGAGCACCAGCAGCAACGCGCCGCCGATCGCGACCGTCGGATGGTTGCGCAGAAAGCCGATGGCGCCGCGCCGGATCTTTGGCGCCGCCATCAGGTCCGGCAGGCGAGGCGCGACGATGAGGCCCGGCGGCGGAGAGGTTGTGGTCGTGGCGGTCAATAGCGGATCCTCGGGTCGACCAGGGTGTAGGTGATGTCGATCAGGAGATTGACGAGCACATAGACGAAGCTGAACAGCAGCACGATGCCCTGGATGACGGGATAGTCACGGCGCAGGATGGCATCGATGGTGAGGCGGCCGAGGCCGGGAATGGCGAACACGCTCTCGGTGACCACGGCGCCGCCGATCAGCAGCGCGATGCCGATGCCGACCACGGTGACGATCGGCACCGCCGCGTTCTTCAGCGCATGGATGAACAGGATGCCGCCCTGCCCGAGGCCCTTGGCGCGCGCGGTGCGGATGTAGTCCTGCTGCAGCACCTCGAGCATCGCGGCGCGGGTGATGCGCGCGATCAGCGCGATATAGACGCAGCCGAGCGCCACCGCCGGCAGGATCAGGTTCTGCAGCCACGGCCAGAAGCCTTGCGACAGCGGCGTGTAGCCCTGCACCGGCAAGAGGTCGAACTTCAGCGCGAACACATAAGCGAGGATGTAGCCGACGACGAACACCGGCACCGAGAAGCCGAACACGGCGAAGGCCATGATCACGCGATCGATCCACGTGCCGGCCTTCCACGCCGCGATCACGCCGAGCGGCACCGCGATGAGGATGGTGAGGAACAAGGTCACCATCATCAGCGACAGGGTCGGCTCGATGCGCTGGGCGATCATCGCCGACACCGGAAGATTGGTGAAGATCGATGTGCCGAGATCAAAGTGCAGCAGACGCCACACCCAGCTGCCGAACTGGACCAGGAAGGGCTGGTCCAGTCCGAGATTGGCGCGGATGCGCTCGACGTCCGCCGGGCTCGCCTGGTCGCCGGCGATGACAACGGCCGGATCGCCCGGCGCGATGTACAGCAGGCTGAAGACGAACAGCGCGACGATCGCCATCACCGGCAGGGTCGACAGCACGCGTCGAAGCGCATAAGCGAGCATGTTTGGTCAGTGCCTCACGCGGTCTTCGACACGCCCCAGAACAGCGGGATCGGCCCCTTGGTCACGCCGGACACGTTCTTGCGCCAGGCGGTGTAGCCGAGGAAGAAGCCGGTCGGCGCGAACACCACGTCGTCGATCGCCGCCTTGTTGATGCGCCCGGCAACCGCCTTCTCCTCGTCGAGCGACTTGGCGTTGAACCAGTTGGTGATCTCCGTCTCCACCTTCTCGCTGCTCGGCCAGCCGAACCACGCCTTGTCGCCATTGGCGCGCAGCGCATTGTAGGCCGCCGGGTTGATACAGTCGGCGCCGGCATGCCAGGTGTGGAACATGTGCCAGCCGCCCTGCGACGGCGGCGTCTTCTGCGCGCGGCGGGCGCCGACCGTGCCCCAATCGGTGGCGACGAAGTCGACGTTCATGCCGAGCTTCTTGAGCAGATCGGCGGTGACGTCACCGAACGCCTTGGTGATCGGCTGGTCCTGCGCCACCACGCAGGTGATCGGCTCGCCCTTGTAGCCGGCTTCCTCGAGCAGCTTCTTGGCAGCGGTGAAATCGCGCTTGCCCTTGAGGATGTCGCCGCCTTCCTCGGTGTAGAGCGGCGTGCCCGGGGTGAAGAAGCCCGGCAGCGGCTTCCACAGCGCGTTGTCGTCGCCGACCAGCGCGCGCATGTAGTCCTCCTGGCTCATCGCCATCAGGATCGCCTGGCGTGCCTTCGGATTGTTGAACGGCGCATGCAGATGGTTGATGCGGAACGCGCCGACATTGCCGAGGGGATCGCCGATGTCGACGCCGATGTTCTTGTTGCCCTTCAAGACCGGCACGAGATCGGTGATCGGGTTCTCCCACCAGTCGACCTCGCCGTTCTGCAGCGCGGCGGCGGCCGTCGCGGGGTCCGGCATGATCACCCACTCGACGCGATCGACCAGCACCTGCTTGCCGCCGGCGAGCCACACCGGCTTTTCCTGGCGCGGCACATAGTCGGCGAACCTCTCGAACACGGCCTTGGCGCCCGGCACCCATTCGCCCTTGGCGAATTTGAACGGGCCGGAGCCGACATATTCGGACATCTGCTTGAACGGGTCGGTCTGCGCGATGCGCTCGGGCATGATGAAGGCGCAGGGCGCATTGCCCTTGCCGAGCGCGAACAGCATCTTCGGATAAGGCTGCTTCAGCACCCATTTGAAGGTCTTGTCGTCGACCGCGGTGAGCTCGTTCTGGATCGCCTTGAGCATCAGGCCCATCGGATCGCGCGCCGACCAGCGCGTCAGGCTGGCGACGACGTCCTTGGCGAGCACCGGCTCGCCGTCATGGAATTTCAGGCCCGAACGCAGCTTGAAGGTCCAGGTCAGGCCGTCGGAGGAAACCTCTTCGGACTCCACCATCTGGCGCTGCGGCACGAACTTGTCGTCGATGCCGTACAGCGTGTCCCACACCATCGCCGCCGCGTTGCGCACGACATATTGCGTGCCCCAGATCGGATCGAAATTGGCGAGATTGGCTTGCGGCACAAAACGCAGGGTGCGCGCCGAAGCGCCTTGGGCAATCGCCGGCGCCGCGAAGCCGCCCGTCAGCGCCAGACCACCCGCGCCCGCCAATCCCTTCAATACCGTTCTGCGATCCATGTTCTCTCCTGATGCAACGTGCCTGAGATCAATTGCCGAATTTGTAAGCAAGGCCCATGCCATGAGCGTGGAGTGCATTCATTTGAACGCAAATGAGGCATGGAGCGCAAGCCCGTCTCTCTCCACCCGTCATTCCGGGGCGCGCGCAGCGCGAGCCCGGAATCCATAGCCAAGGGATGCCGTGTTGGGCACGCAAGGAGTGACATCTCGCCCTCGCACGTCCGGCTGTGGTTATGGATTCCGGGCTCATCGCTACGCGATGCCCCGGAATGACGTGTTGAGAGAGATGAGGCTCGCATCACTGCTTGCGCACCGGCGATCCATCGGCCATCAGCCGCTCGCCCTTGCGCTCGACGATCATGCCGTACGCCCCGGGCTGGCGATGGACGTCGAAATTGAAGATCGTCTGCTTGTAGGACTTGCACAGATCGAGGTCGCAGCGCGCCAGCGCGATCTCGTCGCCCTTGGTGGCGCAGGCCGCGACGATCTCACCCGACGGCGCGATGATGCAGCTGCCGGCGATGTGGTCGACGCCCTCCTCGATGCCGCCCTTCGCCACTCCGATCACCCAGGTGCCGTTCTGATAGGCACCGGACTGCATCACGAGGCGGTTGTGGAACAGCGAGAGATCGTTGTGCTCCGGCGCGGGCGGATTGTGCACCGGCGTGTTGTAGCCGATCAGCACCATCTCGACGCCCTGCAGGCCCATCACGCGATAGGTCTCGGGCCAGCGGCGGTCGTTGCAGATCGCCATGCCGATGACGCCGCCGAATGCATCGGTCACGCCGAAATTCTTGCCCGGCTCGAAGTAACGCTTTTCCAGATGCTGGAACTCGCGCCACGGCTCGTGCTCGGCATGCCCCGGCAGATGCACCTTGCGGTATTTCGAGACGATGCGGCCTTCCTTGTCGACGAGAATGGCGGTGTTGTAGCGGTGAATGACGCCGTCCTCGCTCGCGAGCTCGGCATAACCCAGGCAAAAGCCGACGCGCAGCTCCTTCGCAAGCGCGAACAGCGGCTGCGTCTCCGGCCCCGGCATCTCGCGCTCGAAATACGTATCGATCTCGGCCTGATCGGCCATGTACCAGCGCGGGAAGAAGGTCGTGAGCGCGAGCTCGGGATAGACGATGAGATCGCAGCCATTGGCGTGCGCCTGCCGCATCAAGGCGCTGAGCCGCGCGACGACCGCGCTGCGCGGCTCGCTCTTGGCGATGGGGCCGAGCTGGCCGATGGCGACGTTGACGAAGCGCGGCATGTTTCCTGTTCCTTATTCCGGAACTATTGAGTTCGCGGGGTGCGCTGCTCCTGCACTCATCATGCCATGCGCCTTCAATCGCGCAAGCCGGGTGCGTAGCCGAAGGCGATCGCCGGCTCGGCGGCGGTCTCGACCCACACGCTCTTCACCTGGGTGTATTCGTAGAGCGCCTCGACGCCGGAGGAGCGGCCGTGACCGCTGTTGTTGAAACCACCGAAGGGCGAGGCGACGTTGATCGTCTTGTAGGAGTTGATCCAGAACGTGCCGGCCTTCACGCTTGCTGCGACGCGATGCGCGCGCGCGACGTCACGGGTCCACACCGCGCCGGCAAGACCGAACTCGCTGTCATTGGCGATCGCGATTGCCTCCTCCTCGGTCTCGAAGCGGATCGCGGCGACGACGGGGCCGAACACTTCCTTGCGCGCGATGCCCATGGTGTTGGTGACGTTCTTGAGCACGGTCGGCTTGACGTAGTAGCCAGCCGAGGCGTTCTCACCGTGGCTGCCGGTGATGATCTCTGCGCCCTCCGCCGCGCCCTCGCGGATCAGCGACAACACATGATCATATTGCTTGGCGTTGTTGATCGGGCCGATCTCGGTGTCCGCCGACAGCGGATCACCGCATCTGATCTTGGCCGCGCCCTGCGCCACGAGATCGACGAATCGGTCATACACCGCGCTCTGCACCAGCAGCCGCGAGCCCGCGACGCAGCTCTGTCCCGCACCGCCAAAGATCGCGGCCTGCGCGCCGATCGCTGCGCGTTCGAGATCGGCATCAGCGAATACGATGTTGGCGGACTTGCCGCCGAGCTCGAGCACGGAGGGAACGAGCCGCCGCGCCGCGGCCTCGCCGATCAGCCGCCCCGTCGGCACCGAGCCGACGAACACGACCTTCTTCACCGCGGGCTGCGCGAGCGCCGCCTGCCCCGTGGTGTGGCCGAAGCCCGCGAGCACGTTGACGACGCCCTTAGGCAGGCCCGCGGATTCCGCGATCACCGCGAGGGCTAGCGAGGTCAGCGGCGTCAGCTCGGACGGCTTGAGGATCACGGCATTGCCCATGCTGATCGCCGGCGCGATCTGCCAGCCGGCGGTGAAGACCGGCGCGTTCCACGGCGTAATCTGCAGCACCACGCCCATCGGCTCGCGGCGCGTGTAGTTGAGATGGCTCGTCGGCACCGGAATGACGTCGCCGTGGAATTTGTCCGCCCAGCCGGCGTAGTACTCGAACATCTCCGCGACCTTGGCGACTTCGCCTCTCGTGTCGCGGATCGGCTTGCCAGCGGAGAGCGATTCCAATTGGGCCAGCTGTTCGGCTGAAGCCAGGATCGCGCGCGCGACCGCCTGCATCACGCGGCCGCGGCCCGCGGCCGTCACGCGCGCCCATTCCGCCTGCCCCGCGACGGCCGCCTTTGCAGCACGCGCCGCGACGTCGGCACCCGCATCCGCATAGCTGAACAGCAATTGCCCGGTCGCGGGATCGTTCACCGAGACGGTCGCGCCATCGCCGATGACGCGCTGGCCGCCGACATGCGAGCCGATGCTCGCGAACTCGGGCCAGAACAGCCTGACGGCCTCGCGCAGACGCGGGTCGATGAAGTGTGTCATGGCGGCACTCATGTCTTCGAGATCGGGCCGAGCTGCAGCTCGACGATACGGTTGAAATCTTCGGGATCGGCGATGCTGCCTGCACTCTCCGCCCAGATGCGCGCGGTGTCGGCCGCCATCGGCAGCGCGAGCCCGAGTTCGCCGATGAATTGCGCCGCGAGTCTCACATCCTTGCGCATCAGCTGCATCGTGAAGCCGGAATCGAAGGCGCCGTTGAGGATCCAGTTGGGCACGTTGACCTGGGTGACGCCGGAGCGGCCGGAGCCGGCATTGAGGCCGTCGAGCAGCCTCACGGCATCGACGCCCGCGGCATCGGCAATGCGCAGCGCTTCGGCGGCGGTGAGCAGATGCGCGGCGCAGAGCAGATTGTTGACGATCTTGGCGACGTTGCCGGCGCCGACGCCGCCGACATGCACGCGCTTGGCGCTCATCTTCTCCAGCACCGGCAGCACGCGCGCGAGATCATCGTCGTCGGCACCGATCACCATGGTCATGGTGCCCGTCGCCGCGCCCTTCGGCCCGCCGCTGACCGGCGCATCGACGAAGCCCATGCCGCGCGCCGCGAGCAGAGCAGCGAGCCGGCGCGAGGTTTCGGGATGCGAGGTGGAGGTGTCGACGATGACGACGCCGGGGCGCGCATGCGCGAGGATGCCGTCGGCGCCTTCCACCACGCGCGCAACGATCTCGGCCGTCGGCAGCGACAGGATGATGGTGTCGGCGGCGGCGACCACCGCGCCAATGCTCTCCGCGACGGCAAGGCCCGCGGCGGCCAGCGCCGCGCGGGTTGCCTCGGATGCGTCATAGCCGGTGACGGCAAAGCCCGCGCCCTTCAGCGTCAGCGCCATGCCGCGCCCCATGTTGCCAAGTCCGATGATGCCGACGGCGGTCACGATGCCTCCTGAGATCCTGCCCAGAAAATCTAGCCGCCTGATTTCAGGGCAGACATCAGCGAGGCCCCGCGCTAGTGTTGACCTCTGGTCAACACTAGTCCGAAGCCCATGTCCGCCCTGCTCGACCACCACCGGCTCCATTATCTCCACGAGGCGATCCGGCTCGGCTCGGTCCGCGCGGCGGCCGAGGCCCTCGACATCAACGCCTCCGTGATCAGCCGGCAGATCGCGCTACTGGAAAAGGAGCTCGGGCTCACGCTGGTCGAGCGCCTCAGCCGCGGCATCCGCGCCACCGCGGCCGGCGCGCTGCTGGCCGAGCGCTTCCGGCAATGGCAGGCCGACCAGGCCGACACCGTGGCCAAGCTGCGCGAGCTGCAGGGGCTCAAGCGCGGCCATGTCGACATCGTGCTCGGCGAAGGCTTCGTCAGCGACCTCATGTCCGGCCCGCTCGGCCGCTTCTGGCAGCGCCATCCGGACCTGACGATGTCGTTCGATCTCGCCGGCACCAATGAGGTCGTCAACGCCGTGGCCGAGGACCGCTGTCACATCGGCCTGGTGTTCAACCCGTCGGCCGATCCACGCATCCGCGTCGCCACCGCGAGCCGCCAGCCGCTCTGCGCGATCGTGCCGCCGGATCATGCGCTGGCGCGGCTCGGCCGCCCGTTGAGGCTGCGCGAGCTCGCCGACCATCCGCTCGGGCTGATGCATCCGAGCTACGGCACGCGACAGATCCTGGCGATGGCGGAGGCCGCCGAGCACATCGCGCTCGCGCCGAAGCTGACGACGAGCTCGATCAACGTGCTCCGCCATTTCGTCAAGAGCGGCCTCGGCCTGACGCTCCTCCCGGCCTTCTCCATCGCCGCCGATCTCGCCGACGGCTCGCTCGCTGCCATCACGATCGAGAATCGCCTGCTGTCATCGAGCGAGGCCTGCGTGATCACACGACGCGGCCGCGAACTGCCGCCAGCCGCAAGCCACCTGCTGCGCTTCCTCAGCGGCCAGATGCGGGCGTTCCGGGCGGCCGCGGCGCAACGTGGCCCCAAGGCACAGGCGAGCGCCCGCTGACCTTGGGGACCTCCGCGAGGGATCTGGCGTTGCGCAAGGCTTCCGCTTGCGGTTGGATGCGGCAGCATCACGAGACCATCATGCGCAGACTCATCGCGATCGCAGTGAGCCTCGCGGCGGCAACCGCCGCGCAGGCCGAGACCTGCCAGCTCATCGGCCACCACGTCTTTTGCGACGACGGCACCTCCGGCCAGCGGATCGGCAACACCACCTATTGGAATGACGGCTCGACGTCGCAGCAGGTCGGCCGCTTCACCTACAATAGCGACGGCACGAGCTCACAGCAGCTCGGCAACCGCACCACCTCCAGTGACGGCTCGTCATCGCAAACGATCGGCAACACGACCTATTTCAGCGATGGCAGGACCTGCCGGCGGATCGGCAATCGAATCCATTGCGATTAGGGGCCTGCAACGCGGCCGGACCGACGGTGTATTTCATGTCTTGGGACAACTAGAGCTGGTGAAGGGAATCCGACCCTCGTTCAAAGACATTGCGACCAAATGTTCAAACATAGTGATTTGTTCATTAGTCAATCGATTGCTCTTTCGCACCTCGCCATTTCGGCTTGCCGGATCGTCTGCCGAACACATGCTCAAATAGAAGTCCTTCCCCGCGGGGGCTTCTATGGACTGATGTTTTTAGGATCGGCGAGATTTCCGAATACGCAGAGGCAATATTCAAATGCGAAAGGGCGCTTGACAGCACCATGCGATATCCAAACTTCGCAACAACCTTGTTGAGACGAAGCACATCATCCGACCGGCAAACATCGAGATGGTGAAAATCACGCGAGCCAAACGACGTAAATCCTCGCAGCATCAACTTGGAGCTGATTGGAAAGATTAGCTCAATTGCGCCATCAGGCGGCGACACTGTGAAGGGCCGAGCATGACTTTCTGGAACCAGTGGATCGAAGTAGCATACAGGACAATCCGACGTTAAGAACTGGTCATCAGTGCCATTGTGCAAAATTTGGTAGCTCAGCGCATCAAGCACCTGGGCGACGCCTTTTGCCAAGTCTACCATCGCCAACATTGAACGGTGAGGATCGATAGATACCTCCAATTCGTGCAATAAATTGGGAAATTCTCTCGGTGGCGGAGGCAATCGACCGGCGCGATCTAAAGCACGGACTGTCGCTTTGACGCACTCGGCCAGCGAAAGCTCAACCATATCACGGGCTGCAGGCACTCGAACACGCAGCATCAGAACGAACGTCAGAAGCTGTAGGAGATCTTCCTGCGCGACAGAGCCAATCGACAGCCGCTGAACCAATTCCGGCCAGCCGGTCTCGAATTTTCCGAAAGCATCTTCCATCGCATTGTTATTTTGGCCACCCTCCGGTAACGGCTGAGAGTAGTAGTAGTTCTCAAAACCAATCTCGTCCGGCTTGAGATGGATTTTGCCGTTGGGCGGCGATCCTTTGAAGAACGCTCTGATCTTTCCACTCTCGTCGCAAAAACCCTTCAAATAACTCACGGGAACAAAGTGATGACGCTTCTTGTCATTCATCGGCGCCTCAGCAGGACTGGCTACTCAACGCAGCCTAGGAAAGATGGCAGAAACCACCCCTCAAGCAGAACGTCCCGTTAATCGCACGATTCGCTCCTCGCCATCTCGTGTCGGACTCGCCTTGCCTTCGGGTTCAAGGGGGCGGGGTTTCCTTTACCTAGGCACCAGGATTCTCAAGACATCCGGGTCGGACGGTCTTGCGCCCAAAGTGTCTTGAGCGAACAACCGATAGCCTTAGAGCGCAGCTAGCGTGCAACGTAAACTGTTGCGGCTCGGTCGTTTTTGGTCGTCAGTGGCGCTGGAGCGGGTGAAGGGAATCGAACCCTCGTATTCAGCTTGGAAGGCTGCTGCTCTACCATTGAGCTACACCCGCATCGGGGCGTTCCCTAACATGGTCCGTCGCGGGTCTCAACCTCCCTGCGGCGCCGATTTTCGGGTGTTCCAAGGGGGTTCGCCTGACGGCGCGTGCACCGCATCAGACCGGGCGGGTTCCGTAATCGGCCCCCCTATCCGCCCGGCCCGGGGCGTCCTATATTGATCGAACCATCAACAACGAAAGGAGGTGATCCAGTGTCTTTTACCAAGCGCTGTCACCTCGCTGGGATCGCCCGCTGAGCAGCTCTTCGTGAGCAACGGTCGATGTGCGTACGGCTCGTCAGCGCTCTCGCGCCATCGCAGCTCGGCAACGGGGCGGTCTCGGCCCTGGACCAGCGAGTTCAAGATCGGAAGCGCGGCGGGTCTTGCGGCCCGCCGCGTTTTTTATGGCCCAGTTGTATGGCGTCAGCCGCTCTCGCCGGCGGGTTTCTCCGGCTTGCTGCCGACGAACCGTCGCGCCAGGAACCCGCCAAAGCCGAGCATCCAGAAATACTGCACATATTCGGGCGCGTAGGCCGCGAGCACGATCCCCGGCACGAACACGACGACCGGAAAGACGGCCCCGGCGATCTCGGCATGGCGGCCCCCTGCCAGGGCCAGCCACCAGAGCGCGGCGTTCAACGCGGCGATGATGGTCAGATGCAGGCCGTAGAGCACGGCGACCGCGCTGGACAGCCGGTAGCTGCTGTAGAGCCCGTTGGTGACCGGCAGGAGCACGATCGACAGCAGGAAGAACAGATTGAGGATGACGACGAAGCGGCTGCCGAACGGCTGCCGCGCCAGCCGCCGGTGATGGCTGATCCAGAACACGCCGGCGATGATGAAGCTGAGCACGAGCCCGGCCAGACGGCCCGAATAGATGTGGGCCAAGTCGCCCCAGTTGGGCATCTGCGCGAAATTCGGCTTCGGAAGGTCATAGGCGAGCAAGGTCATCGCCACGCCGAAGATGGTGTTGGAGAGCGACTCCAGTCGGCGCATCTCGAACAGGTCAGATTGAGGTTCGGTCATATCACACGGAGGCAGCGGCAGAAGGGACCAGAATGAGCGGCTGACGCGCTCTATAGCAGGTCTCGCGCCGCGCTGCCCGCTATCGACGCCGCACGCGGACGGCGCGGCGTCACACTCCCTCCCCGCTTGGCCTCAACATCCGTCTTCAGCGGCAGGCATAGAGACGACCATCGAAGCCGCGATAGCTGCGGGTCGTCGGGTTGTAGCTGCGAAACTGCACGCAGGCCGGCAGCCCCGCGGTGCGCAAACGGGGCTTGTCCTCCGCCTGCAGCCTGGCGGCCACGGTGGTCGCGGCAGGCCGCGCCAGCACGATCATCGGACGGCTGCCAGCCGTCCGCGCCGCCTTGCCCGAGTCGGTGCCTTCGGTCTTGGAGGCGTCGGCCTGCCCGGTCTTTGCGGCCGGCTTGGCAGCTGAGGGCTTCGCCGCGGCCGCATCCTTGACTGCCGGAGTCCTGATCGCGGGCTCCTTGCCCCCAGACTCCTTGGCGGCGATCGTCACAGCCGAGCTCGGCACGGCCTTGCCCGACGATTTGGCGGCAGGGGCTGCCACCGATGGGCTTGCGGCCGAGAGCTTGGCCGGCTTGCCCGCAGCCGCTGATTTCGGCGCGGATTTGATCGGTGCCGGCGCAGCGGCGGCCGGCTCCGCAGCAGCCGTCTTGTGGCCGGGCTCCGGCTTGTCGGCCTCTGCGGCCGGTGTGGTCTCTGCGGGCGCCGCGGATGGCGGTGCAGCGGCCTCGGCCGTGACAGGCTTCGCCTCGGTGCCGGCCGGCTGCGACATCGTCGAGGCGGCGTTGGTCGACGCGGTCTTGTCATCCGCGGCCGGCTTGTCCTCGGCCACGGGCGCGTCGGCTGGTTTCTTGATCAGCTTCTTGCAATCGAGCGGGAACACCAACTCGCCTGACGCCGTCAGTCCGATCGGCTCGCAGCCGCCGAAGGGTCCGCTGTTCTTGCCGGCCTCCTTGGCCAGTTCACCCGATGATGCCGCGCCACCGGACTCCGCGCCTTGCGCAAGCGGAAAGCCGAAAGCAACCTGAAATAGAACAACGCCGCACAGCAAACCGGCCTGGCCGGCCTTCCGCCCCGATATACGCATGACACGCTCGCTCAACGCACCCACTGCCGTCAGGCGACCACGCCATTGAGGCAAGTCTGTGAAGCGCGGGCTGCAAAGCCGCGAGCGGATGTCAATTCGATGGCGTTGTGTCCTATCTGCACAGGTCAGCGGCTCCCTTCGTCCTCCGCATTGCGGTCTCAACCGGTACGTGCCAGGGTCGCGCCGCACGCGGCGATCAAAAATCAACTTAGCCGCCGCCAGCAAGCCTTCCGGACAGCCATCTTGAGTTCGACCGACTATCGTCCCGACATCGATTGCCTGCGCGCCTTCGCGGTCTTGTCGGTGATCGCGTTCCACTACGACATTCCGCCGTTCCGCAGCGGCTATGTGGGCGTGGACGTCTTCTTCGTCATCTCGGGTTTCCTGATCACGCGGATCATCCACGCCGAGATACGCACAGGCACGTTTTCGTTCGCGGCGTTCTATCGGCGTCGCGCCCGCCGCATCCTGCCGGCGGCCCTGGCGATGGTCTGCGCCACCCTGCTGGGCGCGAGCGTGATCCTGTCGCCATCGGCCGTTGTGTCGGCCGGACAGCAGGCGATCTCCGTCCTCGCCTTCTGCTCCAATTTCCTGTTCTGGTGGCAGCAGGGCTATTTCGACGCCGCCGCCATCACCAAGCCGCTGCTGCACACCTGGTCGCTCGGTGTCGAGGAGCAGTACTATCTGCTGTTTCCCGCGCTGGCGCTGGCTGTCTTTGGCCTGCGGCGCTCACGCATGCTCGCCATCCTGGCCGCGATCTGCGCGCTGTCGTTCCTGCTCTGCGTGATCCAGACGCGGATGCAGCCGGCGGCCGCCTTCTATCTGCTGCCGGCGCGGGCCTGGCAGCTCGCGCTCGGCGCGCTGCTCGCCGTCGACGCCGTGCCGTCGCCCAACAGGCAGCCGGTGAGAATTGGCGTAACGGCCATGGGCTGGATCGCGCTCGGCGCCTCGACCAACATCTTCTCGCCGCGCACGCCGTATCCCGGCGTTGCCGCGCTGCTGCCCTGCCTCGGTACTGCCGCCGTGATCTGGGGCCAGCCGGCGCTGAGCAGGACGGCGCTCGCGATCACGCGGCCGATGGTCGTGGTCGGGCTGTGGTCCTACTCGCTGTATCTGTGGCACTGGCCCGTCGTCTCGCTGACCAGCGCGATCTGGGGACCGCCCAGTTCGGCCATGGACAAGCTCGCGCTGCTCGGCGCCTGCACCACGCTGGCGCTGGCGAGCTACTATCTGATCGAGCAGCCGGCGCGGCACGCCGCGTGGACGGTGACCGCGCGTGCTCTCGCCGTGTCGGGCACGGTGGTTCTCGCCGCAAGCCTCGTGGTGATCGGGGCTGCCGGTTTCCCTACCCGCTTCTCGCCCGAGCAGCAGGCGCTGGCGAGCTTCAACCGCTACGATCACAAGGATCTCTATGAGGAAGGCACCTGCTTCCTGACCCCGGGCCAGAGCTTCGCCGCGATTCAGCCGGCCTGTCTTGCCAAGGGCCCTCGCCCGAACATTCTGGTCTGGGGCGACAGCCATGCCGCGCATCTGGTCCACGGGCTGAAACGCGCCCTGCCCCAGGCGACGCTGCTGCGCGCGACGCTGGCGCAATGCGCGCCCTATGACGAGCCCGGACAGACGCCCGATTGCGCCGACTTCCGTGGGCGGCTCGCGGGCCTCATGCGCGACCTCGCGCCCGACATCGTGATCCTCTCCGGCAATTGGACGCGTACCGTGATGGCGCCCGCCGCGCGCGCGAGCCTGCTCACCACCATCGCATCGATCACGGCGGCGGGCAGCCGCGTCGTGGTGATCGGGCCGAGCGTGCAGTTCGATCGGCCGCTGCCCGACATCCTGATCGCGGCGTTACGCTTCGGCATCACGCCCGACGGGCACATGCGCGAGCTGTTCAACGACATCGACGTCTTCCTGCGCAAGCTGCTGCAGGATGTGGCGAACACCGAATATGTATCGCTGCTGTCCCTGCTCTGTCCCGGCGCCGATTGCGTGCTCCAGGCCGCCGACGGCACCCCGATCGCGTGGGACGACGGACACTTCACTGCGCAGGGATCGGAGCTGGCCGCCACGCGCATCGCCGCGGCGTCACCGACGCTCGCCGGCTCACGCGCCCGCGAGTAGCCCCGCCGCGGTTCAATCGTCCGCCAGGAAGGTCGCGAAGATCGGCGCCGCGCGCTCGCCCATGCGCTGCGCCCCCGCCACCGTGAAATGTCCGGCGTCCTGGAACAGCCACAGGCCGTTCTCGACGACCGGGCAATGCTGGTCGCAATACACCTCGGTCGGCCGCAGCAGTGCGACCTTCGCCAACGGCCGGATCGCCTGCGCCAGCACGGTGTCGATGGTGTGATTGGCCGCGAGGGCCTCGGCCCGCGGCATTGGCGCGCAGGGCTTCGGCGGCGCGTGCCAGAGCGGCCCGGGCAGCATGCGCAGCTGATCGAAGCCGCAATTCACCGGCCGCACCTGTCCGCCGATGACGAGGAAGTGGCGGCCGGGCCGATCGAGCAGACGGATCGTGTCGGCGAGCTTGGCGGCGACGTCAGCGTTGCGCGCCTCGGCTCCGGGTCCGTCGCCGAGATCGAGATAATGCTGCCAGGCCTGCCCGATCACGACGAAATCGGCCTGCGACTGCTTGATCCGCGGCAGCTCGCGGTCGCGCAGCTCCGCGCAAACACCGGCTCGCGGCCCCTCGGCGGTCAGGCCTGCCAGGGTCGGGCAGCCGCTCATGGTCGAGACGTGCCCGATCATGCCGCGCGCCTTCAGCGTCGTGTCGAGCGCCGCGACATATTGCTGGACGTAGGAGTCGCCGAGCAGCTCGACGCCGCGCGTGCCGCCGGGATCGCCGAAGGTGCACATGCGGTCGACGGTGCGGCTGCATTTGTTGAGGCCGAAGCCCTGCAGCTTGAACAGCGCGAGCTGATCCTCCGGCAGCCGCGAGACCACGCCATTGGCGCGGAAGGTCGCGTGCGTCAGCGCGGCACAGACGACGAGCGCGGTGGCAAAGCCCGCGACCTGCGTCCAGCGCGGCCAGGCCAGCCGTCGCATCGGCTGTTCGACGGCGGCGAACAGCAGCGCCCCCAGCGTGGCCGTCATCCCGAGCTGGACCGCGAGTCCGGCCGGCGTCTGCGCGTCGTCGCCGAAGATGAAGCGGACGAAGAAGATCACCGGCCAGTGGACGAGGTAGAGCGAGTATGACGCGCGGCCGATGGCGCGGACCGGCCCTGCCATCATCAGCGATATCGGCGCATTGGCGGCGATGATCACGGCCGTGGCGAGGCACGGCACCAAGGCGACGATGCCGGCCTGGGCCTGCATGCGGCCGATCACCGCCAGACTCAAGAGCAGCACGATGTCGCCGCAGGCGGCGACAGCGACGCGGGCGCGCGGCGACGCGGCCAGCCGCGCCTCGAGCGGAATCGCGAGCGCACCGATCGCAAATTCGAACACCCGGAACGGCGTCAGGAAGAACACCGCCTCGGGATCGCGCGCGAGCCAGACCGCGGCGAGTACGAACGACACCAGCCCGATCGCCGCGATGGCGCGGAAGACCGGCCGCCCGGCGGCCGCCCAGGCCATCAGAAGCAGCGGGGCCACCGCATAGAACTGCACCTCCAGCGACAACGACCACATGTGCAGCAACGGCAGACGGTCGGCGCCGGGATTGAAATAGTCGTTGGCCTCGCGCCAATACTGGACGTTGGAGATCGAGAGCAGGCCATGGGTCGCCTCCTTCGCCAACTGCCGCATCGCTTCGGGCGACAGGTACAGCCAGCCGACCGCGAAGGTCGCCGCGATGGTCGCCACAAGCGCCGGCAGGATGCGCCGCGCCCGGCGCAGATAGAAGTCCGGCAGTGAGAAACGCCGCGCGGCGAGATCGCGCAGGATCTGCCCGGTGATGAGATAGCCGGAGATGACGAAGAAGATGTCGACGCCGGCAAAGCCCGCCTCGAAGCCGGAGATCTTGAGGTGGAAGAGAATGACCATGATGACGGCGATCGCCCGGAGGCCATCGATGTCAGCCCGATGACTGCGTTCCACTGTCGTCCGCTCCGCGCTGTCTGATGGGCGGACGAGAGGGACAGACGCGGATGGCAACAGCGGGAAACACTCATGACGTCATCGGACCCATCCGATGACGCCGCGCGGGCGGCTGCATGGCGGAATTCGCGCGATCAGCGCGCGACGGCGCGGCGGTCGCGTGTCAGCCAGCGTCGGTCTTGGCGGTCGGTGTTGGCGGTGCTCATGGATGGTGGGGGAGGCAGGACTCGAACCTGCGAAGCCATGAGGCGGCTGATTTACAGTCAGCTCCCTTTGCCACTCGGGACACTCCCCCGCATCGATGGCAATCCGGCCCCGGCCGCGGAACAGCGGCATCGGACCATCAGCGCCATGGAGACGGTAAGACCGCGGGGCCCGGTAAGGGCGCGCGCGGCCGGGGCCCTTATGATCGAACCGGGGCCTCAAAGTCAACCAAGCGACGACGAATTTTCCCAAGGCGGCGGTGCCAAATTGCCAGAATCCGCTCGCCGTGACAGAAGCTCATGCCATGAGCGATCGCGACCGAAAGCCCCCGTTTCGCCGCCAGGGCGGCAAATTCTCCGGCAAACCGCGCGGATTCGAGCGTCCGCAGCCCTGGCGGGAGCGTGAATCCGGCGCGGACGGTCCCGTCATTCTCTATGGCTGGCACACCGTGAGCCTGGCGCTGGCCAACCCCAAACGGAAAATTCGCAAGCTCTACCTCACCGAAAATGCCGCGCGGCGGCTGGCCGACGAGCAAATCGAAACGCGGGTCACGCCCGAGATCGTCCGTCCCGGCGATATCGATCGGCGGCTCGGCCCGGATGCCGTGCATCAGGGCCTGCTCGCCGAGGCCGATCCCCTGCCCTCGCCCGACATCGACACGCTGGACGCCGAGGGGCTGATTCTGGTGCTCGATCAGATCACCGATCCACACAATGTCGGTGCCATCCTGCGCTCGGCCGCCGCGTTCGACGTCAAGGCGATCGTGACCACCGCGCGGCACAGCCCCGAAGCCACCGGCGTGCTCGCCAAGTCCGCCTCCGGCGCGCTGGAGCTGGTGCCGATCATCACGGTGCAGAACCTCGCCCGCGCGCTGACGCGGCTCAACGAGCGCGGCTTCCAGACGGTGGGGCTCGACAGCGCCGGCGAGCAGGACATCGCCGCCGTCGCCTTGCGCGCGCCGCTTGCGCTCGTGCTCGGCGCCGAAGGCAAGGGCTTGCGGCAGCTGACGCGGGAGACCTGCAGCGTGGTGGCGCGGCTCGACATGCCCGGCGCGATCAAGAGCCTCAACGTCTCCAACGCCGCCGTGCTCGCGCTCTATGTCGGCGCCAGCCGGCTCGGACTGATGCGCGCATAGCAAAACGCCCGCAACCTCGTTGCGGGCGTTCGCGCCTGACGTCGGGCGTCAGATCAGTAGTAGCGGCGCAGCACGCGCTGGCCGTGATAATAAGGCGAGGCGCCCCAGCGATAGGAATGACGCGGCTGGGCGTACACCACTTCCGGCGCGACCCGGGTCGCCTCATAGGCGTGACGACGGTGGTGATAGCGGTAGACCGGGAGCGCCTGCTCTTCATAGGCCGGATACGGCGCGAAGGCGCCGGGACCGCTGTAGGTCGGGCCCTGGTTGACGTAGTAGTACTGCCGCGTCGGCTCGGGCAGCCGCTCATAGCTGGCGCCGCAGCTGCCGCAGCCGGAGCCATAGGTGTAGCCGGGCTGATAGACGTATTGCGGCTGATAGGTCACCGTGGGCTGGTAGGTCACGGTCGGCTGATAGGTGACCCTCGGCTGGTAAGAGACCTGCGGCTGATAGCTCACCTGCGGCGCGCACGGGCTGGCATAGCCGCACGGCGAGCAGCCGGAGATACCGCACGCCGAAGCCGGCGCGCTGCCGGCGACGGCAAGGCCCGCAATGGCCACAAGTCCTGAAATTGCTGTACGCATAACTCGCTCCTGTTGATGTTTCTTGCTTGATTTGATGATCGAGGGTGTTGTCGGGCTAACGCCGGTAGGCTGGCGGTGAATCGTAAAACGGGCCGCCCTCTCGTGGGGCGAGGATGACGGCCGGTGGATACATCGGCGGCTCGGGTTGGGCCGGCTGCATCTGAGACTGAGCGCCCCACGAACGGGAATAGCTCTCGGCAGGCTTGGGCAGCTTGCGATCGGCCGGCGGCTCGATCTCCATCCGGCCATAGCCCGGCTTCGCACCGAGGGTCGGGTAATAGTGGCCGACATAGGGTTCGGGCTCGACCGGCCGGCCGCCATAGATCGTCGGCTGCATGTAATTGCCGCGGCCGAGACCGTACTGGCCTTCGACCACCGCATAGGACGCGTCGATGCCGTTGATGACGACGGGCACGCCGGGCCGCTGCGGGATCACGATTTCGAATCCTTCGCTGGCCGCTGCGGCCGACGCCGTCCCGATGAAAATCAGAAGACCCGTTGCAAAACGCATGAACTCACGCCCCGGTTGCCACCCTACCAATACCGCAACGCGCGCCTCGATGGGTTAAGCGCGCGGGTCAATCTGCCGGTAAGCCTAACGCGCGAGCCATTCTTTCGGAGTTAAGGCCCGGGACCCGTTCAGGCGCGAGGGTTAATGGCGGATGTTCAGCGTTCGCCTGCGGAGCATCGGGGCGTGGCTCGATCGGGGCGCCGTCAAAAACATCCAGGCGGCGCGGAACGGCAGCGGCGGGATGAACTTAGGAGATGGGGCGCAACGACGGAGTTACCCATGATTCGATCCGCACTTCTCGGGGCTGCTGTTCTCGCGACGGCGCTGGCAGGCCCAGCCATGGCGCGCGACATGCACCACCGGCACCACATGGCCCGCCAGGACGGCGCGATGATGCAGCAGCGTTCGGACGCGGGCTGGTCCAACAATGGCTGGAACAACAACGGCTGGAACAACGACTGGAATCGCCGCGGCACCGGCTTCTGGCCGGCCGACGTGGCAGCGGGCGCGGTCGGCGCTGCCGCCGGCGTCGCGGGCGCGGCGATCGGCACAGCCGGCGCAATCGCCACGGCGCCGTTCCGCACGGCCGACGCCTATGCCTACGATCCCGGCCCGTACCGCTATTCGCAGCCGAGCTATGACCGCGGCCAGCTCGGCTATTACGGCGACTGGAACAGCTACGCGACCCGCAACGGCCTGGTCTGCCGCCCCGGCACCATGTTCAAGGGCGCCGACGGCGCGATGCACATCTGCCAGTAAGAACGAGGCCCCGTTCGTCTCGTTGGGGGCGGCCTCACGGCCGCCCCTTCTGCGTGCAGGGATCCATCCCTGCGTCCGGCGCAAGGCAGTAGCCGGACCGGATCATCTCTGGTAGGAACACCGCGCGCTGGAGGGCCTCGTCACGCGACCGGACGAGACCTCTCGTCGAGGCGCTTGCCGGCTTAGCTCAGCGGTAGAGCAGCGGTTTTGTAAACCGAAGGTCGGGGGTTCAATCCCCTCAGCCGGCACCATTTGCCAGATATCGCTCAATTCCCCCCTGTCTTGATCTTGGCCGAAGCAGAGGCTTTCGCCGCCGGCTGGGCAGGTCTCGTCGGGGCCCAATCCAGATCTGGGACCGGCCCGCCGCCGTCCCCTGTTGCGGCTAAGAGCTGACCCGGCACCAGATCGGTCACCTGCGCCCAGCCCTGAGTCGCGCAGAACAGGCCCAGGAGGCAGCCCTTCACGGCCAGAATTCTCGGTCTCTCCAACCAGATCGAGACGTTATAGGTCTTACCATCCTCGGCATTGTAGACGTCGCCGGTGTAGCGGCCGTCGGCATTCAGTTTCAGACCGAGCAGCATCTGGTGGCCGAGCAGCAGGCGGCCGCGCTTGGCCGGATCGGGATTGAGGCGATCCCGGAACGGCTGCCCCTTAGCATCGGCAGTCTCGTTCATCCACACGACATAGCCGCAGATGCGATCCAACGCCGCGCCGCAGCGCTCGATGCGGATGCGGGCGCGGCCGTCCTCTGTCAGCCAAGTACCGATCGGATCGCTCACCGGTGCGGCGTTGCCGCGACCTTCTGCCATCGACACCATCAGGCTGACCACGATGCGCAAGCTGACGCGAACAAGAAATCTTAGTTTCATGTCGAAGAACCTCGTTGTTTCCATCGCCTCGATCCACGCGCTGACGCGGCGGGCGGGCTGTTGAGAGAGCGGTGATGCGGATGGTCCATGTCGGGGGGATGCACGCGACGTCGGATCGAGCTGTCCGCGCACGCTGTTTCCGAGCGAGCACATCCGGCCATCAGCTGATCGGTCGTCTCGTGCCTCCGGAGCCCTTTGGCCACTCATCGGAGCTGGGCGACCAGCGCATCGGCGCCCTTGTCGATCCCTGCCTGTGCGGCCGCGAGCGCACCGACGCTGGCCGGAATGTCATAGGGCGCCGGATACTGCGTGCTGACAAAGGCGTTCAGCAGCCTGCCGTTTGCGGAATCGAAGATCTCTGCCGCGTAGAACACCGAGCCGGTCAGCAGCCCCTCGCCGTCGCGCGCGCTCTGCACCCCGTTGTAGACAGCACCGGCAAGATCGAAGCGCGAGGCGGTGCCGAGGACCGGCGTCGTGGTCACAGCTCCGGTCAAGGTCAGCCGTAAGCGCAGCGTGTTTGGGCCGCGCTGACCGACGAGTTGGAAGCGCGTCGCGAGGCTTTCCTGAAAACGCGTGTGCATATAGGTGGCGAGCTTCGCCTTGTCCTGCTCGGACATGTCGCCGAACTGATGATCGCGGCCACGATAGATCACGACCGGCTCGAGGATCGCCTTGTCATAGCCGCGCCAATCGGTGGCGGCCGCGTAACGATAAGGGATCCGCCCCGACGCATCAGAAGGATTGGGAGCCAAATATCGCGACGATGCTACTTCGGAATAGGCCACCGGCGCCACGGTGTTGCACCCGGCGCAGAAGCCGGTTGCCGCCACCGCGACGACACCGGCCGTTCGAGACCAACCGCTCATGCCTTAACCCTCTTGTCACTGCTGCGATGCAAAATCGGCCAAACCTTTATAAACCGACTAGTCGGTTTGTAAATAGATTTGCTGAAGTTCTGGTTAATCGTGACCCGCGGCCGACAGGGAGGAGACCGCCGTCAGGACCTGACGATCAGGACTTGAACGCGTCAGGACTTGAGCGGTGAGTACTTGGCCGGTTCAGGGCTTGGGCGGTTCAGGGCTTGGGCGGTTCAGGGCTTGGACGACTATCCGCTGTGACACCGGGCCATTGGCGGTTGTCGCGCAGCCGCTCGAACAGGCGGTCGAGCTCGCTCGCCTCGAGTGGGGACACGCGCAGCAGTGCCATGAGCGCAAGTCCCCTCGCCGCGGCCCAACGCAACACGGCGAGATCGGGGTCGTGCGCTTCGCCACGAATCTCGGCGAGGCGCTCCGCATCCTTGGCGCGGGCGTCGGCCAGCAGGCTGGGCTCCTGGGCCAGCGCACCGAGCATGGCCTGAGCGACCGAATATTGCTGCGCGATCAGCTCGCGGGAGATCGCAATCTGGGTGGCGAGTTCAGGCTGCCCCCCTGCTTCGCCGGCCTTGGCCCTGAAATCATTGGCGAAGTCGTCGAAATGCCTGAACTGCTGTTCGAGCAGCGCCTTGAGCACAGCCTCCTTGTTGGGAAACTGGTGCATGAGCCCGCCTTTGCTGAGGCCGCTCTCGCGCGCAATCGCATCAAGGGTCAGCCGTCCGGGACCGTCGCGGGCGATAATCGTGAGGGCGGCGGTCAGCGCGGCCTTGCGCGAGCGCTCTGAACGCGAGGGGTTGTCCATCGAGAAAAGCCGGGTTCGTCGGAAAGGCTGAAATGGGTTTCAGACCAAGGAGAGCTGCGGATGGCCGCTATGCCCGTACCGGTGATAGGCGAGAGCCACCCTCTTCTGTCAAGCCGCGCCTGCCAAGGTCGATCGAAACCATCTGGACGACAGGAACCATCTGCAGGTGACCGCATTGGCGGTATCGCCTTCTGCGGGTGGGACGGAAGAAGCACAGACTGCGGCAACAATGTTGCCACAACTCATGCAAGACTTGCGCTTATCCCCAGAAGTCACTGGTGTTCCAGCTTGATTCCGCGACGTTATTTTGTTGCAATTGCGACCTTCTGGGGGACGACTGGCATGACATGGAAGGAAGAGCGTGATGCGCTGATCGCGCAGACGATGGCCTTTGTCCAGTCGGTCACCGGCAAGCCGGCTGATTTCGCCCGGTTCGACGCAGCCGCTCCTGCGACGGCCCCGATTGTCTCGCAGCCACTTGCATCTCCGCCGCTTGTCTCTCCGCCGCTTGAATCTCAGCCTCTCGCCTCGCACACGACCGGCTTGCCGCTGGTGTCACAGCCCGTCAGCAGCAATCCTGAAAATGCCGCTTCAATGACCATGCGGTCGGCGCCCTCCCCGTTACAGGCGGGACGTCCGCGAGAGGCTGCGGCCCAGGACGCGGCCGCAACCCGCCAAGCCACGGTCGCGCCCGAGCGCTTCACCAGCATCGCGTCGCAGCTCCAGTTGCAGCGTGACATGCAGACCGAGATCCGCGCCCGGGTGGCGCGATTTCGCGCTCATCAGGAGCGCTTCAACCGCGAGCGCCAAGCGTATTTCAGCGAAACGATCGCGCGCCTCAAAGCGTCGGCTGACGGCACCCCGCTCCCCGAGGATTGAGCGCGCGCGGCTCGGCGTGGCAAATGCCGGATAGTCCCTCGCATCGTGACGCGCCGGCTCACAGCCAGGCGCACAGCAGCGCCACATTGGCGACGAAGGCGAGCAGCAGCCCAAAGGTGAGCGTCAGCTGGATCCGCCCGCAAAAGATGTGGAGATCGGTTCCCATGGACTTAACCATCTGGCGATTCTAGCCCCGGAGTCCCACGGATTCTTTTTTCAAAAATTTAGGACTCGTTTACGACTCGGCCGCGCCGAAATGGCCGCCTTGCGGCCGCGAAGGTGCCCGCCTCTCGCTACAACCGATGTTCATCCTCGGTTCATCGTTCGCGTCTCTGGAGCCGCTTGGAATGCCCTACGCCCTGTTTTGCAACGACGCCAAGTTGAGCAAGTCCTACCCGACCGAAGGGGATGTCTGGCGACTGGCGCGGCAGAGCGGGCTGGTGGTGGACGTGACCGTGAACGCGCGCCAGGCGGCCGCCCATCTGCAGCTCGACAATGACTACGAGATCCGGCCCTGCGCCGCGGAGCCGGAGGAAGATCCCTGGCAGAACCGGGTCGAAGCCGAGCAGGAGTTCAACATCCCGTTCGCATCCTGAGCAAGCGGCCGGCTCGCCGCATCGTGCCATCGAAACGGCTCCGGGCCCACGGATGCCAGATCGGCCGAGGACGTGTCCCGCGCGATGCGCGCAGGCATCCAACGCTCAAACCCTTATCGGCAAAGCGGCCTCGATCGAACCCTGCGATCGAGGATGGCCGATCAAGAATGGGAGGATTCCGTCAAAGACGAAAAGGCGATCAGCGGACAGCCGGAGCTGGCCGCTGCGGTTGGCCGTGAAGCCCGCCTCAGGGCGTCGCCGTGGCGAGCGAAGCCGTTTCAGACGGCAGCGCGACGCAGGCCCGCTTGCGGCTGAGGCCGCGGATCGCACCGGTGACCTTGAGCACCTTGCCGGACGGGCAAGACGCGGTCTGCACCAGCGCGACCTCGTAGGGCGCCAGCATCAACGGTTCGGACTTCAGGATAGTCTGGGCGGAGCACGGCAAAGCAGCCGCCGAGAGCAACAGCACGGACACCAAGATACGCATGTGGGAATGATCCATCAAACCGGCGGACTCATAATAACAACTGATGATGAAAGTTTCACGGAGGTTTGAAAATTTTTTTGCAGTGCGTGAGCACGCCTCCTGCTCGTGGTGGCCCAACCTCGAACAGCAAGACGCCCGCACGATGGCGGGCGTCCTCACATTTTAGCCTGCTTTTGACCGCCGTCAGGCGACGACGGTCACAAGGCTAGTATTTGCTGGCGACCGGACCGCCCCAGCCGAAGCGATAGTTCACGCCGACCTTGACCGTATGCTCGTCGCTGTTGAAGCGGCTGCCGACGACCGGCGCCGGGCCGCCCGTGAAAGTGGTATTGCCGAAATTGTAGTACTGGTACTCGGCCTTGGCCGACCAGTTCGGCGCGAACATGTATTCCAGGCCGGCGCCGACGGTGTAGCCGTCCTTGCTGTTGCCCGAGGTGGTGAAGCCCGCCGGGACGCCGGCGACGGTGACGCCGAGATTGTTGCCGTCACGCCAAGCGTAGCCGCCCTTGGCGTAGAGCAGCGCCGGACCCCAGGTGTAACCCAGTCGGCCAGTGACCGAGCCGAGCTGGTTGGCGCCGGTCGAACTCACGACGGTCGCGCCCGGGAAACCGAAATTGGTGGTGTTGCGGTCCATCCAGCTGTACTGGGCCTCGATGCCCAGCACCCAGTTGGGCGCGAACTGGTAATCGAAACCGCCCTGCACGCCACCGAGGAAGCGCCCATTGTTGCCTTCCAGGCTGTTGTTGCCCGCGAAGACACCGCCGAGATGGCCGCCGAGGTAGAAGCCGGTCCAGTTGTAGATCGCCTGAGGCGGCGTATAGGCGGGGGCCTTGGTGTAGGTGCGCGCGGGCATGTCGGCGGCGAACGCCGGGGCAGCCAAAGCGGTCAAAGCCACTGCACTCAAGAAAAAGCGTTTCATGGGACGTCCCCGTTATTCGTTTGCGACATCTATCGAACATCATGGCCGCATTTGGGTTGCCCAATGGCGGTGACGCAGCTGTGAATACTCACCGCGTGTCACCAGGGGGCAACAAAGGCCTTTTGTTCCATAGGCTTCCCGAATATTTCGTGAAGCTGACGCCTCGCCCGATATTTGGTCGCAGCGCGGCGGCAAAGCGTTTGAACTCGTCTCTGACTTGTGATCGTGACGGCGGCTCGGCAAGGCGCTGCGACGTCGTGGCAGACCGTCGAAAATGCCGCAGACGAAATGCTGCAGCCTAGCGCGTCAGGCTGGCCAGTTCGGGAAACGGCGCGTAGCTCGATCCGGCGCAAAGCTCGCCGGCGTCCTCGACCAGGCGATCGAACCGGCCGTCGACATAGATCGCCGCCCGCTCCCGCGCCGGACGATAGCTGCCGTCGGACTCGCGCGCCGCATAGCGCAGGCAGCTGACATAGCGCAGCCGGCCGCCGACCGTCCGCTGAACGGGCTCGGCCATCACGCCCTCGCGCACCCCGGCGGGATTGTTCAGGTAGGTCCTCAGATAGGCCAGGATCTCGCCGCGGTAGTTCGCCGGAAAGGGCTGGCTGTCGACGCCGCGATCCCCGGTATAGGCGATGCCGCGATTGTCCTCGCTGACAAAGGCGGCAGGACCACCGCTCGCGCAGCCCGCCAGCAATAGGGCCAGCACAGCTGCCGGCCACCAGCCCGATATCCTCTTCCCCACGGCCGACCAATCCGTTCGCCACCACCCGCGTCACCGGCTTCTAGCCGAAAGCGGGTGGCGAAGGAAATCGGCGCATTCGACCGGGAGTGCCGAGGTGCCCCGCCCTGACGCCGGCCACGCCGATGCTGCCGCGCGCATCGCCCGAAAGCGCCTCATCGTCTTGCCACCGCCGACGCCCTGAGGGCGTCGGCTGGGGCTGATCGAGGCTTCGACACCTCAGCCGCGGCGGGTCGCCGGGGTGACGCGCTTCAGGCTCACCTTCGTGTGGCTGACCGCATGCGAGACCTTCACCTTGTTGTGATGGCGGAGGTGCGCCGTATGGCGATGGGTGTGACGGAGCAGCGAGGCGTGCGGCTTGCCCTTCTTGTCGACGGCCGGCTTCATCTCGTTGGTCTTGTCGCCCGCCTGCGTCGGGCCGGACTTGGACTCGGACTTGGAGTCGGTCTTGGCATCGGCCTTGGTATCGGACTTGGTCGTGGTGACGGTCTTGGACGCGTCGGTCTTCCCGGCTTCCGTCTTCGCGGCCCCCGTGGTCACGCCGGTGGTCTGATTGGGCTTGGCGGACGTATCGGTTTTCGCGGGACCTGCGGCGAACGCGGGCGCAGCCAGGATCGACGCGGCGAGCAGCGCAACAGACATGGACTTCAGCATGGTCGTCTCCGTGATGTGACGATCTGGAGGCTCCATCCAGACTGGATGGGCTCGCGATCATGGAGACGACGATAAGGAACCGGCACTGAACCCACCCTGAAGTAAAGCGAGGTTTTCAGTTCATGCACATGAAGGGATAGTCATCGAAGTGACTGGCCTGTCATCTTGTCGTCCGTATAATGCACCGATCGCGGCGCAAAATCCGCGCAAATGGCCGGGAATATTTCGCAGCTGCGGGAGTTCTTCTGCTCGCGCAGTCACCTGTTGGATCGACAACTCGGGAGATACGAATGAAAAAGTCTGCGATCAGGATCGCCACGCTGGCGCTGTTCTCCATGGCCGTGGCCTCCGGGCCGCTGCTTCTGTCGAAGGCCTATGCCGCGGGCAGCGACACCCCGTCGTCGCCGCCGGCCTCGGATTCGTCCAAGAAGAAGAAGGACAAGAGCTCGAGCATCGAAGATCCGAAGTTCCTGGCGGCCTACCGTACCGCCTACACCTCGATCTATGACCGCGGCGACTACGCCACCGCGATCGAGCAGCTCAAGGCGCTGAACCGTGAGGACGTCGCCGACGTCGCCAACCTGATCGGCTACTCCTACCGCAAGCTCGGCAACTACCAGGCCTCCAAGCAGTACTACGAGCAGGCCCTGGCGGATGATCCGAACCACGTGCGCACCTGGCAGTACTATGGCCTGTGGCAGCTCGAACAGGGCAACCGCGAGCAGGCCAAGTTCCACCTCGACAAGGTCGCGCAGCTCGCCGGCACCAACAGCGCAGAATATCGCTCGCTGGCCGACGCGCTCGAGAAGCAGCCGGGCACCGGCCTCGTCTACTGAGACGCGATCGGACCTGATCCGATCTCGACAGTGGCGCAACCCGAAAGGGTTGCGCCATTTTCGTTTGGAGCTTGTAGCCCGGGTAAGCGGAGCGACACCCGGGTTCATCGCAGGCGGTCGTGTTGGACCCGGATGTCGCTTACGCTCATCCAGACTACGCGCCCCCCATTGTCCCCCACCGTTCCTCCGATCAATATACCGCTTCCGGCGCACGACGGTTCGCGCGCTCGAACAGGAGGCATGGTCGTGGAGCCCTGGCTTGGCGCGGCACTCGGTTACATCAAGGATTGGCTGGCGTATCAGGTCGAACTCTCCGGACAGCCCGGCTGCATCATCGCGATCGCCCATCGCGGCGAGATCGTGCTGGAAGCGGCCTTCGGGCACGCCAATCTCGACAGTGGCGAGAAGCTGACGCCGCGGCATCGCTTCCGGATCGCCTCTCACACCAAGGCTTTCACGGCGGCCGGCATCATGCGGCTGCGCGAGCAGAAGCGGCTGAAGCTCGACGATGCCGTCGGCGACTACGTCAAGGACCTGCATCCCGAGGTCGCCACGGCCACGCTCGGCCAATTGCTCTCGCATACCGCTGGCCTCGTTCGCGACGGCAAGGATTCCAGCCAGTTCACCGACGGCCGCCCCTATCTCGACTGGAACGAGCTGCTGGCCGAGCTGAAGCTGCCGCCGGCGATCGCGCCGAACAGCCGCTTCAAATACTCCAACCATGGCTACGGCCTGCTCGGCCTCGTCATCGAACAGATCACCGGCGAGCCCTACCCCAGCTGGCTGCAGCGCGAGATCATGGCGCCGCTGGGCTTGCGCGAGAGCGCGCCGGACATGACGCTGCTGGGCAAGACCGTGCCGTTCGCGCGCGGCCATTCCCGCATCGTGCCATTGGGACGGCGCGCCGTGATTCCCGGCGACAATCCGACCCACGCCATCATGGCGGCCGCCGGCATCGTCGCGACCGCGGCCGACACCGCGCGCTTCTTCGCCCAGCTCGCCCCCAACGCGAAGAAGAGCCTGCTCTCGGTCGCGAGCCGCCGCGAGATGGTGCGCCGGCAATGGCGCGTGCCGCAGGACATCGAGGAAGCCTATTACGGCTTGGCGCTGATGAGCGGCACCACCGCCGGCTTCGACTGGTTCGGCCATGGCGGAGGCTTCCAGGGCTACATCTCGCGCACCTCCGTCATCCCCTCGCGCGAGATCGCGATCACCGTGCTGACCAACGCGATCGATGGCTGGGCGCCGGCCTGGGCCAACGGCGTCAAGTTCATCCTGCAGGCCTTTGCCACCCATGGCGCGCCGTCGCGCAAGACACGCGACTGGACCGGGCGCTGGTGGACGCTGTGGAGCGCATTCGACCTCGTCCCCTTCGGCGAACAGGTGATGGTGGCCAATCCGTCCTTCATCAACCCGTTCATCGATGCGCCGCGCATCGAGGTGACGGGGCGCGACCAGGGCCGTATCGCGCACGCCGCAGGCTATTCAAGCCATGGCGAGCCGGTCCGGCGCGTGCGCGCCAAGTCCGGTGTCAGCGAAGTCTGGCTCGGCGGCGCACGGCTGCGGCCGGAGCGCGTGCTGAAGGCGGAGATGGAGAAGAAGTACCCGAAGGGTCGGCAGAAGAAGGAGAGTTAGCCCGAGTGCTTGCCACGCCGTCATTGCGAGCGCAGCGAAGCAATCCAGGACGGCGCGAGGATTCTGGATTGCTTCGCTACGCCGCTACGCTCGCAATGACGAGTGGACAGAGTGGCGGCTCAAAACAACGAGCTACCTGCCCTCCTTCATCATCGCCTCGGCTTCGCCGCGGAACGCCTTGCGCGCATCGTCGCGCGAATAGAACATGTGGCCGCCGGGATAGACCACGAGCTTGACGCGGGGCGGCCGCGCGAACGCGGGCAACTGGTCGAGCAGGATCTTCGAGCCGTAATACGGCGTCGCCAGATCGAACAGGCCGTGACCGACGAGCAGCTTCAGCTTGGGATCGAGCGCGAGAATCTGCCTGAGCTCGCCGGTCGATTCCGGCGGGCTGATGCCGCGGCCGAAATCCCAGCTCCGGTTCACCGCGCCGCTCAAAAGCTCGTAGGAGCCGTCGGGACGCCAGTTCAACTTACGCGTCAGCTCGACTGCGGCGCTGGTCAGCGGCGCGGTGAGCACGTCGCCGGACGGATCGGAGCTGCGCGAGTGGCTCGAATCCGGATACGGATCGATGCCCAGCACCGAGGCATCATAGCGGCCGGTGATGCGGCCGTTCTTGCGGTCGAACTCGCGGCGAAACTCCGAGACGTCGAAGCGGCCCGACAGCCGCCGGCTGACCGCCTGGTCGATACCGGTCAGGCTCGCGACCTTGTCCGCGAGCCGGTTGGTCGCCTCGGTATCGGCCTCGCCGCGTACGAGATCGAGCAGGAAGTCACCGCTGGCGTAACGCTCGACATCGGCGAGATCGGCGCGCGTCACCGGCCCCTTCATCTGCTTGGCGACGGCGGCAAAGCTCGGCAGGCTCGCAACATATTGCAGCAGGCTGGAGCCCGAATACTCCCGGAAGTCCATCAGCGGCGACACCAGGATCAGGCCGCTCACGCCGATGCCCTGGTCCTGTTGCAGGTTGTTGACGATCTTCGGCCCGCGAATGCCGCCATAGCTCTCGGCCGTGACGAATTTCGGCGAGGCCAGCCGGTCGTGTTTCTCGAGCCAGCGGCGTACCACCAGCGACAGCGAGCGCACATCGCCGTCGACCGAGAAGAAGCGCTTGCGGACCTCGTCGCCGGTCGCGACGAAGCGGCTGTAGCCGGTGCCCACGGGATCGATGAACACCAGATCGGTGAAGTCGAGCCAGGTGTCGGCGTTGGGCATCAGCTCCGGCTTCGACGACGGCGTGACGCTGGCCGCGTCGATCCCGATCCGCCACGGGCCGGCGTTGCCGAGCTGCAGATAGGCGGAGGATGCGCCGGGACCGCCGTTGAAGAAGAAGGTGACCGGACGGGTGGCGCGGTCGACGCCGTCGAGCTGGTAGGAGGTGTAGGCGATATCGGCCTGAGGTTCGCCCTTGTCATCGAACAGCCGGATCGAGCCCGCCGTCGCCGTGAACGACAGCGTGCGACCCGGCAATTCGAGCGTCTGCGTGGTGGTCGAATCCGCCGGAAGCTTGTGTTGATCCGCCGTCGATGGCGAGCTCGGCGGGCTGGCGGCGCGGGTGCCGGCGGAGCCGGAGCGATGCGCGCCGGGCGCAACGGCGTCCTGCGTCGGCGCCGCCGCCGGCGGCGTGTCCTGCGCGCACACCGGCTGGCCGGCCAGCATGACCGTCACGGCCAGGGCCAGCAAGCGGGGCCAACCGGCGGGCGATCTCAAATCAGGCATCAACTCACTCCCTGGACCATGAGCTTGGGGCAACGCGGCAGCTTTTCGCTCTCTCATTGCAAACGCATGAAACGTGGCCGGGGACCAACCTCAACCCAAGCTTCCGTGATCCAGGTCACATCCATGCCAGTGCCCGTCCTCCGTAAGGTATGTTATGGGCTCGAACCTCTCGATCCCGTCGAACGTCCCAATCATGGGACAGAAGGCGCGCTCACGGCGCGATCACGGAGTTCATCATGACATCATCGAGGCTCATCGTCGCAGCCCTGACCGGGCTCGCCGCCTCGGCCCTGTTCGGGCCGTCAGTGGCCTGGGCCGGGCCGCCGGCGGCGCTGGTCGAGGACGTCCAGGGCGACGTCGCCGGTGCCGAGCTGATGGACTATGTCGCGCCCGGCCAGGTGATCAAGCTCGGCTCCGACGGCGCCGTGGTGATGAGCTACCTCAAATCCTGCCGCCGCGAGACCGTCAGCGGCGCCGGCAGCGTCACCGTCGGTCCCGGCGAGAGCAAGGTCGACGGCGCGGCGCTCAAGAGCGACATCGTCAATTGCGATGCCAGCCACGCCCAGGCGACCTCCCGCGAAACCAGCGAGGTGGCGGCAACCATCGTGCGCAGCGTCGGACCGGACAGCGCGCCGGTGGCACAGGCCATCATCTACGGCGCCTCGCCGATCTTCGAAGCCAAGGGGCGCGGCACCCTGATCGTCGAACGGATCGACCAGCCCGGCGAGCGCCAGGAGGTCGAGCTGTCCGGCCGGCAGTACAAGGGACGGTTCTACGATTTCGCCGGCACCAGCCATCCGCTGACGCCGGGCGGCACCTATGTCGCGATGTTCGGCCCTGCGCGAATTGTCTTCAAGATCGATGCGCAGGCCAAGGCGGGTCCAGGGCCCGTGGTCGGGCGACTGATCCGACTCAACTGAGATTGAAAGCGGCTGGCGGTGGCGATCGGACGCCGGACGCGTGACGCGCTTGCCGTGATCGCCATCGCGCTGGCGTGTGCCGGCGTGTTCGCATCGCCGGCGTTCGAGCGCTTCCGCGGCCTCTCGCTCGACGCATTGACCTGGCTGCGCTTCGAAGCCTTCGGCAATCGCCACGACGCTGCGACCAGTCCGGCCGTCGTCATCGCCATCGACGAGGAGAGCTATCAGGCGCCGCCGTTCAAGGGAGCGCCGCTGCTCACCTGGACCGGCGAGATCGGCCGGGTGCTGTCGACCGTGCTCGATGGCGGCGCCAAGGTGGTCGGCCTCGACATGGTGTTCCAGACCTCGATCGAGCAGTCCGAGATTCCCCTCGGCGACTCCACGCTCGGCGAGAAGACCCGCGGCTTCGACCGTGATTTCCTGCGCGCGCTCGCCGCGGCGGCCGTGGGCGGCAAGATGGTGCTGGGGGAGATCTTCGGCGAGCCGCCGATCCTGCCCGCCCCCGGCCAGCGCATCGCGGTGCGCCAGCAGCAGAACCTGCGGCCGCTCAACACCTATACCGACAGCGACGATGTCGTCCGCCGCCATCCGCTGACGCTGTCGGCGGAGGGCAAGGCCGTGCCCAGCATGGCGCTCGAACTGGCGGCCCGCGCCCGCGGCACGCCGCCGGTGATTGCGCCGGACGCGGTGATGCTGGGCGACTATCGCGTACCCGGCAGCGTGCCGGGGACGATGACCTTGAACTTCGCCGGCGGCGCGCAGGACATCCCGACCTACTCCTTTGCCGACCTGCGCGCCTGCGCGCTCAAGGGCGACAAGGACTACTTCCGCCGCGAGTTCGCCGGCAAGGTCGTCCTGATCGGTACGGTCGGCATCGAGGACCGGCGGGTGACCTCGAAACGCTTCGCCACCCGTGCCGAGGGCGCGCGGCGGCCGCGCTGCGTGCTCGGCGAGCGCCGGGTGGCCGAGACATTTGCCCGCAGCACGATCGCCGGCGTCTATATTCATGCGACGGCGGTCAACAACCTCGTCCGGCAGGACGCCGCGATCGAAATGAGCGGACCAGCGATCTTCACGATCGCCGCCGCCATGGCCCTGCTCGCCGCGGCATTCGCGCGGCTGCTGAGACCGGCCACGGCCGCGGCGCTGCTGGCGGTGCTGGCCGTTCTCTACACGGCGCTCGCCACGGCTCTCTTCAACCATGCCTATGCCTTGCCTCTCGCAGAGCCGCTCGCCGCCGGCGTGCTCGCGCTGGCGGCGACCACTGGCTATCGCTTCATGGTCACCGACAAGGACCGGCGCCTGCTGCAGAAGAGCTTCGCCTACTACCTCGCACCGCGCGAGATCGATCGCATGCTCGCCTCGCGGCGTCTGCCACAGCTCGGCGGCGAGACCCGCGAGGTCACGGTGTTCTTCTCCGATATCGCAGGCTTCTCGCGCATCGCCGAGCAGATGTCGCCGGAGCAACTGATGGCGCTGACCAATGAGTATCTCTCGGCGATCACGGACGTGATCGAGGCCCATGACGGCTATGTCGACAAATATATCGGCGACTCCGTCGTCGCAGTGTTCGGCGCGCCGCTCGACGATCCCGACCATGCCCGCAGCGCCGCGCGCGCGGCCCTCGACTGCAAGGCGAGGCTCGCGGAGCTGAACAGCTCGTCCACCGCCTTCCAGGGCATCAAGGTGGCGCAGCGCATCGGGATCAACAGCGGCGCCGCGCTGGTCGGCAATTTCGGCTCGCAGCGCCGCTTCAACTATTCCGTGATGAGCGACGCCGTGAACGTGGCGTCGCGGCTCGAAGGCGCCAACAAGTTCTACGGCACCACGATCATCGCCTCGGAGAGCACCGTCGCGCTCGCCGGCTCCGAGTTCGCCTGGCGCGAGCTCGACACCATCCGCGTCAAGGGCCGCGAGCAGTCGCTGACCATCTACGAGCTCCATGGCCGCGCCGCCGAGCTGACGCCGGACGATCGCGCCGTGCTCGACGGCTATGCGGCCGGTGTCGCGCACTGGCGCGCGGGCGAGCTGTCGCAGGCGGCCGAATGCTTCGCATCCGCCGCGGCGGTGGATGCGCCGAGCGCGCTGTTCGCCGAACGCGTGAGCGCGGCGCGCGAGGGCACCCCGGCGGCTTGGGACCCCGTGCGCACGCTCCAGGAAAAATGACGCCGGGATGACGGTGTCACAGCCCGCAAGGCTGCCGCGGTGAGCGCCCAGTTCCGGGCGAGATCAGCCCGCATCGCGGCCGCATTGCCCCGCAATACCGGCCGCGATGGACAAGCACGGCCAAGGTCGGGTAGACGACACGGCGCCTTCAACCGGCCAACGACCAGCGAGCCTTGCGACGCATGACCACGCCCAAGCGATATGAGCGGATCGCCTTCGTCGCGAGTCCAAGTCCCGAGGCCCAGGCCGCGCTGACGCAGCTTTCCTCGCTGTATGGAAATTCGGATCCCGATCTGGCCGACGTCGTGGTCGCGCTCGGCGGCGACGGGTTGATGCTGCAGACGCTGCACGACCACATGCGCTCGGGCAAGCCGATCTACGGCATGCATCGCGGCACCGTCGGCTTCCTGATGAACGAGTTCTCGACCATCGACCTGCACGGACGGCTCGCGGCTGCGCAGGAATCGGTGATCCACCCGCTGCTGATGCGGGCGACCGATGTACAAGGTACCGTTCACATTCACCACGCGATCAACGAGGTCTATCTGTTCCGCCAGACCGCACAGACGGCGCGGCTGCGCATCCTGATCGACGAGCGCGAGCGCATGCCGGAGCTGATCGCCGACGGCGTGCTGGTGGCGACGCCCGCAGGCTCCACCGCCTATAATCTCTCGGTGCAGGGCCCGATCCTGCCGATCAACGCCGCGCTGCTGGCGCTGACGCCGATCAGCGCCTTCCGGCCGCGGCGCTGGCGCGGCGCCCTCCTCCCGAACACCGCCTATGTCATCATCGAGGTGCTCGAAGGCGACAAGCGCCCGGTGGCCGCGGTGGCCGACCACGACGAGGTCCGCAACGTCCAGCGCGTCGAGGTGCTGTCGGACAAGACGATCTCGATGCGCATGCTGTTCGACGCGGGACATAGCCTCGAAGAGCGGATCCTGAGCGAGCAGTTCGGGTATTAGAACGCCTGCCTCGTCATTCCGGGGCGCGCGCCGCCGAAGGCGGCGAGCGAGCCCGGAATCCATAGCCACAGGATGGTGTGAGGCGCGAGAAAGTGGTCGCTCTCGTCTTCGCCACACTTGCGCTCGGGGTTATGGATTCCGGGCTCGCACCGCTGCGCGGCGCGCCCCGGAATGACGTGCGGAGACAGCGGCACCTCTGCTCGAAACACGCCCGCCCGCAACGCTTTGTTAACCCGGCGCTCCGTATGGTTAATGCGCGTTGACCACCTTCATTGGTGATGCCCTCAGGCCGGCCAGATGTACCGCATCGACTTCAACAAGCTTCGCTTTCTCGTCTGTGACGACAATCCGCACATGCGCCGCATCCTGCGCACGCTGCTGCATTCGTTCGGCGCGCGCGAGGTCAACGAGGCCGAGGACGGCGCGACCGCGCTGGAAATGTACACCCATTTCTCGCCCGACATCGTCATCACCGACTGGGCGATGCCGATCTTCGACGGGCTCGAGCTCGCGCAGATGATCCGGCAGCCGGAGGCCAAGGGCAATCCCTACGCGCCGATCATCATGCTGACCGGCCACTCCGAGAAGCGTCGCGTCACCGTGGCGCGCGACGCCGGCGTGACCGAGTTTCTCGCCAAGCCGATCTCGGCCAAGGGCCTGTATCAGCGCATTCTCAACGTGGTCGCCAATCCCCGGCCCTTCATCAAGACCAAGACCTATTTCGGCCCGGACCGGCGCCGCAACACCAATACCGCCTACATCGGCCCGGAGCGCCGCGTCGGCGGCGAGGCCGAGATCTTCCAGCAGCCGTCACTTCTGGATAAAGCGCGCTCCGCAGTTTAGGGGCTCGGCAGTGAGCCCCTGTTAACGCCGTCCGGGAATCGCTGCATCGCACATGCGGTTGCTCGGCTAGTCTTCACATCAACAGCTCGCGTTGATCGGCAGCACCTGAGGATATCGAGATGGCGAAGGACAAGGCCCCGGCGATCCAGGTCAAGAGCTACGCCTCGCATCACGTCATCACCCAGCCCAATCCGCTGAAGAAGGTGCTGCGCCGGGCCGACGAGAAGGATCTCGACGATCCGATCGCGCGCGCCGAGGCCGCGCTGGCCGGACTGTCCGGCGAGTTCAAATCCTGGATGGATACCGAAGCGGAGCGCCTGTCGAAGGGCTACGCCGCGATGCTCAAGACCCATTTCGACGACGACGCCTGCGAGGAAATGTTTCGCGCCGCCCACGACATCAAGGGCGACGCCGCGACCTTCGGCTACCCCGCCGCGGCCGAAGTGGCCGACAGCCTGTGCCGGATCATCGAGCATGCGCCGGATCTGGAGAAGGTTCCGACCGAGCTGTTCGAGCATCACGTCAACGCCATCCAGGCGATCGTGCACGATCACACCAAATATCACAGCCCGACGGTGGCCGCCGAACTAAGCCGCCGCCTGCGCCGTGTCGCCGACGACTATCTGATCCAGGTCAACCGCAATCGCCCCGAACATCTCGAAGCGATCCTGGCGCCGAGCCTGGTGCCGAGCGATCAGCCCTAATCGGACAGGCGACGCTGAGCCGCCGCGCACCGCTTTCCTGCGGGATTCGACGCAAGACTTCGGGCAACCCTCTCTCCTCGTCATTCCGGGGCGCGCGTAGCGCGAGCCCGGAATCCATAGCCACAGGCCGCTATGTGAGGCGCGATGGCTGTGGCGCTTGTCTTCGCCACATCCCGACTCGGGATTATGGATTCCGGGCTCGCGCTGCGCGCGCCCCGGAATGACGGCTGGAGGAAGCGCGGACTACGCCGCCATCAGTCCGAACTCCAGCCCGGCGACGAAATCCTCGGCCATCACCTCATCGCAAAACTCGCGGGCTTCGTCGCGCGCAGATTCGGTGGCGAAGCGGCGCAGCAGGATCAGCAGCGGCTCGGCGGCATCGCGGTCGGTGGCGCAATGGGTGAGCACGCGCTCCACCATCTTGCGGCGGAGAATCGCCGCCCCGCTGAGCGTGTCGGCGAAGCCGTTCTCGCGGCAGACCTCGAGCGCGATGCGGAACGCATCGAAGGTCGTGTCCGGAATGCCCGCCTTGCGCAGCAAACCTTGCAGGCTGGCGCGGCCGCGGTCGTTGAGAAGGGCCGCAACCCGCGCCCGCGGCATATCGGACAGCTCCGACAGTGCGGTTTCGAACAACTCGACATTGCCCGAGAGCAGCGCGCGCAAGATCAGGCCGGCCGTCAGCTGCGAGGTGACACGCAGGTGCTGCACCAGACCGCGCAGCTCCTCGCCGCGCGAGCGCGACGCGATGGTGATGGTCGAGCGGTCACGCGCCTCGCTGGTGATGCGCCCTGCCCGCTCCGCGCTGAGCCAATTCCTGGCGACGACGAACTGGGCGAGTGTTTCGGAGAGCTTGTCGACCAGCGCGGCGCGCGTCGCCGCCGGCAGATCGTCGAGCACGAGCATGGCCTCGCGGATCGCGGCCAGATGGCCGTGACGCTCGACGATGCGGTCCCATGAAAATGGCGGGAGCTCGGCATAGGCGTTCTCGATCAATTCGAGTGCCGCCGCCGCGCTGCCGACCTCGGCAATCGCCGCACAGACCGGCGCAGGCAGGCCGATGCGCCGGGCGATGGCGCATTGCGTCTCGCAATTACCGGTCGCGACGATGTCGACGAGGTCGGCATCGATCAGCAGCGGCGAATGTTCGAGGATGATGGCGGCGACCGAGGGCTGGTCGGTGGCCAGCGCCTGGACGATGGCGGCCGGCGCCTCGTCCGTGCGGGCGAACACCTCCGCCATGGCCTGCCGCACCAGCGGCGAGGGATCATCGAGGAGCATGAGCAGCGCACCTTCGGCGGCGCCGCGATCCTCATCCGAGAGATCCGACAACAACCACGCCCGCGCGAGAGCCCTGGTGGCCTCTGCCCGCTCACCGGCGGGCGCGGTTCTGACCCAACTGAGAAACTGCCGAACGATCATGGTCTTTCCGGCTTACGCAACTTGCAAACAAGGCCACGAGGGCCTCAACAGCACCGAAAATAAACCACGACGCTTAACAAAGCGTTCACCATAAGTGGCTGGTTTTATTGATGTTTTGTTAAGACGCCCGGGAAAAACACTACTCCAGCACCTAAAATCGCGGGTTTTTGCCGTAGTTTAACTGAGAAGATGCGACGCGCGCAGGCAGGCGCATCGCCTCCTGATCTCCAGGTGTGCAAGATTTTTCTTTGCAAAGGATACGCGCCAAGCGGGCCGAAGCCCGCCGCGCGAGCAAAACGTCAGCCTGAGAACGTCCCGTTGGGATCGCTGAACAGGTCGAGCCGGCGCTGACCGCTACTGTTATTGCCGTTGCTGCCGCTGCTCTCGGCCGAGGTCGCGCTGGCGACGGCGGCGCGTCCCCACAGGTGGCGGACGTCAGGAGACACCGCCGGAGCGGCCCCGCCGTCGACCTGGAACAGCGAGCGGAACATCGGATCGGACGGCCGGCTTACGGCTGCGACGCTCGCCGATGCGGTTTGCGCGGAGCCGCGGGCATCGGGGAACATCGACAGGAACGTCGCCGTGTCGGTGGTCGGCAGCGCGCCGCCGCCGGCAACGTTGGCCGGCGAGGACGCCCCGCCATAGAGCGCAAGCGCGCCTCGGGTTGTGGAAGAGTTGGCGGCCCCGGCATAGCGGGTGTTCAGCACCGAATAGACCTGGGAGACGCTGCGGGCCTGGCCGTCGCGGTCGTAGAAGATCGACCGGTTGGCCGCCGCGGCATTTGGAAAGATCTGAGCGGCCGAGGCGTTCGGCGTGTCCTGGGCGGCTGAGATCAGCTTGGCCGCGCCGCCGACACCCATGAAGTGGGCCATATAGAGCTCGGCATCGCTCGGCCGCCGGCCGAGCTTGGCGGTGAGCTGAAAACTGTTCGACTGCGTCAGCGCGGCGGCCATCGCCGAGGACGCCTGCGGATCGTCACGCAGCTTCATGATCGCCTGCCGCATGCCGGGATCGCTGACGGTATATTCGCCGGACGAGTTGCGGCTGATCGCGTCGGCATACTGGCCGTAGCCGAGATCGGGGCCGGCCTCCTTCACCGTGCCGAGCCAGGTCTGGTCGATGAATTGATAAAGTCCGCGCGCCGACGACGTCGACGCGCCGGCCGTCGGATTGAAGTCCGACTCCATCTTGGCGGTCGACAGCAGATATTCGAAGCTCGCGCCGACCGTGTCGGCCGCCTGCTTGATCGCGCCGGCGACCTTGGCCCGGACGCCGTCGAGCAGCCCTGGGGACGAGGAATTGGATGCGTCGACCGACATGATGACCCGCCCTTTTGCAGAATCGCTGGCAAACGAACGCGCCGGAAACGCCGGGCAAAATGCGACCTGTATGGTTAACGGCGCGTTAACTCCGCGCCGCCAACACGGCCATTGAACGACAGCGGATGTCAGGGATGCAGGTCTCTGACCTACTTGCGATAGACCGTGGCGGGATCGAACAGCCGGTCGGCATCCACGAAGACGAGCTTGGCGCCGCCTTGATCATCGGAGCGCTCGACCTTGCGGTAGAAGCAGGAATGCCGGCCGGTATGGCAGGCGGCCCCTCGCTGCTCGACCCGCAGCCACACCGCGTCCTGGTCGCAATCGGTGCGCATCTCGACGACGCGCTGGGTCTGCCCCGAACTCTCGCCCTTGCGCCACAGCGCGTTGCGCGAGCGGCTGAAGTACCAGGCCTCGCCGGTCGCAACGGTCTTGCGCAACGCCTCTTCATTCATGTGGGCGACCATGAGAACGTCGCCGCTTGCGGCATCGGTGGTCACGCAGGTGACCAGGCCGGCCGCGTCAAATTTGGGCAGGAAGGCGGAGCCCTCCTCGCGTTCAACTGATGATGAAGACACGACTCTCTCTGCTCGATATCCGGGCGGGGCTCACCGTTGCGGCGAGCGCACCATGGAGAGGAAGCGCGACTGCTCCGTCGGATTGTCGCGGAACATGCCGGTGAAGCGGCTGGTGAAGGTGACCGCGCCGTGCTTGGCGACGCCGCGCACCGACATGCAGGTATGCTCCGCCTCGATCATCACGGCGACGCCGCGCGGCTTCAGCACCTCGTCGATCGCCGCCGCGATCTGGGCGGTGAGATGCTCCTGGGTCTGCAGCCGGCGGGCGAAGATGTCGGTCAGGCGCGCGAGCTTGGACAGGCCGACGACCCGCTCGACCGGCGTATAGGCGATATGCGCGCGGCCATAGAAGGGCATCATGTGATGCTCGCATTGCGACGTGAACTCGATGTCGCGAATCAGCACGAAGTCGTCATAGCCGGCGGTCTCGCCGAAGGTGCGGTCGAGCACCTCGGCCGGGCACTGGTGATAGCCCTGGAACAGCTCGTCATAGGCCTCGACGACGCGGCGCGGCGTATCGATCAGCCCCTCGCGGGTCGGGTCCTCGCCGATGTAATTCAGCAGCGTATAGACCGCCGCCTCGGCCTCGGCGCGCGACGGCCGCGGACGGTCAGGCCCCACGGCGGCGGCGAGAAACTCGGCCGGATCGAGCCCTGCCGGGCGCTCAGCAGCCAGTTTGGGATCGGACGGCTTGGCATCGGAAGGCTTGGCGTCGGGCTTGGTCGCGCGCAGCGTCTTGATCAAAGTGTCCATCTCGTCTCCGTTCGACCGGTCGGCGGACCGACCGGAGTGTCACCGGCAGAGCGTCACCTTGGACGGCGTCACCTGCAGAGGTGTGATCCGCACGTTTGGCGCTTTTGGCGCCGGTGCCTGCGGAAGTGGCTGGAATTCCTGCCAATCGTTTCCATATAGTCGCAATATAGGGCGATGAAACCCGGCCGCCAAGGCCGACCCGCCGGTAATTCCGGGACGTCACGCACATGCTGAACGACATCTACAACAAGCGAATCATCGAGCTGGCCGGCAACATTCCGCGGCTCGGACGGCTGGACCATCCGGACGCCACCGCCACCGCCCATTCCAAGCTGTGCGGCTCGACTGTGAAGGTCGATCTGAAGATGGACGGCCCCGTGGTGACCGATTTCGCCCATGACGTGAAGGCCTGTGCGCTCGGCCAAGCCTCGTCCTCGATCATGGCCCGGCATGTCGTCGGCTCGAACGCCGACGAATTGCGCGCATTGCGCGAGACCGTCCGCAAGATGCTGAAGGAAAACGGCGCGCCGCCGGACGGAAAATGGGCCGATGTCGCGCTGCTCGAGCCTGTCCGGGATTACAAGGCCCGCCACGCATCGACCCTGCTGACCTTCGATGCCGTGGTCGATGCGATCAACCAGATCGAGGCCAACGCCAAGAGCGCTGAGGCTGCCGACGGGGGCACCGCTGCGCCGGCACCGAAGCAACCGGCCGCGGCTCAGGGCTAATTCAACCAAGGGCTGATCCAATCAGGGCTGATCGAGGGCCTTGGGTCTGCCCCCGGTTTTCGGCCCCTTTTGCGGTCACCGCGCCAGCGGCCCGTGTCATGCACGGGCCGGAAGCTTGAGCTACTGCTGCGGCGTGGCCGCGACCGTGTTCGGCGGCAGCGCTTCCGCGGTCCGGGTCGATCGGGACGGTTGCACCTTGTCCTGCTCGGCGGACGCCGCCGTGAAGCGATCCTGGCCCTTCTCTTGCCCTTTCGGCGCGAGAGCGACGGGCACCGCGCCTCTCGATGGCAGCACGTCCGCCACCAGCTCCGTCGTCATGACGTTGGTCAGACGCAGCTCGGCGCGCGACAGCTCATGTAGGTCTTCCCAGGGCGGGACATTCAGCGCCAGCGCCAGCAGGTCCCCCGCTCCGCCCATGTCGAAAGTGTATTTGGCGAGCCGGCCGATGTCGCGCTCGACGATCATCAGATCCTGCGCCGTGTAGCTCGCCGCCTTGGCGTCGTCAGCCCGATCGCCCATCCAGATCTGGTGAACGCGGACATGCGCCGTATCGGGAACATAGCGTGTCGTGCCCGCCAGCAGCAGGAACACGCACATCGACTCGCAATAGGCCTCCGGCAGAACGCGCGGCCGCTCGCTGGCCCGGCTCGGGCGAACCGTCATCCCGACTGTCGTGCGCATCTTCAGGCCACGGAACCGGCGGCCCAGCGTGATGGCGTCGTTGACGGAACCGCCGCTGGAGTCGAGCACGACCGTGGCCCCGTTGAGGTCACGATCCCTGGCGAAATCCTCGAAATCCTTCGGCGTGTCGGCGGTCACGATCCCGACCGCGCTGACCCAGCCGCAATTGGGCTCACAGGCGACCCAACCGAACCGCATGGGAAGCTTGCGCTCTTCGAGCGCGCCGCCGGCGCGCGCCGTATTTGACATGATGGTGATCGCGCCTCCGACCACCATACCAAGCGCTGCAACACCGAGAAGCATCCAGCGCATTTCACGCGACCGCAGCAATCTCACGCGCAATCCGTCCCCCTCGTAAAGCTCGGTACGCAGTTCCCCGGTTTTCTCGCGGCAAGACCTGACAAGCTGGCCTCAAATCCGTTATTAGTCTGTCACATCCTTGTCGGGAAACGTATCCGGGCAATCACCTACCGTCCAGCTGCGGCGTGCTGCGGCGCCGCTGAAATCCGGTCATTGTTGCATCACGTCACCACACATGCAACGCGAGCCGGGTTCCTTGCCGCGAAACCGTTCACAACTCGCACATCCGTCCGGCACTGCGCCCATGAAGCACTCATGTTCTGATCCCGCCTGTCGCACCATGCCGATGATGTCGCAGATTCAGCGGCTGCCACGGCGCGCCGCTCACGCCCTGATCTGGTTGTATCGCCACACATTGTCGCCGCTGGTCGGCTACAATTGTCGGCATCTGCCGACCTGCTCCGTCTACGCCGACGAAGCCATCGAACGATTTGGGCTTTGGGCCGGGGGCTGGATGACGCTGGCGCGGCTGCTGCGCTGCCAGCCCTGGGGCACATCCGGCATCGACAACGTGCCCAGGGCCGCGCCGGCACGGGCGCGCTGGTACCTGCCCTGGCGCTACGCGCGCTGGCGGAGCGTCAACAGCGCGCCCTAGGGTGCGGCGCAACAGGCTCCGCATCCGTTGATCTGCAGCAAATCGCCGTGACGCCGGTTCTGATTAGGATTAGTCTCATGCAATGAGCGGCGCCGTTCACAAGGAACCTCGCCGCCAAGACCTGCATTGATGTGACGCTTCCTTCGGGAGGAAACAACGATGCGCTGGACAATCAGCCCGAGAACGAGCCAATCACGCAAGACCATCGGCCCCGATCATCCCGGCCACGACGTACGGCAGATCGACCTGCTCTGCATCATCGCGCTCCTGATCGTCATCGTCGGTGCGTGGCGCTACCTTGCCGACAGCACAACCCTGCCACCGACCACGACGTCCTACATCGTGCCGAGCCAGAGCGTGCATTGGTAGGAGCCGACGGTTCGATCCCTACCACCGCGGCCAGAAGATGAAATCGTCGCGACGCGGCGGCGGTGGATAGTTATAGACCGGCTCCGGCGGCCGCGGCGTACGCCTCACGCGCGGAGGCTGATAGTCCGTCTCAGCGGGCGCACTGGCCTCGGCTGAAACGGTTGCGTCGGCTGACGGCGATCTCACGGACAGAAGAACATTGGACTCGCGCGTGCGCCAGCGATAGCCGATGCCGAAGTCGAGCGGCTGCGCGCGCTCGAACAATCTGGCATAGCTGCGCTGGTACATGTCTGGAAACTTGTCGATCGGACCAAGGTAGCGCCCAAACGGGAAGAAGCGCCACGCCTTCGCTTCGTAGCTCGCGAGCGGAATGCCCGAGTCATCCTGGATGATGGTCGCGCTGTTCTTCAACAGCCAGCTGCGCACCTGTCCGAAGCCGCCCTGATGCAGCAGATAGGAGGCGCTCTTCAACAGGCTGTTGCCGGGCGCGAGCGGCTCGCAGAACTTCAGAAAGCCACTCGCCCTGACACCGGAGTCGGAAAGATCGGTCGAGAAGTAATAGAGTGTCTTCTCGACGCCATCAGTACCGGCAAAAATGATCTTTGCTCCCTTGGTGGCGTTGCGCGTCGGGGCCTCGTTGGCCCCGTGCACACCGCCGCTCTCGTCGAGCCAGATCAGGCCGGCGCTCCGGATCGTCTTGCCAGTGCGCGCCAGGAAGACGTACAGCACCGGCAGGGTTCCCTCGAACTCGCCTTCGCGCAGATCCGACTTCATGTCCTTCGTAATGAAGAACGAGAAGCTGAGGATCGACTGCAGCGAACGCTCGACATCCGACAGCGCCGGGCCGACGCCGCCGCGCGGCAGTCTGGTCAAATCAGGGATCGGGCCGGTCGGCTCGAGCGCCGCCAGCACATAGGTCGTCGCCTTCGGATAGAAGGCGTCGGCGTACAGGAAGTCGGGGCCCGAGAAGAAGTAGAACATCGTCGTCCGCGGCGCCGCCAGATTGGCATCTCCCCAGACACGGATCCTGGACAATTGCCGCTGCTCGAGCTGGTTGAACGCGTTGTCGAAGAACGCCGCATGACGTCGCCACGCCGGCTCCTGCACCAAAGGCGCAAGCGGTGATGCCGGCGCCGGCGCCAAGCCGGCCAGTACGCGCGCCGTATCGTCCGGCGTGACGGTCTGCGCCCAGGCCTCGGAGCTCGTCGCAAGGACCAGGCATGCGAGGGCGAAGCAGATTCTGGAGATCAGCAGCATGTCAATCCGAACCCGATACGGCTGTGGCGGCGATCCGGCGCGACCGCGCGTGAGCGAACCAATAGATCAGCAATCCCGACGCCATCGCGCCCGCGCCGAGCCCGGATTGCAGGGGCCGCGTCGTGATCAGGTAGTACATCATGAAGGCCGTCACACTGAGGAAGATCAACGGCGTGACCGGATAGCCCCAGGCCCGGTAGGGCCGCGCGAGGTCCGGCTGCGCGATCCGCAGCTTGAACAGTCCGAGGACGGTCAGGAACGAGCACGACAGGAGCGAGAACTGCACGAGGTCCAGAACGGCCTCGAAGCTCTCGGTGAACAGCATCAAGGTGGCGACGGTGAGCTGGAACAGCACCGCATAGGCCGGCGCACCATTCGGCAGCCGCCGCGCGAACACAGAGAGCGCCGGAATGTCCTCGCCCATCGTCATCAGCACGCGCGGACCGATCCACATCATCGCCGCGATCGATGGCACCAGCCCGATGCAGATCATCGCAGCCACGAACCGCCCGCCGGTCTCGCCGAAGATGTGACCGCCCGCGATGCTTGCGACCTGCAGCTGGCCCGCGAGCGTGTCCATCGGGGCAGCGCGCAGGAACACCGCATTGAGCGCGATGTAGAGCACCAGCACCATCACCGTGCCCAACAGCAGCGCGCGCGGCAGCGTCTTCTCCGGCGCACGCAGCTCGCCGATGATGTAGGTCGCCGCGTTCCAGCCGGAGAAGGCATACATGACGAACACCAGGCCGGTCGCGAACGCCGCGCTTGTCATGTAGCCGAGATCGGCCGATGCGGGCATGAACCGTACCGGCTGCGGAGCAGCGATGGTGTAGCCGGCGATCAGGAAGGCAACGATCAGTCCGAGCTTCAGCACGGTCGACAACAGCTGGAAGCGACTCGACTGCCGGATGCCGCCGAGTTGCACCAGTGTCACCAGCCAGACGGCGCCCGCCGCAAGCGGCATCGGCGGGGCATCGGGAAGAACGGCGCGGCCATATTCGCCGAACGCCATGGCCGCGAGCGCCACCGGGGCCGCGAAGCCGACGGTTGCCGAAACCCAGCCGGCCATGAAGCCGATCGCCGGATGGAACGCCCGGGTCAGAAAATTGTATTCGCCGCTCGAGCGCGGAAACATCGCGCCGAGTTCGGCATAGGAAAGGGCCCCGCAAACCGAGACCAGGCCGCCGACCGCCCACAGCATCAGGATGGAGAAGCCGGACGGGATGTCCTTCACCTGGAAACCGAGGCTGGTGAACACGCCGACGCCGATCATGTCGGCGATCACGATCGCGGTTGCGACCGGCAGCGACACGGATGCCACCGCGCCGCCTGACCGGCCCGCCCGGCTGGGATCGTCCGCCTCGGATGCAGCCATCACGCCGAGGGACGCTTGGCGCCCCCTCCTCTGCTCAGCCCAGGTTCCCGCAGAAGCATTCAAACATAGTTAACGCGCGTTAAATATGTCCTTCTGAAACGGTATTTTGAAACCGATTCCGCTCGGGAGAGCCCGCGGGATTGCCTCGGGCCGCAAGGAGTCCCACACTGGCGACACGATCGCATGGTGTGTCCCGCTGGACCGGAGTCGACCGGACACGATGCTTAACGCGCCCTCAATGCGGGTGGCGCAAGTTGAACCGAGATCCGATGGTTGGAGGGCTGCGCTGCGGCTCCAGCTCGTCTTTTGGGGACGGATGATCAGGGGAGATCAGATAGTCGTAGGACGTCCAGCGACGCGCCGCTCGGTTTGGCGCGGTCGACGCGCGCCCGCGGCTGCGCTCGGCTTGGCGCGGACCACGGCCGCCATGGCGATCTGCGTCCTCCTTGCGCAGTGCGGCAAGGCACCGGCGCCCGAAACCCTGGCCGCCAATGCCTCCGCGGCTCATGGGCTGACCTTCGACGAACGCTTTCCCGCGCCCGAGTTCAGCGAGCGCTTTCCCTCGGCGCAAGAGAGCTTCCGGCTTCACACTCCGGACGATTTCGCGCCCAAGCCGCCGCCCTATCAGGTCGCGTCGCTCGAGCCGCAGGTCCCGGCGCAGCGGACACGGGACAATCTGACGACGCTCGTCAGCATGAAGTCGTCCGCCTTCCCCTATTTCGGCAACAATCCGGCATCGGACGCGCCGTTCCTGAACGTCAGCAATGGCGAGCGCCGCGGCCACCGCAGCTTCTCGGGCCGAGTCTATTGGCAGGACCAGACCTACAATGACAGCCGCGTGCTGGTGCACGTTCCCGAGCAGTTCGATGCGCGCAAGCCCGGCGTGATCGTGGTGTTCTTCCACGGCAATGGCGCGACGCTGGAGCGGGACGTGCGCGACCGCCAGCTGGTACCGCAGCAGATCACGGCGTCGGGGGTCAATGCGGTGCTGCTCGCGCCGCAGATGGCGGTGGACGCGGCCGATTCGAGCGCCGGCAAGTTCTGGCAGCCCGGTGGGTTCAAGCGCTTCATGGATGAGGCCGCGCTAAACCTTGCTCGCCTGACCGGCGATCCCGCCACCGCCAAGACGTTCGCCGGCATGCCGATCGTGATCGTCGGCTACAGCGGCGGCTTCCTGCCGACCGCCTGGAGCCTTGAGGTCGGCGGCATCAGCGACCGCGTGCGCGGCGTCGTGCTGCTCGATGCGGTCTATGGCCAGCTCGACAAGTTCGCCAACTGGATCGAGCGCAACCGCTCGGGCTTCTTCATCAGCTCCTACACGCGCTACACCGCGCGGCATGATCAGGAGCTGATGACGATGCTGCGCAACCGCGGCATCGAGGTGTCGGAGGACATGGACCGGCCGCTGCGGCCGGGCAGCGTCGTGTTCGTCGAGACCGATGAGGGCATCACGCATCGGGACTACGTGACCCAGGCCTGGACCCGCCATCCGATCAAGGACGTGCTGGTCAAGATGGCGGCCGCGCAGCCGCCGATCCGGATTGCGGCCGGGGTGTCCGGCTCATCGAGCCGCTGACGCCGTCCGCTCGCAGTCAGCCATCTGTCAGCTCTTGGGCAGCTTCGGCATGTTCTCGACGAAGCCATTGAAGCAGGCCAGCCGCTCGTCCTGTTCCTTGGTGAACTTGCAGTCGGCCACAGCCTTCGCCTTCATCGCCTTCGGCTTGGCGGCCGGCGGAATGACCGCATCGTAGCAGTCCAGCCGCTCCTTGGTGCCGTCGTCGATCTCCAGGCAGGCCTGGAGCTTGGCGGCCGCGGACTGCGGCTTGGCGGGCGCGGCCGCTGCCGTCTTCGTCCCCTTCGGCTTGACCTGCACCAGCGGGCGGTCGCCGACCATCGGCGGATTGCTCTGGGCCAGCGCAGAGGTGCAAAGCAGCACTGCGGCCAGGCTCAACATCATTTTCTTCATGCCAATATCTCTTTCATCCGACCCAATCTGCTCATGGGCACGCGCGGACGGGCCGTCGATGCTACTCGCCGGCTGTGGCGGAATCCATGTCCGGCAGCCCCCCACAATACCGGCCTTTAATCCGGTCAGGCCGGTTTTGCCAAGCTTGAACGCGCTATTCAGGCGGGGACTGCGATTCGTTCGCGGGGGCGGGTTGCCAGGATGACCAGCAGGGCAAGCACCACGAAGGCCGTCGCGACGTAGCCGGTGACGCCGAGCAGATCCCGCGCGAACAGGCTGCCGCCGACGGCGGAACCGATGGCTTGACCGATATAGAGGACCGAGGTGTTGAGCGACACCGAGGCCGAGGCGAGCGGCGGCGCGGCCGTGACCAGGCGGACCTGCTGCATCGAATTGGTCGAGGCGAAGCCGAGGCCCCAGATGGCGACGGCCACCGCCATCAGGGGATACACGCCGGCCGACATGGTCCAGGCCACCACACCGGCCAGCATCAGGCAGGTGAACAGCAGCGAGGTCCGGTACGCACCCCAGCCGTCGACGATTCGGGTGGCGACGACGACGCCGAGGAACCCGCAGGCGCCGTAGACTGCGAAGACAAGACCGATCTGGTTGGCGTCGGCGCCTGTCAGGCGCTTCAGCAGCGGCCCCATGAAGGTGAAGATCACGAACTGCCCGGACATCTGCAGGGTGGTGATCAGCAGCAGCAGCACGACCATCCGGTTGCGACCCAGTTCCGTCCATGTCTTCAGCTCGACCGGAGCTCCCTTCAGGCCCGACGGGAGCCGCCAGGTCAGCAGCAGGAAGCTCAGCGCTCCCACGGCGCCGACGGCGAGATAGGATGTCCGCCAGCCGGAATGGCTGCCGATGAAGGTGATCAGCGGCAGGCCCACTGCCGCGGCCAGCGACCAGCCGAGGAAGACATAGGCGATGGTGCTGCCGCGCTTTTCCACGGAGCTGATCAGGGCTGCGGTGCCCGCCGCCTGCGGCGTGTAGAGCGCGCCGACGGCGAGCATCACCAGGCGCAGCGCCAGCAGGGTCGCATAGTCGGGCGCGAAGGCCGACGCGAGATTGCCGAGCGCCAGCACCAGCAGCGTGACCGCCAGCAGGCTGCGGCGGTCGAAGCGGCTGGTCAGCCACGCCGTCAGCGGCGAGCAGATGCAGAGCACGACCGCGCCGAAGGTGATCAGCAGTCCGACCGTGGGAATCTCGACGCCGAGACCCGCGGCGAGTTCGGGAATCATGCCCGCCGGCGCCAGCACCGAGCAGCCGGTGACGAGATTGCCGAGCATGAGCGCGGTCGGGGCGAAGCGCGGGGACGCGAAGGCGGATGTCATCGCGTCTCAATAGCAGAGAATTTCATGCATCTGCATGAAATTCTCTCATGCGCTGCATGAGTTTCTCTTGTCCATTGCTCTCCTCCTCCGTTCAGCGCGCCGGCGCCGATGGCGCCGCGGAGGCCTGCGGCGAGACCGGCGTGCCGGATGAACGGGCGACGACCTTCGGGGGCGGACAGCTCTCGGTCAGCATCTTCACGGCGTTCGGCAGGCCCTCGCTGCTCACAGCGAATGTCGCGAGGTTCGGGCGCGCGACGTTCAGCACGGCATCGCTCAATTCGGCCGCAGGCATCGCCGCCAGCGTCTTGACCTGGCTTGCGTTCAAGAACACGCCCCATGTCTCACGGTCTCCAGACCTCCGCGGCGGCGACAGGAAATTGAGCCGAATGCCGCCGCTCGCCAGCGCGAGCAGCCCGGACGAGCCAGCCGGCGCGCTGCGCTCGACGTCGAGCTCGAAGCGGTCTTGATCGAAGCAGACGAGCTGGATGCGCGTGGTCTGGAACGGGCCTTCGCCGTCCTTGCGGGCAAGAATGGTCTTGTAGGCGATGCCGCGGCTGGCCATCTCGAACATCCACGGGCTCTCCACCCGCTGGCGCCGGTCGAGCGCAAAGCGTACGATCTCCTCGCGGGTCAGGATGCGCATGCTCTCGAACGGGACCGAGCGCGCCACCGTCAGCAGGCCCGGGTCGGCACCGAGCTTGACGATGTAGTCGAGCACCATCTTGTCGGCGCGCGCCATCGCCTGCTGCATCGCCTGTGCGCGCATCTCACGGGTCGGCACGCCGCCGGTGAAATTGAGGATCACGCGTGGCGAATGCACAGCAAGCGTGGCGTCGGCGGCGATCTCGCGAGTCGGCGCGGCGAGGATCACATAGGGACAGGCCGAGTTGCAGATCGCCCCGCGCGTCCACACCTCGCCATGCAGCTCGCGCCCGGACAGCTTCAATCTGGTGCAGACGTCGCCCTCCTGGGGCTCGAAACCGCACTCGCGCACGGTCGTCCGCCCGACCCGGACCACAGCCTTGCGCTCGCGCAGCATGTTGCCGAGCGCCAGCGCCTGCTGAAGATTGCCGCCGGGCGAGTTGAAGTAGATCGGCAGCTTGCGGTCGCCGATCTGCTTCATGAACTTGCGAAAGCGCGCCGCGGCGTCGTTGTCGATCTTGCCTTCGGCCGCGATCCAGCTGTCGCAGCCGGGGCCGCAGGCGTCGGTCGGCCCCTTCACGAGCGCGAACGCAATCGGCGCCACGCCTTCGCCGATCCGAGGCGACGCCGCACGGCGAGATGGCGGCTTGCCGCCCGCCGCAGGCATGATCGGCGTCCCGGGCCTCGCCAATGTCGCCGGCTTTTGCGCGGGAGCCGGCCTCGGCTGCGCGACGGGCTTCTGCGGCGAGGAGCTCTGGGGCAGCGGTTGCGGCGGCACAGGCTTCTGCGGGACCGAGAGTTTCGCCCGGTCCACGGACGGCGTCGCGGCGGGAACGGCTGCCAGCGCAGGAGCGCTCCACAGCGCGACGGCGAGGCCCACGGCGACCATTCGCATGCCGCCGCGCCGATACAGAGGAACAGGTGCCTCCCCTGCAGCCATCATCACCCACGCATCCCCACGTCCCCGAAGACCTTAAGTTGTATCATACCGCCCCTCTCCGGCAATGTCCGCACCGCAACAGCGGGCCGCGATCGAGCGGTTTTCCCGCCTTTCCCCCGGTTGCAGCCTCCGATTCCCCTGCTATACCCCTGGCTCCCGCTTACCTGCGCTCGTTCGCAGGAGTGAGCTACAGGAGAGAGACAATGCCTGACTCGAAATCCCCCGACTCGAAATCCGACCAGTCCAAGGCCGGCTTCCAGTACAGCCTCAGCAATCTGAAGCCCGCCGCCCCGGTAGAGAAGATCACCATCAGCTTCCCCGACGGCGCCAAGCGCGAATATCCCAAGGGCACCACCGGCTTCGACATCGCCAAGGGCATCTCGCCCTCGCTCGCCAAGCGCACGGTCGCGATGGCGCTGAACGGCGACGTCGTCGACCTCACCGATCCGATCGAAGAGGATGCCAAGCTCGAGTTCGTCGACCGCGACGACCCGCGCGCGCTGGAGCTGATCCGGCACGATTGCGCGCACGTGCTCGCCGAAGCCGTGCAGTCGCTGTGGCCGGGCACCCAGGTCACGATCGGTCCCGTGATCGAGAACGGCTTCTATTACGACTTCTTCCGCAACGAGCCGTTCACTCCCGAGGACTTCGCCGCCATCGAGAAGAAGATGCGCGAGATCATCGGCCGCGACAAACCCTTCACCAAGGAGGTGTGGGACCGCGAGAAGACCAAGCAGGTGTTCCGCGACAAGGGCGAGGCGTTCAAGGTCGAGCTGGTCGACGCCATTCCCGGCAACGAGCCGATCAAGATCTACTACCAGGGCGACTGGTTCGATCTGTGCCGCGGCCCGCACATGACCTCGACGGGCAAGATTGGAAACGCCTTCAAGCTGATGAAGGTGGCGGGCGCCTATTGGCGCGGCGATTCCAACAACCCGATGCTGACCCGCATCTACGGCACCGCCTTCGCCAAGCAGGAGCAGCTCGACGCCTACCTCAAGCAGATAGAGGAGGCCGAGAAGCGCGACCACCGCAAGCTCGGCCGCGAGCTCGATTTGTTCCACTTCCAGGAGGAAGGCCCCGGCGTCGTGTTCTGGCACCCCAAGGGCTGGAGCATCTTCCAGGCGCTGATCGCCTATATGCGCAGGCGTCTCGCCGGCGATTATGACGAGGTGAATGCGCCGCAGATCCTCGACAAGTCGCTGTGGGAGACCTCGGGCCACTGGAACTGGTACCGCGAGAACATGTTCGCGGCGCAGTCCGCCGGCGACGAGGCCGAGGACAAGCGCTGGTTCGCGCTGAAGCCGATGAACTGCCCGGGTCACGTGCAGATCTTCAAGCATGGCCTGAAGAGCTACCGCGACCTGCCGATGCGTCTCGCCGAGTTCGGCGTCGTGCACCGCTACGAGGCCTCCGGCGCCATGCACGGCCTCATGCGGGTGCGCGGCTTCACGCAGGACGACGCGCATGTGTTCTGCACCGAGGATCAGCTCGCCGAGGAGTGTCTCAAGATCAACGATCTGATCCTGTCGACCTACTCCGACTTCGGCTTCGAAGGCGATCTGACGGTGAAGCTCTCGACCCGGCCGGAGAAGCGCGTCGGCACCGACGAGATGTGGGATCACGCCGAGCGCGTGATGGCGACCGTGCTGAACGAGATCAAGGCGCAGAACAACCACATCCGCACCGAGATCAATCCGGGCGAAGGCGCGTTCTACGGGCCGAAGTTCGAATATGTGCTGCGCGACGCCATCGGCCGCGACTGGCAGTGCGGCACCACGCAGGTCGACTTCAACCTGCCGGAGCGGTTCGGCGCGTTCTACATCGACGCCGACGGCGCCAAGAAGGCGCCGGTCATGGTGCATCGCGCGATCTGCGGCTCGATGGAGCGCTATATCGGCATCCTCATCGAGCACTATGCCGGCAGCTTCCCGCTGTGGCTGGCGCCGACCCAGGTCGTCGTCACCACCATCACCTCGGAAGGCGACGAATACGCCAAGCAGGTGCTGGCGGCGCTGCGCCGGGCCGGCTTGCGGGCCGAGATCGATCTTCGCAACGAGAAGATCAACTACAAGGTCCGCGAGCACTCGCTGCAGAAGATCCCGGCGCTGCTCGTGGTCGGCAAGAAGGAGGCCGAGACGCATTCGGTCTCCGTCCGTCGGCTCGGCCGCGACGGCCAGACGGTGATGCCGACCGCGGAGGCGATCGCCGCGCTCGTCGACGAGGCGACGCCGCCGGATGTGCGGCGCCGCGCGCGCGAGGCGGCCTGACGTCGTAGCCCGCATGAGCGTAGAGACATGCGGGTTCACCACGAGCATGCGTGAGCCCGGATGTCGCTCCCGCCTCAGCCCTGGCGGGCTCGGGCGTGAGCTCATCCGGGCGACGCGGCTATGCTGAAAGGCTGGCCACCGCACCAACCCTACGCCCTTCCCTGGCCGCCGCCTGCAGCGCCACATCGGCGCATTCGGACATGTAGAGGAACATCGTCGCGAGCATCCGCTCGATCGCCTCGCGGCCTGGAGGCAGGATGGTGATGGCGTCGTTGCCGGCACCGCCGCGGGCGAGCAAGCCCCGCTCCTCGGCGTCACGGATCAGCGTCAGCACGTGCTTGCGCGACACCGAGAAGCGGGTCGCCAGGCCGTTGATGGAGAGCGGCACGGGACTCGCCGGCGGAAACGCCTCGTTCGGGCCCGCGCTCTGCGCCAGGCTGAACAGGATCACCATGCCCGCGGTGCGTTCGGCGAACGGCTCCAGCTCGGGGGCGCCGTCGAGCACCCGCAACCCGGCGATGAAGCGGCCGCCGAGTTCGAGCACGAAGGTCTTGACGAAGGCCGGATCGTTCAACGCGGAGCGATAGGCCACGGCGGCCGGCAGCACCGCGCTCATCGCGTCGAACTGCGCGCCCCAGCGCTCACGATGCAGCATGATCAGCTTGTCCGTCGGCACCAGCGGCCGCCGCCGACGGTCGAGATGCGGCGCCGAGGCGACCATACCGGTGGCGCGCATCAGCGCCAGCATCGCCTCGCAGCGGCCGCCGCTGCACAGGCCAAGCCTCAGGCACATCTCCTTCATGGCGCCGACCGTCAGGCCCAGCTCGCCCTCGCGGTGCTCGGCGAAATGCAGGTACAGCGCGACGTGTGGAAAAAGCGCCCGGGCCCGATCGCTCAGCAGCGCATTGAGGATCCGGTCGCCCCGGTACAAGCGGACGGCCGCGGCGGTCGATGCCCGCATGGCTTCGGCGAAGCCGGGCAACCCGCGCAGCCGCGTGATGGCGTCGGCTGTCGGCATCAGTTCGGTGCTCGGCATGTCAGAACGTGCAATTGAAGCGGCCCCCCGGCAGATCTCTCAGCACTATGTTTTTACCGGCCCGCGCAAGGTTCGACAATTCGGGCCGACGTTCGCGATCCGGACAGAAGGCCGCAGCCACCCCATCGTCCGCGGGTCGCATTGCGCGAGGCCCCTCAGCGCTACGTGGCCGAGTTGCAGGGATTGTCAGGCGGGCCGTGCGATCCCGCCGACAACGGTAGAAGCGATCAAAACGGCGTGCCATGGCCTCGTTGCGGGCCAGGCCGCGTGCTATCTGTCACGTGTGCAACGAACGAGATCGAACGACGTGCCCGACGCGATTGAACTCCTGAAGACCCGCCGCTCCGTGAAGCCGCGCGAGATGAGCGGCCCCGGCCCCTCTGCCGCGGAGCTCGACACCATCCTGACGATCGGCGCCCGCGTGCCGGATCACGGCAAGCTCGCGCCCTGGCGCTTCATCGTGTTCGAAGGCGACGGCCGCCGCCGCGCCGGCGAGGTGATCGCGTCGGTGTTCGCCAGGAAGCACCCGCAGGCGACCGCAGCCGAGCTCGAGGTGGAGACAAACCGCTTCATGGAAGCGCCGCTGGTGATCGGTCTCGTCAGCTTCACCAAACCGCATCCGAAGGTGCCGGCCTATGAGCAAGAGCTGTCCGCCGGCGCCAGCGCGATGAACATCCTGACCGCGGCGACCGCGCTCGGCTATGGCGGCTGCTGGCTGTCCGGCTGGTTCATGTTCGACCGCGACGTGATGGACGGGCTCGGCCTGAAGCCGGAGGAGAAGCTCGCCGGACTGATCCACATCGGCAAGCCGACCAAGCCGAGCGAGGACCGCCCGCGCCCCGCGCTGGCCGACATCGTGACACGGTTCTGACGGGTCGAATGGAGAACCGCGACTAGCGAGGAGCATGCCATGCTCTCTCCACTTGTCATTCCGGGGCATCGCGCTGCGATGAGCCCGGAATCCATAGCCACGAGCATTCATGAAGCGCGAGCTGGCTGTGGCGCCCGTCACCGCCAAACCGGCGCCCGGGGTTATGGATTCCGGGCTCTCGCTGCGCGAGCCCCGGAATGACGTTTGGAGAGAGCTGAGGACGCCACTCGCAGCTCGGCACTCCCTGCCCTCTCCTCGTCCCATCACGCCGCCTTCGATGCTCTTGCCCCGAACTGCGCCAGGAGCGCCGCAATTTCCGACGCGGGCTTGGCCGGACTGAACAGGAAGCCCTGGACCTGGTTGCAGCCCTCGGCGCGCAGCCAATTGAGCTGGTCCGAGGTCTCAACACCCTCGGCCGTGGTCGTGATGTTCAGGCTGCGGCCGAGCCCGGCGATGGCGCGGACGATGGCGAGACAGTCGGAGCGCAGCCCGAGATCCTTCACGAAAGAACGGTCGATCTTGATCTTGTCGAACGGGAAGCTGCGGAGATAGCTGAGGCTGGAATAACCGGTGCCGAAATCGTCCATCGAGATGCGGATGCCGAGCTGGCGCAACTGGTGCAGCGTCGCGAGGTTTGCCTCGGTCTCGGCGAGCAGGATCGACTCGGTGATCTCGAGCTCGAGCCGCTCGGGCGCCAGCCCCGATTGCGCCAGCGCCTGTACCACGACCTGCACCAGATGACGGCTGCGGAACTGCACGGGCGACAGGTTCACCGCCACTGCGACGCCATCGGGCCATTTCGCGGCCTCGTGACAGGCCTCGCGCAAAACCCACTCGCCGAGCGGCACGATCAGGCCGATGTCCTCCGCGACCGGCACGAACTCCGCGGGCGAAATCATGCCCTTGTCGGGGTGGCGCCAGCGCAGCAGGCATTCGAAGCCGGATACCGTGTTGGTCGCGACGTCCATCAAGGGCTGGTAGTGCAGCTCGAACTCGCCTTGCGCGAAGGCGTGACGGAGGTCCTGCTCCATGTCGCGGCGCTTCTGCGCCTGCAGGTCCATCTCCCGTTCGAAGAAACGGTGGACGCGGCCGCCATCCTGTTTCGAGCGATACAGCGCCATGTCGGCGTTCTTCATCAGCTCTTCGCAGCTCGTGCCGTCGGACGGCGAGAGCGCGATCCCGATCGAGGCGCCGATCACCAGTTCGTTGCCGTCTATGTCGTAGGGCGCGCTGAGCGCGGCGATCAGGCGCGTCGCGCACTCGCTGGCATCATCGGCTCCGGTCTGCGAGACAATCACGGCGAACTCGTCGCCGCCGAGCCGCGCCGCGAGGCTGCCGCCATCCATGTTCTGCCGCAGACGGCCGGCCACCGCCTGCAGCAGGCGGTCGCCGATCGGATGGCCGAAGGAGTCGTTGACGTTCTTGAACAGGTCGAGATCGATGCACATCACCGCGATACGGTTGGCCCCGGACACGGCGCCGTCGAGCGCCTGCGTCAACCTTTGCTGGAAGAACTCGCGGTTCGGCAGGCCGGTCAGGCCATCATGATGCGCCATATAGGCGATGCGGGCCTCGGCACGCCGCCGCTCGGTGATGTCGACGATCGCGACCAGCACCCCGTCACGCCCGTCGAACGTGATCTCGCGTCCGTAGGTCAGCACCTCGATCTCGCTGCCATCCGCCTTGCGATGCCGCCAGTCACGGTGAAACAGATTGCCGTCGGCGAGCCCGAGCAGCGCGTCGTCGAGGATCTCCCATTCCCCTGGCGGCCACAGATTCCACACGCTCATGCGCAGGAAGTCGGCCCGGCCATAACCGTAATGCCGGACCAGCGCATCGTTGACGTTGAGGAATTGCGCGGTCGCCTTATCGAGGATGCACATTGGCACCGGATTGGCGTCGAACAGCAGGCGGAACGAGTGCTCGCGCCGCTTCAGCGCCGTGACGTCGGCGATGGTCAGCGAGACGATGTCGCCGAAGGCATGCGCACCGAGCCGCAGGCTGCGGTCGTCGCAATCGAGCTCGAACTGATCGCGCTCGCCCTGGATCACCACCTTGAACAGCCGCGCCATCACCTCGGGCGTGCAGAGCATGTGCCCGCCCTGCTTCAGCCGCCGCCATTGCAGGTCTGGCGAAGGCAGCCGGAGCAGATCGGCGGCGGCCCGGTTATGATGCACGACCTGGAAATCGCAGGGCGTGCCGGCGCTGTCGCGGATGGTCGCGAGCGAGACGACGCCGTCGTCGGTGGTCGAGAAGATCGCATCGAGCAGATTGTATTGGGTCGCGCGCTCATTGACGTAGGCGCCGACCAGCGTGCTGCCCCAGCGCGAACTGGTCGGCAGCGCCAGGACATCGTAGGTCCTCACCATGCCGTCGCGCACGCAATGCGCATGGGCCAGATAAGGCTGGCGGCCCGCGAGCGCGCAATGCGCCGCCTCCGCCAGCACGGTGGCGCAATCCGGCGAGACGGCGTCGACCGGAATGTCCCAGCGCTCGTCCTGCAGCCATTCCTGGATGTAGCGGCCACTGCGTGAAATCTCCAGGTGATCCCGCTCGTTGCTGATCACCGCGATGTGGTCGGCGAGACGCCCGAGGCTGCCGAGCATCACGTCCTCATAGCGCGGCAGGGACTGGCCGGGCTTGAGCGCCGCCTGCCATTTTCGCCTGAGCACCGGGATATCGTCGAACAGATCGCTGCTGACCTTATCCAGCGTCGTCTTGGCGGCACTCATTGCATGTCCTACGTCGTCCATACTCCGCCTACAGGCGGTCTCCCATTACCCATGCGTCGCCGTGTTCTAATGAGTTGTAAAGGCGCGGAAGCTTCGTCCCGCCGCGCGCGCATGTGACGGTTTTAAGTCACCTCATGGTTATCGCTCATTAGCAACTATGACATCGGCGCGGCTGCGATCCATTGCGCAACGCAGCCGCAGGCGTCCATGGCGCCGCGCTCCCGCGGCGAATGTCCGTCCGGGTGATGCGTCGATCGGGACCCTCGTGACGTGAGGGCGCAAGGAGGACCGGACCTCGACTGAGGCCCGTGGCCCGCCTGCGGAAAAAAGATGCAGGCGGCAGGTACCACAGGTTCAGCCGGACAGACCCGGCCCTCCCTGCGCGATGGCTCTAACGGCTGCTTCGCGTTCTCCCTGGTGCGCCGGGCTTTCTGGCCACCATCCCCACGCGAAGCTCAGGGGCCTCAACGTGAGTTGATATCAGCATCGGGATATCAGGACCGCGCGACTTGACCGTGCGCAGCGAATTGTTCGTCGGCGCGAGCACCCCCGCGCTGCAATCCACCACGCCCACCGCTCCCCGCCCCGCGTGTCGTGACGACCGCGATACGCCCCTCATCTCGGGACGGGATGTCCGAGAGGATCGGCCTGATTTGCCCGACGGCGCAAGAACTCATAAGTGCGGCAAAGTAACCCGACGGGCAGTCGGAGCTTCGCCCGCATGCGGCGTGTACCTGATTGCGGCCGAGATCCGCCGAAACTCACGCGATCAAAAATGCGAGCACCGTCCGGATTGACGAGCGACACGCGGTCATTCTCCCCGATCAACATGCGGCCGCTGACGCCTCCCTTTATCTCCATCCAACGCGAGTGGACAGAGTTGGCGGCGACGCTCATTTTGAGGAGCATGAAAACATCACCTTCGACTCCAGAACTCGAACGCTCACCGGCGCCCGGTTCGGCCTTCACCCCTGCATTCCCCGTGCTTGGCGCGTACGATCTGATCGTCAGATGGGTCAGCCGCGAGACAGCGTGGCGGTCGGCGCTGATCGACAGGCTCGATGCTCGGGACAGCGAGCTGATCGTGGATGCTGGCTGCGGCACCGGCTCCCTGCTGATGCTGCTAGGCGTTAAGGCCTCCGGAGCGCGTCTCATCGGCATCGATCCCGATGCCCGCATTCTTGATCGCGCGGCCGCCAAGCTCGCGCGCGCCAGCGTTCAGGCCGATCTGAAGCATGGGTTTCTGCGCGATGTGTGCGCGGTGATCGGCGAGGGCCAGGCTTCCAAGATCACAAGCAGTCTCGTCTTTCACCAGGTACCAATGCAGGAAAAGCGCGCCGGGCTCGCAGCCATGGTCAGGGCGCTGGCTCCGGGCGGGACTGTGCTGATCGCCGACTATGGCCTGCAACGCACCATGCTGATGCGCAGCTTGTTCAAGCTCGTGCAATGTGTCGACGGGTTCGTGGATACACAGCCAAATGCCGACGGCCTTCTCCCGCAGCTGATGCGCGAGGCAGGCTTCACCGAGGTCGTAGAGACCGACCTGTTCGCGACTCCGAGCGGCTCGATATCGATCTATCGTGGCCGCGCGCCACAGCGCGCTGGATAACCGCGACGAAACGACTTTCGTAAGATCCACGTATCGCGGAGACGTACAGATGGCTGATTGTCCTTATCGCACGCTGATGCACTACAAGAGGTGGGCGACGCTGGATCTCTATGCCGTGCTCAGCGACACCCTGCGGAGCATGGCTGAGCCCGACCAGGGACTTGTCCTCCGACTGCTCGATCACGTTCAGGCGGTTGACGAGATCTTCATCCACCATCTCGAACGGCGGACGCATGGCTACAGCGCGGCGCGCTCGGCCAAATTGCCATCCTTTGAGATACTCGAACGAACGGCGCGGAGTTCTGCCGAGTGGTATGTCGCCTTTGCGGACCATCTGTCACCGCAAGACCGCGACGAGCCCATTATGTTCAGCTTTACCAACGGCGAGCCGATGACCATGACACCGGGCCAGATGCTGCTCCACGTCGCGGCGCATGGCTGCTATCATCGTGGCAATGTCGGTCTGCTGCTGCAGAAGAACGGCATCGCGCCGAACCAGGACCGGTTGACCGATTTTCTTGTGCTCGAATTGCAAAACCGCCTATGATGCCGGCATCTCCAGGATGATGGGCTCATGGCCAGAGCGTCGCTTCCGCGAAAATCTGCCTCTCAAGACCGATCGCGTGCGTTGGTGGACTTCATGCTCGATGCCACTGCCCGCGTTCTCAAGCAGGTGGGTTACGAGCGGGCGACCACGAACCGGATCGCGGCGGCGGCCGGCGTCAGCATCGGTTCGCTCTACCAGTACTTTCCCAACAAGGAGGCGTTGGTCGGCGCGCTGGTCGCCCGGCACAATCGCGACATGCTGGAGCTGCTTCGTATCAAGATTGAAGATTCCGCTCAGCTCAGCCTTGCAGCCAGCGTCCGCACGATGATGACCGCGATTCTGACGGCTCATCAGGCCGACGCCGAGTTGCACCGTATCTTCAATGATGAGGTCCCACGCATGGGCCAACTCGCCGAGATCGAGCAAATCGATCGCCAGATCGTGGCGCTCGTCAGGTCGTATCTCGATCAGCGTCGTAGCGAGATCAGTGTGGAGAACATTGACGCCGCAACGCTTATCTGCGTTTCGACCATCGACAACCTCTCTCACAAGCTCGCAATCCTCTACCCCGACCCTCTCGACACGCGCGCGCTCGAGTTCGTGAATGAGGTGACGCGCATGATCGTCGGCTATCTGCAAGGCGGGTCATCGGCGAGATGACGCCAGCCCGGCACGCAGGGCAACATGCCAATCGTGGTCCAGACTGCCGAGACAGCCGATCAGATGGACGCGCCGTCTCACGTCAGCCGCCTCGCCTGCATCACATGGGCTCCCGCCTCGCGCGCCCGTTCGGCCTGGGGCACACCGAGATAGCGTCCGACAATGTCGTCGCGGCTGACATCCACCAGTTCGTCGAAGCCGCATTTGCGCAGCTCGGCGGCGAGATCCGACGGGTCGAAATAGCTCAGCCAGGGCTCGCCGATCGCGGCGGTGCGTGCGGCGAGCGCGGCGACATTGACGCGGCGCGCGGGCGCGTAGTTGGCGAGTGGTTCGGTGTAGTCGAACACGACCTCCGCCGCGGGGAGCCTCGCCAGGAATGACAGCACGGCGAGCACCGCCTCGCGTCGCAGATAGGGCACGACCCCGAGCCAGTGAAAGAAGGCCGGCTCGGAGGACCGGAAGCCGCCGGCAGCGAGGGCATCACCGAGATGCTGCCGTTCGAAATCGACCGGCACGAAGGTGAGCAAGTCCGGCACGGCGCGGCCTGCAGCCACGATGCGCTCCCGTTTCCAGGCCTGCGTGGCCGGATGATCGGCCTCGAACACACGCAGTCCGATCGCTTGGTGCGGATTGCGAAGCGCGAGGGTGTCGAGACCGGCGCCGATGATCACGGCCTGGCGTACGCCCCGCGACACCGCCGCGGCCAGCGCATCCTCGGCGAAGCGGCTGCGCGCCGCCAGGAACAGCCGCAACTGCTGTCTGCTCGGATCGGCCGCGGAGGCCGCGATGAGCGCATCGGCATCGTCGCCGAGCAGCACGTGGGCGAGCGGATCGACGAAGATGCTGGCGCCGTCGGCGGTCTGATGCACCGCGCGGAGAATGGCCGCGCCGAAGGCGGTCCGGCTGGGCTGTCCCGTCTGCATGACGATCGTCTCTCCCCGCGCGATGCCTGCCGTTGCAGGCGATCACCTGGTAGCGCATAATTCTAACAGTGTAAAGATAGGGATCTGAGAGCAACCGCATGGCCAAGACGGCGAAGAAGCCACGCAAGACGTATCATCATGGCGATCTGCGCAACGCCCTGCTGACGGCGGCGCGCGAGGTGCTGGAGGAGCGCGGGCCATCGTTTCTCGGCCTGCGTGAGATCTCGCGCAGGGTCGGCGTGTCGGCTCCATCGTCCTATCATCATTTTCCAAGCCGCGACGCGATCGCGCTCGGCCTCGCCGAACAAGGCGCCGCCGAACTCGCCGCGGCTCTTGCCGCCGCGCCACCGCACTCCGGCGGCTCGCTGCTGACCTATGGCGAAGCCTATGTCGCGTTCGTGCGCGCCAATCCGGCGCTCTATCGGCTGATGTTCGGCGAGGGTTTTCCGGAAGTCTCGCAGCACAGCGCAGCAATCCGCGGCTTGCGGGCACGCAGCTACGAGATCATGAAGACGAGCCTCGAATCCCGACTGCCGGCTGCGGAGCTGCCGATCGCCGCACTGTTTCTCTGGGCGCTCGTGCATGGCCTGGGACTGTTGCTCGTCGACCGCCAGATCGTGCGCGACGGCGACCTGGAGGACGTCATCCGCCGGGTGCTGACGCTGGCGGGCACTGGACTCATGCATGGTCGGGGACATGCCGACGGAAAGGCCGGGCCGCCGTCACGGCGACCGGGAACTCGCCCGGCCTAGACCTGTCGAGACAGGGCTCGCGTAGATATCTCGGACGCGGTGTCGGGCGCGATGACCGGAGGCGGTGATGCGACCGGCGCTTCCGTGTCAGTCCTCCTCGACGCGGATGCCGGCGTCGCTGAGCGCCTCCATGACTTGCTCGATGTCCTCGGGGGCGCAAGTCGCCGGACAGATCTCATTCAGCTCGTCGAACGTGACAAAGCCTTTGCGTTCCCCGATCTCGATGGCGCGGCGGATGATGTCGGACAATTGCATGCGGCTCTCCCGGATGACGGCTCTCATCTATGGGCATAAGAGTCGCTCTGTTCGACAAGGGCCTCTTGAAGGTGCGAACGCACCGAACTGAACGCATGTTGGGCAACACCCCCGCGCTCTCCCCGTCATTGCGAGCGCAGCGAAGCAATCCAGGTTGGCGGGCGGGACTCTGGATTGCTTCGCTGCGCTCGCAATGACGTGTGGAAAGAGCTTGCCACTCACCGAAGCCTTGGAGCCCCCATGAGCTCAGCGACATCCGGGTTCACAGAGGCTGCGCGTGAGAATCCGGATGTCGCTGCGCTCATCCGGGCTACGGCAACCGCGGAGGCGCCTCAGCGCGCGAGCACCTCGACCTCGCCGTCGACGCCGTTGACGACCGTGAAGGAGCGCTCGAACACCTTGCCTTCGTTCTTGGCGATGGCGCGGTAGTCGCCTTCGGAGAGAACGACCTTCGGGAAGGCGCCGATCGATTCCTTGATCACGTCGCCGCCGGGGTTGATGACCGACCAGGCGGTATTAGCGAGCGCCTCGCCGCCGCGGTCGCTGACGAGCTTGAGCGTGATGACGGCCGCGCGATGCGTCACGGTGACGTCGGTGAGCTTGCTGGCCTGGACGCGGATGTCCGAGCGCACCACCGAGTTGGCGTCGCCATAGTTCGAGACGATGTAGTAGGTGCCCTCGGGCAGCATCAGCATGTCGCCCGCCGCAACGTTCGGCACCAGCGGCGCGCGTTCGCGGCCGTCGAACTGGCTGCCCTTGTAGATCGCAAACGAGATCTGGTTCTGCGGGATCTTGCTGGAGCCGACCTTGCCCTCCAGGCGCAGGCCGCCGGCCGGCAGCACGAAGGATTCGCGATCAGTCTCCGCCTTCAGATTGACCGAGCGGACCGAGCTGACCAGGCCGAGCGCAACATGCACCACGTAGTTGCCCGGCGGCAGCACGATGTTCGGCGTGGCGCCGCGATCCTCGCGCAGCATCTTGAACGCGCCGGTCTCGTCGGGCCGGTCGGCGAAGACGCGCCAGACCAGCCCGCCATTGATATTGGGCAGATCCTTGCCGTAGCGCGCCGAGAGCGACAGCACGCCCTGGTTCGGGGCCGCGGGCGGCGGTGCCACCGGGGGAATGGCGGCCGGTGCGCCCGGCGGGATCGCAGCGACCGGCGGCCCGGGCACGACCTGCGGCGCCGGCGGCAGAACCGGACCCGCGCCCGGCCCTGATGGCGGCGCCAGGCTGACGGCGTTGCCGGGGTCCGGCACCGATGCCGGCGGCACCGGCGGCGGCCTGTCGCTGAACAACTGCGCTGCGGCAGGAGATGCAACGAGGCCGGCCAGCACGCATGACCAGGCGAGCGCAAGCCATAGCTGCCCGCTGCGCCGGAAACCTGGGGATCCGCGACCTCTCGTCATCATCCTGCTTTTGACCGAAAACGCGGCGAATTCAAGCCTCTACTGAGCCCCTTCCCGCGCCGCGCCGGAGTGGCGCGCGGCTTGGTCGCAGGAAGCGGGACAGACGCGGCGGCGGGAACTTCAATTCGGCGGCATCCGCTGCTCACGTCAGCCGGCATAAAGAATGCCTCTGGTACATTCGAGACCGGTGTCACGAGCCGTTGACCGACTCGCGGCACGATGGCGTGAGCGTGGAGATGACAGTGCTGGACATGTTGAAGGGACGCCGTCACAGCGGAACCGAAAGCGCCGATATCGGGCTGGGCACCATTCGCAAACCGGTGATCGGGCTGGCGCTGGGCGGCGGCGCCGCGCGGGGCTTCGCCCATATCGGCGTGATCCGCACTTTGATGGCGCATGGCATCGTGCCCGACGTCGTGGTCGGAACCTCGATAGGCGCAGTCGTCGGCGGCGCCTATGCGGCCGGCCAGCTCGACACGCTCGAGGAATGGGCGCGCAGCCTGCAGATGCGCAACATTCTCGGTTATCTCGACATCCGCCTCAACGGCTCCGGCCTGATCGGCGGCGAGAAGCTGGCCGCCCAGCTTGAAGCCTCGCTCGGCCGCATCGGAATCGAGGACCTGCCGATGAAGGTCGCCACCGTCGCGACCGAGATCCGCACCGGGCACGAGATCTGGCTGACCCATGGCAGCCTGGTCGACGCGATGCGCGCCTCCTACGCCCTGCCCGGCATTTTCGCGCCGGTGCTGATCGGCGACCGCTGGCTGGTCGACGGCGCGATGGTCAATCCGGTGCCGGTGTCGGCGGCCCGCGCGTTGGGCGCCGAGATCGTCATCGCCGCCAATTTGTCGAGCGACGTGTTCACGCATTCGACCACGATCTATTCGCACGGCCAGCCCGTCGAGGTGCCGGAGACGGTGATGGAAACCGCTCCGCCGAAGCGCCGCTTCGGCAAGCTGTTCTCGCCGGAAAAGGCCGTGAAGCGGCAGTTCTTCGGCGGCGGCGGACGGCCGGGGATCTCCTCGGTCATGGTCGACGCCTTCAACATCATGCAGGACCGCATCACCCGTGCGCGCCTTGCCGGCGATCCGCCGGACCTTCTGATCTCGCCGCGCGTCGGCCAGATCGGCTGGTTCGATTTTCATCGCGCAGCCGATCTCATCGCGTTCGGCACCAGGGCCGCCGAACGCGCGCTGGATTCGATCCAGGAGGCGATCGGCCAGCCGGCGGGCGCGGGCTCGCCGGCCAGCGGCGGAGCTACGCCGTCTTGATGTATGTGCGCAGCGCTTCCTGCTCGGTCTCGTATTCGTTGACGCGCCACTTCACGACGTCGCCGATCGAGATCAGGCCGACCACGAGGCCGCCGTCGATCACCGGCAGATGACGGAACTTGCCGTTCGTCATCATCTCCATGATCTCGGCCACCGTGTCCTGCGGCCGACAGCTCACGACGCGGCGCGTCATCACGTTCGCCACCGGCTCGGTGAGCGCCGCGGCGCCGCGCTCGCCGAGCGAACGGACGATGTCGCGCTCGGAGAGGATGCCCTCCATCCGCGTGCCCGACATCACCAGCACCGCGCCGATCTTGCGGTCGGCGAGCAGCTTGGCGGCTTCGGCGAGTGTGGTCTGGGATTCGACGCTCTCGACCTTGTGGCCCTTGGTGTCGAGGATCGCACGTACTGTCATTGCTCGTCTCCTTGAGAGGCCGATGCGCCTTCTTGAGCGAGGCGTCGTTGCGGCTGATGCCTGCAGTCGTCCGTCAAGCGGATCGCTTAAGTCACGAGAGTCAATCAACAGTCTGGCAATGCACCGATCGCGTTCCGGTTGCAGTGCCCTTGGCAGGCCGTTTTGCGTCGCAGGATCTGCACGGCAAAAACCGGCACTGCTCATTGTTCCGGAATCGTGCTCCGGTTGCAGCGGACGCAAATGATGGATGAAATCAGCCGCGCCCGCAAGCGCAGGAAAACGGCAACTAACTGTCGACCGCGTCGGACGGCAACGCAGGTGCAGCATCGTCACGCACATGCGGAACGGGATCGAACAGCGCAAACAGGATCAGCCCGGCGACGAAGCCGCCGATATGGGCCTGCCAGGCGACGTCGGCGCCCTCGGCGCCCGGCGTGATGCCGCCGATCCCGAACACGATGTTCACACCGAACCAGACCACCAGGAAGCCCAGCACGCGCGGATTGCGCAGCGCACGCGAGAGCGACAAGGCCGGCACCTTCGCGGCCGCGACAGCGTCGCCACGGCTGAACGACAGGAAGCTGCCGCGGACGAAGGCGAAGCGCATCGCCGCCGCCATGGTGCCGGACACCGAGGCCGAGGCGCCGATCATCGGCGCCAGCGCGTGCTCGTGGGTGAGGAGATGGGCGAGCGCGCCGGCGGCCGCCGTGACCGCCATGAACAGATAGAACCTGAGCGCGCCGAAGCGTCGCGCCAGCGCGCTGCCGAACGGCAGCAGCCACAGCACGTTGAAGCCGATATGGGCGAGATTGGCGTGCAGCAGCGAGTAGCTGACGAAGGTCCAGACCTTGGCCGGCGTGCCGCCCAGAAACGGCCCGTCCATCAGCGACTGGTCGTACCGTTTTGGGACGAAGGCGAAGAGGTTGATGATCAAGTCGTCCCAGTCCTCCGGCAGCAGCACGCGCAGGTGGATCACCGCGATCAGCAGGATGTAGGCGGTAAGCGCCCCCGGCAGATTGAGGATCGGCTCGCGGGCCTGCTGCAGCGGCTGCCCTTGCGTGAGATCTGACGAAGAATCCAACGGAACGCACGCCTTCGACGAGAGGAACAGACCCGTCAGATAGGCGGCTTTGGTGCGGTTACGCAAGCGCACCGGCGCAGAGTTGATGTGCGGCGCAGCGGCGCGTTGCGGCGCGGGCCGGATCTGGAAGGACTTGAAAAGAAAGAGGGAGGGTCCTGAGAAAACCCTCCCTCGCAAGAGCGCCGGCCTTGTTGGCATCCGGGGAGCCCGGGGTTATATCCCCACCCCTCCCCGTCGCGACGACCGGACTTGTTTGACGCCGCCTTCGTGTCCTGGACCGATCGCGGCGGAGCTTTCATCGCCCGGCCGCGGTCTGACGAAACGAATTTTTAACGATCACGCCGCGGCTGCCAAGCTCATCGTTAATTTAACCTTAACGCGCGGAAGGCCGGGGGAAAGCCGGCACGATCGCACCATCGGCATGGACGCTGCACCGCCCCTCCTGCGACAACAATCCAGGGAGGCGCCTGGACGAAAGCGGGACAGCGATGTCCCGACGACATCCAGTGCGCGAGGGGTCTTCAGATGAAACATCCGTCCAATCGCGAGCTCTTCGCCTATTGGAACGCCAGACGCGGCTATGCCAAGGCGCCGGAGCGCAGCGACTTCGAGCCACAGGCCGTGCGCGAGCTGCTCGGCGACATCTTCGTGCTGTCCTGCGACGCCGGGAGCGGCTTCCCGTTCCGCATGGCCGGCACGCGGCTGTGCGCCCTGCTCGGCGGTGACGTGAAGGACAAGAGTTTCCCGTCGCACTTCACGTCCGAAAGCCGCCGCGAGATCGAGGAGATCACGACCGTGGTCTGCGAGGAGACGCTGCCGGCGATCGCCGGCGTGAAGGCCGGCGCGCCGGACCGCACGATTGCCCATTTCGAGCTCCTGCTACTGCCGTTCGCCACGCGCGCACACGAGCCGATCAGCCTGACCGGCCTGCTCGCCCCGTTCGAGACCCCGAAGGGCGCGCTGGGCCCGCTCGAGGTCGTCTCCTGGCGCTACATCCATCCCCCGGTCGAGCCGATCGTGCCGCGCGCCCTGCGCAAGCTCGCGCTCGCCCGCGGCCTGTTGGTGTATGAGGGCCTGCGCTGATAGCACGTCGCCCGATCCTTCCCGCAACACGTGCGCAACATGAACGCTTGCGGTGCTGCGATAACGCTGAATTAACCCTGTAGGATTTAGTTTCGTTGCTGGACCGTCCGGCGCTGCTAAGAGCCGGCTTTGAAGTGGCGAAACATGGCGTTGCCGAACAAAAAACTGACTCTTCCGGCCGCCGAGGAGCGCCGCCGCTTCCAGCGGGTCAAGGTCCATCTGCTCGGCCGCTACATGCTGCCGGACCGCCGTGAGTTTCCCTGCCAGGTGATCAACATGTCGCCCGGTGGCCTCGCGCTGCTCGCGCCGGGGATCGGCAATGTCGGCGACCGCGTGATCGCCTATCTCGACCATATCGGCCGCGTCGAGGGCAAGATCACCCGGATCATCGACAACGGCTTTGCGATGACGATCGGCGCGACCGCCCGCAAGCGCGACAAGCTCGCCGCGCAGCTGACCTGGCTCGCCAACCGCGACATCCTCAACCTGCCCGAGGATCGCCGCCACGACCGTATCATCCCGCGCAACCCGATCGCGGTGCTCACCCTCGAGGACGGCACCAAGATGACCTGCCGCATCATCGACATGTCGCTGTCGGGCGCGGCCATCGCGGCGGAGACCAAGCCGCCGATGAAATCGCAGGTCATGCTCGGCCGCGTGCAGGCGCGCGTGGTGCGAAATCTCGAAGGCGGCTTCGCCATCGAGTTCATCCACGCCCAGCTCGCCGAAACGCTCGAAGAGAGCGTTACCGCGCGGTAAAGCCGCAACTCCTGCAAATCCCGCAACTCTCCGGGGCACACGGCGTCCGCCACCGCGGGCGCCGTGTGCCGTTCGGCGACCGCACGCTGTGCCCGGCGCAGTTAATACGCAGCCTGAAACGCGTCGGCATGACTGCAATCACAGCGGTTTGCGGCTTAATGCGATGCATTTGAACTAAGTGCGATCGATTCAAATTTTATGCTTATTCGATTCAACAAAGATCCTAATTAGCGCCTTGTTTGAATTGGGTTTTCGTCAAATCCATCGTGGCGATTTAGCGGCAGCGAAAAATCTTTGTGAGACACATGGTCCCAACGAAAACGGGGGCCAAAATGGTCAAGCGGACGGGACAGGCGAAGGGATTGGCGGTCGCAGCCATCCTGATGGCGATGGGGACGATGGCGCATGCCGGTGATGACCGCGTGCTCTATGCGAGCCTTGGCGACACCACGCGGGCCCCGATCGGCTGGATCGAGTTCTGCACCGAGACCCCTGAGGAATGCCGCGGCGGCGCGTCGCAGCCCCGCGACATCGTGCTGTCCCAGACCGCCTGGCGCGATCTGCTAAAGGTCAATCGCTGGGTCAATGAGAATGTGAAGCCCATCACCGACATGGACCATTGGGGCGTGGTCGAGAAATGGTCGCTGCCGACCGACGGCTACGGCGACTGCGAAGATTACGTGCTGCTGAAGCGCAAGCTGCTGATCGATGCCGGCTGGCCCCGCGAGGCGCTGCTGATCACGGTGGTGCGCGACAAGAAGGGTGAAGGACATGCCGTCCTCACCGTAAAGACCGACAAGGGCGAATACGTGCTCGACAATCAGAACGAGAACGTCGTCGCCTGGACCGACACCGGCTACCGCTTCGTCAAGCGGCAGTCGCAGAGCGATCCCAACGTGTGGGTTTCGCTCGGCGATGCCCGCCCGGCGGTGGCCACCGCGAGCGCAAGGGAGCGCTAAGAGGACAACAGTTTCGAGTTACGCGACCCGGTCACATCCCCACCCCTCCCCGTCCCAGACCGGTTCGCGCGCGGCCAGGCCTCCCCCAAGGCCTGGCCGCAACTTTTTTGGGCGGGTGGCCCGACAATCCGCGGGGCCGATTCTCTTCACCCGTTCGAAAGCCGCCCCATTGCGTCGGCGCGGGAGCCGGATTCATGCGGACCGATCGGCTGCCCTGGATGCCCCGATGCTGGCCTCGAGCTCTGGCGTCGCGAGGTCCAAAATTTTCCCTGACCTGACCCAAGGAGTCCGCCGTTCCATGCGTCTCACTGGGTGAATGCCGGGAAAATCCCTTTCCCAGTGTCCGGTGTATGGGTGGAACGACCATGGCAGGGATAGGTCACATGCGAGCGCGGTCCTGGACGGGACGGGCCGAAGGGCCGGGTGACGGTCCGAATTGTCATGCTCGATCCTGTCGGCCCTGAGGAAACGACATGGGGGGCGTCATTCAGCGTGCGACAGCAGGGGCGACTGAGCCGTCGAGCGGCGAGGCCACGGATGACGACCTCGTCCGTCTGGCCACGCAGGGCAACCGCGCCGCGTTCGAAGCCTTGCTGCGGCGTCATTACGACCTCATGCACCGCGTCGCCTGGCGCATGACCGGCTCCCGGACCGACGCGCAGGACATCTGCCAGGACGTCTGCTGCGCGCTGGTGGAACGGATCGCGTCCTTCAGGGGCGAGGCCAGGTTCACGACCTGGCTGATCGGAATCGTGCGCAACGCCTGTCATGACCACCATCGGCGCCATTCGACATTGGCGCGCCTGAAAGGCCACCTCGCCGTGCTTGCGAGAATGGCGGCGCTGCCCGATGGCAGGGATCTCTTCCGTCGCAGCTGGCTCGCGAGCGAGCTGGCGCAGCTGTCGCCGCTGCTACGCGAGACGGTCGTGCTCGTGGTCGGCGAAGGCATGACGCACGCGGAGGCGGCCACGGCCCTCGGTGTCTCCGAGTCGACGATCTCCGGCCGCATGCACGAGGTGAGGCGACGAGCAGGTCTCGCGAAGGACATCAGCGATGAGCTCTGATCACGACATGAATCGTTTGCCCTCTCCCCCGCCGCCTGCGCCGGACGCACGTGATGCGGCTGTGCAACAGGCGCTGCTGCGCTTCGATCGAAAAAGCGCGGGGAACGTCCAAGGAATCGCGACCGACATCCGTCTCATCGAGCGAACCGCCGCGTCCCCGCGGCCGTCACGCGAGAGACCTGTCATGAAGCGAACGCGATATCTCCTGGCTGCCAGCCTGGCCTGTGTTGTTGCCGGATCGGGCGCCTATCTCCATCTGGCGCGGTCACCGCAGTTGGCGCACTTCGCTGCGCCCGTCGAACAGAAGGTGGCGAGCAACGAGGTTGCTCAGGCTGAGCCGACGGTCCAAGCAAAGAAGGAAAGCGAAAACCAGGACCGGCCACAAACGCGAGTCCAAACCGTCACTCCGGCCGCAAAGCCCAATCTGGAAGCCGCTGCCCCTTCGGCAGCCGCGGCGCCGCCTCCCGCCAAGCCGCATGTGGAAAATCAGGCCGCCCGCCTGTTGGTTCCGCAGGCGCCTTTCGCGACGGGCCGGGTGCAGGGTCCCCTGCAGGGGACACCGTCGCCTTATTCCGCTCGGAGCCGTGCGGACTACATGATCGATGACGGATTCAACCGCGTTTCGCCGCCAGCCTATGCCCAGCAGATGGCGCCGGCCGAAAGCCTGCGCGACCACACACAGCGCGAGCGCGTTCCTGGCGTGTCCGAGCCTGTCGGCCGCGACCAGTTTGCCAATGCGCCGGAAAACGCCTTCAAGGTCGCGCGCGATGCACCGGTCTCGACATTCTCCATCGACGTCGACACGGCGTCATACGCATTCGTCCGCGCACAGCTCAACCGCAATGTCCTGCCGCCGGCCGCGTCCGTTCGGACCGAGGAGCTGATCAATTACTTTCCCTATGACTATGAAGCGCCCGCATCGCCGGACGAGCCGTTCCGGGCCAATGTGGCCGTGTTTCCGAACCCTTGGGCGGAGGGCCGCAAGCTCGTTCGCATTGGCATCAAGGGCTATGCGCTGCAACAGACAAACCGGCCGCGCGCGAATCTGGTTTTCCTGATCGATACATCGGGTTCGATGCAGCCGCCGAACCGGTTGCCGCTCGTGAAGCAGTCGCTCGCCATGCTCGTGACCCAGTTGCAACCGGAGGACCGCATCGCGATCGTCACCTATGCAGGGAATGCCGGAACGGCGCTTGAATCCACTTCGGTATCCGAGAAAGCGAAGATCCTGGCGACGATCGACCGGCTGGAGGCCGGCGGCAGCACGGCGGGCGCCGAGGGCATCAGGCGGGCGTATGCGCTCGCCGAGCAGAACTTTGACGCAAGCGGCGTCAACCGCGTCATCCTCGCGACCGACGGCGATTTCAATGTCGGGATCACCAACAAGGATGAATTGAAGGGTTTCGTCGAGCGTCAGCGCGAAAAGGGCATTTTCCTGTCCGTGCTCGGCGTTGGTGCCGGCAATTACAATGACGCGCTGGCCCAGACGCTCGCGCAGAACGGAAACGGCGTCGCCGCCTACATCGATACGATCAACGAGGCGCGCAAGGTCCTGGTCCAAGAGGCAAGTTCGACGCTGTTTCCGATCGGCAAGGATGTAAAGATTCAGGTCGAGTTCAATCCAGCAGCCGTCGCCGAATATCGGCTCATCGGCTACGAGACTCGACTTCTCAATCGTGCCGATTTCACAAACGACAAGGTCGACGCTGGCGACGTCGGCTCGGGGCAAACCGTGACGGCGCTCTACGACATCGTGCCCGTCGGCGGGCCTCGGACGGTCGACGATCTCAGATACGGGGCGCCTGCCCCCGCGAGCGGCTCGCCGTCGCCGACCGAATATGCCTTCGTCAAGATCCGTTACAAGCTGCCGCGATCCGATCGAAGCACGCTGATCAGCACACCCGTCGATCGCGGATCCGAAAGCGCTCGGTTCGAGGACGCGCCGCTCGATGCCCGCTTTGCGACCGGCGTGGCCGCGTTCGGCGAGATTCTACGTGGTGGAAAGCACACCGGACAGTTCGGCTACGACGACGTGCTGCGTATCGCCTCGGCAGCACGCGGAGACGATCCTTACGCCTATCGCGCCGAGTTCCTTCAGCTGGTGCGCGCGGCCAAAACCGCGAGCGCAATGCAGCCGCTGCGACCTTAATGGATGTGCGATTCTCGACCACGGCATCGGTACGCAACTTGCGACCAGCGCAGGCGAAAAGGGTCAGACGACTGAAATTTGTCAACGCCCTCGGTCGCGGCTAGGCCCCCAAGGCCTAGCCGCAACTTTTTTTGGCCTTGCTCGGCAGATATGTCGCAGTCGGGGCGCGGCGTCGGCCGCCAACCTTGTTTTCCCTCGATGGTCGGGTTTAGGTTGTCGGCATGATGATGATCCTGCGAAGCGCGACCGTGCTGGCGGCGGCCCTGACCCTGGCGAACTGCTGCATGTCCGGGACCGGCTGCTCCGGGCCGATGGCCTCGGCCAACACGCCGGCTGCAACGCCCGCCATGGCGGCGACGCCGGTCGCGGCTGGCCCGCAGCCGCAGGCGGCCGACTGGGATGGCCGGGTCGCCTCCGAGACCGACACCGACATGGTGATGGAGCCGGACATCGGAACCGCCCGCAAGCCGGCCAGGCGCCGCGGCGATTCCCGGGTCGACGTCATGTCCGCGCAGTCCAGCTCTGGCTCACGCGGCCGCATGAGCTGGGAGGAGGAACAGGCTGCCGACCTCGCCGACGAGGCCCGTCTGAAGCAGAAGCTCACGATCTGCCGGAACTGCAATTCGGGCCAGTAAGCTCCTGATCAGTTGACCCTTTTGCGGAGCGTCGCCCCGGCCGATCGGCGGCCGGAAGCTTGCCGCGGCATGGCCGCGCCGCACTCTTTCGGGGTTGCGGGCCTCGCTTTTGTCCGATTTGCTCACCAAATCTTTACGATGAGGTTTGTCCGTTCAGCGCACGCCTGCGCCGAACGGTCCGCGTTTGATTTCTCGAATGTCCCCGCCTCCCGCATTTTCTGCGGAGAGGACTGCGAAGTCTTTTCGATTGGGTGGTTTCGTGATGAATCCTGTGACGCGCGACACCAGTCGCTATGCTGACACGACCCGGCCGGGTCCAACGCGGGGCCAACCGATCGCCCTCGCCGCCGCAACGCTCGCGGTGATCATCGCCGGTATCGGCGGCATCGTTCTCTGGCGAGCCTATGGCGGCGCTCCGGTCGAGGTCGACCGCGGTGCGGTCACGCGGCAACTGCAGGCCCGCACGGTGCAGGCCTCCGAGCAGCTGGTCGAGAAGACCAAGGGGCTCGAAGCCACCCAGCAGGAATCGATCGATCAGTTGCAGCTGATGCAGGAGCAGTTGCAGAGCATGCGCCGCCTGCTCGCCGCCCAGCAGGCCGACACCAAGCGCCTCTCGGACCAGGTCTCGACGCTGAAGGAGTCCATCGACGGCCTCCGCCAATCCTTCGCCAGCACCCAGAGCTCGGAGCAGGCCGCTCCCGCTTCGCGTAACCGCAGCATTCGCGCACGGTCTCACGCGAGCCGCAGTGCACACCGAGGGCGTCGCAGCCGATCCTGAATCGCGACGGCGCGTTGCGCTGACAGTACAAATCCTGCCGAATTTTCCCGGTGTCTTGTGAAGTGCTTCACAAAGCCAGACACGGATTCAGGCCATCCTGTGGTCACCGGATGGCGAGCCAATTTCAGGATGGCGCAGGGCCAATTTCAATATCCGGGGCTGGCAAGGCCGTTGGCGCCATACTGCGCCGACGGCCTTGTTCTTTGTCAGGATGCTTGAACGCGGCGCGCCATCCGCGCACCCTCGCAGTTCCTGGACGGCTCTCCAGCTGGTGACTTGCTTTTCGGCTGCCATTCCCGGCTCAATGCCCCCCGCAATCCGCAGAGGAGCCTTCATGTCCGTCGATCCCGCGCTGACCTCCGATATCATCGGGCTGACCAAGGTCGCCCCCTTCTCCCGGCGCGGCTTCATGACCGCCTCCGCGGCCGTGACGGCGGGCTACACGCTGGCTGCTGGCCCGGTCCGAGCCGAGGCCATCACGACGGATAGCAACGGCCTCAACGCGGGAGACGCCAGGATCAAGGTGGGAGATGGCGAGATGCCCGCCTATTTCGCCCGCCCCGCGAGCGCCAGCAACCCGCCGGTCGTGCTGGTGGCGATGGAGATCTTCGGCCTGCACCAGTACATCAAGGACGTCACGCGGCGTCTGGCCAAGCTCGGCGCGTTCGCCGTGGCCCCGGACTACTACTTCCGCGCCGGCACCGACCTCACCAAGATCACCGAGATCAAGGACCTGCTGCCGATCGTGAATGCCAAGCCGGATGCCGAGCTGTTGTCCGATCTCGACGCCACCGTCGCCTGGGCAAAATCGCAGGGCGGCGACACCTCACGCCTGGGTATCGTCGGCTTCTGCCGCGGCGGCCGGACCGTGTGGGAGTATGCCGCGAAAAGCGCCGCGCTGAAGGCCGGCGTCGCGTTCTACGGCCCGCTGATCGATCCGCCCAATCCGGCATGGCCGAAGAGCCCGACGCAGCTCGCGCCCGAGATGAAGGCCCCTGTTCTCGGTCTCTATGGCGAAGCCGATACCGGCATTACGGTCGCCAGCGTCGAGGCGATGAAAGCCGCGCTCGCGGAGAACAAGAAGACCGCGGAGTTCAAGATCTATCCCGGCGCGCCGCATGGCTTCCACGCCGACTACCGCCCGAGCTATCGCAAGGACGCAGCGGAAGATGGCTGGGCACAGATGCAGGCGTGGTTCAAGACCTACGGCGTGCTGGGCTAAGCAGCGCACCAAGGCCGTCGTCCTCGGGCCAGTCGAGCGCCCGTGGACCCGCGCCCTGCACGCGAGCTGATCAGCTCAGCGCAGCCGGCGATCGCCGCGGCGGATCTTTGCCGGCTGCCGAGCGCCTCGCTCGAGCTCCCAGGCCATCCAGACCAGCGCGGCGCCGAGGCTGACGACGACGCCCATGAAAACCAGCGTGAGTTCAGGGGATGTAAGTGAGTTCATCATGCCTGTTTCCATGCAAGCGTTGCGCCAGCTCTCTCTCCGTCGCCGCTCGTCCAGCGCAGCGACAATGATGGTGACGAGTTGTCGTTAACGTGAAGTGATCAGCTAACTCATCACTCCCGCGCCGGTTTCACCGTGCGAGGGCTCACTCGCAAACTTCGATGGGGCGAGTACGCCAGCCGTGCGCTGTCCGCACGCGCTTGCGGGCGACATAGCAGCCGCCGAGGTCCTCGTAGGTGTAGGGGTAGTAGTAAGGGTATCCGCCGCCGTAGTAATAGGGATAGCCGAACCCCAGACCGAAGCCGAAGCCCGGACCAAACCCGCGGTGAAATCCGCCGTGGTAGAATCCGCCGCCGTGGAAACCGCCCGGCCCATGTGCCGATGCCACGCCGGGGACCATCCCCAGCGCCATCACGCCACCTGCCAGCAATCCCATCCATGTCCTGCGCATCGATCTGTCTCCAAATTCAAACCGGCCAAACAAACAGCCTGCAATGAGGCCATCATTGCAGGCCGATGCTTAAAGCCTGATTTGGAACAGCTCGCGGACACGTCTGCTCACATCTGCGCGATGTGGTGTCTGCCCATGCCCTCAGCCTGGCTGGCAACAATCAGCAACCGCGGCAGATACTCTTGACCCTCTGATCGACCTTCCGGTTCTCCTGCTGGATCGCGGCCTCGTCAGTGGAGTCCCCGGTCCGGTTTGGTCCCGTTGCCGACGTGCCGCCCGTTGCGCCGCGACCTGAACCGGTCGTCACGCCCGACGACCCGCTCGCGCCGGAGCCGGAGGATTGCGCCGTGCCGAGGCTGTTGGTGCCGTTCGCATCGGTCGCCCCCGGCTGAGACAGCTGCGCCCCGTTGCCCGCGGCGTTGGGATTGCCCTGCGTATTGCCGAGGCCGGCCGCGTTGCCTGAAGGAGCGCCATTGGCGCCGCCGCCAATCCCGGTCGTGCCGGCGCTCGGCGCGCCGACGTTGCCGGTCCCGGATGCCGTTCCGCTCGTTGCGCCCGCTCCACTCGTGCTGCCCGTCGTTGCGCCGCCTGCGGCACCGCCGCTCGCAGCACCGCCGGCGCTGGCTCCTCCACCCGCCCCTCCGCCGCTACCACCGCCACCTCCTCCGCCGCCGCCCTGGGCGAACACGGCCGTCGCCGTGGTGAGGCCTGCGATCACGATCAACGTACCCAGTGAAACTCTCGCCATCGGACGATCTCCCTTTACATCTCAACCCGAGCGGACAGACCGTGTTCCGGAACGAAACGGACGCGGAGCGGATTGATGGCGCGAGGAGAGCAAGGGGCCGTGCGCAAGCTGATCGCCTTCGACGAGGATACTTTCGACAAGCTGAAGCAGCTCGGCCGCGATCAGATGCTGAGTCTGCAGGATCTCGCCGACGAGGCGTTCATGGATCTGCTGGAGAAGCACGGCGTGCCGGCCGACCTCAAGGACGCGCTGCGCAAGAGCGCTGCGGAGGAAGACGGCGGCGCCCGCAAGCCCGAGCGGAAGGCGAAGAGAAAAATCAACGGCAGCGAAACCGACGGCAAAGCAAAGACCAAGCCGAACAAGAGGAGCAGGATTTCAGCATGACCACCGACCCCGATCCGTTCGAACAGGGCCAGCGCGCCGCGCGGGAGAACATCCCGGCCGAGGCCAATCCGTATCAGGACGGCTCCGACCAGCACGCCCTGTGGGCGAGCGGCCATGAGCGTGTTGCGAGTGCGGCCGAGGCAAACGAATCCGAGGGGACCTGAGCGGTCAGCCGATCTTCTTCAGGCCCTTGGTGTAGCGCGGCCCCTTGGCCACGTAGGCCTTGGCCGCGATCCCCATGCGCTCCACCTGCGCCGGCTCCAGCGTGCGCACGACGCGCGCGGGAGCGCCGATGATCAGCGAGTACTCCGGAAAGTCCTTGCCTTCGGTGATGATGGCGCCGGCGCCGACGACGCTGCCGCGGCGGATATGGGCGCCATTCATGATGATCGAGCCCATGCCGATCAGCGCGTCATCCTCGACGGTGCAGCCGTGCAGGATGACGTTGTGGCCCACCGTGACGTTGCGGCCGACGCGCAAGGGAAACCCGGGATCGACGTGACAGGTGGCATTGTCCTGGATGTTCGAGCTCTCGCCGATCTCGATCCAGTCATTGTCGCCGCGAATGACCGCGCCGAACCAGACCGTGACTTCCTTCGCGAGCTTCACGCGGCCGATCACCGTCGCATTGTCGGCGATGTAGTAATTTCCGTCCGCCGGCAACTCGGGCGCCTGCCCGTCGAGTTCGTAGATGGCCATCGAGATCTCCCATTCGCGAGAGACCTTGGCACAGGCAGCAGCGCGAATTCAAGCAAGCGGGCCGCGGCGATGGAACTAGGCCAGCACGCCTGCGGCGCGCAGGGTCATCACCACGAAGGTGCCGCACATCATGCTCCAGAAGCCGGCGATCACGGTCGCCAGCATCACGAACTCGAACCGACGGCGCTCGATGCGCGCGCCGCGCAGCGTGTTGCGCATGATGATGAAGGGCGCGGCGAACACCAGGAACGGCACCGCGGCGAAGCGCCGGGGCGTGACGCCTTCCTGCAGCAGCTCGAACCCGGGCGGACGTTCGGCATAGACCTGATAACCGCTCGCCAGGGCACCGGCCAAGGCAAAACCGATCAAGAGCGAGAACAGGGAATTGAACGCTTCTGCCGTCATCGAACGCACCCACACACACTTGCAGAACTGCCCAACGCCGGTTTGGCAAAAACCGACCGGGCGCGCCACATTATCCTTAAGAAACGGTTAATGATGGCCGCGTCTGGCGCGCAAGGTCCACCGGTAAGATTCTGAAGACATGCCGCATCGACGTGGCATAGTCGGCGCTGATTCGGCCTCGAGATCCCCTGCCCGCCATGACGATGTTTTCGGTTCGCAGTGCCCGCCCTTCGAACGGACATGGCCATGCCGTGCCGATCGTCGTCGGGTGCATGCTGGCGGCGTCGGCGGTTGCGGTCGTGGCCTATCTGCTGTGGCCGACCTGGCGGGCCGCGGCCTTCAAGGGCCCCGAGCGCCTGCCCGTCAGCATCGGCGGCACGATCTTCAACGTTCCGTCGGCAGCCATCCGGGTCAAGATCCAGCGCCATACCGGGCCACAGGAGCGTGTCGATCTCGGCTTCGACTATCCGTCGCTGACGCCGCCGGAGGCCCCGCATCACGTCAGCGCCGACCAGATCGATCAGGCGCCGCATCCGATCGATCGCATCTTCGTATCGATCTCGGCGCATCACGATGCCATGTCGCCGGAGACGCGGCTGAAGACGATCTATCCGCGCTATCTGAATCCGTCGGGGATCGCGGTTCAGGACGGTCTCACCATGCGCGGCTTTCGCGCAGGCACGCCTTACGATGTCGAGGACCTGTTCGTGGGTGAGCAGCCCGCGCTGGTCGCCCGCTGCACCCGTGACGCCGCCACGCCCGGCATGTGCCTCAGCGAACGACGCATCGAGAGTGCCGATCTCGTCTTCCGCTTTCCGCGCAGCTGGCTGTCAAACTGGCAGGACGTCGCCGCGGCCATGGAGCGACTGACCGCACAGATGCATGCGGTGAAGTAGTCGGGCGAGTAGCTCGCGCAACGACCACGTGCGCTGGTTAAAGCGGAAACTCTTCCCACGGGTCATTCCGGGGCATCGCATAGCGATGAGCCCGGAATCCATAACCACAGGCCGCATCGTATCGCGGGCAGTACGCCGCACATGTCTTCGACAAATAACCGCTGGTGGCTATGGATTCCGGGCTCGCGCTGCGCGCGCCCCGGAATGACGAAGAGATCACGCGCGTGAACTGAGCACGCGCTACTCGACGAGATCGTCTTCCAGGATGGCCATCTGGAACTGGAACGAGCGATCATCGTCCTCGTCGTCGACGAACAGCACGCCGATGAACTCCTCGCCGATATAGACCTCGGCGGAGTCTTCCTTCTTCGGCCGCGGCACGACGCGGATCTTGGGATTGCCGAACACGCGCTTCAGATACGCGTCGAGCTTCCTGACTTCCTGAACGTCCACGGTGATCTCCAATCGACAGCGAGGTTTGCAGATGATGCGGACGTCGCAAGCGCGAACGTCCGTGCCGTTATGAGTTCGGCGCGTCGGTCCATTGATCGAGGCAACATGGACCGGCGATGTCGAACGACCTGAAAAGGGACGCCGTGGATCTCACATTCATTCCGCCAACACAAATGCCGGATCGTCAAATCCACAGACCGCCATGTGTTGGCACGAAATTCCCTGGATGAGAAGGTCTTGACTTCGCGATCGCGGAAGCGCGTCCGCGTTCAAATGCCGATGGCGTTGATCATCTGGTCCATGGTGCGCGACGGCTCGGCGCAGCCGGCCTCGCCGACGATCTTCGCCGGCACGCCCGCGACGGTGACGTTGTTCGGCACCGGCTTCACGACCACCGATCCCGCTGCGATGCGCGCGCAGTGACCGACCTCGATGTTGCCGAGCACCTTGGCGCCGGCGCCGATCAGGACGCCGTGACGAATCTTCGGGTGACGATCCTCGTTCTCCTTGCCGGTGCCACCGAGCGTGACGCCGTGCAGGATGGAGACATTGTCCTCGATGATGGCGGTCTCGCCGCAGACGAAGCCGGTGGCATGATCGAGGAAGATGCCGCGGCCGATCCGCGCCGCCGGATTGATGTCGGTCTGGAACACCGCCGACGATCGGCTCTGCAGGTAGAACGCGAAGTCCTTGCGGCTCTTGCGATGCAGCCAATGCGCGAGGCGGTGCGTCTGCAGCGCATGGAAGCCCTTGAAATAGAGCAAGGGATCGATGAAGCGCGAGGTCGCGGGATCGCGGTCGTAGACCGCCACGAGATCGGCGCGGAACGCGTGGCCGAGATCCGGCTCGTCGCGTAGCGCGTCATTGAAGGTCTGGCGGATCAGGTCGCCCGACAGCGCGGAATGATCGAGGCGATCGGCGACGCGGTGGACGACCGAGTCCTCGAGCCGGCTGTGATGCAACACCGTCGAATAAATGAAGGTCGCGAGTTCGGGCTCGCGGCGGACGATTTCCTCCGCTTCGTGGCGGATCCGATCCCAGATCGGATCGAGCGTCGCCAGCTTTCCGCCCTGCGGACTGGTCTGATGCATCACCATGGCTGCTTCTCGCACGTTCAGTGGGCAGGCATTATAGCACGGGGCATGGAATGATGTCCTCTGCAGGCTGCGTGAGAGCTCGATCGTCCATTCCATCCAGCCTTGGTCCCAGAGAGCACGGGATTGAGACATTTCCGTTACGCGACGGTTCCGCCGCCCGCCCCCCTGTGGCCCGGCCGGATCAAGGTGGGCAGCAGGAACCGGAAATCAAGCGCCATCGCTCGGAATGAACCGCGCCGATCCGGACGAAAAATCAGGTCGATCGGCCGCGGGGTACCGGGAGCGCGGCAAAAAGGAACCACACGGCGTCGAAAGCCGGCTGTCCCCCGCGCGATCACGGGTTCGGCTTTACCATCCATCACGCTGCGTCTATTGATGAATATCGCCTTGACCATGTTTTGGCCATGGTGCTCCGAACGGGGGACGCAGGCATCAGTAACGCTCAGATCCTGGACGAACGCGCTGCCGAGGCCGGAACGGCTTGGCTCCCGGTCATCGTCATCCCCCTCTTCCTGGTCGCGCCCGCGCTGTGGAACGGATACCCGCTGCTGCAGTGGGACACCGGCGGCTATCTTGCGCGCTGGTACGAAGGCTATCTGGTGCCGAGCCGCTCGACCGTGTTCGGCCTCTATTTGCATTGGGGCGAAGGCTCGAGCTTCTGGCTCAATCTCGGCCTGCAGGCGCTGGCGACCTTGTGGATCCTGCAGCTCACTTTGCGCGCGCTCGGACTGGCGCAGCCGCTGCGGCTGTTGTGGATCGGCCTGCTGCTGATCCTGACCACGGCCCTGCCCTGGCTCGCCAGCATGCTGCTGACGGACATCTTCGCCGGCCTCTCGGTGCTGGCGCTGTACATCATGGTCACCCAGGCGCGCCGGACCACGGTGCTGGAAAAGGCGGCGCTGTTCGGCTTCGTCGCCTTCGCCTCGGCGACGCATAGCGCCACGCTGGGCGTGCTGTTCGGGCTCTGCTGCGTCGGCTGGATCGCCTATCCCTGGATGCGGCGGCAGATCGCGCTCTCCGGCCTGGTGCAGGCCAGCATGACCATCGTGGCCAGCGCGGCCATGCTGCTGGCGGCCAATTTTGCCCTGTCCGGCCAGCTGGCGTGGACGCCGGGCGGCACCGGCGTCGCCTTCGGCCGCATGCTGCAGGATGGTATCGTCGCGCAATATCTGAAGGACCATTGCGCGAAGGAAAAACTCAAGCTCTGCCCCTATCGCAACGAGCTGCCGCCCACCGCCGATGACTTCCTGTGGGGCAACAGCATGTTCAACAAGCTCGGCCGCTTCGAGGGCATGAACGAGGAGATGGGCTTCATCGTGAAGCGGTCGCTCGCCGCCTATCCCTTGTGGCAGGCGAAGGCGGCGGCCGTGGCCACCGCCGATCAGCTGATGCATGTGGCGACCGGCGAAGGCACCAGCGGCTGGGTGCCGCACACCTATGGGATCATCGAACGCTACATCCCCTCGCAGGTGAAGCAGATGCGCGCCGCGCATCAGCAGCATTGGGAGATCAATTTCGCCGTCGTGAACTGGCTGCACGTGCCGGTCGCGCTCGGCTCGATGCTGGCGGTGGCGGCGATCGCCGCGCACGCGATCTGGCGTCGGCGTCGCGACGACATCACCCTGCTCGCCGTCACGGTGACGATCGCGCTGTTCGGCAATGCCGTGATCTGCGGCGTCATCTCCGGCCCGCACGACCGCTATGGCGCCCGGCTGGTGTGGATCGCGACGTTCACGGCGCTGATTGCCGTGGCCAAGTGGTTTGCGGGCGAACGCTCTGACGCGGCGGCGTCAGGCGTGCCGTAGTCCGCCTCTCACCCCGCGTCATTACGAGCGCAGCGAAGCAATCCAGAGCTCGGATGGGACTCTGGATTGCTTCGCTGCGCTCGCAATGACGGAGCAAGCCGAAGGAAAAGCGCTTCTAAACGTCACCGCCGCGAAAGAAAATCGATCACCCCGGCCTTGTAGACCTTGTCGCCGACGGCGCGCATGTGGTCGCGGTTGGGAATGTCGAGCACCTCGGCGCCGGGAATCAGCGCACCGAGCTCCGGCCCCGAGCCCGACACCTCGTCGGTCGTGCCCACCGCGACCAGCACCGGCACCGCGATCCGGCCGGCGTCTTGGCGCGTGATCAAGCCGCGCGAGCCGCGCATGCAGGCGGCGAGCGCGAGCCGGTCCGAGCGCGTCTGGTCGGCGAAGGCGCGGAAGGTGCGGCCCACGGGATCGGTAACCTCGTCGATCGAGGGCGCCTCGAGCGCGGCCGCGACGTTCTCGCCGGGACCACCGCCCTCAATCATCGCCATGCCGATGCCGCCGAAGATCGCCGAGCGCAGCCGCTCCGGCGTGGTCAGCGCGATATGCGCGGCGATGCGGCCGCCAAGCGAGTAGCCCATCACGTCGGCGCTGGAGAGGCCGAGATGATCCATCAGCGCGGTGACGTCGCTCGCCATCTCGGCGATCGCATACTGCTTCGGATCGTACAGCTTGGCGGAGTCGCCATGGCCGCGATTGTCGAGCGCGATCACGCGGCGGCCGGCCTTGCGCAGCTCCGTAGTCCAACCGGGATAGATCCAGTTGACGTTCTTGGTCGAGGCGAAGCCGTGGACGAGCACGATCGGATCGCCCTCCCCCTCGTCGATGAAGGCGATTTCAACTGCGCCGTTGTGGAAGCTCGGCATCGCTTATCCCGGAATGTGCAATGAGGGTCAGTGCGGCCGCAGTCTAGCCGCAGGCCGCCGGCGCGACCAGTTCGGCGCGTGCCGCGGCCGCCTGCATCCGGCGCAGACGCCGCCGCTTGCCGCGGTCGATCCAGGCCTGCGTCGCGCGCTCCGTGGTCGCCTTCAACGACGCGACGAAGCCGAACAGCGACATCAGCGCGCCGAACAGCCAGAGCGCGAGATTGAACGCGCCGGCGGTCAGCAGCAGCGCGCCGCGCCCGAGCAGCTTCAGGATGGCGCGGGTCTGTCCACCCTTGGCCTCGGCCAGGCGGGCGGCGCGGGCGACGTCCTTTGGGCCTTCGGCGAGCTTGAGCGAATCAAGTGCGCCGCGGGTGCCGGCCTTCTCGGTGATGCGGCCGACATCCTTGCCGAGCCGGATCAACGCACCGGCCTTCTCGGCGCGGAACGCGGCTCGGATCGCGGTCGCGGTCTCGCCCGGCCGCAGCACCGAGCCTGATGCGACGGCCTGCTGCAGCAGCGGCGCGTCGACCACCTCGCGCGCCGACCGCCCGGCCCACGCGGCGAGTCCCTCGCCGAGCCGGCCGACCTTCCGCGCATCCTTGACCAGGGTCAGACCGGCCCGGACCGGCGCCGCGCCACCGGCGGAGACATAGGTCGCCGCGGTCACGGCAAGACCTGCGGTCGCAAGCCCGAGCACGAGCCGGTCGGTCTCCTCGCCCATCACCAGATGCTTGCCTTCGCGGACGGCGTCGCGGATGTCGCCGAACACGAACAGATCGCCGGCTACCGTGCCCGACAGGCTCGCCACGTCATCCGCCTGGCCCGTGACGAGGCCGGTCGCGAACCGCATCGCGACCGCGGTCGGAGCCTTCTCGGCGGCCACCGCGTCGCTCACCCGCTGGACCAGCGCCGCATCGAGCGCAACTCGATGCTCACGCGCCAGCGCGACGAAACTTTCCGCGAGATCGGGATCGCCGGCCGCGAGCGCCTCCTCGATCTGGCGCGCAACGAGCGCCGAATCGCTTTTGAGCAGTACTGCGATCTGCAGGTCCGACAGCCGTGCCGGATCCTCCTGCGCCGCAATCACGGCGCCGGCACGATAGGCATGCGGCCACCACGCCGCGCCGACCGCGGCACTGGCGAGCAGCCCGGCCACGGCCAGGACGATTCCCGGTTTGATTCGCTGAGGGATCACGTCGCCTTCACGTTTTCGCGCGCCGACACTGCCGACAAACATAGGATGCCCGGTCCGGGACACAACGGCCCCGACGAAAGAAGGGCTTCTCGGAAGGCCCCGCTTTGTGTCGAATCCACAGGCCAGAACATAACGGCGTGCGTTGCACCAGACGCGGGTTCCCAACACTAGGAATTGGCCTTAAGGCTCAGTATGGTCGCGCCGTTTTCGACGCGCGCGGCCGTGCGACCGCCGCTGGTGCTACGCCGTCGTGCTGACCGTCTACACTCCCGCTGCCCCTCGAGGTGAACCCGATGGCCGATAACATCGTCCCGCATTTCCACAACGATGCCGGTGTCCCCGTCATCGAGATCGGCTCGCATGAGTTCATGTGCGTGGGCGCCAATCCGCCGTTCGATCACCCGCATGTGTTCCTCGATCTCGGCAACGACAAAGAGATCATCTGCCCCTATTGCTCGACGCTGTACCGCCATGCGCCGGATCTCGCCGCCGGCGAGGCGCGGCCGCCGGAATGCGTGCTGAAGGACGTCGCCTGATCGGCGTAACGTGACACTGCGTACCGTCTATGTGGCGGGAGCCGGGATCGGCGGCCTGACGGCCGCGCTCGCGCTCGCCGCGAAGGGCTTCCGCGTCGTCGTGCTGGAAAAGGCCGAGCGGCTCGAAGAGGTCGGCGCGGGCCTGCAGCTGTCGCCGAATGCCAGCCGCATCCTGATCGATCTCGGCCTGGAGCCGCGGCTCACCGCGCGCGCCGTGGTGCCGGAGGCCGTGAGCATCATGAGCGCGCGCGCCGGCGGCGAAGTCGCGCGCCTGCCGCTCGGCGAGGCCGCAAGCCAGGCGGCCGGTGCGCCCTATTGGGTGATCCACCGCGCCGATCTGCAGGCTGCGCTCGCGGCCGAGGTCATGGCGCATCCGGACGTCGAACTGCGCCTCGGATGCCAGTTCGAGGATGTCACCGCGCATACCCGCGGCCTGACGGTCGTCCATCGCCGCGGCAATGAGCGCCGCCAGGACGTCGCGCTGGCGCTGATCGGCGCCGACGGTGTCTGGTCGGCGGTCCGCCATCATCTGTTTCCCAACATCGGCGCCGAATTCTCCGGGCTGATCGCCTGGCGCGGAACGCTCGACGCCCGGCAGCTGCCGCGCGAGTTCACCGCGGCGCGGGTCCAGCTCTGGATGGGCCCGGGCGCGCATCTTGTCGCCTATCCGATTGCCGCGGGCCGCCAGGTGAACGTCGTCGCGGTGGTGCCGGGCACCTGGAACCGGCCGGGTTGGAGTTCCGAGGGCGATCCGGCCGAGTTGAAGGCAGTGTTCGGGTCGCCGCGCTGGCCTTCGACGGCGCGGCTGCTGCTCAATGCCGTGGACGGCTGGCGCAAATGGGCGCTGTTCGCGGTGCCCGAGGGCATCGAATGGACCGAGGGCAGCGTCGCCCTGCTCGGTGATGCGGCCCACGCCATGCTGCCGTTCGCGGCGCAGGGCGCGGGCATGGCGATCGAGGATGCGGTGGTGCTCGCGAACAGCCTGGCCGAGGCGCGCTCCGACGGACCCGGCGCGATCCCCGCGGCGCTGAAGCGCTACGCCAAGCTGCGCCGGCCGCGCGTCGGCCGCGTCCAGCGCACCGCCCGTCAACAGGGCCGGATCTATCACATGACCGGGCCGCTGGCGCTCGCCCGCGATATCAGCATCCAGGCGCTCGGGCCGCAGCGGCTGTCGGCCCGGCAGAACTGGATCTACGGCTGGCGTCCGTGACGGCGGAGGTTCAGTAGACCGAGCCGTCCCGCGGCAGCGTCGAGGGGGCGGCCGAATTCGACGAGGCCATCGGCCGCATCGCGCGCGCGGGCTTCGCCGGCTTGCCGGGCTTGGCGGCAACCGGCTGCGGCGGCGTTTCCACGCATTTGTTCTTGCGCCAGGCCTCCTCGGCAAACTGCGACTGGCCGCGCACGGCGATGTAGTCGTTGCGATAGGCGACCTCGGCGACGACGGCGCCGCCGGCCCCGGTCTCGGCCTTGGCCATCAGCCCCTGCAGCTCGGCGGTGCGGGTGGCCAGGGATTTGCGCTCGGCTTCGAGCTGCTTGCAATCGTAGAGCTCGTATTTGGCCGGGTCCGCGAAAGCCGTGGAGACGCTGTCGCTCATGCCCGCGCAGCCCGAGAGCAGCGATCCGCCGGCGAGCAGTCCCGCGAGGACGGCGAGACGTTGAAGGCGTGAACGGTGGCAGTCGGTGGTCATGCAGCCTCGATCATGCAGTGGTCTCAAGACATCGCCGCGCTCACGCGCCGAGAATGTCCCTGACCGGCGGCGCTGGGCCAGAATCGTTTCCCGTGATGCATCCGTGCCTTACAACAGCCACCTCGTCCATGTCTTGCAGGACGTCATGCCTCGGAGCTGGCAGCTCGCTTGAACTCGGACGCAGTTCAAGCAGGTGGTGACGGCCGGATTGAGGCTTTACCAAGGCGGTTGCCCTGGCTTAAGCAGAGCATGAACGTCAGAGCCCCCCGCAGAGCTCGTTCCGCCTCGCCGGATCCTGCGCCAAGTCTCTGATGTCAAACGCGGACGTGGCGGAATCGGTAGACGCAAGGGACTTAAAATCCCTCGATGGCAACGTCGTGTGGGTTCGAGTCCCACCGTCCGCACCAAGGCGCGACAGTCCTTGGCGACAAAATCTCGCCGTCGATCAAAAAGCTCAGCGGCCCAAACATCGATCCGAGCCGACGTCGGCAGCGTTCCGCTTTGCGAGTGTCCCCCCACGCATCCGACAGCGAGGTGATGATGAGCGCAGCAACTTCCATTGCCCTGATCACGGGTGCCGGGCGCGCGACGGGGATCGGGTTCGAGGTGGCGCGGCAGCTCGGGCAGCGCGGCCATCATATCGTCCTGACAGCGCGCAAGGCCGAGGATGCCAAGGCCCGCGCGGCCGAGCTGACCGCAGCGGGCATCGCGGCCGAGGGGCACGTCATGGACATCACCGACACCGATGCCACGGGCAAGGTCGCGGCGCTGCTGGACGAGCGGTTCGGCCGGATCGACATTCTGATCAACAACGCCGCGACCCTGGGGAGCTACGACGAGACCGCCTCGTCCGCTGACCTCACGGAGGTCCGTGCCAACTTCGAGAGCACGCTGTTCGGCGCCTGGTCGGTCGCGCAGATCTTCCTGCCGCTCTTGCGGAGCAGCGCCCACGGCCGGCTCGTCAACGTCTCGAGCGGTGCCGGCTCGCACGCCGATCCGGAGTTCGGCCTGGCGACGCCGGCGCCGATGCCCGCGTCCTATGGCATCGCCAAGGCAGCCCTGAACGCGCTGACGGTGAAGCTCGCAAGGGAGAACCCGTCGCTCCGCGTCAACGCGGTGTGTCCGGGGTTCACCGCGACGTTCGAGGGCGGCGCGGCGATGGGCGCACGCCCCGTGGCCGAGGGCGCATCCGGCGTCGTCTGGGCGGCGCTGCTGGGCAACGACGGACCGACCGGCGGCTTCTTACGCGACGGCCAGCCGCTCGGCTGGTGATCGCGACCGCGGACGGTCTGTCCCGCCTAAGCCACCTTCGCCTGCTCCGTCAGCCGGGCCCGTGTCGTGGCCTTGAAGCTTGGCCGCGCCTCCAGCCGGTCGACCCAGGCGGCGAGATTGGCATGGGGCTCGGTCAGCTCCGCCCATTCCGGGGTCAGGGCGAGGAAGCTCGCCTGCGGTCCTGCTTGCAGATCGGCGAGCGACAATTGCTCGCCCACCATGAACGGATGCTCGCCGAGCAGACGCGACAGCTCCGCGATGACGGCCCGCGCCTGCGGCATCGCCCGCTCGATCGCGGCCTGGTCGGTGGCCGTGCCGAAGAACTGCGGGCCGACGATGCGCTGGAAAATGATGACGTTGCAGACGCCCTGGAACAGGTACCAGTCGCTGATATTCATCACCTGGTCCATGCGCGCCGCGCGCTTCGCGTCGGCCGGCGTCAGCGCAGGCTCGGGCAGCACGCGGTCGAGATAGCGCAGGATCGCCTGCGTCTCGTACAGCGCGAAGCCGTCATGCTCGATCGCCGGCACACGGCCGAACGGATGACGCGCGAGATGGGCTGCCGACTTGGAGTCGCCAGGTCCCAGAGGGGCGAGACGATACGGCGCGCCTTTCTCTTCCAGCGTCGCCAGCACGCTGCGCCCGAACGGGCTTCCCGGCACGGAATGAACGACGACCTCGGACATGACGACTTCCCCCCTGATGAATGATTGGACTTAGGAGCGGTTGCTCTCGGCTTCGGCCAGAAAGCGCTGCAGCAGGCCGGGCCAACCGCCATCGACATCCCGCCGCATCGACGCGCCGGCCGCCTCGCCCATGGTCTCGAACTTGTGGTGCAGCAGCTCGACGCGCGTGATGTCCGGTCCCTCGGCGAAGAACTGCACGTCGACCTCCGAGCGCATCGCAACATCAGGCCGCCATTGCGCATCGACCTGCCACAGCATCACGAAACGATGCGGCGGCTCCCACAGAATGATGGTGGCGACCGAGACCTCCGTGCCGTCCTCGGCGATCTCGCGCCAGCGACCGCCAAGCTTCGGCTACAGCAGGACCTTTGCGATCGGCTTGCCGCCGACGCCATGCGTGTGTGGCCACCAGCGCGTCAGCCCGCTGGTGAAGACGGCGAAGGCATGATCAATCGGCGCGCGCACGCGAACCTGCTTCTCCACCGGCGCGATCACGCCCCGCTCACTCATCCGCCTTCCCTTTCATTTTTCGATGCGAGCTCTCCGCCTCGATCTTGAAGGCGAGCAGCGCGTCATCCCAGAAGCCGTCGAGCCAGTCGCGCAGCTCGCTCAGCCCTTCCCGCCGCAGCGAATAGATCCGCCGCACACCTTCGCTGCGCTCCTCGACGAGGCCGGCGTCACGCAACACCTTCAGATGCTGCGACACCGCGGGCCGCGACACCGGCAGCCCCGCCGCGATGACGTTGACGGGCGACGGTCCGCCGCGCAGGCGCTCGAACACCTGCCGCCGCGTCGGATCAGCCAGGACTGCCAATGCCGTTTCGTAAGCCATGACTTACCGTAAGCCACGACTTACGAATGGGTCAAGGGAGATCTCCACGCGACGCACCTCGCTACCGCCGGTTGCAGAAGAAACCGCCTGTTAACCATGACCGCCCAAAGCTGGAACAGCGGCTGCCACCATTCGACTCGGCGACATGGCTCGGGCTGGCCGGCGCCATGTGAGGGGCACGATGCTTGGATTCCGCAGCCGCAAGACCGATCATCGGGACGCCCCGCCCGCTTTCGACGTGGCCGCACACGAGGCGTTTCAAGCCGCTCTCGCGCAGTGCCTCGACGACTGGGCCGGGGGCAAGCTCGACCGCGATGTCGCCGACGTCGATGCAGCAGCGCTGCGCGCCAAACTCAAGCCGGAGCTGATCGAGGCCATCCACCGCCTCGGCACGACGCTCGCCGGCCGCGCCTCTCAGGATCTCGACGCAGTGGTCGACCTCTGCATCAACAGCAATGAGGCCTCGATCAGCGCCGCCCGCCTGATCGGCGCCTCCAACAATCAGTCCGAGCGCTGCCAGAGCCTCGCCTCGGCGTCGGTCCAGATGCAGGCCTCCGTGCACACCATCCGCTCGACATCGACCGAAGCCGCAGCCGAGGCCGCTGCCACGCGCCAGGCGGTCGAAAACAGCGTGACCGCGGTGCGCCGGACGCTGCAGACGATGAACGGCATCGCGAGCTCGGTGCGCGACACGTCGGCGAAGATCGCCGACCTCAGCGCCGCCTCCGCCGAGATCGGCTCGATCGTCGGCACCATCGATGCCATCGCCAACCAGACCAATCTGCTGGCGCTCAATGCCACCATCGAGGCGGCGCGGGCCGGCGAGTTCGGCAAGGGTTTTGCCGTCGTCGCCGCCGAGGTGAAGAACCTGTCGCAGCAGACGACCAAGGCGACCGAAGACATCAAGGGCCGCATCGAACGGCTGCAGGCGGAGATGAGCGGCATCGTCGAGGCCATGGCCGGCGGCGCCAAGGCGGTCGAGGTTGGCATGACCGAGATGAATGATCTGGCGCAGACGATCGATCAGGCCGGCAGCCGCACGGCCATGGTCAGCAGCAAGATGGACGAGATCTCCGGCATTCTCACCGAGCAGACCGCGGCGACCGACGAGGTCGCGCAGGGCATCACCATCATCGCCGATCTCGCGACGGCCAACGCGAATGAGGTGATGTCGCTTGCCGACACCATGGGCAAGACCGACGCGAAGGTCGGCAAGATGCTGGCCGAGATGTCCAAGCTCTCGCTCGACAACCAGGTCGTGCGCCTGGCCAAGGCCGATCACGTGATCTGGAAGAAGCGGCTGGTCGACATGTCCGTCGGACGGCTGCAGCTGCGGGCCGACGAGCTCTCGGACCATCACAATTGCCGGCTGGGCAAATGGTACTATGGCGAAGGCGGCCAGCGTCTCGCCGGCGATCCCGCGTTTCGCCGGCTCGAGCGGCCGCACGAAGCCGTGCATCGCCACGGCAAGGAGGCCGCACGCCTGTTCAGCTCTGGACGTATCGACGAGGCGCTCAACGAGATCGGCAAGGTCGAGGTGGCCTCCAGCGAGGTGCTGGCGGCGCTCGATCAGATCAAGGAGTAACGGCGCATCGCGCTCCGTTCACCACCGGTAGCTCGCAACGCTCCTGCCGGTGTAGGAGCGGGTCACGGCGGAAAACTCGCCCTCGAAGGTCGCGGCGAGCGCGATGCCCTTGCGCCAGTTCATTTCGGCAGAGACCGTCGTCAATGCCGCATCACGCGCTCCCGCAGCGCCGTTCACCACAAAGCCTGCGCCGGGCAATGCCTGGAAGCTGGCCGAAGCGGATGTGGTGGCGTTGAAATCACGGGCCCATGCGGCACGACCGCGCAAGGTGAGCAGCGCATCGTTCACGGCGAATGACGCATCGCTGCGCACGCCAAGTTCGCTCCGCCCCGCCGTCACGGTTTTCGCGAGATAGGACAGTGCAAAGGCGTTGCCGCCGGCGGTTACGGTTTCGGCATAGGCAGGAAGCCGCGTGGTGGTCACCTGCGCGGCGGCATAGGGCGTCAGGCCAACGGCTTCGAACCAGGGTGTCACAAAGCGGCTGCCGCCTTCGAGACGGCCTGCGAAACTGCTGGTGCTGAAGCGAGCGCGCAGCTGGTCGATGCCGGCGATGGTGAGCGTCCGATCCGTCGTGACGTCGTGCCAGCCATAAGCTGCGGCTGCGGTGACATAGGCAGAGCCTGTCCTGTGGTTGACGTATGCGCCGGCCTGGAAGACGTCGCTGTGTCCGCTGCCGCCCGCGGCGACACTGAAATTCGTGCCGCCGCCCGCCAACGCAAAGCCGGCGACCGTTGACGGCGACAGCCAGTAGTCGGCCCCCGCCATGCCGCCGAACATGCGGCTGGTGGCGGCGCTGGATCCGAGCACCGCATGGCCGTCGGTGGTCTGTCCACCGCCGAAGCCTGCGGCCCATGTTCGCCAGCGCGCTTCGAATGGCGGTGCATGCGGTGCATGGCCCGCACTTGGGAAGGCATCACCCACGGTGCCGCGGAGCGGGACGCTGGCATAGGCGTTCGCGAGATCGGCCTGATCGGGCGCGCCTGTTGCTGTCGCCTGGTCGCGGCTGCGGTCGGCGGCGCCGATTTCGGTCATCGCGGTCGTGAACTGCGTGATCGCGCGCACCATGGTCGGCTGCACCGCGGTTGCAATTTCGCCTGCGGCTTGTGTCAGCGTCGGCGCGGTCATCCCGCCATAGACCAGCGGAATGCCGCCATGGCTGTTGAAGGAGTTGACCAGCGCGTTGGCGACGTTGGTCTGATTGATGGTGAGGCCGGTCCTGGCCGGTGGGATGAAGGCCAGGGCCAGATCGAGATAGGCATTTTTCGCGTCATAGCTCAGGCTCGATGTGAAATTCGACGGCAGATTGCTGTTCACCACCGGACCGAACGTGCCGCGGATGCCGCCATCGGCGCTGATGATGGTGTACCGCTTGGCGACGTAGCTTCCGGTCGCAAACGACGCGTTCACCGTGGCGCCAGAGAGAGTCGCCGCTCCCCTCACATTGACGCGGTCGGCGCTCGCCGGGGATATCTCGAGCATGTAGGACGCCGCCGTGGTGAACGACAGGCTGCCATTCACGGTCAGCAGGCCGATCGAATTGCCGGGGGCAAGCCTGCCGCCATTGATCGTGGTGTTGCCGACCGTGCCGTTGCCGCCAAGCGTGCCGCCAGCATTCACCGTCACAGCCGAACCGGCGATCGAGCCGTTCACCGACAGCGTGCCGCCATTGATGATCGTGGGTCCCGTGTAGGTGCTGGCCGCGCTGAGAATCGTCTTGCCGGCCTCGACGTGCACCATTCGCGTACCTGCGCCGCTGCCTGTGATGAGAGGCGCAAAGGTGTAGTTCGTGCCGGTGTGGTTGAACACGATCTCGCCGTTGCCGTTCCCCAGGTTGACCGAAGCGGCGCTGAGCGTTCCCGGCGCGGTGGCCGCCTGGCCGACGTCTGCGCCGATGATCAGCTTGCCGCTCGAGCCGGGCTGATAGGCGATGAACATGGTCGAGGCAGACACGCTGCCGCCATTGCTGATCGTCAACGCTCCGCTGCCGCCATAGCCGACGTGGAGATCCGCGCTATTCGTCCAGGTCGAGCCGGTCCCATCCACCGTCACATTGCCGGTCGAATTGGCCTGGACAGCGAGCGAGCCGAAGACGTTGCTCACGGCTGCGCCGTTGCGGATGGTCACCGCGCCGCTGCCTTGGTAGCCGATGCCGAGATTGCCGGTGCTGATCCAGCGCGAGCCGGTGCCGTCGACGGTCGCGCCGCCGACTGCGCCCGATGCGACGCCAAGATAGCTGCCGCCGCCAATGTTCACGACACCACCGTTCTGAATCGTCAGCGTCGCGCTGCCGCGGCTGCCGAAATACAGATCGCCGGCAGCCGTCCAGCGCGAGCCGGCGCCGCTCACCGTCACAGCGCTGGTCGAGCCGGGATTGATGGCAGCAAGGCCTGTCCCGCTGGTGGCTGTGCCGCCGTTCTGGATACTCATAGATCCATTGCCGGCTGAGCCGAGATACACTTCCCCCCGGTTGGTCCACGTCGACCCGACGCCATCGACCGTGACGACGCCGGTCGCGCCGCTGTCATTGCCGACAAAACCGAATTCATTGCTCACGGCGCCGCCGTTGCGGATGGTCAGCGTGCCGTTGCCGCTGGAGCCGACGAGCAGATCGGAGATGTTGCTCCAGGTCGAATGGGCGCCATCCACGGTCACAACGCCGGTCGCACCATGATCGTTGCCGACATAACCGTAGTCATTGCTCACCGCGCCGCCATTGCGAATGATCAGCGTGCCTTGGCCCGCGCTCCCGACCATCACATCGGCGCTGTTGATCCAGCTTGAACCTGTGCCATCCACAGTCGCTGTGCCAATCGCACCCGCTGTGTCGCCGATGACGCCGAGGGTGGCGTTGAGAGTGCCGCCGCTCTGAACCATCAACGCGCCGGTTGCGGACACGCCGATCCTCAGATCGGCCGCCGTCGCGCCGGGCGCGCCGACCAACGCCGTATTCGGGGTGATGGTGTCGATCGCCACACTCGTCGTATTGTCAGGGACGGCGCCCGTCCAGTTGCCGGCGCTGAACCAGTCCGTCGACACCAGACCGGTCCAGTCGACGGCAATGGCTGGCGTCGTCTGCGCCAGGACCGCTCCCATGATGATAGATGTCGCCGCCAGGCCGTGACCGCGATGCGGTCTGAAGAAACGCGCCATCTGGTGCATGCGCTCCGCTGATGGAACGCGAATCTAGGACAACTCGATCTAACCAAGAGTTAACTATACGTTACAACTTTGGCGCGTGATTGCACGGATGAGTAGCACTGCGTTCGATGATTGGCGCATTCGCTGACACATTGGCCAGAGCGCGCGGATGATGTCGCGCGATGGGCTGGGCAATGCGGCCGCTTGCCCATCTTCCCTTAGACAACTCATCAGCAATTAGTCTGATGAGCGCGTAGCCCGGACGAGCGCAGCGACATCCGGGGTCTCGGGCACGGTGGTGGTGAACCCGCATGTCGCTATGCTCATGCGGGCTACACACGCTGTCAGCTACTCGCTCTTGTCGACGTTCCAGAACACGGGCACCGCCTGCCCTTCGAGAACGCCGGTGATGGACTTGCGCCAGGCGCTCGGCATGAACCATTGGCCGAGCGGCACGTAGATCACCTGGTCGTAGATTTCCTTCTGGATCTCGGCGGCGATGCGCTTCTGGTCCTCCGGCGTGCCGGCTTTCGCGAAGGCGTCGCGCAGCTCCTCCATCTTCGGATCGTCGGGCCAGCCGAACGGGCTCTTCTGGCCGCGCGCGCTGACGAAGGTGCTGCCGATCGGGTTGCCCGAGTCGGCGATCACCGAGTTGGTGAAGAACATGTTCCAGCCGCCCTCCTTCGGCGGCTTCTGGCTGGCGCGCCGCGTCACCACGGTCTGCCAGTCCGTCGTCTGCAGATCGACCTTGAAGCCGGCCGCGCGCAACAATTGCGCGGCGACCACCGGCTGCGCCTTCAGCGTGATCGCATCGCCGGGCGCGAGAATGACGACCGGCGTGCCGTCATAGCCGGCCTCGGCGAGCAGCTTCTTGGCCTGCTCCATGCCGTTGCCCTTGACCAGCGTCTCCGAGCCGACGTCGCTCTCGAGCGGCGTGCCGCAGCCGAACACGGCGCCGCAGATCGTGTAGTATTTCGGATTGCCGGTGAGCGCGTCGAGCACGTCCTTCTGGTTCAGCGCCAGGAAGGCCGCGCGGCGGATCTTCACATTGTCGAACGGCGGAAACAGGAAGTTCATCCGGCCGAGCGTCTGGTAGCCGAACTTGTTCAGCACGTTCATCGTCAGATCGGGGCTGGCGGACAGCACCGGCTCGAGATCGAGCGGCGGAAACTCCATGAAGTCGATGTCGCCGGACTGCAGCGCGTTGACCGCGGTCTGCGCGTCGGGCATCGAGATCCACTCGACGCGATCGACCTTCACCACCTTGCCGCCGGCCGTCCAGCTCGGCGGCTCCTTGCGCGGCACGTAGTCGGTGTTCTTCTCGTACACCGCCTTCACGCCCGGCTGGAATTCCGCCTTGACGAACTTGAACGGTCCCGAGCCGATCTGCTCCGAGATCTGCGCGTTGGGCGGCGTCTCGGCGAGGCGCTTCGGCATCATGAACGGCACGTAGGAGGACGGCTTGCCGATCGACTCCAACACCAGGCCATAGGGCTCCTTCAGCTTCAGGGTGATCGTCTTTGCATCGGTGGCCTCGAGCGAGGCCGTGGCCTCCATGAGCTTCTGGCCCATGCTGTCGTTGCGGCTCCAGCGCTTCAGCGAGGCGACGCAGTCCTCGGCGGTCACGGGTGTGCCGTCATGCCACTTCAGGCCGTCGCGCAGCGTGAAGGTGTAGGTCAGCTTGTCGTCGGAGACTTTCCACTCCGCCATCTGCGGCTGGACTTGAAACTTCGCGTCCGTCCCGAGCAGCGTGTCATAGACCATGTAGCCATGGTCGCGGGTGATGTAGGCCGGCGTGAACACGGGATCGATCACGCGCAGATCGGAATGCATCACCGCCGTGATCGTCTTCTTGCCGGCAGCCAGGGCCGTGCTCGTTGGCCCCATCGACAGCGCTATCGCCGCGGCAATCAGACAGGACATCAGCGCGGATGAGGTCCGCCGCAAAGGATGTGACATGCAATATCTCTTGATGTGAGCTTTCATCCGACGGTCCCGACCGCGATCAAGGCCCGGCAAGCGTATGAAAGCGCGGAGCAAACAAGCTTGCGGAACACAGACTTGCAGCAGTTCCATCCGAGGTCAATCGGCTTGGATGCATGGCAAGGATCGCCTCCCGCTCACGCGCAGGCGGAAGCGGTCCCGCCGCGTGGAACCCGGCACACGCTGGCCCGTTATGAGCGCAACCAGGGAGCACGAGATGCCGACCGAAGCCGCCGTCAAGCCCCAGCACAAGAGCCGCGCCGCCGCGCCGATTCCTGCGAGCAAGACGCCGTCGCAGGATCAGCTCACGCCTCCGCTGATGGTGGAAGGACTGGAAGCCGTCCGCGACACACATTGCTGAGACTGTGCAGCCCTGTGGTCCTGCGCGCGGCGAGGCTCAGCCCCGCCGCGTGCTCTGTTTCGAGCGCGCCTGAGTTGAGGCGCCCGACGCCCCCTACTCCTTCTTGTCGATGTTCCAGAACACCGGCGTGGCCGGACCGTCCAGCACGCCGGACAGCGTCTTGCGCCACGCGCTCGGCGCCAGATACTGGCCGAGCGGGACATAGATCACCCGCTCGTAGTTGAGCTTCTGGATCTCGGCGGCGATCTTCTTCTGCTCCTCGGGCGACGACGAGCGCGCGAAGGCGTCGCGCAGCTTCTCGATGTCGGCGTCCTCGGCCCAGCCGAACCAGCCGCCCTTGGTGCCACGGCCGCCGACCGACACGTTCGCCACGGGATTGGCGACGTCGGCGCCGACCCAGTTGGTGAAGAACATGTTCCAGCCACCCTCCTTCACCGGCTTCTGGCTGGCGCGCCGCGTCACCACGGTCTGCCAGTCCGTCGCCTGCAGGTCGACCTTGAAGCCGGCCTCGCGCAGCAGCTGCGCCGCGACGATCGGCTGCGCCTTGAGTGCGACCACATCGCCCGGCGCCATCACCGCGATCGGCGTGCCGTCATAGCCGGATTCGGCGAGCGCCTTCTTGGCCTCCGCCATGCCGTTGCCCTTGATCAGCGTCTCCGCGCCGACGTCAGTCTCCAGCGGCGTGCCGCAGACGAACACCGCGCCGCAGATCTTCTGATACTTCGGATTGCCGACGAGCGCGTCGAGCACATCCTTCTGGTTCAGCGCCAGGAAGGCCGCGCGGCGCACCTTCACATTGTCGAACGGCGGGTTGAGGAAGTTCATGCGGCCGAGTGTCTGGAAGCCGAACTTGTTCAGCACATCGACCTTGAGCTCGGCGTTCGCCTCCAGCGCCGGCAGCATCTCGTAAGGCGGCGCCTCCATGAAATCGATGTCGCCCGACTGCAGCGCGTTCACCGCGGTCTGCGCGTCGGGCATCGTGATCCACTCGACGCGATCGACCTTCACCACCTTGCCGCCGGAGGTCCAGCTTGCCGGCTCCTTGCGCGGCACGTAGTCGGTGTTCTTCTCGTAGACGGCCTTCACGCCGGGCTGGAATTCCGCCTTGACGAATTTGAACGGGCCGGAGCCGATCTGCTCGGGAATCTGCTGGCCCTGCGGCGTCTCCGCGAGACGCTTCGGCATCATGAAAGGCACGTAGGAGGACGGCTTGCCGATCGACTCCAGCACCAGGCCGTAAGGCTCCTTCAGCTTGAGCACGATGGTCTTGGCATCCGGCGCCTCCAGACTCGCCGTGAAGTCCATCAGCTTCTGGCCCATGCCGTCGTTGCGGCCCCAGCGCTTCAGCGAAGCGACGCAGTCCTCCGCCGTCACCGGCGTGCCGTCATGCCATTTCAGGCCGTCGCGCAAGGTGAATGTGTAGGTCAGCTTGTCGTCGGAGACCTTCCAGTCCGCCATCTGCGGCTGGATCTTGAAGTTGGAATCCGTGGCGACCAGCGTGTCATAGACCATGTAGCCGTGGTCGCGGGTGATGTAGGCCGTGGTGAACCCGGGGTCTATGACGCGCAGGTCGGAATGCATCACCGCGGTGATGGTCTTCTTACCGGCGGCGAGGGCCTGGGGCACGAGGCACGGTGTGAGCAGGACGGCGGACGCAACAAGCCAAGACGCGAGCACGGAACGGGCCCGGCGCGGATGAGGTGACATGCGATCTCTCTTGACGTGACGGGGTGAACGACGGCCTCGAAACTCATCGAGACACGGCGACCGCTGGGGCGTCGCAGCATCGTTCTCAGGGTCTCCGCCCAGCGTTCGTTCCGCGGGCGAAAGACTTGCAACAGTTCTCGCGGACGTCAATCGGCATTGCTGGCGCCCTTCGCCGGCCGCCGTGCATCCAATTACCAGTCCCGCTCCCGTAGGGTGGGCAAAGGCGCGGCAGTGCTATTTGTACTTGCGAGATCGCAGAGGCGCAGTGCCCACCATATCACCACGGAACATGCCGCCTGATGGTGGGCACGCTGCCGCCTCTCGGCGGCTGCTTCGCCCACCCTACGGCACCCCGCCTCCCCGCAAACAAAAGCGGCGGAGTTGCCTCCGCCGCTTGGTGACGTCGATCGATCGAACGCCGCGAGCTACTCGCTCTTGTCGACGTTCCAGAACAGCGGCGTCGCCGGACCATCGAGAATGCCGGTCAGCGACTTGCGCCAGCCGCTCGGAACCAGATACTGGCCAAGCGGCACGTAGATCACGCGCTCGTAGTTGAGCTTCTGGATCTCCGCGGCGATCTTCTTCTGCTCGTCGGCCGACGACGAGCGCGCGAAGGCGTCGCGCAGCTTCTCGATCTCGGCGTCCTCGGCCCAGCCGAACCAGCCGCCCTTGGTGCCACGGCCGCCGACCGACACGTTCGCCACGGGATTGGCGACGTCGGCGCCGACCCAGTTGGTGAAGAACATGTTCCAGCCGCCTTCCTTGACCGGCTTCTGGCTGGCGCGCCGCGTCACCACGGTCTGCCAGTCCGTCGCCTGCAGGTCGACCTTGAAGCCGGCCTCGCGCAGCAGCTGCGCCGCAACGACCGGCTGCGCCTTCAGGGTGGTGACGTCGCCCGGCGCCATGATCGCGATCGGGGTGCCGTCATAGCCGGATTCGGCGAGCGCCTTCTTGGCCTCCGCCATGCCGTTGCCCTTGATCAGCGTCTCCGCGCCGATATCGGTCTCCAGCGGCGTGCCGCAGACGAACACCGCGCCGCAGACCTTCTGGTACTTCGGATTGCCGACCAGCGCGTCGAGCACGTCCTTCTGGTTCAGCGCCAGGAACGCCGCGCGACGAACCTTCACGTTATCGAACGGAGGGTTCAGGAAGTTCATGCGGCCGAGGGTCTGATAGCCGAACTTGTTGAGCACATCGATCTTGAGCTCAGGATTCGACTCCAGCACCGACAGCATGTCGTAAGGGAGGTTTTCCATGAAGTCGATGTCGCCCGACTGCAGCGCGTTCACCGCAGTCTGCGCGTCCGGCATCGTGATCCACTCGACGCGGTCGACCTTCACGACCTTGCCGCCGGCAACCCAGCTTGCGGGCTCCTTGCGCGGCACGTAGTCGGTGTTCTTTTCGTAGACCGCCTTCACGCCGGGCTGGAATTCAGCCTTGACGAACTTGAACGGGCCGGAGCCGATTTGCTCGGGAATCTGCTGCCCCTGCGGCGTCTCGGCGAGACGCTTCGGCATCATGAACGGCACCAGCGACGACGGCTTGCCGATCGACTCCAGCACGAGGCCGTAGGGCTCCTTCAGCTTGAGCACGATGGTCTTGGCATCCGGCGCCTCGAGGCTCGCCGTGAAGTCCATCAGCTTCTGGCCCATGCCGTCGTTGCGGCCCCAGCGCTTCAGCGAGGCGACGCAGTCCTCCGCCGTCACCGGCGTGCCGTCGTGCCACTTCAGGCCGTCGCGCAGGGTGAAGGTGTAGGTCAGCTTGTCGTCGGAGACCTTCCAGTCCGCCATCTGCGGCTGGATCTTGAAGTTCGAATCGGTCGCCAGCAGCGTGTCGTAGACCATGTAGCCATGGTCACGCGTGATGTAGGCCGTCGTGAATCCGGGGTCGATGACGCGCAGATCCGAATGCATCACCGCCGTGATGGTCTTCTTGCCCGCTGCGATCGCCTGTGTAGTCAGCGCCGTCGAGATCGAGAGCATGGAAACGGCGACGCTCGTGGCGAGCATCAGGCCTTTCCAGCGCGGGGTGTGGAACATTACGAGGTCTCCTGAAGGGAAGGGTTGACCTGAAATCGATCAGATTCAGATCATTCGTTGTGCGTGCAGATCAATCCTTGTGCGAACTAACACGCTGCAAGACGTGAGATTTTGACAGTTGCAGAGGTCGCCTTTCACGTCAATCCGCATTCCGCGCATGCCCGTTGCAGCCGAGAACGGCGTTAACGCTCGCACAGCTTTCGCTTTACAAAGCGCCCGACTCCGTCTCGTGTGACAAGACAACGACAAGCTCGAAGAGCGCCGCCAAAAGAGAGCCACCATGAATCCAGCCGATCTTCCCTTCGATACCGACGCCATGCTGCAGGGCTTGCGCGGCTGGGTGGAGTGCGAGAGTCCAACCTGGGACGCTGCGGCGGTCGAGCGCATGCTCGGCCTCGCCGCACGCGATATGGCGATCATGGGTGCGACGATCGAACGCATCGCCGGCCGCGACGGCTTCGCCGGCTGCGTCCGCGCCCGCTTCCCCCACCCGCGCCAGGGCGAGCCGGGCATCCTCATCGCCGGTCACATGGATACCGTTCACCCTGTTGGCACCTTGGCGAAGCTGCCGTGGCGACGCGACGGCAGCCGCTGTCATGGCCCCGGGATCTGCGACATGAAGGGCGGCAACTACCTGTCGCTCGAAGCCATCCGCCAGCTGATGCAGGCTTCGATCGCGACGCCGCTGCCGATCACCGTCCTGTTCACGCCGGACGAGGAAGTCGGCACGCCGTCGACACGCGACATCATCGAGGCCGAGGCGAAGCGCAACAAATACGTGCTGGTGCCCGAGCCGGGCCGCGTCGACAACGGCGTCGTCACCGGCCGCTACGCCATCGCCCGCTTCAATCTCGAAGCCACGGGGCGCCCGAGCCATGCCGGTGCGCGGCTCGGCGCCGGCCGTTCCGCAATCCGGGAAATGGCGCGGCAGGTCCTCGCGATCGATGCGATGACCACGGAGGACTGCACCTTCTCGGTCGGCATCGTGCATGGCGGCCAATGGGTCAACTGTGTCGCCACCACCTGCACCGGCGAAGCGCTCAGCATGGCCAAGCGCCAGGCCGATCTCGATCGCGGCGTCGAGCGCATGCTGGCGCTATCCGGCACCAATGATGACGTCGCGTTCAAGGTCACACGCGGCGTGACGCGCCCCGTATGGGAGCCGGATTCCGGAACCATGGCGCTCTACGAGCAGGCGCGCGGCATTGCCGAGCGGCTCGGCATGTCCCTGCCCCACGGCTCCGCGGGCGGCGGCTCCGACGGCAATTTCACCGGCGCGCTCGGTATCCCCACGCTCGACGGCCTGGGTGTGCGCGGCGCCGACATGCACACGTTGAACGAGTATATCGAGATCGACAGCCTCGCCGAGCGCGGCCGGCTCATGGCCGGCCTGCTCGCGACGCTGGCATGAGCCCGCGGCATGGGCAGAGCGGCGGCTAAGGCCAGGCATCGCTGGGCGCGCTCAGCGGTGCTTTCGACGGTACGCCGCCACGGCGATTTCGTTTGTGTACATAGGATCGCCGCGTTTCTGCCACCGGCCAGCTCCTGCCTCGGGACAATTCCTGCTGCGTAGCAGCAAGGTTTCATTTTCCGGGACCAAAACGATGGACTTTCGCGCAACGGCGCGCGCATGATGGCATGCGCCTTGCAAAGTTCCTGCGACATTGTTCGCAATTGCGACGAGTTGCGATGGACGCGAATGCCGCGTCATCAGCGATGCCGTCGGAGACCTTGAAAGCGATTGATATCGGTGACATGCAAACTCGCTCACGCAAGAACTCTGTTACGTCGTGAGCGTCGTCCCAGCACCATGAAGGCGGTTCTCTCAAGATGATCGGTTACCTGCTTCGCCGAATCCTCGCATCCATCCCCGTGATGGGCGTGGTGGCGCTGTTCGTCTTTCTCCTGCTGCGGCTGACGCCCGGCGACCCCGCCGCGATTCTCGCCGGCGACAACGCGACGCCCGAGCAGCTCGAGCGCATTCGCACCACGCTCGGACTGAACGAGCCGCTCTACATCCAGTTCTTCACCTGGATCAATCAGCTGCTGCACGGCGATCTCGGCGTGTCGCTGATCTCCAAGGTGCCGGTGCTGCAGATGATCGGCCAGCGCATCGAGCCGTCGATCTCGGTCGCGCTGACGACGATCGTCCTCTCGATACTCGTCGCCGTCCCGCTCGGCGTCATCGCGGCGTGGAAGCACGGCACCTGGATCGACCGCTTCGTGATGGCGCTCTCGGTGCTCGGCTTCTCGGTGCCGGTGTTCGTGATCGGCTACATCCTGATCCAGGTGTTCGCGATCAACCTGCGCTGGGTGCCCGTGCAGGGCTTCCGCAGCATCAGCGTCGGCTTCGGACCGTTCTTCGAACGCATCATCCTGCCGACCTGCGCACTGTCCTTCATCTACGTCGCGCTGATCGCGCGCATGACGCGCGCCGCCATGCTCGACGTGCTCGGCGAGGACTTCGTGCGCACCGCGCGCGCCAAGGGCGTCAGCGAAGTCGCGGTGCTGCTGCGCCATGCGCTGCGCAATGCCGCCGTGCCCGTCATCACCGTGATCGGCTCCGGCTTTGCGCTGCTGATCTCCGGCGTCGTCGTCACCGAGAGCGTGTTCAACCTGCCCGGCATCGGGCGGCTCACGGTCGATGCCGTGCTGGCGCGCGACTACCCGGTGATCCAGGGCATGATCCTGCTGACCTCCTTCATCTATCTCGCGGTCAATCTCCTGATCGACCTCGCCTATACTATCCTCGATCCACGCATCCGCTACTGAGGCCAACCCGATGGCGATCGTTACCACTCCCGAGCCGTCGATTCCGGTCACCACGCGACTGGGGCCCCGGTTCGGCTTCCTCACCTCGACCCCGATCATCGCGGTGGCCACCGTGTGCCTGTCGCTGATCGTGATCGTCTCGGTCTTGGCGCCGCTGCTGGCGCCGCATGATCCGGTGCTGCTCGCACCGTCGCAACGGCTGAAGCCGTCGAGCGCGCAATTCCTGCTCGGCACCGACGCCTACGGCCGCGACCTGTTGTCGCGCACCATCTATGGCGGCCGCATCTCGCTCCTGGTCGGCGTCGGCGCTGCGATCATCTCGATCGCGATCGGCCTCGTCATCGGCCTCGTCTCCGGCTTCTTCCGCTGGGTCGACGCCATCATGATGCGCGTGATGGACGGCCTGATGGCGATCCCGAGTATCCTGCTCGCCATCGCCGTGGTGTCGCTGTCCGGCGCCAGCGTCGGCACCGTGATGATCGCGATCACCATCGTCGAGATTCCGCGCGTCGCGCGCCTCGTCCGCTCGGTCGTTCTGACCGCACGCGAGGAGCCCTACGTCGAGGCCGCGATTTCGCTGGGCACCTCGATGCCCAAGATCATGTGGCGGCATTTGATGCCGAACACGATCGCGCCGCTGATCGTCCAAGGCACGTATATCTGCGCCGCCGCGATTCTCACCGAGGCGATCCTGTCGTTCCTCGGCGCCGGCATCAGCCCGGAGACGCCGACCTGGGGCAACATCATGGCCGAGGGCCGCTCCTACTTCCAGGTCAAGCCGTCGCTGATCTTCTGGCCGGGCCTGTTGCTGTCGATCGCGATTCTGTCGATCAACCTGATCGGCGACGCCGCCCGCGACGCGCTCGACCCGCGCATGAAGCAGCGCGAGGCCGGCAAGTGACATTGGTTTTTTCGTCATCGCGAGCGAAGCGACGCGATCCAGGGGCCGCGCCCGGAGCTCTGGATTGCTTCGTCGCTGACGCTCCTCGCAATGACGGTGGAGAAATGAACGCATGACCGATACCATCCTCGACATCGACAATCTCGTCGTCACCGTCGGCAAGACCAAGAACCCGAACGGCCCGCGCATCATCGACGGCGTCTCGATCAAGGTCGAGAAGGGCGAGACGCTCTGCGTCGTTGGCGAGAGCGGCTCCGGCAAGTCGGTGACCTCGCTGACCACCATGGGCCTGTTGCCGAAGAACGCGCTGCATGCCGTCGGCGGCAGCGTGAAGCTCGTCGGCGAGGAGCTGCTGACCGCCAGTGATCGCCGGCTGCGCGAGCTGCGCGCCACGCGGATGGCGATGATCTTCCAGGAGCCGATGACCGCGCTCAATCCGGTCGTTCCGGTCGGTCGTCAGATCGACGAAGTCTTGCGCGCCCACACCTCGCTGGATGCGCGCGCGCGCCGCAAGCGCATCCTCGACATGATGGAGCAGGTCCACCTGCCCGACGTCGAGCGCATCTTCGGCTCCTATCCGCACCGCCTCTCCGGCGGCCAGCGCCAGCGCATCATGATCGCGATGGCACTGGTGCTCGAGCCCAAGCTCCTGATCGCCGACGAGCCGACCACCGCGCTCGACGTCACCACGCAGAAGCAGATCCTCTCCTTGATCCGCGAGTTGCAGCGCGATCACGGCACCGCGGTGCTGTTCATCACCCACGACATGGGCGTCGTCGCCGAGATCGCCGACCGCGTCGCGGTCATGCGCCAGGGCCGCCTGGTCGAGACCGGCGCGCTCGACAAGATCCTGCGCGCGCCCGAGATGGACTACACGCGCAACCTGCTGTCCTCGGTGCCGAGCCTCATTCCGCGGCCGCCGCGCCCGGACAGCACCGAGCCGGTGGTGCTTGAGACCAACGATCTCGGCAAGGTCTATCGTGAGCGCTCCTTCCTCGGGAAGCCGCGCGAGGTCGTCGCCGCGCAGAACGTCTCGCTAACCTTGCGCAAGGGCCGTACGCTCGGCATCGTCGGCGAGAGCGGCTCCGGCAAGTCGACGGTGGCGCGCTGCATCGTGCGCCTGATCGATCCGACCTCCGGCGGCGTCCGCCTCGCCGGCCACGAGATCTCGATCCTGACGCGTCGGCTGCTGCAGCCGCACCGCAAGCGCATCCAGATCGTGTTCCAGGATCCCTACCGTTCGCTCAACCCGCGCCTCACGGTCGGCGAAAGCATCGCCGAGGGCCCCATCAACTACGGCACCTCGCACGACAAGGCGATGGCCCGGGCGCGCGAGCTGCTCGAGCTGGTCGGCCTGCCGGCGGATGCGATCTCGCGCTATCCGCACCAGTTCTCCGGCGGCCAGCGCCAGCGCATCGCGATCGCGCGCGCGCTCGCGCTCGATCCGGACGTGCTGGTGGCCGACGAAGCCGTGTCCGCGCTCGACGTGTCGGTGCAGGCGCAGGTGCTGGAGCTGCTCGACGAGATCCAGCGCCGCCTCGGCATCGCCATCCTGTTCATCACCCACGATCTGCGCGTCGCCGCGCAGATCTGCGACGAGGTCGTGGTGATGCAGAAGGGCCGCATCGTCGAGCAGGGTCCGGCCGGCGAGATCCTGACGCATCCGAAGGAGGCCTACACCAAGTCCCTGCTCGAGGCCGCCCCGGGCCGGAACTGGGATTTTGCCAACTTCCGTCCGGTGTCGGAGGCGGTGGCGTAGCTGCGCCACCCACCGCCGTCATTCCGGGGCGTGCGCAGCATGAGCCCGGAATCCATACCCACAGGCGGGTGTAGGGATGTCGGCTGGCCGACGCGCGTGCTTCGCAACTCCTGCTCGTGGTTATGGATTCCGGGCTCATCGCTGCGCGATGCCCCGGAATGACGCGCGGAGATAGCTGGGCCAGATCGGCGCGCCGCCATCGTGGCCCACATGCAAAACGGCATCGCTCCGTCGCTTGCGCGGGCCGCAGGGCACAGTCTAACGTCGCCACTCCATGTCACGGCCAGAGGCGAAGTAATGACGCGCGTCGCGATCGGCGGCTTTCTGCACGAAACCAACACCTTCGCACCGACGAAAGCGGATTACGACGACTTCATGCATGGCGGCGGCCGCGCCTCCATCGCTGACGCAGCGAGCGTCATGACGACGATGCGCGGCATCAATGCCGGCCAGTCGGGCTTCATCGCGGTTGCGGAAGCCAACGGCTGGGAGATCGTGCCGACCATCGCCTGCGCGGCAAGCCCCTCGGCCCATGTCACCAAGGATGCGTTCGAGCGCATCACGACCGTGATGGTCGACCGCATCAAGGCGGCCCTGCCGCTCGACGGCGTCTATCTCGACCTGCACGGCGCGATGGTGCCGGAGCATTTCGACGACGGCGAAGGCGAGATCCTCGCGCGCGTGCGCCAGGCGATCGGCCCCGATGTGCCGCTGGTGGCGAGCCTCGATCTGCACGCCAACGTCACGCCCGAGATGATGGCGCATGCGGACGCGCTGATCGCCTATCGCAAATATCCGCACACCGACATGGCCGACACCGGCCGCGCCTGCGCCGAGCATCTGACGCTGCTGCTGCGGACCAAGCAGCCGCTGGCGAAGGCGTTCCGGCAGCTGCCGTTCCTGATCCCGATCAGCTGGCAGTGCACCAACGACCAACCGACCAAAGGCATCTACGAGAAGCTCGCCGCGCTGCAGAGCGAGGCCGTGCCGACGCTGTCCTTCGCGCCGGGCTTCCCGGCCGCCGACTTCGTGCATTGCGGCCCCAGCGTGTTCGCCTATGGCCGCACGCAGGCCGATGCGGACGCCGCCGCAGATGCGATCGCGGCCATTGTCACCGGCCACGAGGATGATTTCGACGGCCGCATCTACACCCCCGATGACGGCGTCCGCCATGCCATGATGCTGGCGAAGAATGCGACGCGGCCGATCGTGATCGCCGATACCCAGGACAATCCCGGAGCCGGCGGCGATTCCGACACCACCGGCATGCTCCGCGCGCTGGTGCGCAACCGCGCCAGCCGCGCGGCGATCGGCATGATCTACGATCCGCAAGCCGCGCTCGCCGCGCATGCCGCCGGCGAAGGCGCGACCATCACGCTGTCGCTGGGCGGCAAGAGCGGCATTCCCGGCGATGCGCCGTTCGAGGAGAGTTTCATCGTCGAAAAGATCTCCGACGGCCGCTTCATCGCGCCCGGCCCGTTCTATGGCGGCCGCAAGATGGAGATGGGACCCTCCGCCTGCTTGCGCATCGGCGACGTCCGCGTGGTCGTGGCCTCGCACAAGTCCCAGCTCGCCGACCAGGAGATGTATCGCTTCGTCGGCATCGAGCCGACCGAGCAGGCGATCCTGGTCAACAAGAGCTCGGTGCATTTCCGCGCCGATTTCGAACCGATCGCAGAGCAGCTCCTGATCTGCGCCGCGCCCGGCGCGATGCCCGCCGATCCCTCCACCCTGCCCTGGGCGCGCCTGCGTCCGGGCATTCGCCTCAAGCCGAACGGCCCGGCGTTCAACGCTTAAACCTCATCAACGGAAACACACCCATGCCCACGATCGATCGCATCCAAGGCTACGCCGACGAACTCACCGCCATCCGCCGCGACCTGCACGCGCATCCCGAAATCGGCTTCGAGGAGACGCGCACCTCCGGCATCGTCGCCGAGAAGCTCGCGCAATGGGGCATCGAGGTGCATCGCGGCCTCGGCGGCACCGGCGTGATCGGCGTGCTCAAGGGCAAGGGCGACGGCACCAAAAAAATCGGCCTGCGCGCCGACATGGATGCGCTGCCGATGGAGGAGAACACCAACCTGCCCTGGCGCTCGACCATTCCCGGCCGCTTCCACGGCTGCGGTCATGATGGCCATACCACGATGCTGCTCGGCACCGCGCGCTATCTCGCCGAGACGCGCAACTTCGACGGCACCGTGCATTTCATCTTCCAGCCGGCCGAGGAAGGCCTCGGCGGCGCGCGCGCGATGATCAAGGACGGCCTGTTCCAGAAGTTCCCCTGCGACGAGCTCTACGGCCTGCACAACGCGCCGGACTTGGAGCATGGCGAGATCGCGATCCTGCCCGGCCCCGCCATGGCCGGCGCCGACTTCTTCGACATCCGCATCTCCGGCTACGGCGCCCATGGCGCGATGCCCGAGCGCTCCAAGGACGCGGTGGTGATCGCGACCAGCGTCGCGCAGGCGATCCAGACCATCGTGAGCCGCAACGTCGAACCGCTGCAGGCCGCCGTGGTCTCGATCACCCAGATCCATGCCGGATCGGCCTACAACGTCATTCCCGGCGATGCCTGGCTGTGTGGCACCGTCCGCGCCTTCTCCGACAATGTCCGGGCGCTGGTGCGCGAGCGCATGCGCGCCATCTGCGCCGGCATGGCGGCGGCGTTCAATTGCGAGATCGACGTCGACATCCGCGACACGTTCAGCGTCCTGGTCAACCAGGAAGAGCAGTCGAAGGTCGTCGAGGAGGTCGCGCGCACCGTCGTCGAGCCGTCCAAGGTGCTGACGCGCTCGACGCCGAAGATGGGCAGCGAGGATTTCGCGGACATGCTGCAGACCATCCCGGGCGCCTATTTCTGGGTCGGCCATGACGGCTCGGTGCCGGTGCACAATCCCGGCTACGTGCTCGACGACAAGATCCTGCCGATCGGCGCCAGCATGTTCGCCCGGATCATCGAGACCCGTCTGGCGGCGGCCTAGCGCCGCCTGACGTATGTCAATGAGCGGGCTCGGAATTGAGACGAACTTCGGCGACGGAGGACCAGCATGCACAAGCCCGTTTCAGACGACGTCACCTCGTTGCACGATCTCTCCGCCGTCGACCTGATCGCCGGCTACCGCGCGCGCCAGTTCTCGCCATCCGAAGTGATGGACGACGTGCTGGCGCATGTCGCGGCATGGGAGCCTGAGATCAAGGCGCTGTATCTGCTCGACGTCGACGCGGCGCGCGCCGCGGCGAAGGCCTCGACGGAACGCTGGGCCAATGACGAGCCGGCCGGCGTGCTCGACGGCGTGCCGGCGACGGTGAAAGACAACATCGCGACCAAGGGCCAGCCGATGCCGCTCGGCGCGGCCAGCGTCGCGCGGGCGCCGCTCGCGGCCGACGCGCCGCCGGTGGCGCGGTTGCGCGAAGCCGGCGCGATCATCTTCGCCAAGACCACGATGCCCGACTACGGCATGCTGTCGTCGGGCCTGTCGAGCTTCCACCCGCTGACGCGCAATCCGTGGGATCTGCGCATGAACCCCGGCGGCTCCAGCGCCGGTGCGGGCGCCGCGGCCGCTGCCGGCTATGGCCCACTGCATGTCGGGACCGACATCGGCGGCTCGATCCGGCTGCCGGCGTCGTGGTGCGGCCTGGTCGGCCTCAAGCCGAGCTTCGGCCGCGTACCGATCGATCCCCCCTATGTCGGCCGCGTCGCCGGCCCGATGACGCGCATCGTCGACGATGCCGCGCTGATGATGAGCGTGCTGTCGAAACCCGACCGCCGCGACGGCACGGCGCTGCCGCCGTCCGACCTGCACTGGAAGGTCGCGGAGAAACCGGTGCGCAAGCTGCGCATCGGGCTGATGCTCGATCTCGGCGGCGTCGGCCAAGCGCTGGAAGAGCCGGTGCGCGCGACGACGCTGGCGGCGGCCAAAGCGTTCGAGGAGGCCGGCGCGGTCGTGACCGAGACCAAGGGCTTTCTCACCCGCGAGATGCTCGATGGCCTCGACAATTTCTGGCGCGCGCGGCTGTGGGACGATCTCGCCCGGCTCGCGCCGGAAGTGCGCGCGAAGACCCTGCCCTACATCCTCCAATGGGCCGAGCGCGGTGCTGACCTGTCCGGCGTCGAGGTCGTCAGGGGCTTCAACGTCACGATGGCGCTGCGCGCAGCCGCCGCAAAACTGTTCACCGAATTCGACTACATCATCTCGCCGGTCTCGCCGGGCGTGAAATTCCCGGCCGAATTCGCCTCGCCGGTCAACGACCCCGAGAAGCCGTTCGAGCACATCACCTACACCGTGCCATGGAACATGTCGGAGAACCCGGCGATCTCTGTGAATGCCGGGTACGATGACCACGGCTTCCCGATCGGCCTGCAAATCGTCGGCCGCCGCTTCGACGATGTCGGCGTGCTCGGCATGGCCAAGACGTTCGAAGGATTGCGTGGCGAGCAGCGGCCGTGGCCGAAGGTCAAGTGAAGCCTATCCACTGCCTCCTCCTCCGTCATTGCGAGCGAAGCGAAGCAATCCAGAGTCCCGCCCACGACTCTGGATTGCTTCGCTTGCGCTCGCAATGACGCGGGAGAGAGCGTAGACCCGATCACTGCTGCATCGCTTGCCGGGAGAGCAATGCTGCGCGCATTGTTTTTGCCCGCCCTGCGGAATGTCATGCACACTTTGCGTTGGCCGCGCGCTGAACTACTGTATCCCCATCGCCGATCTCAATTTCGTCGTCATTCCGGGGCGTGCGAAGCACGAGCCCGGAATCCATACTCACGATCGTGGTTATGGGTTCCGGGCCAGCGCCCAATAGGGCGCATCCCGGAATGACGGCGGAGATTGTGGCACGAGCAACCAACTAACAAACGCCACGACAACAACATCAGGAAACGCTCATGGCCTACCAGACCATCCTCTATGACGTCGCCGACAAGATCCTCACCATCACCTTGAACCGGCCGGAGAAGCTGAACGCCTTCACCGGCACGATGATGGAAGAGCTGATCGACGCCTTCGACCGCGCCGACAAGGACGATGGTGTCAGGGCGATCATCGTCACCGGGTCGGGCCGCGCGTTCTGCGCCGGCGCCGATCTCTCCTCCGGCGCCGACACGTTCGACCGCGATGCCAAGCGCGGGCCGGTGAAGCGGCATGCCGACGGCAGCGTCGACTACTCCGATCCGCAGGTGCGCGACGGCGGCGGCCAGGTCACGCTGCGCATCTTCAAGTCGCTGAAGCCGGTCATCGCCGCGGTGAACGGTCCTGCCGTCGGCATCGGCGTCACCATGCAGCTCGCAATGGACATCCGCATCGCCTCGGAAGCGGCGCGGTTCGGCTTCGTGTTCTCCCAGCGCGGCATCGTGCCGGAGGCGGCATCGAGCTGGTTCCTGCCGCGCATCGTCGGCATCTCGCAGGCGCTGGAATGGTGCTACACCGGCCGCGTCTTCCCGGCCCAGGAGGCGCTGGCCGGCCGTCTCGTCAGCAAGGTCGTGCCGCCGGACGAGTTGCTGCCCACCGCACGCGCGCTGGCGCGCGAGATCGCGGACAAGACCGCGCCGGTGTCGGTCGCGCTGATCCGCCAGATGATGTGGCGCATGATGGGCGCCGATGATCCGATGGAGGCGCACAAGGTCGACAGCCGCGGCATCTACGCACGCGGTCGTTCCGACGACGTCAAGGAAGGCGTGGTGTCGTTCCTGGAGAAGCGCCCGGCGCAGTTCAAGAATACGGTGACGGCCGACATGCCGGACTATTTCCCGTGGTGGGACGAGCGGGAGTACAAGTAGGTCTGCGAGGGTGAGCCCGCCTCTCTCCCACGTCATTCCGGGGCATTCGCGAGCGAAATGGCTTCGCTATTTCGCGCGCGAATGAGCCCGGAATCCATATCCCCGAACGGAGGGTTTGTCGAAGACCGCGCCACGGAAATCTCGCCTCACATGACGACCTGTGGCTATGGATTCCGGGCGCGCGCTACGCGCGCCCCGGAATGACAAACGAGAGAGTGTGCATTCATTTGCGCGGTGCCGGCCAGGCTGTGCAGCCTCCCTTCACTCCATCACCAGCGCCACGCGGCCGATCGCTTTGCGATCGATCAGCAGCCGCATCGCCGCGGCATAATCCTCGAATGGCACCCGGTGCGACACGTTCGGCCGCAGCTTTCCCTGCTCCGCGAGGTCCAGCAGCGCGGCCATGCGACGCTCGCCGAGCGCGGGATCTTTCCGCACGGCCTCGCCCGCGCGGACGCCGAGCACGCTGGCGCCTTTCATCAGGATCAAATTAGTCCGCGCCAGGCCGATGCCGCCGGTGAAGCCGATCACCAGCAGCCGTGCGCCCCAGGCGATGCAGCGGACGCTGTTCTCGAACACCTCGCCGCCGACCGGATCGAACACCACATCGACGCCGCGGCCTTCGGTGATCCGCTTGACCGCATCGCGGAACGGCTCGCGCGGATACAACACAAGATGATCGGCACCGCGCGCACGGGCCACCGCGAGCTTCTCCTCCGATGACGCCGCCGCGATCACGGTGGCGCCCAGCAGCTTGCCGAGCTCGACGGCGGCGAGGCCAACGCCGCCGCCGGCGCCATGCACCAGCAGCGTCTCGCCCGGCTTGAGCTGGCCGCGATCGACCAGCGCGTGATGCGCGGTGCCGTGGCCGGCCAGATAGGTCGCGCCCTCCGCATCGTCGAAGGCTGACGGCAGCGGCGTGAGCTGGCTCGACGCGACGACCGCCTCCTCGGCATAGGCGCCGAAGCGCATGCGCACGATGACGCGGTCGCCGACGGCGTAGCCGTTGACATCGGGCCCGAGCTCCATGACGGCGCCCGCCGCTTCCACGCCGGGCGTGAACGGCAGCTCCGGCTTCAACTGATACTCGCCGGCCGCCATCAGAATGTCCGGGAAGTTGATGCCGGCGGCGCGGATCTTCACCCTCACCTCGCCCTCACCAAGCGTGCGCGACGGCAGTTCCTCGAGCTTGAGCTTTTCCGGCGGCCCGAGTTCGCGGCAGACGATCGCGCGCGGCATCAGGCCGCGTTCCGCTTCGCCAGCGCTTCGCGGATCAGCGGCAGCCGGTCGTTGCCGAAATACATGTCGTTGACGTCAACAAAAATGGTCGGCGAGCCGAAGCCGCCGCGCTTGACGACCTCTTCGGTGTTGATGCGCAGCTGATCCTTGATGCCCTGCTGCGCGATACCGTCGAACAATGCCTTGGCATCGACGCCGACACGCCGGCACACTTCGGTCAGCACCGCATCCTGCGAAATGTCCTGATCCTCGCCCCAATAGATCTCGAACACGGCCCGCGCGAACGGCACCATGTCCTGGCCGAGCCAGATGCAGCCGCGCATCGCCTTGACGCTGTTCACCGGAAACACCGAAGGCGGCATCTTGATCTTGAGCCCGGCCGAGCGCGACCAGTCGTTCAGGTCCTTCAGCATATAGGCCGCCTTGGCCGGCACCGGCTTCTCACGCTGCGCATAGACGCTGGGATTGACAGTGTTGAAGATGCCGCCGACCAGAATGGGGCGCCAGACGATGTCGACGTCGAACTCCTTTGCCAGCGGCTGGATGTTGTGGAAGGCGAGATAGGTCCAGGGGCTGGAGCAGTCGAAGAAGAATTCGATCATCGTGTTTCCTCAAGGTTTCTATTCGTCATCGACCACATCGCGTCGCCATCCCGACCGTACGTTGCGGCCCCTGGATTGCTTCGCTCCGCTCGCAATGACGGCGGAGAGAGCTGGCGTCCCTACTCTCTCCGTCATTGCGAGGAGCGAAGCGACGAAGCAATCCAGGGGCTACGAGGCACAGTCTGGACAGTTTGCCACCACTCTCCTCGCGACGCCGTGGAGTCCGCTCACGATCTCCCCGTCATCTCCTTCGCCCGCGCGCCGAACATCACGTGGCGCGTCTCGTCGTTGAACGGCTCCTTCACGAACTTGCCGATCGCGAGCCCCGCCTGCAGCTTCGGCCGCGCGCGCAAGCTCGCGTACCAGCGCTTGATGTTCGGATAGTCATCGAGCGTGAAACCCTGCGCCTTGTGCGTCATGATCCAGGGAAAGCAGGCCATATCGGCGATGGTGTAGTCGTCGCCGGCGACGTGGGCGCCGGTCTTGCCGAGCTGGACGTCGAGCACGTGGAAGAGACGCGCGACCTCGTCGCGGTAGCGCTGGATCGCGTAAGGGATCTTCTCCGCCGCATACAGCGCGAAATGGCCATGCTGCCCCATCATCGGCCCGAGACCCGCCATCTGCCACATCACCCATTGGATCACGCGCGAACGCGCCCGAATCTCCTGCGGCAGAAAGCGCCCGGTCTTGTCGGCGAGGTAGATCAGGATCGCGCCGGTCTCGAACACCGAGAAAGGCTCGTCTCCGTCAGCCGGCGCGCGATCGACGATCGCGGGAATGCGGTTATTCGGGCTGATCGCGAGGAACTCCGGCTTGAACTGGTCGCCGGCCCGGATGTCGACGGGAATGACCGTATAAGGCAGCCCGAGTTCCTCGAGCATGATCGAGATCTTCCAGCCGTTCGGCGTCGGCGCATAATAGAGGTCGATCATTCCTTCCCCGAGCTTCGTCCCCGACCCATTATGCCGCGCTGCGGAACGCATGACGCGGCTTCGTTCTTCTGTACGGGAAGGGTAAGCCATGGCAGACAGGCGCTCAAGCCTGACTGCCCCTACGCCGGAGAATACGACCATGCTGTTTGCATCGACCATCGCGGGCTCGCTGCCGAAGCCGGAGTGGCTGGCCGAGCCGAACGTGCTGTGGGCGCCGTGGAAGTCGAAGGGCGACGAGCTCGCGCGCGCCAAGCGCGATGCCACCATCCTGGCGCTGAAGCTGCAGGAGGATTCCGGCATCGACATCCTCACCGAGGGCGAGCAGTCGCGGCAGCATTTCGTGCACGGCTTTCTCGAGCGCGTCGAGGGCATCGACTTCGCGCACAAGGTCGAGATGGGCATCCGCAAGGACCGCTACAAGGCGATGGTGCCGCAGGTCGTGGCGCCGCTGTCGCTGAAGGGCCGCGTCCATGGCGACGAGGCGCGGATCGCGCGCACGCACACCACGCGCGCCGTGAAGTTCACGCTGCCCGGGCCGATGACGATCATCGACACCATCGCCGACAACTACTATGGCGACCGCGTCAAGATGGCGTTCGCCTTCGCCGAGCTGTTGAACCAGGAGGCCAAGGCGCTGCACGACGACGGCATCGACATGATCCAGTTCGATGAGCCCGCCTTCAACGTCTACATGGACGAGGTGCGCGACTGGGGCATCAAGGCGCTGGAGCGCGCCGCCGAAGGCCTGACGTGCCCGACCGCGGTCCACATCTGCTACGGCTACGGCATCAAGGCCAACACCGACTGGAAGGAAACGCTCGGCAGCGAGTGGCGGCAATATGAGGAGACCTTCCCGGTCATCGACGCCAGCAGCATTCAGCAGGTCGCGGTCGAATGCCGCAATTCGAAGGTGCCGATCGAGCTGCTCGGCCTGCTCAAGAACAAGATCGTCCAGGCGGGCGTCATCGATGTCGCCAGCGACGAGATCGAGACCGCCGAAGACGTCTGCAAGACACTCGAGGACGTCATGAAGGTGGTGCCGAAAGAGAACATCATCGCGACCACCAATTGCGGCATGGCCCCGATGCGGCGCGAAGTCGCAGAGGCGAAGCTGATGGCGCTCGGCACCGGCGCGAAGCTGGCGCGGCAGCGGTTCGCGTAAGGGAATCACCGATCCGCAGGCCACCTGCGACCTCACGTGCGATAATGACGCGGAAGCGATGCGAGACACGGCATCGCTTGCGCATCCTACGATGCGTTGCGGCCATCACCTCGTCCGCATCAGAATGCCGTGCGCGCTGCCGCCGGCATCCGCCGCACACGCCGGTCCACAGTTCAATCGGCCCCAGGGTATTTTAGCACCTATGGAACATCATTCGTTTCCGGGTGTGTCTTTGCTGTTCTTGACAAGATGCGTCCCGACATTTCATTTCGGAACACAAGTTTGGCGTGAAATTTCTGCCGCCTAAATTAGTTCGAGTCTGACACTTGCCTTCATTGCTGGGGACTGAGATGGCTTGCTTTGCGAGAACGATGTTTGCTGCGCCGAAGTCAAAGGCGCGTCGCTTTCTGGCCATGTCGATCCTCCTCGCGGGAACGATGCTGAGTACCCAGGCGATGGCGATTGACGTCGCCAATCAGGCCGACTGGAACACGGCGGTCGCTGCGGTCGCAGCCGCCGGCGCCAACTCGACGGTGACCATCAACATCATCAGCGGCTTCACACTGTCGAGCTCGCTGGCGCAGCTGCAGGCCGCCAACGCCAACGTCACGGTGAACATCACCGGCAACGGCCAGACTATCAACGGCGCCTCGTCGTTTCAGGGCATCGTCGTCAATGGCGCCAATGCGCCGACCGTGAACATCTCCAGCCTGTCGATCACCAACATGGCGGCGATCGGCGGCAACGGCACCAACGGTCAGAACGGCTACTACAGCGGCGGTCTGGCCTACGGCTCCGGCGGCGGCGGTGGTGGCGGCCTCGGGGCCGGCGGCGGCCTGTTCGTCGGCAGCGGCGCCAATGTCACGATTGCCGCAGTGACCTTCACCAGCAACAGCGCCACCGGCGGCGCCGGTGGCAATGGCGGCAGCGCGCAGAACGCGGCGGCCGACCCGGTGAATGGTGGCAATGGCGGCACCGGTGGTGCGGCGAACAATGGTGGCGCCAGCGGCGGCGGTGGCGCGGGCGGCATCGGCGGACATGCCGGTGGGCAGGGCACGGCCGGTACCGCAGGCCCCTCGGTCGGTGACGGCGGCGGTGGCGGCGGCGGCTCCGGCACCACCAACAGCACCACCTACACCAACAACAATCCCGGCGGCACCGGCAATGCCAATGGTGGCAACGGCGGCACCGGCGGCGACGGCGCCACCAACGCCAGCGGCGCGGGCGGTCCTGGACCCGGCTCCGACGGCGGCGCCGGCGGCAACGGCGGCGCCGGCAATGGCGGCGCCATCTACGTCGCCACCGGCGGCACGCTCACGATTCTCGACTCGCCGATCTCGGGCAATACCGTCACCGGTGGTGCTGCCGGCACCCCAGGCATCGGCATCGGACCCAGCGCCATCAACGGATTTTCAGCAGCGGCCGGCGCCGCGCAGGGGTCTGGCATCTTCATCAGCGGCGTCACCGCCAATATCGCGGTATCCAGCGGCACCCTCACCTATGCCAACACCATCGCCGGCACCGGCCTGACCACCGGCGGCATCAACACCGCCCTCGTCAAGACCGGCAGCGGCAAGCTGGTGCTGACGGCCGCCAACACCTACACCGGCAACACCGTCGTGAATGGCGGAACGCTGGAGGTGAACGGCACAGCGGCGAATTCGGCCCTGACCTCGGTCAATTCCGGCGGCACGCTGGCGGGTGTCGGCACCGTCAGGGGCACCCAGATCAATGCCGGCGGCACCTTCGCTCCCGGCAACGGCACGCCGGCCAGCACGATGACGGTCAGCGGCAATCTCGCCTTCCAGTCGGGCGCGATCTACCTGGTCCAGGTCGATCCGACCACCGCCTCGCGCGCCAGCGTGACCGGCATCGCAACCCTCAACGGCGCCACGGTCAATGCGGTCTACGCCGCCGGAACCTATGTCGCGAAGAAATACACGATCCTGACCGCGACGGGCGGCGTCAGCGGCACCTTCAGCGGCGTGACGGCGACAAGCGCGCCGGCGGGCTTCACGTCATCCTTGAGCTATGACGCCAATAACGCCTTCCTCAATCTCGATCTCGCTCCCGTGCTGAGCGGGAACATCAACCAGACCAACGTCAACCGGGCGCTCGGCAACTACTTCAACACGAACGGCAGCATCCCCATCGCCTTCACCGGGCTGACGCCCGCCGGCCTGACGCAGATCTCGGGCGAGACCGCCACTGGCAGCCAGCAGGCGACCTTCAATGCGATGACGCAGTTCATGGGCGTCATGACCGATCCCTTCGTCGGCGGCCGCGGCGAGCCGTCGACGCCGCCGACCGGTCCGACGGCCTATGCCGGACAGGAGCTCGCCTATGCGCAGAAGCGCAATCCGAGCGATGCGCTGGCGGCGATCTACACCAAGGCCCCTCCCGCAGTGATGGCGAGGGCCGGCTGGAGCGTATGGGCGGCCGCGTTCGGCGGAGCCCAGACCACCGACGGCAACGCCGCGCTCGGCTCCAACACCGCCACCAGCAATCTCTACGCGACCGCGGTCGGCGCCGACTATCGCTTCTCGCCCTACACTGTCGCGGGCTTCGCAATGGCGGGCGGCGGCACGAACTTCAACGTCTTCAATGGCGGCGGGGGCCGGTCCGATCTGTTCCAGGCCGGCGGCTTCGTGCGGCACAATATCGGCGCGGGCTATATCACCGGCGCGCTGGCCTATGGCTGGCAGGATATCACCACGAACCGGACCGTGACGGTCGCGGGCATCGATCAGCTGCGCGCCAACTTCAACGCCAACACCTATTCAGGCCGGATCGAGGGCGGCCATCGCTTCCTCACCCCCTGGACGACCGTGGGCATCACGCCCTACGCGGCCGCTCAGTTCACCACCTTCGCCCTGCCGGGCTACGGCGAGCGGGCGGTCGTCGGCAACAACACCTTCGCGCTTGCCTACGGCGCCAGGAACATCACGGCGACGCGCAGCGAACTCGGTCTGCGCACCGACAAATCCTTCGCGCTGTCGGACGGCATCTTCACACTGCGCGGCCGTTTCGCCTGGGCGCACGACTTCAACCCGGACCGCTCGATCGCAGCGACCTTCCAGGCGCTTCCGGGTGCTGCCTTCGTCGTCAATGGCGCGCGGCAAGCCAGCGATTCCGCGCTGACCTCGGCGTCGGCGGAAATGAAGTGGACCAATGGCTGGTCGGCCGCAGGAACGTTCGAGGGCGAGTTCTCCAACGTCACCCGCAGCTATGGCGGCAAGGCGGTGGTGCGCTATTCGTGGTGATGGGTGCCTGTGCGTAAGGTCATCACGATGCCGTAGCCCGCATGAGCGAAAGCGACATGCGGGTTCGACACAGCGGCGCGTGAGACGCCGGATATCGCTGTGCTCATCCGGGCTGGGGCGGCTGCGCACTCGGGTGCAGCACGGGTCGATAGCCGGCCCGGAGCGCGCGCAGCGTCGACGGGGGCGTCAGCAACAGCGGCGCGACGATATCGTCGCGCATAGCCCCGTAGCCCGCGAATGACCATGGCAGCGCCCTGCCCCGCAGAATGACGAAACTCTCTTCAGCCGCCTGCACCATCGCGCCATCAGGCAGTTGATCCATCGACAGCGGCAGCGGATGCAAGCGCTTGCGACTGCGATCCAGCCGCTCGCGATGCAACACCTTGTCGATCTCGGACGCACGGATAGCGCTGACGCCGTTGCCCGTCTCCCACGCGGCGCGAAAGCGTTCGGCATCGTCGCGGCGGCAATAGAAGCAGGGACGGTGGCCGGCGGCGAGCGCGGTGGCCTCGTCGAGGAAGAACAGCTCGGTCCAGCTCCGTCTCGCCATGACCTCGCGGCGCTTGCCGCGGAACTCGCACAGGCAGACCAGCCAGGCCGGGCTCGACCAGCGCTTGTTCAGCAGCGTCCTGGTCGCGGGATCATGAATGATGCCGCGATTGCCGGTGAACAGCCCGCGATGCGGCGTGGCGACGATCTCGCCGGTCGGGGTGACGCGGTTCTGCAGCGGCATGGCGGCACTCCGCATCAGCCGTCATTGCGAGGAACGAAGCGACGAGGCAATCCAGAGTCCCGTCCACAGCTCTAGATGGCTTCCGCCGTCGCCCTTCGGGCTATGGCGGACACGTCGCTGCGCTCGCAATGACGGCGTTGAGCTACGCCGCCCCGTCGCGCAGCGGCGGCGCGAAGGACAGCGCGGTGTCCCAGGGGAAGAAGATCCACGTGTCCTGCGACACCTCGGTGATGAAGGTGTCGACCAGTGGCCGGCCTTTGGGCTTGGCGTAAACGGTGGCGAAATGGGCGTCGGGGAGCAGCTCCCGGACCATTCGTCCGGTCTTGCCGGTGTCGACGAGATCATCGACGATCAGGAGCCCCTTGCCGGTGCCGCCGCCGAGTTTGGCGGTGTCTGGCGAAATGCCCTTCAGGACCTGAAGCTCGCCCTGCTTGGTGTGGTCATAGCTCGCGATGCAGATCGTATCGATGACCCGCACGCCAAGCTCGCGCGCCACGATCGCCGCCGGAACGAGTCCGCCGCGGGTGATGGCCACGACGGCGTGAAACGGTCCGATCTCGTTGAGCCGCCAGGTCAGCGCCCGGCAGTCCCTGTGGAACTGGTCCCAGGACACTGGAAAGGCCCGGCCTGCCCGTTCCTCTGCGCTCAAGGTCTTGTCCGCCATTGCTCTCGTCCGTGGCTCTCTGAAAGTTACACCTGCTTTAGCGCGTCACGTTCAGCCCGGCGAGCATCTCCTTCACGGCTCCCATCGCCGCCGACAGCTTGTCCTGGTCGCGCGAGCGGACCACCAGATGCGTGTTCGGCTTCTGGTCCTCGTCGATGAAGGGATAGCTGCCGATGATGGTGTCCGGATGCGCCTTCGCGATCTCGCGTAAGGGGCCGCCGATGTCACCCTCGCGGGCGTTGGCGCGCACCGTCTCGGACAGCATGCGAACGCCGGATTTCAGCTTCGGCGCGACGATGTCCATCATCGCCTGCATGATCGAGGGCACGCCGGCCATGACGATGACGTTGCCGAGCTTGAAGCCTGGCGCCAGGATGGTTGCGCTCTGGATCAGTTCGGCGCCATCGGGGATGCGCGCCATGCGCAGACGGGCCTCGTTGAGCTCCTGCTCGCTCCAGCGCTCGCGGAAGCGCGCGACGACCTCGGGATGATGGTCGATGCCGACGCCGAACGCCTTGGCGATCGAGTCGGCCGTGATGTCGTCATGGGTCGGCCCGATGCCGCCGGTGGTGAACACATAGGTGTAGCGGTGCCGCAGCGCGTCCAGCGCCGCGATGATGTCGCCCTCATCGTCCGAGACCACCCGGACCTCCTTGAGGTCGATGCCGAGATTGGTCAGGTATTCGGCGATGAAGCCGATGTTCTTGTCCTTGGTCCGGCCGGACAGGATTTCGTCGCCGATGACCAGCAACCCCGCGGTGACGATCTCGCTCATGATATCTCCTCGCATTCCCCGTCTCTTTTGGCCCGCCTCGGCGCCAATGTCATCCGGAACGTCGCAGTCTATGCCGCGGATTTGAGCATCGTGCAGCCGGTTTTTCGGGCAGGCTTTTCCGCGTCTCCCACGAAATGCCGCAGGAGAATGCATATCGCGCTGGCCCGGCCCTTGCTACCATCACGTGGAGTCATGCAGTGTATGGCGAGGCTGGGACACACGGGCATCTATGGCAGTTGCGTTCGACGAAATGAACGAGCCGGGCGGCGACGTCCGTCAGGCTTATCAGGAGCTGTCACGGTGGCTGAAGGAAACGCCGCCGGAAGCGCTGGAATATCGCCGCCATGAGGCGGAGCTGCTATTCCGGCGAATCGGCATCACCTTCGCGGTGTATGGCGAGGCCGAGGCTCAGGAGCGGCTGATTCCGTTCGACGTGATCCCGCGCATCCTCTCCGGCAAGGAATGGACCCTGCTGGAGAAGGGGCTGAAGCAGCGCGTCAAGGCGCTGAACATGTTCCTGCGCGACATCTATCACGGCCGCGACATCCTGCGCGCCAACGTCGTGCCGGATGATTTGATCTTCCAGAACCCGGTGTTCCGCCCGGAGATGAACGGCCAGGACGTGCCGCACGACGTCTATGTCCACATCGCCGGCATCGACATCGTCCGCGTCGACGCCAACGACTTCATCGTGCTCGAGGACAATGCGCGCACGCCCTCGGGCGTGTCCTACATGCTGGAAAACCGCGAGATCATGATGCGGCTGTTTCCGGACCTGTTCGCGCGCCACCGCGTAGCCCCAGTCGAGCGCTATCCGGACGAGCTGCTGTCGTGCCTGCGCTCGGTCGCGCCGCTCAGCGCCTCGGCCGAGCCGACGGTGGCGCTGATGACGCCCGGCATCTACAATTCCGCCTACTACGAGCACTCGTTCCTGGCCGACAAGCTCGGCATTGAGCTGGTCGAGGGCCGCGACCTCATCGTCAAGAACGAGGAGGTGTTCATGCGGACCACCGAGGGCCTGAAGCGGGTCGACGTGATCTATCGCCGCGTCGACGACGACTTCCTCGATCCCCTCACCTTCCGCCCGGATTCCGCGCTCGGCGTGCCCGGCCTGATGTCGGCCTATGCCGCCGGCAACGTCACGCTCGCCAACGCGGTGGGCACTGGGATCGCCGACGACAAGGCGATCTATTCCTACATGCCTGACGTCGTGAAGTTCTATCTTGGCGAGGAGCCGATCCTGAAGAACGTGCAGACCTGGCGCTGCCGCGAGCCGGCCGATCTCTCCTACGTGCTCGACCATCTCGGCGAGCTGGTCGTCAAGGAGGTGCACGGCTCCGGCGGCTACGGCATGCTGATCGGCCCGGCCGCGACCAAGGCGACGATCGAGGCGTTCCGCGACAAGCTGAAGCGCGAGCCCGAGGGCTTCATCGCGCAACCGACCTTGGCGCTCTCGACCTGCCCGACCTGCGTCGCCTCAGGGCTGGCGCCGCGGCATGTCGATCTCCGGCCGTTCGTGCTGACAGGACGCGACCGCACCACCATCGTGCCCGGCGGCCTCACCCGCGTCGCGCTGAAGGAAGGCTCGCTGGTGGTCAATTCCAGCCAGGGCGGCGGCACCAAGGACACATGGGTGCTGGATGAATAAGCGTTGGTTTACGCAGGACGCGAAACGCAGGGGCTCTTACCTCTCCCCGCTTGCGGGGAGAGGTCGGATCGCATCGCCAGATGCGATCCGGGTGAGGGGGGCTTTCCGCAGGGTCGGTGGTTGGGGCTGCCCCTCACCCCAACCCTCTCCCCGTGAAGGACGGGGAGAGGGAGCGCACCGTGCTCGCGGCATCAGCTCGCCAACAAACTTCTCTCTAGCCGTGCACACCTGCCCCGCCGGGGCCGGCTCCCTCCGCACCTCATAGATTGCCCATGCTGTCGCGCACCGCCGAAAACCTGTACTGGCTGGCCCGCTATGTCGAGCGGGCCGAGTATCTCGCCCGCACCATCGACGCGACCTTGCGCGTCACCGCCCTTCCCGCGGCCTATATCGGCAAGACCAACGAGTGGGAATCGGCGCTGATGACCGCCGGCGTCAATGTCAGCTTCTACGAGCACTATTCCGAGGCGAACGAGCAGAACGTCATCGAATATCTCTCGTTCAACCAGTCGAATCCGTCCTCGATCAAGAACTGCATCGAGGCCGCCCGCCTCAACGCACGCTCGGTGCGCACGGCGCTGACGTCGGAGATGTGGGACACCCTCAACGGCTCCTGGATCGAACTGCAGGAAGTCTGGAGCAAGGGCACCAAGACGCGCGAGGAGCTGGCCCGCTTCCTGCGCTTCGTGCAAGAGACCTCGCTGCGCTTCGACGGCTCGGCCTACCGCACCATGCTGCGCAACGACGCCTACTGGTTCTCGCGGCTCGGCCTGCATCTGGAGCGCGCCGACAACACCGCGCGCATTCTCGACGTGAAGTACCATGTGCTGCTGCCCGAGGAGGAGCATGTCGGCGGCCCGCTGGACTACTACCAGTGGACCTCGATCCTGCGCTCGGTGTCGGCGCTGACGGCCTATCACTGGGTGTATCGCGAGACGCTGAAACCCTGGCTGATCGCCGACCTCCTGATCCTCAACGACACCCTGCCGCGCTCGCTCGCCAGCTGCTACGGCAACCTCGTCCGCAATCTCGACCAGATCGGTGTCGCCTATGGCCGCCAGGGGCCGTCGCAGCGCCACGCCCGCGGCGTGCGCAACCGGCTCGAGCATTCCAACATGGACGACATCTTCCAGCGCGGCGTCCACGAGTTCATCCAGGAGTTCATCACCGACAATTCGCGGCTCGGAGAGATCATCACCAAGCAATATCTGATCTGAAGCGTTCGAAGACCGCAGAAACCGCGATGGACGGCCATCGCACTGTGTCTGCGGGACCACGTCCGGCGCCCGGCGCCGTCCCCTCGGCGTCGGGGGTCCTCCTCCCCCTTTCAGGGAGAGGTGAAACGAGCTACCGCGGACAGCCCATCTGACGAGACCGGTCGACTGCCATGCGCCTGCGTATCTCCCATTCCACAACCTACCGCTACGAGCCGGCGGCGACCGGCGTCATCCAGATCATCCGCATGACGCCCGGCAGCCATGACGGCCAATATGTGGCGGAATGGCAGATCGACGTCTCGACGGATTCCCGCCTCGACATGCACGAGGACGCGTTCGGCAACGTCACCCACGTCATCACCCATGGCGCCCTTGAGGATCTCACGATCACCGCCGAGGGCCTGGTCGAGACCCATGACACCGGCGGCGTGCTCAAGGGCGCGGACGAGCGCTTTCCGCCAGGCTTTTTCCTGCGCACGACCCCGCTGACCACGGCCAACGCGGCGATGGCCGCCATCGTGCGCGACCTGCGCGCGGAATCCGAGACCGACGTGCTCGGCTTCCTGCACACGCTGATGACGCAAGTCTACGAGCACATGACCTTCGACGAGGATCCGACCCACAGCAGCACCTCGGCCGCCGAGGCCTTCGCGCTCAAGCGCGGGGTCTGCCAGGATTACGCGCACATCTTCATCGCCAGCGCCCGCGCCGCCGGCATCCCCGCGCGCTTCATCTCCGGCCATTTCCTGCGCTCGGATGGTGCAGTGCACCAGGAAGCCGGCCACGCCTGGGCCGAAGCCTATGTGCCGGACCTTGGCTGGGTCGGCTTCGATGCCGCCAACTGCATCTGCTCCACCGACGCCCATGTCCGGGTCGCCATCGGACTCGACTATCTCGGCGCCGCCCCGGTGCGCGGCACCCGCTATGGCGGCGGCTCGGAGACACTGACCGTGAAGGTCAAGGTCGAGCAGGTCGGCCGCGGCAGCCAGTCGCAATCGCAATCGCAGTCCCAGCGCCAGTCCTGAATTCCGGAACGCGCCCGTAACCCCACCAGCGGTGTCATTCCGGGGCGCGCGCAGCGCAAGCCCGGAATCCATCGGGCGGCAGAGTACGCGGAATAATGGATTCCGGGCTCGTCGCTTCGCGCCGCCCCGGAATGACGACCTGTTGTGGAGCGGCGTCTTGCCTAAGCCCCAGCCTTCTCTGCAGGGTTGGACGCGCCACCGATTTTCGCTACTAATTCGCGCTCTGGCTCGAGGGGACGACGATGACCTATTGCTGCGGAATTCTGGTGCGTGACGGACTCGTCATGATCGCGGACACCCGGACCAATGCGGGCCTCGACAACGTCTCGACCTTCCGCAAGCTGCACATCTTCTCCAACCCCGGCGAGCGCATCGTCGCGGTCGCCAGCGCCGGCAATCTCGCCATCAGCCAGTCCGTGCTCTCGACCCTGACCGAAGGCATCGAGGACCCCGAGACCGGCGAGGTCGAGACCCTGATGAACGCGCCGACCATGTTCCAGGCGGCGCAGCGCATCGGCAAGGCCATCCGCATGGTGCACGCCACCGAGGGGCCGGCGCTCAAGGCCGAGGACATTTCGTTCGACGTATCCTTCCTGTTCGGCGGCCAGATCAAGGGATCGCGGATGCGGCTGTTCATGGTCTACACCGCCGGCAATTTCATCGAATGCACCACCGACACGCCGTATTTGCAGATCGGCGAGCACAAATACGGCAAGCCGGTGCTCGACCGCGCGATGCATTACGACGTCGAGCTCTATGAGGCGCTCAAGACCGGCCTGATCTCGATGGATTCGACGATGCGCTCCAATCTCGGCGTCGGCCTGCCGATCGACGTGCTGGTGGTGCGCGCCGACGCCTGCGAGGCCGATCTCAACCACCGCATCGAGGCCGGCGAGCCCTATTTCCACGACCTCCGCTCGCGCTGGTCGGCGGCCCTGCGCGCGGCGCATAACAACATCCCGCGGCCGCCCTATAAGACTCAGAGCGACGTGAAGCACTGACGCTGCACTCTGCTCAAAACGGCAAACGTGAAAAGGTGAGGAAACATGGCTGAAGCTAAGAAGATCGCGCTGGTGACGGGCGCAGGCACGGGTGTCGGCCGCGCCACATCGCTGGCGCTGATGAACGCGGGCTTCACCGTGGTGCTCGCCGGCCGCCGCAAGGAGATGCTGGAGGAGACCGCCAAGCTCGGCCCTGCCGGCATGAGCCTTCCCGTGCCCGCCGACATGATGGACCCCGCCTCGATCGCAGCGCTGTTCGACACCGTAAAGAAGACCTACGGGCGTCTCGACGTTCTCTTCAACAATGCCGGCATGGGCGCGCCGCCGGTGCCGTTCGAAGACCTGACCATGGAGCAGTGGCAGTCGGTGGTCGCGACCAACCTCACCGCGCCGTTCCTGTGCACCCAGCACGCCTTCCGCATCATGAAGGACCAAAGCCCGCGCGGCGGCCGCATCATCAACAACGGCTCGATCTCGGCGCATGCGCCGCGGCCGTTGTCCTCGCCCTACACCTCCACCAAGCACGCCATCACCGGCCTGACGAAAGCCTCGAACCTCGACGGCCGCGCCTATGACATCGCGGTCGGCCAGATCGACATCGGCAATGCCGAGACCCCGATGACGGAGCGCATGGTCGGCGGCGTGCTGCAGCCCGACGGCCGCATGATGCCGGAGCCGCGCATGGACGTGCAGGCCGTCGCAGATGCCGTCGTCTACATGTCCGGCCTGCCGCTCAGCGCCAACGTGCTGTTCATTACGGTGATGGCGACCAAGATGCCGTTCGTCGGCCGGGGCTAGTCGCCTTTCCAATTCTCTCCGCTCGTCATTCCGGGGCGCGCGAAGCGCGAGCCCGGAATCCATAGCCACAAGCGGTCATGTTGTCCGGGACGGCTGTGGCGATCGTCTCGCCACACGGCGTGTCGTGGTTATGGATTCCGGGCTCATCGCTGCGCGATGCCCCGGAATGACGACGGAAAGATTTGTACGTTCCGGTAAGATGGGGAGAGCGAAACGCCCTACTCCAATCTCTCCACCTTCCGCAGCGTCGGAAACAGCTTCATCCACAACAGCGCGATTGCGATCGTGCCGACACCGCCGAGGATGGCGGCGGGCATGGCGCCGAATAGCGCGGCGGTGACGCCGCTTTCGAACTGGCCGAGCTGGTTGGAGGCGTTGATGAACAGGAAATTGACAGCGCCGACGCGGCCGCGCATCTCGTTGGGCGTGGCGAGTTGCACCAATGAGAAGCGGATCACGACGCTGATCGTATCGGCCGCGCCGAGGATCGCGAGCGCGGCGACCGAGATCCACATCACGTTCGACACGGCGAACACCACGGTCGCCGCGCCGAACACGATCACCGCCTGAAACATCCGCAGGCCCACCCGCCGCTGGATCGTGTAGCGCGCCAGCACGGCGGTCATCGCGAGGGCACCGACCGCAGGCGCCGCGCGCAGCACGCCGAGGCCGAACGGTCCGGTGTCGAGCACGTCGCGCGCATAGATCGGCAGCAGCGCGGTGACGCCGCCGAGCAGCACCGCGAACAGATCGAGCGAGATCGTGCCGAGGATGGCGGGATTCGCGCGGATGAAGCGGACGCCGGCGAACAGGTCGTCCTTGCTGCCGTCGGGCCGCTCCGCCGGCACTTGCATCAGTCCCGTTAGCGCCATGCCGGCGATCCAGAACAGCATCATGATGCCATAGGGCAGTCCGGGCGCGACCGCATAGGCAAAGCCACCGATCGCGGGACCGGCGATGGTGGCCAGTTGCGCTGCGCCGCTCGACAATGCGCTCGCCCGCTGCAACGTGCCTTCCGGCGCGATCAGCGGCAGTAGCGCGGCCGTCGCAGGGCTTTCGAACGCGCCGGCGATGCCGAGCACGAACACCGCCGCGAACAGCTGCACTTCCCCGAGCTGCCCGGCATAGGCGCCCCAGCCCAGATACAGCGCCGTGAGCGCCTCGGCGAGCTGGCAGAGCTGCACCACGCGCTTGCGCGGGAAGCGGTCGGCGGCATTGCCGGCGACGAACACCAGCAGCGCCGTCGGCAGGAACTGGATCAGCCCGACCATGCCGAGATCGAACGCCCGCCCGGTCAGGTCATAGATCTGCCAGCCGATCGCCACCGCCGCGATCTGGCTGGCAAAGCGCGACAGGCTGCGGGACGACAGGAAGAACAGGAACGCGCTTTGCTTCAGGAGATCGCGCGCGCCGATCGGGACGGTGGTCGACATGGTGGGGCCTGGGTGGCGCAGGCCCCACTGCTTGTCAATCGCAAGCCCCGCATGGCCGCAGCGCATTGCGCGGGGCCGTGCCCTGCGCTCATAATTGCGCGGGGTTTGGGGGATCTGATGCTGCAATTGCAATCGGCGTTCGGGATCGTCGCGCTGCTCGCGGTCGCATGGGCGCTGGCTGAGAACCGGCGCGCGGTCTCGCTGAAGCAGGCGGCGCTGGGGCTTGTGGTGACGCTGCTCACCGCGCTCGTCCTGCTCAAGGTGCCGGTCGTGGCGCGCGCCTTCGGTGCCATCAACGACGCTGTCGGCGCCATCTCCTCAGCCTCCCGCGCCGGCACGTCCTTCGTGTTCGGCTATGTCGGCGGCGGCGCCCTGCCCTTCGACCTCAAGGCGCCCGGGGCCGACTTCGTGCTCGCGTTCCAGGCGCTGCCGATCGTGCTTGTGATGAGCGTTTTGACCACGCTGCTGTTCTATTGGCGCGTGCTGCCGCCGCTGGTGCGCGGCATGGCCTGGCTGCTCGAGCGCACGCTCGGCGTCGGCGGCGCCGTCGGCCTCTCCACGGCGGCGAACGTCTTCCTCGGCATGGTCGAAGCGCCGCTGTTCATCCGGCCGTACCTGGCGCAGATGACGCGCAGCGAATTGTTCCTGGTGATGACCGGCGGCATGGCCGGCATCGCTGGCACGGTGCTGGTGCTGTACGCCACATTGCTCGCCCCGCTCATTCCCGATGCCGCCGCGCATTTCGTCATCGCCTCGGTGCTCGGTGCCCCCGCCTCGATCCTGATCAGCCTGATCATGGTGCCGGAGACCTCCAAGCAGCTCACCGGCGGTGCGCTCGCCGATCCCGACATGCAGGCCTCATCGACCATGGATGCCATCGTCAAGGGCACCAGTGCCGGGCTCGAGCTCTTGATGAACATCGTCGCACTGCTGCTGGTGCTGGTCGCGCTGGTATCTCTCGCCAACGCCATCCTGTCGCTGCTCCCCGCGATCGGCGGTGCGCCGATCTCGCTGCAACGGCTGCTCGGCCTCGTGATGGCGCCGGTGTGCTGGCTGATGGGTCTGCCGTGGTCAGAAGCCGTCACCGCCGGCAGCCTGATGGGCACCAAGACGGTGCTCAACGAGCTGATCGCCTATGTCGAGCTGGCCAAGCTCGACGCCACGGCGCTCGATCCGCGCGCGCGATTGATCATGCTGTATGCGATGTGCGGCTTCGCCAATTTCGCAAGCCTCGGCATCATGATCGGCGGCCTCGGCACGATGGCGCCGACCAGGCGCGACGAGATCAACGCGCTCGGCCTGAAATCAATCGTTTCGGGCACCCTCACCACCTGCCTGATGGGCGCGATCGTCGGCCTGCTGAATTGAGCCTGACAGCATCGTCCGCGGCAGAAAGAGCGGCGCGACCTTGGCCATGACGTGCACCGATCCCTCAGCGGTCAGATGCGCATGGTCGAACGACAGCGGCACGTCGCCAGCGGTGAGCGGACAAGCGCGCTGCTCGCAGACCGCCGAGAGGATCGAGACGTAGGACAGGCCCTCGCCGCTCGGCAGGGCCGCCTGCATCGCCTGGTCCAGGACGAAGACATCCGGGCGAACGAACGCCGCAGGATCAGGCGTGACGCCGCGCAAAGTCGCTCGCGCCAGCATCGCCGGCAGCCGGGCGCGAAACTGCACGGGCGGGCCGAGCAGCACCACGGGAATGCCGGCCTCGCTGAGGCGGGCCAAGGTCAGCCGGAGGTCGCGCACCATGCCGGCAAAGCGCGGCGGGCGGGCATCCTCGAGCCAGTCCGCCGCCATCACCACGAGATCTGGCCGAAGCGCGCCGATGCCGTCGCGCATCTGGCGCGCAAAGGCGCGGCAGGCCGGGGCGCCTTGCGTCTCCGCGCTAAAGGTCGGCATGCAGGTCGGCTGGCTCGCCTGCATGATGTTGACCTCAAGCGGATCAACGCTGGCCGCCAGCCCGTGATAGGCATGCGCCGCAAAACTGTCGCCCCAGAGCAGGACGTTGATCTTGCCCGGCACCACGCGCAGGCACTCCTCGGGCACCCGGCCATCAGGCGTCGTGAAGCAGGAGCCGTAGCGATAGACCGGCTTCATGTCATAGGCGTTGTAGGCGTCGAGACGCTGCGCCCTGCGATCCGCATCCGGCACCGACCCGCTGCGCATCAGCCCCATGCCGCTGCCGGCCAGCAGCAGCACGCTGGCAAGCGCCGCAAGACCGAAGGCCGCGCGCGGCGTCGGCGCGAACTGCCGCGTGCGAAACGGCTGCTCGATGAAGCGCCACGACAGCGCGGAGACACCGAGCGTCAGCACGAACAAGGCCGCCCGCTCCCAGCCGTCCAGCGCAAGTCCCGGCTTGGCGAGGCGCGCGAACACGAATAGCGGCCAGTGCCAGAGGTACAGCGAGTACGAGATGCGGCCGATGAGGGACAGCACGGTCAGCGGCGACAGCGGGCTGCGCGCAACGGCGACGCTCCCCGTCCCGCTCCACAGGAACAGCGCGGCGCCGAGGCACGGCGCCAGCGCGTTCAAACCTGGAAAGCCTGGACCGGGCCGCAGCGACAGGATCGGGATCGCCATCAGCAGCAGTGCCAGCCCGCGTGCCGCCATCCGCATCGCGCCGGACCGCGGCGCCGGCAGCCCCGCGACAGCCACGAGGCTACCGAGCAGAAATTCCCAGGCCCTGAACGGGCTGAGGAAGAACGCGGCGGCCGGTGCGTTGTCGCGCATCAGCATCAGACTGAGCGTGAAAGACGCGGCCGCGAGCAGCGCCAGGATGATGGGCAGAACGTATCGGCGTCTCCGCGCCATCATCAGCACCGACCAGACGACGACAGGCAGCACCAGATAGAACTGCTCCTCGACCGCCAGCGACCACGTGTGGAGCAGCGGCTTCTCGATCGCTGAATGGTCGAAATAGCCCGACTGCAGCCAGAAAAAGATGTTCGATGTGAAGGTGACGACGGCGGCGGCGGCGCGGAAGAATTCGGCCAGCTCCGAACTCAGCATGTCCGCGGCCGGGAGCGCTGCAAACGCCACCATCGCATAGAGCGCCGGCAGCAGCCGCCGGATCCGCCGCTCGTAGAAGCGCGCAAACGAGAAACGTCCCTGCGCGATCTCCGCGGTGATGATGCCGGTGATCAGATAGCCCGAGATGACGAAGAAGATGTCGACGCCGACGAAGCCACCGAAGATGCCCGGCGCCTCGAAATGGAAGCCGATGACGGCGAGCACCGCGATCGCGCGCAGCCAGTCGATGTCCTCGCGATGCGCGACAGCCGAGCTCGCGCTCGCCTCGCCCATGCCGGGCCGCAGCGCGACGAGCCTGCGCGGCGCAAACGTTGCGGTCGGACGAAACTGGACGACATAGGACGGCAACGGAACAGATACGCCTTCCGCAAGCCGGCGCTGAACACGGCACTCCGACCGGTCGCCGGCCCGTCCATCCCCGATGACGCGAGACTGGACGTCAACACACACGCGCGATCGGACCGCCGCCCACCGCGCGCGAATGTTTCCATCCGTTTCTGTCGGCTTTAGGTCGAGAGTTCGACCGTTTTGAAATCGGCCGGCAGGATCACCTCGAGCAGCTCGACGTCATCGGAATAGTCGAGGATCATGTGCCGGATCTTCGGCGGCTGGGTCCAGCAGCTGCCCTCCTTCATCAGCGTCTCGCCGACGCCTTCGAGGTAGCTCTTCACCCAGCCCTTGAGCACATAGACCATCTGGAAGTCGACGGCATGGGTGTGCAGCTTGGAGACCTCCTGCGGGTTGCACGGCGGCAGCATGCGGATGACATGCGCGCGGGCGAGGCCATGCGTCGCGTCCGCGATGCCGAGGTCGCGGTAATGCGCATAGGCGCGCAGGCCGTCGGCCTTGAAGTCTTCCTCGCGGTGGTGAGAGATCGCGACCTTCTGCTTCGGCCGCCGCGGCGCGGGCGCCGACCTGCCCTGGCTCACGAGCGCCTTGCGTGCCGATGGCGCAGCCGCCCTGCCCGGCTTGGCGGGCGTCTTCGCGATGGTCTTCACACCGGGCTTGGCGGACGTCTTCACCGTCGCCTTGCTGCCCTTGCTGATCTTCAGCGCCGCAGCCTTGGCAGCGGCGCGTGTTACTGATTTCGTCGTACGGCTCTTGCTGGCCATGGTGCTCTCCCTGCGAGTCCTCGCAGCGAGGGTAGCACATGTTGTCGAACCTCAGCAGCTTCTCCAACAAAAGTCGTCATTCCGGGGCGTGCGAAGCACGAGCCCGGAATCCATTCCTCCGCGCGTTCTGCCGCCCAATGGATTCCGGGCTCGCGCGACGCGCGCCCCGGAATGACAGCGGTGATGGGGCGGCGACCTGGGCTACTGCAGGGCTACGAACTGGGAACCTCGTCGCAAGGGCGATAAGGATTGGAGAGACTCAGCAGCGTCTCCAATAAAGGTCGTCATTCCGGGGCGTGCGTAGCACGAGCCCGGAATCCATTCCTCCGCGCGTTCTGCCGCCCAATGGATTCCGGGCTCGCGCGACGCGCGCCCCGGAATGACAGCGGTGATGGGGCGGCGACCTGGGCTACTGCAGGGCTACGAACTGGGAACCTCGTCGCAAGGGCGATAAGGATTGGAGAGACTCAGCAGCGTCTCCAATAAAGGTCGTCATTCCGGGGCGTGCGTAGCACGAGCCCGGAATCCATTCCTCCGCGCGTTCTGCCGCCCAATGGATTCCGGGCTCGCGCGACGCGCGCCCCGGAATCACAGCGGTGGGTGGAGATGCTGCAGTGACCTTCAGCTCAATGCAGCCGGAACACGCCGTCAACGGCGCGCAGTTCGGCCGGCTTGATCAGCTTCGAATGCGCCACCGTGACCGAGTGAAGCGGGCCCTCGATCTTCTCCTGCCAGAACGCCAGGAAATCCTGCAGCGCCGGAAATTTCGGGAACAGGTCGTAGTTCTGCCAGACATAGGTCTGCAGCAGCGAGCGATGGTCCGGCATCCGATACAGGATCTGCGCGGTCGTCAGCCCATAACCCAGCACCTGTTTCCGAAAGTCCTCGGAAACCTCAACCCTCGACACCATGCCAACCCTCCGTTTCTGGAGCGCATGTCCGCGTGGCCAACCGGGATGGAGCCACCCGGCAAAGATGCGCTCACTGCAAAAGAAATGTGACGCATGTCCTCAACCCATCTCAAGCTTAAATGTTTAACGGTATGTTGAAAAATGCTGCATTAGCAGCCACTTAGCCCAGGTGCTAATACGGTGTTTCGCGTTTCGTTCCGCTCGTGTTAACGCTATAGGAACGCTTTGGCAGAGCGCGCAGTTGACTGCTAATTTTTCTGCTACAAGGCCTTGCCCGGCTGGAAACTCTCCCCTAAATCCAGGCCGCGTGCTGGCACTCGCCGGCATCGACTGCCAAATCTCCAGAAACTGACAATCGCTTCAATTGCTTAGGAGGACTGTATGGCTTTCCGTCCGCTTCACGACCGCGTCGTGGTCAAGCGCATCGACGCCGAAGAGAAGACCGCTGGCGGCATCATCATCCCCGACTCGGCCAAGGAAAAGCCCTCGCAGGGCGAAGTGATCGCGGTGGGCCCCGGCGCCCGCGACGAGAGCGGCAAGCTGGTCCCGCTCGACGTCCAGGTCGGTGATCGCGTGCTGTTCGGCAAGTGGTCGGGCACCGAGGTCAAGATCGACGGCCAGGAGCTGCTGATCATGAAGGAAAGCGACATCATGGGCGTCATCACCGACGCCGGCGCCAAGAAGAAGGCCGCTTAAGCGCTGTCGATCCTCATCCTGAGGAGCCGGCGCAGCCGGCGTCTCGAAGGATGAGGCCCCAACCACCTCCTCATCTCGTCCTTCGAGACGCCCGCGACGTGCGCGGGCTCCTCAGGACGAGGACCTCGATCAAAACTCAGGGAAACCCAATATGTCAGCGAAAGACGTAAAGTTCGGCGTCGAAGCCCGCGACCGCATGCTGCGCGGCGTGGACATTCTCGCCAATGCCGTGAAGGTCACGCTCGGTCCGAAGGGCCGCAACGTCGTCCTCGACAAGTCGTTCGGCGCGCCGCGCATCACCAAGGACGGCGTCACCGTCGCCAAGGAGATCGAGCTCGACGACAAGTTCGAGAACATGGGCGCGCAGATGGTGCGCGAAGTCGCCTCGAAGTCCGCTGACGCGGCTGGCGACGGCACCACCACCGCGACCGTGCTGGCCCAGGCCATCGTGCGCGAGGGCGCCAAGGCGGTTGCCGCCGGCATGAACCCGATGGATCTGAAGCGCGGCATCGACCTCGCGGTCGAAGCGGTCGTCGCCGATCTCGTCAAGAATTCCAAGAAGGTCACGTCGAACGACGAGATCGCCCAGGTCGGCACCATCTCCGCCAACGGCGACTCCGAGATCGGCAAGTTCCTCGCCGACGCCATGAAGAAGGTCGGCAACGAGGGTGTGATCACGGTCGAGGAAGCCAAGTCGCTCGAGACCGAGCTCGACGTCGTCGAGGGCATGCAGTTCGACCGCGGCTACATCTCGCCCTACTTCGTCACCAACGCCGACAAGATGCGCGTTGAGATGGACGACGCCTACATCCTCATCAACGAGAAGAAGCTGTCGTCGCTGAACGAGCTGCTGCCGCTGCTCGAGGCGGTGGTGCAGACCGGCAAGCCGCTGGTCATCGTCGCCGAGGACGTCGAGGGCGAGGCTCTGGCTACGCTCGTCGTGAACCGTCTGCGTGGCGGCCTGAAGGTCGCTGCCGTCAAGGCGCCGGGCTTCGGCGACCGCCGCAAGGCCATGCTGCAGGACATCGCGATCCTGACCGGCGGTCAGGCGATCTCGGAAGACCTCGGCATCAAGCTCGAGAACGTCAACCTCTCCATGCTCGGCCGCGCCAAGAAGGTGATGATCGACAAGGAGAACACCACGATCGTCAACGGTGCCGGCAAGAAGGCCGACATCGAGGCGCGCGTGGCGCAGATCAAGGCGCAGATCGAGGAGACCACCTCGGACTACGACCGTGAGAAGCTGCAGGAGCGTCTGGCCAAGCTCGCCGGCGGCGTCGCGGTGATCCGCGTCGGCGGCGCGACCGAGGTCGAGGTCAAGGAGCGCAAGGATCGCGTGGATGACGCGATGCATGCGACCCGCGCGGCTGTCGAGGAAGGCATCCTGCCGGGCGGCGGCGTCGCCCTGCTCCGTGCCTCTGAGCAGCTCAAGGGTGTCCGCACCAAGAACGAGGACCAGAAGACCGGCGTCGAGATCGTCCGCAAGGCGCTCTCCGCTCCGGCCCGCCAGATCGCCATCAACGCGGGCGAGGACGGCTCGGTCATCGTCGGCAAGATCCTCGAGAAGGAGCAGTATGCCTACGGCTTCGACTCGCAGTCCGGCGACTACGTGAACATGGTGTCCAAGGGCATCATCGACCCGACCAAGGTCGTGCGCACCGCGATCCAGAACGCCGCCTCCGTGGCGAGCCTCCTGATCACCACCGAGGCGATGGTCGCCGAGCTGCCGAAGAAGAACGCCGGCGGCCCCGCGATGCCTCCGGGCGGCGGCATGGGCGGCATGGACTTCTAAGTCCGGCCTCCTCGTAAAGAGGGCCCCTGGTATATTTCGCCAGGGGCCTTTCTTTTATATCCGCACGATTGCGACAGGATCGGCACGCGGTAGAGAGTAATTTTTGCCCACTGTTGCTCATTCGCAACATATCTATTCTAGAAAATTGACTTCTAAATACAAAGCGTTGTGGTCCTTGGCACAATTTGACATGTACCACGGCTGTCGTATTGACCGCGGAACCCGTGCCGAATGAATAATATTTGATCTAGGAATTGGTCGCGGAACATCATTGAATGACCACACTATTTTACAAGGGAATCGGTGTTGGAACGCACCACCATTCCATCGACTTGAGAACGACCGGCATAATGCCTAGGACAACATCGGCATTGAACGTCGTCGTGGCCGAGCAACATATTGCCCGCGGCACCACGACTTCGCCCTGCATTTCGCTAACGAAGTCGTTCGGCGTTGCTCGAGACTATGCAATGAACGCGAGCCTGACTAGGCCCACGGCCGCAGTGCCAGGGTACGTCTATGAAGTCCTTGTGCCCGAGCAGCCCGGTGTCAATATAATCGATCCGGTCGCATACATTGCATCGCACAATACAAACCCACTTGTTTCACCCTCATATCATCATGACGGGGATCAAAACTTCTTAGGGATTGTTGCATATCCTATGGCAAGTGGAGGAGGCGTTGCTGTCGCGCCTCGTGCTCCTGGCATGGCGGGCGGAGCGCCGAGACCTCCCCATCTGACGATCCAACTCGAGGCGCTGGTTTTCGCGATGAGAGACGCCGAGATCCTTGTGCACGGAAACATTCCGCCAGCTTGGATCACAAACCGCTACAACATTTTCTAATTCGGGTGAGCTATGGCTGAAACAACAATCATCGATCTCACGAATCGGGTTGGTAAATTCAGCACCGTGACTGCCGAGTGGTGGGAGGATAACTCGAAATTCGTGGTAGTCCGTGGTTTGACCGAAGGTGATTGCCAATCCTTCGCACTGCGTCTCGACCTTGAAAAGCGCGCCTTTATCGATCGCGCACCTGACCCGAAAACGGATCAGTTACTTCAAGGGCAAGCGCTGCAGATATCTCAGTTGGTCTGGAGTGAGCGAGCGAAGTTACTAAAAGTTGCGCAGCGCGGCGCCGCTTAACATTTTTGATAAGACTCGACTGACTCACTCTGGGGTCAACGTGCGCACCGCGATCCAGAACGCCACCTCCGTGGCGCGCCTGCTGATCACCACCTGGGCGATGGTTGTCGATCTGCCGAAGAAGGCCGCTGCCGGCCCGCGATGCCCCCGGGCGGCGGTATGGGCGGCATGGACTTCTAAGTCCGGCCTCCTCGCGAAAACACACGAAGGGCGCGGCGCAAGCCGCGCCCTTTTTGTTTTGCTGTGGGTGGGCAAAGGTGCATGGCACGCCGCTCATTTGTGGCACGTTGTTGCGCGCCGTGCCCACCGTCTTGCCGTTGTGTTCGCCGCACGACGGTGGGCACGCCGCCGCCTGACGGCGGCCGCTTTGCCCACCCCACCGACCCCAGGTCACGCCTGCGCTTGGTAGTCCACAAAACAACTGCGCAGCCAATCGATCACGACCCGCGCGGCGGGATCGCGCTTCAGATGAGTCTGCACCAGCAGCCAGACATCGCGCCGCCTGGGCAATTGCGTCACACGCAGCGAAGGATCGTCGAAGAGATCGCGGCAGGCATGTTCGGGGAGCACGGCAACAGCCTGCCCGCTCCGCAGCACTTCCGACATCACCCGCACGTCATCGGTGATGCAGCGCGCGGCGTCGATGAGCTTGCGCTGCTTCAATATCTGCTGCTCGGGAATTCCATCGAGCTCGTCGGGATAGCCGCAGACAAAGCTCGGGACCGCGCCTGCCGGCTCGATAAGGTAGAGCCCGAGACTGCCGAGCCGAGTAATGGTGAAGTCGCCCTTCTCCGGCTTGCGCAGCCGGATCGCGAAATCGGCCTGCCAGCGGGAGAAGCTGACATTGTGGCTCGCGGTCAGAAGCTGCAGCCGCAGGCCGGGATGCGCCACCAGCAACGTCGCGATGCGCGGCGCCAGGATGCTCTCGGCGACCGCCGGCGTCGCAGCGATGCGAAACCGTCCGGTCACGCCGGCCTGCGCCGCGCCGACCCGCGCGATGTCGGCGGCGTGGTGCGCCATCGCTTCGATGTGAGACACCACCGTTTCGCAGGCCGCGGTCGGCCGGCGTACGCCGTCGACCGCCTCGAACAGCCGCACGCCGAGCGCGGCCTCGATCCGCGCCAGCCGCCGCCCGACTGTCGTCTCGTCGATGCGCAGCCGCTTGCCGGCTCCGGCGAAGCTGCCGGCCTCATGCACGGCCGCGATGATCCGCAGATCGTCCCAGTTCAGATCGCTCGGGCTCATGCTCCGCCGCTAGCACGCTCCCGCGGCGCCTGCAATGCCGCAGCCAACGGCTGCAAAACACCTGCATTCCTGCAGGCTCCCATCCGGCCTAGCATCACCTCGTCAATTCCATCCGCAGGACCTCGCCATGACCACCCCCTCGACGCTGCTGCAGCTTGCCGGTGCCGACCTCAGCCTTCCCTCCCTCGCGCAATCCAGCCTCGTGCTGATCGACATCCAGAACGAATATCGCGAGGGCCCGCTGGCGCTCCCGGACGCCGAGGCGGCGATCGCGCAGGCGACCCGCCTGCTGGCCCGTGCCCGCGCGGCCGGCAGCGTGATCATTCACGTCGCCCATCAGGGCCGCGAGGGCAGCCTGTTCGACCGGACCGCGCCGCGAGGCGCGATCGTCGACGCGGTTGCGCCGTTGCCCGGCGAGGCGATCGTCGAAAAGACGCTGCCGAACGCCTTCGCCGGCACCGATCTGCAGGCGCGCCTGACGGCCGCCGGCCACAAGAACATCGTGCTCGCCGGCTTCATGACCCACATGTGCGTGTCGTCGACCGCGCGTGCCGCGCTCGATCTCGGCTGGCGCGTCACCATCGATGCCGGGAGCTGCGCGACGCGCGACCTGCCCGACGGCAAGGGCGGCGCCTTATCGGCCGCCTTGATCCATGAGGTGGCGCTGGCCGAGCTGGCCGACCGCTTCGCGATCATCGCGCGCGACGGCGCGGCGCTCGTCTAGCGGATCACGCTCCCGATGCGCCCGGGGCGAAGGCGGCCGGCCTGGTCCTCGTCCCCGGCCGCGAGGGAGAAGAAGATCATCGCAGCGCGGCCGATGACGTTCTCGACGGGAACGTACCCTATCTGTGACATCGCGCGGCTGTCGTTGGAGTTGTCGCGGTTGTCGCCGAGCATGAAAAGATGCCCCGGCGGAACGACGTAGACGTTGGTGTTGTCGAAATAGCCGTTATCGACGCAATCGAGCGTCTCGTAGCTCCGTCCGTCCGGCAGCGTCTCGCGCCAGCGCTTGACACGCTCGTCCTCGTCGTCGCCGCAGGCCTCTATTCCGATCACATCCTCCAGCCGCTCGCGCGGCACGGCCGCGCCGTTGATGTGGAGCACCCCGCCCTTCATCTGGACGCGGTCGCCGGGCAGGCCGACGACGCGCTTGATGTAGACGGTGGCATTGTCCTTGGGCAGAAAGAACGCGACCACGTCGCCGCGCGCCGGCATCGCTCCCCAGATGCGAGCGGACGGCGACAAGCCGGTTGGCCACGGAAACGGCCAGGTCAGACGGCTGTAGCCATAGGGATATTTCGACACGAAGAAGTAGTCGCCGACCAGGATGGTCGGCTTCATCGAGCCCGACGGCGCATTGAACGGCTGATACAGGAAGTTGCGGATCAGCATCGGCGAGGCCAGCAGCAGGCACAGCGCCACGAACCCGGCGACGAAGATACCCAGGATCGCCCACCACGGCTCCCGCTTCGGCCTGATCTCACCCGCATCCAAGCTCGTCACGATGTCCCCCATCCGATCGCAGCGCCAGGATGACCGAACACCGCGCGCTGCGCAATCACCCGCGCGCCATGCTCAACGCTTCTTCCGCCACGGCGCATCGTCCTCCCAATCGCCGGCCATGATCGAGCCGTAAGGCACAACCTCGTCGACGACCTCGCCCAGCCCGAAGCGGGCGATCTGCGCCCGCACCGAGGCTGCGTTCTTGTAGGCCTGCGGCAGCTCCGACAAATCGGGCTTGCCGCAATAGAACCGCGCATCGATGCCATCAGGCAGTTCTGGGCGATGCTCGCGCAAGAACGCCTTGCGGCCGAGGTTGCGGCCGGCGCCATGCGGCGCGAAGCCGAGCGCCTCCTTGTTGTCGCGGTGCTTCAGGATCAGCACCGGCTCGGCCATGTTGAGCGGCACGATGGTGCGGCCGTCATCGTCGGCCGAGAAGCCGGACCAGTTCGGCGTCGCGCCCTTGCCGTGATAGTAGAGGCCGTCGCTCTTGCGGAAGACGAAATTGTGCTCGTTCCAGAAGCGGTCGGCGACGGCGTTGCCGAGCTTCGCCGCCGTGAGATCGTGGATCGCATGATGATTGGCGCGCGTCCACAGCCGCGCGACCTGCAGCGCGTCCCAATAGGCGCGGCCGTCGTCGCTCGACGCCTTGATCCAGGCTGAGTGCTCCGGGACCTTCGGCGCGTGGATCGCGGCGTGCCGCTTCGCCACGGCCATGCCGCGCTTGTAGAGCTGCGCGCCGAAGCCGCGCGAGCCGTGATGCGTCACCAGCGCCGCCTGCCCGGTCGATTTGAGATGACCGACGAAGGCGAAATGATTGCCGTCGCCCTGCGTGGCGAAATGGCCGACCGCGAAGCGCTCCAGGCCCTTCAGAAACGGATTGCCGTCAAAACCCTGCATCACCTCGTCCGGCGGCTGGTGCAGCCGGTCGCGGCCGCCGGGACCGAAATGAGTGACGGCATGAACGGCATCGAGGATGCGCTTGGGATCGTCCTTGCGGGCGAACACGGTCACCGCCACCGAGCAGCAGATGTCAGACGAATGGAAGCCGGGATGGATGGCATCCTCGCAGGCGACCACGCCGCCAACTGGAATCGTGCCGAGCGCCGTGCCCGACGGGCATGCGTCGGGCATCACGGCGCCGGCGACGATGGTCGGTACCCGCATCAGCGCATCCATGTGCTGCGCCACCGCCGCGACATTGGCTCGCTCGACTTCGTTCTCGGCCTCGATCAGCATGGCAAACGGCACGCCATTGGTGCGCATCAACGCCTCCGCCGGCTGCAGCGCCTGCAGCGCGACGAAGATCGCGTCATCATCCGCTCCATTCGCGCGCATCGCGTTCGCCGTCGCCAGCCCGTCCTTGAACCAGCGGCCCGGCTTGAAGCCCCAGGCGATCAGAGTGTTTCCGTCGATCATGGCGGTTCTCGTGCTTGAACAGAGTCGTTTGTCGCCGCTGGCGACGCGTGCGTTCACAGCCGATGCTCTCTCCAATCGTCATTCCGGGGCTCGCGCAGCGAGAGCCCGGAATCCATAGCCCCAGGGGTCTATGAGACGCGAGATGGCCGTGGCGCTTGTCTTCGCCCCACCAAAGCTCGTGGTTATGGATTCCGGGCTCAGCCGCTGCGCGGCTGCCCCGGAATGACGAGGAGAGAGTTTGCCCTCTCACCTCGTCCGCCGGTACATCACGTCGGTCCGGAGCACGTATTTGCGTCCCCGCGTCACCCGATCGCCACGATGCATGATCGGGTGATGGAACAGCAGTGCCATGCCCTTCCGTGGCGTGATGCGCAGCGGACCCTCCGGCATCAAGCCCGTGTCGTCGCAGAACGACGTCGCCCCACCTTCGAAATCATCGTTGAGATAGATGAGGAAGGTGAACAGGCTGCGCTCGCCATTGTCGCGCGCGAAATGGCCGTCGCGATGCCAATCGAACTTCTGGCCGACGTCGTAGCGATACAGCCGCAACCGCTCGTTCAGCCCGACCGGCTGCCAGCGATGCTGGAACGACGGTGCGAGACGACCGGCAAGACGTGCATAGAGCGTCTGCGCCCGCTCCGGGTCGTCGACCATGAGCCGTTCGTTGTTGCGAACGTCCTTCGCGATGATCATGCCCATCGATGTCGAGATCGGCGCGTCGCCGAAACCGATCGCCTCACCCCAGGCGATAGCGGCGTCGCACTCCTCGGCAGAGAGGAAGTTCGCGATCGTCTCGATGTTGTCGGCGTGCCACGTGAGCTCGGTCATCATCATATCCTCCTTTGCCGCCGTCATTCCGGGGCGCGCGCAGCGCGAGCCCGGAATCCATAGCCACCGCCGCTCGTGTGGGACGAGATGCAAATGGCGGTCCTGTTCGCTCCGCTCCCGCTGGTCGTAATGGATTCCGGGCTCAGCCCTGCGGGCTGCCCCGGAATGACGAGGGGAGCGCAAGGACAAGCTCAATCCTTGAACGGATCGAACTCGCCCTCGCCGGCCATCACCACGGCGAACGGCCGCAGCGTATGCACCACCTTCAACGAGCCGGCATGCTCGGCGAGCACCTCGGGCAGGCGCCGATAGGCCATCGGGCTCTCATCGAGGTCGGCGCCGATCAGGGTGACGCCGCGGCTCTGCAGCCAGGCGTCCATCTCGTCGCGCGTGAAGCGCCGCTTGGCCTCACGCCGCCCGAACATTCGCCCGGCCCCATGCACCGTCGAGTACAGCGAAGCTTTCGCCTCCTCCGACTCCACGCCCTCGATGATGACGGCATCGTCGCCCATCGAGCCGCCGACGAAACCGCGCTGGCCCGGAAAGGCCGGCGTGGCGCCCTTGCGCACCACCCACAGATCACGCCCGTCGTGGGTCTCACGCCAGGCGTAGTTGTGGTGGTTGTGCACGCTGTCGGTGACCGCGCCGCCGATGATCTGGCGCACGCGCTCTACCACCCACTCGCGGCCCGCATAGGCATAGCGCCCGGCGAGCTGCATTGCGGCGATGTAGCGCTGCCCGACCTCCGAGTCCTCGTCGACCACGGCGGGCGGCACGTTCATGCCGTCCTTGCCACCCGCGGCCTTGAGGTAGCGCGTCGCCGAGGTATGGCCGAGACCACGGCTGCCGAAATGCACGCCGATCCAGACGAAGCCGTCCTCGTCGCGCATCAGATCGACATAGTGGTTGCCCGAGCCCACCGTGCCGAGCTGCCCGACCGCCTTCTGCCGGTAGGCGTCCATGTCGGACTCCCGCCAGGCATCGGCATCGTCGAACAGCTCATGCTCGACGCGCTCGGCATTCTTGCGGCCGACCCCGAACGAGATCACCTTCGACACGTCCTTGATGATCGCGCCGACCTTGTCCGCGATCGCGCTGAACGGTGTGTCGAGCCGCACCGCCATGTTGCCGCAGCCGATGTCGAAGCCGACGCCGGAGATGCTGATCTGCTTCTCATAGGCGATGACGCCGCCGACCGGCTGGGCGTAGCCGAGATGGCCGTCGGCGCAGATCACGCCGGCGACGGCGTTGCCCACACTCATGCAGTTACGCATCTGCGCGATCGTCGCGTCCTCATGAGCCCCGAACACCTTCAGCGGGCTGTTCTGGTACTGCGCCGCCTGCGGCCGGCTCGCCACCGTATCGGCCAGCGCCTCGGCCTCACGCGCGAGCTGCTCCTTGCGCGCGGCGTCACGGAACGTGCACCACAGCGGCATCGAGCGCTGCCCCGGCCGTTCGATCCGCGCATCCGGATCGAGCCCGGCCTCGATGGCCAGCTCTCGCGCTCGGTCTTTGTAGGGATCGGCTCGCATCGGATCCTCCTTTCTTGCTCGCATCAGGACACGGAGCACCAACACGGTGCTTCCGCGATCGACGCTCGCGCGAACCGTCGCGCAAGCAGGTGGTGCAGGCCAGGAGGTGGATCTGAGTTGAGGGGGACTCCGCACGGGGAGCCCAGTCTCGGGATGATCGTCGCTCTGGCCGGGTCGGCAGAGGGACGATCCCGCTGCCGCGTTAGGCTATCAGTCTGATATTGACGGGTAGCGCGTTGGCCGCGGAGACCGCCGGCACGCGCAGGACCAGCCCACGGCGCCGCGATTGCGGCAGCGCGCTGTCCATGATGTGGCGTGGGGTCGGATACGACATCGGTCTCTCGCTGCGGATCATCCGCATGTAACTTGGCGCGTGCAGATACAGGGTGATTTCGGTTTTGTAAAGCGAGGAGTCTACTAATGATGAGCAATCCTGACGATGTGGGACCGCCGAAGCACGTCATGGAGTTTCGTGGCTATGGATTCCGGGCTCAGCCGCTGCGCGGCTGCCCCGGAATGACGGGAGGATGGATGACGCACTCTCTCATCCGTCATTCCGGGGCTCGCGCAGCGAGAGCCCGGAATCCATACTCATTATGAGCATTTGAGCCCCGCTGCTCATCTACAGATCCCCGGATACAGATCATCCCAGTTCGGGTTCTGCTCCTCGATCAGCCTGATCTTCCAATCCCGCCGCCATTTCTTCAGCTCCTTCTCGCGGGTGATGGCGGTGCCGGGATCATCATAGACCTCGAACCAGACGAGCTTACCAACGTCGTAACGGGACGTGAAGCTTGGCGTGGCCTTGGTACGGTGCTCGTAGACACGCCGCACAAGATCATTCGTCACGCCAAGATACAGCGTGCCATGCTTCTTGCTCGCAAGCAGATAGACGTAATACGCCATCGGACAGCCGTGGTTATGGATTCCGGGCTCGCCCTTCGGGCGCCCCGGAATGACGAGCGGAGAGAGTCCGTACTCTATCCGCTCGTCATTCCGGGGCTCGCGCAGCGAGAGCCCGGCATCCATACTCCCGAAACCCAGTTGGATTTACAACTGCCTCTTCCGATTGTTTCAGACAAACAAAAGGCCGCCCGTAGGCGGCCTTTCTCATCAGTAACTCGGCAATGCAGCCTCACGCAGCATCCGGCGCCTTCAGCCGCACCAGCCTTGTGAGCAGCGCATCCAGGCCCGCACCCTCACCGGCGTGCAGGTCGATGCGGCCGACCTTCTCGACGAGGCGCTCCAGCGACTCCAGCTCCTTGAGCCGCAGCAGCAGCGGGTTCTCCTCCATCAACCTGGCGGTGTTCAGGAGCGAGCGCGTCGCCGCGGTCTCCTCCTGGCGGCGGATCAGATTGGCCTTCGCCAGCCGCTCCGCTTCCACCACCTTGTTGACGAGCTCGCGGATCTCGCCGGGCAGGATCACGTCCTTCACGCCGAGCTCCGTCACCTCAACACCCGAGCCATCGAGCCGCGCGCGCACGTAGTCACGCAGCTCGGCATCGAGCGAGGCCTTCGCCGCCAGCACCTCGTCGAGCGTGCGTGACGCCACCGCCTCCCGGATCGCGAACTGCACCAGCCGGTACAGCCACGCATCCACGTCCGGCGTCGTCGCCACCGCCGCCTCCGGATCAACGATCCGTCGGAACGCGGTGAGCGTCACCCGCAACGCGATGCGGTCCTTGGTCAGCATCTCCTGCGCGGTGATCTCGAGCGCGGTCGGCCTGAGATCGAGGCGCTTGACCTCGATCTTGCGGCCGACCACCCAGAACGCATGCCGTCCCGGCGCCAGCCGCTCCGTCAGCTTGCCGTCGACGTGGAGCAGACCGGCCTCGTGGTTCTCGACCACGGCCTCGGTCACGATGCCCGGGCGGTTGCGCTCGATCATCGCCAGGTGGCGCGCGCTCACGCGCACGTCGCTGGTGACGTCGATCCGCTCGACCTCGACCCGCGTCGCCACCTTCCAGTAGACGCGGGTCTGCCACGGCGTCAGCAGGTGCGCCGGCCGGCCGTCGAGGCTCACGATCGCGATCTCGTTCGCGCCGGTCTCCACCGCCTCGAACAGCTCGGCCGCAAGATCGGGCCGCGCCGCCTTCAGCACCGCGTAACGATCAGCCGGGTATTCGGCCTTGACCACGTCGAACACCTGCACGGTCAGCCGGTGCAGCGGATCGAGCAGCGCATGCCGGCCGGGAGCGAGCACGCGCACCAGCTGGCCGTCGCGCCAGACCAGCGCCCGCTCGCCATCCGCCACCGTCTGCGTCTTCATCATCACATGCCAGCTCATGGCACTCTCCTGTCATGCAAGGTCCGGCCGGATGCCGGGCCCTGCTCTGTTGGCTGCCGGCCTCTGCCTGCAGCAGTTTGAAATTCAAAGGACGTGAGGACCGGACGGCGCTTCCTGCCTGAACCGAGCGGGCTGCGGCTTGAGCGTCGGGTGCGACCGGGCGCCTGCACACCTCACGGCCGCCGAAGCGGACGCGGCGATGCGCCGGCTGTCCCGGCCATGCGCGACGCGGTATCCACCGCGGCACAGAGCCGGCTCTGCAGTGTCCTGATCAGGTCGAACTGCTCTTTCGAGCAAAACGGCCGAACCGCGACTGAAGCACGCGTCCGGTCCTCGTCAGAGGAAATTAGCTTGCAAGGCTAATGCGCGGAGCGCTGGAGCGGGAGTCGAACCCGCGACCCGATGATTCACAGTCATCTGCTCTAACCAACTGAGCTATCCTTGGTTGCGTCGATCGGATTCGAACCGATGCCGTCGGGCTCACACCCGATGCTCACCATGAGCTTCGAAGCACATCCTCTCTTCAGCGGAATACGCCACCGGAAACCGGCGCGCACCAGTCGGGATCTCAGCGAGCCCGAACCCATGTCCGAAGCGAAGGACGGTGCACATATATCAACTAATATGTCGATGCAAGTGTTAGTTTGTCGCTTCGTCGAATATTCTGGATCGGTCGATCGTGACTGGTGCAACTACATCCACATCGTCATTCCGGGGCGCGCGCAGCGCGAGCCCGGAATCCATAACCACGAACGGCAGCTGGTCGAAGACTTTGGCCACTCGCATCTCGCGCCACATGACCAGATGTGGCTATGGATTCCGGGCTCGCGCTATGCGCGACCAGGAATGACGGCCGTATATATGCAAACCGTTTCGTAGCTCGGATGAGCGAAGCGACATCCGGGTTCACACGCGCGGCCGATGAAAACCCGGATGTCGCCTACGCCGATGCCCTTCGGGCATCGACGCAGGCTCATCCGGGCTACACGCTTTTCATCATCGCTCCAGCTCCACGTCCCAATACAGATAATCCTGCCAAGTCACATGCAGGAATCGCGGCGGGAACAGGCGCTGGGAGGCCATCAGCTCGTGCCGTGTCGGCTCGAACGGCGGCCGCCGCGGCTTGAGGTAACGCCGGTCCTTGCGCGCATTGCAGGGACTGCAGGCCGCGACGATGTTGGTCCACGACGTCTCGCCGCCATCGGCGCGCGGCACGACGTGATCGAACGTCAGCTCGCCGTGGAGATAACGGCCACCGCAATACTGACATTCGAAGCGGTCGCGCAGGAAGACGTTGAAGCGCGTGAACGGCACGCGCATCGCCGGCCTCACATAGTCGCGCAGCGCGATCACCGACGGCAGCCGCATGGTGACGCTCGGGCTGCGAACGACCCGGTCGTACTCGGCGACGACGACGTGGGACTCGCTGACCACGGCCTTGATCGCATCTTCCCAGCTGAACACCGACAGCGGAAAGTAGCTCAGCGGCTGGAAGTCGGCGTTGAGAACGAGTGCGGGATGAGTTGCAGACATCGTCGACCTCCTTTCCGTGGCGACCGTATCGAAATTCGTTGGCGCGCCCATGACACGCCGATCAGCCAGGCTAGACGCGTGTCCGCGCCTCGGCGCTGGGCGCAATCAGTCACGCGCCGACGGCACACCGTCGGGCTGGGCGCGGTTGATGTAGTCGAGGTAGAGCTGCCGGGCGCGCGCCTCGGTGACGCCGCGGCACGCCATCACGATGCGCACGAAGGCCGTCGCCACCGGCGAGGCCAGCACGCGTGACATATCGCAGATATCGGTCTCTTCGCTGATTGTCCGGGTCATCCGACCCTCCGCTCAATGTGCGGAGGGGGAGTGCCCGCCGCTGTTATGCTCTTGCTGAAATCCGCAGGCCCGACCATTTCGGGGCCATCACCAGATAGCGCGGACCCTGACAGGCGACGCGCAGACCCGACCAGCCGCCCGACCGATCGAAGGGTCGTTCGCTGGTGGTGGCGTTCGCAAAATGTGAGCCTAGGCTCGACACGGTCGTGATCCTCGAGAGCAGCAGGCCGGCGATGATCGGCGGCCCAGTTGCGATGGGGCAGTCCTATGCGCAGATTTTCCCGGGATCGTCAAGAGCAGCGGCCTTCGCCCCGCTCCGCGTCGGAGCAAGGCGGAGCAACATGGCGCGGCTTACGCAACCTCCGGCAAGCCACCGATGAGCTTGTCCAGCGTCACCGGATATTTTCGCACCCGAATGCCGGTGGCGTTGTAGACGGCGTTGGCCACGGCTGCGCCGACGCCACAGATGCCGAGCTCGGCCACACCCTTGGCTTTCATCGGCGAGGACATCGGATCGGTCTCGTCGAGGAAGATGACGTCCTGATGCGGAATGTCGGCATGGACCGGGACTTCGTAGCTGGCGAGATCATGATTGACGAAGAAGCCGTAGCGGCGATCGACAGCAAGCTCCTCCATCAGCGCGGCGCCGACGCCCATGGTCATCGCGCCGATCACCTGGCTGCGCGCCGATTTCGGATTGAGGATGCGCCCCGCCGCACAGACCGCCAGCATGCGCCGCACCCGCACTTCGGCGGTCGCGGCATCGACGCCCACCTCGACGAAATGCGCCGCGAAGGTCGATTGCTGATGCGTCTTGGCGAGATCGCCATATTCGATCGCGTCCTCGGCCACGAGCTCAACATCGGCCGCCGCCTGCGTCAGCGGCGCGCTGCGGTTGCCGACGCGGACTTCGCCGTCGGCGAACACGATCTCCGATGAGTTGAAGCCGAGCCGCGCCGCGGCGGCCTCGCGCAGCTTCACGCAGGCCGCATAGACGCCCGCCGTCGAGTTGTTGCCGCCCCATTGTCCACCCGAGCCGGCGGATACTGGAAAGTCGGAATCGCCGAGCTTCACGACGACGCGGTCGAGCGGCACCCCCATCATCTCGGCCGCAGTCTGCGCGATGATCGTGTAGCTGCCGGTGCCGATGTCGGTCATGTCGGTCTCGACCGTCACGATGCCGTCGCGGCCGAGCTTCACGCGCGCTGCGGACTTCTGCAGCAGATTGTTGCGAAAACCCGCCGCCATGCCCATGCCGACCAGCCAGCGACCGTGACGGACCTGCGCAGGACGGACTACGCGCTTGTCCCAGCCGAAGCGCTCCGCTCCGAGCTGCAGGCAGCCGATGAGATTGCGGTGTGAGAACGGCCGCTCGGCATTCTCCGGATCGACTTGCGTGTCATTGCGGATGCGGAAGTCGACCGGGTCGAGGCCGAGCTTCTCGGCCATCTCGTCCATCGCGATCTCGAGCGCCATCATGCCCGGCGCCTCGCCGGGCGCGCGCATGGCGTTGCCTTCGGGCAGATCGAGTTCGGCGAGCTTCATGGCGGTCAGCCGGTTGGCGCCCGCGTAGAGCAACTTGGTCTGGTCGACCGCCGTCTCCGGCCGGCCGCCGGGCAGATTGCCGGACGTGCTCTCATGCGCGATCGCGGTGATCTTGCCATCTTGCGACGCGCCGATGCGGATGCGCTGGATCGTTGCCGGACGGTGCGTCGTGTTGTTGATGACGAGCGGCCGCTGCAGCGCGACCTTCACCGGGCGCTTCGCGGCCCGGCTGCCCAGTGCCGCCAGCACGGCGTCGGCGCGAATGAACAGCTTGCCGCCGAAGCCGCCGCCGATGAAGGGCGAGTCGAGGCGGACGTTCTCCGGCTTGAGACCGAGAATCCTGGCGATGCTGCCCTTGCCCCAGGCGATCATCTGGTTCGAGGTCCAGATCGTCACCTTGTCGCCGTCCCACGCCGCGATGCTGGCGTGCGGCTCCATCATCGCGTGGCTCTCGTCGGGCGTGGTGTAGATCGCATCGAGCTTGACCGGGGCGGCCGCGAACGCGCCGTCGAAATCACCGATGCCGTTGACCGGCTTGGCGCCGCTGCCCTCACCGCTGTCGCCGGCCACCGGCGGCGCGCTGCCGGCCAGAGCGCCGAGATCGAACCGGCCCTCCTGCTTCTGATAGTCGACGTCGATCAGCGAAGCCGCAGCCCGCGCCTGCTCGAATGTCTCCGCCACGACCAGCGCGATGGCCTGGTGATAGTGCTGAACCTCCGGCCCGCCGAACAGCGATGCGGTGTTCATGCGGCCGAGCTCGAGCCTGTTCATGTCGAGCGTGCTGACGATCGCGATCACGCCGGGCGCCGCCTTGGCCTTGCCCAGATCCATCGATCGGATGCGGCCCTTGGCGATGCCGGCACCGAGCACGTAGCCATAGGCCTGGTTCGGCGCGACGTCGTGGCGCTCATAGGCATAGGGCGCGGTGCCGGTGACCTTGAAGCGGCCATCGACGCGATCGGTCGGCCGGCCCACGACCTTCTGCTGATCGATCGGATTGGTGGTGGCGGGAGTGTCGAACTTCATGGCTCAGCCTCGTGCTTCGGCGATGACGGCACCGAGAGTGCGCTCGGCCAGACGGATCTTGAAGCTGTTGTCGTTGGTCGGTTTGGCATCGCCCAGCAGCCTTGCCGCGACAGCCTTGGCGCCTTGGCCGAGCTGCGCATCGGCCTCATCCAGGCGCCACGGCTTGTGCGCGACGCCACCCAGCGCCACGCGTCCCGAGCCGTCGCGCTGAACCACGGCGGCCACCGAGACCAGCGCGAAGGCGTAGGACGCACGATCGCGGACCTTGCGGTAGATCTGCGTGCCGCCGATCGGCTTCGGCAAGGTCACGGCGGTGATCAGTTCGTCCGCCGCCAATGCGGTCTCGAGATGCGGCGTCGTGCCCGGCTCGCGATAAAACGCTGCGATCGGGATGCTGCGCGTCGCGCCATCCGGCTTCACGGTCTCGATGCTGGCGTCGAGCGCGCGCATCGCAACCGCCATGTCGCTCGGATGCGTGGCGATGCAGGCCTCGCTGGCGCCGATCACCGCAAGCTGGCGGCTGTAGCCGCCGATCGCCGAGCAGCCGCTGCCGGGCCGGCGCTTATTGCACGGCATGTTGGTGTCATAGAAATACGGGCAGCGCGTGCGCTGAAGCAGATTGCCTGCCGTGGTCGCCTTGTTGCGCAACTGCCCCGAGGCACCGGCGACGAGCGCCCGCGACAGCAGGCCGTAGTCGCGCCGGATGCGGGCGTCGGACGCGAGATCGGTGTTGCGCACCAGCGCGCCGATCCGCACGCCGCCGTCGCCGGTATCCTCGATCCTGTCGAGCGCCAAGCCGTTGACATCGATCAGATGCGTGGGCGCCTCGATCTGCAGCTTCATGAGGTCGAGCAGATTGGTGCCGCCGGCGATGAACTTGGCGCCGGGTTTGGTCGCGAGGGCAGCGGCCGCTTGCGCTGGCGATTGAGCGCGCTCATAGGTGAAGGGCTTCATGCCTTGTTCTCCGCGACCTCGAGGATCGCCTCGGCGATGTTGGAATAGGCGCCGCAGCGGCAGATGTTGCCGCTCATGCGCTCGCGCAGTTCGTCACGGGTGAGTTGCGGCGGCTCGGTCAGGCTGCCGGTGACGTGGCTCGGAATGCCGGCCTTGATCTCGTCGAGCACGGCGGTGGCCGAACAGATCTGTCCGGGCGTGCAATAGCCGCATTGAAAGCCGTCATGCTTGACGAAGGCCGCCTGCATCGGCGTGAGATGGTCGGGCGTGCCGATGCCCTCGATCGTGGTGATCGCATCGCCCTCGTGCATCACCGCCAGCGTCAGGCAGGAATTGATGCGCCGGCCGTCGACATGCACGGTGCAAGCGCCGCACTGGCCGTGATCGCAGCCCTTCTTGGTTCCAGTCAGTTGGAGATGCTCGCGCAGCGCATCGAGCAAGGTGGTGCGCGTGTCGAGCTCGAGTTCCCTGACGCTGCCATTGACTGCAAGGGAGACTTTGGTCGTCGCAGGCGGCACCGCGGCGGCGGGCTCTGCTGCAAAGGCGCCGGGCGAAAACGCCATCGCCAGCCCGGCCACCGACACGGCGCCGCCGACCATCAGGTCGCGGCGATTCATTCTGAAGGGTGGATTGTCCATCACGGTTCTCGATCCTCGACTCGTGAGGAGCAACGCGCCCCGCACGGATCGGTTGCGTCGTCGCGATCACGTGTCTCACCCGATGGCGCTGACCGCCGGTGACGCATGTTCCCGCGCCTGGTTGCCCTCCACCGAACCCTGCCCGACGGGCAAATCAATTGCGCGGTCCGGTCAGCACGCGACGCAGGCCTCGCTCCAATCGTCAGAAAAGCGCGTGCGCGATAAAGCTCATTTGATCAATGCCGCCAAGGCGATCGCGCCGATCAGCCGAAACGCGCCGATTTTTTACTTTCCAAAAATCAGAAATCGTGCAATCTGGGCCTGTCCTGCTCTCATGAGAGGGGCGCCTCGCGATCGTCACGAACGTGGAGGGCGGGATGCGGTGGGCGCGCCGGTCGCAGCGTGATCTGATCATGCGGACGAACGATCCGGTGCGCACGGCGAAATCGTGATGTCCTGACACCCCGATGCTGGTGTCAAGCGAGGAGCCCGACATGCTCCGACCGATGGTGGCCAGACAGCCGGCGCACCAGGGAGACCACGTATAAGCCGTAACGCCATCGCGCGGGGAATGCCGGAGTGTCCGGCTGAACCTGTGGTGACTGCCGCCTGCTTTTCTTGTTGCAGGCGGGCCATGGGTGAGGCCCTCACCCGGCATTCCCCGCGCCCTCTCAACGATTTCGAGGGCGATATCGTCAGCAAGACTCGGGCGTCATCGGCCGCGAGATTGCGATGTCATGACTCGGGCTGCAGCACTTGTAGACAGAAGCACCGCCTCGTGTCCGTCGTCGATCAACAATTTCGTCGAGAGGCGCGTGAGCGAGGCACCAACTTCGACGCGCTGCCCTTGCAAAACCGACAGAGAGGGGATGTCGCAACCCAGCTCAGCTCGTCATTCCGGGACAGCCGCGCCAGCGGCTGGGCCCGGAATCCATACTCACGATCGTGGTTATGGATTCCGGGCTCAGCCCTGCGGGCTGCCCCGGAATGACAATGCGGAGAAAGTTCAGCTGATCACCAACGACGGAACGGGAGGATGCTTCCCCCTGCCCGCCTCAATCGATGCGGGCGAGCACGGCGAGCTTGCGGATGCCCTTGTTCTTGTAGGCATCGAGGAATGCGTAATAGTCGCGGAACGACACGCAGCCGTTGGAGTCGCCGTTCGGTCCGAGCATGAAGGTGTGCGCCAGCAGGCCGTTGCGGCCGTGGATCGCGTCTTCGCCGCCGATCGGGTTCAGGCGCAGCGCCGGCACCCCGTGGAACAGCGCCTCGCGCGGCTTGAGCTCGTAGATGTGCGGCGGCGTGACGCCGCGCATCTTGATCTTCTCCGAGCTCGGCTTGTCCAGGTTCTCGCCGAGGCCGGAATGCGCCTCGAGCTTGGTGCCGTCAGGCAGGTACACCGCCTTGGCCGAGATGTCGTACACCGCCGTGCTCAAATCGTAAGGCGGCCGGCCGCCACGGGTCGGATCCTTGGCGATCGAGGCGGTGATGTTGGAGTCGGCCGAGGCGTAGGCCAAGAGCCCGCCCTCCTGGTTCTCCGGCTTGCCCCAGAGCTTCTCCTGGATCGAATGGCGCTCGCCGGCGATCGACATCACGGCAGCCTTGGCGCGTTCGGTCATGGCGCGCAGCGAGAAGCCGCCGGACTTCGAGGAATTGGCATCAGTCGCCTGCGCCGGCGCGTCGGCCTGCGGCTTCGGCGCCTGCTTCGGATTGGTATTGGCGAGAGCCAGCTGCATCGGCGGCCGGGCGTCCTTCTTCGGCGCGTCGGCGACCTTGGCGGTCTCGGCCGGTTTGGCATCGGCCAGCTTCAGGTCGGGCAGCTTGGGCGCAGTGTCGGCGAGCCTGGGCAGCGGCGGTGCGCCGGCGGCCGCGTTGGAGGCGACGCCCTGGGGCACGGCTGCGCCGAAGCGGTCGTTGAACATCTGCGGCGTAATCGCGGCGACGGTCGTCACCGGCGGCGATTCCGGGAGCGCCGAGAACGCGTCGCCGACGGCCTCCGCGGCGCTGCGGGTCGCGATCCGCGGCGCCGGGCGCGCGACGGGCTCATCCTGCTCGATGCTGCCAACAGAGGGGCCAAGGGTCGGATAGGCGTCGGCCGCGATGATCTTGGTATAGACCGTCACCGCGCAGCCCCCGATCAGGCATGCGATTGCCGCGCCACCGATCAATTTGTGAGAGAGAGCGATCAGGGAGGACTTCCTGCGATTTCGTGCGGCCAACGCAGCTCGACTGTTACTCATTTACTCACGCCCGAACGAAGACTTGAAACTCTCGCTCGATGCGCCACGGACACCCGCTTTGCATCTCGCAGAAGCACAGAGCTTCATTAAGGCGACTTTTAGTTAAATGCTGATTAAGTTTTGGCGGATTAAGGGCGGGTTAACCATGGAGTTCTGTTTTGCCGCCAAACAGGGCGGAAACAGGGCAAAATTGCGCTCCGGGCCGGGAAATCAGCCCCGCACAACTCCGGAGACGGTGCGGTTTTACTCGGTGCGGATCAGTAAAACATCGCACGCGGCGTTAACCATTGGGCTGCGGCGCCGCTGTGCGGCCGATCATCTCGGTCTTTCACCAACTCGCCGCAAGCAATGCGCGGTTTTCCAAGGTTTGAGGACCCTGCCCGCCCCCGTAACCTTCCGGATTTTGCGCCGCCAGGGCCACGACGGCAGTATGGTAGCGACCGATTCTCCGCAACGCCTCGTCGGCACATCGTACCGCGTCCGCTTCCTGCCGCGACGACACGATAAGGACACCCATGCAGATTCCCGACCGGAAGCTGGCCTTCGTTCTCGCCTCCAGCAACCACGGCACGATGATCGTGAACCGGCTCGACTATCGGATGGTCGACGCCAACAGAGGCTACGGCGTCGGCTACCAGCTCCTGCAGACCGGCGCCTTCGACCCCTCCGAGGTCCAACTGGCTGTGCGTATGCTCGCCATCCGCCGCAAGCATCATGGCGACGGCGCGGTCGCGATCGATTGCGGCGCCAATATCGGCGTCCATACGATCGAGTGGGCCAAGGCGATGACCGGCTGGGGATCGGTGCTGTCGATCGAGGCGCAGGAGCGAATCTACTACGCGCTCGCCGGCAACGTCGCGATCAACAACTGCTTCAATGCGATCGCCATCCATGCCGCCGTGTCGTCCGAACGCGGCGTGCTGAACATCCCGTGTCCGGACTATCTGACCCCGTCCAGCTTCGGCAGCCTCGAGCTGCGCCAGCGGCCGAACACCGAGTTCATCGGCCAGCCGATCGACTATGGAAACAACACGGTCGAGGTGCGCAAGCTTCCGCTCGACGACTTCAACCTGCCGCGTTGCGACCTGATCAAGCTCGATGTCGAGGGCATGGAGCTGGAGGCGCTGGAAGGCGCCGCGGCGACGATCGAGCGCTGCACGCCGATCATGCTGATCGAGAAGATCAAGAGCGATGCCGACCAGTTGCGGCAATGGCTGGAGCGCCGCGGCTACAAGACGGTCGACGCCGGCATCAACATGGTGGGGATCCATGCCCAGGACCCGTCGCTGGCGGATATCATTCCACAGCAATCCTGACGCGAGCGTCAGCGCTGCAACTCCAGCGGCGGCGTGCGGTCGAGCACGTCGCGCTTGGGCTCGCTGAGCGCGTAGAAGGCATAGGTCTCGATGGTCAAGGGCCCGCGCTTGCGCTCGGCCTCGCCGATCTTTTCGGCCCGGCCGAATGTGTTCGTGACATAGAACCGCGGCCCGATCTGCGCCTCATCCACCAACAGCTGCGTGCCCGCCAGTTGCGCCGGATCCGGCTCCGGGAAATTGACCCAGCGGATGCGCTGGATCGGCTGCAGCACGCAGGTGCCGCGCGGCAGATAGAACGAAAGCCACGCGGTGGTGCCGTAGTCCATGGCGAGCACGCAGGTCGCACCGGCACGCCGGCGCGCCGCCTCGATCTCGGCGGCCAGGGGACGCCAGCCGACGCCGACGCTGCGCACGGTGGCGTCGCGCTTGTAGCCGGACAGCACGCCGGTGTCGGCCTGCACGATCAGGGCGACGAACATGACGATGCCGGCCGGCAGCGCCCAGCGCAGGCAGAACGCTGCGGTGCGCTGCTCACGCGGGGACCAGGTCATAGCATGGGCGGCCGCCGCGGCAGCCACCACGAAGGCCGGATAGATCGGCGCGAACCAGTTGGCTTCGACCCGGGCGTGCAGCGCATGCCAGAAGAAGTAGGCGACGATGACCCAGACCATCGCCTCGATCAGGACGCGTCCCGCCGCATCCCCTGCCCGGCGCCGCGCCAGACCGTAGAGACCCATCACCCCGAGGATGAAGATCAGGGGCGTCGCAAAGACGAATTGGGTAGGGATCAGCTCGGCGATGAAGACGGGCCGGAAATCCTCGATTTTGGCGCGGCCGAGCTGCTTGATGAACGACACCCATTGGTGATCGGCATTCCACAGGATCACCGGCGAGAAGATCGCAAACGCCACGGCGCCGCCGAGATAGGGCCAGGGCGAAGCCAGCCAGGGCCGCATCTTTGGGACGGCGAGCAGCCAGATCAGGATCGCCGCGCCGAAGAACATCGCGGTGTATTTCGACAGCAGCGCTGCGCCGACGGCCGCGCCGAGCGCGAGCCACCAGACGCCCCTGCCCGTTTCCACGAGCTTGGCGCAGAAGAACAGTACGAAGCTCGAGGCCACCAGCAGCGGCGCATCGGGCGTCACGATCAGCGTGCCCACCGCGGCCATCAGGGTGAGGTTGAGCAGCAGCGCCGCCGTCGCTGCTACGCGCACGCTGCCGAACAGGATCTGCGCGGTGCGATAGACCGCATAGGTCATCGGCAGGCCGAGCAGGATCGAAACGCAGCGCACGCCGAGCTCGCTGTCGCCGGCGATCATCGTGCCCAGGCGGATCACGACCGCGACCATCGGCGGATGGTCGTAGTAGCCGCCGGCGAGATGCTTCGACCACATCCAGTAATAGGCTTCGTCGAAGGTGATCGGCGTGACCGCGGCCGCGATCAGCCGGACAACGACGAGGCCCGCAATGGTCAGCCAGGCGTTGCGCGCCAGCCGCGTGTCGTCGCCAGCAGTGGCAGGGATCATCGCTTGCGCCAGACGAACAATCCGGAGATCGCGTAATTCCACACCACGCCCATCAGCGCGCCCGCTGCGCCCGCCAGCCACCAGATCGGCTCCTGGTCATAGACCGAGAAGGCGACGCCGACATTGGCGAGCAGGCCAACAGAACAGACCAGATAGAACGCAAGCAGGCCGCGCAGGATGCCAAAGCCCTTCAGGCGCTGGTCGCGATAGGTGAGGAAGTTGTTGAGGATGAAGTTCGAGGTCATCGCCACGAAGGCGCCGAGCGCCTGGGCTTCCGCGAATGGCAGGTCGAACAGGTTGAGACCGAGAAAGAGCGTGGCGAGATGCACGACCAGGCCGGTGCCGCCGACCATGGCGAACAAGAGGAAGCGCAGCGAGACGACGTCGTTGGTCATCTTGGCCAGCACGAGGCCGAGGAAGTCGAGCGCGACCATCGAATCGAGCTTGCTCTCGCCATGCAGGCGCGAGCCGAATGTATAGGGCACCTCGACGGTCTTCAGCCCGCCCTCGGCGCTGGCGATGATGTCGAGCAGGATCTTGAAGCCCTGCGTCGACAGCTTTGGCGCGATCTGCTCGAAACGGTCGCGGCGGATCATGAAGAAGCCGCTCATGGGGTCGTTGACCTCGACCTTGAGCGCGCGGCGCGCGATCTCGGTGGCGAAGGCGCTGGCCCCTGCCCGCTTGCTGTCGAAGCTCGCGGCACTTCCGCCCTCGATGTAGCGGCTGCCGACGACGAGCTCGGCGGCACCGCTCTGCAGCAGCGCCAGCATCTTCGGCAGCTGGGTCTCGTCATGCTGCAGATCCGCGTCGATCACGGCCGCAAAAGGAGCGCTGGCGGCGAGGATGCCCTCGATGCAGGCGCCGGAAAGGCCGCGGCGGCCGATGCGGCGGATACAGCGAACGCGATTGTCGCCACGCGACAATTCGCGCACAACCTGCCAGGTGCCATCGGGGGAGTTGTCGTCGACGAACACCACCTCCCACGGCACGTCCTTGAACGCCGCCTCCAGCCGCCGGTACAGCGTGGTGACATTGTCACGCTCGTTGAAGGTCGGGACGACCACCGAAACGATCGGAATATCAGCGGTTTGCAGGGACACTGGCGGGGCCGTTCGGATGGCTTCGGTCATGGTGCCGATGCGTATATCTGCCGCTTTCAGCACTGCCAAGCACGGCCGCTGGGGGATGGCGCAGAAAACCCGGCCGGTGGTGCCGGCCTGCACCGTTCCGGCAAGGCCCCAAAATGCCAACGACCACAAACAAAGGGCGCGCGTACATCCGGCGCAACCGCTCTGCCGTGGTCGTCTCGGTGCCGGAGCCCAGAGAGCTCGACGTCACCGTCCCTACCTAGATGGGGTGCCCCCGCGAAGATGCAAGGGCCGCCCGGAGTTTTGCCTAGTTCGGAACCTCGCGCACGACCGGCCCACGGACGGCCGGCGCGACCGGAACGGTCTGCACGGGCGTGGGCGGCACCTCGACCTTGGCCGGCTGCACCGGACGGGCCATCGGCCCGACGGGAACGTAATAGAACGCCGCCGCAAGCGCGGCCGCCCCGACGATCGCGCCCAGCAGGCCGCCGACCGATTCCGCTTTCATGGTCACATCTCCCCTTCCCAGCCGCCCCCTCGATACACGAGGCTCAGCACGGCTGGAAGAGCGGCAACGCAACACCGCCGAAACTGGTCAGACGCGCCGCAGTTGACTACTCTGCCACAGGCCAAACCACCCTCCCGCCAGCAACGGAACATCCAGTGAGCAAAGCTCCTGCACGCGCCTCGCACTCCAAGAGCTCGACATCCAAGAGCCAGATCTATATCGGCATCGGCGGCTGGACCTTCGCGCCCTGGCGCGGCGTGTTCTATCCGGACAAGCTGCCTCAAGCGAAGGAGCTCGAATATGCAGCGTCCAAGCTGACCTCGATCGAGATCAACGGCACCTATTACGGATCGCAGAAGCCGGAGAGCTTTCGCAAATGGGCCCGCGAGGTGCCCGACGGCTTCATCTTCTCGCTGAAGGGTCCGCGCTTCGCGACCAACCGCAAGGTGCTGGCGGAGGCCGGCGACTCGGTGAAACGCTTCTACGACACCGGCGTGCTCGAGCTCGGCGACCGGCTCGGTCCGGTGCTGTGGCAGTTCGCGCCGACCAAGAAATTCGATGCGGTGGACTTCGGCAAGTTTCTCGAAGTGCTGCCGCGCGAGATCGACGGCCGCAAGCTGCGCCACGTGGTCGAGGTCCGGCATGACAGTTTCTGCGTGCCCGAATTCGTCGCGCTGCTGCGCGAATTCGAAACGCCCGTGGTGTTCGCCGAGCACGGCAAATATCCGGCGATCGCCGACGTCACCGGCGACTTCGTCTATGCGCGCCTGCAGAAGGGCAATGACGAGCTCAAGACCTGCTATCCGCCGAAGCAGCTGGATGCCTGGGCCAAGCGGCTGCAGCTATGGGCCAGCGGCGATGAACCGGACGACCTGCCGCGAGTTGACGACAAGCCGGCGAAGAAAAAGCCGCGCGACGTGTTCGCCTACGTCATCCACGAGGGCAAAGTACGCGCGCCAGCCGGCGCGATGGAATTGATCGAACGCGTAGCCTGACGAGGCGGCGATGGCCAAGACAACGTTGTTCACCATCGGCTACGAGCACACGCCGGCCAAGGCCGTGCTCGACGAGCTGCAGTCGGCCGGCGTGAAGCTGCTGGTCGACGTCCGCGCCGTGGCGGCGTCACGGCGGCCGGGCTTCGCCAAGAGCCAGCTCGCCGCCGGGCTCGACGAGCGCGGCATCGCTTATGTCCATCTGCGCGGGCTCGGCACACCGAAGGAAGGCCGCGAGGCGGCGCGCAGCGGCCATTACGATACGCTGCACAATATCTACAGCGCGCATCTGAAGACGCCGCAGGCCAGGGAGCAGATGGACGAGCTGGCGTCGCTGGTGAAGACGGCCGGCCCCGTCTGCCTGCTCTGCTACGAGCGCGACCATGCGCATTGCCACCGGCAATGGATCGCCGAGATCATCGAGGAGCGCGACAAGGTCCGGGTCGAGAACCTCGTCGCGCCGCAAGTGGAGACCGCTATTCCGCGGCGCAGGTGAAGGAGGACGCCTGCTCGATGTCGCCGCTGACATATTTGGCAAACTTCGGCCACGGGCACAGCGGACGCGACCGCTGCGCACTCCAATTCGGCGGCAGCTCCTTGTTGGCGGCATTGACCGACGCCGTGATCGCCTCCGGCGCCTTGCCCTTCTCGACCCAGTCCATCAGCGCGCCCAGCGCATCGAACTTTTCGAGCGTGACGCCGCCGCCACAATGCGTCTCGCCGGGCAATGCGAACAGGCGAGCGAACGTATCGGCCTTGCCCTGCACATTGGCATCGAGCTTCTCGTACCAGCGGATGGTGTCGTTGACCGAAAACACCGGATCGGCCTGGCCGTGATAGATCAGCATCTTGCGCGCGCCGTTCTGGAACGCCGGCAAGGTCGGATTGTCGACCGCGGGCGGCGTCATGAAGTCCATCGCGGACTCCGTGAACGGCCCCTCCTTGGCGTAGATCTTCGGCGCGTCCTTGTCGAAGTCGTAAGCTTGCAGCTTCTCGACCAGCTTGTCCGGCGAGCCTTCGACCTCCACCGGCGGCGTCGAGAAGATGTAGTTCAGCGAGGCACCGCCCATGGTGGCGATGATCGGAAGGTTGTTCCACGGCGCCACCGGGCTTTCGACCTTCCAGGCGCGCCAGTTGCCGGTGCCGACGCCGCCATCGGCCGGCCAATCCGAATACAGCGCCTCGCCCTTCGAATTGCGCGGGCCGGCGAAGATCGTCTTCAGCGCATCGACCTTCGCGGCCGGCAGGCAGGCGTCGGTCGCCCCGGCAGCGCAGCGCAGGCTGTCGAAGCTGAACGTCTTCTGGCACGCCTTCAGGTTGGCCGTCAGCCCGTCCTTGGCGCCATCGAGACCGTCGCAGAGCTCGATGATCTTGGACGAGATCAGCTTGGCGTCCTCGCGGGTGATCGACTTGCGGATGTCGGCATCGGCCTTGGTCAGTGCCTGCACATCCCAGGCATGCTGCACGGCCGCGCGCGGCAGGTTGAAGCCGGGATTGCCGACCAGGAAGCCGTCATACTGCTCGGGCATGCGCTCGGCCGCGACCATCGTGTGACGGCCGCCATTGGAGCAGCCGGCGATGTAGGAGTAATCCGGCTTCTTGCCGTAATGCGCGGCAATGATCGCCTTGGCGATCGGCGCCAGCGTGATGTCGGCGGAATAGCCGTAATCGCGGCGCGCCTGCGGGTCGAGCCCGAAGGCCGAGCCCGCCGCGAGCCCTCGCGGCTTGTTGGCGGGATCGCTGCCGGAATGGCCGCTGTCCGACGACAGCACGGCGAAGCCGCGCGCCAGCGGCGTGGTGCCGCCACTGACAAGGCCGTCGGCCTTGTCGCCGAGCGCAGGCACCACGACGCCGTCATTGCCGCCGTTCACCTGGTGCAGGAAGCGGCCGTTCCAGGTCTCCGGCAGCCTGATCTCGAACTGGATGGCATAGGCCCGGCCATCGACGCCGGTCCGCTCGTTGACTTTGCCGGAGAGAATGCAGTGCCGCGGCAGTCCGTCGCCGGCTTCCTGAAGTTTCGATCCGGTCAAGGTGAGCCCGGGGACCTTCAGCGCCTCCGCCGTCACCTTGCTGCAGCCGGCGTCGTCCGCGCGGGCCGAGCCCATGGCCGCAGCGCAGACAAGGCCGACGCCCGCGATCAACGAGGTCCTCGATCGGATCATGCATTTCCCCCTGATTCCTGTTCGTTGGGGCGGAGTAAACCTTGGGGATGCGCCGTTGTAAATCGCCGACCGGGACGGCGGCATCAACTGCTAGTGCAGCTGCCAGACCTCGAACGGCCGATCGTAGCCACGCACGACGACCTCGCCGTGAAAGACTGCATTTTCGGCGCCATCACCCGCGGCTTGCCGGACCTCGGTCGAGATCAGCAATTGCGAGCCGAACTCCTTGTTCAGCGCTTCCAACCGGGAGGCGAAGTTCACGGTGTCGCCGATCACGGTGTATTCCTTGCGGCGCGGCGAGCCGATGCTGCCGGCGACGACCTCGCCGAGATGGATGCCGATGCCGATCCGCAGCGGCCAGGACGACGCCGCGTTGACGTCCTGCATCGCTGCCACCATCTCGCGCGCCGCCGCGACCGCCTGCGCCGCGGCGTCGCGGGTCTCGAACGGCGCGCCGAACAGCGCGAGGAAACCGTCGCCGAGAAATTTGTTCACGATGCCGCCATGACGCTCGAGGATCTCGACCAGCACGGCAAAGGCGCCGTCGAGCCGGTCGACAACCTCCTGCGGCGACTTCGATCGCGCCGCAGCCGTGAAGCCGCGGAAATCGACGAACATCACCGCGACCTGACGGATGTCGCGCGCCTCCGCGGTGCCCTCTTTCATCAGACGCTCGACAACCTGCGGCGAGACATGCTGGCCGAACAGGTCGGTGACGCGATCGCGCGCCGAGGCCGCCTCGATGCTCGCTGCGAACTGGCGTCTCAGTTGGACGCCAACGGCCCCGGCCAGCAGGCCGCTCAGGAAAATGATGAAGCTGCGTTCGCCGTGATAGTAGATCTCGGGATGCTGGCTGACATCGATGGAGGCACGGCCTGTCAGCGCCACCGTCAGCAATTCCGCCGCAGCCACCAGGCCGGTGAAGCTCGACAGCCAGAAATCGAGACGCAAGGTCGAGAGAATGATGAAGATGAAATAGACCAGCGGCGCGCCGAAGCCGAGCGCCCGGTCCGCTCCAATCCCCTCGATCTGCATGATGAGTACGAGCGTCGGCATCGAGGTCTCGACCAGGGCGCTGATGTAGCGCCAGACGACCGGCACGTCGCGGTCGCGGCGCATATGGGCTTTGATCCGGAACAGGATGAGAAGCTCGAAGGCGATGAAGGATACGATGACCACGTGGACATCGAGGATCCGCGTTCGGTTCGGCCAGATCCATTCCGAAATGCGCGGCACGAAGATGTCGACTACCGTGGTGATAACGAAAAACAGCGTCGCCGTCGCGATCAGGGCCTTCACCCGCAACAGTTCGGTGTTCAACGTCTGGCGCATCAGCGCATGGTTGAACTCCGCCGGCGCGGCCGCCGTACCGCTTGCCTTGCCTATCCCCGAGATTCGCATCATGCCCCAGCCGGTCCTCTGCCCGGCCGCCATTCTGCCCTAATCGAGGGTGCGGCGGAAGCGCATCACCGCAACGGTCATGGCGAACAGCATCAGGCCGAACAGGACGATCGTGTCGTGCTGGAGGTTGGCCAGCGTCGAGCCCTTGAGCATGATGGCGCGGACGATCCGCAGGTAGTGCGTCAGCGGCAGGCATTCGCCGACGATCTGCGCCCATTGCGGCATGCCAAGAAACGGAAACATGAAGCCCGACAGCAGGATGCTCGGCAGGAAGAACATCATCGAGAGCTGCATCGCCTGCAGCTGGTTCTGCGCCAATGTGGAGAAGGTGTAGCCGATCGAGAGGTTGGTGGCGATGAACAGGGTCGAGAGCAGCGCCAGCAGCAGCAGGCTGCCCATCACGGGGACCCCGAACAGCAGCACGCCGATGCCGATGATGATCGTCGCCTGGAGGAAGCCGACCATCACGTAAGGGATGATCTTGCCCAGCATCACCTCGACCGGCGTGATCGGCATCGACAGCAGGCTCTCCATCGTGCCGCGCTCGATTTCGCGCGTCACCGACAGCGCGGTGAAGATCAGCATCGTCATGGTCAGGATGGTGCCGACCAGGCCCGGCACGATGTTGAGCCGCGACGAAGCGGCCGGGTTGTAGCGGGCATGGGCCCTGATCTCGAACGGCGTCGTGACCGGATCACCGGTGTAGAGATCGTGCGACAGCGCGGTCTGCACGATGGTGCCGAGCGAGGACAGCGCCGAGGACGCTGCGACTGGATCGGTGGCATCGGCGGCAACCAGCAGCGCCGGACGGTCGCCGCGGCGGACGGCGCGCTCGAAGCCGCGCGGGATCTCGACGCCGAACAGGACCTTGCCCGAGAGCAGGAGATCGTCGAATTCGGCGACGCTCGTGACCTCGCGGGTGAAGCGGAAATAAGCCGTGTTCTCCATCGCCTTGAGGATCGAGCGGCCGAGATCGCTGTCCTCCTGCAGCAGCACCGCCGCCGGCAGATGGTGCGGCGTGGTGTTGATGGCGTAGCCGAACAGCATCAGCTGCATCACCGGCAGCATCACGATCATCGCGAACGAGACCCGGTCGCGGCGCAGCTGGATGAACTCCTTGACCAGCATCGCATAGGTGCGCCGCCAGAAGCCGAAGCGCGGCGAAGGAATGCTCTGCTGATGCGCGGTCTCGCTCATTGGAAATTGTCCCGCGACCGGTTCATCAGGTCGATGAAGACGTCCTCGAGCGACGGCGCGGCGTGCTGCCACTGCAGGCCGGGCTTGTCGCGCCACGGCGCGATCGTCTCGTCCAGGGCCTTGGCGTCGCGGCCAGAGACGTGCAGGCTGGTGCCGAACGGCGCCACCATGTCGACGCCGGGCTTGCCGGCGAGATCGGCCGCAAGCGTACGCAGATCATCGCCGCTGACGGTGTATGTCGTCAGCGCCGACTGCGCGATCACCTCGGAGACGGTGCCGTGCGCCAACAGATGACCATAGGCGATATAGGCGATCTCGTGGCAGCGCTCGGCCTCGTCCATGTAGTGGGTCGAGACCAGCACGGTCAGCCCCTCGCCGGCGAGCGCGTGAATCTCGTTCCAGAAGTCGCGCCGCGCCTTCGGGTCGACGCCCGCCGTGGGCTCGTCGAGCAGCAGCAGTTGCGGGTTCGGCAAGGTGCAGGCGCCGAGCGCCAGCCGCTGCTTCCAGCCGCCCGACAGTTCGCCGGCGAGCTGCCGCTCGCGGCCGGACAGACCGAGGCGCTGCACCATGTCGCGCGCGGCACGGCGTGGATCGGGCATGCCGTAGAGCCGCGCGACGAACTCGAGGTTCTCGCGCACGGAGAGGTCCTGATACAGGCTGAAGCGCTGGGTCATGTAGCCGACACGACGCTTGATCTTGTCGGCGTCGCGGCGGATGTCGAAGCCGAGGCAGGAGCCCTCGCCGCTGTCGGGGGTCAAGAGGCCGCAGAGCATGCGGATGGTCGTGGTCTTGCCCGAGCCGTTCGGCCCGAGAAAGCCATAGATCGAGCCGCGCTTCACCTGCATGGACAGGTCATGCACGACCTCGCGGCCGTCGAAGGATTTGCTCAGCCGCTTGACGTCGATCGCGATCCCGGCTGGTCCGCCCGCGCTCATCGCTTGTCCGCCACCGGCGTCTTCGGGTTCGGATAGATGCTGACGGGCTGGCCGACGCGCAATGCATCCGGCCGAGAGGGGCGCGCCTGGATGAGGTAGACGAGCTTGCTACGCTCCTCGAGGCTGTAGATGACCGGCGGCGTGTACTCCGCCGTCGTCGCCAGGAAATACACCCGGGCAGTGAGATCTCCCGCGCAATTGTCGCAGGTGACCTTGACCTCGTCGCCGACGGCGAATTTCGGCAGGTCCGTCTCCGGCACGTAGAAGCGCACCTTCATGTTCCCAGGCGGCATGATCGACAGCACCGGCCGCTGTGCGGCGACCATCTCGCCCTCGCGGAAATAGATCTGCTGGATGGTGCCGGCGACCGGCGCCACGCCCTTGCGCCGCGCCAGCCGAGTCTGCGAGGTCACGACATGCGCCTCGGCGATGCGCAGCGCCGAGACGGCGGAATCGAGCGTGGCCTGCGTCCCCGCCCCGGTCTTGCTCAGCGCGGCGGCACGGTCATAGGTCTGCTGCGCGTTGGCGAGCGTCGCCTTCGTCTGGTTGAGATCGGCCTGCTGCAGATCGTCGTCGACAGAATAGAGCGGATCGCCGACCTTGACTTCGTCGCCTTCGCGAATGTTGAGTTTGGTCACACGCCCCGCTTCGTCCGGGCTGACGAAGATCATGTCGGCTTCGACCCAGCCCTGGTAGCCGGGATCGCGCGTCTCCTTGCAACCATCGAAGCTGAAGGCCGTGACCAGCACGGCGAGGCAATGCAGCAGGCTCATGCTGGCCTCCTCGGCCCGAAGATCAGATCGAGATGCGTCTGCAGCATCGCTTCCGCATCGAGCGGCGCATGGCGTTCGAACAGGCTCTTCCAGATCACCGCGACCATCATCGGCGCGATCATCAATTGCGGATGCTGCACGAGCTTGGGCTCACGGATCTCGCCGCGCGTGATCGCCAGCTGGATCAGCGCGCGCATCGCGTCGAGACCGCGCGAGACGACCTCGCGGTAATAGAAATCGGCGATTGCAGGAAAGCGCGGCCCCTCGGCAATGATCAGGCGGACGAGATCGGCCCGCCGCGTGCCGGCGATCTCCTGGAGGAACATGCGGGCCAAGGCTTCGACCATGTCCCGCACCGACCCGCCCACCGGCGGCGGCGCGGCCAAACGGCCGACGAAGGGCACGATCGCGGTCCGGATCAATTCCTCGAACATCGATTCCTTGTCCTTGAAGTGCAGGTAGATCGTACCCTTGGCGACCCCTGCCCGTTTGGCGATGTCGTCAAGGCGCGTCGCCGCAAAGCCGCGGGCGATGAATTCGTCCATGGCGGCCTGCACGATCGACGCCCGGCGCTCGGCCGCGCGATCGGCGCGCCGGGACACCGCAGCGTCGGTCGCTTCCTGTTTTGCGGAGGCGGCCACAGCGGCCCTTCCCTCTCCGGTTCGTCTCGATGACTTCGGCATGCACAAAATATGACTGACTAGTCAGTCATTGTAAAGGCATTCTGAGGAGTGGTCGGTTCCCGCCTCCTGCGAGGCAGCGTGCCGCGGACCGATTGGCGCGAAGCGGGGATCAGCGGCGCGGGATCAGGCGCATGGCCTGATATAGGGACGGTTGATCTCCCAGAGCTCGTCGAGGATCTTGCGGGCCGCCGAGCCCGAGTTGACGACGGGATCGATCAGCAGCGCCTGCAGCGCGAGCTCCTTCGAGGCCATCATGGCGGCCTGCACCGCCAGTTGCTGTACCTGGACCTGGACCGACATCAACTTGGCGACGGGATCCGGCAGCGGCCCGAGCGAGACCGGATGAATGCCGCCGCGATCGGCAACGACGGGCACTTCTACGGCTGCGTCCGCCGCAAGATTGGAGACCACACCGCGATTGAGCACGACGCCGGACTCGATCACCTGCCTGCGGTCGTGCAGCACCGACGCGATCACTGTCACCGCGCGTTCGCCCGACGGCATCCGCCACCAATCCGGCACGTCGGCGCGCCCCGACAGGACATCATCGATCTGGCCGATCAGCTTGGATCTCTCCGCCTCGTCCCAGGCAAAATCATAGCCGCGCTCGCCCGCCTCCCAGCCATAGGCGAGATACTCGCCGACATGGCCGTCGCCACAGCCGAGCCAACAGCCGAAGTCGCGCAGCAGCGTTCGGGTCAGCGGCGCGACCTCGGGATCGTGGCCGCGCTCCCGTTCGCGCAGCAGCGGATAGAGATCGATACCGGTCTCGCGGTCGCGGATCTGCAGCAGGCATTGGAAGTGATTGAGCCCGGCACCTGCCACTTCGACGCGTCCCTCGGGCAAGCCCAGGATCGCTGCCACCTGGCTGCGCGCGATGAAGATGCCGTGGCAAAGGCCGATATGCGCAAGTTTGCTGTGCAGGCCGAGCGCGAGGATGATGCGGCTCTCCGGATTGGAGAAGTTGATGAACAGCGCCTGCGGACAGCGCTGCTCCATCTCACGCACGAAATCGAACACCACGGGCAAGGTGCGCAGCGTGAAGAACAGCGCGCCCGGTCCGCCATTTTCGCCGAGCGTATGACGGATGCCGTATTTGCGCGGCACCTCGAAGTCGAGCTTCCACAGCCGGTTGCGATCGATCGCGGTGGAATGGATCACGAAGCCGGCGCCGTCGAGCGCGGCGCGCCAGTCGGTCGTCGCTTCGATCTCGAGGCCTGCGCCGGAGAGATCGTTCAGCAGCCTCGCCAAGCGCTCCGCCCGCGCCAGTCGCGTCGTGTCGCGACCGACCAGCACCAGCGTCGACCCGGCGAGATCGTGCGTCGAGAACAGGTCCCTGAACACACTGAGCCCGAACGATGCGCTGCTCGCACCGAGGAAGACGATCTTGGTGACGGCGGTCATCTGCAGACTGTGCCAGTCCGGCGCGCCGCAGGCGTGATCCAGATCAAGACGGCCGCCAGCTCGAAGGATGGCGACCGTCTGCGCGGGGCGAACGCGCTGATCAGGTGAAGTCGAGCACCACGCGGCCGTCGATCTTGCCGGCCTTCATGCGGTCGAAGATGGTGTTGATCTCCGACAGCAGCGCCGTCGTCACCTCGGCCTTCACCTTGCCTTCGGCGGCGAAGGCGATGGCTTCGTCGAGGTCGCGGCGGGTGCCGACGATCGAGCCGCGCACGGTGATACGCTTGAGCACGACGTCGAAGATCGGGGTCGGGAATTCGCCGGGCGGCAGGCCGACCAGGCTGACGGTGCCTTTGCGACGAACCATCTTCAGCGCCTGCGCGAAGGCGGGTGTCGACACGGCCGTCACCAGCACGCCGTGCGCCCCTCCTCCGGTGATCGCGATGACACGCTCCACGGCGTCCTTGTCGAGCGCGTTGACGGCATGCTCGGCGCCGGCCTCCAGCGCCAGCTTCAGCTTGTCCTCGGCAATGTCCAGGCCGATCGCCTTCAAGCCCATGGCCTTCGCGTATTGAAGCGCGACGTGGCCGAGGCCGCCGACGCCGGAGATGACGACCCATTCGCCGGGACGCGTGTCGGTTTCCTTCAGGCCCTTGTAGGTGGTGACGCCAGCGCAGAGGATCGGCGCCACCCTGGCAAAGTCCACATCGGCCGGCAGGCGCGCGGCGAAGGCGGCGGAGGCGATGACATATTCGGCGAAGCCGCCGTTCACGCTGTAGCCGGTGTTGTGCTGGTGCTCGCACAGGGTTTCCCAGCCGGTCTCGCAATATTCGCAGCGCAGGCAGGCATCGTGCAGCCAGGCCACACCAACCGCGTCGCCGACCTTGAAATCGGTCACGCCAGCGCCGAGCGCGGCGACCACGCCTGCGGCCTCGTGGCCCGGAATGAACGGCGGCGTCGGCTTCACCGGCCAGTCGCCGGAGGCGGCGTGGAGGTCGGTGTGGCACACGCCGCAGGCCTTCAACTTCACAAGCAACTCGCCCGGACCGGGCACCGGCACGGGTACGTCCTCAATGACGAGCGGCTTGCCAAAGGCTTTGACGACGGCGGCTTTCATGGTCTGCATCGGTCTGCTCCTCATGTTGAGGCGCAAACTAACGACCCCGCAGTCTCGCGGTCTTGATCGGTATCAAAGGACGCTGCCGCTTTGATGCGCAGCATATAACAGTTTCATGACAGCACGAAGCTCACGCGTGAAACTTCAGCCCGTCGACGACCTTGTCGATCACCTTGCGCTCGGCACGAAACGCCAGTCCGACCAGATTGAGATCGGGACGCGCCACCGCCTTCACGGCGGCACGGTTGGCCTCGTCATGCGTCGTCTTGAACATGTCTTCCGTGTAGACCGCCGGCTTGACGTTGCGCGACAACGCCCGATCCAGGGCGCGCGCCAAGGCCGCGTTGTCGGGTGCACCGTAGATCAGGATCGGTTGGCCAATCAGCGCGTGATAGCTCGTCGCGGAGCCATCCTCGTAGGGTGCGCCGATGCATTCCGGAAACGCCGCAGCAATGCCGCTGGCAAGGAACGCCGCCACGTTGAGCTTCTGCCACGCTTCGAGATCGTTCCGGATGATGAGCGCGATCTTGGTATCGAATTGCATGTCACTTCCAATTCCAAATTGCGAACGCCCAGAATAGCAAGGCCATTCCGGGCGTGAAGTCGTGAATCGAAAGTGCGCGCGTGGAACTCAGATTGCCGAACCATCAGCCCTTGGCGTCGCACACCCAGGCGCGGATCACGCATTCCTTGCCGCCATACTTATAGCATTCGCGCGTGGCCTCGTTGAGCGAGGCGGAGATCTTCGGCCGCACCGCATAGCCGTGGGGGCCGCAAGGATTCGTCAGGTCGACGGAGAAAGCCGCGCAGGCCTTCTTCATCGTCACGGCGGTGCAGTCGCCCTTGCACTGCTTGAGCGCTGCGGCCTTGGCGAGGTGCTCGGCCGGGTAGTCGAACGCCTGGCCATAGGCCGCGCACTGGCCGATGGCGAAGGCACCGGCGGCATGCGCCGGGCTGATCACGGTGGTCGCAATGCGCGCGGCGCCGACGATCACGGTCAGTCCAAATGCAAACAGCGCGAGACGTCGCGCGGCGGTCGAAATGATCACTCTCTCCTCCCCCGAGGCCCAATGTCGGCAAATCTAGCCGGGGGGCGTTGAAAGTTGGTGAACGAGAGGTTGAGACTGGGGTTGTCGGCGTCATTCCGGGGCCCTCGCGCGCAAAATGGCGAAGCCATTTTGAAGCAGCGCGAATGAGCCCAGAATCCATAGCCACAGGACGATGTCGTGAGGCGAGATGCCAACGACCAGCGCGCCTCACACGGCTTCCTGTGGGTATGGATTCCGGGCTCGCGCTCCGCGCGCCCCGGAATGACCAAGTGGGAGTCCAGCAGGCGACAAAGATCACCCTCGCCGCGCGGCTTCCAGCGCCTGCGGCGTGTCGATGTCGAGAAAGGCGCTGTCGCCGTCGACGGGCACCTCGGCGACGGCTTCCGTATGCTTGGCGATCAGATGCCGCGCGCCGACGTCGCCGTCGAGCGTCATCAGCTCGGCGAAGAAGCGGCGCGACCACAACACGGGATTGCCGCGGCGGCCTTCGGAGACGGGCACGACGATCAAATTGCCGCGATCGGGCGCGAAGGCGCCGATCAGCCGGTCGAGCAGATCGGACGACACCATCGGCATGTCGCCAAGACAGACCACGGCGCCGTCGATGCCCTCCGGCACTGCAGCAATGCCTGCCTTCACCGAGCTGGCCAGGCCGCCGGCGAAATCGGGATTGCGGACGAAGCGGACCTCGAGGTCGGCGAGCGCCTGCTCGACCAGCTCGGCCTGATGGCCGGTGACGACGATGATCTCGCTGGCCTTGGACGCCAGCGCCTGCTCGGTCACCGTCCGCACCAGCTTCTTGCCGTCGAGCTCGGCGAGCAGCTTGTTCGGCCCGCCCATCCGGGTCGAGCGTCCGGCGGCGAGGACGATGGCGGCGACCTTGCGCTCGCCCTCGGTCTCCTCCGGCTTGGCGCGCGGCTGCGGCCGGGTCACGATTTCCATCAGCAGACCTCCGACGCCCATGGCCGTCAGCTCGGCGCGGGTCACCTTGATGCCGGCGAGCAGCCGCATCAGCACCCAGTCGAAGCCGTTCTCGGCCGGCGAGCGGGCGCAGCCGGGCGCGCCGAGCACCGGCACGCCGCCGGCGCTGCCGATCAGGAGCAGATTGCCGGGATCGACCGGCATGCCGAAATGGGTGATGGCGCCGCCGATGCCGGTGATCGCGGCCGGGATCACGTCGCGGCGATCGGCAATCGCCGAGGCGCCGAATACGATGACGAGCTCGGCGCCGAGGCCGAGCAGCTCCTTGATCGCGGCAGCCAGCGCCGCCTGCTCATGCGGCACGCGGCGCTCGGCGATGATGGAGGCGCCGGCCGGTGCCAGGCGCTCGGCGGTCACCCGCAGCGTCTTGTCGATGACCTTCGGCGCAAGTCCTGGAAGAATCGTCGAGACCACGCCGACGCGCTTGATGATATAGGGCGCGACGCTGAGTGCACCCTTGCCCGCCGCCACGACCGCGGCGTCGCGCAGGCGGCCCTCCACACCAAATGGAATGAGCTTGACGGTGCCGACCATTTCGCCTTCGACCACCGGCTTGAAGGCAGGCAAGGTCGCGAAGGTGATGGCCTCATCGATCTCGTTGATCCGGTCCACTGCGGCACGGTCAATCACCAACACGCCCGGCTGAGCCGCGAACAGATTGGCGCGGCCGGTGAAGGCGCGATCGACATGAATGCCCTCACCCGCCACGACGTTGGCGACATCGGCGGCCGCCTCGTCTTCGGACACGTCGCCAGGTTCGAGCCGGACGACGACGATCTCCTTGACCCCTTCCCTGACCAGCGCATCGACCTCGGCGGAGCCGATCAGGGTGCCCTTCTTGAGCACCAAGGATCCCTTGCGCAGGGTGTGCACCGTCACCCCGCCGATCGCCTCATGCGGACTGGCAGGACCGAACTTCATGCCGCCTGCTCTTTCTCCTTGGCCGGCAGGCGGAGCGTCGCGGTGATCTCGGCCATGATCGAGACCGCGATCTCCGACGGCGACACGGCGCCGATGGCGAGCCCGATCGGCGCATGGATGCGGGCGATATCGGCATCGCTCGCGCCCTGCGCGCGCAGCCGGTCGTGACGCTTGGCGTGCGTCTTCCGCGAGCCGAGCGCGCCGATATAGAAGCAGTCGCGCGAGAAGGCGTGCAGCAGCGCCGGATCGTCGATCTTCGGATCATGCGTCAGCGCCACGAACGCGGTATAGTGATCGACGTTGAGCGGCGGCAGCGCCACGTCGGGCCATTCGGCGATCAGCGGCACGTCCGGGAAGCGCTCCGGGCTGGCAAAGGCCGTGCGCGGATCGACGACGGTGACGTCATAGCCGAGCGATTTTGCGATCGGCGCCAGCGCCTGGCTGATATGGACGGCACCGACGATCACGAGTTTGGCCGTCGGCGCGTAGACGTTCAGGAACAGCCGCTTGCCGCCCGCCTCGACCATGCCGCTCTTGCCCATGCGCAGATGCTTGGCGAGCTCATCGCTCAGCGGATCGCGGGCGATCGCCGCCGCCTTGACCAGGCGCTGCTCGCCGGAGGCAACGTCGGTGACGAGAATGGCCGGGCGGCGCGCGGCGCGCTCGGCGTTGAGCTCGGCCAGTGTCGACAGCTGCATCGATCAGCCCACCTTCTCGACGAACACGCGGATGGTGCCGCCGCAGGACAGCCCGACATTCCAGGCGGTCTCGTCGGCGACGCCGAACTCCAGCATCTTCGGCTGGCCGCTGGAGATCACGTCCAGCGCCTCGGTGACGACGGCGCCCTCGACGCAGCCGCCGGACACCGAGCCGAGGAAGGTGCCATCGTCATTGATCACGAGATTGGAGCCGACCGGGCGCGGCGCCGAGCCCCAGGTCTCGACCACGGTGGCGAGCGCCACGCCGTGTCCGCCCTTGTGCCAGTCCTCGGCGGCCTTGAGGATGTCTTCGTCCCGGTTGAGCATGGTGATCTCCTTTGGACTGATCAGGCGGCAGGCCGGATGGCGCTACGCTGATGCGGCGGCAGCGGCGCCGACAGCGCCGAGATCAGGGTCTCGATCGACGTCAAGTTATGTACGGGGCGGAATTCGTCAACGTGAGGCAGCATGGTTTTGATGCCCTGCGCCTTGGCCTCGAAGCCGGAATAGCGCAACAGCGGGTTCAGCCAGATCAGCCGGCGGCAGGAGCGGTGCAGCCGGTCCATCTCGAAGGCGAGCTTGCTGTCGGCCTCGCGCTCCAGTCCGTCCGAGATCAGGAGCACGATGGCGCCCTGCCCGAGCACGCGCCGCGCCCATTGCTTGTTGAAGGTCTCCAGCGAGGTCGCGATCCGGGTGCCACCGGCCCAGTCCTCGACATTGGCCGAGCAGCTCGCCAGCGCCTCGTCGGGATCGCGCTGCCGCAACGCGCGCGTGACATTGGTCAGACGCGTGCCGAACAGGAACACCGAGACGCGCTTGCGCGCGTCGGTGATGGCATGCAGGAAATGCAGGAACAGCCGCGTGTACTCGCTCATCGAGCCGGAAATGTCGAGCAGCGCCACGATCGGCGCCGGCTTCTCGATTCGCCCGAGACGATGGAAGTTGATGATCTCGCCCTCGGTGCGCAGCGCCTGGCGCAGGGTCTTGCGCATGTCGATGCGGTGGCCGCGCGGATCTGTGGTGTGGCGGCGGGTCTTCAGCTCGGCCTGCGGCAGCCGCATCTTGGCGATGGCGCGCGCGACCTCGGCGATCTCCGCCGCGCTCATCTGCGCAAAGTCCTTCTTCTGCAGCACCTCGCGGTCGGACACCGAGAGGCGCAGATCCTGCTCCTGCGCCTTCGGCTCCTCATGCATCTGCGGCTGCGACATCGCCTCCTGGACGCGGCGCGAGGCCGGCGGCGGCTTCTTCTTGGCATGATCCGGCAGCGGCACCGAATCGAGCATCGACTTCCATTCCTCGGCGGGGCGGAAGAACAGGTCGAAGGCCTGGGCGAAGATCAGCGCGTGCTCGTGACGCTTGACGAAGATCGATTCCAGCGTGGTGAAGACGTCCGGCCGCTTGCCGATGTCGATGACTTCGAGCGCGGTCATGGCGTCGATGACGGCGCCCGGTCCGACGGGCAGACCAGCGGCCCGCAGCGCGCGCGCAAAGCCCGCAATGCTATCGGCGATGCCGCCGGTCGGCGGCGCGAGGTGATTGATGCTGGTGGGCATGGCCTGATCCCCTCGAAGTCCAGACGCGCCTCAACTTGAGGCCGTCATTCCGGGGCGCCCGAAGGGCGAGCCCGGAATCCATACTCACGATCGTGGTTATGGATTCCGGGCCTGCGTGCTGCGCACGCATCCCGGAATGACGACCGTTGTTTGAGGCACCAGCGGGACCTACGTCTCGCTGGTCGCGTCCTTGATCACCTTGTTCAACGCGTCGCCCTGCATGCGGGCGATGTCGTCCTGATACTTCAGCAGCGCGCCCAGCGTATCGCCGACCACCTCGGCATTGAGCGAGCGCGCATCGAGCTCGGTCAGCGCGGTGGCCCAGTCCAGTGTCTCGGCCACGCCCGGCGACTTGTAGAAATCCTGGTCGCGCAGGGCCTGCACGAAACGCACGATCTGCTGCGACAGCCGCTGCGAGATGCCGGGCAGCCGCGTCTTGACGATCGCGAGCTCGCGCTCGGCGGAGGGATAGTCGACCCAGTGATACAGACAGCGCCGCTTCAGCGCGTCGTGGATCTCGCGGGTGCGGTTCGAGGTAATGATGACGATCGGCGGATGCGGCGCCTTGACGGTGCCGAACTCGGGGATCGTGACCTGGAAGTCGGAGAGGATTTCGAGCAGATAGGCCTCGAAGGCCTCGTCGGCGCGGTCGAGCTCGTCGATCAGCAGCACCGGGGCGCCGGCGACATCGGGCTCCAGCGCCTGCAGCAGCGGGCGCTTGATCAGGTAACGGTCGGCGAAGATGTCCGATGACAACTGGTCGCGGTCGACGTCGCCGCCGGCTTCCGCCAGCCGGATCGCGATCATCTGCGCCGCCGAATTCCACTCATAGACGGCGGACGCGACGTCGAGACCCTCGTAGCATTGCAGGCGGATCAGCTTGCGGCCGAGCGCCGCCGACAGAACCTTCGCGATCTCGGTCTTGCCGACGCCGGCCTCGCCTTCGAGAAACAGCGGCCGGCCCATGCGCAGCGACAGATAGGTCACCGTCGCCAGCGATCGCTCGGCCAGATAGCCGCGCGACGACAACAATTCGAGCATCGCATCGACCGATGCTGGCAGAGCCGGAGCACTCATGGCGAGACCGCTTCCTTCGACGTCACGACGCCGGAGCTTCGGGCTCGGCGGCTCCGTCCGACGCCGTCGAGGCCTTGGCCTCGGCATTGGCGGCATCGACCGCGCGGCGCGCGAGCACGCCGATCAGGTGGGCGCGATATTCGGCGCTGCCGTGGATGTCGCTGTTGAGCCCCTCGGCCGACACCGGGATGCCTTCCAGCACCTTCGGCGAAAAGCGCTTCTGCAACGCTTCCTCGAAGGCGGTGACGCGAAACACGCCGTTGCCGCCAGCGCCGGTGACGGCGACGCGGACGTCCGACGGACGGCGCGCGACGAACACGCCGACCAGCGCGTAGCGCGAGGCCTGGTTGCGGAATTTGACGTAAGCGGCCTTCTTCGCCAGCGGGAAGCTCACCTTGGTGATGATCTCGTCCGGCTCCAGTGCGGTCGTGAACAGGCCCTGGAAGAACTCCTCGGCCTTCAGCTTGCGCTTGTTGGTGACGATGGTCGCGCCAAGCGCGAGGCACGCTGCCGGATAGTCGGCGGTCGGATCGTTGTTAGCGATGGAGCCGCCGATCGTGCCGCGATGACGCACGGCGGGGTCGCCGATCAGGCTGGCCAGATGCGCGAGCGCCGGAATCGCCTCGCCGACCGTGGCGGAGTTCGCGACGTCAGCATGGCGCGCCATCGCGCCGATCACGAGGTTGCGGCCCTTGACCTCGATCGTGTCCAGACCTTCGACATGCGAAAGGTCGACGAGATGCGGCGGGCTGGCGAGCCGCTGCTTCATGACGGGCACCAGCGTGTGACCGCCGGCGACCAGCTTGGCGTCCTCGTTCTTGGTGAGGAGATTCGCGGCCTGGCGCACGGTGGCCGGCCGGTGATATTTGAATTCGTACATGGGGAAATGTCCTGTCGCGGCGGGCGGCTGAGGCGGGGTCCGGCTGTTAGGCGAGGTCCGATTTGGCCATCGCCTTGGCGCCGGCAGCAATGGATTGCACGATGTTCTGATAGCCCGTGCAGCGGCAGAGATTGCCTTCGAGCTCCTCGCGAATCGTCTCCTCGCTGAGCTCGTGGCCCTTGCGGTGGACGAGATCGACCGCGGTCATGATCATGCCCGGCGTGCAGAAGCCGCACTGCAGACCATGGTGCTCGCGGAAGGCCTCCTGCATCGGATGCAGCGGCGCGCCGTCTGCGGCGAGACCTTCGATGGTGCGGACCTCGTGACCGTCGGCCATCACCGCGAGCGTCGTGCAGGACTTCACCGCCTTGCCGTCGAGATGCACGACGCAGGCGCCGCACTGCGAGGTGTCGCAGCCGACATGGGTGCCGGTGAGGCGCAGATTCTCGCGCAGGAACTGCACCAGCAGCGTCCGCGGGTCGACGTTCGCCGTGACGGGATTACCGTTCACAATCATGGAAATCTTGGCCATTCAGGACTCTCTATATTCCGCGCACAGCGTTGCACTGCAGCGCAGCCCAGCAAAAATCGGTCGAAAACCATCATATTGACGCTCTCCGCGACGGGCAACCTCGCCCCGGACAGCGCATGGGTCGGTTGCGGTCAGCCTTGAACGGCCTTGGCGAAGTTCGCGAAGAATTCATCGGCGAGCTTCTTGGCCGCGCCGTTGATCAGGCGCTGGCCGAGCTGCGCCAGCTTGCCGCCGATCTGCGCGTCGACATTGTAGCTCAGCAGCGTGCCGCCATCCTTTTCCGCCAGCCCGACGACCGCGCCGCCCTTGGCGAATCCGGCCACGCCGCCCTCGCCCTCGCCGGAGATCTTGTAGCCGTTCGGCGGATCGAGATCGCTCAAGGTGACCTTGCCCTTGAAGCGCGCGGACACCGGCCCGACCTTCATCTTGGCGACGGCGCGGAAGCCGCCATCCTCGGTCTTCTCCAGCTCCTCGCAGCCGGGGATGCAGGCCTTGAGCACCTCAGGATCGTTCAGCTTGGCCCAGACGGCCTCACGCGGAGCCGCCAGCTGGACCTCGCCCGTCATCGTCATTGCCATGAGCATTCCCCCGGATTGGCGCGGTTAGAGGCATTCAAGTAAAGCACCGAACGCCCAAAAGGAAGGGCAAGCAGCGCCGTCAAGCGTTGCAGAAACGCGGGAGCACCGCAGCATTCCGGGTCTCCCGGCCGGCGGGTTTTGATTGGCAGACGGCGCCCGCAATGGTTAGTTCGCCATCAAATCTGCACGATTCCTCCGGCGTTGACCGCCGCCTGCGACAAGGATTGCGCCCATGCCGATGATCGATGCCGACGGTTGTCTGTTGAACGTCACCGTCGAGGGCCGCGACGGCGGGCCGACCCTGATGCTGTCGAACTCACTGGGCTCGACCCTGCAGATGTGGGAGCCGCAGATGCGTGCCTTCACGCAGGTCTTTCGCGTCATCCGCTATGACCGGCGCGGCCATGGCAAGTCGACGGTCGCCCCCGGGCCCTACTCCATCGAGCGCTTCGGCCGCGATGCGCTCGCGATTCTGGACGATCTGAACATCGACAAGGTGCACTGGTGCGGGGTGTCGATGGGCGGCATGGTCGGCCAGTGGCTTGCCGCGCACGCCCCCGAGCGTCTCGGCAAGGTCGTGCTCGCGAATACCACCTGCTACTACCCCGATCCGGCGATCTGGGACGCGCGAATCAAGGCCGTCACGGAGGGGGGTCTCTCCGGAATCGCCGACACGGTGATTGCCGGCTGGCTGACGCAGGAGTTCCGCGAGCGCAATCCCGAGGTTGCCGACCGGATGAAGGCCATGCTGCTCGCCACGCCGGTCGAGGGCTATCTCTCCAGCTGCGCGGCGCTGCGCGCGCTCGACCTGCGCGAGGATCTCCCTGGCATCAAGAGCCCGACTTTGGTCGTGGCCGGCCGCTACGACAAATCGACGCCCATCAACATGGCGGAAGCGATTCGCAGCCGTATTCCCGGCGCCAGCATGACCATCGTCGACGCCGCGCACATCTCGAATGTCGAGGCGGCCGGCCCGTTCAACGACGCCGTGCTGGGCTTCCTGACCCAGCGCTGATCAAAGGAAATTAGCTGCTGGGCTGCGCCGCGCGCTCGACGTCCAGCGCCGGCATGGCACACGCCTCGTCGGACGAATGAGCCGGCGTCGCCGGCTTCTCCACGAGCATGACGATCGCGGTCCCCAACAGCATCAGCAGCTCCGTGGCATGCAGACGCAGTGCCTGGGTCTCCCCGACCTGGGACGCCAGGATCATGCTGGTGAACGCCAGGATGCTGCCGAGACCAAGCCCGATCGATAGCGACTCGACATAGCCCGCGACCTTTCGCACCCGCGGCACGAGTATCAGCACCAGGAACATCGCGAAGAAACCTGCGACCGTCAGTCGCGCCAGGGCGAGCAGCCAGGCGGCGCGGACCGTGTCGATCGCGGACAGATGCAAATGGTCGCTGATGAACAGCGCCACGGCGATATTTGGCCGCGCGAACAGCCCCTGGATCGGCGACACCATGATCTGGAAGGCCACAGTCGTCCAGACCGGGACGAAATACAGCGCCAGCAGCACGCCATTGACGCAGCTCAGCCGCCAGTTCCTGATCACAATGTTCCTGATCATGCTCGCCCGCCTCTGCGTCCCGTCCCCCGCCGGCATGGCGAGTTCCAGACGAGCTAACGCGCGGCAAATGCAGCGGGCAATTTAAACCCTTTGTTTACCTTAACGGGCGCCCAGGGGGAGGGCCAAAGGCGGTAAGGACCGCTTGCGGGTCCCCAGCGGCAACGGCCTTCAGCCGCCACGATCCTGGCCTGGCGGCTTTTCCTGTGGACGCTGGGCCCCCTGCCCCTGGTCCTGGCTGATCGGCTTGCCGCTGGTCTGCCCCTGCTGATTCTGGCCGGGGTTCTGGTGGCCCTGGTTCTTGTCCGTCAGGCTGCTCATGAGGGTCTCCTCGGTGACGCTGCAATGACAACCAATGCGGGAACCGTGGTTCGCGTTGCCTCTCGCTGCGTTTTGCCGGCATCAGGCGCCACTCGGGCATCGGGCGAAATCATGGCCGCGGAACCAGCCATCAAAGCAGGCGGGATAAGCCCGCAATTGTGGCACTGCACGCTGTTGCGGCAGACGGTTCCTAGCTGTTAGTACTCCAGGACGCGTTGTCTGCGGCCGCGGGTGTGGAGGAATACCAACACCCGCCCGCGAGGTCCCCGCCGCGTTGCGAACGAGTATCGACAGTCTCAAAACGGCAGTTCATGGATTATTTCGCGCAGCAGCTCATCAACGGCCTCGTGCTCGGCTCGATCTACGGCCTGATCGCCATCGGCTACACCATGGTCTACGGCATCGTCGGCATGATTAACTTCGCCCATGGCGACGTCTTCATGATCGGCGGCTTCATCGCGCTGATCTCGTTCCTGGTGCTGGTGTCGATCGGCCTGACCGCGGTTCCCGTCATCCTGCTGATCGTGCTGCTGGTGTCGATGGCGATCACCGCGCTGTATGGCTGGACCATCGAGCGCATCGCCTATCGGCCGCTGCGCCACTCCTTCCGCCTGGCGCCGATGCTGTCGGCGATCGGCATGTCGTTCGTGCTGACCAACTTCTCTCAGGTCTCGCAGGGCGCGCGCGTCAAGCCGGTGCCGCCGATCATCACCGGCGGCTACACGCTGCACGAGGGTGACAGCGGCTTCGTCGTGCAGCTCTCCAACATCCAGATCGTCGTGGTGATCACCACGATCGTGTTGCTCGCGCTGTTCACGTGGCTGGTGTCGCGCACCCGGCTCGGCCGCGACATGCGCGCCTGCGAGCAGGACCAGACAATGGCGGCGCTGCTGGGCGTCGATGTCGACCGCACCATCTCCATGACGTTCGTGATCGGCGCCGCGCTCGCCGCCGTCGCCGGCATGATGTACCTGCTGTATTACGGCCTGGTCGATTTCTTCATGGGCTTCGTCGCCGGCATCAAGGCGTTCACTGCGGCCGTGCTCGGCGGCATCGGCTCACTGCCCGGCGCGATGCTCGGCGGTCTTGCGATCGGCCTGATCGAGACGTTCTGGTCGGCCTATTTCTCGGTCGAGTACAAGGACGTCGCGGCGTTCTCGATCCTGATCGTGGTGCTGATCTTCATGCCGACCGGCCTCCTCGGCCGTCCCGAAGTCGAAAAAGTCTGACGACGGAGCCCGTGTGAGCGCGTCTCTTCCATCATCTTCGCCTGTCCCGTCGAATGGCTCCGAGCCCGTCGGAGCCGCCTTCATCCTCAAGAAAGCGGTCCTCAGCGCGCTGGTCGCGCTCGGCCTGTTCTCGCTGATGGTCGGCGTCCGCACCGAGGCCGGCCAGAGCGGCCAGCTGGAATATTGGACCCGGTTCGGCGAGCTCGCGAGCCTCGTCGGCGCGGTGTTCGTCGGCTCGATCGTTGTCGAGCTGCTGAGAATGTGGCTCGGCCCGCGCGGCGGTCTCGGCAGCTTCGTGCCGTCGTCAGTGCAGAGCGGCATGTCGGTCGCTGCCCGCTATCTCGCGCCGGCGCTGTTGATCTTCACCTTCCTCGTGCCGGTGATCTTCTACAATCAGCGCTACATTCTCGACCTCGGCATCCTCGTCCTGACCTATGTGATGCTCGGCTGGGGTCTCAACGTCGTGGTCGGCCTCGCCGGCCTGCTCGACCTCGGCTATGTCGCCTTCTACGCGGTCGGCGCCTATTCCTACGGGCTGCTCTCGACCACTTTCGGCCTGTCGTTCTGGATCTGCCTGCCGCTCGCCGGCATCCTCGCCGCGTTCTGGGGCGTGCTGCTCGGCTTCCCCGTGCTGCGGCTGCGCGGCGATTATCTCGCCATCGTTACGCTGGCGTTCGGCGAGATCATCCGCCTGGTGCTGATCAACTGGCAGGACGTCACCGGCGGCCCCAACGGCATCTCCGGCATTCCGCGTCCGACCCTGTTCGGCATTCCGCTCGCTCCCGGTGAGGGCGGGCTTGCTGCGATGCTCGGCATCCCGTTCTCGCCGACCCATCGCATCGTGTTCCTGTTCTATCTGATCCTGGCGCTGGCGCTGCTCACCAACTGGGTCACGATCCGGCTGCGCCGGCTGCCGATTGGTCGTGCCTGGGAAGCGCTGCGCGAGGACGAGGTCGCCTGCCGCGCGCTCGGCATCAACATCACGACGACCAAGCTGACGGCGTTCGCCACCGGCGCCATGTTCGGCGGCTTCGCCGGCGCCTTCTTCGCCACCCGCCAGGGCTTCATCAGCCCGGAGTCGTTCACCTTCCAGGAATCGGCGCTGGTGCTCGCCATCGTCGTGCTCGGCGGCATGGGCTCGCAGCTCGGCGTCGCGCTGGCCGCGCTCGCCATGATCGGCGGCTTCGAGCTGTTCCGCAGCCTTGAGGTCTACCGCATGCTGGTGTTCGGCCTCGCCATGGTGCTGATCATGATCTGGCGGCCGCGCGGCATCGTCGGCCATCGCGCGCCCACCGTGTTCCTGGAAAAATCGAAGAGCATCTCCTCGGACCTCGTCAAGGAAGGCCACGGATGAGCTCAGCTCCCATTCTCACGCTCGAGAACCTCACCATGCGCTTCGGCGGCATCGTCGCCGTCAACGCGCTGTCGTTCACCGCGCAGCGCCAGCAGATCACGGCACTGATCGGCCCCAACGGCGCCGGCAAGACCACAGTGTTCAACTGCATCACCGGCTTCTACAAACCGACCTCGGGCGTGATCCGCCTGACACATGACGACGGCACGCAATTCGAGATGCAGAAGCTGAAGGACTTCAACATCTCCAAGCAGGCCAAGGTGGCGCGCACCTTCCAGAACATCCGGCTGTTTCCCGGCATGACGGCGCTGGAGAACCTGATGGTCGCCCAGCACAACGCCTTGATGAAGGCGTCCGGCCTGACCCTGCTCGGCTTGCTCGGCGTCCCCTCCTGGCGCGCGGCCGAGCAGAGCGCGATCGACAATGCCGTGTTCTGGCTGAAGCGCGTCGGCCTGATCGACCGCGCCGACGACGCCGCCGGCAACCTCGCCTATGGCGATCAGCGCCGCCTCGAGATCGCGCGCGCGATGTGCACCGGCCCCGCCCTGCTCTGCCTCGACGAGCCGGCCGCGGGCCTCAACGCGCGAGAAAGCGCGGCGTTGAGCGAGCTCCTGCTGTCGATCCGCAGCGACCACGCCACCTCGATCCTCCTGATCGAGCATGACATGAGCGTCGTCATGGAAATCTCCGACCGCGTCGTAGTGATGGACTACGGCGTCAAGATCGCGGAGGGCACGCCGCGCGAGATCCGCGACGATCCCAAGGTGATCGCCGCCTATCTCGGCACCGATGAGGAAGAGGCCGCAGCGGTGATGGAGGCCGAGGCGTGAGCGCGTCCCTCCTCCAGATCCAGAATTTGCGCGCGTCCTATGGCAAGATCGAAGCGCTGAAGGGCGTCGACCTTGACATCAAGGCTGGCGAAATCGTCGCCCTGATCGGTGCCAACGGCGCCGGCAAGTCGACGCTGATGATGTCGATCTTCGGCCGCCCGCGGGCGAGCTCCGGCCATATCGTCTATGACGGCCATGACATCACCCAGGTCCCGACGCACCTGATCGCTCGGCTCAAGATCGCGCAGTCGCCGGAAGGCCGCCGCATCTTCCCGCGCATGAGCGTTGCGGAAAATCTGCAAATGGGCGCAGACGCCGGCGACACCACTGAGGCGCAGCGCGCCGATACGCTGGAGCGTGTGTTCGCGCTGTTTCCGCGGCTGAAGGAACGCTTCGAGCAGCGCGGCGGCACGCTGTCCGGCGGCGAGCAGCAGATGCTGGCGATCGGCCGCGCGCTGATGAGCCGGCCGCGGCTGCTGCTGCTCGACGAGCCCTCGCTCGGGCTCGCCCCGCTGATCGCGCGACAGATTTTTGACGCGATCCGGACGCTCAACCGCCAGGACGGACTGACCGTCTTGATCGTCGAGCAGAACGCCAATCACGCGCTCAAGCTCGCCCATCGCGGCTACGTGCTGGTCAACGGCATGATCACCCTGTCGGGTACCGGCTCCGAGCTGCTGCAGCGCCCCGAGATCCGCGCGGCCTATCTGGAGGGCGGCCGCCACTGAAGGCCGGGGTCGAAAATCCCGGCCGAAATGGCCTTAGCCCTTCGTCGGTCTCCCCGAAATTTTGCGGTGACTTCGGCGGAAAATCAGCCACAATGCGCGCGGTCTGCGGCCCACCGTTCGGGCCATTTCCATGTCGACCTACCCCCTGTGAGGATTTCTCATGAAACCACTCAAACTCATTGGTCTGGCTCTGGGCGCCTCGCTTGCGCTCTCGACCGCGGCCTTCGCCGAAGACATCACCATCGCCGTGGCCGGCCCGATGACCGGCGGCGAGTCGGCCTTCGGCCGCCAGATGCAGAACGGCGCCGAGATGGCGGTCGCCGACCTCAATGCCGCAGGCGGCGTGCTCGGCAAGAAGCTCGCGCTGCAGGTGGGTGACGACGCCTGCGATCCGAAGCAGGCCCGCTCGGTCGCCGAGAAGCTCGCCGGTTCGGGCATTCCGTTCGTCGCCGGCCATTTCTGCTCGTCGTCGTCGATCCCGGCCTCCGAGGCCTATGCCGACAGCAACGTCCTGCAGATCACCCCGGCCTCGACCAACCCGCTGTTCACCGAGCGCAAGCTGTGGAACGTGGCGCGCGTCTGCGGCCGCGACGATCAGCAGGGCCTGGTCGCCGCGAACTACATCGCGAAGAACTTCAAGGGCAAGAACATCGCGATCCTCAACGACAAGACCACCTACGGCAAGGGTCTTGCCGACGAGACCAAGAAGGCGCTCAACAAGGCCGGCGTCACCGAGAAGATGTTCGAGTCGTACAACAAGGGCGACAAGGACTTCAACGCGATCGTGTCGCGCCTCAAGCGTGAGAACATCGACCTCGTCTATGTCGGCGGCTATCATCAGGAAGCCGGCCTGATCCTGCGCCAGATGCGCGACCAGGGCCTCAAGACCATCCTGATGGCGGGCGACGCCATGAACGACAAGGAGTTCGCCTCGATCACCGGCCCGGCCGCCGAGGGCACCCTCTTCACGTTCGGCCCCGAGCCGCGCAACAAGCCGACCGCGAAGGCGATCGTCGAGAAGTTCAAGGCCAAGAACATCGATCCCGAGGGCTACACCCTCTACACCTACGCCGCGATCCAGGTCTGGTCGCAGGCGGTGAAGAAGGCCAACACCACCGACGCCAAGAAGGTGATGGACACCATCAAGGCCGGCGAGTGGGACACGGTGCTCGGCAAGCTCGGCTTCGACGCCAAGGGCGACATCAAGCAGATCGACTACGTCGTCTACAAGTGGGACGCCAAGGGCGCCTACGCCGAGCTCGGAGGCAAGGGCTCCTGATCGGCGTCCGGTCTCGATCTCTGTAATACCGAAAACACGAACGCCCCGGTCGAAGACCGGGGCGTTTTGTTGAGTCACCTTCCCGACTGCGCAGCCGTGCCGCGTCGTTCAGGGCATGCGCGGACCGGCTCAGCCGGCGCAGGCCGAGAGCGAGACTGCTTCGCTCTTGCCGGCGACCGCCGAGCGGGCCATTTCGACCGCCCGCGTCAGCTGGGCGGGACGGAACGGCTTCTGCAGATACACCACACGTGTCAGTTCCTCCGACATCGACGCACCGTCGAAGGCACTCATCCCGGACACCGCCACCACCGGCAAATCGGGAACCAGCGCGCGCATGCTGCTGACGAGATCGAGTCCGTTGGTATCGTCGAGATAGATGTCGACGATCACGGCGTCGAAAGCCTGCTCACGGAACAACTGGAGTCCGGCCGTGGCGGTTCCCGCCTCGACCACCTCGAACTGATTGACGCGCAGCACCATGCTGATCATGGTCCGCACGTCCTTCTGATCGTCGACCACAAGAATTCGTGGCATCAACTTCTCCAGAAATTTTTCTGTTGGACAGCCTACAACATAAAAAGAAATCAGGTACAACTATGGGTATATTTATCTCAGTCGCGGTAAAGGTGCAGTTACTCCAACTCTCGACTCATTCTACATAACGTTTCGATCCGGCACCACACAACCTTAATTAGACTTTCCGCCATTTTCGCGCATCAGTCGCAGCAGTGATCTCGCGCTTGACGCCGGCTGCGCAGGACCCTGGAGATGCCAAGCAACGAGGATCACCGCGACGTCCTTCTGTCGACCTCCCTTGCCACGCGCCGAGACCAACTCGCGGCGCTCGTCGCGGTTGCCATGTCCGGGGTGCTGTTTGCCGTCGCCGCCCCCTTTGCCAAGCTGCAGCTGACGGCGATCCCAGCGTTCATCGCGAGCTATCAATCCGCGCTGGCCCTCAACGACGCCATCACCGCATTTCTGCTGTTCTCCCAGTTTGTCCTCATGCGCTCGCGGTCGCTGCTGTGGCTGGCCTCCGGCTACCTGTTCACCGCGCCCGCGGCATTGCTGCACACGCTGGTCTTTCCGGGTCTGTATTCGCCGACCGGACTGCTCGGAGCCGGTTCGCAGACAGCGGTATGGATCTACATGATCTGGCACGGCGGATTTCCGCTCTTCGTGCTGGTCTATGCGCTGCACGACCGCCGCCAGTTCACGCCCGTTCGTTCGCTGGCGACGTCGCTCTCGGTGGCCGTCGGCGGCGTGGCCCTCGCGCTCGGAGCTCTGACCTGGGGCGTCATCACCTTCGACGCAGCGCTGCCGCAGTTGCTGACAGGTGGAACCGCCACGCTGGAACTGAAGGTTGCGGTGGGCGCGATCTGGTGCGTGACAACGGTTGCCCTGGTGGTGCTCGCCTCGCGCCGGCCGCACAGCATTCTCGACCTCTGGGTCATGGTCGTGCTGTGCGCCTGGCTGTTCGATCTGTCGCTGTCCTCGCTGCTCAACGCATCCCGCTTCGATCTCGGCTACTATGCGGGCCGCTTCTACGGCCTGCTGGCCGCGAGCTTCGTGCTCGGCGTGCTGCTCGCTGACAATGTCGGGCTGCAGGCGAAGCTGACGCGTCTCCTGCAGCGGCAGCGCCGGCAGAGCGAAAGCGAGCGTGCGCGATTCATCGCACGCGAGCGTCTGTTCAGCGCCGTGGTGGAATCCTCCAACGACGCCATCATCACGCTGACCCTGCACGGCAAGATCACCTCCTGGAACCGTGCCGCCGAGCAGCTGTTCGGCTATGCCTCCGACGAGGCCCTCGGCAACGACATCGGCCTGATCGTGCCGCCGGACCGGCGCAGCGAGGTCGATCGCATCCTGGAACGGATCGGCGGCGGCGAGAAGATCGAACACCACGAAACGGTACGCCGCCATAAGGACGGCCATCAGATCGAAGTGTCGCTCAGCGTGTCTCCGATCCTGGATGCGCGCGGCGCCGTGATCGGCGCCTCCAAGGTCGCGCGCGACATCACCGAAGCCAAGCGGACCCGCACGGCCCTGACCCGGGAAACCGAGGAGCGCCGCCGCATTTTCGAGACGTCGCAGGACCTGATCCTGATCGCCAATTCCTATGGTCAGCTGATGCAGGTCAGCCCCAGCGCGCGCTCCATCCTGGGCTATGAGCCCGAGGAGATGGTCGGCCGCAACGCCAGCGACTTCGTCTATCCGCCCGAGCTCGAGGTCGTTCGCACGCAGATGCGGCTCTGCCGCCGCGGCCAGGACGTTCGCGATTTCGAGGCGCAGCTGCTGCACAAGGAGGGGCGCGGCGTCGTCCTGAACTGGATGGCAAGCTGGTCGGAACCGGTGCAGCGTCACTTCTTCATCGGCCGCGACCTTACCGAGAAGCGCGCCGCCGAGGCGCAAATCCGTCAGGCGCAGAAGATGGAGGCGGTCGGCCAGCTCACCGGCGGCGTCGCCCACGACTTCAACAACATCCTCACCGTGATCACGGGAAGCATCGGCATCATCGCCGATGCTGTGTCCGATCGCCCGGAACTCGCATCGGTCGCCAAGCTGATCGATGATTCCGCCGACCGTGGCGCCGAGCTCACGCGGCAACTGCTCGCCTTCGCGCGCAAGCAGCCGCTGCAACCGGTCGATCTCGACGTCAACGCCTTGATGGACGAGACCGCGGCGCTGTTGCGACCCACGCTCGGGGCGCAGATCGAGATCGTGCGCATCCTCAGCACCGATCCGTGTACGGCGCTGGCAGATCCCAACCAGCTCGCCACCGCCATCGTCAACCTGGCGCTGAATGCCCGCGATGCGATGCCGGAAGGCGGCAAGCTGACCTTCGAGACCGCGAATGTCGTGCTCGACGAGGACTACGCCAATGCCAACAACGAGGTCGCCGTCGGCGACTACGTGATGCTCGCCGTCAGCGATACCGGCTGCGGTATTCCGCCCGCTTATCTCGAAAAGGTGTTCGACCCCTTCTTCTCGACCAAGGGCATCGGCAAGGGTACGGGCCTTGGCCTCAGCATGGTGTTCGGGTTCGTCAAGCAGTCCGGCGGCCACATCAAGATCTATAGCGAGGTCGGCCATGGCACCTCGATCAAGCTCTATCTGCCCCGCTCCACCTCGGCGCCCGTGGCGGAGGCAGGACAACAGGTCACGGATTTGCGCGGTGGCGACGAGACGATCCTGATCGTCGAGGACGACCCGCTGGTGCGCCAGCACGTGCTCGCCCAGGTCGCGGCTCTTGGCTATACGACCCTTGCGGCCGCCAATGCGGCCGAAGCGCTCGACGTGCTGGAGCGTCATCCCGAGATCGACCTGCTGTTCACCGACGTGATCATGCCGGGCAGCATGAACGGCCGCCAGCTCGCGGATGCCGCCCGCGCGCGCCGGCCGTCGCTGAAGACATTGTTTACGTCCGGCTATACGGAAAATGCGATCGTGCACCATGGCCGTCTCGACGCCAACGTGCTGCTGCTGGCCAAGCCCTACCGCAAGCAGGAACTTGCCCGGATGATCCGCATCGCGCTCGATCGTTGAGCGGCCCGAGCGGCTGGGGTATCCATCGGCCCTCATCACCCGCAGCCGAGGGCGACCGTGCAGAATCTTCTCACCGACATCGCAGGCGTTCGCGTCGGCCACGCCGACGATGCGTCGCTCGCCTCCGGCGTGACCGCGATCCTGTTCGATCAGCCGGCCGTCGCGGCGATCGACATCCGCGGCGGCGGCCCCGGGGTGCGTGAGGACGCGCTGCTCGACCCCGCCAATACGGTCGAGAGGGTGGATGCGATCGCGCTGTCCGGCGGCTCGGCATTCGGGCTGGAGGCCGCCAGCGGCATTCAGGCGTGGCTCGCCGAGCAAGGCCGCGGCTTCGCCGTGCGCGACGCGCTGATTCCGATCGTGCCAGGCGCCATCGTGTTCGACTTGCTCAACGGCGGCAACAAGCAATGGGGCCGCTACGCGCCGTATCGCGAGCTCGGCTATGCCGCCGCGGCCGCGGCCGACACGACGTTTGCGCTGGGGAGCGTCGGCGCCGGGCTCGGCGCCACCACGGCCAATCTGCAGGGCGGTCTCGGATCGGCGTCTGCCGTGACCAGCCGCGGCATCAAGGTTGCGGCCATCGCGGTCGTGAACGCGGTAGGCAGCGTGACCGTCGGCGACGGCCCATGGTTCTGGGCTGCGCCTTACGAAGCGAACGGCGAGTTCGGCGGCCGCGGCCTGCCCGCCAGCTTCACGCCGGACATGCTGGCGATGCGCATCAAGGGTGGCCCTGCCCCGTCGGCCTCCGAGAACACCACGATTACCCTGGTCGTGACCGACGCCATCCTGACCAAGGCGCAGGCGAAGCGTCTGGCGATGATCGCCCAGACCGGCATGGCGCGCGCGATCTATCCGGTGCACCTGCCGCTCGACGGCGACATCGTGTTCGCCGCGGCGACCTGCGCCAAGCCCGTCGAGCCGCTGGTCGAACTGAGCGAGCTCGGCATGGTGGCGGCGAACGTGCTGGCCCGCGCGATCGCGCGCGGCGTCTATCATGCGAAGCGGCTGCCATTCGCAGGCGCCCTGCCATGCTGGCAGGACCGCTTCGGCGGCTGAGCTTACACGCTCACCGCCGTCGTCGATGTGGCGGGCCGCAGCTTGGGCTGATTCTGCATCAGCTTCTCGATCATGTCGTTGTAGGACGCGGCAGCCGTATTGGAGGCCGTGGTGGCCGCCGGCGCGATCAGCGTCATCTTGGAGCCGTCGGCGTAAGTGATGATGGTCGTCGTTGAGCCATCGCTGTTGGTGGACGACGAGCTCGACGCGCCCGACAGCGCCTGCATCAGCGCATCGGCGCCCGCGCTCGACAAGTTCCCCGAGCTGCCCGCCTGACCCGCACCCGCCTGCTGATGGTGATGGCCGCGTCGGCCCTTGGCGCCCTGCAGCGCCGAGGACAGCTCGTCCATGCTGACACTGCCGTCGTTGTTGGTGTCGAGCTTGCCGAACACCTTGTCGGCATTCGCGACGTTGCTGCCGCCGGCGCCAAGCGCATTCTCGAATTCGGACTTGCTGATCTGTCCATTGCCATCGCCGTCGATCTGCGAGAACAGATCCTGCAACGGATTGGTCGAGGAGCTCGCACCCGCCGATGCGCCCGACTGGCTCTGCGCCGCCAGCAGCGCGTTCATCGTCTCCGGTGCGATCTGCCCCGAGCTGCTGCTGCCCGAGCTCGACCACGGGCTGAAATTGCCGGAGCTGCCCGCTCCCTTGCTGTCGAGGCTGAACAGACCGCCGCCCGACTTGCCGGACCCCGACTTCGTCGAGCCGATCGACTGCAGGCTGTCCAGGACCGACGAGGCGGCCCCAAGTGCAAACCACATGGCGAAACTCCCGCAAGACCGCCCGCGAGGCGGCAGAACATCTCCCCACGGCTCTCGCAATCCCCATGCCAGCGGCAAACCGCTGATATGTCCGGATATTTCGCGATGTTACGGTGGCTTGAACCCGGCACATCGTGCCGCACCCGGCAGATTTTTCCCGCTCGCGTTGCCGCAGCCCGCCCTGCATGATACGGCGACATCCCCGTACGCCCTGGAACAGATGCCCATGACCCAGTCCTTCACGCCGCGTCCGCTCGTCATTGCGCCGTCCATCCTGGCGTCGGATTTCTCCAAGCTCGGCGAAGAGGTGCGCGCGGTGGATGCCGCCGGCGCCGACTGGATCCATCTCGACGTGATGGATGGTCATTTTGTGCCGAACATTTCCTACGGCCCTGATGTCATCAAGGCGCTGCGCCCGCACACGACCAAGATCTTCGACGCGCATCTGATGATCACGCCGTGCGATCCCTACCTGGAGGCGTTCGCCAAGGCCGGCTGCGACCACATCACAGTGCATGCCGAGGCCGGCCCGCATCTGCATCGCTCGCTGCAGGCGATCCGCGCGCTCGGCAAGAAGGCTGGCGTGTCGCTCAATCCGTCGACGCCGCTCAACGTCATCGAATATGTGCTCGACCTCGTCGACCTCGTGCTGATCATGTCGGTCAACCCCGGCTTCGGCGGCCAGGCGTTCATCTCCTCGGCGATCGGCAAGGTGCAGGATCTGCGCGCGATGACCGCGGGCCGCCCGATCGATATCGAGGTCGACGGCGGCGTCGGCCGCGACAATGCCGGCGCGCTCGCGGCCGCCGGCGCCAACGCTTTCGTCGCCGGCTCCGCCGTGTTCAAGGGCGGCACGACGGAGGCCTATCGCAGCAACATCGCCGCGATCCGCGACGCCGCGGCGTCCGCGCGCGGCGAAGCGATCTGAGGAGCAATGCGCACGCTCACGCCGCAGCCGCTGACCAAGGCGGCGTTTGCTCCCTTCGGCGACGTCGTCGAGACCGACGGCGCCGAGCCGATCGAGATCAACCAGGGCTTTGCCCGCCGCTGCAACGCGCTCGCCGCGATCGACATCACGGCGGGCGGCGTGCCGGTGAACATCAGCCTGTTCGAGGCCAAGCCGCGGCCGCTGCCGATCGAGATCAAGCTGATGGAGCGGCATCCGCTCGGCACCCAGCTGTTCATGCCGCTGCAGGACCGGCCCTGGCTTGTGCTCGTCTGCGCCGATCCGCGCGATGCCACGAGCTACCGGGCCTTCACCGCCACCGGCCGCCAGGGCGTGAACTACGCCCGCAATGTCTGGCACCATCCGCTGCTGGTGTTCGACGACGCCTCGCGCTTCATGGTGGTCGATCGCATGAGCCCCGACAATCTCGAGGAACTGTGGCTCGACCAGCCGCTGTTCCTGAGCATTCCCTGACTGGTGTCGCGCGAATTCGCTGATCCGCGCGCAGGAGAGACGATGATGGACAAGCCGAACTACTTCGTGCCGCAGGGCGGCCACCCGCCGCAGACCGACCTGCTGACGGGGCGCGCCGTGTTCACCGAGGCCTATGCCGTCATCCCCAAGGGCGTGATGCGCGACATCGTCACCTCGCCGCTGCCGTTCTGGGACAAGACGCGGACCTGGGTGATCGCGCGTCCCCTCTCCGGCTTCTCGGAGACATTCTCGCAATACATCGTCGAGGTCGCGCCCGGCGGCGGCAGCACCCAGCCGGAGCCTGATCCAGAGGCCGAGGGCGTTCTGTTCGTCGTCGGCGGTGAGATCGCGCTGACCATCGCCGGCACCACGCATCGCCTCGCGAAGGGCGGCTACGCCTTCCTGCCGCCCTCCTGCAAATGGACGCTGACGAACGACAGCGCGGCGCCCGCGACCTTCCACTGGATCCGCAAGGCCTATGAGGCCGTCCCCGGCATCGCCGCGCCGGAGCCCTTCGTGACCAATGAAGCGGAGATCGCACCGGTCGGCATGCCCGGCACCGACGGCCGCTGGGCCACCACGCGCTTCGTCGATCCGCTCGATGTCCGCCACGACATGCACGTCAACATCGTGACCTTCGAGCCCGGCGCGGTGATCCCGTTCCTGGAGACGCATGTCATGGAGCACGGCCTCTACGTGCTCGAGGGCAAGGCCGTCTACAAGCTCAACCGCGACTGGGTCGAGGTCGAGGCCGGCGACTTCATGTGGCTGCGCGCCTTCTGCCCGCAGGCCTGCTACGCTGGCGGCCCCGGCCGATTCCGATATCTGCTGTACAAGGACTCCAACCGGCACATGAAGCTGCGGCCGTTCCGGTGAACGGATGCTGTAGCCCGCATGAGCGCAGCGACATGCGAGCTCAACGTAGCAGCGCGTGAGACCCCGGATGTCGCTGCGCTCATCCGGGCTACTGGGTGACCACCGTGTGTTGCCGCACTCACGCCCCCTGATACTCCACCTCCTCCGCGGTGCCGCGATCGAGCACCGCCTTCGCCTTGGCGTGGTCGAGATCGTTCTCCCAGGCGGCGACGACGACGGTGGCGACGCAGTTGCCGATCAGATTGCCGACGGCGCGGGCGATGCCGACGAACCAGTCGACCGACAGCACCAGCACCAGGCCGATCGCGGGGATCGCGGGCACCGCGCCGAGCGTTGCGGCGAGGATGACGATCGCCGAGCCCGGCACGCCGTGCGCACCCTTCGACGTCACCAGGGACACGCCGAGCACCAGCAGCAGATCGCTGACCGACAGCGGCGTGTTGGTCGCCTGCGCGATGAACACGACCGCGAGCGTCAGATAGATCGAGAAGGCATCGAGGTTGAACGAATAGCCGGTCGGGATGACCAGGCCGACGACCTCCTGCTTGACGCCCATCGCCTCGAGCTTGCGCATGATCTGCGGCAGCACGGAGTCGGATGATGCCGTGGCCAGCACGATCAGCAGCTCCTCCTTCAGGTAGCGCAGGAACTTGAACAGGCTGAGACCGGCGAGCCGCATCACGAGGCCGAGCGCGATGAGGACGAACAGCGCCACCGAGACGTAGAACAGCACGACCAGCGCGAGCAGCTGCTTGAGCGAGCCGATACCGTATTTGCCGACGGTGAAACCGATCGCACCGAGCACGCTGAGCGGCGCCACGCGGACGATCAAGCCCATGGCTTTGAACAGCACCTTGGCGACCGCGTCGATCAGGTTGACCACCGGCTTGCCGGGCTCGTCGACCAGGGCCAGGCTGATGCCGAAGATCACCGCAAAGAACAGCACCTGCAGCACGTCATTGCGGGCGAAGGCATCGAACGCGGTCGGCGGGATGATGTTGAGGATGAAGCCGCCGAAACCGCCGCCCTGGAGCTTGTGGGCATTGTCGGCAAAGCTCGCGAGCTGCTTGGCATCGAGCTTGGAGACGTCGATGTTCATGCCGTGGCCGGGGCCGAACAGCAGCGCCAGCACCAGGCCGAAGGCCAGCGCGATCGTCGTCATGCCCTCGAAATAGACCAGCGACTTGACGCCGACCCGGCCGACCTTCTTGAGATCGCCAGCGCTGGCGATGCCGTGCACGACGACGCAGAACACGATCGGCGCCACAACCATCGCGATCAGGCGGAGGAAGGCGTCGCTAAAGAACTTGAGGCCCTGGGCGGTATCGGGTGCGAAGACGCCGATCAGGATGCCGAGCACCAGCGCGGCCACGAGCTGGACAAACAACGAGCCGAACAGGCTGCCCTTCGGCGACGCCGTCCCCGCCATGCTCACATCCGTCGCCGCCATCGCACGTCCCCCTGGTCAAACAGAAACTGCGCGCCCACGCGCGTCACATTGTCACTGTGGCGGGAGAGTTTTTGAAAGGCAATCGCAGCTGCGCCCGAATTTGAGGCGGCTGATGATGCTTCGACGGTCATGGTTGAAAGGTGAAGGAATGAGTTGTCGTGCTCGCGCCGCTTGCGCTGTACACCTCGCCCCGCGAGGGGCGAAGCGAAGCTTCGCTAGGGCGGGGAGAGGTCGGATTGCATCGAAGATGCAATCCGGGTGAGGGGGTACAGGTCTCTCGACGAGCACTCCCGGTGCGTCTGCCCCCAAACTGATACTGCCCGTGCCGCCGCCCCTCACCCCAACCCTCTCCCCGTAAGAACGGGGCGAGGGAGCGCACCGACTTTGCGGCAGCGGCTCGGGTCCTACTCTCAATTGAACTCACGCTCGGCTCATCGATTAGTTCAACAAACAGCGAAGCATCCTGTGCTTCCAATCTCATTCACCTGACGCGACCTTCGTCGGCACATCATCGTCGTCGTCGTCCGCCTCGCGCGCGGCCGCCCGCGTGCGCACCACGGTTACGGTGCAGCCCGCCTCTGCCGCCACCTTCGCCGACACGCTACCCAGCAGGCTGCGCAGCACGGAATCGCGGCGGGCGCCGATGATGATGTGGTCGACCTGGTTGACCTCGGCGAACTCGACCAGCGCGGCAGCGGGATCGACGGCTTCGAGCACGTGCACCGTGAGGCGGCTGGTGTCGAGCTTCAGCGGCGTCGCCCAGTGCTTCAGCGCGACCATGCGGTCGATGTGCTTGTTGTTGCCGGCCTCGTCCAGGGTGCGGTCGATGGTCAGGCGGCCGAGCTTGAGCACGTTGACGCAGGCGAGCCGTGCCGACGGCAAGGTCGCGAGAATGCGCTCGGCGGTGACGCGCAGCGCGCCGTTGAGCTCCTCGCCGCCCTCGGACGTGTCGATCGCCACCGCCACGATCGGGCTGGTGGCGATCTGCACCGCGACATCCGACGGCTTGGTCTCCGGCTGCACCAGGCCGCGGTTGAAACGCCGCCGCCACACGGTCGTGATCGGGTCGCGCTTGAGCTTCTCGGCCCGCGCCGTCAGCTTGACCTGGTCGGGATTGCCGAGATCGAAAGCGAGCTGCGCCGCGGTCGGGTAGCGCCAGACCGGCTCGATCTCCAGGCAGCGCAGCACGATCTCCTGCAGCCACGGCGGATAGTCCGGCTTCAACTGCCGCGGCGGATAGGGATCGCGCCAGAGACGCCGGCGCATGCCGCGCAATGTCTCGGTCTCGCCGAACGGCCGCACGCCGGTGGTGAAGAAATACAAGAGCACACCGAGCGAAAAGATGTCGCTGCGCGGATCGCTGCGGGTGCCCATCATGCGCTCCGGCGCCATGTAGGGCGCGGTGCCGTATGGCAAGCGGAATTCCTCCTGCAGGAGATCCGGCAGATGCTTGTGGCAGGACAGGCCGTAGTCAATCAGCACCGCCTCCCCCGTCGGACGGAACATGATGCTGGAAGGCTTGATGTCGTGATGGATGACGTGCTGCCGGTGCAGGTCGGCGAGCGCGGTCGCGATCTTCGCGACCAGCAACCGCGCCTCCTCATAAGGCAGCGGCAGTTCGGGCAATCGCTTGTACAGCGTCTCGCCCGGGATCAGCTCGATCACGACATAGGCTTGCGTGGCGAAATCGCCGGTGCCGAAGCACGCCGGCACATGCGGACCCGACAGCTTCGGCAGGATCATCTGCTCCATCTCGAAGCTGACGATCGCCGCGGGATCCTCGCCCTCGGAGACGCGCGGCACCTTCATCAGGATGGGCCGGTCGATGTCCGGCCGCGTGACGCTCCAGAGCGTCGCCATGCCGCCGGAATGCACGCAGTCACCGACCGTGAAGCCGTCGATGACGACGCCCGGCTGAAGCTTCGATCTCGCCATGCTCTAACGCCCCATCGAGAGCCGCTGCGCCAGCCAGGGCGGCAGGCCGTTGTCACGGATGCGCTGCGCCGCCGCCTCGACATCGTATGGCACGCGGCAATAGGTCAGCTCGCGCGTTCTGGTCTCGAAGGTCACGAAGGATGCCGCGGGATCGCCGTCGCGCGGCTGGCCGACCGAGCCGACCACGGCCAGCCATTGCCGGCCGCGCAACAGCTGGATCGGCATGTTCGCGGTGGGCGTGAAGCTCGTCATCTTGGCAGTCGCCGACATCGAGTACAGCGCCGGCCGATGGATATGGCCGCAGAACGTGACCTGCGCCTCGGTGGCGATCATGCTGCGCGCGGCGTCGGCCGAACTCTGGATGTAGCGCCAGCGCGGCGGGCTCGACGCCTCCGAATGCACGAACAGCCGGTCCTCGTCGCCGACGCTCATCGGCAGCTCGGCGAGAAAGCGGCGCTGCTCGGCGCTCAGCCGGCCGCGCGTCCATTCCATCGCCGCCTGCGCCTCGGCATTCATGCTCTCGCTCGAGGTCGACACCGCATTGTCGTGATTGCCGCGCACCGCGAGCCCGCCCTCGGCGACGATCGCCATGACCGTGTCGACCGACCATTCCGGGTCGGCGCCATAGCCGACGATGTCGCCGAGACAGATCAGGCGCTCGGCGCCACGGGCGCGCGCCGCCTCCAGGCAGGCCGCGAAGGCCTGCCGATTGGCATGGATGTCGGTAAATATCGCCAGCAGCACCCGTGACCTCCCGGTTCCCACCGTACAGGTGGGCTTCGCACGGAATTTGAGCAACATCAAACCGGACCGGCCGCAGCAAGTCGTTTTTGAGCCGGGCCGAGCCATCAGCGACACGAGCTCGCGTTCTCGCGGCGAGATCTCGCCCGAGCCTTGCGATCGCTGTGCCCTGTCGAAACGCGAGAGGGCGCGGGGAATGCCGGGCGCTGGCCTCGCCCATGGCCCGCCTGCAGAAAGAGTAGCAGGCGGCAGTCACCACAGGTTCAGCCGAACATCCCGGCATTCCCCGCGCGACGGTTTTAACATTTATATCGGGCTCTCCCCGGGGACCGGCTTGTTGACCCCGTCATCGCCGCAACGCGCGAGCGCTGGCGTCGACTTGACCTCGGCACCGGGAGGTCAGGACCACACGACTTCATGTCCGCGGGCCAAGCGTTCGTCTCATGCCGTCCCAGCGTCCGTCGCATCCCCGCCCCACGTGTCGTGACGATCGCGCGCTACGCCCCTCTGCCCGGGACGGGATGGCTGCGTATAGCATGATTTCTGAAAAAGTGAAACACATATTTTGGTCCCGCTCACATGTCATCGCAGGTGGGGAGATGGCGTTGGCCACTTCGTAGCCCGGACGAGCGCGACGATATCCGGTGTCTCACGCGCTGTGTCGGTGAACCCGGATGTCGCTGCGCTCATCCGGGCTTCTGTAACGGGCCTTGGTTTGTCAATCCCAATTGCATGTCCTATCGCCGGGCCCTTGCTTCTGTACGGGGTCGGCGCATGGCCGCCACCTGTTGGGCTGCGTAAGAGGATCCGGCCGGCCAATCTACGGAGAGCGTGGTTGTGAACCGACTACCCGGATGGCGGCCTGACCGGATCCATCGTCCCGGCGAAGGGACCCTGCTCGGGGAGAGCCTGGTGTTGTGGCCCGCCCAGAACTCGATCGATGCTCCCTTACTTAGGCTGCGGCAGGCTTAGCCTTGGCGGCCGGCTGGGCCGTGACAGGCTTGGCCGCGGGGTTGAAGGGCATGTTGTCGGCGAGCATGCGGTGAAGGATCACGGCAAGCTTGCGCGCCAGAGCCACCTTGGCCTTGCGCGGACCGGCGCGCCTGGCGACCCGCATTGCCCAGCTCTTTAGCTCTGAGCAATTTTTCACCGGCTTGGTCAGCATGATGTGCGCCGCCTGATAGAGCGCCTCGCGCACCGATGCGTCGCCGACCTTCGTGATGCGGCCGCTATAATCGGTCTCGCCGGACTGGTATCGTCGCGGCGTCAGGCCAAAATGTGCGCCGGTCGCCTTGGAGGATCGGAAGCGTTTGGGGTCGTCGATCGCGAACACGTAGGTGAGCGCGACGATCGGACCGACCGCCGGCGTGCTCATCAACAGCTTGGCCTGGGGATGGGCCTTCGCGAGCTGCTGCACCTGCCTGTCCAGCTTCTTGAACTCGCGCAGCAGCACCGCATGAGCCTCGAGCAGCGCCTGCACGACCAGCGTCAATCCCGGATGGCCATCCACCAGCTCCTCGACGCGCTTTGCGAAGCTGCGCTCGGTGGTCTTGCCGACCTTCAAGCCGAAGCCTCGTAGCACGCCGCGCAAGCAGTTATCGATATCGTGCAGCTTCGATTGCAGCAGCTTGCGGGCCGTGAGAACCGCACGCGTCTCCTGCGCCTCGATCGATTTGCAATGGACGGGCCGGAACCAGCCGAGTCGCATCAACTGGGCAATGCCCCTGGCATCGTTGCGGTCCGACTTCACCGACATCGCCCTGAAGGCGTCACGCACGTGCCGCGTCTCCAGCAATTCGACCTGCAGGCCCGCCTCCCGCATCGCCGCATACAGCCATTGCGACAGCGGCCCTGCCTCCAAGCCGATCCGCTCAATCTCGAGGCCGAGCTGCTTGAACCAACCGATCAAGGCCGCTGGCTCACTCTCGACGGGAGCCTCCCGAACGATATTGCCTCCTCCATCGACGATGCAGACCGCAGAGGATTTCAAAGACACGTCAATTCCGGCATAGTGGCTCATGGTCGTCCCCGAATGATGCGAGGAGCGGGCTTGCCCGACTCCGTTTTGAACACCATCAATTTGAGGGACGACCACCTCTCCGCCAACCGAGCGTCTCGCGAGCGCGCTTATAAATCGCGCCGTAGCGAGCGAGACGCTCGGGTGGTCGGCCCGTTACCCCATCTACTTGACTGTTTACTTGGCTGGCTACGCGGTCCGCCATGTCGTGCGGTCGTCGGCATTGTCGATGATGATCGTGCACCCATTCTCGAAGCAGAACCTGACCTCGGCGGTGATGCTGTTGCTGGACATCCGGTAGTCGCGGAGTCGTTGTCCCACGACGCCCGTGACAGCTCCGACATCCGTGTGCGTGGACTGAAATGCGAGTTCGTCGATCGCGTCAGGTGACGGCGCCCCGGTCAGACGCCGCCAGAAGATGACTCCGCAGTCCAGCACGAGCTGATGCCAGATGCCTGCAAAACGGAGATAGACCAAGTTCGCATTCGCGACGAGGTCGGCCTTGTAGATGAAGGCTTCGCAGATGAAGGCCTCGCACGGCAGGCCGGCCAGCTCGGGGGGATCGCCGATCAACTCCATCGTCGGTCTGTTCTGATCGCTGATCCGGTCCCGCACACGGCTGATCAAGAACCTCAGCGCCGCCTATTGACGAGCCAGACCGCGCCCGATGCGCCGCCGATGCCGACGACCATCATGAGCGCCAGCGCGGCCACCATCACGCCGCCGCCCGCGGCAGCCAGCGAGCTGCTGCCCTCGCCCGCGAGGCCCAGGAGCGGAATGGCGACGACCGGGCCGCCAACCTGGGCAGCAATGAAGGACCCGAGCAGCGCCACGATGATGTTCACGATCCAGCCGATGACGCCGCGCTTCTGCGTCCACGCCTCATGGATGGCGACCGCCAGGGCGGCGGCGAAAGTCACGGCCGCGATCACCAGCCCCGCACCGACCGCATCCATCGGAATCGCGCCGGCCATCTGCAGATTCATGATGACGATCACCGCAATCAGACCAATGATGTAGGGCATGAGGGTCGCCTCGGCTGTGTCGGAAGCAACCGCTACCGTTAGCAGGCTCGCTTCCTCAGCGATAAGTAGCACAGGAGGCTGTTCCGGTTCATTTCCTTGTTGCTCGCAATCATCCGCAATTTCAGCTGGCCGGAGTCATCGATGATCATCGCTGTTTGGAATGACGTACTTGGTGGTGTCGATCTGATGGTCGATGCCGACGGCGTTGATGTGTTGATAGAACATTTGACGAGGCTCAAGACGCAAAACAGGCATCACCTGCACATTCATGATGTCAAACTGACATCTCCTTGGGGACACAAACAGGTTGCCAGGCAGATCGTCATCAATTGGATCGGCGAGCCCGACCTGTTCGAGGAGGAGGACTCGTAGTCCGTGAGCTCACGCCGGTATCGGCATTCGAGTGTCTCACGCGCTGCGTCAGTGACCCCGGATGTCGCTGCGCTCATCCGGGCTGCGCGCGCTACCGTCATAGTCCCCGCTTCGCATGATCGATGAGCGCGCGGAGCTTGGGCGCCAGGTTCCGACGCCTTGGAAAGTACAGGTAGAATCCGGCAAACGGCGCCGCGAAGCTTTCGAGCAGCGGCACCAGCTCGCCACGCGCGACGTAGGGCTGGAACGTCTCCTCCATGCCGAAGGTGATGCCGCCGCCCGCGCATGCGGTGCGGATCATCAACAACATGTCGTTGGTCGTCAGGCTGGGCTTGACCTCGACATTGAAGTCCCTGCCCGCTTCGGTGAACTCCCAGCGATAGGGCGCGGCCAGCGGCGCGGGCCGCCAGCCGATGCAGGCATGATGGATCAGATCGCGCGGGTGCGCCGGCGCGCCGTGCGCTTCCAGATATCTCGGTGCGGCAAAGGCCAGCTGCCTCTGATCTCCGGACACCGGGACAGCGATCATGTCCTGCGCGATGACTTCTCCCAGGCGCACCCCCGCGTCGTAGTGCTCGGCGACGATGTCGAAGGTGTCGTCGGTGATGGTGACGTCCAGTTCGATCGCGGGATAGGCTCGCATGAACGAGGCCAGCAATGGCCCGGAGATGAAGCGTTCGGCGATGGAGGACACGGCCAGCCGCAGCAGTCCGGACGGCGGCCCGGCCTTGTCGCCGATCTGCTCGGCGGCGGCGTTCAGCGCGCCGATCGCCGGCGCGACGTCCGCATAGAAGCGGCGTCCCGCCTCGGTCAGGCTGAAGCTGCGGGTCGTCCGGCTGACCAGGGAAATCCCGAGATGGTCCTCCAGCCTGCCCATCGCCTGACTGACGGCAGACCGCGTCACGCCCAGCCGGTCCGCGGCCAGGCGGAAGCTCCCGGCATCGGCGACCGCCACGAACAGCTCGATGATGTTCTTGTCGATCCGCATTGGTTAGACACGCTTAACACCGAGACAAGAATTGGGCAAATTGTCGTGACAATGCCGGCCACCTAGCTTCCGCCCGTCACCAACCGACGGGAGTTGAACATGGACAAGGTCATCCTGATTACCGGGGCTTCGAGCGGCATTGGCGCGGGGATCGCATGCGAGCTGGCTGCCACGGGTGCGCGGCTGCTGCTGGGGGCGCGCCGCCTGCATCGGCTGGAGGCGCTGGCCGCCGAGCTGCGCGCGGCCGGCGGAACCGCCGAGGTTCGGGCGCTGGATGTGACCAGCCGCGCTGACGTCGCGGCCTTTGCCGGGGCTGCGCGCGCGATGTGGGGGCACGTCGACGTCATGATCAACAATGCCGGCATCATGCCGCTGTCGCCGATGGCCGCGATGAAGGTCGACGAGTGGGATCGCATGGTCGACGTCAACATCAAGGGCGTGCTGAACGGCGTCGCGGCGGTGTTGCCCGGCATGCTCGCCCGCGGCTCCGGACACATCATCAACATCGCCTCGATCGGCGCTCTGCAGGTCGTGCCGACCGCCGCCATCTACTGCGCGACCAAGCACGCCGTGCGGGCGATCTCGGACGGGCTCCGGCAGGAAAATGAGAAGCTGCGCGTCACCTGCATCCATCCGGGCGTGGTGGAAAGCGAACTCGCCAGCACCATCACCGACGAGAGCGCAGCCGAGATGATGCGGACCTACCGTGCGATTGCCCTGCAGCCGGACGCGATTGGCCGCGCCGTGCGCTATGCCATCGCGCAACCCGACGATGTCGACGTCAACGAGATCGTCGTCCGGCCGACCCGGGCGCCGTGAGGCGCGGGCGGCTCTACCGCAACAGCACCTCGAGCAGGTTGGCGAGCCGCGCAGCGGCGAGCGCGGCCTGCTTGCGGGCGAGATCGCGCGCGTTGGTCTCGTACTCGCGTGTCAACTCGACCGGCTGCTTGTCGGTTCGCACCGGCGGAGCGTAGGCTGTCGTCTTGGCGAGCTCAAAACTCTCCTGCGCCCAGACCGCGGGGTCGAGGATCTGCGCCTTGCCGGCGTCGGGTATCACGGTCGACAGACCGCCGCGCTGGTCGGCATCGAAGATCGCGCCGAACACCGTGGAATAGCCGCCGAAGATGCCGTCCCAATAGGCGTGCAGATTCTGCGTCTCGCCGTTGGCGGCGACGACCTGCAACTCGTTGCCGCCGCGGTCGCCGCCCTTGTCGGGAAGCGCGGCCGAATAGCGGGCGACGGCGTGCAGCGGCTGGTGCAGATCCCCGACGAGGTGGATCGTCCAGCTCAGGCTGTACGAGCGCAGCGGCTCCGAGGCGTCGGTGTTGGCGGGCAGCTTGGCGATCATCAGCTTGAGCTGCGACACCGCGTCGACCGGATCCGGACGCGGCAGCGGCGTGTCGTCGGCCGACAACAGCGCATCCTTGTAGTGCCAATAAGTGTGCTTGAGGTGGCCGTACGGTACGAGCTGCTTGGCGGTGGAGTCCGTCACCTGATCGTCATAATAGTCCGGCTTCATCTTGATGTCGTCGGGCCAGGTCGCCGCGTGCACGAAGGCGTAGAGCTTCTCCTGGCCCGCGGGAGCGCCGGCAATCCAGCTCGCATAATCGGGATTGAGCTTGAGCAGAACGTCCGCGCGATCCCGCGCCGCGGGCGTCAGCTTCTTGTAGGCCAGATACGCGATCTGCATGTGGCCTTCGTCCCACCACGCCAGGGCCGGACCGGCCGGACACAGCACGGCGACGGTGAAGGCAATCATCAGCGTTCGCACGACAACTCTCCCTCGCGATCGAGCACAAGCGGCCATTCGCAGATTTCACCAGAAGACCAGCGAACCGGACGCTATCGCGAACGACCGGCGTTGGCAATTTCACCGTGTGTGCGCGCTCCTAGTGCCGGGTCGGCGGCGTATCGCGCACGGCCGCGTTCCGCTCGGCCAGCAGCGCCTCGATGACGTCGAGATTCGCCGCATAATCGGGATCGCTGCGATCCTCGGCCGCGACCCGGGCGTGGCCGGCAGCCCGGTCGAGATCGCCGCTCGCCAGCAATTCCGCGGCCAGATTGTTGTTGGCGCCGGGATGCCGCGGATTGATCTCGATCGCGGCTTGCGCATAGGCCATCGCCTTGCGGACATCGCCGAGCTCGGACGCAGCCAGCCCGGCATTGGCATAGAGATCCGCGTCCCCCGCTTCGTGCGCCATCGCGCGCTCGTAGAACTCGAGGGCGCCGCGCGCGTCACCGCGCAGGAGACCGATATTGCCGAGCTCCCGCATCGCGCGCCACTCCGAGGGCTTGATCTGCAACGCTCGCTCGAAATCAGCCGCGGCACCCTCGAAGTCACCGAGTTCGACGCGCAGCATGCCCCTGTTGAGATACGCCTCGTAATATGGCGGCGACAACGCGATCGCCCGCGCATAGGCTTCCGCCGCTTCGTGCTCACGGCCGGGGAGACGCCCGAGCAGATTGCCGAGATCATTGTAGTATTCCGCATAGAACGGATCGCAGGCGATGGCGTCGCGCAAGCGCGCCTCGGCGCGCGCGCTATCCCCGGCGAGTTCGTAGACCTGACTGGTATTGTAGATCAGGATCGAACGATGCAGCCGGAACTGCTGCTCGCCATAGGCCTCCACGATCTCGGCCATGCCATGTTCGCACAGCGCGAGCGCACCGCGGAGGTCGCCCCTGCGCGCGCGGATATAAGCGTAGGCGTTTTCGGCGAAGACCTTGATGTATTTGTACCGCGGATGCGCGCGAAAGCGCTGGTCGATCAGCGCGAGATTGGCGACGGCGCAGGCCTCGGCGCGATCGAGGTCGACAGGAACCTGGTAGCGTCCATAGGTCATGGACTGCGCATAAAGCGCGGTGGGCACGAAACGGCTATCGGGAAAATGGGCAAGGAAGAACTCGAGATAGCGCAAGGCGGACGGCGCGAAGCCCATCGCATAGAGCACGAAGGCTGCGTTGATGAACATGCCATTGACGGCATCGTCGCCCGAGCCGTGTCGCCGCAGGTCGGCATCGCCGAACATCGCCGCAAAATAGGCGAACCATGTATCGTAGAGGCCGATGCCCATCAGGATCGCCGACGGCTCGCACAGCGCTTCGGCGCGCCGGAACCTGTCGCGAACGGCCAACGCATGCGCCAGGACGAGAGGCCCCTCCCCGCCGCGATGGGCGCTCAGCAGCCGCGCGTGCGCCTCGATATTGAGCGTGTCGATGAGCTCGTCCGGAAGGCTGGCGACGTTGCACTGTTCGATCAGGTCGCCGTCCATCCGGTTGGCGACAAAGGCGCGCGCCATGGCGATACGCGCCTCCTGGGACAGCGTCGCCAGATGGAGGTGGACCATCGCCTCGACATCGAGCCGGTCCGTGGCATTGATGCCCTGAGCCATGCAGCGAACGATCACGGCGGCAACCGCGACATTGCCGCCGGAACGATCATAGACGAGATCGCGCTGCGCGCGGCGAAGCCGCCCTTCATCAAACAGCGCATCGAACTCGTGCTTCGCCCATGGCAGGACGTCGATCAACGGCCATTGCGGCGGCAAGGCCGCCGCCGAACGGTCCAGCAGGATGATCCGCAGGCGTGCCCCCTCGCCCTGACGCCGCAACATCGTGTCGAGCAGATTTCGGGACGTGGGCGACATGGCCTGCGCATTGTCGATGATCAGGGACACCGTTCGATCGGTAACCTCCAGCATGTCCAGCGCGAACTCCGCCGCACCGACCAGCAGCTTGTTTTGGTATTCGTGATGGTAGAACCGGGTCCGCTCGTCTCGGTCGGACGTGTTGGTGAGATCGCGCGGCACTTTGAAGCAGGCCGACGTGCGGAACGGCCATAGCCGTTTCAGGCTCTGCTCATGGCGCGCGACGACATCGGGGTATGCCGTCTCGCCGCGCCGCAGCAGGCCAAGCAGCATGTCCTCGAAACCGGCGAGATAGCCATGGCGGTGCCAGTCTCCATCGGCGGTCTCGATGTCCGGCCCCGCGACACTGCGCGCGGCGGCTTGCGCCGAGGCACGCAAACCGAGCCCGTGCGCGCCTCGCAGCGCGACCACGCGTGATCGGCGCAATGCTTCGCGCAACGGATCGACGAACGCAGGCCGCGCCGCGCTCCGCTCGTCGATCGCGTTAATTGACGGGGGCGGCACGAGGATCCCCCGCGGGCGGTCATACAGTGCCGGTGTAGGGCGTCGTGGTGCGAACCTTGGTCTTGGTCGTGGTGATCTTCTTGATCACCGACGTGCCGCGCGGCGCGCCGGACTCGTAGGTGAGCTTCTGCTCTTCCGTCGACTCGGTGCGCTCCTCAGTCTCCGTTTCCGTGATGATCTCGGGATATTTGGCGTTGTGAGGATTGACCGGGTGCACTGTCTCGTTCGCCATTGCAATACTCCAGCGAGGACATTGAAGTTGTACGAGAAGCAATTCGCAACTCTTGGACCATTTGAAGCGAATGTCAATGGTTTCGCTTTTGCGACGATGAAGGCGCCACCGCCGCCGGATCACCGATCCCGTTTCAATCCCATGCCGCGCAATCCGCTGCAACTTGCCGAAGCGTACGAGGCCAGGCAGCGGCCAAGGACAAGCGGGGACCAAGGATATGTCAGCGTTGGGCCGGCTCGTCCTTCGGCGGCATGCGCGGCGGCAGCAGCGGCGTGAAGGAGACGCCGTCGCCGGCATGCTGCGCGGCCTTGAACTCGCCGGTCGACGGGTCGCCGCCGGCGGTCTCGATGATCGTCCGGGGCAGGATGTATTCGCGCGCGGCATCGATGACGCCGCCGTCGCCGGTGCCGAAATCGGCGGCGCGGCCGCCTTGCGGATGGCCGGCAGCGATCTGGTCGGCGGCGTGCTGCGCCTTCTCGGCCAGCTTGTCGCTGAAGGGAATGCGATAGGCGCGCGGCACGCCGCTCGGGCGATTGTCATCGTCGAGCGTCTCGACCCACAGATAGACCGCTCCGGGATCGCCCTCGACGCTGTGCGGATCGACGATCCTGACCTGCAGCACCTTGAACGCCTTGGGCAGCCGGTCGACGCTGGCCCAGCCGAGCAGGCCGCGGGCGCCGACGAAGCTGCCGACATAGAACGCGCTGGTGATGACGACCGCGACCGCCTTCACCGGCCAAGGCAGCCGCGCATAGACCAGCACCAGCAGCAGCAGCGCGCCGATCAGCGCGTAGCACACCGAGAGCGTCACGATGACGGTTTGCAGGCTGCTCATCATGGCCGCAGCATCCTCACGCCGGTCTTGGGATCGAGGTCGGCGCCGTTGGCGCGGACATTTCGAAAGGTCTCCAGCAGCGATTTCGGCCGGCGCTGCACGTCGATCACCTTTCCCGTGGCATCGAGCTTGAAGCGCAGCGCCGTCTTCTCGTCGCCGGAATGATCGAGCACGACCTTGTCGTCGAAGATCACCTGCGCCGTGGGATTGAGCTTCTGCACCTTGACCTTGGCCTCGACCGGCGCGCCGCTCACGTTCTGGAAATGCGAGATGTTGACGGTGTATTCGCCGGCCACGATGCCTCTGACGGTCACGATCTCCTCGCGGATCGGCGACGGGATCTTCAACCCGTTGACCAGGATGAAATCATTGGCGCCGCCGCGGTCGTCGCGGTCGAGCGTGAGGAAGCCGGCCTCGCGATGCCTGTACCAGGCGATGTTGCCGACGGGGTCCTGCACGAACAGGTCGAGATCATCGGGGTGGTTGTCCGGCCAGTCCATCGTGATCAGGAACTCGGCCTTGCTGTCGACCTTGCCATCTTTGGCGTCAGGCGAGATCGCGAGCACGGCGATGAAGAAGAAGAACGCGACGATCTGCAGCGCCTTGAACAGCATCACGCTGAACGGATCGAATGGCTCGTCGCGGGGATAGAGCCCGAAATCGTCCATCATGCGCCCTGCTCCGCGCGGTCCATCGCGCGCTCGAGCCGCGGCGTTACCCGCGTCTCCGTCAGCATCACGGCATCGGAGAACACGCGCCCCGTGGCGGCGTCGAGCATGTAGTACTGGATGCGCACCAGGATCGAGCCGACCAGGCCGGCCAGCGTCGTGTACATCGCCACCGCCATGCCGTCGCTCATCAGGCCCATCGAGGATTTCATCGCCAGCTTGTCATTGACGTCGAGACCGGCGATCGGCGCCAGCATGATGATGAAGCCGATGATGGTGCCGAGCAGGCCGAGCTTCATCAGCGTGTCCGAGGCGAAGCCGCCGAAGCCGTTGGAGCCGCGCAGCCGGTCAGCCAGCGTGCGCAACAGCAGCGTCTGGTCGAGGCGCCCTGCCCCTTGCGTCCGCGCCTTGGTGACGAGGCTCCTGATGTGATTGGTGACGAGCCCGTTCGGCAGCAGGCGCGCCTCCGGCTCGAGCGCGCGTTCCGCGTCCGGCCCGATCAGCACCGCGCGGCAGCCGCGCGCTGCATCCGCCTCGCGCGCGATCGCCCGCGTCCGCCAGAAGCAATGAGCGCACGTCATGACATAGAGCACCGCGATGACGCTGGAGATATAGGTGCGGTCGGAGGCGACCATCAGGTGGAAGTAGCCGTAGCGGGCCAGCACCACGGCGGCGAACACGGTGAGGCCGGTGAAGATCATCCAGAGCAACAGCGGGCCGCGCTCGGCGGGATCACGCGTGGGTTCCACTCGGTCGGTATGACTGACCACGCTCATGCTTGCACTCCCCGATGTCGCACCGTTGCGCCGGCGCATTGACATCGAAGTTAAGCAGAGCGGCAGAACCGCGTCCAAAGACATCTGCCTCGGAGGCTCGAGAAGTTTTTTTTAGGCTTGCGCTTGTTGCAGTGCATCAGCATCGCCAGCGATTGTCCGCCGTTCGATGGGCAAGACCGTTGGCGATGCGTGGCTGCTGATCGCGCTGCGCCGCCAGTTCCCGCGGCCGGCTCGCGAAGCTGTCGTTCGAGCGCCGGGGGGCTCATGGTGAGTCCCCCCTTTCGACACGTTCAGTTTCCCGCGTCGTTCGGCACTAGCTCGCCATGCGCTGGCGCAGGCTCTGGTAGAATGCCGTCTCGAAGTTCATGTAGCCGACGAACGACGTCGGGTCACCGAAAGGCAGGATCTGCGTCGCCCAGAAGCCGCCGAATCCGTTCTGCCGGTCGATCCAGTAGAACAGATTGGCCAGGCCGGCCCAGCCCAGCGCACCGGCCGGACGTCCCGTCGGCGCCTGCTCCTCGTTGATCATGAAGCTCAGCGCCCACGACTTGGACTGGCCGGGGAAGAACTCCGCATCGTTGCACAATGCCGGAATGACGCCGGTCAGGGGCGTCACCTTCTTGTCGCCGAGATGGTTCTTTTCGGCCATGCGTATCGTCTCAGGCTTCAGCACCCGGCCGAACTCACCCATGCCATCATTCAACCACATGCGGATGAAGCGCATGTAGTCGCCGACCGTGCCATAGAGGCCGTGGCCGCCCATGTGCACCTCGGGCTCGGCCGGCAGTTCGAAATCCATCGGCGTCAGCGAGCCGTCGGCGTTGCGCGCGTGGATTCCGGCCAGCCGGCTGCGCATGGCATCGGTCAATTCGAAGGACATGTCCTTGATGCCGAGCGGCTCGAACACGCGCGTGTTCAGCACCTCCCCGAGGCGCCGGCCGGCAATGGCTTCGACGATCTGGCCGCACCAGTCCATGTTGGAGCCGTAATCCCAGCGGTCGCCGGGATCGAACAGCAGCGGCGTCATCAGGCAGGCCTTGGTCGCGGCGATCACGCTGGGCTGGCCCTTCTCCTGCGCCAGCCGGTTGTAGGTGTGATTGATGAAGTCATAGCTCAGCCCCGCGGTGTGCGTCATCAGCATGCGCGTGGTGATGTCGCGCTTCGGCGCGCGCAGGATCGGCTCGCCCTTGGCGTCGAAGCCCTCGATCACCTGGAGCGATCCGATCTCCGGCGCGTAGCGCTTCGCTGGCGCATCGAGATCCAGCTTGCCGTCCTCGACGAGTTGCAGCACGGCCGTACCGGTGATCGCCTTGGTGGTGGAGAAGATGGCGAAGATGCTGTCGGTGGTCATCGGCTCGGGCCGGTCGAGACGGCGTTGTCCCGCCGCGCCCTGGTAGATGTTGCGATCGCGGTCCGTCACCATCGCGACCACGCCAGGTACGCGCGGCGTGGATGTGACGACGCCGTCGAGAACGGCATCCGCCGCCGCGGTGAAATTCATGCTCATGGTAGTCCTCCCTCGTGCTTTTTGCTTGGTGTCCCAGCGCCGGCATCTGCCGACGGCTCAATGCATGGCAAAGCCCCGGTAGCCGCTGGCCGCGACCTCATCGCATTTCTGGCGATAGGCCCCGACCCCGCCGCAATAGGACAGAACCCGCCGCGGCTTGCCCGCGATATTCGAGCCGAGATACCAGGAATTCGTCTTGGCGATCAGCGTCGCATTGGCGGTCTCGTCGTGATGCGCGACCCAGTCATCCTCGGTTTCCCTAGTCGGCTCGATGACCCTCAGATCTTTCGATCGCATGTATTTGATGCAGTCGTCGATCCATTCGACCTGCTGCTGCAGGCACGTCGTCATGTTGCACAGCGCGGCCGAGGGAGCGAGCGGCACCGCGGTCGTGAACAGATTGGGATAGCCGTGCACCTGCAGGCCCATCGTGGTGCGGATGTCCCTGCTCCACTCCTCCTTGAGCGATCGGCCGCCGCGCCCGCGAATATCGATCCGCGTCAGCGCGCCGGTGCCGGCGTCGAAGCCGGTCGCCAGGATGATCATGTCGAATTCGTGCACGGTCCCGTCGGCCATCTGAATGCCCTTTGGGGTGACGCGTTCGACCGGGTTGGTCTTGACGCTGACGATCTCGACATTGGGACGAAGGAAGGCTTCGAGGAAGTTCTGCTCGAGCGGCACGCGATGCGTGCCGAAGCCGTAATCTGCGGGGATCAGGAGGTCGCACAGCTTCGGATCCTTCAGCCGCTCGCGCATCTTGCCGCGCACGAATTCGGAGATCTCCGCATTGACCGCCTCGTCGAAGAACAGCTCGGCGAAGGACGAAATCCACAGCTTGAGGGAGCCGTCTTCCCAGCACTCCTCGATCACCTGCCGGCGCCGCTCCGGGGACAGGTCGGCCCAGGCATGCTCGAAATCATACTCGAAGCCGGTGAAGGTGTGCGGCAGGCGCTCCGTCAGGTGCTGGAATTTCGACTTGTAGGCCTCCGCATCGTCGGCGCCGTATTTCGGGTTCTTCATCGGAATGATGTATTGCGGGGTGCGGACGAAGACCTTGAGGTGGCCGGCCTCGCCGGCAACGGTCTGGATGACCTGGATGCCGGTCGCGCCATTGCCGATGATTCCCACGCGCTTGCCGGCGAAGCTGACCGGCTGCTTCGGCCAGCGCGCGGTATGGAACAATTCTCCCTCGAATGTGTCCTGGCCGGGGAACGACACGTAAGGCGCCGACAGCATGCCGCAGCAAGTCACGAGAAACTGGGTATCGATCAGCTCGCCCTTGTCGGTGTTGACCAGCCAGCGCTGCGTCGCTTCGTCGAACTGCGCGCGCTTGACGGTGGTGCCGAACTGTATGTCCTTGCGCAGATCGAGCCGGTCGGCGACGTAGTTGAGCCAGCGTTCGATCTCCGGCTGGGCCGGAAACTTCTCGCTCCAGCTCCAGCCCTTGTAGAGCTCCTCGGAGAACAGATACTGGTAGATGTAGGCTTCCGAATCGAAGCGGGCGCCGGGATAGCGATTCCAGTACCAGGTCCCGCCGACGCCTGATGCGGCGTCGATGGCCCGGACACTCAGTCCCTGCTCGCGCAGGCGATAGAGCTGATAGAGCCCGGCCACGCCGGCTCCGATCACGACCGCATCGAGCCTGGTCGTCACACGCGAAGCGTCTCCGTTGGCGTTCACAGCGGCTTCCGTCATCTGGTCCTCCTCATCCTTGTTTCAGGGCGCACGCCGCCGTTCCTCGTCCGTGTGCCATCGGACGGGGGCTGCGTTTTCGTTGTCGCCCGCGCAGGCTATGGGCCGGCGACCCGTCGGGGCTTGGACGAAACAGACGATTTCTTGAACGGTGCGGCGCACGCGCCAGCTGTGCTCGCACGTCGCAACAAAGCTCGCTTGGCAAACCGCGAAACCGGCCTATGCTGGCTCCGCCGCAAGGCCAATGAGAAGCAGCAGCGATCAATCGCGCCATAAAAAAATCAAGGGAGGCTCGCGCGATGGGCCATTTGATCAGCGTCGAGGAGCTGCCGCGCTACGCTCCCGGCGAGCTGATGCTGGACAGCTCGGCAATCGGAAAGGCGGACTTTCGGCTCCGCGTCTTCCGCTATGCGCCGTCCGATATCTGGGTGCCGCCCTCCGAGAACTTCTTAGTTGTCGTCTACCGCGGAGGGACCACGTCGATGAACCGCCGGGTGACCGGCGCGTGGAAGCAGGATCATGTCGGCCGCGGCGTCACGACGTTGTTGACGCGTGCGGAAGCGTCGAACTGGCGCTGGAACAGCGACGTCGAGGTCACCCATTTCTATATCGCGCCGAGCCTCATGGCGAAGACCGCGAGCGAGGCGTTCGATCGCGATGCCGAAGCCATCGAACTGCATGATCTGCTCCGGATCGACGATCCGGTCCTGACCTGGATCAGTGACCGGATGGTGCAGGAGATCTCCGACGGCGGCCCAGGCGGCCGGCTGTGCTACGATGCCCTGGCCCTTCAGGCGAGCGTGCACATCCTGCGGAGCTATGCCTCGGTGCAATTCAAACTGCCCTGTTCGCAGGGACGCTTCCGGCCGGCCCACGCCCGGCTGATCGAAGACTACATCGAGCAGAACATCGGCAGAAACATCACGCTGGAGGAGCTGGCCAGCATCTGCAACTGCACGCAAGTGCAGTTCGCGCGAAAATTTCATGCGCATTACGGCATGCGGCCGCATACCTACGTCCTGAATCGCAAGGTGGAACGCGCATGCGAGCACCTGCGCAAGGACAGGCTCGCGCTGAAGGAGATCGCCCTGCTCTGCGGATTCTCCGACCAGAGTCACCTCAACCGGATTTTCCGCCGCAAGCTCAACGTCACACCGGCCGAATTTCGCAAAGCCTGCATGGGCTAGGACGTCGGTGGAAGAGTTTTAGTCGATGCGCCATTGGCGCGGTTGACGCTGACGAGCGGCCCGGCGGATCTGAAGGGCGGGCAAAGGCGCTGCCGTGCGGTTACCACAAGCGAGCTGGCAATGGCGCCGTGCCCACCGTCTCGCCGCGGAACATGCTGATCGATGGTGGGCACGGCGCGCGACAGCTCGGCACGAACTCATATCGTGCCTTGCGCCTTTGCCCACCCTGCAGGGACTCCGTAACCCGCATGAGCGCAGCGATATTCAGGCTAGACGCAGCTATCGCTTTGCCAGGCCTCGCAACAACAAGGTCAGCACCGCGTCGACCCGGGTCGAACAGGTACAATCGGCCCATTCGTCGGCGTGGGCGGGGTGATGAAAGCTGCGCGTCGCGTCGAAGATTGCCGCGGCCGCGGTCTTGGGATCATCGACCTCGAACGCGCCCTGGGCGACGCCCTCGGTGATCATGCCCTCGACCTGGGCAATCAGATCCTGCTTGTGCGCCTTCACCACCGTGCAGGCCTCTCGGGCGAGCGTCAGGTAGGTCGCGAACATCTCAGGGTCTTCGCACACTCGCTTGTGCTTGGCGTCGAACAGCTCGCGCAGCCAGCGCTCCAGCTTGGCCGGCGCCGGCCCCGGCTCTGCCGCGATCTGCGCCAGCGGCACGCTGACGCGCTCGAGCCAGCGCTTGGCCACCGCTTCGCGCAGCGACGCCTTGCTCGGAAAGTGACGGTAGACGGAGCCGTGGCTGACATCGAGCGCTCTCGCGACGTCGACGACCGTCGCTTTGGCGAGCCCGTAACGGCGCAACACGTCCTCGGTGACTTCGAGGATGCGCTCGGATGTCAGAACCACGGCCTCATTCATGCGTGCACCATATCGGCATCACTGGGATGCGCTTTGATCTGGATCGCCTCGCCGCGATCCGCCGCCGGGACGGCGCGGAACTTGGCGGCCTGGGCCTCCAGGTGACGAGCCACCCGGAGATTCAGCCAGTCCTGGAATTGTGAGTGGAGCAATCGCTTTTCAATCTTCATCGAAGCGGTCCTTCGCAGTTGAAGCCGCTGAACCCCATGGTCAGACAGTGCTAGTTGATCATGGATTGCATATACACCATCGCGCTGACAGATTTCAATATCTGTCAGCACGATTTCTAAAATTAGTATCATAATACCTTACAGCGCCGGATTGGACAGTGAAACCCGCCGTTTGTATCCCCCCGGCGGCTCTGATAGAGCACGGCGTAAAATGCTGCAGGCGCGGCCGCGATCGGCCCGCCCACCTCACCTCCTGCCTCGGAGAGCCCCGATGATCCCCCGCTATACCCGTCCCGAAATGGCCTCGATCTGGGAGCCGCAGACCCGGTTCAAGATCTGGTTCGAAATCGAGGCGCATGCGGCGGACGCGCTGGCCGAGCTCGGCACGATCCCGAAGGATGCCGCCCGGACGATCTGGGCCAAGGCCAAGGACGCCACCTTCGACGTCGCCCGCATCGACGAGATCGAGCGCGAGACCAAGCACGACGTCATCGCCTTCCTGACACACCTGGCCGAGATCGTCGGCCCCGAGGCGCGCTTCGTGCACCAGGGCATGACCTCCTCCGACGTGCTCGACACCTGCCTCAACGTCCAGCTGACCCGCGCGGCCGACCTGCTGCTCGCCGATCTCGACAAGGTGCTCGCCGCGCTGAAGAAGCGCGCCTTCGAGCACAAGATGACGCCGACCATCGGCCGCTCGCACGGCATCCATGCCGAGCCGGTCACCTTCGGCCTCAAGCTCGCTTATGCCTATGCGGAATTCACGCGCGCCCGCGAGCGCTTGGTCGCCGCACGGAAGGAGGTTGCGACCTGCGCCATTTCCGGCGCCGTCGGCACCTTCGCCCAGATCGATCCGCGCGTGGAGGAGCACGTCGCCAAGGCGATGGGCCTGACGCCTGAGCCGGTCTCGACCCAGGTCATTCCGCGCGACCGCCACGCGATGTTCTTCGCCACCCTCGGCGTGATCGCCTCCTCGGTCGAGCGCTTCGCCACCGAGGTTCGCCATCTGCAGCGCACGGAAGTGCTGGAAGCCGAGGAGTTCTTCTCGGAGGGCCAGAAGGGCTCCTCCGCGATGCCGCACAAGCGCAATCCCGTGCTGTCGGAGAACCTGACCGGCCTCGCCCGCATGGTGCGCGCCTATGTGACCCCGGCGATGGAGAACGTCGTGCTCTGGCACGAGCGCGACATCTCGCATTCCTCGGTCGAGCGCATGATCGGCCCCGATGCGACGGTGACGCTCGACTTCGCGCTGGTGCGCCTCGCCGGCCTGATCGAGAAGCTGCTGGTCTATCCGGCCAACATGGAGAAGAACCTCGACAAGCTCGGCGGCCTCGTCCACTCGCAGCGCCTCTTGATCGCGCTGACCCAGAAGGGCGCCAGCCGCGAGGATTCCTACAAGCTGGTGCAGCGCAACGCGATGCCGGTCTGGCGCGGCGAAGGCGACTTCCGCACCTTGCTGAAGGCCGATGCGGACGTAAAGAAGTATCTGACGGACGCCGAGATCGACGAGCAGTTCGACCTCGGCTACCACCTCAAGCACGTCGACACGATCTTCAAGCGCGTGTTCGGGGCTGCTTGAGAAACATTCTTGCCGGCCGAGTCCGCTAAAGATGCAATTTCGCTACGAGCTGAGCAAGGCCGCGCTCGTCCAGGGCGCGCGCCTGCAGAATGGTGACGGCCAGGCGATCGTGTTCGGCGGCGGGCTGTTCACGGTGTTCACCGTCACGAGCCTGCCCGACTTCTTCAACAAGTATGAAGGCCGGACGCTGGCGACGGTCGTGCTGCTGTGGCTGCTGTTCTGCGCCATCGCCGGGCTGACGGTCGCCGCGCTGACGACCTTCGTCCTGATCCCCATGCGCGCCGGATCGCTGTATCGCCAGAACCCCATGCTGTACGGCGCAATGGCGATCGCGGCGGACGACGAGGGGATCACGATCACGGGACCGCGGATGACGTCGCGCCTCGCGTGGTCGGATTTGCGCGGCTTCAAGGAGAACGGCAAGATCTTCCTGCTGTGCCTCAGCAAGTCGGTCGGCCACACGATCCCGAAGCAGGACCTGTCCGACCAGACGATCCGGGAGTTCAGGGCGCTGCTGGAGCAGAAGCTGCGCCGCCTGCCTCGCCTGTCCGGACTGATCTGACGAACACGGCAGCATCGCGCGGCGGGCGTGAGCGCCGCCTTCCAGCAGGCGGACGGCGCGTCAGTCCGCCTCCTCGCACTTGTCCTGCTTGACCTTGAACATCTTGCGGAACTGGGTCTCGAGCGCGCTCCGCATCGCCTCCATCTTCTTCTCGCCGGTGTTGCGGAGGTTGTAGTTGATCGCGCAATTGCTCCAGCCGAAATTGACCAGATAGATCCGCATCCGCTCCTGGCCGTCCGGCCTCGCGGCTTCGGCAACGTAGCGGGCGACGCAGGCCTTGGGGCTGGCGTTGTCGGCGCAGCCCTTGTCGACGTTCTCGCGAAACGTCTGCTGCAGGTCGGTCTTGCCCTCGATCGCGTCGACGAACTTTGCACAGGCGGCTGCGGGCTGATAGTCGCGCAGCGCCGAGGGCGTCTTGAAGCCGCGGGTATGCGCCAGGTCGAAATCGCAACTGTCCTTCAGCTCCGCCATCTTGGCGCGGCGGTAATCGTCGACACCGGGCAGCGCGATGAATTCCAGCCGCGCGGCGGCGTCGAGCGCAGCCTTGCAGGTGCGGTCGATCTTGTCGGGGTCGAGCGCCGCGACCGCCTTCGGATCGAACGCCGGCGGCGTGCCCGGCGAGTCGAAATCGGACGGGCCGAACAGCAGACGCACGGTGTTACGCAGCCGCGTCTCGTCGTGCTTGGCGGGATCGTACCGGACCGTGAAGCGGCAGCCGCCCTCCCAGGACATCGTCCGCTCGGCGGCGTCGGCGCCCGCGCTCCCGAGCGTCACGGCGACAAACGCGAGGCGTGACGCCCATCCGATCCAGCTTCGTCGTGTCATGGCACTGCTCTCGAACGATCCACGCCGGCATCCTACCGTTTCCATGCCTCAACGCTAGTCCGTCGCGCACGCCATCCGCAGCGTGACGTCGTCACGCAGGATACGGTGGTGCCGGAGGGCGGCGACAATTTGAGATCGATTTTGTATTGCTGATCATGACGAACTCCTGCTTGCCTCGCGATGGATTCGCTTCCGCAAAGCACGAGATGAACGAGGTCTGCCCACTCACGTCATCGAATTGTGAGCCGACAGCGGCGCCAAGGTGCCCTATGGAGCTGACGTTTCAACTCGCCATGGAGAACCTGCACGTGCCGCCGACCGAGACCGCTTATGATCCGCTGCTGCGACGGATCCATTGGGCGACCGCAGTGCTGTTCATTGCGGCGATGTTGATCGGGCTGTATTGCGGCCTGCAGCCTGCCGGCACCTCGCCGCGGCGCGAGTTGCTCGAGATTCACAAGTCGCTCGGGGTCACGCTGTTTCTGCTGGCGGTCCTGCGCATCATGGTTCGGGCAACGACGACAGCGCCGGCGACGCCTGCCGCGTTCGGTCCCATCGTCCGCGCGCTGTCCCAGCTCAATCATTGGGCGCTGTATGCGCTGCTGCTGATCATGCCGGTCACCGGCTACATGTTCTCGTCGGCCGGCGGCTATTCGCTGCGCTATTTCTGGACCTTCAGCTGGCCGCGCCTGTTCGCCGGCGACAAGGCCGTCGCCCACGCCGGCGAAATCGCGCACGATACGCTGGCCTATGTGGTCTATCTCGTAGTGGGCCTGCACATCGCGGCCACGCTCTGGCACGAGTTCATCAAGAAGGACGAGACGCTCGCCCGGATGTGGCCAAGGCGATGATCACGTACCCGGAAGAGCGAAAGCGATATCCGGGCTACGTGCTACAAATCAGCGAAGTGCCCCTGCGCCGTTAGATGCAGCGCCCTCTCCCCCAAGGCGAAGCAAAGCTTCGCCAGGGTGGGAGAGGGCGCATTCACGACCACTGTGCTCATCCTCCAATGCGCGATGACGAGTTTGATGGTTGCCACGCCGCCAACCAACTACATCGGCTGCGCCGCTGCCACCAGATCACCGGCGCGCTGGTCCTGCTTCAGGATGGCCGCGAGCTCGCTCTCGTCGAGCGTCTCCTTCACCAGCAGCCGGCGCGCGGCGCGCTCCAGGACGTCGCGCTTGTCCTGCAGCAGCTTGCGGGTGCGGTCGAGGGCTGAAGTGACAATGGCACGAACCTCCGCGTCGATCGCGTCGCCGGCGGCCTCGCCATAGTCAGCGCTGCGCGAGGCGCCCGGCGCCAGAAACGACTGGTTGTCGCGCTCATAGGCCACTGAGCCCAGGCTCTCCGACATGCCGTAGCGCGTCACCATCGAGCGGGCGATGTCGGTCACGCGGCGCAAATCGTCGGCGGCGCCGGTCGACAGATGACCGTAGACCACGAGCTCGGCGGCCCGGCCGCCGAGCAGCACGGCCATCTTGTTCTCGAGCTCCTCGCGCGTCATCAGGAAGCGGTCCTCGGTCGGGCGCTGGATGGTGTAGCCGAGCGCGCCGACGCCGCGCGGGATGATCGAGACCTTGTGCACGGGATCGGTGCCCGGCAGGCTCATCGCGACGATCGCATGGCCCATCTCGTGATAGGCCACGATCTCGCGCTCCTTCGGATTGAGCAGCCGGTTGCGCTTCTCCAGGCCCGCCACGATGCGCTCGATCGCGTTGTTGAAATCGTCGAGCGTGACCTCGTCGGCGCCGCGCCGCGTCGCCAGCAAGGTCGCCTCGTTGACGAGGTTGGCGAGATCGGCGCCGGTAAAGCCCGGCGTCAGCGCCGCGACCTTCTCGGGATCGACATCGGCAGCGAGCTTGGCCTTCTTCAGATGCACGTTGAGGATCTGGATGCGGCCCGGCTTGTCCGGACGATCGACCAGCACCTGGCGGTCGAAGCGGCCGGCGCGCAGCAGCGCGGGGTCAAGGATCTCCGGACGGTTGGTCGCCGCGAGCAGCACGAGGCCGGTGGAGGAATCGAAGCCGTCGAGCTCGACCAGCAGCTGGTTGAGGGTCTGCTCCTTCTCGTCATGGCCGCCAGCGAACGGCCCCATGCCGCGCGCGCGGCCCAAAGCATCGAGCTCGTCGATGAAGATGATGGCGGGCGCCTTGGCGCGCGCCTGCTCGAACAGGTCGCGCACGCGCGCGGCACCAACGCCGACGAACATCTCGACGAACTCCGAGCCCGAGATCGAGAAGAACGGCACGCCCGCCTCGCCCGCGACGGCCTTCGCGAGCAGCGTCTTGCCGGTACCGGGTGGGCCGACCAGCAGCACGCCCTTGGGCATACGGCCGCCGAGCCGGCCATAGGATTTCGGATCCTTGAGGAAGGACACGATCTCGCGCAGCTCGTCCTTGGCCTCGTCGACCCCTGCGACGTCGTCGAACCGCACGCCGGTATTGGCCTCGACATAGACCTTGGCTTTGCTCTTGCCGATCTGCATCAGGCCGCCGCCGAGCCCGCCGGCGCCGCCCATCATCCGGCGGGACAGGAAGTACCAGACGCCGAAGAACAGCGCGATCGGCATCACCAGCGAGAGAATGTCGCCAAGGATGTTGCTCTCGACGCGGCCGGTGAAGGTGACGTTGGCCTTGGCGAGTTCTTTCGCGAACTCCTGGTCGACCCGCGTGGTCGCAAAGCGCGTCTGGCCGCCGGGCAGCGGCTCCTTCAGCGTGCCCTCCAGATAGTTCTCGGAGACGCCGACCTCCTTCACCTTACCGGCCGACAGCAGGTCCTGGAATTGGCTGTAGGGAATGACGGCGACCTGGCGATAGCTCGTCCACGCATTGTGGATCATCATCGCGACGAAGATCGCGACGATTGCGTACCAGAGATTGAAGCGGGTCTGCTTGGTCATGGGTCTCTCAAGGTGTGATCAGTCGAAAACGAGCGGCTGCAAGGCGCGGATCAAGCGGCGCCGCGTCAGCGCCGGTCGGGCGTCGCGGCGTTCGACGCTCCGCTCCTGGGGACGAAGACCGAGACCGCGCGTGGCAGCACGGAAAAGCGCGCCGGGGTGAAGGTGACGAGCTCGCCATCGGCATTGATCGGGCGCGGCCGCCGCGTGCGGATCTCGAAGGATGTGTCGCGCGAGGCCCGCACCTCCTGCCAGAGGCCATGACGCCCCTTGCGGAAGTCGTAGGCCATCGCCAGCAGCTTCCAGACGCGCCCGATCTCCAGCGAATAGAGATCGAGATGGGAATCATCGATCTCCGCATTGTGCCGGACCGCCATGCCGCCGCCGTAGTAGCGGCCGTTGCCGACCGCGATCTGCAAGGTCTTCACGCGTACGGCGCCGTCCGACGACACGATCATCGCGCGAAACGGTCGCGCATTGGTGAGCACCTTGAGCGCAGTGATGGCGTAGCCGAGCCGTCCGAAGCGACGCTTGGTCTCCTTCGTCAGCTGCCGCGCCAGATCGGCGCTGAGCCCGAGGCTGGCGACGTTGAAGAACGGATGACCGTTGACATCGCCGAGATCGATCTCACGGCGGTGACCGGCCGCGATCACGTCGGCCGCCGCTTCCATGTCGTCGGGCAGGCCGAGTGTCCGGGCGAGATCGTTGGCGGTGCCTGCCGGGATGATCCCGAGCGGCAGACCTGTTCTCACCAGCGCGGGCGCGGCGGCATTGAGGCTGCCGTCGCCGCCGGCGATGACCACCGCTTCCGCATCATCGGCATGGGCTTCGATCCACGGCGCGACCTCGCGCGGACTATGCGGCGCCGAGATCACGAGATCATAGCCAGCAGCCCCCAGCCGCGACACGGCAATTCCGGCCGCCTCGCCGCCCGAGCGGCTGCCGCGATTGATGATCACCAGGAGACGCCGAACCGCGGCACTTGGCCGCGAGAGCCGCGCCTTCGCGACTGTCGTCTGGTCACCCCCCGCTGTCACGCCATGCTCCCGTACACAAGATACCAGCGCGCTCTGGGCATCAGGCGCGGGTTCCATACCAAATGACCGGAGCGGCTCCCGGTTCCATCACGATCGCCGTCGGGACGATCCGGCCGCCCGGTGCCGTGCTGGCTGATGCGGCCGAGGCGCCCCGGCCGGCACGAAGAGCGGCAAAGGTCAATAGCTGCAAGCGACGCGAGTGGCCGCATGTCATCAAACTCCCAAAAGCGCTGCGAAGAGCGCGATACCGATGACGGTATCTGTCAGGTGAGAGAGTCCGACATCATAGTCGTGCGACTATCAGAGGGGCCCGGATCTCCGGTCCCCTGGAATTAGTTCGTGCGGGTCGGGCCGCAAGGCAGCCTCGCGGAGGCAGTCTGTCGCATCTTCCCGTTCATCTGACTGAACGTCGTCGGCGCCATCCGCCTCTTGAAAGCCGGTGGACCCCCACATATGTCCGCGGAGTACCCCTGGTCCGGGCCCCTCTGGTGAAGCTGCCGGTGCGCTCACGATGTCGGACCTGACGACATCAATCTCACCGGCCTGACAAGAGGACCCGTCGTGGAATTCCTGTTCATCGCGTTTGCCGGCAAGCCCGTCTGGATGTGGCTCGCCTTTCTCGCAATCGTGCTTGCCCTTCTCGTTTTCGACCTCGGTGTGCTCCACCGCAAGACGCGCGAAATCTCGGTGCGCGAAAGCCTGGTGATGAGCGCCGTCTACATCGTGCTCGCGCTCGTCTTCGGCGCCTGGGTATGGTGGCAGCTCGGCAGCGAAGCCGGCACCGCCTATCTGACCGCCTTCACGATCGAGAAGGCCTTGGCGATGGACAACGTCTTCGTCATCGCCATGATCTTCAGCTATTTCGCGATCCCGCGCGCCTATCAGCACCGCGTGCTGTTCTGGGGCATCGTCGGTGTCATCGTGCTGCGCGCGATCATGATCGGCCTGGGTGCGGCGATCGTCGCGCAGGCGAGCTGGGTGCTTTACCTGTTCGCGCTGTTCCTGGTCGCGACCGGCATCAAGATGCTGGTGTTCAAGGACAAGCCGCATGATGTCGGCTCCAACCCGGCGCTGGCCTGGATGCGTCGCCGTTTCGACGTTACCGACCGGTTGCACGAGGAGCGCTTCTTCGTGCGCCAGCCCGATGCCAGCGGCAAGATGACCTGGTTCATGACGCCCCTCTTCCTGGCGCTGATCCTGATCGAGTTTGCCGACGTCATCTTCGCCGTCGACAGCGTGCCCGCGATCTTCGCGATCTCGACCGACCCGTTCGTGGTCTACACCTCGAACATCTTCGCGATCCTGGGCCTGCGCGCGCTGTACTTCGCGCTTGCCGCGATGGTCGATCGCTTCCAGTATCTGAAGCTGGCGCTCGCAGCGGTGCTGATCTTCATCGGCTCGAAGATCTTCCTGGCCGACCTGCTCGGACTGGAGAAATTCCCGCCGGCGCTGTCGCTGGGGATCACCTTCGGTCTGCTCGGCGCGGGCATCGCCTACTCGCTGTGGAAGACCCGTCCTGCGGTCGAAGAGGCCAGCGGCGGTGTGAAATGAACGGGGTCATGGCGTGGCAATGAACGACGTCGCATCCAACGATGAGGTCTCGTCCGGGCCACGCCGCCATAACGGGCCGATCAGCCGGCGGCTGCTCGCGATCGCACGCACCGTGCGCTCGGAGGAGCCGTCGGTCGGCGAGCTGTTCGACCGCCTCGAGGCGGAGGGCCTTGGCCTGACCTTGCTGCTGCTGACGATCCCGGCGCTGCTCCCGCTGCCGGGACCGTTCGGCATGGTGTTCGGCACCTTGGTGGCGCTGGTCGCGCTGCAGATCCTGTTCGGCGCCGAGCGGCTGTGGCTGCCGGAGACCTTGCGGCGGCGACCGGTGCCGCAGCGGCTGCTGCGCAAGGTGATCCGCGCCGGGCTCGACTGGGCCGGATTTGCCGAGCGCGGCCTGCGCGAAGACCGCTTGGTCTGGCTGACCGGACGCAGCGCGCGCATGCTGCTGGCGCTGCCGCTGCTGCTGATGGCCGTGACGATCATTCTTCCGATTCCGATGGGCAATGTCATGCCGGCGCTGGCGCTGATCGCCGCCTCGATCGGCTTCATGGCCGGCGACGGCTTGGCGGTGCTGACGTCGCTGCTGATCGCGGCGGCCGCCGTCGTCTGGACGGCGGTGCTGCTGTACACCGGCGCCGCAGCGGCGGACTACGCGGCGACCTTGCTGGCGCGTTTCGCGGTGCATCTCCGCGCGATGCTGGAGAGCGTTGGGGTCGATCTCGGTTTTGCGGCCGGCGTTGCGACCGTCTTCGCAGTCCTGGCCGGCGCTGCTGCGCTGGCCCTGTGGGTTCACGCCGTTCGCCACCGTCGCCGCCGCGCGCCGATGGACCCGGCGCAGGACCCGCGGGAGCGCTCGCGCGCGCTGGCGCGCCGCGGCCGCAACCTCGTCGCAGCGGCGGGCCTCGCCACCGCGGCGGCCGCGATCTTTCTCGGGACGCGCCTGATGCTGACGGGATGGATCTGAAGTTCCCATGCCGTCGGGCGGCATCGGCGTGCCGGCCGCCTGCACCGGACATTTTTTCGTGAGCCAGATCCTGTGCAGCAAGACGGATTGCCCATTGATGCGACGATGGAAAATGAACTTGCCGGCTGAGCTTTGCGCGCCGTCTCTGTCATCACGCTGAGCAATTCATGCTGTCTCTTTCATATGGGCTCGGTTATGTGTGAATGACGGTCATCAAACCTTTGCAGAAGCGACACATGGCGGATTCAGGCGCAACGACGCCGATGCAAAGCAGCGATCGTGCGGTGGCCGCATCCGGCGCAGGCACGTCCGCAGGCAGCGACACGGCTGATGCAGCCGAGACGTCGGGTCCGTCTCACGATGGTTCGGAGCCGATCGCTGCGGAGAACCCGGCAGATGCGGCCCCTACGGCTTTGCCGGACCCCGCGAATGCAGGCGAAGAGATCGAGCTGAAGCTGCTGGTCGCACCGGATCAGCTCGCCGATTTTCATCACGCGCCGATCGTGGTTGCGCATGCGCGCAACAAGGGCACGCGCAAGCATCTCAAATCTGTCTACTACGACACGCCGAAGCGCACGTTGTGGAAGAACGGCTTCACGCTGCGGGTGCGCCAGAGCGGTACGCGCTTCGTCCAGACCGTGAAGGCGCAGCACAGCGACGATCCGCTCAAGCGCGGCGAGTGGGAGGCGAGCGTGACCTCGATCGCGCCCGATGCGGCGCTGGCGGCCGCCTTGCTTCCCGAGGAGCTGCGCGCGGCCGTGACGGATGCACCGCTGCAGGCGGTGTTCACGGCCGATGTCCATCGTCACGCGCGGCTGCTCGACCTGCCCGGCGCGGTACTCGAGATTGCATTCGACAGCGGCATCATCAAAGCCGGCGATGACAGCGAAGAGGTCAGCGAGATCGAGCTGGAGCTGAAGAGCGGCGACCCGGCCACGATCTACGAGACCGCCCTTCGCCTGGCCGAGCACGGCACGGTGCGGCCGTCGATCCGCAGCAAATCAGCCCGCGGCTTCGATCTCGCGGCGGGCAAGGCCCCGGGCGCCGAGAAGCCGCGCAAACCGCGCCTCGATCCGGCGGTGTCGCTCGACGAAGCCTTCGCCGTCATCCTGCGCAGCAGCTTCCATCATCTGCTGCAGGCGATGCCCGCGGCCGAAGACGGCCGCGATCCTGAAGGCGTGCATCAGTTGCGCGTGGCGCTGCGCCGGCTGCGCGCGGCCCTGCATCTCATGCGGCCGCTCGGCACCTCGGCGACACTGCAAGGTCTGGAGGACGATGCGCGCTGGCTGGCGCAGAACCTGTCGGCCGCGCGCGATCTCGACGTGTTCCTGACGCAGACGCTGCCGGACATCGCGGAGGCCTGTCCGACCGTCGCCGGTTTCGAGACGCTGCAGGGGCTCGCCGAACGCCAGCGCGAGCTCGCCTATCGCAAGCTGCGCGTCGCGCTGGCCGAACGCCGCAGCACCTCCTTCGTGCTCGGGCTCGGCGGCTGGATCGTGACACGGGGCTGGCGCAACGACGTCTCGCCCGACGTGCTCGGACGGCTCGCGGGACCCGCGATCGATTTCGCCGGCCACGTGCTGTCGGAGCGGCATCAGAAGGTGCTCAAGCGCGGCCGCCATTTCAAGACGCTGCCGGCCGAGCGCCGCCACCGGCTGCGCCTGGTGCTGAAGAAGTTGCGCTACAGCATCGACTTCCTGCTGCCGCTCTATGGTGCGAGCAAGCCGACCAGGCGATACGCCAGGTCGCTCGCCGGCCTGCAGGAGGAGCTCGGCCACTACAACGACATGGCGGTGACCGCCGGCGTCATCGACAGCCTCGGCACAACGTCGACGGATGCTGCGATCGCGGCCGCCGCGATCACCGGCTGGCACGCGCATGCGATGGCCGGCGTCGAACAGCCGCTCCGTGACGCCTGGCGCGCGTTCACGAAGACACCGACGCCGTGGCAGCCCGAGGAGGCGTGATCGCGTCGCCTGCGGTTCCGCGGGATCCAAACCCGCATTGATCTGGTTCAAGGACGTGCGATCGCGATGCATGCCAGGATGAGCTCATGAAGATATCCAGCGTGACCTGCCCCCATTGCCGTGCGGTCTATGAGATCGCGGAATCCACATCCGCAGCCGGCGCCGCCGGCCGCTTCGACTGTGGCGTCTGCGGAACGCCGTTGGCGGCGTGGGAGGAACCGAAGCTGCGGGCCTTCCGTCTCGACGTGGCGCCGGAGCACAAATATCCGCGCGTGCCGACCCCGCCCTGCTTCGCCTGACGCGCGCGTTCCGAAATCCGGAACACCCTGCATGACCGGTCCACGGTGCCCTTGCATCCTCGCATGGCGCCATCGCCGGCGGCTGCTTGCCTGGGTTTTTCGCGCGGGCCATAGTCGGCCCCGATCGCGCGGTGACCGCGCGGCCGTTTCGGCCGTGCCTGCCGCGACGGCGACAATCCTCCAGCGAGCAGTTCTTTTCTCATGCCCATCATCAACAGCATTGCCGCGCTTTCCGACGAAATGGCCGCGTGGCGTCACGACTTCCATGAAAACCCCGAGCTGCTGTACGAGGTGCATCGCACCGCCGGCATCGTCGCCGACAAGCTGCGCGAATTCGGCTGCGACGAGGTCGTGACCGGCATCGGCCGCACCGGCGTGGTCGGCGTGATCCGCGGCCGCAACGCGGGCTCGGGCCGGACCATCGGCCTGCGCGCCGACATGGACGCGCTGCCGATCGAGGAAACCTCGGGCGTGCCCTACGCGTCGAAGACGCCCGGGCTGATGCATGCCTGCGGCCATGACGGCCACACCGCGATGCTGCTGGGCGCGGCGAAACATCTCGCCGAGACGCGCAATTTCGACGGCACCGCGATCGTGATCTTCCAGCCGGCGGAAGAAGGCGGCGCTGGTGGCAAGGCGATGGTCGATGACGGCCTGATGACCCGCTGGGGCATCCAGGAGGTCTATGGCATGCACAACATGCCGGGCGTGCCGGAAGGCCATTTCGAGATTTCGCCCGGCGCGATGCTCGCCTCGGCCGACGCGATCCATATCAAGGTCACCGGCAAGGGCGGCCATGGCGGCGCCGGCCCGCATCGCGCGGTCGACAGCATCCTGATCGCCTCGCAGATCGTCAACGCGCTGCAGTCGATCGTCGCCCGCAACGTCGATCCCTTGAAGTCGGCTGTGATCTCGATCTGCTCGATCCATGGCGGCACCACCTTCAACGTGATCCCCGAGACGGTCGAAATGCTCGGCACCGTCCGCACGCTCGATCCGGAGATCCGCGATCTCGTCGAGAAGCGCATCGTCGAGGTCGCCGAGGCCACCGCGCGCGCCTATGGCGGCACGGCGGAAGCGATCTACGAGCGCAAATATCCGGTCACGATGAACCACCCGGCGCAGGCCGCCTTCGCCGCCGACGTCGCCCGCGAGGTCGCCGGCTCCGAGCGCGTCAACGACCGCGCCATTCCCTTGATGGGCGGCGAGGATTTCGCCTTCATGCTCGAAGCCCGCCCCGGCGCCTTCGTCTTCATCGGCATGGGCCCGGGCAACGAGTGCCACCACCCGGCCTACCGCTTCAACGACAACATCCTCAGCGCCGGCGCCTCCTATTGGGTGAAGTTGGTCGAGAAGAGCATGCCGGCAAACTGATCAGTCGATGAAAGCGAGGGTGGGCAAAGCGGCCGCCGAAAGTCGGCAGCTTGCCCACCCTCAGACGGCATACTCCGCCGCAAAACGGTGGGCACGGCGGCGCCTTTGCCCACCCTAAGGCCACAGCCCTGAGCAAACAGTCTGTATTGCGTCGCTGCGCTCGCCATGACGGTCGTGGCGGCCACCGAACGCTCCAAGAGCTCCGTCATCGCGAGCGCCAGCGAAGCGATCCAGGGGCTCCGCGCACCGGCCAAAATGGCGCGCGCTTCAAGCACCAATAGAACAGTTCGCTCCGTATCGAAACGTCGAGCCCGGCCAGCGGCTACGAGAAGGTGTCCTTCTCCCGCCCGCGAGCCACAATGCAGAGCCGCACAGACCTCATCCGAGACCTCGCCCTTCTGCTCCTGCTCTCCACGCTGTGGGGCGCATCCTACACTTTCATCAAGATCGGCGTCGAAACCATCCCGCCGCTGACCTTGATCGCCGCGCGCACGCTGATCGCGGGCCTGTTGCTAGGAGCTATCATCCGCAGCCGTGGTATCACTTGGCCGCGAGACGGCGCGACCTGGCGGCGTTTCGCGGTGCAGGCCGGCCTCAACAGCGTCGTCCCGTTCACGCTGATCGCCTGGGCAGAGCGCAGCGTCGACGCCGGCCTCGCCACGATCCTGAACGCGACCTCGCCGATCTTCACCTTCCTGCTGACCGTGCTGGTCACGCGGCACGAGCCGGTCACCTGGCGCAAACTCGGCGGCGTGGGCGCAGGCCTCGCCGGCACCTGCCTGATCGTCGGCGTCGAGGCGCTGCGCGGGCTCGGCGAGCAGTTGACGGCGCAGGTCGCGATCGTCGCCGCCACCATCTGCTATGCCGGCGCCGCGATCGTCGGAAAGGGCTTCAAGGGACTCGACCCGATGCTGCCGGCCGCGGGCTCGCTGCTCACGGGCGCCGCGATCCTGCTGCCGCTCGCACTCGCCATCGACCATCCCTGGACGCTGTCGCCGTCGCTGCGTTCCGTGCTGGCGCTGGTTGCGCTCGCGACCGTCTCGACCGCGGCTGCGATGGTGATCTATTTCCGCCTGCTGCAGACGCTTGGCTCGATCGGTGCGACCGCGCAATCCTATCTGCGCGTGCCGGTCGGCGTCGCCATCGCCGTGGTCGGCCTCGGCGAGCGCCTCGCGCCGACGGCGCTGATCGGCCTCGGCTGCATCGTCATCGGCGTGATCGCGATGACGATGCCGCCGCGCAAACCGGCCTAGCTCAGCGCGATCGCCACCTTGCCGAAATGCGCGCCGCTCGACATGTAGTGGAACGCCTCGCGCGCGTCGGCGAAGGCAAACACGCGATCGACCACCGGCCTGGCCTGATGCTGCGCCAGCGCGTGCGCGAACGCCTGCAGATCGTCGACCGAGCCGACCGTGACGCCCTGCAGCCGCTGCTGCTGCATCACCATCAACGGCAGGCGCAGCTCGGACGCCGGCGCGCCGGCGAGCACGCCGATGAAGGCGATGGTGCCGCCGATCTTCGTCGCGCGGATCGACTCGTTGAGCGTGCCGACGCCGCCGACCTCGACGACGAGATCGACGCCCTGCCCGGTGATCTCGCGTGCCTTCTTGCCCCAGTCCGGCGTGGTCTTGTAGTTCAGCGTGACGTCGGCGCCGAGCGCCCTGAGCCGTTCGATCTTCTCCTCGCTCGACGACGTCGAAATCACCCGCGCGCCGGCCATCTTGGCGATCTGGAGCGCGAAGATCGAGACGCCGCCGGTGCCCTGCGTCAGCACCGTCTGCCCCGGCCTGATGCCGCCGAGCTTGATCACCGCGCTCCAGGCGGTGACGCCCGCGCAAGGCAGGCACGCGGCTTCGATGTCGCTGAGATGGGCCGGCGTCTTAACCAGCGCGTGCGCGGGAAAGATGCGATATTCCGTCAGCGTGCCGTCGACGGCGCCGCCAAGCGCCGCGCGCATCTTGGTCTCGCTCGGCTCGCCTCCGGTCCAGCTCTCGAAGAAGCTGCCGATGACGCGATCGCCCGCCGTGAAGGCCGCGACGCCCTCGCCCGCCGCCTCGACGATTCCGGCGCCGTCCGACAGCGGCACCAGCGGAAATTTCTGCCGCGAGCCGTAGCCGCCGCGCACGGTGAGGAGGTCGCGATAGTTGATGCTCGCAGCCGTCAGCCGCACCAGCACCTCGCCGCGGCCCGGCTGCGGGACCGGCTTGTCCACCAGCGCCAGCGCATCGATCCCGCCCGGCCCCTGCAGCTCCCAGCATTTCATCGCGTCTCTCCCTGCCCGTGTGCGCGCCGTTGCCTCGCGCGTCATGCAGCAATGGTGGAGGGTTTCCGGCGCGCGATCAAGCCGGGCCTCGTTCCGCGCCGCGGACAAACAAGGCCTCTCGCGCGGATGCTAGGGCGACGGCATGTCGGGCGCCGTCGGCCTGTCGCCATCGACCAGGGGGATGACGACATGGCTGATGACATACTCGGTGCCGAACCAGGTGATGATGATCGTGATCAGCAGCAGCCCGGCCAGCAGCATCATGTCGCGTCGATCCATCTGATACATACGCGACAGCCGAGCGCCCGTTTCGCATGGGACCCATGTCCGGGCGTGACGGATGCGCGGTGCTGCAGCGGCACGAGGAACTCAGCCCTCACGGCCTCGCTCTGCGGCATCACACCGCCGGCTCGAAGCGGATGCGGCAGAGCAGGCCCTCCTCGCGGAAATCCTGCTCGATGCTGCCGCCGATCGCCGCAAGGCTCGCGCGGATCATGCGCGTGCCGAACCCCTCGCCCGGCGGCGGCGCGATCGGGTGCGGACACAGCTCGCGCCAGGTCACGGTGCTGCGGCCGCCGTCCTGTGCGAGCTGTACCTCGAGCCGCCCGCCCTCGCCGCGCAGCGCGCCGTATTTGACGGCGTTGGTCGCGAGCTCATGAAGCACCAGCGCGAGGTTGCGCGCCGCCTCGCCGCCCAGCGGGACATCCTGCCCGTCCACCGTCACCACGCCGGACTCGCGATAGGGCTGCAGCTCGGCCTCGATCAGCATGCGCAGGCTCATGCGGCGGTGATCCGACCAGGCCAGCGTGTTGGCGCGCGCCACCGCGTCGAGCCGCATCGCGATCGCCTCGCCCTTGGCGCGATCCTCCCCCGACAAGCTCGAGCGGACGATGGCCTGGAACACCGCGAGCTGATTGTTGACGCGGTGTCGGAGTTCGCCGAGCAGCAGCTCGCGCGACTGCTCGCTGTGCTTCAGCTCCGCGAGCGCGCGGCGGCACAGATGCGAAAGCCAGATCACCAGCGCCGCCGTGCTCAGAAAGCCGATGAGATTGACGGCCTCGGTATGATCGGGCCGGTCGGTGAATCCGACGAGGACGACTGTCGCGGAGAGCCATGCAGCAAAGACGCCGGCAGGAATTCCGCCGAACAGGGCCGCGAACACCACTGCCGGATAGAACGTCGCGTAAGGCAGTGTGGCGCCGGCGGCATCGAGCGCGATACGCCCGCCGGTCGCCATCGCGACGGCCAGCGTGGTGAGCAGGAACGCGGTCGCCGACCACGGTCTGCTCCGAACGATCCAATCTGAAAAACTCCGACCCGCGCGCACGATTGACCCCGAGCGCAAGGTCTATCGCCGCACGCTGATGGGAACAAGCTGCAGGAACTGCCGGGAGAAGCCAAAATTTTTGGAACCTTTCTCAGTGCTCTGCGTTTAGGCGCGCCATGGAGTTGGCGATGCGGTGGGAACCGGATGGCCGCGTCACGATCTCAGTCGCGAGCGGAACGTGGTGCTGATGACGACCTGTTACGCGCGCCGCCTGGCCGCCCTCGTGCGCAGGGCACCGCGATTCGAAATGGCGTGGGCGCAGACGGTATCAGAACGCTCCGCGCCTGAGAGCTTGTAGCCGGCAGCGCCTGCCGCGCTAATTCTAGCGGCTTGAAGCTGAGCGCCGCAGAGCCGATCATGGCGCGCCATGACGACGAAATCGCGCGAGAGACTTTATGGGGCCGGCATCCGCATCGCGCAGGAGCAGGCCGCGCGTGCGCGCAAGCAGGCCGATCGCCTCGCCTGCGACGCCTGGAACAAGCGCATGCTCGGCTACAAGGGACCGGCGCAACCGTCGCCGCTGCTCGGCGATGCGCTCAATGCCGGCTACTACTATCTCGAAGTGCGCTGCCTGGGCTGCGACACCAACCAGACCGTCGCGCTCGACATCATCAGGCGCGCCAAGACCACGCCGATCCACGAGCTCGAACGCTACATGCGCTGCCAGGATTGCTCGCGGCGAACCGGCCGCCCCTACAAGCGCAGCGCGCTGGTGGCGTTGCGCGAGACCAAGATCTCGGCCGCGCATCCGGCGTCGACATGGTGGCCCGGCGAGCGATAGAGATGCGCATCCGACCGCGCAACGACCGATCGTGCGCAGAGGTATTCGAATCTGGCGATGAGCAAATTTTTCGAGAGACCCGGAACAATGCGGAGCCCTCGTCGTTTCGAAATCTTGCCGGCGCGGCAGGGAAGCGAAACATGTCAGAGTTGATCACCCAGCCGGACAAGCTGCGGGCGGATGCGGCCGAATGCGCGCTGATCCGTGATCTCGCCACCGATCGCGACAAGCGCGAGCTGTTCGCGCGTCTTGCCGAACATCTGAGCACGCTGGCGGCCGAGGTCGAGCGCGCCGCACGTGCGGCCAATCTGAGCGAGCGCTGACCTTTCGAGAGCGCTGCCGGCCGCGCAGACGTCACCGCGCATGCGCGTCGCCCGCCGGCCCTTGTGGACCCATCGGCCACACAATCGCACGAATAGGCTCTGCTATGTCAGATCGCGCGCAGCGTCCGATTCGCTGCGGCGACACGACAACCTCTTTTCCGCGGATGCCATCTTGCGATCTCGTCTCCCCCGCCTCGCCTGCGTCGCGCTGTTGCTCGCGACGGCGTCTCCAGCCTCCGCGCGCGATCTGGTCGGCCGCGTCAGCATCGTCGATGGCGATACGCTGGACATTCATGGCGAACGCATCCGGCTGTGGGGCGTCGATGCGCCCGAAAGCGCGCAGCTCTGCCGCGGGCGCGATCGCAAGGCATACCGTTGTGGCGCGCTGTCCGCCAATACGCTGGACGCCTTCACGCGCGGCAAGACGGTGCGCTGCGCGCCGATCGAAGGCGACCGCTACGGCCGCATCGTCGCGCGCTGCTCCGCCGGGGGCACCGATCTCGGCCAATTCCTGGTGTCGCGCGGGCTCGCCATCGAGGAGCCGCAATATTCTCACGGCGCCTATGCGCCCGACCAGCTTGCCGCACGCCGCGGCAGCCGCGGCATCTGGTCCGGCCGCTTCATCGCGCCACCACTCTATCGCAGCTGCATGCATGCCGGCGGGACGACTTCAACGTGCTCGGACGATCAGATGCCAAGTCAGATGCCAAGTCCGGTGCCAAGTCAGATGCCAAGGCGCTGACGGCGTCCGCGAGAGGACGCGGCCGGAATTGCCACGCGCGGGCCCGGCGCGCTACGGTCGCGCACCGCAAGGCCAGGACTGGATGACGATGACAGAGACGAAAACGCGCGTGGCGATCCTGTTCGGAGGGCGCTCGGCCGAGCACGACGTCTCCCGGGCATCGGCCGCCAACATCTTCCGCTCGCTCGATGCGAGCCGCTACGCCGTCACCCTGATCGGCATCACGCCCGATGGTCGCTGGGTGCTCGCCGACGCGGCCAATGATGCCACCTCGACCGCATTGACTGTGCCGGCGGACGCACCTGCCATCGTGCTGCTGCCCGCCGGCCAGGGCCGCGCGCTCGTCGTCGACAGCAGCGCCGCCGCGCCGCGCGAGCTCGCCTTCGATGTGATCTTTCCGGTGCTGCACGGCCCGAACGGCGAGGACGGCACCGTGCAGGGCGCGCTCGAACTGGCCGATGTCGCCTATGTCGGCGGGCGCGTGCTGGGGTCGGCTGTGGCGATGGACAAGGACGTCGCCAAGCGGCTCTTGCGCGACGCCGGCCTGCCGATCGTGCCGTTCGTCACGATGACCGCCACGGCCCCGGTGAGCTATGACGTCGCCGTTCAGGCCGTGGGCTCGTCCGAGCTGTTCGTCAAGCCGGCCAATCTCGGCTCCTCCGTCGGCATCTCCAAGGCCCGCAACGCCGCCGAATTCGACGCCGCCTGCACGCTCGCGCTGCGTTTCGACCGCAAGATTCTGATCGAGCGCTGCATCGCGCCGGTGCGCGAGATCGAATGCGCCGTGCTGGAGCGCGCCGATGGCGAGGTCTCAGCCTCCGAGCTCGGCGAGATCGTGCCGGCGGACAGCCACGGGTTCTATTCCTATGAGGCGAAATACACGGACGCCTCGGGCGCCTCGCTGCACGTCCCGGCGCAGGTCGAGCCGGCGCTCGCCGCGCGCCTCCGCCAGATGGCGGTCGAGGTGTTCAACGCGCTCTGCTGCGAGAGCCTGGCGCGCGTCGATTTCTTCGTCCGCGGCGAGGAGGTCTACGTCAACGAGGTGAACACCCTGCCCGGCTTCACCAACATCAGCATGTACCCGAAGATGTGGGAAGCCACCGGCCTGCCCCAGCCCGCGCTGATGGACAGCCTGATCGCGCATGCTCTGGCGCGGCACGCGCGGCTGCGGGAGCTGGCGTCGCAGCGCTGAGGCTCCCTGGGCGCAGCGTGTCAGCGCGGTGCGACCTTGACGCCGTCAGCGACGCGGTCACTGGGATAGATGATCACGATATCGCCGACGGCGACGCCCTCGGCCACGGCCGCGAAGCGGCCGGAACGGCGGATGATCCGCAATTTTCGCAGCTCGGTACGCCCGTCCTTCAGCACGAACACCGACCAGTCGTCGCCGCGCCTGAACAGCGCGCCGGTCGGCACGATGGTCGCATCGTCCTGGGTGAAGACGACGATCTGCGCATCGAGTTGATAGGCGTCGCCGAGCCGCTGCCATTGCTCGGCCGGCGAGACGATGTCGATCAGCACATTGACGCGCTGCTCCTCGACACCAAGCGTGGAGATCTTGGTGAAGGCCGCCGGCTCGACGCGGCGAACCCGGCCCGACAGGCGGCCCGCCCCGCCCCAGCGATCGATCGTGACGTCGGCGCCGGGACGGATCTCCACCGCATCGGTGCTGAGCACGTCCACGACCACTTCGAGATCGTGGGGATCGCCGAGCTCGAGCAGGGGCGATCCAGGCTGCACCATGGTCTCGCTTTCCTGGATCAATTTCAACACGAGACCGCCGACCGGCGCCGTCACGTTCCAGCTGCCGGCCGGCACTTCGGCATCGGTGCTGCTGCCGTAGCGCGCCAGCATCGCACGAAGCTGATCGAGCTCGTGCCCGGCGCCATGGTCGACATATTCGGCCGCACGCAGATCCCGCTCGGCGATCCGCAGCGCGAGCTCGGCGCGCTCCTTGGCTTGCACCGTCGCAGCCCCGCTTGCGGCCAACGCTGTGGTGCGCGCCAGATCGGCGCTCGCCTGCGCGCTCTGCGCCTGCGCCCGCGCCACCACCGCTTTCGCGCGCTCGACGTTCGCTTCGGCCGCGCCGAGCCGCTCCTCCACCTCGCGGCGCGCGCGCGGATCGAGCAGCGGCGCCGGCGCCGGCATGATGGTGGCGACCAATTCGTCGGCCCTAACCTGGTCGCCTGCCTTGAAGCGGATGCGTCCGAGACGGCCGGAGAGCGGCGCGGCCACGACATAGCGCTGGCGCACGCGCGTCTTGCCGTCGTCCTCCACGGTCGCAACGAAGCGTCCTTTCGTCACCGTGGCCGTCTCCACCGGCACGGGGCTCGGCATCACCATCCAGGCGACGACCGCGGCAACCGCGAGACCCGCTGACACGATGACGAGACGGCGCAACACGGGACGCATGCTCATTCCCTGGTCTTGAGAGCAGCAACCAGATCGAGTCGGTCGACCCGCCTGCGGACGATGATGGCGCTGATCGCGGCGCTGGCCAACACGACTGCGGTCGCGATCAGATAGGTGCGCGGCGCGATCACGCCGGGGATCTGAAAACTCTCGCTGGAATGCAGCCGCGCGATCAGCGCGATGATGCCGCGTGACAGCAACAGGCCCAGCGGAATCCCGACCGCGACCTCGAGCGCGAATTCACTAAACAGGATGCCCGCGACCTCGCCGCGGCTGAAGCCGAGCACGCGCAGGCTGGCGAGCTCCCACGCCCGCTCCTGCAGGCTGATGCGGGCGCTGTTGTAGACCACGCCGACGGTGATGATCGCAGCGAAGCCGGTGAGGATGCCCGCTGTGACGAACACGAGGCCCGCGATCTTGTCGATGAAGGATGAGACGGCATAGGCCTTCATCGAGACGGATTCGATCATCGGCAGGCTCTTGAACCGCGTGCCGAGGGCGGCCAGCGCCGCCGGGTCGACATGCAGGCTGGCGGCCGAGATCACCGTGCCTTCGCCGGTGAAGCGGTTGAGCGTGTCGATGTCCATGTAGGACGCCATCCCGATCGCCTCGTCGACGATGGCGCTGACCGGGACGTCGCGCCGCCGCCGCCGGCCCTCCATCGCCTCGACGGTGACGAGGTCGCCGGCGCCCAGCGCCAGCCGCTCGGCAAGCCGCCGCGTCAAGGTGATGCCGTCGGGCGCCGCCACGATCGGATGGCGCGCGGCATCATGCGGCCGGCGCAATTCGTCCGTCGCCGCGAGGCCGATCACCGAGGTCAAGTAGCTGCGGTGGCCGGCGCGCAACCGCACCGGCACGATACGCTGGCCCTCGGCCAGGAGCACGCCCGGCTGCCGCGCCAGATCGCGCAATACGCCACGATCCACGGGATGCGGAAAGGTGATCGTGGCGTTGCCGCGCTCGACGAGATTGAACTGGAGCTCGATCATCTCGCCGATCGCATCGCGCCAGAAGATCCCGAGCACCATCATCGGTACCGCGAAGGCGATACCGACGACGGTGAACAGCGAGCGGAATGGCCGTCCTGCAACGTTGCGCAGCATCATCATCCGCCGCGCGTGCCGCGCGCCGCCGGGCATCATCAGCTCGATCCAGGAGCGGCGGAAGCCCAGCGGCATCGCCGGCCGCATCGCCTCCGCCGGCGCGAGGCCAACGACGGCCCGCAGCGCCGTGATCACGCCCAGCGAGCCGGCCGCGGCGCTGATCGCGATGCCCGCGAGGATCGCCCAGGGCGCAAGCCGGAACGGCAGTTCCGGCAGGCGGAAGAAGCCGTGATAGCTCGCGATCATCGCCTGTCCGAAGCCAAAGCCGCCGGCGATGCCGAGCAGCGAGCCGATCAGCACGATCACCAGCATCAGCGCGAGATAGTGCAGCGTCAGCGCCGGGGTCGGAAACCCCAGCGCCTTCAGCGCCGCGATCTGCTCGCGCTGCGCCGCGACCAGCCGCCCGAGCGCGCTGTTGAGCAGGAAGGCGGCGACGCCGAAGAAGATGATGGGGATGGTGATCGACATCACCTTCTGCTGGTTGAGCTCATCCTCGAGAAACCGGTTCGACGGCTGGTCGCGCCGCGCGATCGCGCCGATCGAGCCGTACGGCTCGAGCAGCCGGTCGAGTTCCTCGATGACGGATTGCGCATCGGCCCCCGGCGCCAGCGCGACAGCCGCGTCGTTGAACGCGCCCTTCATGTCGAAGGCGGCCTCGGCCGCGCTGCGGTCGACCCACAGGATAGCGTAGAGGCGATCGTCCGGGATCGGCAATCCCGGCCGCACGGCGTAGACATATTCCGAGGACAGCGCGATGCCGGAGACCCGGAACGCCTGCAGCCGGCCGTTGAGCAGCACGCGGATTTCGTCACCCGGCTTCACCCCGTTAGCCTCGGCAAAGGCCTCGTTGACGGCGGCGCTGCGCGCATCACCCGGCGCTGGCGCCGTGCCGCGGCGCAGATGCAGCCGGGCCAACGGCTCGTCGCCGGCGCGGCTGAGCGAGACGAGGCGCGCCGACACCGGCTGCGACGCGGCCGGCGCGTCGACGATGACCTCGCGCACGATGCGCGGCTCGACCGCCATGGTCCCGTCGATGGCGTTGAGCCGCGGGACCAGCGTCAGCGGCGCGCGCTTCAAGGTGACGAAGACCTGCGGAAACTGCGCCTGCGCATAGAACTGCTCGCAGCCGTCGCGCAGCGATTGATAGGTCGAGATCGAGCCGACGAACACTGCGACCCCCGCGGCCACCAGCAGCGCGATCGTGATCACCTGCCCGCGCATGGCGCCGACGTCGCGCCAGAGCTTGCGGTTGAGCAGGCTCACCACGTCACCTCCTCGGCCGAGAGCCGCCGCGGATTGCGCGTCTCGCCGACGATGCGGCCACCGCCGAGCCGCAGCACGCGGTCGGCCATGCCGGCGATCGCCGCATTGTGGGTGATGACGATGGTGGTGGTGCCGAGCCGTTGATTGGCGCGCGCGATCGCGGCCAGCACGACCTTGCCGGTCTCGTAGTCGAGCGCGCCGGTCGGCTCGTCGCACAAGAGCACATCGGGCGCCTTGACGATGGCGCGGGCCACCGCGACCCGCTGCTGCTCGCCGCCGGACAGTTGCGAGGGAAAGTGGTCGATCCGCTTCTCGAGGCCGACGAGCTTCAACACCTCCAGCGGATCGAGCGGCCTCTCGGCGATCTCGGTGACTAGCTGGACGTTCTCGAGCACCGTCAGGCTCGGGATCAGATTGTAGAACTGGAACACGAAGCCGACATGCTCGCGCCGGTAGCGCGTGAGCTCGGCGTCATCGGCGCCGACCAGCTGATGATCGCGCCACTGCGCATCGCCAGACGTCGGACTGTCGAGCCCGCCCAGGATGTTCAGCAAGGTGGACTTGCCGGAGCCGGAGGGGCCGAGCAGCACCACGAACTCGCCCTCGTAGATGTCGAGATCGACGTCACGCAACGCATGCACCTCGACCTCGCCCATGCGATAGGTCTTGGAGAGCTTGCGTGCGCGAAACACCGGCGCGGCGCCCGGTGGCTCCGGAGGCGCGGCAGCATTCGGATCATCGATTGCGGTCGGACTCGTCAAGCTGTGCTTCCGTGGCGGCAAGCGTCCCGCGTCCCAACCATCGGTCAGCAGCCGCCCGTGTCAGTTGATGCAGGTCAAGCGCGCGGCATCACCCGCACCCGGCACGGCATGCGCAGTCAGGGAACTGGCGTCGCAGCGCTGAGCGCCTATATCCGGCCAGCGACGTCGTTGCCCCAGGGTCACGGATGTGCCTGAATAATCTCGATCATGGTGAGGATACCAGTGAACGGACACCGCCTCTCCATCTTTCGGGCGTTGCTGATCGCGCTCTGTCTGGTCGCGGCGGTCGCCGTGCCCGCGCGGAGCGACGACGAAGCCTCACACATCAGGAAAATCGAGAACAGCGAGTTCGACGGCATCGACTTCAAGGGACAAAGCGAATTCGAAATTCACGATCCGGACCTCCTGCCGAAGCAGCTCGTGCGGGCGATCGAGCAGACCTACTGCCGATACAAGGAAAATCTCGAGACGTTGCCCGTCCGCTTCCTATTCGTCGAGAAAAGGCGGTTCGTGCTCGTGCCCTGCTCCGGGATCGCGATCACATGGCACGAGATCTTCGACCTTCAGAACAGCCGGCGCCCCCGCTTGCTACAGCTCGCAAAGATGGCTCCGGAGCGCGGCTTCGTGGCAGCCGACAATGCCGGCTTCGTCACCTGGAACAAGGACGACCAGGTGTTCGAGGCCACCGGAGGAAACGACATGTGTACGGGAGCAGTCCGGCACATCTACAAGATCGCGCCTGATGCCAGGGAGCTGCCGCTGATCAGGGTCGACTACCGCCTCGACAATTGCGGAGACGGAGCTTGGAAGACCTTATGGACCGCGCCGCCCTGGCCGACACGCGAGCAGCTTCAGTGAAGCTGCCCTCGCCGCGCACCCGGCTCGCCATGGCGCCGTCCCCCCAAGGCTGGCCGCCCCGCCTCAGGGGTCCGCGACACCACGGCGATCAGCCGATGCACGCCCGATCCGACACATGCCCGCCATACGCTGCGGCTACCAATCGGACGGACAGCCTAGATGAGGAGCACCATGGCCGACAACGACCTCGACGTTTACCTGACCGCGCGCAACGTGCTGGTCGAACTGCGCCTGAATTTGGCCAAGGCCGTTGCGGCCGGCTACAAGAAGGGCGAAACGGAAACTGCGGTGAAGAGCCTCATCGAGGTCCAGCAGGCCATCGACGTGATCGACCACGCCAGCGAGGAGCTGGAGGAGCTCGACGAAGCCGAGCACGACGAGGACTGACGCGCTGGGCGCGGCCAGGCCTTGCCATGCAACGTCGACCTTCCTCAGGCAGGGTCGCCGCCGGTCTTCATCTGATCGTAGACGGCATCCACCACGAGCTCGGGATGCGTCTCGATCAGCTTAAGCAATATGCGCGCAGGTGCATCGGGTTCATTGCGGTGCTGCTCCCAATTCTGCAGCGTGCGCTCGTCGAGCCCGTACAGCAGAGAGAACTCCGTCTGTGACAACTGCTGCCGCTCGCGTATCTGTTTAACATCGACAGCTCCGATGCGAGCGACCGAGCAGTTCAAGCCAAATGAGGTAAGCCCGCTGATCATCTGCTCGACGTCGTCGACCTTGACCTCGACGGCAACCCGTTCTCCTGACGCCAGCCGGTCGATGGCACCATGGGCGCGCTTCAGACTCAGTCCGTAACGAACCAGCGTTTTCGCCAGTTCGACCGGACGAGACAGATCAGTCGCCTCCAGGAGAATCCGGTGGGCGGGGAAACCGGATGATCCGCGGTCTCCGGCCTTTGAAGAGGCCTGTCGTGCGAGTGCCTCCTTCAATGACAACTTGGTCGGCATCGGCCTCATCCAGCAGTTTGCGACCGATCGCATTCAAGCCGCGACGGCCGAGCGCTCCCGGTGATAATCCGTCGATGTGAGCCCGACGGATATGCAGAACAGGTCCCTCCAGCGTGACGCTGCCAAGGATCGATACAGTTCCCACGGGCGTGCGAAGCTCGACCAACATGACGTCTTGGTCGACATTGGTGACTTCCACGATGACGTCTTTGGGATCTAGCATACGCGGATCGCGTAGGGATTTCAAGGAGACTGCGGAGTGACAATGATACCATCCCACGCCGTGGCCAGCACAAGGACGCCTCAAGCCGTGCTCGCAACGACATAGATCAGCACGGCCGCACCCAGGCAGCGCCGCCAGGGATTGGCGCCGCGCGCGATCTCGTCGACCGCCCAGACGACCAGACTGGCTTTGACCAAGCAATCGAGATTGTCGCCTATTCGCCCTTGCGGGTGCCACACCCAGCCGACCACGCTTCCCACCAGCACGATCCACAGCGCCGGGTTCGGCATCTGGGCAATCGTGATCTCGCCGGTGGCGCGGTTGCGGAAGAACCAGTTCAGGAATTGCGACATCGCACCACCCGGGTTTGTTGGTCAGCCGGACGCTGCGTCAGGCTCCGCCGCGTTGCGGCCCTTCAGCCGGAGCTTTGCGGCGCATGATATGCCCGACACCGCGAGAGATGAACGGCCGTGCGGGAAGAAACAGCCGGTAGCCCAACTCCAGGACAGTGAGCACGCCCGGCAGCGATGCCACGCGCGCCGCCCAGCGCCAGCGTGGCAGGCGGCGCCAGACCTCGACGAAGGCCGCCGCGCCCGACAGCAGCCGCCCGTCGGCTGCGCGCACGTGGAACCGCGCCATCGCCTGCCCTTGAGTCAGGCCCTCCGGAGTCGCGGCGCCGGCCTTGGAGACGTCGACGAAACACAGCGCGCCCGCCTGATCCGTGCGGCTGTAATAGCCGATCTCCGCCCGGCACAGCGGACAGGAGCCGTCGAAGTAGACGGTCGATTGTGCAGGCTCTTGCGCCATGCGGATCTCCAAGACACCGACTAACGGTCCTGGAGCTTAAACGTCCGCGCGCGCGTTTTGGGTCTGTGGCTCGGCTATTTCGGTAAACGATGTCCTCATGGAACTGAGGTGACATCCAGACCTCTTACCGCAGCGCCATCGCATCACCGCGGCGGCATCTTCTCGAATTTCGGCAGCGCCGGATCGAGGTGATCCCAGGCGTATCCAGCCGCGGTCCAGGACACCAGTTGCGGCCGGTAGCGGCCGGGATCATCCAGGCTTGCCGGCGTCACGATGAAGACATCGGGCATCGCCGGAAACGTCAGGTGCATCGACGAGCCGCAGGTCGGACAGAAGGCGCGGCGCTTCACGGTGCCGCCGTCGCCGGTCGTTTCCCAGTGCGACACCTCGCCGTCGACCTTCACCTCCGCCGCGACGAAGGTGAGGTGCGACTGATGCCCGGTGCCGCTGTCGCGCTGGCATTGCCGGCACTGGCAGTCCAGCATCACCACAGGCTTACCCTTGATTTCGTAGCGCACAGCGCCGCAGGCACAGCCGCCGGCATAGACGTTTTTCATGTGAGCTCTCCGTTGCTTCAATGCGGCCGCTGCAGCGATGTCTCGTCCGTGACGAGCTGATTGAGCTTCTTGACCACCGTCTTCCAGCCCTCGCCCATCTTGCGATACGCGGTCTCGTTGGCCGGCAGCACGAAGCCGGAATGCACGAGGCGCAGGCGCGTGCCGTTGTCGGCTCTGGCAAGGGTGAAGGTGACCACGGTCGCCAGCGGCGCGCCGTAGCCGACATTGCCGGCATGGCCGCCCTTCCACGCGTAGGACAGCCGCTCGTTCGGCACGACCTCCAGCACCTCGCAATGAATGGTGCCGTCCCATTCGCCGGCCGGCGTGGTCTGGAAGGTGAAGCACGTTCCTACCTTGGCCTCGAACCCCGTGGGCGCCATCAGCCAGCGGCCGATCAGTTCGCCATTGGTCAGCACCTTCCAGACGACCTCCGGCGCGTGCGGGAAGATCTCCTCCACCACGATGGCCTGGGTGTCCGGCTTCACGTTTTGGTTCATGGGTCGATGTCCTTCAGCAGTTTCCTCAGATCGGCGAAGCGGTCGCGCCAGAAGGCGCCGTAATGGCTCATCCAGTCGGCCAGCGGCGCGAGGCCGCGCGGCTCGGCACGGTAGTAGACCTTGCGCCCCTCGGGTCGCTCGCAGACCAGGCCGGCCTGCTTCAGGGCTTTCAGATGCTGCGAGATCGCCCCCTGCGTGACGCTGCTGCCGCGGGTCAGCTCGACTACGGTGATCTCGTCGGCATCAACGATGCGCTCGAACACCGCCCGGCGGGTCGGGTCGGCCAAGGCGCGCATGACGGTGGTGATGGATTCGGGTTGGAGCATGCAAAAAACAATAGCTATGGCTAATGAATTAGTCAACACTAATCCTTTCGGCTCTCGGAACCGCGCGGTGACCGCCGGGCTCGACACACCGAAAATCCGAATTTTCTTCTTCCGTTTTCCCGAATGCTGTGCTATGGTCCAGCATCCCGTCTCACTTGAGGGGCGTTTCGCGATCGTCACGAGCGTGGAGTGCGGGATGCGGTGGGCGTGTCGGGTTGCAGCGTGAGCGATCATGCCGACGAACGATCCGATGCGCACGGCGAAATCGTGTGGTCCTGGTCTCCCGGTGCCGAGACCAAGTCTGCGCCGCAAAGTCTGGACGAGCGCGCAAGGCGACGGGGTCAAAAGCCGGTCCCCGAGGAGAGCACGTATAAGCCGTAGCGCCATCGCGCGGGGAAGGCCGGATGATCCGGCCCGTACCTGTGGTGACTGCCGCCTGCTTTTTTTGTTGCAGGCGGGCCATGGGTGCGACCGGCACCCGGCCTTCCCCGCGCCCTCATCTTCGAGAGGGCGATGAGATGACAACACTCGGACGCGACAGCGGGTGCGAGGATGAAATGCCGTGTCGACACACTCCGTCGTCGTCCCGGGCAAGCTGCGACGACGCGACAGCGGCGGCGCGGCGCCGACCCGGGACCCAGACTCCGCGGCGGTTGTATGAGGCACGCTGGAGCTGCCAGCCTTTGCACCAATATCCGCCGGTGGTTATGGATCCCGGCGTTCGCCGGGATGACACTGAATGTGTGGCAACGGCAGTGGCTCCCATTGGCAGGTTTGAACCTTCACCTCCGCCACCGGAACACACCGAGACGCCCTACTCCCGCCACCGCCTGCAGAAAAACCGACTGAACCGCCCTCCCCGATCCGGTACACTCGCGACGTGACAACCCGCCCGACGATTCTCGTGTTCGACTCCGGCCTCGGCGGCCTCAGCGTGTTGCGCGAGGTGGTGCGGGCGCGGCCCGACGCGCATTACGTCTATGTCGCCGACGATGCCTTCTTCCCCTACGGCCATCACAGCGAGCCGGCGCTGATCGCGCGCGTGGTGCCGCTGATGGGCGACCTCATCGCCGCGCATCGGCCGGATCTGATCGTGATCGCCTGCAACACCGCCTCGGTGCAGACGCTGGCGCCGCTGCGCGCCGCCTACGCGACGCCGTTCGTCGGCACCGTGCCGGCGATCAAGCCGGCCTGCGCGCAATCGAGGACCAGGCGCGTCTCCGTGCTCGGCACCAAGGCCACCGTGCAGCGTGAATACACCCACGCGCTCATTCGCGACTTCGCGCAGGGCTGCGCGGTGACGCTGGTCGGCTCGCCGGAGCTGGCCTCGCTGGCGGAGGCCGCGCTGAGCGGAACCAGCGTCAGCGACGCCGCCATCGCGGCCGAGATCGCGCCCTGCTTCATCGGCGACGCCGATGACGCGAGCGCTCGCACCGACACCGTCGCGCTCGCCTGCACGCATTATCCGCTGCTGCTCGACCGGCTGCAAAGGCTCGCGCCGTGGCCGGTCGCCTGGATCGATCCGGCGCCGGCGATCGCGCGCCGCGTCGTCGACCTGCTCGGCCCGCAGTCAGACCGCGTCGATCACGGCGGCGCCGCGATGATCTTCACCTCGAACAAGCCGCATCAACTCAGCCGCGCACTCACGCCGTTTTTCGGCGGCCGCGTGCCGGCCTGACGGAGACGTCCGATGTCAGCAACGCCCAAACCGCTCAACCGCCTCAAGCAGGCCTGGCGCGACAAGCAGCCGACCTTCGGCGCCATCGCCACCATTCCGAGCATCCAGACCGTGCGCATCATGGCGCAGTCGCTCGACTTTATCATCGTCGACCTCGAGCACGGGCCGATCGACCTCTCCACCGCGCATGCGATGATCACGGCCACGGCGGGCACGCCCTGCGTGCCGCTGGTGCGCATCGCCGCCAACGAGCCGCATCTGGCGAAGGCGCCGATGGATCTCGGCGCGCTCGGTATCAACTTCCCGATGATCTCGAGCCGCAGCGATGCCGAGAAGGCGGTGCGCAGCGTGCGCTATCCGCCGCGCGGCGACCGTCTCTGGGGCCCGTTTCACGCGCCGTTCCATTGGAACGTGTCGATGGACGAGTACATGGCGACCGCCGACGACGACATGATCTGCATGGTCACGATCGAGCATGTCGAGGCGGTCGAGCGCATCGACGAGATCATGGCCACGCCCGGCATCGACATCGCCGTGATCGGCCCGGGCGACTTGGCCACCTCGATCAACAAGCGCGGACAACTCGATGATCCCGAAGTCAAATCGCTCATCGCGCGCGCCGAGGCCGGCATCCTCAAGTCAGGCGTGCCGATCGGCGGCGCGGCGCGCTCGGCCGAACAGGCCAATGCGATGATCGAACGCGGCTACCTCGCGCTCGCGCTCGGCTTCGACTGGTCCTTGTTCCAGCGCGGCATTGCCGCGAGTTTCGAAGGGATCAGGCGCTGAGTCCGCGCGGATGCCCGGACTTCAGGTTTTGAACGAAAAACAACATTGGGGGAGAAGACCATGATGAAGAAGACGATTTTCGGCTTGTCGCTGGCCGTGCTGGGACTCGGCGCCGCGCTGGCGCAGCAGCCGGCGATCAAGCGGACCCTGCTGAACAAGATCGATTTTCCGGACGGCCATACCATCGTGCAGGCACTCGCCGAGGTTCCGGCCGGCGGCGCCGCGGGCCGGCATACCCACCCCGGTGTTGAGACCGCCTACATCCTGGAAGGCGAGGCCGAGCTCATCGTCGAGGGCCAGCCCGACCGGCACCTGAAACCTGGCGATTCGTTCCAGATCCCGGCCGGGGTCGTTCACGACGCCAAGGTTCACGGCGACAAGGGTCTGAAGGTGCTCGGCGTCTACGTGGTCGACAAAACCAAGCCGCTGGCGTCGCCGGCGCCCTGACGGCAAGACGAGGCTTTCACCGCGCCGCGGCCCGGGGTAACAGGGCCGCCGGCGGAGCGGTCCGGGTCTGCCCGATAACGGCTGCATCAGACGGCCATCGACACCAATGAATGGGAGTACCGATTCCAGATGCGCGGACAGACCAGGCCGATTTCGCTGCACCGCCGTCTGATCATCGATCTGATGCACGCCTCGCGCGACGTGCCGTTCGTGTCGCTGGAGCGCACGCTCCAGCTCGGTCCGCTGCTCGACGCTCGTGCCGCGGCCGATCGCCCGCCCGGCTTCGCCGCCCTGTTCGTGAAGGCGTTCGCGCTCGTCGCCCGCGACGAGCCGGTGCTGCGCTCGCTCTACGTCAAATGGCCGTGGCCCTGCTTCTACGAGCTGCCGCGCAGCGTCGCGACCGTGACCATCGCCCGAGTCGAGAACGGCGAGGATTGCGTGCTGCCGCAGCGCGTGTCCGGGCCGGAGACCATGACCTTGGCCGAGGTCGACGCGGTGATCCGGCAGGGCAAGGAGGCCCCGGTCGGCGACGTCCCGATGTTCCGCAAGATCATGCGGGCGACCCGGTTACCGCTCCCGCTGCGCCGCTTCGCCTGGTGGGTCGGCCTCAGCTTCGGGCGGCAGCGGGCGAACTGGTTCGGCAATTTTTCGGTGACCAGCGTCGCCGCCTGCGGCGGCGGCCAGTTGCTGGCGCTCAGCCCGGGGCCGTTCATCATCAACTACGACGTCGTCCGGCCCGACCAGACCGTGCGCCTCCTGATCCGCTGGGATCACCGGGTGACCGATGGCGCCATGATCGCGAGGACCGCGATCCGGCTTGAACAGGTGCTGAACGGGGAGATCGCGGCCGAACTGAGGGCTTTACCGTCAGCCGGGTCGGATTTGGCGGAGACCGGCCGGGCGTGCGAGCCGAAACGGCCGAAAATCACCGCCATCGGGGGACCCCAGGGGTGATTTCCCGGCCAAATCGGCGGTTGAGGTTTGACAAGTCAGCGGTTTCTCCCTTAAGAACCGCCCTGCTCGCGGGCCGCTTTCGGCCCGCGTTGCGTTTCGCGACCCGTGGCCTTCTCCCTTCATGCTTTGGGGATGGGCCTGTCGGTGGACCCGGTTCCCGGGACACACAGGAGGGCGCGTTTCCTCAAACCCGAACGAAAGACTGAAGAGGACGCGATGACTAAGCGCAGTGAGGCGAAGTACAAGATCGATCGCCGCATGGGCCAGAACATCTGGGGCCGCCCGAAGAGCCCCGTCAACCGCCGCGAATACGGCCCCGGTCAGCATGGCCAGCGCCGCAAGGGCAAGCTCTCCGACTTCGGCGTGCAGCTGCGCGCCAAGCAGAAGCTGAAGGGCTATTACGCCAACATCTCCGAGCGTCAGTTCCACGGCATCTATGTCGAGGCCGGCCGTCTCAAGGGCGACACCGGCGAGAACCTGATCGGCATTCTCGAGCGCCGTCTCGACACCGTGGTGTTCCGCGCCAAGTTCGTCTCGACGATGTTCGCCGCGCGCCAGTTCATCAACCACGGCCACATCAAGGTGAACGGCCGCAAGGTCAACATCGCGAGCTACCAGGTCAAGCCGGGCGACGTGATCGAGGTCAAGGAAGCCTCGAAGCAGCTTGCCGTGGTGCTGGAAGCCAGCCAGCTCGCCGAGCGCGACGTGCCCGACTACATCGAGGCCGATCACTCCAAGATGACCGCGAAGTTCATCCGCATCCCGGCGCTGTCGGACGTGCCGTTCGCGGTGCAGATGGAGCCGCATCTGATCGTCGAGTTCTACTCGCGCTGATCTTGACGGAGCGCCGCTCCGCCCACATCTGATAATCCGAAGGCCCTGGCACGCGCCGGGGCCTTTGTTTTTTTGGACTTCTGTTTTGGGTTTTCGGATCAGGCGAACCGATTCCCGAATGCCACACTTGCCACCGAATCGCCTCACCTGGGGCTGACAGCGAATCCGACCCGTGATTCACTGCCCGCAGTTGTAAAGTAGCGGGGCGTTCGCCATGGAGTTCAACAGGCGCAATATCATCTTCGGTGCGTTGCAGGCCGATGCGGTCGGTGCTCCACCTCTGCCGCCGTTGCGCACTTCACCGTTACGCGCGCGGCTCTCGGGGATCCGCTACCGTTTCAACGACGGCCTCTACCCGTCGACCGTCTTCGACCTTCTCGAACGCTCCTGCTGGCACGTCCAGTCCGATGCGACAGCCCATGTAATCCGCCATCTCGGCACCGGGCTCACCTTTGCCGACGCGCAACTTCGCTACGATCCGTTCGCGCTCGAACTTCTCCATTGTCTCGACAATTCTCCCGAACCCGCTGACGAGTGGCAAACCATGCTGGTCGGCTGGGCCGCGGTGAACATGGGCTGGAACATCAAGCGGCAGCGCCCGGGCGCGGCGCTGTTGTTGTCGCCATCGCGCCGCAGCCCGCTGGAGTCCTGGGTTTTCGACTGCGTCGAGGCGCCGGCGCTGGTGGCCGAACCGATCGAAGCCCGGCCGTTGCGGCGGCCGGACATCTGGCTCAATCCGCCGCGCGCGGCCTGATCGAGGAGGAGCTTTTTGCGGGAGCGATGCGAGTTGGGTAAGGTCCTCACGTGAAAGCCGAACGAGGACTGCCGATGTATTACACCCCGCCCCCGCGCGATCCCAAGGCGCCGCCCGTGCGCGTCAATCTTTTGTCCGACACGCAGACGCGCCCCACAGCCGCGATGCGCGAGGCGATGGCGCGGGCGGAGGTCGGCGACGAGCAGATCGGCGACGATCCGACCGTGCACGAGCTCATTGCCCGCGTCGCCGCGCTCATGGGCAAGGAAGCCGCGGTACTGATGCCCTCGGGCACGATGTGCAACGTCGCAGCCACCTTGGTGCACTGTCGCCCTGGCGACGAGATCCTGGCGCACGAGACCGCGCACATCATCTCGCGCGAGGGCGGCGCCCATGCCGCGCTCGGCGGCTTTCAGGTCACGCAGCTCAAGGGGCCCGACGGCCAGTTCACGCCGGAGACGTTCCGCGCCGCGCTACATCCGCGCTCGCGCTATCAGCCGCCGCAGACCGTCGTCAGCGTCGAGCAGACCGCCAATATCGGCGGCGGCACGATCTGGAAGAAGGCTGATCTCGATGCAATCGTGGCGATCGCCAAGGCGAACGGCATGGCGACGCATATGGACGGCGCGCGGCTGCTCAATGCCACCGTCGCCACCGGCATTTCGGCCGCCGACATGACGGCAGGCTGGGATTCCGCCTGGATCGATTTCTCCAAGGGCTTGGGCGCGCCGATCGGCGGCGTGCTCGCCGGCAGCGCCGCCTTCATCGACGAGGTCTGGCGCTGGAAGCAGCGCCTCGGCGGCGCCATGCGCCAGGCCGGCGTGGTGGCGGCCGCCTGCATCTACGCGCTCGATCATCACGTCGACCGCCTGGCCGAGGATCACGCCAATGCGCGCGCGCTGGCGCGCGGGCTGTCACAGATCCAGGGCATCGAGGTGCAGGAGCCCGAGACCAATCTCGTCTTCTTCAAGCCCGACGGCGCCGGCGTCTCCGGCGACAGGATGGTGAGTGAACTCCGCAAGCGCGGCGTGCTGCTCGCGATGATGGACGGCCGCATCCGCGCCTGCACGCATCTCGACGTGTCAGCCGCGATGATCGAGGAAACGATCGGACATGTCAGGGAGATCGTGCGCGGCGCATGACGATCACGATGCGAGGACTCGAGGGACCCACGCCCCCGCAGGACGGCCGCCTATCGCGGCGATCCTGCGCGAGCGCGGCTCTCGATGGCCTGGCTCAACGCGTCATCGTGCAGCTCGGCGCTTGCCTCGGAGAAGCAGCAGAACACGATCTGCGACAGCGAGGTCTCGTCGTTGATGGCCTCGATCGTCGTGGCAACCGCGATCGATGCCGCACGGTCCGCGGGAAAGCGAAAGATGCCCGTCGAGATCGCGGGGAACGCGACCGAGTCCAGACGATGCTTGTGGCAGAGCTCGATCGAGCGCCGGTAGCAAGAGGCGAGCAGCTCCGGCTCGCCGCGCTCGCCGCCCTGCCAGACCGGGCCGACCGTGTGGATCACATGGCGCGCCGGCAGCCGGTAGCCTTTTGTGATCTTGGCCTCGCCGGTCTTGCAGCCATGGAGCATACGGCATTCCATGACCAGATCCGGCCCCGCGGCGCGGTGGATGGCGCCGTCGACGCCGCCCCCACCAAGCAACGACGAATTGGCGGCGTTGACGATCGCGTCAACGCCGATTTTGGTGATGTCGGCAACGACGACCTCGAACCGGGTCGCGCCGATGCTGCGGACCGGATAGCTCAGGCGGATGCTGCCGTGCCGACCGGGATGCCCTTGTCGGTGAACAGCTGCTGCAGCTCGCCGCTCTGGAACATCTCGCGCACGATGTCGCAGCCGCCGACGAACTCACCCTTCACATAGAGCTGCGGAATGGTCGGCCAGTTGGAGAACGTCTTGATGCCGTTGCGCAGCTCAGCCGACTCCAGGACGTTCAGGCCCTTATAGCCGACGCCGACATGATCGAGGATCTGCACGACCTGGCCGGAAAATCCACATTGCGGAAACTGCGGCGTCCCCTTCATGAACAGGACGACGTCGTTCGACTTCACTTCGTTGTCGATGAATTGCTCGATGCTCATCTTCGCTTCCTCTGGGGCGCCTCAAGGAACGCCTGGGGCTCGGTGTCGCGCTGGTCGCCGTTCGACCTCCGTCGTGCCCGGCCGACCGTCACAGCCTCTATATGTAGCGCAAACCGTTGTTCAGCCAAAGTAAAATGCCAGGGGGCCGCCGCAACGCAGCTCCACCGTCCGGCCATAGCCTGATGACAGCAATATTATAGCCGACGCGAGGGTTTCATCCCGTAACCAAGCCCCTATCTAGGACGAACTGCCCAGAGGAACTTGTTCCGTCGAATATCGTTCTCTTCCGGCAAACGGAGACCCTCGTGACCAGTTCAGCGTCCGCCCCGGCCCCGCTTCCCATCACTGATGTGCGTCCGACGCCGAGGTCAGGGGCCCAGGCCGCAGGCCTGATCGAGGCTTACCTGTCGGTTCGCGGCGAGACCGAGCGACGCGCGGCGCCGCTGAGCTCGGAGGACCAGGTCATCCAGTCGATGCCGGATGCCAGTCCCGCCAAATGGCACCGCGCCCATACCACCTGGTTTTTCGAACAGTTCGTACTGGGTGAGCACTGCCGGGGCTATACGCCCTACCACCCGGATTACGCCTTCCTGTTCAATTCCTATTACGTCAGTGCCGGCCCCCGTCACACGCGGGGCGAGCGCGGCCTGATCACCCGTCCCGGGGCCGCCGATGTCACGGCCTATCGCCGGCATGTCGATTCGGCCATGGTCGAATTCCTGGGCCGCGCCGATGCCGCCACCCTGGCGGCCGTCGCCCCGCTGGTCGAAGTCGGGCTCAACCATGAGCAGCAGCATCAGGAGCTGATGCTGACCGACATCCTCCACGCCTTCGCCCAAAATCCGACCGCTCCGGCCTACGACCCCTTGTGGCGCTTTCCGGCGCCGGCTGAAGCGGGCGAGGATTGGATCAGCCTTGCCGAAGGCATCCACACCGTCGGGCACGCCGGCGACGGCTATCATTTCGACAATGAGCGGCCGACGCATCGGGCGCTCGTGGGACCGGTCAGGATCGCGCGCAATCTGGTCACGAACGCCGAATGGCAGGCGTTCATGGCAGACGGCGGCTATCAGACAGCGACGCTGTGGCTGATGGACGGCTTCGCGGCCGCCAGCCGCGACGGCTGGCAGGCGCCGGGGCACTGGTACAAGGTCGAAGGCGAATGGAAGATCATGACGCTCGGCGGCTTGAAGTCCGTCGATCCGAACGCGCCGGTCTGCCACGTCAGCTACTATGAGGCCGACGCCTTCGCGCGCTGGTCCGGAAAGCATCTGCCCACCGAGATGGAGTGGGAGGTCGCGGCGCGCGGCGATCAGTTGAAGGACGCCTTTGGCATCGTCTGGCAGTGGACCCGCAGCGCCTATAGCCCCTACCCCGGCTATCGGCCGGTCGAGGGCGCGCTCGGCGAGTATAACGGCAAGTTCATGGTCAATCAGCTGGTGCTGCGCGGCTCGTCGCTGGCGACGCCGGACGGCCACAGCCGCGTCAGCTATCGCAACTTTTTCTATCCGCACCACCGCTGGCAATTCACCGGGCTGCGGCTCGCCGATTACGCCTGAGCCGCCAGCCACGCCCGACAGTCGCGCCTGTGCGCGTCCAGGAGAGTATCATGAACGTGCACGTCAACGCCCTGGCCAATGCCCATTTGCCTGACGCCAAGACATCGGCTTTCGCGTCCGATGTGATCGAGGGCCTGAGCCGCCAGCCGAAGCAGCTGTCGCCGAAATACTTCTACGACGCGGCCGGTTCCGACCTGTTCGAGCAGATCACGCGGCTGCCGGAATACTACCCGACCCGCACCGAACTCGGTATTCTCAGAGACCGTGGCCCCGAGATCGCAGCGATCATTCCCGAAGATGCCGCGCTGATCGAGTTCGGCGCCGGCGCGACCACCAAGGTTCGCCTACTCCTGGACAACTGCCGTTTCGCGGCCTACGTGCCGGTCGATATCTCCGGTGACTTCCTGACCGCCCAGGCCGACAGCCTGCGGCGCGACTTCCCGACCCTTGCGGTCCATCCCGTCGTCGCCGACTTCACCACCGCCTTCAAGCTGCCCGACGCCATCGAAGGAAAGCCCAAGGTCGGCTTCTTCCCGGGATCGACGATCGGCAATTTCGAGCCCCACGAAGCCTGCCGCTTCCTGCGTTCGGCGCGGGAGATCCTGGGCGCCGGCGCCTTGATGATCGTGGGCGTCGACCTCGAGAAGGACGAGCGCGTTCTGCATGCCGCCTACAACGATGCGGCCGGCGTGACCGCCCGCTTCAACCTCAACCTGCTGCTCCGAATCAACCGCGAGCTCGGCGGCAATTTCGACCTGTCCGCCTTCGTTCATCGGGCGATCTATAACCGCGAGCAGCACCGCATCGAGATGCATCTGGTCGCGCGCAAGCCGCAGACTGTCCGGCTGCTCGGCACCACCGTGTCGTTCCGCGCTGGCGAAAGCATCCACACCGAGAACAGCTACAAATACAGCATCGAGCGCTTCGGCGCGCTGGCCCGCGGCTCGGGTTGGAAGGTGCAAACGGTCTGGACTGATGCCGAGACGATGTTCTCGGTCCAGGCGCTCGTCGCCGAGGCGTGATGCCCGACGCGCGACGATCGCGAGGCGCAGTCGTCAGCGCTGGTCGGGCACCCCGGTCTGCAAGGCGAGAGCGTGCAGCACGTCGCCCATCTGGCCGCGCAGCGACTGATACACGAGCTGATGCTGCTGCACCCGCGACTTGCCGCGGAAGGCCTCGGAGATGACGGTGGCGGCATAGTGGTCGCCGTCGCCGGCGAGATCGCGAATCGTCACCTGGGCGTCGGGGATGGCGGCCTTGATCATCTGCTCGATATCGTGGGCATCCATAGGCATCCCGCTGCATCTCCTTCTCTCGACGACGGACCGCGGCGGCCCCGGTCGCCATGACTGCCTCCATCAGTGCGCCGTCGAACGCTGCGAATCAAGGCGTTCTCGCGCGACCGTGATGGCGGAATTTAGCGCGAACTGCTTCCGTGGTCACGCCTCGAACCATTATATACCGGGAAACAGGGATAAAGCGGGACCGGGTGACGCACCCCGGAAGCGGGATCACGAGGGCAGGACATGAAGCTTCCAGGGCCGGATCATCCGATCACCATTACTGCGAACCCCCGGCGCGTGCGGGTGCTCGCCGACGGCGTCGTGATCGCGGATACCAATCGCGCTCTGACGCTGAAGGAAGCGAGCTATCCCGCCGTCCAGTACGTGCCGCGGGCGGACGCCGACATGGCCGCTCTGCAGAAGACCGAGCGGGTCACCCATTGCCCCTACAAAGGCGACGCCAGCTACTTCAGCATCAAGGCGAACGGCAAGACGCTGGACAATGCGATCTGGAGCTACGAAGTGCCTTTTCCGGCGATGACCGAGATTGCAGGCCACCTGGCGTTCTATTCAGACAAGGTCAGGATCGAGGAAATCGCGGATTGAGGCTGGAGACCACCGCGGGGCTGGCGCAGGCTGCCCCCGCGGCGATCGTTTGGCTCTGATGAAAGTTTGCCCCGCTACACCCTGAAGATCGTCAGCCCGAGAATCAGAAGCACGAGGAAGATCACCAGGAAGATGTAGAACAGGATCCGCGCGATGTCGGCGGAGGCGGCCGAGATCCCGGTGAAGCCGAGAATACCGGCAACCACGGAGATCAGGAAAAACAGCAGCGCCCATTTCAGAAGAGTCACGGTATAGTCCTCCGGTACAGCGCCGCGCAGGCGCGTCGGCTCACTAACCACGCGATCCGGAACCGGTTCCTTGAGCCACCGCGCCGCCGCCGTGAAATTCCGCAACTCCCCGCGCCCCTCCGCGTAACTTGAGTTGCTGCGATTCGTAGTGAAGATGGCTGCAGATTTTTGCCGAGTGTGTGCGAAACCCGCTTGCGGGCCGCAGCGCTTGCTGATTTGCAGCGTCGAGGACAACATCTGGTATTCGGGCAACGTCATCCGCTGAGTTGCAGCGAAGGCTGCGGCGGACGATGGCGCCAAAGTCACACGAGCGCATTCATTTCAGCTCGCGCGTCCTGGATCGAGGTTTGCATGCGCCCGAGTTGGGGGTGCCGGCCTCACAGGGGCGGCGGCAAGAGCACGGCAACAGCAGCGGCGCTGGGGGGCATATGGTCACATCGGTTACACAATCGGCGGCGGCCGCCAAGGTCGAACTGCAGGCTCGCCCGAAGGCGCGGGCACGCAATGCTGCGCTCGATCATGCGCGCACCTTTCTCACGCTGATCGTGCTGCTGCATCATGCCGTGATTCCCTACACCTATTTCGGGCACACCGACCCGACCTCCTTCCTCGGCTTCGACTGTATCGTGCTGGCCACCGACAGCTTCTTCATGGCCATGTTCTTCTTCCTGTCGGGCCTGTTCGTGTGGTCCGGCCTCGCCCACAAGACGACGTTGCAATTCCTGCGCGACCGGCTGCTTCGGCTCGGCCTGCCCTTCGTCGTCGCTGCGCTGACACTCATTCCGCTCGCCTATTATGCGATCGAACTGCGCGCCAATCCCGATGCGACCTTCTCGGCCTTCTGGTGGAAGACCGTCACCGTCGGCCCCTGGCCGAGCGGTCCGATCTGGTTCATCTGGGTGCTGCTCGCGTTCGATACCTCGGCGGCCCTGCTGTATCGCGTCTCGCCGCGCCTGCTCGAGCCGATCAACCGGCTGTCGCAGCGCGCCTTCGAACATCCGCGCGATTTCTTCTTCATTTTCCTGCTGATCACCGGCGTGCTCTACATCCCCTCGCGGCTGTATTTCGGGCCGACCCACTGGTTCGAGGCGGGGCCCTTCTCGGTCCAGGCCAGCCGCGTGCTGCTCTACGCCGCCTATTTCTACATCGGCGCCGGCATCGGCTCGGCCAATTTCGAGCGTGGCCTGCTGGCCGCGGAAGGACAGATGTCGCAACGCGGGCTCGGCGCCTGGATCGTGGTCACCGTGGTGCCTTATGCCTTGCTGTGGGTGCTGATCACGATCAAGCGCCAGGTGCTGGACAATCCGCCGGTGCTGCCGCACTGGTACGAGGCGGCCTATGGCGTGTTCTTCGTGATCTTCAGCGCCGCGATCCTGTTCGCGATCCTGTCCTACTTCCTGAACCACCGCCGCTCGGAATTCTCCGTACTCGATCGCCTGCAGGCCGATGCCTACGGCATGTTCCTGGTGCACTATCCGATCGTGCTGTGGCTGCAGTACTGGCTGTTCGACCTCAATGGGCCGGCGATCGCCAAGGCAACGATCGCGTTTGTCGGCAGCGTGCTGCTGAGCTGGGGCGCGACCTGGGTGCTCAGGCAGATTCCGGGGGCGAAGAACGTATTGTAAGACACGTCCGACTCCTCCGTCATTGCGAGCGGAGGGACCAATAACCACAGGACCTTGTTGCCTGACGCGGGCCCGCCGACTACTCCGTGCACGGAGTATAGGTCCCGGATCAGCGCTACACGGCGCGATGCGCCGCCGTAGCTTGTCCGGGACGACAATGGAGGTTTAGGCAGCGGTGCCGCCCATGTAGCCTGGCAGCCAGCTTTCGAACCGGGTCTTGAGCGCGGCGACTTCGACCGACGCCTCACCGGCAATCGCCAGCGCCGTGCCGCCGGTCGTGCCGATGCGGGTGCACGGCACGTTGGCGCCGCGCATCTTGGCGAGGACGCGACCAGCCTCGGTCTCCGGCACCGTCACCAGGTAGCGCGCCTGATCTTCGCCGAACCAATAGGCGTGCGGCACAATCGAGGCCGGCGCGGCCAGCAGCCGCGCGCCGATGCCGGAGGCCATCGCCATCTCTGCCAGCGCGACCAGCAGACCGCCGTCGGACAGGTCATGTGCCGCCGTCGCCGTGCCCGCATGGATCATGCCGCGCACGACGTCGCCGATGCGCTTTTCGGCGGCGAGATCGACCGGCGGCGGAGCGCCCTCCTCGCGACCGCAAACGTCGCGCAGATAGACCGACTGGCCCAGCCAGCCGTGGGTGTCGCCGACCAGCAGGATCGCCTCGCCCTCGGCCTTGAAGGCAATGCTGGCCGACTTGGTGAAATCGTCGAGCAGGCCGACGCCGCCGATCGAAGGCGTCGGCAGGATCGCCCGGCCGTTGGTCTCGTTGTAGAGCGAGACGTTGCCGGACACGACCGGGAAGTCGAGCGCGCGGCAGGCCTCCGAGATGCCCTTCAGGCAGCCGACGAACTGGCCCATGATCTCGGGCCGCTCCGGATTGCCGAAGTTGAGATTGTCGGTGATGGCGAGCGGCCGGCCGCCGACGGCGGTGATGTTGCGCCAGGCTTCCGCCACCGCCTGCTTGCCGCCCTCGAACGGGTCCGCCTCGCAATAGCGCGGCGTGACGTCGACGGTGAGCGCGAGGCCCTTCGGCCCGTCCTGCACGCGCACCACGGCGGCATCGCCGCCGGGGCGCTGCACGGTGTTGCCGAGAATGACGTGGTCGTACTGCTCCCAGATCCAGCGCTTGGAGCACAAATCGGGCGTCGCGATCAGCTTCTCCAGCGCCGGAATCACGTCCATCGGCGCTTTGACCTCGCGGGCGTGGATCACCGGCAGCGCGGGCGATGCGACATGCGGACGGTCATAGAGCGGCGCCTCGTCGCCGAGCTCCTTGATCGGCAGATCGGCCATGACGTCGCCGCCATGCTTCACCACAAAGCGCTTGCTCGGCGTGGTGTAGCCGACCACAGCGAAATCGAGGCCCCATTTGCGGAAGATCGCCTCGGCTTCCTTTTCCTTCTCGGGCTTGAGCACCATGAGCATGCGCTCCTGGCTTTCCGAGAGCATCATCTCGTAGGCGCTCATGCCGGTCTCGCGGGTCGGCACCGAGTCCAGGTCGAGATCGACGCCGAGGTCGCCCTTGGCGCCCATCTCGACCGCCGAGCAGGTCAGGCCCGCCGCGCCCATGTCCTGGATCGCGATCACGCAATCGGCGGCCATGATCTCCAGGCACGCCTCCAGCAGCAGCTTCTCGGCGAAGGGATCGCCGACCTGCACCGTCGGGCGCTTCTCCTCGGAGGAATCGTCGAACTCGGCCGAGGCCATCGAGGCGCCGTGGATGCCGTCGCGCCCCGTTTTGGAGCCGAGATAGACGATCGGCATGTTCACGCCGGAGGCCGCCGCATAGAAGATCTTGTCGGCGTCGGCGAGGCCGACCGCCATGGCGTTGACCAGGATGTTGCCATCATAGCGGGTGTGGAAGCGGGTCTGGCCGCCCACCGTGGGCACGCCGAACGAGTTGCCATAGCCGCCGATGCCGGCGACGACGCCGGACACGAGATGCCTGGTCTTGGGATGCTCCGGGGCGCCGAACGACAGCGCATTCAGGCAGGCGATCGGGCGAGCGCCCATGGTGAAGACGTCGCGAAGGATGCCGCCCACACCCGTGGTGGCACCCTGGTACGGCTCGATATAGCTCGGGTGGTTGTGGCTCTCCATCTTGAACACGACGGCCTGGCCATCCCCGATGTCGATGACGCCGGCGTTCTCGCCCGGGCCCTGGATCACCCAGGGCGCCTTGGTGGGCAGACCCTTGAGATGGATGCGCGACGATTTGTACGAGCAATGCTCGTTCCACATCGCCGAGAAGATGCCGAGCTCGGTGAAGGTCGGCTCGCGGCCGATCAGCTTCAGGATGCGCTCATATTCGTCGGGCTTCAGGCCGTGGGCGGCGACGAGCTCGGGGGTGATCTGCGGTTCATTGCGCATGGAGAAATGCCTTTGCCCCGTGGGCCGCTGGTCCCTTAAACCCTGCTTCATAGAAAGCCGGGCCTGATGCGAAAAGGCCTTTTACGGCCCTCTCCCGCCCTGTCCAGAGCTTTGGCCCGGACCGTGTGGCGGGATATTTGCAGATTAGCGATTGATCGGATTTAAGACGGTCAATCAACAGTTAAAGGCCCCGTCACGTGCACGATCTGTCCCGTTCCGCCTTCGAGAACCGCCCCGGCATCCACATCGCCACCGATGGAGAGTTCGCCGGCTGGCGCACCTGGATGCGCGACAGCTACGAATCCCACACCGGCCCGTTCTGGCACCGGATGGAGGAGCACGGTTCGATCCGCTGCGCCTTCCGGGTCGAGAAAAAGCACCTCAACGGCGCCGGCAACGTCCATGGCGGCTGCCTGATGACCTTCGCCGACTACTGCCTGTTCGCCTTCGCAGCCCCGATCCTGCAGGGCCCGGGCGTGACGGTGTCTTTCTCGTCAGAATTCCTCGATGCCGCGCGCGAGGGCGAATTGATCGAAGCCACCGGCGAGGTCACCCGCGCCGGCGCCTCGCTGATCTTCCTGCGCGGCATGCTGCATTCGGGCCCGAAGCCGCTGTTCTCGTTTTCCGGGACGATCAAGCGGGTGAAGCGGCGGACGCCGGAGACCGCGAGCTCGCCGTAGCGCGGGTCAAGAGCGATCATGTTCAACTCTCACCGTCATTCCGGGGCATTCGCGCGCAAAATGGCAAAGCCATTTTGAAGCAGCGCGAATGAGCCCGGAATCCATACCCCCAATCGGTGGCCGGGACGAAGATCGTCGCCGCGCGCAGCTCGCGACACATACCCGTTCGTGAGTATGGATTCCGGGCTCGCGCTACGCGCGCCCCGGAATGACGTGTGGAGAGAGCGAGGGTCGCCGCCTCTCCAGCCTACCCAGCGATCTGCTTCTCGGCGACGGCGATCCACTCGGCCTGCGCTTTCCGGACGTGGCGCGGCGAGCGCTTCATCTGGATCAGGAGCTCGGTGAACACGACCTTGGCCTCGTCGACGCGACCGACTGATTTGAGCAGCGATCCGTAGCGCGCCTTCACCTCGCTGCTGGGCGCGTAGTCCAGGAGCGCCTGGTATTCCTCGAGCGCCTCATCGGTCCGGCCGGCATCCTGGAGCGCCCGCGCATACAGCAGATGCGCCTCGGTGGAGTTGTAGTCCGGCCACGTCTTCTGCAACTCGTCGAGCGTGGCTAGCGCGTCCGCGGGGCGCCGCCGCGCGAACTGCGCCTTGGCCTTGCCGAGCGCGAAGACCGGCTCATGGCCCATCGGCAGGCTGAGGATATGGTCGTAGTGCCGCTCGGCCTCGTCATAACGACCGATGACGACGCATTCCTCAGCGAGCGCGGCGCGGTTGGCGATCGTGTCGGTGATCCCAACGCGGTCCGACAACTCGCGATAGTACTTCTCGGGATCGAGCTTATTGGCGACGCGCTTGCGCGCCTTCTGGACGTCGTGGCTGCCGAGCCATTCAGGCACCAGCTCGACCACGATGTAGGCGAGCGCGCCGATCATCGGCACCATCAGGATAATGAAGGCCCAGGGCTGCAGGCGTCCGGTCCGCGACGCATGATAGATCAGCGAGATGTCGAGCAGCAGAACGACAAGCGCGATAGGCACGGCAAATCCCCCAGTCCCACAGCCGCAACGGTACACGCTTCGTTGATAGCGCGCTCCGATGGGCCCGACAATCCTGCGCTGTTGCAGCAGGACTGCCCATGGGCGTTTGACGCAATCACGCCACGGCGGGTTCAAGCGAGGGCACCGTCACGTTCGGCCTGCGCACTGCTGATCCTGGGCGCACACACGCAAAGGGCGGAAGCGTGCCACGCTCCCGCCCTCGCTTCGCCAAACCGATGGCTGCGGCCTTACTGCTGCTGGTCGATGACCTGCACCACCTTCTGGTCGCGCGGATCGATTAGAACCACCTGCTCGCCGATCGCGAGATACTGGTAGTTGGCAAGCTCTGGATTGGCGCGCGCCAGCTCTTCGGGTACGCGACGCAGGCTCAGGCAGCTCGAGCCGGACGAGGTTGACGAGGACGAGGTCGTCGAGCCCACGGTGCCCGTCTCGGTCGCGGCGCGGCGCAGGATCTGGCGCTGATCGTCCGACAGCACGATCCGGGTCGAGCTCACGCCGTAACCGCCGCGGTCGTAACCGCGATCGGCACGCATGCCGTTCTGCGGGATGACGTCGACGATCTCGCGGCTGCGCGGATCGACGATGGCGATCTCGTCACGCACGATCGTGTACTCGTAGCCGCGATATTCCGGCACGATGGTCACGATATCCGACGGCAGCGGACGCGGACGCACGCGCTCCGGCAGGCGCTCGCCGATGCTGACATTGATGTTGATGTCGGTACGCGCGCGGTCGAAGTCGCGATCGCGCTTGAGCTGATCGACCACGCGGGTCTTCTGCTGCTCGTTGACCTGAACCTGCGCATTGGTGCGGGTGCCGTTCGGCTGGGTCTGGGTGTTGGCCTGACCGGTCTGCTGACTGGTGCCGGCCGGCGTGGTCTGCGGGTTCTGCTGCGCGGTCGAGTTCTTGCTGTCCGTAGCGGTCGGCTGGTTGGCCTGCTTGGTGCGATCGTTGTCCTTGTCGCCAGCCTTGTCAGCCGCCTTGTCGGAGGTGCCGGTCTTGCGCTCGTCCTGGCTCTGCTTGGTCTTGTCCTTGTCAGGGCCGTTGCGATCATTGCGATCGGCCTCGCGGTTGGACTTGCGATCCGTCGCGCCCGACTTGGACTCGGCGGCACGGTCCTGCTCCTGCTTGGACTCGGCCTTATTTGACTCGGCCTTGCTCGACTCGGCCTTGGCCTTGCTGTCCGACTGCTTGTCGGCCTGTTTGCTGTCGGTCGGCGACTTCGTCTCGGCGCTCTCCTTGGCATCACGGCCGCGCTCGGCGGCCGCACCGCCCTTGCTCTCGGCGCTCTGCTTGGCGTCATGCGCCGGCCGCTCAGCCGCGCGCTCCTGCGCCTGCTCGCGCCCACCGGCTGCGGGCTCGCTACGGCGCTGCTCCTGCGCGCTCTGCTTTGCCTCGGACCCGGCGCGCTCCGCCGCCGCGGCGCCGCCCTTCACCTCTCCCTTGGCCTCGGCTGCGGGCCGTGTCGCCTCGCGCGCCGTCGGGGCCGCTGCGCCGCCCTCGCGCTTCATGTCGCCCTGCGCCGATGCAGCACCTGATGCCGTGCCGATTGCCAGGATGATCGCGGCCGTTCCCAGCCAGTGTTTCGTCGTCATGTGAGAACCTCCTTGGTTCCCTGCCCCAGTCGCGGGCGGACAACGCAAACAGCCGCCCGGCGTTGCCGGACGGCTGCAGAAAAAACTGCGGAACGAATTCGATGAACGGATCAGGCCGCCCGGTCGAGATGGGCGACGAGGCCGGCGAACAGGCCGCGGCCGTCGGTGCAGCCCATGATGTCCTCGACGTGATTCTCGGGATGCGGCATCATGCCGAGCACATTCCCGTTCTCGTTGACGATCCCGGCGATGGAATGCGCCGCGCCGTTGATGTTGCTGAGGTCGCCGACCTCGCCATCGGCCGAGCAGTAGCGATAGAGCACGCGCCCGTCGCCATTGAGCCGCTTCAACGTTTCCTCGTCGGCCGCGTAGTTGCCCTCGCCATGGGCGACCGGCACGCGGATGACCTGGCCGGCATTGTAGCCGCGGGTGAACGGCGAATCCGAGCGCTCGACGCGCAGATGCACGTCCTTGCAGATGAACTTCAGCCGGTCGTTGCGCATCAGCACACCCGGCAGCAGGCCGGATTCGCACAGGATCTGGAAGCCGTTGCAGACGCCGAGCACCAGGCCGCCCTTGGCGGCGTGATCGCGCACCGCGTCCATGACAGGCGCCCGCGCCGCGATGGCGCCACAGCGCAGGTAATCGCCATAGGAGAAGCCGCCGGGGACGACGACGAGATCGGTCCCCTTCGGCAGCGACGTCTCGGCGTGCCAGACCATCGCCGGCTCATGGCCGGAGATCATGCGCAGCGCCCGCGCCATGTCGCGTTCGCGGTTGATGCCGGGGAAGACGAGTATGGCGGATTTCATAGCGAAGGAGCTTCACTGAGTTCGAGGCGTCGCTCCATACGGTCAAACCTTTCGTCGAGGCGACCGAGTACCGCATATGCGTTTTGGAGATCCTGCATCATCGACAATTGGTAAGACCGGAGAGCAGTCAGATCGGCTCGCATCTCGTCGAACCGATGATCCGCGCGATCAAGCCGCTGTTGGATTTGCTTGAGAATCCCGAAGATCAGCTCGTTCGTCACCTCAGCCATGGCCAAGCCCCGTCAGCCCTTCATCTCGATGGCATAATTCTCGATCACCGTGTTGGCGAGCAGCTTGTCGGCGGCGGCCTTCAGGGCCGCCTCCGCCTGGGCCTTGTCGACGCCGGCGAGCTCGATGTCGAACACCTTGCCCTGGCGCACGCTGGCGACACCGTCGACGCCGAGCGATTTGAGGGCGCCCTCGATCGCCTTGCCCTGGGGATCGAGGATGCCGGTTTTCAGTGTCACCGTGACACGCGCTTTCACGTCTTGATTCCCTTTAGCTCTTGACCAGGACCGGGCCGGAGCCCGCTGGGCGCTCGTTCTCGATGAGGATGCCGAGCCGCTTGGCGACCTCGGTATAGGCCTCCAGAAGGCCGCCAAGATCACGACGGAAGCGGTCCTTGTCGAGCTTCTCGTTCGACTTGATGTCCCACAGCCGGCACGAATCGGGGGAAATCTCGTCGGCGACGATGATCCGCATCATCTCGTTCTCGAACAGCCGGCCGCATTCCATCTTGAAGTCGACGAGGCGGATGCCGATGCCGAGGAAGAGACCGGTCAGGAAGTCGTTGACGCGGATGGCGAGCGCCATGATGTCGTCGATCTCCTGGGGGGTGGCCCAGCCGAACGCCGTGATGTGCTCCTCCGACACCATGGGGTCGTTGAGCTGGTCGTTCTTGTAATAGAATTCGATGATCGAACGCGGCAGCTGGGTGCCTTCCTCGATGCCGAGGCGCTGCGACAGCGAGCCCGCCGCCACGTTGCGCACCACGACCTCGAGCGGGACGATCTCGACCTCGCGAATCAGCTGCTCGCGCATGTTCAGGCGGCGGATGAAGTGGGTCGGCACCCCGATGTCGTTGAGGTGCTGAAACAGGTACTCCGAGATGCGGTTGTTGAGGACGCCCTTGCCTTCGATCACCTGGTGCTTCTTGGCATTGAAGGCGGTGGCGTCGTCCTTGAAGTGCTGGATCAGGGTGCCCGGCTCGGGACCTTCGTACAGGACCTTGGCCTTGCCTTCATAAATGCGACGCCGACGGCTCATTGGGATGTACCGTGTTTTGTTGAAATCCATGAAATTGGTGGGCTCCGGATGATTTTGGACAGGACCACGACGGAGCTGCCGCGAGGCCCGGATCGGACGGAAACAGAACAAGAACCGGGCCGAATTGAACCTATCCCATTGGGGTCCCGAGCACAATCGATCCGGACTCCCGGACCTCAGTTTTACCGGCCTTCCTGCGGCCTCGTGCCCGTTGTATTGGCGTTGTGTTCCAATTATTTAGGCATGCGGCCACCGCCCCGCAACCGCCTGCGCGGTTAACCCTTTTCGGCAACACTGGAAGTTCCGGCTATGACCACGTTCGACAAGCGCGAGGACGCGTTCGAGAAGCAGTTCGCTCATGACGAGGAATTGAAATTCAAGGCGGAAGCCCGCCGCAACAAGCTCCTCGGCCTGTGGGCGGCCGAAAAGCTCGGCAAGTCCGGCGCTGACGCCGACGCCTATGCCAAGGACGTCATTGCGGCCGACTTCGAGGAAGCCGGCGACGCTGATGTCGTGCGCAAGGTGCTGGGCGATCTCTCGGCCAAGGGCGTCACCGAGGCCGAGATCCGGTCCAAGATGAGCGAACTGCTGGCCACCGCGGTGGCGCAGATCAAGGCCGGACAGTAACGAGCGGATAGCGAGTGGGCGAATAGCGAGTAGGGAATCCTTTCCTATTCGCTACTCGCCACTCCCTGCTCACCTATTCTTCTTTAAATCCATACTCCGGCACGTTGCCGCTCGCACCGTAATATTTGTACGGCAGGAACTTGCCCGACATCGAGATCTTGACGCGGTCCCCCTTCGGATTGGGCAGGCGCTCCATCACCATGTCGAAATCGATCGCCGACATGATGCCGTCGCCGAACTCCTCCTGGATCAGCTCCTTCCAGGCCGGGCCGTTGATCATCACCAGTTCGTAGAAGCGGTAGATCAACGGATCGGTCGGCGGCATCTGCACACCCTCGCCGCGCATCGGCGTCTCGTTCAGCATCGAGATCTCCGACTTCGACAGCCCGAATAGCTCGCCGGCATTGGCGGCCTGCGGCTTGGTCAGCTTCATCTGGCCGAGAATGGCGCCGACGATCAGCACCTCGGAATAGCCGCCGATCTTCTCGCAGATGTATTTCCAGCTCCAGCCCTTCTCGCGCTTGATGTCGAGCAGCTTCTCGGTGAGGTCGGATCGCTTCATGCTTGGTCTCCCTTGATGGGCCTTCGTTGAGGGTTTCTTCTGAGCGTCAGCGCGCCGCCGCCTGCGGCGCGTCGGTGTCGGCCGGCTTGGACGCGACGATCGTCGGCTCGGTGCGGCCGATCTTCACCACCGGCACCTTGCGCGGATCATGGTCCGGCGTCTCCGCGGTGAAGGTCTTGCTGCGGCTGACCAGGAAATCGATGATGTGGTTGCGCAGCGAATAGTACAGCGGATGGCGGTGCAGATCGCCGCGCAGCCGGTCCTTGGGCAGTGGGTTCTCGACGATCTCGGCCAGCACCGCACCGGGGCCATTGGTCATCAGCACGATCTTGTCGGCGAGGTAGATCGCCTCGTCGACGTCGTGGGTGATCATGAACACGGTCTGCCCGGTCTCGACGCAGATGCGCCGGACCTCGTCCTGCAAGGTGCCGCGCGTCAGCGCATCGAGCGCCGAGAACGGCTCGTCCATCAGCATGATCTTCGGCGTGATCGACAGCGCCCGCGCGATGCCGACGCGCTGCTTCATGCCGCCGGACAGCTCCGAGGGACGCTTGTGCTCGGAGCCGGCGAGACCGACGAGCTCGATATATTTCAGCGCATGCGCCTTGACCTTGGCGCGATCCCATTTGCGCCATTTCGACGAGACCGCATAAGCGACGTTGCCGAGCACCGTCCGCCACGGCAGCAGCGCATGGCTCTGGAAGATCACGGCACGGTCGAGGCTCGGCCCTTCGATGGCCTGGCCGTCGACGACGACCACGCCCTCGCTCGGCGCATCGAGCCCGGCCAGGATGTTGAGCACCGTGGTCTTGCCGCAACCGGAATGCCCGATCACGCAGACGAACTCGCCCCTGGTCATGCCGAGCCAGAGGTTCTCGAAGATCGTCGTGCTCCGCGCGCCGTCATAGCGCTTGGCAATGCCCTCGATCGAGATGAATTTGTCGCTCATGACGCGGTCTCTCCGTTCCCTCCCCCCTTGTGGGGGAGGGTCAGGGAGGGGGGTCCTCCACAAAGACTCTCGCTTGTGGCACCCCCACCCCTAACCCCTCCCCGCAAGGGGGAGGGGAACAGAGTCGCGCCCGTTGCAGCAGCTTGCCCGATCATGCGCCCTACTCCGGAAACGTCACGAGCCGCGAGACGCGGGCGAGGAGCTGGTCCAGCACCATGCCGACGACGCCGATCAGCAGGATCGCGATGATCACATTGGTGATCGACAGGTTGTTCCACTCGTTCCAGACGAAGTAGCCGATGCCGGTGCCGCCGACGAGCATCTCGGCCGCGACGATCACGAGCCAGGCAATGCCGATCGAGATCCGCATGCCCGTCAGGATCGTCGGCGCCGCCGCCGGCAGGATCACGGTGAAGGCGCGGCGCAAATTCCCGACTTCGAGCGTTCGCGCGACGTTGATCCACTCCTTCCGCACACTCGCCACACCAAAGGCGGTGTTGATCAGCATCGGCCAAACCGAGCAGATGAAGATCACGAAGATCGCCGACAGGCTGGAATCCTTGATGGTGTAGAGCGCCAGCGGCATCCAGGCGAGCGGCGAGATCGGCTTGAGGATCTGGATGAACGGATCCAGTGCCTTGCTCATCAAGGGCGACATGCCGATCAGGAAGCCGAGCGGAATCGCGATGGCGACCGCGATCAGATAGCCCAGCATGACACGCCCGATCGAGTAGGCGAGCTGGATGCCGAGACCCTTGTCGTTGGGGCCGTTGTCGTAGAACGGCCGCTTCAAATGCTCCCACAGCTTGGCGCCGACATCGAGCGGCCCGGGCATGGCGGACTTGCCTTGGGTGGCGGTCATGCCCATCAGCTTGGCGTATTCCGGGCTCATGTTGGCGGCCGTGCCGGTGCTGCGCGTGGCAAGATGCCAGGCGCCGAGGAACACGGCGAGAAGGACGATCGAGACGACGGCGGCGCGCAGCCGGAGTGAGGTGGTCATCAGCAGCCCCACCTGCCGCCGTCATCCCGGCGAACGCCGGGATCCATAACCACCGAATCCGATGGATGGATAAGATATTCTCCACCAGCCCTGCCCCACGACAGGTCACGGCGTATGGGTCCCGGCGTTCGCCGGGACGACACCATTGGCGAGGCCGACAGCGCTGCTCCCATCACGACGCCTTCTTGATCTTGAAGCTCGCGACATAGTCGTCCGGCTTGGTCGGATCGAAGCTCTTGCCCATCACCGAGAACGACTTGTAGGAATCCTTCGGCGGCGTCAGCCCCATCTCGGTCATGACCTTGCGGGTGTCGGTGGCGAGATAGATCTGCTCGGCGACCGCCTTGTAGTCGACATCGCCCTTGATCTGGCCCCAGCGCTTCATCTGGGTCAGCATCCACACCGCGAAGGACTGCCACGGGAACGGATCGAAATCGACGCGCTTCGGGTCGGTCTTCACGCCACCGATACCGTCGGCATAGGTGCCGGTCAGCACCTGCTCCAGCACGGTCACCGGCGCGTTGATGTAGTTGGCCGGCGCAATCGCCTCCGCGATCTGCTTGCGGTTCTCGGCCTTGGACGCATAGGCGGTGGCATCGACGATGGCACGGGTCAGCGCGGCAAAGCTGTTCGGCGCCGTCGTGATGAACTCGCGGCTGGCGGCGAAGCTGCAGCAGGGATGGCCGTCCCAGATCTCCTTCGAGAGGAGGTGCAGGAAGCCGACGCCGTCATAGATCGCGCGCTGGCAGATGTTGTCGGGGGCGAGGAAGCCGTCGATGTTGTCGGCCCGGAGATTGGCGACCATTTCCGGCGGCGGCACCGAGCGAAGCTGCACGTCGGTATCGGGATCGATGCCGTGCTCCGCGAGATAGTAGCGCAGCAGGTAATTATGCATCGAATAGTCGAACGGAATCGCGAATTTCAGTCCCTTCCAGTCCTTCGGGTCGCGCTTGTCCTTGTGCTTCATCGACAGCACGATGCCCTGCCCGTTGATGTTCTCGATCGCGGGCACGGTGAACGGGATCGGTTGCGCGCCGAGCCCTAGCGAGATCGCGATCGGCATCGGCGCCAGCATGTGCGCGGCGTCGTATTCCTTGTTGATGGTCTTGTCGCGGATCACGGCCCAGCCGGCGGTCTTGACCACCTCGACGTTCAGGCCAGCCTTGCCATAGAAGCCGAGCGGCGCGGCCATGATGATCGGCGTCGCGCAGGTGATCGGGATGAAGCCGACCTTGAGATCCTTCTTCTCGGGCGTGCCGGCCTGCGCGAACGCTTCGGTCGCGGTCTTCAGTGGGAAGAACTGAGAAACAGCCGCAAGCGCCGTGGCGGCGCCGACCGTCTTCAGGAACGCGCGGCGCGTGGTCACTTCCGGGAACACGGCGCGCAGCACGGCGGACGCGACGACGTTCTCGTAGCGCTTCTCGTCGCTGTCGACGACCGGCTCGCAGCGCAGCGCCATGGCGTGCTCATGCTCGGCCGGGCTGCGATGCTCGCCGCAGATACAACCGGCATTCACCCCGGACTCGGCATCGAACGGATCATCGAAAATCGACATGTGCTGCGCCCCTTTGTCACACCTGCGCTATCAGCGCCTTCAAACTGCTCATCCGGCCGCGTTTTTCAGCGGCCGGACGTGCATCTCATGCAGCTTCTATGCCGCTTTGCTGGTCAGAGCCGGCATCGGCAGACCTTCTTCGATCGGCAGGGATGGATCGCGCGACCACTCGTTCCACGAGCCGAAATACATCCGCACATCCTTCACGCCGGCGTTCTTCAGCGCCAGGAACGTGTTCGACGCGCGCGCGCCCTTGAAGCAGTAGAGATAGACCGGCGTGTCCTGGGTGATGCCGACGGTGGCGCATTCGGCGAGGATCTCGTCCTTCGACTTGAAGCGCGGGCCTTCGCCGGTCGGCTTCATCATCCGGTACCATTCGAGCCAGACGGCGCCGGGGATGCGGCCCTTGCGCGGACAGAAGTCCTTGCCGTAGGGCGAGGAGGAATCGCCGATCCACTCGTCGACGTCGCGGACGTCGAGGATCGCGATCGCCGGATTGCCGACGGCAGCGAGCATGGCTTTCGCATCGATCAGGATGCTGCCCGCCTCCGGCACGATCTTGAACGAAGCCTTGGCCGGCGACGGCACATCGGTGGTGACCGGAAGGCCGGCCGCGGCCCAGGCGTCATAGCCGCCGTGCAGCACCTTGACCTTGGGATAGCCGAGCATGGTGAGCAGGAAGTAGCCGCGGCACGACTGGCCGAAGCCGGAGTTCATCGACTGCTCGTAGACCACGGCGGTCTCCGCGCCCGACAGGCCGGCGGCGCCGAACGCGTCGGCGAACTTGGTCTTCAGCTCCTCGATACCCTCCGGGGTCGACGTCGCGAGATAGGTGAAGATCTCATGGACGTTGACGGCGCCGGGAAGATGGCCCGCAGCGTAGGCATCGGGATTACGGGTGTCGATGACGACACACGGCTCTGTCTTGATGAAGTCAGCGAGTTCGCCGGCAGTAATCAGTACGTCCGTCATGGCAGGCCTCTCCTGGTCTAAACTTCGTTGTTTGCCGTTCTCGCCGGCGTCAGCCGTCGGCGAGCATCTTGCGGAGCTGCTTGGTCGCGGGGGTGACGATCGCGACGAAATAGGCCTCGCGCAGGCGACGTTCGGCGCGATTGCCCTTGATGTAGCCGCGCGCCCCGCAATGGAGCATCGCGGCGTGAGCGGCGGCGACGCTGGCCTCGCCCGCCCGCAGGCGCAGCGCGACCACCTTGCGCCAGTAGGTCTCGTCGGTGTTGTAGGGATCACTGGCGAGTGCAGCGGTCTCCCTGGCGAGTTCGTCGGCGAGCGCGCTGAAGTCGACCGGCTGTTGCGGCAGATAGCGGTTGACGTGGCCGAGCGGCGCCTCGACCTCCTGCATGATCTTGATGCAGTCCTTGATCAGGCCGAGCGCCATGCCGGCCTGCAGCAGGATGAAGCCGGCGCGGATCTTCTTGACGAACGGCCCTGCTGGATCGGCGAGGATCAGATCATCCGGCACGAACAAATCGCGAAACTGGATGCCGTAGGTGCCGGTGCCGTCCATGGCGAGGAACGGCTGGCACGGCTGCAAGGTGACCGCCGGATCAGCGCAGTCGGCCACGAACATCACGATCTCGCCGGGCGCATCCTCGCGTTCGAAGATCGTGCCGAACATGTGGTCCGGCCCGAGGTTGGAGACCCAGGGCAGCGCGCCGCGCACGACATAGCCGCCCTCGACCTTCCGCCCCTTCAGCTTGAGCTTCTCGATGCCGAAGAAGCTCTTCATCGGATTCGAGAGCCCGGTGCCGCCGAGCAGCTTGCCGCTGGCGGCATCGTCGAGCAGACGATCCTTCAGCGCCGCATTGCTCGAATTGGCGATGTACCAGACCAGCGTGTTCTGGCACCACGCCATGAAGGCGGAGGCGCCGCAGACCTCGCCGATCGCCGCGATGGAGCCGATGGCGCAGTTGAGATCGGCTGCGCCATCTTCCGGCACATGGCTGCTCCAAGCGCCAACCTCGCCGAAGCGGCGGAGCACGTCAGCCGGGTACACCGTGCCGGCGTCGATGCCAGAGGCCAGCGGCGCGAGCTCGTTGCGCGCGATCGCCGCCACCTCCTCCACGGTCGACGCGACGGGCATCACGCCCGCCCCATCGACCGCCAGATGCTGTCCGAGTGAACCCATGATGACGCCCTCCGCTGCGCGTGGTCAGATCAGATCCCGACTTCGAGATTGACCGGGCGCGTGAAGGTGTTGGCGACCGGCGACCACTTCTTGACGTGATCGATCAGCGCCTGGACCTCGTCCTTGGAGATGCCCTCGCATTCCATGTCGACCTTGACGCGCACGTCGGTGAAGCCGACGGGCTTCTCGGACACGTCGCCCGTGCCCCAGACCGCGGTGATGTTGAGATCGCCCTCGAGCTCCAGCTCGAGCTTGTTGACGATCCAGCCGCGATGCACGGCGTTGGCGTGCAGGCCGACCGCGAGGCACGAGCCGAGCGCGGCGAGCGAGGCTTCCGACGGATTCGGCGCGGTGTCGTCGCCGAGCAGCCCCGGCGGCTCGTCGACGATGTAGGGCGCAAGGTTGCGGATGTAGTTGGCGTGGCGAAACTTGCCCTCCGCGACGGTCTTGCACTTCAGGGTCTTGATGACCTTGGGGTTGGCCTTGCCGTTGGCGATGAGCTGTTCGAGCCCGCCTTTGTCGATAGGGGCAAGGCAGCCCGTCAGCGCCGTCTTCTGAACCACAGCGGTCATCTCTTTTCTCTCCCTGGGATCGAGGATACCGAACGGTCTGTTTCCTGCACGAAGCGTGCCAGGGACCAGGGAAATCAAAAGGCGGAATGATCCTCGCGGCTTAGAAGAAGATGGCGGGATCTGGCGCGCCCTCGCCTGCCCAAGCGCCATGCAGAGTGCTGCCATCAGCGATGAAATTGAGCGCAGCGCTGCCTCATCCGCATCAGCGGCCTTGCTGACTCACGCGCACAGCGCATAAGCTTGCGCGCATGGGCAAGAAAGAGATCAAGCCGGCCGCGGGCAAACACTCAGCCAAGAAGCAGGCGGTCGCGCGACCGATCGCCGCTGGTGATGACGAGTCGGCGCGCGGCCGCCTGCTCGGCGCGGCGACGCATCTGTTCTGCAAGAACGGTATCAACGCCACCGGCATCGACGCCATCATCAGCGAGGCCGGCACGGCCAAGACCACGCTATACAAACTATTCGGATCGAAGACCGCGCTCGTCACCGCCGTGCTCGAAAGCGAAGGCAGGCAGTGGCGTGAATGGTTCATCGGCGCGATGGAGAGCGGCGGCGGCGATGCCGAAACCAAGCTCGCCCGCATCTTCCCGGCGCTGAAGAGCTGGTTCAGCGAGGAGCGGTTCTACGGCTGCCCCTTCATCAACGCGGTCGGCGAGCACGACAAGGACCAGAAGCAGTTTCGCACCATCGCGCTGCGCCACAAGAAGGTGGTGCTGGCGCATATCGAAAAGCTGGCTCGCGAAATGGGCGCGGCGGAGCCGGAGAGTTTTGCGCATCAGCTGGCGCTGCTGATCGACGGCGCGATCGTCGCCGCCATGGTGTCGCGCAATCCTGATGTCGCCGATACGGCGGGAATCGCGGCGAGCGCATTGTTCGAGCCGGCGAAGCACAAGACGGCCAGGCGCGCTGGAAAAGCAGATCCGCAGCTTGCGGCGGTGTGAGCCAATCTCAACGTAGCCGTTACGTCACGCTTTTATCTCGGCTACGAGCTGTTCGTTTGAGGAGAGCTATTTCGGCGCGTCATTGCGAGCGCAGCGAAGCAATCCAGAGTCCCGCTCACCACCCTGGATTGCTTCGCTGCGCTCGCAATGACGAGGCGAGATCGTGCCTTGCTTACGCGGATCGTGGGGCCGCGCGGGTCCGGCCGTTTAGGGAAGGCCGAGGCGAGACCTACCGGAAATAATTCGCCACGCGCTGCAGATCGGCCTCGTCAGCGCCCGCGCCATTGAGGCCCGCATCGATGATGCGGCGGCAGGCGGCGACGGTGGCCTCATCGCCGAGCTCATTGGCGGCTTCGAGAACGTGCCAGGCGGCATCGACCGCGGCGCGGTCCACGGCGTCGCGGCCACCGTGCCCTCGCCCGCTGTGGAGATGAAGTCCCATGCCATTCATCCGCGGTCACCTCTCTCGCTTGGGCCTCAATGCGCCACGGCCCGTGGCGCATGCTTGACGCCGGATTTTCCGGCATTCTTTCGCGTCTGGTAGAATTCGAGCACGCTGCGCGACGTCTGGGTCTGAAGCCGGATGTAGTCGCGCTCCAGGTCGTCCAGCTCGCCGGCCGTCATCTTGTGCTCGCGGGCGCCGAGGAAAGCGAGCGCCATCATCGTGTCCCACGAAAAACCGAGCGCCTTGGCCAGCATCAGCAGCATCTCGCGGTTGCGGTCGAACAGCGCGCGGTCGACGACGTCGACAGGCAGGCCCGACAGCAGCGACAGGCCGATCGTGACCTCGTCGACCTTGTGCGCCGTCGCATAACCGGCGATCGTGCTCTCCTGCAGATTGCCGAGGCGATGCTGAATCGTCACGGTGCGCTTGGCGACGAAGTAGTTGCGCGAGCCGGGTCCGAACTTCGATTGCAGATCGCCGGCGATGTTGGCGACCGAGCTCTCGATCTCGCCCATCAGCTCCGGGCGCTCGCTCGCCAGCCGCTTGCCGACATCGTCCGACGCCTTGGCGATCAGTTGCTGGAACAGATGGCGCGGGATGTCGAGGCGACGACCGAGATGCTCCGCCAGGATGGAGTCGTTCTCGGCGCGCTTGACCATGTGCAGGAAGCCGGAGCCTGAGAACTGGGCGCCGTGGTTGCGCGCCACTGCGGTGGCGACCTCGCGGTCGCCGCGCCGCGCCAGCACGTCGGTCACCTCGGGGCTCAGCGACTTGCGCTCGGCGATGGCGAGCAGATGCGCCTGGCTCTTGGTGCTGGCATTCTCGACCAGCGCGGCGTCATCGAGCCGCTCGGACTCGCGCAGCACCGGGCCGGCGACCCAGATCTCGTCGTCGAAGGCGAGCTTGCGGATCACGCTGGCGGGCGAATACTCGATCCTGGCGAGACGATCGGCGAGCTTGGCGCGCGCCTCGACCTCGATCTCGTCGGCGAGCCGGCCGATCACCTCGCCGAAGGTCGAAATCTCCTCCTCGCAATAGCGGCCGGCAAGCAGCAGATCGGTCGCATGCCACAGCGCCCGCTCGCGGCTGTCGGCCGTCCCACGCGCAATCGCGTCTTCGAGGTCGCGCAATACCGATTTGGTCTCGTTCATGATGATGAGCCGTCACGCCGCAATGAGGAAAGGTATGCTGCCAACTATACCGTCAAAGCACGAGCGTTCCGTAAGCGATGCCCGGCAGATTTGACCGGGCATTTTTGCTCAAATACGCCGGGGCGTATTAAGCATGACGGCTCGGCCGCAGGCTCAGCGCTCACGCATGGCGTCGTGGACATGTTCGCGCAAGGGCGCCAGCAGGAAATCGATGATGCGCCGCTTGCCGGTCAGGATCTCGGCCTTGACCGACATGCCCGGCACCAGCGCCGCCGCGCGGCCATCGACGTCGAGGGTCGCGCGATCAAGCGCGATGTGGACCATGTAGCGCAGCCGCTCGCTGGCCTCGACGCGGTCGGTCTGGTCGGCCTGGCGCTCGGTGCCCTGCACGCCGCTGGAATTGACCGGAGCGGCCTCGGCATCGCGATCGACCGAGGTCACCCTGCCGCCGAGCAGGCCATAGCGCGTGAACGGAAAGGCATCGACCTTCAGCTCGACGCGCTGGCCGGCCTCGACAAAGCCGACGTCGCGATTCTCGACCACCGCCTCGACCTCGATCCGGTCGTCGTCGGGCACGACGGACAGCAGTTGCTGCGCTGGGGTCACCACGGCTCCGGCCGCTGCGACGTGCATCTGCTGCACGGTGCCGTCGATCGGCGCGCGCAGGGTCTGCAACTCGGCGCGACGGGTGGCCTTGGTCAGCGCTTCGCCGGCGGCGCGGGCGCGCTCGCGCGCGGTCGCGAGATCGCGCATCGCCTTGTCGCGCATGTCGGCCTCGGTGGCGGCGATCTTCTGATCGAGCCCGGCGATGGTCGCATCGAGCGCAATGATCTTGGCCTTGTTGATCTCGAGCTCCGCGCGGGTTTCCACCAGGAGCTGCTGACTCTCCAGCCGCGCGATGATCGAGGCATTGCCGATCTCGCTGGCCTTGATGCGGATGTCCGCGCGCTGCGTCACCATCGGCAGCGTCTGCTCATATTTGGCGACCGTCTGCTGCAACGCCTCGCGCTCGGCGACATGCTGGGCGCGCTCCTGCGCCAACGCCGCCAGTTGGCTGGCGCGCATCGCAACCTGCGCGGTGAGCTGCGCCTGGGCGCGGGCGCGGTCGAGCGGCTCGGCGCCGACCACCAGTTCGAACGGTCCACTCTTCACGCCATCGAGAAACGCCGCCAGCCGGACCTCGTCGAGCAGGCTCGCGATCAAATCGCTGCGGGCGCGGTCGGCCTCCGCCGTCACCGCCGTCTTGTCGAGCTCGATCAGCGCATCGCCGGCGCGCACGCGCTGGCCGGGCTGCACCAGCACGGCCTTGACGCTCGCGGTCTCGAACGGCTGCACCACCTGCGTGCGGGTATGCGAGATCACCTTGCCGCTGGCGACGGCGACGATGTCGACCTTGCCGAGCACGGCCCAGCCGAGCGCGGCGAAGGTGACGGTGCACAGCGCCAGCGCGGTAATGCGCCCGAGCGGATTGGGCGGCGTCTCGGTGATTTCGAGGGCTGCGGGCAGAAACTCCTGTTCAGAGGTCTTGCCGCCGAAGGACAGGCCACGCAGGAGGCTTGCAGGTGTGCTCATCGCCCTCTCCTCAGCGGCCCGCGGACTGGATTCGGTGCAGGGTCGCATAGCGGCCGCCGCCGGCCACCAGCTGGTCGTGCGTGCCATCCTCGACAATGACGCCGTTCTCGATGGTCAGGATGCGGTCGGCGCTGCGCACCGTCGACAGCCGGTGCGCGATGATCAGCACGGTGCGGCCGCGCACGATGTCGCGCATATTGGCCTGGATGATGCTCTCGGATTCGTAGTCGAGCGCCGAAGTCGCCTCATCGAAGATGAGAATGCGGGGATCGCCCACCAGCGCGCGCGCGATCGCGATGCGCTGGCGCTGGCCGCCGGACAGCGACACGCCGCGCTCACCGATCACGGTGTCGTAGCCCTGCGGCATCCGGCAGATGAACTCGTGCGCGCCGGCGAGCTTCGCCGCCTCCACGATCTTCTCCATCGGCAGCGCGGGATCGGCGAGCGCGATGTTGTCGCGGACCGAGCGGTTGAACAGCACGTTCTCCTGCAACACGACGCCGATCTGCCGCCGCAGCCAGGACGGATCGAGCACCGCGGTGTCGATGCCGTCGACCAGCACGCGGCCGGCTTCCGGCTGGTACAGCCGCTGCGCCAGCTTGGCGATCGTGCTCTTGCCGGAGCCGGAGGGACCGACGATGCCGACCACCTGCCCTGCCCCGATCTTGAGAGAGACCTCGCGCAGCACCGGCTGGGTGTTGAGGCCATAGCGGAAGGTGACGCGCTCGAACTCGATCGCGCCGTCCAGCGGAGGCAGGTTCTGCTCGGCGCCGCCGCTCTTCGCCTCCACCGGCGTGTTGAGGATGTCGCCGAGCCGCTCCACCGACAGGCGCACTTGGTGGAAATCCTGCCAGACCTGGACCAGCCGCAACACCGGACCCGACACCTGGTTGGCCAGCATATTGAAAGCGACGAGTTCGCCGACCGTCATCCTGTTGGCGATCACGAGGCCGGCGCCAACAAAGAGCGTCAGCGCGCCGATGCCCTTGTTGAGCAGGCCCGCGGCCTGGCTCGCCCAATTGCCGATCTGCGACGCAGAAAACGACGCACCGACATAGCTCGCAAGCTGCTCCTCCCAGCGCCGCTGCATCAAGGGCTCGACGGCCATCGCCTTGATGGTCTCGACGCCGGTGACGCTCTCGACCAGGAAGGCCTGGTTCTCGGCGCCGCGGCGGAATTTCTCGTCGAGCCGGGTGCGGAACGCCGGCGTCGTCGCCAGCGACAGCAGCGCATAGACCGGCAGCGTGCCGCAGACGATCCACGCCAGGGTCGAGCTGTACAGGAACATCACGCCGATGAAGACGGCGGCGAAGGCGAGATCGAGCACCAGCGTGATCGAGGACGAGGTGATGAACTGCCGGATGGTCTCGAGCTCGCGCACCCGCGCGACGCTGTCGCCGACGCGGCGGCTCTCGAAATAGGCCAGCGGCAGCCGCATCAGATGCCGGAACAGCCGCGCGCCGAGCTCGACATCGATGCGGTTGGAGGTGTGCGTGAACAGATAGGTACGCAGGCCGGACAGCACGGCCTCGAACAGCGCGATCAGCGCGAGGCCCGCGACCATCACCTCCAAGGTCGACAGGCCGCGATGCACCAGCACCTTGTCGATCACGACCTGGAAGATCATCGGCGTCGCCAGGCCGAACAGCTGGATCACGAACGACGCCAGCAGCACCTCGATCAGGATGCGGCGATATTTTCCGATTGCGGCGACGAACCAGCCGAAATTGAAGCGGCGCGCGGTGTCGGAGAGCTCCGCGCGCTTGGCGATCAGGATGAGTTGGCCGGACCAGACGGCTTCGAACTCGGCAAAGCTCAGCAGGCGCGGTCCGGCATCGGCGAGCCCCTGGATCAACACGCCGGTCTCGGTCACCTTGCCGATCACCGCAAAGCCGCCATCCCTGAGCACGGCCACCGTCGGCAGCGGCGTGGACTTCAACCGCGCAACTTTGGACGTGATCAGCCTGGCCTTGACCGGAAAGCGCGCAGTCGCGCGCAGGAGATCATCGATGGAGAGCGCATCGCTTCGCCCGGCCTCATGCTGAATGCGCCCGGGATCGGCGACGATGCCGAGCAGATGCAGCGAGAGCGCCAGCGCCCATGCGCCCTGATCCGTACACGCCTGCATCGACTGATCCCGCCTCTCGGTCCGACGTCCCCGCCGCAAGCCTCCGGGACCTGCGTTCGCGTGGCGTTAAGTCGGATGCTTAACGGGGACTGCACGCATCCGTGGCGCTACGGGCCGGCAAGACCTGGTCATCTCCCCATGCAGATCACGTCTGGCGTCGTTCCTGGGCGCGCGCAGCGCGAGCCCGGAACCCATACCCACAGGGAGCGGCTTTGAGGTACACTCGTGGTGGGCATCTCGCTCCACGACACCGTTCTGTGATTATGGATTCCGGGCTCATTCACGCACAAAATGGCTTTGCCATTTCGCGCGCGAATGCCCCGGAATGACGGAGACTGGGGTTGCCTTCGGCGGATCACGCCGCCATCGGCATCGCCAGCGTGCGCTGCTGCAGGGTCTGGCCTTGCGTGAACGCCACGTTCGACGAGCCACCGTCCGTGAGCGAGGCGATCGCCTGGACGAAGCCGGATGCGGCCGCAGAGAGGTCGTTGGCGTCGGAGACGAGCTTCAGCCCCGACGACGTCGTGGTGGTGCTCGCCGCGAGCTTCTTGGCGTCGCCGACATTGTCGATGGTGATCGTATCGCCGGCCGCAAGCAACGTCGCGAGGCTGACCTCGAACGTGGTCTGCCAATACTGCCCGGCCGCCGAGCCCCAGGGGTTGCGAACCTGCAGCATGCCGGTGGCGCTGTTGTAGCCGTAGATCGACATGGCATGGTTGGCGACCAGGGTGGTCTTGCCGGTCGAATCCTTGGCGTTGGTGTAGGACGACAGGATCACGTCGTCGCCCGCCGCAAGGCTGGCCGCAATGGTCGCGAGCACGCCGGAGGTCGAATTGCCGGTGGTATAGTTCGTCACGCCGAACGACGAATTATAGACCACCTTGCCCCATGAGCCGCCCATGGCGCGGAAGTCGGTGATCTGGGTCGCGCCGGTGATCGCCTCCAGCGCGATCTGCGGGGCACCGCCATTGCCGATCGTGGTGTAGGAATTGCCGTAATTGATCGAGTTTCCAGTGTAGACGCCGCTGGCCTGCAGCTCGGCATAGGCTTTCTCGGCGAGGCTCGCCCAGATCGCGCTGCCGCCATTGTTGAAGATGGTGCCGCCATTGGCGAGCGCGGTGTTGACGGTGACGTAGCGCGCGGTGCCGTTGACGTAGAAGCGCACGCCATAGGTGCCGTTGCCGTTGCTCGTGAACATCGACGAGATGACCGACTGCTCCTTGTAGGCTACCTCGGCGAGGCCCGCGAGCAGGTAGCAGTCGCCGAGATAGCCCTGGTTGATGTCGTTCATGCTGGCGCCGGCGGCCGAGAACAGCGGCTTGGTCGAGTTCGAATACGAGACCGAGAACTGCGTGCTGCCGAGGATCACCTTCGACGACGGCAAATCAGTCCCGAGGAACCATTTGCCGATCAGTTCGGCGAACTGCAGCTCGGTCGAACCGGTCGCGAGATTGCCGAGCGCAACCGAGCTCGCGGCGCCGCCGGTCCAGGTCGCGTTCCCTGCGTTGCCGTTGACGAATGCCTGCGTGACATAGGTCAGGTAGCTCGACGTCGACACGCCGTTGTTCAGGTTGGCCGCGATCGTCTTGAGGTCGGCGAACTGGCTGGCGCTCAGCTTGGTCTTGGTCGCAGCCAGCGTCGCGTCGACGTCGGTGAAGACCTTGAGCAGTCCGGCATAGGTGACGGTGCCGTTGGTGATCGCGGCCGTCATGTCGGCCTTGATCTGGGCGTTGGTGAGCGTGTTCACCCAGGCCGGCACGGTGCTCTTGGTCGCGGTGGTCGCAGCGACGGCGGTCGTGCTGATCGTCGGCGTCGTGACGCTCTTGGTCGTGCTGGACGCGGTGGTGACGGTCGCGGCGACGCTGCAGAAATTGCCATAGAGCGCGATCCCGGCCGACGGGTCCGCAGCCGGCGCCGGAGGCGGCGCGGCCGCTGTCGCGGGGGCCTGGGTGAACAGCCACGTCTTGGTCAGGTCGGGCGTGAACCAGGTGTCGGTCTCGAACAATCCGGTCGGGTCGCTGGTCTGGTCGGTCTGCGGCTTGCGTAGGCCCTGCGGCAGGATCGGCATTGGTCGAGGCTCTCCGTGAACGATGGGACTTGTCGTGACCGCCTTCGCGATCGTCCCGCCATCGTTCGCATCAGGCCTTGCGGCAAAGCTGCGCGATCCGTTCAAGTTTTAGAAATTTGTCGCGATCAGCTGTATCCCAGCGCCGTTCGCCCGGTAGGAGTTTACGGATCGGCGGCAAATGATACGGAGACCGTATTAGTACCGGGTGCGATGGGCGTGCTCGAGCGCGCGACGCCAGCCATGAGCATTCGCGCGTCGAGGCTGCCCTGCACCATCCAGTTCAAGGTACGACGCTGAGAACGCGCGCTTCCGCGCCCGCAACGGATCGCATGTCGGACCCCGGCGGGCATTCGGCAAGTGCCCGGTCAATCAACCTGATGGCTGCCGCTTCGCGGTTCTGCTGCAGCATCAGCTCGCCGGCAAAGAAGCTTGCCTCACAGCGCCGCAGCCGTCGTGTCGCGCCCCCGCCGCGGTCGGCTGCCGCAAGCACACCATCGACCGTTTCCTCCCCGAGATACAGACGCAAGAGCGGCGCGGGCCAATGGCGCATATCGAGCCGCCTCGCGTGGCTGGCGAGTTCGCTGGCATGGCCAGCGCGCCGGCGCGCCAGATCGAGCCACAGGGCGGTGTCGGCATTGCCGGGATCGATCGCGCTGAGCCGCCTGAATCCGTCTTGCGACTGCTCCAGCAGGCCGGCCTGAAAGCTTGCGATTCCGAGCCCGCGATAGGCGCGCGCACGGTCGCTGTCGCGTCGCAACGCCTGATCCGAGCCGGACAAGGCCAGCGGCTCGTGGCTGCGCAGATCGTGTGTCACGCGATTGAAGGCGGAGAGCGGATCGATCGAGGCAGCGGCGATCACCTGCTTGTAGTCATCGATCGCATGATCCAGATCGCCCTTGTTGAAATAAGCGCCGGCGCGCGCCAGACGAGCCTTGATCAGTTGCGCGGCCGCCGACCTGCTCTGCTCGATCATGATCGTGCAGCCGGCAATGCGCGAATCGACGTTCGCTCGGTTCGTGCACCGCGCTGCAGCTGCGTTCGCTGATAAGTTGAAGATCAGACAGATGACCAGCGCCTGACCTATGAGCAGGCACCATCGTCGCATCGCCATGTGTGTCCCCCTGTTGTTGTTGTGGTACGGGGATGTTACCTGGGCCGACGAGACGAACCACAATCGGTAATTGCATTCACGGATCATCGTTCAGCCGGTGTTAACGGCTTCGCGGAGTCGTCCGTTCGCAGCGAGATGATGATCCCGTCATCGTTGTGGGGTCGCAGGCGGACAGGCGATCGATTCTGCCGGGCAAGACCCAAGCGAAAACACGATCAGCTACTTCGCCTCGGCAATCAGCACCTGCAGCCTGACCAGCTCGGCCTCCAGGTCCGCCTCGACATCCGCCGTCCGCACTTCGGTCACGCGATAGTCGCGGCTCTCCAGCCACGCCTTGCGCTGCGCGCGGTCCGCCACCACGCCTTCGCTCTCGTCGGTGCCCACCAGTTCGATCGCGAGGCGATGGATGAAGGAGACGAAATCCGGGATGTGGCGGCCGACCGGGGTCTGGCGCTTGAACTGGCCGGCGAAGCGGCGGTCGCGGGACAGCGCGTGCCACAGCGCGCGCTCAGCGTCGGTCGGATTGCGGCGGAGCAGCCGCGCCAGCCCGCGCAGCGATCCCCGCGAATCCGGCAGATTGGCGACCGTACCCTGCTCGGCGATCAGCGCGCGCAGCCGCGTCGCCTGCGTGCTGTCGAGCACGCCGCCCTTGGCCGGACCCTTCCGCCCCTCGGCGATCGCCATGATCACGCCGTGGAGCGTATGCATGTCCTGCTTCGTCGGCTCCATCCGGAAGAAGATGTTGCGCAAATTCACCAGCATGGTCTCGCGCTTCTCGGCCGGGCGCAGGAATTCGACCCGGTCGAGCTCGCGCACGAGGTTCTCGAAGAACGCCTCCAGCTGCTCTTGGGTGGCGCGCTCGGAGCGCTCGGGCATCGCAAACGGCAGCGCGCCTGATGTGACCAGCTTGAACCATTCATAGCCCATCAGCAGCACGGCCTGGGCGAGGTTGAGCGAGGCGAAGCCCGGATTGACCGGATAGGTGATGATGCGGTTGGCGCGGGCGACCTCCTCATTGGTCAGCCCGGACCGTTCGCGGCCGAACAGGATGCCGGCCCGGCCGCCGGCGGCGATCTGGCCCTGCATTTCCTTCGCGGCCGCCTCCGGCCCCATCACCGGCTTGGCCTGGTCGTGGGAGCGCGCCGTCGTCGCGAACACCAGGTCGAGGTCGGCGATCGCCTGCGGCAGCGTATCGAACAGCCGGACATGGTCGATGATATGGTCGGCCCCGGCCGCCGCCCGCTGGGCGGCGATGTTCGGCCAGCCGTCGCGCGGGTTGACCAGGCGCAGCTCGGTCAGCGCGAAATTGCCCATCGCGCGCGCGGCCATGCCGATGTTCTCGCCGAGCTGCGGCTCGACCAGGATCACCACCGGTCCTGCGATCTCAATTCCTGCCTTGGTCTTGTCGGTCCCCGACACGATCGGTCCTCAACTTCCATGTCAGATGAGCGCCGCTGCGGCGCCCTGCCCGCTCCGTTGGCCCGGCGGAGAAGAATTCTCAAGCAAAATAATTGGCTTAAGCCGGAATTTTGCAGTTTGCTCGAAATGGCAGGCGACCGGTCCCGCTCCCTTGCCCGCCGCATGAGCGGGCTGCGAAAATCAGCACCGGGAGCCTACCGGGTGCGCTTCCGTGCGCGGTGCAGCAGTGCTATGACGCGCTTGATTTCACAAGCGCTTTCCATTCCTGGCGCGCTGTTCCCAAGAAGGCCCCATCGATCATGGCAAAAATCAAGGTGACCAATCCGGTCGTCGAACTCGACGGCGACGAGATGACCCGGATCATCTGGCAGTACATCAAGGACAAGCTGATCAACCCGTTCCTTGACATCGATCTGCAGTATTACGACCTGGGGATGGAGAGCCGCGACAAGACCAACGACCAGATCACGATCGATGCCGCCAACGCGATCAAGAAGGTCGGCGTCGGCGTGAAGTGCGCCACCATCACCCCGGACGAAGCCCGCGTGAAGGAATTCGGCCTCAAGGAGATGTGGAAGTCGCCGAACGGCACCATCCGCAACATCCTCGGCGGCGTCGTGTTCCGCGAGCCGATCATCTGCAAGAACGTGCCGCGCCTCGTCCCCGGCTGGACCAAGCCGATCATCATCGGCCGCCACGCCTATGGCGACCAGTACCGCGCCACCGACTTCAAATTCCCCGGCAAGGGCACGCTGTCGATGAAGTTCGTCGGCGAGGACGGCACCGTGATCGAGCGCGAGGTGTTCAAGGCGCCGGGTCCGGGCATCGCGATGGAGATGTACAATCTCGACGACTCGATCGTCGATTTCGCCCGCGCCTCGTTCAACATGGGCCTGGCCAAGAACTACTCGGTGTACCTGTCGACCAAGAACACCATCCTCAAGGTGTATGACGGCCGCTTCAAGGACCTGTTCCAGGAAGTGTTCGACAAGGAGTTCAAGGACAAGTTCGAGGCCAAGAAGATCACCTATGAGCACCGCCTGATCGACGACATGGTCGCCGCGGCGCTGAAGTGGTCGGGCGGCTATGTCTGGGCCTGTAAGAACTATGACGGCGACGTGCAGTCCGACACCGTGGCCCAGGGCTACGGCTCGCTCGGCCTGATGACCTCGGTGCTGCTGACCCCGGACGGCAACACGGTGGAGGCCGAGGCCGCCCACGGCACGGTGACCCGCCACTTCCGCGAGCACCAGAAGGGCAAGGAGACCTCGACCAACTCGATCGCCTCGATCTTCGCCTGGACCCGCGGCCTGTCGCACCGCGCCAAGCTCGACAACAATGCCGAGCTGGCGAAGTTCGCCTCCACCCTGGAGAAGGTCTGCGTCGACACCGTCGAGGCCGGCTACATGACCAAGGACCTCGCGCTCCTGGTCGGCGCCGACCAGCGCTGGCTGTCGACGACCGGCTTCCTCGATAAGATCGCCGAGAACCTGACCAAGGCGATGGCGGCGTAAGTTTCGCCACTTTCGCCCTTCAAATTCGTCACCTATCAACGGGCCGCGCCACCAGCGTGGCCCGTTTCGTTTCCGCCGCCACCCTCGAGGACTTGACCATGCGCGTGATCCCGAATTTGTCGCTGCTCCTGTTGGGCGCCGTCTCCATCCCCGTCCAGGCTGCCGAGACCACTATTCCCGATGCTCTCGTGGCCGCCGGCGAGAAGCCGGTGCTGACGCTGCATGCCGAGGGCGCGCAGGTCTACGAGTGCAAGACCGACAAGGACGGCAAGCTCGCCTGGGCGTTCCGCGAGCCGATCGCCACGTTGTTTGATGGCGGCAAGACCGTCGGCCGGCACTACGCCGGGCCGAACTGGGAGCATCAGGACGGCTCGGGCGTGACCGGCCGCGTCGTCGGGACCGCCATCGGCGCCACCGACAACGACATCCCCTGGCTCAAGCTCACGGCCACTGCGCACAAAGGCTCCGGCCTCCTGGCCAACGTCACCACGGTGCAGCGGATCAACACCGCCGGCGGCAAGCTCGAGGGCGCCTGCGACACCGCGGGACAATTCCGCAGTGTGGCCTACGCCGCCGACTATGTGTTCCTGAAGAAGGAGTAGGCCCGCCGACGCGCGGCCGGCTCACAGCCCGAGCCGGTCCCGCACCCGTCCCGCGATGACAGCACCGGTCACGGCGACGGGCCACAGGCCGTGCAGCGGGATCGGCTTGATGCCGGTCACGGGCATGTCGATCTCCGCCTTGGTCCCGCTAATCAGCCGACGCGCGAGCTGGGCGCCCATCGCCGTGGACAGCGCCACGCCCCGGCCATTGCAGCCGAGCGAGATCAGGATGCCATCGGCAGGCTCATGGACATGCGGATAGTGGTCCTTGGTGATGGCCAGCCGGCTGTTCCAGCCATGGGTCCAGGCCACGCCGGTGAGCTGCGGCCACAGCCGCTCCGCATAGCGCATGAGATAGCCGACGTCGCCGGGCGAATTGATCCAGCGCATCGGGCCGCGGCCGCCCATCAAGAGGCGGTTGTTCTGGTCGATGCGGTAGTAGACCGTGATGTGCCCGCTCTCATACAGCACCGAGCGCGTCGGCATGATCGCGCGGACCACATCCTCCGACAGCGGCGCGGTGGCTGCGATCGAGGAGAACACCGGAATCACGGTCTGGCGCAGCTCCGGCCAGAGATCCCCGGTGAAGCCGTTGGTCGCGATCAGCACCTTGTCGGCGTGCACCACCGCCCGCGGCGTCTCGATCCGCCAGCGCGTGCCGTCGCGGCGCAACGACAGCGCCGGCGTGTCGCCATGGACCGCGGCGCCGGCCGAGATCGCCGCCCGCGCCAGCCCGCGCGCGTAGTTCAGCGGATGCAGATCGCCGCCGCGCGCGTCGAACATGGCGCAGACATAGCGGTCGCTGCCGGTGACCTCGCGCAGCTTGTCGCGGTCATACAGCTCGACCGGCATACCGCGGCGGATGCACTGCTCGGCGGTGCGCTCGATCGCCGTGGCGCTCGCGGGATGATAGGCGGCGCGCAGCGTGCCCTGCTGCCGGGCCTCGCAGGGGATCTGATAGCGGCGGATCAGGTCGTGGGTGAAGTTGGTCGTGCCGTAGGCGAAGTCGATCATGCGGCGGCCGAGCTCGGTGCCGAAATCGGCCTCGATCTGGTCCGGGTCATGCTTGAGGCCGGGATTGGTGTGGCCGCCATTGTTGCCGGAGGCGCCCCAGCCGGGCTCCTGCGCCTCGAGCACCACGCAGTCGGTGCCCTGCTCCGCCAGATGCAGCGCCGTCGACAGGCCCGTAAAGCCGCCGCCGATGATCGCAACCGAAACGTTCTTGTCGACGTCGAGCGGCGGGGTCGCCGCGGGCTCAACAGCCGTCACGGCGTAGACCGACGGCGGCAGCGGAAGGCGATCGGGATTTGTCATGGCAGTCTCGCTTGGATCACAGCGGATGCAGCACGCGGCGCAGGAAATCCTGCGTGCGCGGGTGCTGCGGTTGATTGAGCATCGCCTTCGCCGGGCCCTGCTCGACGATGACGCCGCCGTCGATGAACAGCACGCGGTCGGCGACCTCGCGGGCAAAGCCGATCTCATGGGTGACGACCACCATGGTCATGCCGTCATCGGCGAGCTTGCGCATCACGCCGAGCACGTCGCCGACCAGCTCGGGATCGAGCGCCGAGGTCGGCTCGTCGAACAGGATCGCCTTGGGCTGCATCGCGAGCGCGCGCGCGATGGCGACGCGCTGCTGCTGGCCGCCGGAGAGCTGAGGCGGATGCATGTCGGCCTTGTCGGCGAGCCCGACCTGGGCGAGCAGCGCTCGGCCACGCTCCATCGCCGCTGCGCGCGGCTCCTTCTTCACGTAGAGCGGCCCCTCGATGACATTGTCCAGCGCGGTCCGGTGCGGGAACAGGTTGAAGCGCTGGAACACCATCGAGACCTGGGTGCGGATCGCCACGATCGATCGCGCGTCGCGATCGACCCGCAGCCCCTCGACGCTGATCGTGCCGCGATCGTAGCTTTCGAGCCCGTTGATGCAGCGGAGGATGGTCGACTTGCCGGAGCCGGACGGGCCGATGATGCAGACCACCTCGCCCTTCTCGACCGAGGCCGTGATGCCCTTGAGCACCTCGACCTTGCCGAAACTCTTGTGAACGTCGGCGAGCTCGATCATCGGCGTGACGCCCGCTTCTCGAAGTGTCGGACCAGCAGGATCAGCGGGATGCTCATGGTGAGATACATCAGCGCCACAAGCGTGAAAACACTGGAGTTCTTGAACGTCGAGGACGCGATCAGCTTGCCCTGCAGCGCCAGCTCGGCGACCGTGATGGTCGAGGCCTGCGAGGAATCCTTCAGCATCATGATCATGACGTTGCCATAGGGCGGCAGCACGATGCGCACCGCCTGCGGCAGCACCACGCGGCGCATCGTCATCCACCAGCCCATGCCGATCGACTGCGCCGCCTCGATCTGCCCCTTGTCGATCGCCTCGATGCCGGCGCGGAAGTTCTCCGCCTGGTAGGCCGAATAGGCGATGCCGAGGCCGAGAATGGCAGCCTGCAACGCCGACAGGGTGACGCCGAGGTCTGGCATCACGAAGTAGAGATAGAACAGCAGCACGATGATCGGGATGCCGCGGATCAGATTGATCAGCGCCGCGCTCAGGCCGGACAACACGCGGATGCCCGACACCCGCATCATCGCCCAGACCAGCCCGAGCACGGTCGAGAGCAGCAGCGATCCCAGGGTGACGATGATCGTCAGCACCACGCCGTTGAGCAGGATCGGAAAGAACTCGACGGCATCGTGCCAGAATCGATTCATGATCCGGTCAGCCCTTCAGGCCCCATTTGTCGAGAATCTTGTCGACCGTCCCGTTCGCCTTCAGCTTGGCCAGCGAGGCGTTGACCTTGCCGAGCAGCTCCGCCTCGCCCTTTCGCACGGCGATGCCGACCGAGCCGACCGTCACCGGCTTGTAGCTGGCGACGAGCCGCGCGTCGGGAAAAGCGCCCTGCTTGAGATTATAGGCCAGGATCGGATAGTCGGCGAAGCCCGCCTTGAGGCGGCCGGTGTTCACGTCGCGCAGGATGTCGGGAATGGTGTCGTAGGCCTTGACCTCGGAGAACAGCCCGGACTTCTTCAGCGCGTCGACGAACGCCGTGCCGACCTGTGCGCCGACCACCTCGCCCTTGAGATCCTCCTGCGAGGCGTAGGCCTTGGTGTCGGCCTTGGGCACGATCAGGCCCTCGCCATAGGTGTAGATCGGATCGGAGAAATCGACCACCTCCTTGCGCGGCGGGGTGATGAACATCGCGGCGGCGATGATGTCGATCTTGCTGGACGTCAAGGACGGGATCAGCGCCGAGAACTGCATCGGCTCGATCTGCACGTTGAAGCCGGCGTCCTTGCCGATCTCGGTCATGAGATCGACCATCACGCCCTGGATCTGGTTGGTCTTGGTGTCGAGGAAAGTGAAGGGAATGCCGGTCGGGGTCGAGCCGACCTTCAGCACCTGCTGCGCCGAGACAGGCGCGACCGCCGCCAACACCAGGGCCGCGCAGGCGGCCCGAACAAAACCCTTCAACAGCATCACATCCCCCTTCGGACCGGCCGGCCGCAGTGAGCCTCATCAGTTGCAATGGCAGCCGTTGCGGGCCGCGCGGTTTCGGCCTATTTTCACCAATATGAAAATTTGGGCATACTTCGGCGGATGTTGCAAGCGGTTTTCATGCAAATGAAGGAAGCGGTCTGACGTGAGTGGAGGCAAGAGATTGCGCAAACCCAGCGCAGCCGCACCTTCGCGAAAGCGCAAGGCGCCGTCGCAGACGGCCGCGACGGCGGTCGAGCCGGCGATGGACGTCGCGGTCGGCGGGCGCATCCGCGATCTCAGGCGCGACCGGAAATTGTCGCTTGAGACCGTCGCGGCGCAGACGGAGCTCTCAATCGGTTTCCTCAGCCAGATCGAGCGCGGCCTGTCGTCACCGTCGCTGCGCGTACTGGCGACGCTCGCCGACGTGCTCGGCGTCGGAATCGCCGCGCTGTTCGGCGGCACCCCGGGCGGCGATGCGGCGTCCGACGCCGTGGTCACGCGCGGCGCGCAGCGGCCGGAGCTCAAGCTGTGGCGCACCGGCGTGTCCAAGCAGCTGCTCAGCGCGGGCGGCGCCGACACCAAGCTCAATCTGTTCCTGGTGCATCTGGAGCCCCGCGGCTCGACCGGCGACGAGCTCTACACCCATGACGGCGAGGAAGCGGGCCTGGTGCTCGAAGGCGAGATGATCCTCACGGTCGATGCCGAGACGTGGTCGCTCAAGACCGGCGACAGCTTCCGCTTCGCCAGCCGCCGCCCGCACCGCTTCTCCAATCCGGCCGACGACGCCAAGGCCGTCGTGCTCTGGGTGAACTGCGTGACGTAAGGCGCCTCACGCCTCGCGATAGTCCAGCAGGATCAGCCCGACCAGCACGAACGCCACCGGCCACACCCAGGCGGCGGCGCGGCTGATCTTGCCGTCCATCCGCAGCTCCAGCCAGCGCGCCCAGCCGGCGGTGATGCCGCAGAGCGCCAGCGGCGTGTGGCTCATCTCGATCAGCAACTGGTCCTTGATGTTGGCGATGGCGTGCGAATGCGTCATCAGCAGCGCGCCGCCGGCCGCGACCGTCAGCGGAAACACCAGCGCGGCGCGGCCCGCCTGCTGTCCGCGCAACCGGACGCGCCATTCGAACAGGCCGAACAGGATGATCAGCACCACGAACAGCCGGTGCTGCGCCACTTCCGGATCGCGCCACGACGCCCAGAAGCCGATCGGGCCGAGCGGCCAGGCCATCTCGTCGGCACGCAGGAACAGGAACGCCGCCATCACCAGAAACAGCAGCGGCCAGTGCCGCGCCCACCGCCCCCAGGAGAAGCGCTCGACCAGCGCGAGCACGCCGATCAGCACGACGAAGATCCCCGCCCAATGGTGGTTGTATTCCGACCAGGCGATGTCGGCCGCGCTGCGCGGCAGGATCACGCCCTCGCCCGGCACATAGGCCTGCGGCGCGGTCACGCGCTGCGCATCGGCGGCATCGATCTTGGCCTGGAGCTGCGAGACCGTGAGCTGGTCGACCGAGGGGCTGGCCAGCCGCGGCCATTGCGGCGCGGCGCGCTCGACGATCTCCGCGAAGCTCAGCCGGTCCTGGCTGAGATCGATGCCGGGCGGCAGCGAGGTCAGCGAGCCCGCGGTCAAGAGCACCGTCAGCCCGATGCCGAGCTCGACCTCGCCTCGCGCGATTTTGGAGGACTCCAACGTCGACTAAGGTGAAAACGGCGCTGCGCAACAGTGAACTCTGATATGTAGACGCGGCTCATCGGCCAACCGTTTCCAGTAGACATTTCCACTTATGGGTGTACTATAGAGACATATCTTTTTCGCCATAATGGTTACTATTACCGTCCGCTAGCCCGGATGACTGTGGTGCTGCGCCCGGAGGGACAGCAAATGATCTTTCGTGACAAACAACAAGATCAGCATTCATTTTGCGCCATGCTCACGGAGTTAACTGTCAGCTCTCTAGCTGCGTGGCTCATCTTATCTTGCACAATATCGCCGCTGCTTGCCGCCGACGAATGCACTGTCGACAGCGCTTGGCAGCGCGTGAGACAGACCTTTCCAATTCACGATCAGGGCCTCGCACACTGTGAGAATTTGCAAACCGGACGAACAATCCTAGTATGGACCGAGCCCCCCCCGCACATACCTGCCGATCGGGCAGACTCTGTTGTCCGGGCTCTCTTGACAATACCGTCAGAAAAGATCGAAGCAATTCAGAGGCGAAGAAGCACACTTGGATTTGACGGCTGGGTGGAGGATCTCATCATCTCCATCGATACCAGGGAAGCGATAACAAAAACTCAACTTCAAGAGAGTCTCGCGCTGCTCGCCACCGCGACTTTCGGCAGCACCTACAAGGCAGAGATAAGGAACATCGACAATCTGACTCGACCTAGCGGTCAGGCCCCACCGCCTTTGGAGGTTAGCAAGGAAGAGCTCGCAAGTTGGCTCCTTGGACCAGCGGCACAAAAACTGACAAGCTTGACAGGGACGCCAGCAACACTGAAAGAGCTCGCGACAAAAAACGAAATCGGAACATTCTACAGCGACAGACCCGGACTCGTTGTCGCTCTGATGCCTCGTAGCACAAGCGATTTACTGAACAACTACATTCCTGACCTCCGCAAATTCTTTGTCGACACCGACGCATTTATCGGCGCAATCAAGCTAAGTGATCGGAGGGTCGCGTTAATTGGGCGTGAGCGCACAACATCTCGCGTCGACATGCCCCCACTTCGACTAGAGACCGTTTTTCTCTTGGCGTCGGAACGATCATTCCAGCTATCTCAAAGCTATGAGAGAAGAAGACCTTTTGCTGGAAAGCTATTAGCGCACGCGGGCGATCTACTCGGCTGGGACTGGGCCCCAATTCTACTCAGCGATAGTATCATCGATACTGAGTTTGGAAGCCTCCTTAACTTTACCGACAACATGCTAAAAAGCTGGTCGGAGAGCGGACATATTTCGTACAGAGGATTTCCCCACCCCCTCCCCCCTTACTATCCATTCGGATTCTCCGGTGCCCTGCGGAGTCTGAAGACGACGCGCCTGACATACAACTGGAATACAGCGGGCGTTGGTCTAGTCTCGTCCATTGATGGACTTGATGTGTTCGTACCACGAAATACTGGCAGCCTTCCCGTATCGTATTTTCCGGAAGGCTCGATCGATAATAATGAGAGTGCGAAGGCGACGCTCTCGAAGGCCGAAGACGACGCCTACTCTTACTTTAGTTCGTTACGCAATCCACTCCTTGAGCGGGCTCTACAGTACGCGTGCCTTTTCCAAGTGTTTCGTGCTTTTGACATGCGAGCAAACCGTCCGCATGACTATGCACCCGCTTCGGCTACCATGACAAATGTAGAGGAAATACTATCGCGCAACGTCAAAGAAGCACTCGGTGCACTTCAAAACGACACAGGTCCGTCAACAAAGGATCTTTGGCTCAACGACGAGTTTCTTGATCGAGGCACGGCAGCAGTCAGAGATCTTCTGAACAAGTTACCTCCACCTGATGTGCAGCAAGAACTAGCGAAGCTACGGTCCCGTTTCAAGACAACATCTGTTCTCCTGGAACAGTTTGGCGGACCTAATTGGAAGGAGCAGGTGGCGAACGCGACGGCGCGAGGCGAAGATACCGCCCCTGAACTGAAAAGCTTGCTAGACCCCTTAGTTCACACTGGAATTCGGATAGTGCGCTCACCCGAAACCGTGCGACGACAGGTCGTCAAAGCACTCGAACACAATCCAGCAGGTTGGATCAAAACGCCCTCTATCGTTTTGTCTAAATCTGGCGAGGACTTACGCGAGCTAGTCGGCGGCCACAATATCGGAGGTCGAGCCACTCGCGTTGTGGTAGATCCAACCCTTCGAAAGGGTCAGGTTAAGAGCGGAGGTAGTTACGCAGAAGGGCGAACAATACGAATCAGTCCAGCGGACAAAGATGCAGAAAGCGATATTGTCAGACTCTTCGACAGAGAGGTTGGTCTAATTGACGAAAATCAGGCGAAAGGCATTCAAGCCGCTGAAAGACATTTGGCGACTTCACGAGTAGCAACACGGCCGATTCGCACGATCGCTGACGCACTGCAGATTAGAACGGACCGGATTGTTCGAGGCGCAGGTCCAGACGCGAAATCAACACAAATCGGGTTTCGCCTTGAAGGAAGCAGCTCCAAAGCGACGCCTGAGCTTGACGCAATCATCCAGAGCACGGGACCTGACGTGCTCGTCGCGCCATCGCCACCATCTGGCTATGTTTTAATTAGACCCCACCCAGCACCACCGAAAACGATCGCGACGCCGAACGTCACCAGCATGTATGAAGCACTTGAAACTACGATAAGAGACGTCTCATTGGGACCACCGACTGTGGCGAAGCCAAAAGTGATATTCAGTTCAACGGGCAAGGCGGACGTCGTACGTCATATCGAATCTCTTTACCGGCGCGGCGAGAGCGTCGCTGGCGCTGGCGGAAAGCCGCCATTTGGCGGCGAGCGGAGCCTCTTCGGATTTGCCGACGGACCTGACCCGCAACGACGACTGATGTATAGCGCTCTGAAACGGACCGAACCATCGCCTAAGACAGAAGGGACAGTATTCGAGAACACCGTGGACCGGATTAAGTCCTGGATAGGCCGAGACTCTGAGCGAATACACGTCAAGCCGGCTAGTTTTGCGTCTGAGCTGAAGGCAACGCCTAGGTGGTCAGAGGCAGAGATCAGATTTCCAAAGGAAGAAGACAGCATCTTTGTGGATGTTTCATCAAATCCGGGCCATATGCATGTTGTTGAGGTAACGGTTCCAGTTACCATCGAAAGTAAGCCTCAATCGATATTCATTCGGGCAATAGCGTGGTTTAAAGATAAACCTGAAGTTGAAAAACTCTTAAAACTCAACTCAGATAGCTTGAAAGCATTCAAAAGCTCGACCAACATCGATCTGGAAGACGCTTTCACGCGATATAAAAGTATTATGCTACGTGAAAACGGAGCGTCAACTATTGAGATTAACCTGTCCCGCGAGGGGCGCGATATCGTCGTCGTTGATAGCATCATCCCCCCTTCTCGTCGCAAAGATGTATGACAATCACACCTGCAATTCGGGATTGCGCCCTGCTGCTTGCCCTCCCTCGCAGCTTAGACGCCATTCAGAATGCGTTCGAAGGAAACGCTTATGCTGACTACGTTGGCCGAGGCCGTCTTTGGGGCAACGCTTCAGAGCTGTGGGAAAGAACATTTGAGAGCGTCGCGAATGCAGCAAACAGTCTAGCGGCCGAGGCCAGACATCTCGGAGTCTGGGTAACGGAAGACGCCACACTGGAATCTGCCCGCGATGTTTTTAATGAATTCCCTATTGTTACTGTAGTAGCTCATTGGCGCGGCCCCGCATTTTCGAAGGACGATATCTTGTTGGCAACGCCGATCGTTACCAAGCGGCTATTAGAAGCGTCTGACCATGTTGCCACACACTTTCGAACAAGCATGCCTTCGCATTGGGTAGAAAAACTTAGAGGGAGCGAAGAGGTTCGACGCTCTCGTTTGGCAGAACTAATCGATAAGAGATTAAGGGGACTTCCTGCTTTAACGCCGCCCCCCGACGGGGCACAATGGCATATGGATGCCAGCACTATTCATCATTTCAACCGAGCTGCGCTTGACGATTGGTGGCCTGAAGCATTTAGAGCCGGCAATCGCCTGGAGCTGGCTGACGGCCTGCACTCAGCCATTGACATTGGCAATGTCGTCTCAGATTTGTGGACCGGCGTGGCCGATCTTTCAAACTGTCAGTCCGCACAAATTATCTCAGCAATAAAACGATATCGTCCAGATCGTATCGTCATAGCCAACGAACTCGAAACAGACCCTATTAGTCGAATGGCTGCGTTACGGATTACTTACGACCTCGTCGCACGAGGGTGGGACTACGTCGAAGCACGACATCGGCTGGCAGACGTCATCCTGCAACACGAGCGAGAAGAGACGAGACGATGAATACGTTGAAGACGGCGCTTCCAAATGCATTTCCAGACATAAGGAAACTAAGCGGAGAAGGTCGAACAATCGACCGAGACCGCCTTATGCTGGTCTTGGATGGACTAGCCAGAAATCTCAAGCGTGCATACTGGATCAGGCTTTCGATTGGAGCACTCGTTTTTGCTCTTCTCCTCTTTTTGGTTTTCAAGAATTACGGAGATACCAGAGTACTAACCGCAACGATTGCCGCGACGGGCGTGACCGTTGGCGGGACCATAACTGCGTTAAGGCAAGTCACGGAAGAGATGGCCCGAGTTGGCCTTCTACTCGCAATTGCGCCCGAGTTGAGCGTGGAAGCGCTGACCGAACTAGCAAATACAATAGCAGCCAAACTCTAGACGCGTATAGCGTCGCGATTCGCCTTCAGACCTTTTGGGCAGCTCGAGGGTTGTGTGGCAGCTTGAGGATGGTGCCTTGGATGATACAACATAAAGCGAGTACACTTGGGAGAACAAATCTAATGCGATCTCATTTTGGCAGTCACACTTTATCCTAGCGATGGTTGCGGACGCTGACTCAGCCAGAGTCAATTGGTGTACACCCTCTCACGCCTCGCGATAATCCAGCAGGATCAGCCCGACCAGCACGAAGGCCACCGGCCAGACCCAGGCGGCGGCGCGGCTGATGCGGCCGTCCATCCGCAGCTCCAGCCAGCGCGCCCAGCCGGCGGTGATGCCGCAGAGCGCCAGCGGCGTGTGGCTCATCTCGATCAGCAGCTGGTCCTTGATGTTGGCGATGGCGTGCGAGTGCGTCAGCAGCAGTGCGCCGCCGGCGGCGACCGTCAGCGGAAACACCAGCGCGGCGCGGCCCGCCTGCTGCCCGCGCAGCCGGACGTGCCATTCGAACAGCCCGAACAGGATGATCAGCACCACGAACAGCCGGTGCTGCGCCACTTCGGGATCGCGCCACGACGCCCAGAAGCCGATCGGGCCGAGCGGCCAGGCCATCTCGTCGGCGCGCAGGAACAGAAACGCCGCCATCACCAGGAACAAGAGCGGCCAGTGCCGCGCCCACCGCCCCCAGGAAAACCGCTCGATCAGCGCGAGCAGACCGATCAGCACGACGAAGATGCCGGCCCAATGGTGGTTGTATTCCGACCAGGCGATGTCGGCTGCGCTGCGCGGCAGGATGACGCCCTCGCCCGACACATAGGCCTGCGGCGCGGTCACGCGCTGGGCGTCGGCGGCGTCGATCTTGGCCTGGAGCTGGGAGATCGTGAGCTGGTCGAGCGAGGGGCTGGTCAGCCGCGGCCATTGCGGCGCGGCGCGCTCGACGATCTCCGCGAAGCTCAGCCGGTCCTGGCTGAGATCGACCCCGGGCGGCAGCGAGGTCAGCGAGCCCGCGGTCAAGAGCACCGTCAGCCCGATGCCGAGCTCGACCTCGACGAAGCGTTTCATCCGCATCAAGGGGGCTGCGGGATCGCCACGGCGCAGCCGCTCGACGGCGAAGAAGTTGGCGGCGCCGAGCGCGAGCAGCATCACGAGCATCGCGACCTTGGCCGAGGTCATCACGCCATAGGCCGTGCCGTAGATCGCCTCGAACGAGCCGAGATAGGCGATTGCCATGATGGTGCCGCCGAGCACGATCGCCGCCACCGAGGCCATCGACATCAGCGAGTAGCGCCGGCCGATGCGGCGCTGGTCGTCCTCCGCCGTGCAGCCGTTCAGCGCGAGCAGGAAATACGGCAGGCCGCCGATCCACACGCCGGCGCCGAGCATGTGCAGGAAATCCGCCGCGAGCAGCGGCCAGCGCACGTCGAGCCGGCTCGCCGCATGCGTCAGGTTGAGCTGCATCGCCAGCGCCAGCCCCATCAGCGCAACCAGCGCCGCGGCGCGCCACGTCACCCAGGTGCCGGTCCGCGCCAGCGCGGCGATGCCGAGCGCGCAGGCGGCGACCACGACGCCCGAGCGCGCGAAGTCCGCGCCGATGGCCTCGCGCAGCGACAGATCGAGCGTGCCGATCAGCGCCGCCATGTTGACGGCCAGCGAGAGGGCGACCACGGCGAACCAGCCATAGGCGCTGCGGCGCAAGAACCGCTGCGCCCGCTTGCCGACCACCAGCGCATCGGCCGACAGCTTGTCCTGCATCGGCCGCAGCAGCAGGAGCTGGAACGCGATCCCGCCGATGGTGAACGACTGCGCCAGCAGCGTCAGCCCGCGCAGCACCACCGAGAGATAGCCGAAGATGTCGAGGAACAGCGCCATGACTGCAGGACGATGGCTAGCGCACGGTGAACGGAATGTCGCCGCGGGTGATGTGGCCGTCGACGCTGAGCACCTGCCATTGCAGGTGCCAGGCGCCGGGGCTGAGCGCCCTCGCCTGCGCATCGATCTCGTCGGCTGGCGCGTCCGCCGCAGGGGTCAAGGCCTGCTCGGCACCATCGGGCGCCTTCAGCTTCAACCGCGACCTCGCGTGATCGATGCGGCTGTTGAAGCGCAGCCGGATCGCGAGCGCCTCCTTGTCGATGGTCGCGCCCGAGGCGGGCTGCGACGAGACGATGATGGCGTGGGCGGAGGCTGTGGCGGGCAAGGCGAGGACGGCCAGGGGCAGCACGAGGCGAAGTCGCAGGGCGAGCATGGGATGATTGCCGACATCTGAGGATGCACAGCGTCCCGCAAGCAAGAGCTGCGCCCGGAGAAAAGAACGATTCCGTTCTAATCTATGGCAGCCGCCCGTTCCATACCTCACCACAATGCCGTGAGCGGAGCTGTGGACAGCCAGTTTGGCGCGCACCGGCCGACGCCTGCCCTGCCCGTCCCGCATTCCCGCTGCGGCGAAATTTAGGGTCGAATCGTCAAGGACTTCGCTGTATGCCTCGCCCCATCATTGCCGCCCGTCCGGCCGTCGCGGCCAGTCGTCCTGCCCGCCGGACCAAGATTGCCCTGATCCGAGGAACGCCGAAGGAACCCGTCATGCCCGCCTATCGCTCCCGCACCTCCACCCATGGCCGCAACATGGCCGGCGCCCGCGGCCTGTGGCGCGCCACCGGCATGACTAACGAGGATTTCGGCAAGCCGATCATCGCCGTGGTCAACTCTTTCACCCAGTTCGTGCCGGGCCACGTGCACCTCAAGGATCTCGGCCAGCTGGTCGCGCGCGAGATCGAGAAGGCCGGCGGCGTCGCCAAGGAGTTCAACACCATCGCCGTCGACGACGGCATCGCGATGGGCCATGACGGCATGCTCTACAGCCTGCCGTCGCGCGAGCTGATCGCCGACAGCACCGAATACATGGTCAACGCGCATTGCGCCGACGCCATGGTGTGCATCTCCAATTGCGACAAGATCACCCCCGGCATGCTGATGGCCGCGATGCGGCTCAACATCCCCGCGGTGTTCGTCTCCGGCGGGCCGATGGAGGCCGGCAAGGTCAACATCCAGGGTAAGCTGCGCAAGGTCGATTTGATCGACGCGATGATCGTGGCTGCCGACGACAAGGTGTCGGACGCCGATGTCGAGGTGATGGAGCGCTCGGCCTGTCCGACCTGCGGCTCCTGCTCCGGCATGTTCACCGCGAATTCGATGAACTGCCTGACCGAGGCGCTCGGCCTGTCGCTGCCCGGCAACGGCTCGGTGCTGGCGACGCATGCCGACCGCCGCGGCCTGTTCGTCGAGGCCGGCCATCTGATCGTCGACCTCGCCCGCCGCTACTACGAGCAGGATGACGCGAGCGTGCTGCCGCGCTCGATCGCCAACTTCAAGGCTTTCGAGAATGCGATGAGCATGGACATCGCGATGGGCGGCTCGACCAATACCGTGCTGCATCTGCTCGCCGCCGCGCATGAGGGCGAGATCCCGTTCACGATGACCGACATCGACCGCCTGTCGCGCAAGGTGCCCTGCCTGTGCAAGGTCGCGCCCGCCGTGGCCGACGTGCACATGGAGGACGTGCATCGCGCCGGCGGCGTGATGGGCATCCTCGGCGAGCTCGCTCGCGCCGGCCTCTTGCACACGGAATTGCCGAGCGTGCATTCGGCCTCGCTGGCATCAGCGCTGGAGCGCTGGGACATCCGCCAGACCTCCAGCGAGAGCGTGAAGAACTTCTACATGGCCGCCCCCGGCGGCGTGCCGACCCAGGTCGCCTTCAGCCAGGACCGCCGCTATCAGGAGCTCGATCTCGATCGCGAAAAGGGCTGCATCCGCGATCTCGACCATGCCTATTCCAAGGATGGCGGCCTCGCCGTGCTGACCGGCAACATCGCGCGCGACGGCTGCATCGTGAAGACCGCGGGCGTCGATGCCTCGATCCTGAAATTCTCCGGCCCCGCGCGCGTCATGGAAAGCCAGGACGCGGCGGTCGAGGCGATCCTGACCAACAAGATCAAGGAAGGCGACATCGTCGTCATCATCTATGAGGGCCCGCGCGGCGGCCCCGGCATGCAGGAGATGCTGTATCCGACCAGCTACCTGAAATCGAAGGGCCTCGGCAAGGCCTGCGCGCTGATCACCGACGGTCGCTTCTCCGGCGGCACCTCGGGCCTCTCGATCGGCCACGTCTCGCCGGAGGCCGCAGAAGGCGGCATGATCGGCCTGGTGCAGGAGGGCGACCGCATCGAGATCGACATTCCGAACCGCACGATTCATCTCGCGGTGTCGGATGAAGAGCTCGCGCAGCGCCGCGCCGCGATGGAAGCCCGGGGCGACAAGGCCTGGAAGCCGAAGACCCGCGCCCGCAAGGTGTCGACCGCGCTGAAGGCCTACGCCGCCTTCGCGAGCAGCGCCGCCAAGGGTGCGGTGCGCATCGTAAAGGACTGAGAGAACGCGGCGGCGCCGGCCCGAACGGCTCGGCGCTGCCGCCCTCGCCTCGTAACGGATTGATCTCGACGAGACGCTGCTGACGGGGCCACAACTCAGACCGTCTTCTGGTCAACCAGTCCTGGATTGCTTCCCTCCGCTCGCAATGACGGGTGTGGCGAGCACCGCGCCCTCCACACACTCCGTCATCGCGAGCGCAGCGACGCGATCCAGGGGCCACGGACGACACTTCGGGTGACTTCGCAACTCTCGCTTATTTCGCTCTTGCCCCCTCGCGCGAGCAGGTTCACCCTCCTGTCCAAAGGCGCGTCGACCATTACGCACGCGCTCTGATCTCCGGGGAAGGACCGCCATGTTGAACCGCCGCAGCCTGCTGCTCGCCTCGCTCGCCGCCGGAGTGACGATGACCACCACAGCCGCGCGCGCCAAGCCCTCACAGCCGTCCACACCAGTCGATTTCGACGTGCCGCCCGGGGCCTGCGACTGCCACACCCACATCCACGGCGATCCCGAGAAATTCCCGTTCGCGGCCAACCGCGTCTACACGCCCGAGCCGGCCCTGCCGGAAGAGATGGCCGCCCTGCACAAGGCGCTGCACATCCAGCGCGTCGTCATCGTCACGCCGAGCGTCTACGGCACGGATAATTCGTCGACGCTCTACGGCATGAAGGCCAGGGGCAACGACGCCCGCGGCGTCGCCGTCATCGACGACAAGACCACCGAGGCACAGCTCGATCAGATGAATGCCGACGGCTTCCGGGGCATCCGCCTCAACCTCGCGACCGGCGGCATCAACGATCCCACTGTCGGCCGCGCCCGCTTCCAGGCCGCGGTCGAGCGGATGAAGGCGCGCGGCTGGCACGTCCAGCTCTACACCAACACGCCGATGATCGCGGCGATCAAGGACCTGGTGATGCAATCACCGGTGCCCGCCGTATTCGATCATTTCGGCGGCGCGCAGGCCGAGCTCGGCCTGGAGCAGCCCGGCTTCTCCGACCTCGTAGAGCTCGTCCGCAGCGGCAAGGCCTACGTCAAGATCTCCGGCGCCTACCGCGCCTCGACGAAGGGCCCCGATTACACCGACGTCATCCCGTTCGCGAAAGCCCTCATCGCCGCCAATTCCGACCGCATCGTCTGGGGCACCGACTGGCCGCACCCGGATTCCTCGCCGCATCCGGAGCTGAAGGTGACCGACGTCAGGCCGTTCTATCCGATCGACGACGGCCGCCTGATGAACCAGCTCCCGGTGTGGGCACCGGATGCGGCGATCCGGAAGAAGATCCTGGTCGATAATCCGGCGAGGCTTTACGGGTTTTGAGCCGTGCACTGACCTTACGCCCGTCATTGCGAGCGCAAGCGGTGGACTACAAACTCCGCCGTCATCGTCCGCGAAGGCGGACGATCCAGTACGCCGGGACGATCTTGATCAACCCGAGACGTCGCGGCGTACTCGATGCCCGCCTGCGCGGGCATGACACCGCGTTCTTGCCGCGTATGCTTTGCCGCAGCCCGCATGAGCGCAGCGACATGCGGGGTCTCACGCGCTGTGCTTTGAGAACCCGGGGTCGCTTCGCTCGCCCGGGCTACACACCTTTCGTCATTCCGGGGCGCGCGTAGCGCGAGCCCGGAATCCATAACCACAACTGTCTCGATCGAAGCGCGATGAATGTGGCCAAAGCTCGCACAACGATGACCATTCGTGGTTATGGATTCCGGGCTCAGCCGCTCACGCGGCCGCCCCGGAATGACGACCGTTTGCGTGACGACGAGCTTGGCTCGCAACAGCGTATGACGCTGCGCTAGTCCGCCGGACGTGTCACATCAGCCACCGCGCGATTCTCGCTGCGCACCACCGTGAACATGTCCCATATCGCGATGAACATCGCCGCGATCACCGGGCCGATGATGAAGCCGTTCAGCCCGAACACCTCGATGCCGCCGAGCGTCGACAGCAGCACCACGTAGTCCGGCATCTTGGTATCCTGCCCGACCAGAATCGGGCGCAGCAGATTGTCGACGAGGCCGATCACCAGCGCGCCATAGGCGATCAGGATCACGCCGTGCCAGATTGAGCCGGTCGCCAAGAGATACAGCGCGACGGGAAACCACACGATGCCCGCGCCCACCGCCGGCAGCAGCGACATGAACGCCATCACCACGGCCCACAGGAGCGGCGCGGTGATGCCGAGGAACCAGAAGATCAGGCCGCCGAGCGCGCCCTGCGCCAGCGCGACGACCAGATTGCCCTTCACCGTCGCGCGGATCACGATGATGAATTTCGAAAGCAGCGCGTCGCGTTGCTCGTCACGCAGCGGGATGGCGTCCGCGATTCGCCGCGACAACGTCTCCTCGTCGCGCAGCAGGAAGAACAGCAGATACAGCATCAAAAACAGGCTGACGAAGAACTCGAACGTGCCCTGCCCGATATTGAGTGCCTGGCCAGCGATCACCTGGCTGCCTCGCAACAGCAGCGCCGACAGCCGGTCCTTCAGCCCCGCCAGGCTGCCGAGCCCGAAGCGGTTCAGCAGATCGACGATCCAACTGGGCAGCGCGTCCAGCATCTTCTGGAAATACTGCGTGACGTCCAACTGGCCGCCCTGCACCTGCCCGTAGACGCCGGCCGCCTGCTGCGCCAGCGCCGCCGCGACCAGCGAGAATGGAATGATGATGATCAGAACGACCAGCAGCACGACGATCGCCGCCGCCAGCCCGTCACGACCATGCATCGACTGTGACAGCCGGCGGTGCAGCGGCGCGAACACGATCGCGCCGACCACGCCCCACAGCAGCGCGCCGTAGAACGGCAGCAGGATCCAGCCGAGCGCGAGCGTGATCACAGCCAGCAGAAACAGGAGAACTCGGTCTTCGAAACTGCGCATGTCAATCTTTCGTCTGGTCGCGACTTCCGTTCACGCGCCCAGGTTTCAGGGAGGCTCGTGAGCCGGACATCGCCGCATTCTTAACGTCAACGCACGAACGCGCCAATCGGGCTCCAATCTCGTCGCGGATCAAGCGACGCGGCCAGCGACATCCAAGATCGTTTGCTGCTCATATCACCCTGAGCATGGGGACACACAGCGTCCCCCATCGTCATTCCGGGGCGCGCGCAGCGCGAGCCCGGAATCCATAACCACGACCGCCCGAGGTGGAGCGAACTGCGCGTGACAGCCACTTCGCCCCGCATGGCAGTTCGTGAGTATGGATTCCGGGCTCAGCCGCTGCGCGGCTGCCCCGGAATGACGACTGAACAAGGGGCACGGCCGTGCACCAAAACGCTGGTTTCGGTCATGCGATCAACCACAAAGCCCGTTTCAAGAGCCCCGGCGAAAAATAAATCACTTCCGAAAATCAGCAAATCATGGGTATAACATCCGCGTTCCGGTCCGGATGAGGGGCGTACGCGTCGTCACGACACGTTGGGCCGGCAATGCGGTGGACGTTGGGGCATCGGCGCGCGTGATGTGCGGACGAGCGATGCCCTGGCGTACGTGAAGTCGCGTGGTCCTGGCCTCCCGGTGCTGAGGCCAAGGTATGCGGAGGTCTGACGAGCTCCGCGGCCGACGGGGTCAACAAGCCGGTCCCCGAGGAGAGCGCGTATAAGCGTGAAGCCCACCGCGCAGGGAATGCCGGGATGTCTCGGCTGACCTGTGGTGACTGCCGCCTGCTTTTTTGTCTGCAGGCGGGCCATGGGTGCGGCCAGCGCCCGGCATTCCCTGCGCCCTCATCATTTCGGGGGCCTGCCTGATGCATGATCCGGACGCTCCCTGCGTCGCGGCGATGCTGGAGCTTGTCCCGAGACGGAACCTCGCCTGCGGCCCCCGTTGCCAACCGCGCGCCGAGTGGCAATAGTCCGCGCTTTCCGAGCCGGCCGCGCCGGCCCGTCGACCTGGAGGCATGATGATGACGACGAGACCGGCCGCAAAATCATCCGACAAGGATGTCTGGCGCGTCGGCGTGCTGTTCTCGCGCAGCGGCCTGATGCAGGTCACGGAGTCCGAGCACTTCTTCGGCACCGCGCTCGCGATCCAGGAGATCAACACCGAAGGCGGCGTGCTCGGCCGCGAGATCGAGGTCATCGCCTATGATCCGGGCTCGCAGCCGGAGACCTTCCGCAAGCTCGCCGACCGCCTGTTGACCGAGGACGGCGCCTCCGTCATCTTCGGCTGCTCGACATCGGCGGAACGCAAGGCGGTGCTGCCGGCGATCGAGCGCCGCAACGGCCTGCTGTGGTATCCCTCGCTCTACGAAGGCTTCGAATACTCCCCGAATGTCATCTACACCGGGCCGGCGCCGAACCAGAACGCGTTCCAGCTCGCCGAATACATCGTGCGCAAGCATGGCCCGCGCGTCTATCTGATCGGCTCCGACTACATCTATCCGCGCGAATCCAACCGCATCATGCGCGACCTCGTCGAGTCCTATGCCGGCCGCGTGGTCGGCGAGCAGTATGTGACGATGGAAGCCACCGATGCCGAGCTGACGCGCGGCCTCGATGCCATCAGGGACGCCGCGCCCGACGTCGTGTTTTCGACCATCGTCGGCCGCACCGCGCAGCGTTTCTACCGGATGTATGCACAGGCCGGCTTCGATCCGAAGCGGCTGCCGATCGCGAGCCTCACCATGGCCGAAGGCGAGGTGCGCGCCATCGGCGCCGAATATTGCGCGGGCCATCTGACAGCCGCGAGCTATTTCGGCACGCTGGCGCGCGACAGCAACGACCGCTTCAAGGCGGCCTTCGCGGCCACCTTCGGCGCCGACACGCCGGTCAGCATGTGGAGCGCCTCGGCCTATGCGCAGATCAAGCTGTTCGCGCGCGCGCTCGAACAGGCCGGCAGCCTCGACACGCAGAGGCTGGTGGAGGCCGCGCTCGGCCTCAGCCTCGAGGCGCCGGAGGGACCGATCCGGATCGATCCCGACAACAATCACGTCTGGACCACGCCGCGGATCGGCCGCGTCCGCGCCGACGGCCAGTTCGACATCGTCTGGGAGAGCAAGAGTCCGATCAAGCCGGATCCGTATCTGTCGGTGTCGCCGATCGGCGGCCGCTGGCTGAGCGAAGAGGCGCTGTCAGCATGAGGCCGGATGACCGCATGAAGCCCGGCGTGCGCCGCCTGATCGAGGAGCTGCGCGGCGCCCGCGTGCTGGTGATCCATCCGCGCGACGCCGAGGGCGACGCGCTGATCGATCAGCTCAAGCGGATCGGCTGCAACGTGCGCGGCGTCTGGCCGCCGCCGGCCGCGATCCCGCACGACATCGACACGGTGTTCCAGCTGATCGAGACCTCCGAGGAGATGATCTTCCCCGAGGGCACGACCGAGCATCCGCTCACCTTCATCGCCATCGTCGACTACGAGAATCCGACGATCCTGAAGCGCCTGCTCGACAGCAATGCGCATGGCGTCGTCAACAAGCCGATCCGCTCGTTCGGTATTCTCTCTTCGCTCGTGCTGGCGCGCTCGCTGCGCGGCTACACGCGCCGGCTCGAAGGCAAGGTGCAGAAGCTCGAGGAGACGTTGAAGGCGCGGCGCGACGTCGACAAGGCGGTGAAGATCCTGATGGGATTGAAGCAGGTCGGCGAGGTCGAGGCCTATGAGCTGATCCGCGCGCAGGCGACGCAGAAGCGCGTCGCGATGGCCGACATCGCGATCTCGATCATCAATGCGCAGGAGACCTTGGGCGGATTGGGGGTGCTGGATGCGCCGGTGTCGCGCTGAGGGCCAATTGTCGCGCCCACGGGTTGGGCAGCGGCGGCCTCAAATTTTTGCAAGCGACGGCGTTGACTTCGCTTCGCGCATTTGAGTTACTTGCGGCCAGCGTGGACATCGGATGTCCGCCAATGGCCGGTCGGCCATTTCACATCAGGCTATGCAGCCCTCGTATTGCGCCGCAAGGCGCAGTCGGGGGCTTTTTGTTTGGCGCGCGCGATCCTCGCGAACGCAACGGAGACTCGTGCCTTGACGACGGATGACGACAGCAAACTGCGGATCGCCTGCATCCAGATGCAGCCGATGGTCGGCGAGTTGGCCACCAACCGCGCCCACAGCCTCGACCTGATCAAACAGGCGGTGGCGCAAGGCGCCAAGCTCGTGGTGCTCCCCGAACTCGCCTCCTCCGGCTATGTGTTCAAATCCCGCGAGGAGGCCTTCGCCGCCTCCGAGACCATTCCGGGCGGCCTCGCCGTGACCGCCTGGAGCGAGATCGCGGCGAAGCACGGCCTGCATCTGGTCGCCGGCATTTGCGAGCGCGAGGGGACCAAGCTCTACAACAGCGCGGTGCTGATCGGGCCGAAGGGCTACATCGGCACGTTCCGCAAGGTGCACCTGTGGAACGAGGAGAACCTGTATTTCGAGCCCGGCAATCTCGGCTTCCCCGTCTACCACACCGAGATCGGCCGTATCGGCATGGCGATCTGCTACGACGGCTGGTTCCCGGAGAGCTATCGCCTCAACGCGCTGCAGGGCGCCGACATCGTCTGCGTGCCGACCAACTGGGTGCCGATCCCCGGCCAGGCCGAGGGCCGCGAGGCCATGGCCAACATCCTGGCAATGGCGGCCGCACATTCCAACTCGATCTTCATCGCCTGCGCCGACCGCGTCGGCGTCGAGCGCGGCCAGCCGTTCGAAGGCCAGAGCCTGATCGTCAGCTACACCGGCTGGCCGGTCGCGGGCCCCGCGAGCCGCGACAAGGAGGAGATCGTGATCGCCGACGTGGCGCTCGGCGAGGCCCGCCGCGCCCGCAACTGGAACGCCTTCAACCAGGTCCTGCGCGACCGCCGCTCCGACGTCTACGACGAGATGCTCGGCAGCGAGGTGAAGCGCGGCTGGTACTGACAAGTTCATAATTTCTGTTTCGACCATTCACGGAGGACAATCGATGACATCGCGTTTTCTGACTACCTCGCTGGCACTCGCCCTTGCGGCAACAGCGCTCTCTCCTGCCCTGGCCGCCGATCCAATCAAGATCGGCGTGCCCGTCGGCCTGTCCGGCGCCAACTCCGTGGTCGCGCCATCTGTCGTGCAGTCCGCCGAGCTCGCGGTGGAGGAGATCAACGCCAAGGGCGGCGTGCTCGGCCGCAAGCTGGAGCTGGAGGTCGCCGACGACGCCTCCGGCGCGGCCGGCGCGCAGAAGGCGTTCGACGCCTTGATCTTCCAGAAGAAGGTCAACGTGCTGATCTCGATGGAAACCAGCGCCGCCCGCAACGCCGGCCTGCCGATCGTCGCCCGCGGCAAGACGCCCTACATCTACACCTCGTTCTACGAGGGCAAGTCCTGCAGCCCCTATCTCTACGTCAATGCCTGGGTGCCGGACCAGCAGGTGCCGCCGATCGTCGACTACTTCAACAAGGAGAAGAAGGCGAAGAACTACTTCCTGATCGGCTCCGACTACGCCTTCGGCCGCGGCATGCTCGCATTCACGAAGATGTACATCGAGAAGACGGGCGGAAAGGTCGTTGGCGAAGAATACCTGCCGATGGATGGCTCCGACTGGACCTCGATTATCTCCAAGCTCAAGGCCTCCGGCGCCGACGCGCTGATCACCTCGACGGCAGGCGGCGCGCCGAACGTCACCTTGACCAAGCAGCTCCGCGCCGCCGGCGTGAACCTGCCCTACGGCAACCTCGCCGTCGACGAGGGCACCGCCAAGGGCATGGGGGCGGACGCGGCCGGCATCTTCCTGTCGGCGTCTTACGTCACCGGCATCGATACGCCGGCCAACAAGACCTTCCTGGCCTCAATGGCCAAGAAGTTCGGCGGCGAGCTGAAGACCCCGAACGATCTGTCGGTCCCGCAATACGAGGCCGTCTACGCCTACAAGGCGGCGGTCGAGAAGGCCGGCAGCACCGACCAGGACAAGGTGCTGAAGGCGCTCGCCGAGGTTTCGGTCGACGGCCCCCGCGGCACGATCAAGATGGACAAGCAGCGCCATGCGCCGCTGACCATGTATCTCGGTCAGGTCCAGGCCGACGGCAGCGTCAAGGTCATCCAGAGCTTCAAGGACGTCGATCCGGGCGCGCAGTGCCCGGGCAAGTCCTGACCGATCCAATCCGGATCGCGTATGATCCCGCGGGGCGGACTTAAGGCCCGCCCCGCTTCTCTCATGTGGAAGTCACCATGCTGACCGTCGCCCTCGATGCCGTCACGACGGCCGCCATGCTCTTCATCATCGCCGCCGGTCTCCTGATCGTGTTCGGCGTGATGAAGATCATCAACTTCGCCCACGCCGCCTTCCTCACCGTCGGCGCCTACTCGGCCCTCGTCGGCGCGCAACTGGGCCTGCCTTGGTTCCTGGTCCTGCCGCTGGCCTTCATCGCTGGTGCGATCTGCGGCGGCGTCACCGAGATCGTGATTGTCCGCCGTCTCTACAAGCGTCCCCTGGATGCGATCCTCGCCACCTGGGGCCTCGGCATCGTGCTGGGACAGCTCATCACCCTGACGTTCGGCCGCGAGGTCCAGTTCGTGCAGGCGCCGATCTCGGGCACGGTGCATCTGTTCGGCGCCGATTATTCCGCCTACCGGCTAGTCATGATCGTCGCGGCCATCGTCGTCGGTTTGCTCTTTACTGCCCTGCTCAACGGCACACGGCTGGGCCTATCGACTAAGGCCGTGATCATGAACGAGATGCTGGCGCAGGGACTCGGCGTCGATTCCTCGCGCGTCCGGCTGATCACCTTCGCGCTCGGCAGCGGGCTCGCCGCGCTGTCCGGCGCGCTGATCACGCCGCTGTCCAGCGTCGATCCGAACATGGGCGTGCCCTGGCTGATCGGCGCCTTCATGCTGGTCATGGTGTCCGGCGGCTCGCTGCTGGCGCTGGCCGGCTCCTGCGCGGTGCTCGGGACCCTGCAAGTGCTGGTCTCGACCTTCGTCAATCCGATCCTCGGCGGTCTCACCATTGCGATCTGCGCCGCCATTGTGCTGCGGATCCGGCCGGAGGGTTTTGCCCGTGCCTGACGCGCGCCCCCTCGCCTCTCGCGCGACATCTCCAACGAGCCGCGCGATGCCGCGCCTGATCGTCCCCGCCTTGCTGGTGGCGCTCGCCGCCGGCGTGGTCCTCGTCGCGCCGCTGCTGCTCGACACTTACCTCGTGAACATCCTGGTGCGCGCCTGCTTCGTGGCGATCGCGGCGATCACCGTGGACATCATGTGGGGCTATTGCGGCACGCTGACCTTCGGCCAATCCGCCTTCTTCGGCATCGGCGCCTACGCGCTCGCGATCATGTTCACCGAATATGGCTTCGGCACCTGGCAGATCTTCGCCGCGATCGGCGCCGCGGTCGCCGTTGCGGCCGCGGTCGCCGCCTTCACCGGCTGGCTGTCGTTCTACCCCGGCTCGACACCGCTCTACGCCTCGGTGATCTCGCTGGTCGTGCCGATCGTGCTGGTGCAGATCCTCTACTCCGGCGGCACGTTCACCGGCTCGTCGAGCGGCCTCGTCGGCTTCGAGAGTTTTGATCTGGAGATCGAGACCTGGCTGCGCCTCGCGGGCCTCGGACTGCTCGCAACCGCGGTTCTCGCGCTCGTCGTCATGCGCAGCGACACCGGCCGGCTGTTGTCGGCGTTGCGCGACAATGACTCGCGCTGCACCTATCTCGGCATCGACACCTCGCGGCTGCGCATTGTCGTGCTGGTGCTGTCGGCGATGGTCTCCGCGCTGGCCGGTTTCTTCTATGCCGGCTTCGGCGCGGTCGCCGCGCCGGAAAATGCCAGCTTCACCTTCGGCACCAATCTCGTGATCATGGTCGCGCTCGGTGGCCGTGGCACGGTGATCGGCCCGGTCATCGGCGCGCTGTGCATCGAGGTCGCAAGCGCCTATCTCGCCAACAGTCTTCCTTACGTCTGGGAACTGATCGTTGGCCTCGCGCTGATCGTGGTGATCCTGGTATTCCCCGACGGCCTGCTCGGCGCTGTCATGCGCCTCATCAAGCGAGGGCGCTCGGCGACAGGGACTGCGACGATCCTGCAACCGGCTACCGCCGCGACCGCCGTCAGCAATCCCGATGCTGTCGCCATCGAAGTGCGCGCGCTCGGCAAGCACTACGGCAGTCTCGCCGTGCTGGACGGCGTGCAGTTCACGGCGTATCGCGGCGAGCTGCTGAGCCTGGTCGGTCCCAACGGCGCCGGAAAGACCACGTTGATCCGCTGCCTGTCGGATGGGCGCGAGCGCTCGACCGGCGACGTTGCCATTGCAGGCCATGACATCGCCCGGCTGCCGCCGGACCGCGTCGTGCGGTTTGGCCTCGGACGCAAGTTCCAGACGGCGTCGGTGTTCGAAACGCTGACCGTCGCCGAATGCCTGCGCGTGGCGCGGACGCATGCCGATCCGCCAGCACTCACCTCCCGATCCGCCACGCTGGCGCTGCCGCCCGCGGCGATGTCGGTCGTGGAACGCTCCGGGCTCGCCGAACGGCTCGATGAAGAGGCCCGTAATCTCAGCCACGGGCTGAAGCAGGCGCTCGAGCTCGCCATGGTGCTGTCGCTCGAGCCCGACGTGCTGCTGCTCGACGAACCCACCGCCGGCCTGACCCGCGCCGAGCGGCAGGGCTTTGCCGACATCCTGACCAGCCTCGCCCGCCGCGACCGGCTCTGCATTCTCCTGGTCGAGCACGACCTCGATTTCGTCCGCGAGATCTCCTCGCGCATCATCGTGCTGCACCAGGGCCGCCTCGCGCTCGATGGCTCGGTCGACGAGGTCGTGAATAGCGAACTCGTGCGAGAGATCTATACGGGTCAGCACGTATCGCATGCGGAGGTGCCGGCATGAGCGCGATGCTGGAAGTCAAAGAGCTTGCGAGCGGCTACGGCTCCTCCGAGGTGATCAGCAATGTCGGCTTTGCGCTGGCGAAGGCCGAGACGCTCGCGATCGTCGGCAAGAACGGCATGGGCAAGACCTCGCTGCTCAAGGCCATTCTCGGCTTCCTGCCGGCGTGGCGCGGCAGCGTGAGGCTTGCCGGCAAGGACGTCACGCGGGTGGCGCCGCATCTGAAGCGCAAGATGGGGCTGGTCTATGTGCCGCAGGAGCATGCGCTGTTCCAGGACCTCTCGGTGCGGGACAATCTCCGGCTCGGCCTGTTGTCGGACAAGGATATCGACGCGCTGTTCGAGCAGGTTGGCGGCTGGTTTCCGGTGCTGACCAAGCGGCTCGGCCAGCGCGCCGGAACGTTGTCGGGCGGCGAGCAGAAGATGCTGATCGTCGCCCGGGCGCTGATGGCCAAGCCCGACGTGCTGCTGCTCGACGAGGTCACCGAGGGATTGCAGCCCTCGGTCGTCGATCGTCTCTCCGAGGTGCTGGTCCGCGCGCGCCGCGAGATCGGCACCTCCATGATCGTGGTGGAGCAGCACCTGCCTTTTGCCCTGTCGATCAGCGACCGCTACCTCGTCTTCAAGCGCGGCGAGATCGTCGATGCCGCCGAGGTCGATGCCGATGCCGCCGCGCGGATCGACGAGCATATGCGCATTTAGCGGACCCTCCGGCGGGAGAACAAGGAGATCAAGACCGGCAAGGTGATCAGGATGACAGCAGGCGCCAGCATCATGCCGGTCACCACCACGATCGCGAGCGGCTTCTGCACCTGGGAGCCGATGCCGGTCGAGACCGCGGCCGGCATCAGGCCGATGCCGGCGACGACGCAGGTCATCAGCACCGGCCGCAGCTGCAATTCGCCGGTGCGGATGACGGCCTCGATGCGCTCGACGCCCTCGTCGATCAGCTGGTTGAACTGCGACAGGATGATGATGCCGTCCATCACGGCGATGCCGAACAGCGCGATGAAGCCGATCGCCGCGGACACGCTGAACGGAATTCCGGTCAGCACCAGGCCCACGACGCCGCCGAAGATCGCCATCGGGATCACGCTCATGGCGAGCAGAGTGTCGGCCATCGAGCCGAAATTGAACCACAGGAGAACACCGATCAGCGCCAGGCTGATCGGCACTACGATCGACAGCCGCTTGATGGCGTCCTGCAGATTGCCGAACTCGCCGACCCACTCCACGCGCGAGCCGGCCGGCAGCTGCACCTGCTCGGCCACCTTCTGCTGCGCCTCCTGGATGGCGCTGCCGAGATCGCGCTCGCGCACCGAGAACTTGATCGGGAGATAGCGCTCCTGCTGCTCGCGATAGATATAGGCCGCGCCCGACACCAGCTTGATGGTCGCGACCTCGCTCAGCGGAATCTGCGTGATGCCATTCGGCCCCTGCGCGCCAATACGCAGGTTCTCAATCGCCTCGGCGCTCTTGCGATATTCCGGCGCGAGGCGGACGATGATCGGGAAATGCCGGTCGGAGCCCGGCTCGTAGAGATCGCCCGCGGTATCGCCGCCGATCGCGACCTTGATGGTGGCGTTGATGTCGCCGGGCGCAAGACCGTAGCGCGCGGCCTTGGCGCGGTCGATGTCGATCTGCACCGTCGGCTGGCCGAGCGAGGTGAACACCGCAAGATCGGTGACGCCCTGCACCGTCGACAGCACCTGCTTGATCTTGTTGGCGGTGTCGGTCAGCGCCTGCAGATCGTTGCCGTACAGCTTGATCGAGTTCTCGCCCTTCACGCCGGACACGGCCTCTGAGACGTTGTCCTGCAGATATTGCGAGAAGTTGAACTCGACGCCGGGAAAGCGGTCGTCGAGCTGCTTCAAGAGCTCGGCCGTGAGCTGGTCCTTGTCCTTGGTGCCGGGCCAGTCCTTCACCGGCTTCAGCGGGGCGAAGAACTCGGCGTTGAAGAATCCGGCGGCATCGGTGCCGTCGTCGGGGCGGCCGTGCTGCGAGACCACCGCCTCGACCTCTGGACGTGCGCGGATCATCTTGCGCATCTCGTTGACGTAGGCGTTGCCTTCCTGCAGCGAGATCGTCGGCGGCAGGGTGGCGCGGATCCAGAGGTTACCCTCTTCCAGCTTGGGCAGGAATTCCAGGCCGAGCAGCCGTCCGACCACCACCGTCAGCAGCACGAGGCCGATCGCGCCGGTCATCACCAGATTGCGGTTACCCACCGCCCAGCGTAGCACCGGGGCATAGATCGCGTGCAGCATCCGCATCAGCCGCGTCTCGGTCTCTTCGACATGCGCCGGCAGGATAATGGCGCTCAGCGCCGGGGTCACCGTGAACGTGGCGAGCAGACCGCCGGCGAGCGCATAAGCATAGGTGCGCGCCATCGGCCCGAAGATGTTGCCCTCGACTCCGCTCAAGGTGAACAGCGGCAGGAAGGCGGCGATGATGATCGCCGCGGCAAAGAAGATCGAGCGCGACACGTCGGCGGCCGCCGACAGGATCGCGTGGCTCTTCATGCCCATCATCGTCTCGGGCGAGATGTGGCTCGACTCCGCTTCCGACAAGGGCGTGGTCTGCGTGAGGCGCCGGAAGATCGCCTCGACCATGATCACGGTGGCGTCGACGATCAGGCCGAAATCGATCGCGCCGACCGACAGCAGGTTGGCGGACTCGCCGCGCAGCACCAGGATGATGACGGCGAAGAACAGCGCGAACGGAATCGTGGCGCCGACGATCAGCGCGCTTCTGAGATTGCCGAGGAATACCCATTGCAGCAGCACGATGAGGCCGATGCCGACCACCATGTTATGCAGCACGGTGTGGGTCGTGGTGTCGATCAGGTCCTTGCGGTCATAGATGCGCTCGATCCGCACGCCCGGCGGCAGGATGGTCGAATTGTTGATCTGGTCGACCAATTGCTCGACGCGCGCGATGGTCGGCGAGCTCTGCTCGCCGCGCCGCATCAGCACGATGCCCTGGACGATGTCGTCATTGTTATTGAGGCCGGCAATGCCGAGTCGCGGCTTCTCCGCCACGGTGACGTTGGCGACGTCCTTCACCAGCACCGGATTGCCGCCGCTCTGCGACACCATCGTGTTGGCGAGGTCGTCCATCGAGCGGATCAGGCCGACGCCACGCACCACCGCCGACTGCGTGCCGATCTCGACCGTGTTGCCGCCGACATTGATGTTGGAGTTGCCAACCGCCTGCAGCAGCTGCGGCAGGGTCAGGCCGTTGGCGACCAGCTTGTTGAAGTCGACCTGGATCTCATAGGTCTTGGTCTTGCCGCCCCAGCCGGTGACATCGATCACGCCGGGCACGGCGCGGAAGCGCCGCTGCAGCACCCAGTCCTGCAGGGTCTTGAGGTCGAGCACGCTGTAGCCGGGCGGACCGCGCAGCCGGTAGCGATAGATCTCGCCGACCGCGCTGAGCGGCGAGATCTGCGGGGTGACGTTGCCGGGCAAGGGCGACAACTGCGACAGCCGGTTCAGCACCTGCTGCAGCGCCTCGTCATAGGTGTAGTCGAACGAGAACTGCAGCTTGACGTCGGACAGGCCGTACAGCGAGATCGTTCGGATCGTGCGCAGGTTCTTGATGCCGGCGACCTGGGTTTCGATCGGAATCGTGATGTAGCGCTCGATCTCCTCGGCCGAGAGCCCGGGGCTCTGGGTCACGATGTCGACCATCGGCGGGGTGGGATCGGGATAGGCCTCGATATTCAACTGCCGGAAGGCGATCAGGCCACCGATCAGGATGGCGACGAACATTCCGACCATCAGGAAGCGCCGCTGGACGGCGATGGAAACGAGGCGGTCCATTCAGGTCGGAGCTTTCAGCACGGCAGGCAAGAGAACCACGTCAGCTGCCGGAGGCGGCGCGATCGATGAACAGGCTGCCCTTGGTCACGATCTGCTCGCCGGGGCTCAGATTGCTTTCGACCGCGACCTGATCGCCATTGATCAGGCCGGTCTTGATCTTGCGCAGCTCGATCGACTTGTCGGGGCGGGCGACCCAGACGCGCACCTGGTTGCCTTCGTAGATCAAGGCCTGCCGCGGCACCGCGACGGCGGGCTGCTCGCCAGGTGAATAAATCGTGACATTGGCGAACATCTCAGGCTTGAGCAGGCCGTCCTTGTTGTCGATGGTGGCCCGCACCAAGAGCCGGCGCGTAGCCGGGTCGATCGAGGCTGCCACGTAGTTGATGCTGGCCTTGAGCGGACGGCCGGGCAAGGCCAGCACGTGGACGAGAATCTCCTCGCCGATGTTCACGAGCGCGGCATCGCTCTCGCGCACGAAGGCGGTGAGCCAGACGGTCGAGAGATCGCCGATCACGAACACGGGATCGCTCGCGCCGGCATTGACGTACTGTCCCGGTCCGACCTTGCGCTGGACGACCGTGCCGCCGATCGGCGCGTAGATCGTGATCTCGCGGTCGATCACGCCCTTGCTCTGGAAGTTGCTGATCGCGGCATCGGTGAAGCCGAGGATCCGCAGCTTGTTGCGGGCGGCCTCGAGCGCGGTCTGCGACGACCGCATGTCGTTCTGCGCCTGGACGGAGGTCGCCTCCGCCTGCTGGAAATCCTTCAGCGGGATCGCCCGGCCCTCGAACAGGTCCTTGGCGCGCTTGTACTGGATGTCGGCGAGGTCGAGCGTCGACTTGGCCTTGTTCATCGAGGTGATGGCGGTGATGAAATCGTTCTGGGCCTGGACGGTATCTGCGGCCTCGATCACGAACAGCGGCTGGCCCTGGCGCACGGTCTCGCCGGGACGAGCGAGCAGCTTGGTCACGCGGCCGGCATAGGGGGAGAACACCGGCGTCGAGCGATCCTCATCGACAGCCACCTTGCCCTCGGTGATGTGCTCGGCGCGGAATATCTTTTCGCAAACCGGCTCGATCGTCAGCGTCGCCCATTCCGCCGCCGACGGAGTAAAGGTCGTGCCGTTGCGCTTGGACTGACTGGAGAGTTCGATGTTGTCCTTGGGGGCCGGCGCAGACCCCAACCGGGTATAGCCATAAGCGCCTGCTCCGGCGACCGCCAGCACGGCCAGACCCATCACCAGTCGCTTGGTGCTCATCAGCTGCGGATATGCGTTCGGTTCAGACGCCATGGCTCGTTGTATCCGTCGACGATTCCGGCATTGGCGGGCTCATCGTTGCCGCTAATAGTGCGGAACTGGAGCTTTAAACAACCTAAAAATCGCCAAACTCGCCGTTGTTTTGCTTTAAAAATTTGAAAGTTCAACGACAGCCGTTCAGCTTGTATTCAGCTCGTTTTGGGCAATCGCGATTTCCTTCGCGACGCACCATAATGTCATCCTGCCGTAATAAATCGCGAGGACGGTGTCGCGGCCGCCGAAGCCAACCTCCACGGGTACGCACCTACTCCATTTTCGAACTGCCGTTCGGCGCACAATCCGCGAATCGGACCGATCGCTTCGCGGCATCGGACCGCAGCCTCGCGGCGCGGATGCGCCCGAGTTGTGCTGATCGCTTCACCCTCTCGTGAGGAGGGCGCAGGGAAGGCCAGGCGCCGACTGACGCCTGCGGCCCGCCTGCTAACAAGAATGCAGGCGGCAGGTACCACAGGTGCAGCCGAAATCGTCCGGCCTTCCCTGCGCGACGGTCTTCACGCTTATACGCAGTCTGCCTGGTGCGCCGGCTTGTTGGCCACCATTCGCGACAATGCTTACGCACTGCGCGGGACACCAGCTTCGGGGTGCCAGCACGCTGCGACTTCACGTCCGCGCGCTGCCGTTCGTCCACGTGCAAGCACGCTGCGGCAACACCACGGCCATCGCTCCCCGCCCCGCGTGTCGTGACGATCGCGCGCTACGCCCCTTCTCGTTGGGACGGGATGCGCGAGAATAGAACACGAATTCTGAAAATTGTAAAGCGCTTTTTTCGTTGCAGGCCGACCGGCGTCGCCGTCCCTGGTTGATCTACTTCACCTTGGCCAGCGACCTCACCGCGAGTTCGCTGCGCGCCGACGGCTCGTTGACATAGCGCGCGATGGCCTGCGAGAGCAGCGTGGCGTCCATCAAATATTGCTGGGTTGGAATGGCGATGTGAGCGCCCATCAGGGCTTCGGATCGGCCGATCCGCTTGAGCGCATCGAGATGCCTTGCGGGCGGCGTCACCGCGATGGCATCAGGCTGATGCAGCCGGATGAGCAGGAAGGGATTGCGGTTCATCTCGGCGACTGCCAGATCCGCGATGTTGTCGAACGCGACAACGTAGGAAAAGCCGCGATAGCCGAAGGTGATCCCCGTCTCGTCGAACTGGATCGAGGTGCTCGGCAGCCAGCCGATCAGGACGGCGGCCAGCAGATAGCAGCCGAACATCAGCGAGGCGATCGACAGGCAACGAAACACGATCCCGTAGGACCAGCCGAACACGGTCAGGATCACGCCGAGAACTGCAAGCCAGGCGCCGAGGCCTCCGATCAGCACGCGCGAGGGGCGAATGGGGACACCGCCGGCGAGCATGACCCGCTCGGCCTTCGGCACCGAGCGCCGCTTGCGGATGATGATGCTGGCGGCGAGGACGGCGCCCGATCCGAAGAAGGCGATGGTGACGATGCCGACGTCGGGATTGGAGCGCAGCACGAGCACGCCGATGACGACGAACACCATGTTCAGGATGAAGAGAGAGCGGTCGGAGAGCTGCATGAGGAGAGGCTTCGTGGCGTGTTGGACGACAAGAATTGATATCGTGGCGATGAAGGCCACAAGATGGCCCGTCTGCCGACTTCGGGCGGAGCAGCGGTAGGCAGGGCAATCGCATGTGGCGATCGCCGTTTTGTGCTCGTCTCTCTCCACGTCGTCATGGCCGGGCTTGTCCCGGCCATCCACGTCCGCCGGCATGCTGAGAACGACGTAGATGCCCGGGCCTTCGCCGCGCCGAAGCGGCTTCGGCCGCGCAGGCGGGACAAGCCCGGGCATGACGGAGTAAATAACCTGCAGGATCGTTCGTCGCGACAGCCTGGAATGTCCACATGCGATTGCCCTGCCCTACAAGGCGAAGGTTCGATCCTACAAACTAACAAGCAAGAATGTAGGCATTGTACTTATCTCGTCACGTTGAAGGGATCGTGCAGCAGCACGCGCGATGTCGGCTGGGCGGTCCTCGCATGCAGGTTGTCGAGCCTCGATCGTCGAGCACTCCATACGGCTGCAGCCCGTCTCGATGGATCCTTGGCTTGCATCGAAGGTTGCTCCAGGGCGCGCTTGACCGCGAATAGCCGCAGGCGTCAGGCGACTCGTCGACCGCAACAGGGCGCGACGCGCGGGGCGGCGCGCGCACTCCGGGCATACCAACTGCCAAATTGCGCATATTGAGCAAATCATGTTTGCATTCTGCGCATTTCGAGCTTATTTGACCTGGGAGCGCATCTTTCTTCCCAGAAAAATGCGCAAAATGCCTAGAATTTGACGTTGTCAGGGAAGGACGCGGGACATGCAGGTGCCCATCAAGCAGACGATCGAGAAGGTGCCGGGCGGGATGATGGTGGTGCCGCTGCTGGTGGGCGCGCTGATCGCGACGTTCTTCCCCGAGACGCCGAAATTCTTCGGCTCCTTCACCGGTGCGCTGTTCTCGGGATCGCTGACCATCCTCGCCGTGTTCTACGTCTGCATGGGCGCCAGCATCGACTTCCGCGCCACGCCCTACATCGTCAAGAAGGGCGGCACCCTGCTGGTCGTGAAGGTCGGCGTCGCCGTGATCCTCGGCGTCATCTTCGGCCGCATTCTCGGCGAGACGCCGGTGACCTCGGGCATGTTCGCAGGAATCTCGACCCTCGCCATTGTGGCGGCGATGAACGACACCAATGGCGGGCTCTACATGGCGCTGATGGGCCAGTACGGACGGCCGCGCGACGTCGGCGCCTATACGATCATGACCCTGGAGAGCGGCCCGTTCCTGACCATGCTGACGCTTGGCGTCGCCGGCCTGTCGGCGTTTCCGTGGCAGGCGCTGGTCGGCGCCATCCTGCCGCTGGTCGTCGGCATGATCATCGGCAATCTCGACCGCGAGATGCGCGCGTTCCTGAGCCGCGCGATCCCGGTGATGATCCCGTTTTTCGCCTTCGCGCTCGGCGCCGGGCTCGACCTGTCGAAGGTCTGGCAGGCCGGCCTGCTCGGCCTCGGCATGGGCGTCGCGGTGGTGATCGTGACCGGCATTCCGCTGTTCCTCGCCGACCGCATCACTGGCGGCACGGGCGTCGCCGGCGTCGCCGCGGCCTCCACCGCGGGCAATGCGGCGGCCGTTCCGGCCATCGTGGCCGCCGCCAATCCGGCCTACGCCCCGGCGGCCGGCCCTGCCACCATCCTGATCGCGGCCTGCGTCGTCGTCACCGCCATCCTGACGCCGCTGCTGACCGCCTGGGTCAGCCGCAAGGTCGGCCCTGGCGTGGACACGGAGAGCGAGGACCAGGTGGCGACCGCTGCTGCGCTGACACCCACGCCACGTCCGGCAGGTCACTGATCCCATGGCAGGCTGGCTGATCGTCGCGGACGACCTCACCGGGGCAGCGGACTGCGCGATCGCCTTCGGGCGGCGCGGACGCGCCGCCGCGGTGACCTGGGGCGACGACGCGTCCGATCACCGGCTGCCCGTGCTCGCCTATGACGCGGCGAGCCGCGGCCTTTCGGCCGAGGACGCCGCCCGCCGGCACGGCGACGTGCTGGCGCGGCTTGCCCGGCCGGGGCAGCGGCTGTTCAAGAAGATCGACTCGACCTTGCGCGGACAGCCGGCGGCGGAGACGGCGGCGACGATTGCGCATCTCGCGCAATCGGGCCCGGCCTTCGGCGTGTTCGCCCCCGCCTTCCCGGCAACCGGCCGCACCACTGTGGACGGACGCATCCTGGTGCAGGGACGGCCGCTCGAACAGGCCGAGGTCTGGCAGCGCGACCACAGCTATGCCAGCGCCGATCTGGCTGACGTGCTCGCCACGGCGGCAGTGCGGTCCGAGAAGGTGGCCCTCGCCACCGTGCGTGGCCCCGACCTGAAGGACACGCTGGCTAGGCTCGCGGCCGAGGGAAACATCGTCGCGATCTGCGACGCCGAGACCGAGCAGGATCTGCACCTGATCGCGGCGGCGAGCAGCAGCGTCTCGCCGGCGCCGTTCTTCATCGGCAGCGCCGGGCTCGCGCATGCGCTGGCCGGTCTCGAGGCCGCAGAGACCGGCGAAACCTTGCGGATCCCCGCCAACGCCTGCGGGACCCTGATCGTGGTCGGCTCGCTCGCGGGAGCCTCGCGCAGTGCGGCGCGCGCGCTGCAGGCGAGCGGCAGCGTGCGGCATTTTCCGGTCGCGCCGGAGATGCTGCTCGGTCAGGATCATGACATCAGCGCTGCGCTCGCGGCAGAAGTGACCGCGCATCTCGCGCAAGGCGGCGATGCGCTCGTCGAGATCACGATGACCGATCACCCGGACATGCGGCTCGGCACTCAACTCGCAAACAATCTCGCCGACGCGCTGCAGACAGTCGCGCCCGCCGTCGGCGCCTTCGCGGCAACCGGCGGCGAGACCGCGGCCGCCCTGCTCGCGCGCTTCGGCGTCAACGGCATCCGTCTCGCCGACGAGATCGAGCCCGGCGTGTCGCTCGGCCTCACGCTCGGCCAGATGACCGTTCCGATTGCCACCAAGGCGGGCGCGTTCGGCGACGCGCACAGCCTGATCCGCATCAGCGAGCGCCTGCGCGCGATCCGAACCAGAGGAAGCTTCTCATGACCCGTCCGACCATCGCAATCACCATGGGAGATCCGGCCGGCATCGGGCCCGAGGTGATCATGAAGGCGTTGAACCATCCGGCGACGCGGTCGATCTGCAACCCGCTGGTGATCGGCGACGCGACGCGGCTGCGCAAAGCCGGCCGGATCGTCGGTACCGCCCGCGACGTCGACGCACTCGGCGCGGCCAGCGAGGCCGATTTCGCCTCCGGCGCCGTGCAATGCGTCGACCTGAAGATCGTGCCGGACGACCTGCCGTTCGGCCAGGTGTCGCCGGTGGCCGGCGAAGCCGCCTATCGCTACATCGAGAAGGCCGTCGAGATCGTGCAGTCGGGGACGGCGCAGGCGATCTGCACCGCTCCGCTCTCCAAGGAGGCGCTGCATGCGGCCGGGCACAGATTCCCGGGGCATACCGAACTGCTGGCGCATCTGACCGGGACGCCGGAAGTGTCGATGATGCTGGTGTCGCCGAAGCTGCGCGTCATCCACGTCACCACGCATATCGGCCTGCTCGACGCGATCGAGAAGATCGAGCCTGGGCTCGTCGAGCGCGTGATCACGCGCGGACATGACGTGCTGGTGCGCGCCGGCATCAAACATCCGAAGATCGGCGTCTGCGCCATCAATCCGCATGCCGGCGAGAACGGATTGTTCGGCCGCGGCGAGGAGGCCGTCAAGATCACGCCGGCCGTGGAAGCCTGCCAGCGCAAGGGCTGGGACGTGCGCGGCCCCCTGCCCGCCGACACGCTGTTCTTCCTGGCCGGCCGCGGCGACTACGACATGGTGGTGGCGATGTATCACGACCAGGGCCACGGCCCGATCAAGGTGCTGGGGCTGGAGGCCGGCGTGAACATCACGGTCGGCCTGCCCGTGATCCGCACCTCGGTCGACCACGGCACGGCGTTCGACATCGCCGGCAAGGGCATCGCCGACGAGCGCAGCCTGATCGAGGCGCTGCGCCAGGCTGCGGATCTCGCGCCGAGGCAGGCCGCCTGACGGATTGCGCAGCTGCGCCGGCATGCTATGGCGTCCGCTCATCAACCGGCGCCAATGAGCATGGCGCGGCAGTGAGGGTGAGAGGTCGATGTCGATGCGCAGCAAGGAGCGGCATGCCCGGCTCCTGGAAGCCCTGAACGCCGGCGAGATCGATGTCGACGATCTCGCGCGGCGCTTCGACGTCTCCGCCTCGACCGTGCGCCGCGACCTGCAGCATCTGTCGAAGAGCAACGCCGTGCGCCGCACCTATGGCGGCGCCATTCTCACCGGCCACGTCGCCGAGGCGACGCTGGAGCAGCGGCTGGCGGTGCAGGGCCGCGAGAAGCAGGCGATCGCGCGCGCGGCGGCCGAGCTGATCGAGGACGGCGACACCCTGATCCTCGACGCCGGCTCGACGGTGGCTGCGTTCGGCCGGCTGCTGTTGCAGCGGCGGCTGCGCATCATCACCAACAATCTTGCGCTGCTGCCCTTCCTCGCCAAGGCGCCGGCGATCGAGATCGTGGTGCTGGGCGGCGCGCTGCGCACCACCAGCATGAGCACGATGGGGCCGCTGGCGAGCGACGCGTTGCGGCGGATCACGGCCGACCGCGCGATCATGAGCGCCGACGGCGTGGTGACGGACCGCGGCCTGTGCGAGGCCGATCTCGACCAGGTGGCGCTGAAATCGCTGATGATGCAGCAGGCCCGCGAGTTGATCGTGCTCGCCGACGCCGGCAAGCTCGGCCGCGCCGAACAGGACGCCTGGGCCCCGCTGCCGCCGCGCTGGACCCTGGTGACGGACGACGGCGCGTCGGAGGCACAACGCGCGGCGTTTGCGGAAGCAGGTGCGCGGGTCGTGGTGGGCCGCGCCGGCTGAGGCGGCGCCTTGCGCGCCGGCCTCAATGGAAATCCCGCGAGCGCGGCAGGATGCGGACGTTGCGGGGGTGGCTGACGCGCTGGGAGGGGTTGTCGGGGTGGTCGCGGCGGTCGTCGTTGAGCGGCTCGGCGGGCATCTGCCCCTGCGGGATGGCGCCGAGGCGGTCGTCTGACAGCAGCGCGAGATCGGAGGTGCGGTCGACGAGGCACTCGGCGACGAGGTGCACGACCTTCTCGGGGCTGCTCTGGATGCGGCCCTCGACCAGCACCAGGCGCGCGCCCATCACCTCCTTGCGGAAGGTCTCCATCACCTTCGGCCACACCACGATGTTGGCGATGCCGGTCTCGTCTTCCAGGGTCATGAACACGACGCCCTTGGCGCTGCCCGGCCGCTGCCGCACCAGCACCACGCCGGCGCAGCGGATGCGGCGGCGATCGTTGGCGTCGTTGACATCGCGGCAGGCCAGCACGCCTTCGGCGGCGAAGCGCCGGCGCAGGAACTCCATCGGGTGGCCCTTCAGCGACAGGCGGATGGTCTGATAGTCGGCGACGACGTGCTCCGGCAGTGGCATCTCCGGCAGCGGCTGTGCGCCCTCGTCCGGCTGCTCACGGGCGATTGCCGCCTCGAACAGCGGCAGCGGCACATCGTCGGGCAGCCGGCGTACGGCCCAGAGTGCCGCGCGACGGTCGAGCCCGAGCGAGCGGAACGCGTCGGCATCGGCCAGCAGCAGCAGCGCGCGCTTGGGCAACGCGGTGTCGCGGGCGAAGTCCTCGAGCGAGGTGAACGGGCGGCGCTGGCGCGCGCGGATGATGCGGTCGGCCCAGTCGTCCTCGCGGTCGGCATTCGAGAGCAACATGTGGGTTTGTTGTTCGTTGTCATTCCGGGGCGATGCGACAGCGTCGCGCAATCCATCAATGAATTGTGAGTTGGACAACACTCTCTCCCCGCTGTCATTCCGGGGCGCCCGGAGGGCGAGCCCGGAATCCATACTCCCGATCGTGGTTATGGATTCCGGGCTCGCGCTGCGCGCGCCCCGGAATGACAGCGAGGGGATGGCTGGCAAGGAATGTGTGGAAACAGCCCTCGCCTCCCTTCGCACCGCTTCCGACAACTTCCTGATCCGCTCCTCGTCGCGGTCGATCCAGCGGAAGCCGTCGATCTGGCGGAAGCCGAGGCGGACGGCGCAGTATTTCCCGTCGGTTTTTTCCAGCGTGTTGTCGGCGAAGCTATAGGAGACATCGATGTCGCGGATCTCGACGCCGTTCTTGTGGGCGTCGCCGACGATCTGGGCCGGCGCGTAGAAGCCCATCGGCTGCGAGTTCAACAGCGCGCAGCAGAACGCGTCGGGATGGAAGCGCTTCAGCCAGGACGAGACATAGACCAGCTGCGCGAAGCTCGCGGCATGGCTTTCTGGGAAGCCGTAGGAGCCAAAACCCTTGATCTGGTCGAAGCAGCTCTTGGCGAAGGCCGGATCATAGCCGCGCGCGATCATGTTCGAGACCATCTTCTCCTCATAGGAGCCGATGGTGCCGACGTTGCGGAACGTCGCCATCGCGCGGCGCAGGCCGTTGGCCTCTTCGGGCGAGAACTTTGCGGCCTCGATCGCGATCCGCATCGCCTGCTCCTGGAACAGGGGCACGCCGAGCGTCTTGTGCAGGACCTTGTAGAGCTCGTCTTTCGGACCACTCGCAGGCGCCGGATAGCTGACCTTCTCGAGACCGTTGCGACGGCGCAAGTATGGATGCACCATGTCGCCCTGGATCGGGCCGGGCCTGACGATCGCGACCTCGATGACGAGATCGTAGAAGGTGCGCGGCTTCAGCCGCGGCAGCATGTTCATCTGCGCCCGGCTCTCGACCTGGAACACGCCGAGCGACTCGCCCTTGCACAGCATGTCGTAGACCTTCGGGTCCTCGCGCGGCACCGACGCCAGATCGTAATGAATATCCTTGTGCTGCTCGATCAGCGCAAAACTCTTGCGGATGCAGGTCAGCATGCCCAGCGCGAGCACGTCGACCTTCATCATGCTGAGCGCGTCGACATCGTCCTTGTCCCATTCGATGAAGGTGCGGTCGTCCATCGCGGCGTTGCCGATCGGCACGTAGCTGTCGAGCCGGTCCTGCGTCAGCACGTAGCCGCCGACATGCTGCGAGAGGTGGCGCGGAAAGGTGATCAACTCCGAGGCGAGCTCCACCGCGCGACGGATCATCGGATTTTTCGGATCGAGCCCAGCCTGGCGCACCTGCATGTCCGAGAGGCCGTCGCCCCAGCTGCCCCATACGGTATCGGCGAGCACGGAGGTGACGTCCTCGGTCAGGCCGAGCGCCTTGCCGACGTCGCGGATGGCGCTGCGCGGGCGATAATGGATGACGGTGGCGATGATCGCCGCGCGGTGGCGGCCGTAGCGGCGGTAGACATATTGCATCACCTCCTCGCGCCGCGAATGCTCGAAATCGACGTCGATATCCGGCGGCTCCAGCCGCTCCTTGGAGATGAAGCGCTCGAACAACAGGTCGATCTTGGTCGGATCGACCGAGGTGATGCCGAGCACGTAGCAGACAGCCGAGTTCGCCGCGGAGCCGCGGCCCTGGCACAGGATGCCCTGGCTGCGGGCGTAGCGCACGATGTCGTGGACGGTCAGGAAATAGTGCGCGTAGTTGAGCTCGGCGATCAGCGCCAGTTCCTTGTTGAGGACTGCGCGTAGCTTGGTATCGAGCTTGTCGCCGAAATAGCTCTTGGCGCCGGCCCAGGTCAGGTCCTCCAGATGGCCCTGCGCGGTCTTGCCGGGCGGTACCGGCTCGTCGGGATATTGGTATTTGAGCTGGTCGAGCGAGAAGCTGATGCGGTCGGCGAAACGGAGAGTTTCGGTGATGGCGTCGGGATGATCGCGGAACAGCCGCGCCATCTCATGTCCCGGCTTGAGATGGCGCTCGGCATTGGCCTGCAGGCGGCGGCCGATGCTCTCGATCGAGGCCTTCTCGCGGATGCAGGTCAGCACGTCCTGCAGCATGCGCTGGCTAGGTTGATGATAGAGCACGTCGTTGGTGGCGATCAGCGGCACCTTGGCGGACGCGGCGAGACGCGCCAGCCGCGCCAGCCGGCGGCGGTCGTCGCCGCGATACTGCAGGCTGCCGGCGAGCCAAACGCCTTCGGCGGGGCTGTCTTTCAGACGAGCAAGGATGTTGCCGAGGGCGTCCTCGCCGAAGCGATGCGGCGGCATCAGCACCACGAGCTGGCCGTCGATGAAGTCGAACAGATCCTCGAACGTCAGGCGACAATCACCCTTGGCGACCTTGTCGAGGTCGCTGCCGCGCTTGCCGCGGGTGAGCAGCTGGCACAGCCGGCCATAGGCGGCGCGATCGCGCGGATAGACCAGGATGTCCGGCGTGCCGCAGGTGAACACCAGCCGCGTGCCGTAGAGCAGTTTTGGCTTGTAGCTCAGCTGGTCGTTGTTCAGCTCGCTATAGGCGCGGACGATGCCGGCCAGCGTGTTGTGGTCGGCGATGCCGATGGCGGTGAGGCCGTCATCGGCGGCCTGGTGCACATAGGCCTGGGGATGCGAGCCGCCGTGCAGGAAGGAGAAATTGGTGGTGACGCCGATCTCGGCGTAGGCGACGGGAGTCATGGCGCGGCCGCAGCGAATGCTGGGTCGGCGACAATGTGATCCATAAATACAGGTGATTTGTCCTGCCGCAGCGGCTTGCACAAGCGCCGTCGTTCCGGGGCGCGCGGAGCTTGAGGCCGACGCATGTCGGCCTCAAGTCGGAGCGCGAGCCCGGAACCCATACCCACAGGGTGCCGTTTGAGGCACGCTGGTGGTGGGCATCTCCACTCACGACATCGGCCTGTGGTTATGGATTCCGGGCTCATTCGCGCTGCTTCAAAATGGCTTCGCCATTTTGCGCGCGAATGCCCCGGAATGACGGAGTCATTAACACCGAGTTCGTGGCGCGCATCTGGAAGGACTACCCCTCTGCCATTGCTCGCTGCGATCGCCCTGCCCCTCATGCGAACAGGCCGTGCATGTACCAGAGGGGCTGCACCGGCGGGCCGTTCTCCGGCTGCTCGAATTCACGATCATACAGGCCGTCGCGATAAAGCCAGAAGCGCAGGCCGTGCTCGTCTTCGACGCGGAAATAGTCGCGGGTCAGGCCCTGGCCGTCGGGGCGCCACCATTCCATCGCGATGCGTTCCGGGCCTTCGGCGCGGACCACCGCATGCGCGGCGCGGCGCCAGACGAAGCGGGCGGGCGGGCCGTCGGGGACGCCGGCGATCACTTGAATGGCCTCGGGGCGCGCGAACAGCCTCAAAGGACGCAGCGGCGGCTCGCCGTCGGTACGTTCGGGCCAGGCGGCGGTGCTGGTGGCCGCGAGATTGTGCTGGGCCGGCAGCGGCAGCGCCGCGCGCTCGGGGACATGGGTGTCGACCGGCAGATGCACGACGACGCGTTTTCCGCCGATGCGCGCGGCGATGCGGTCGATCAGCGCCGACAGTTCGTCATTGTCGTGGACATGGGCGTCGAGATCGCGCTGCTGCTGCACCACGATCTCGCTGCGGCCGGCGGCGAGCCGGATCATGTCGAAGCCGAAGCCGGGATCGAGCGGATCGCTCAAGGCCTCCAGCCGCTCGCGGAACAGCCGGTCTATCACGGCGGCGTCCGTCACCGGCTGGCCGGTATCGACCGCGATGACACGCACCAAGCCGTCGGTGCGGAAGAAGCAGGCCTCCAGCCGCCGCGCGCCCTTGCCCTGCTGCGCCATCGCCGCCACCAGCATCGCCGCAAGGCTGGAGAGGCTCGCCGCGATCACGGTGTCGGTCGCGACCGGCTCGGCAAAGCGCTTGTCGACGATGTAGTCCGGCGGGACCTTGCGCGGGCTGATCGGCGCGTCGGCCTCGCCCAGCGCCTGCGCCAGCACACGGGTGAAGGCGGCGCCGAAGCGCGCGGTGATCTCGTTGCGGCCGCGCGATGCGACGTCACCGATGGTCTTGAGGCCGGCGCGGCGCAGGCCGAGCGTGATCGCGTCGCTGCCGCCGAGCGCGGCCACCGGCAGGGCCGAGACCGCCGCCGCCTCCTCGCCATCCGGCACGATACGGCCATGGACCTGCCGGTTCAGCGTCCGCGCGCACACCGCGTTGGAGGCGATCGCCGCCGACACGGTGAGGCCATGCGCCGTCAGCGCATCGCACACCGACTGCATCAGCTTGGCCTCGCCGCCGAACAGATGCACGCAGCCGGTGATGTCGAGCGACAGCCCGTGCGGCGGATCGAGCGCCACCAAGGGCGTGAAGCGGTCGCACCAGTCGGCGATGCTCTCCAGCAGCCTGGCGTCGGCGGCGAGATCGGCCTCGTGCGCGACGAGATCGGGACAGACCGCGCGGGCATTCGCCAAGGGCTGGCCGAGCGACACGCCGTGGCGCGCCGCCGCCTCGTCGAGCGAATGGATGAGAAGCGCATTGGCGTCCTTGATGACGACGACCTGCGGCTTGCCTTGCTCAAGCGGATCGGCGGCGCGGCTCCGCTTGATGCGCTCGATGGGCAGGCGCGGCAGCCACAGGCTGAGGATCCGCCGCCGGTTCGCTGAAACGGCACGCATCGGGCATCCACTCCATGATCCATCGTCCGGTCTGGCCGTGACGGTTGCGAATGAGTTCGGCATCGAGGCGCGGCGCGCCCCACGCCATCCATGGCGCGACCACAGGCGACGGCGCGGTGCGCACCATCCAGCGCGTCTCCGCGGTCGACGGCTCCGGCGTCGCGGCGACGCGCAACAGCAGCGCGGTCACGCCGGACTCCTGCGCCGCCAGGGTCAGCTTGCGGCTGGCGACGAGATCGAGCTTTTGCGTCTCGCCCCACACCTCCAGCATCACGCCGCCCAGCGCATCGCAGGCGAGTGCATCGGCGGCGGTGCGCAGGGCATGATCGAGATCGGGCGCGCGCACGACCACGAGGCGGCGCGGATCGAGGCCGAGCTCGGCGAGCCCGCTCATCGACAGCGCGCCGGCCTCGCGCTCGGCAAAGTCCTGCCGGATCCAGATCAGCGGCTTCCGTGCGGCAACGCGCGCGGCGAGGCCACACACGAAGCCGGTCGCGGCCGCCGCCTGGCGGCCGCCTTCCGCGAACACCTCGTGCAGCGCGCCGGTGGCGAGCCCGCCCTGCAGCACCGCGTCCGCCTCGTCATGGCCGAGCGCGACCCGGCGCAGATCATGCGCGCCATCGGCCGCTTCGAGACGGGCAATGCGGCCGCGCAGACGCGCGAGCGTATCCATGCGTGCGCCGGTCATCCGTCGCCGCTCCTTTCAATCCATCGTGCGAGTGCTGCCGTTCTTCAAAATGAATGCAGGCAGTTGAACCCGCGACGAACCTCTTTGTTCATGATACGTTCTAATATAAAGCTAACGCGTCCGAGAGAGTCAATCGGGATTGACCCGGTCCGGATTCAACGAGTGGAATCAAAGGGATTCAAAAGCATGGAGCTGCTGCGTAAACTCGAGATCCTGGCCGATGCCGCCAAGTACGACGCGTCCTGCGCCTCCAGCGGTACGGAGATGCGGGATTCCCGTGACGGCAAGGGGCTCGGCTCGACCGCGCCGGGCATGGGCATCTGCCACTCCTATGCGCCGGACGGACGCTGCATCTCGCTGCTCAAGATTTTGCTGACCAATGCCTGCAACTTCGACTGCCTGTATTGCGTCAACCGCGCCTCCTCCAATGTGCCGCGCGCGCGCTTCACGGTCGACGAGGTAGTGAAGCTCACGATCGACTTCTATCGCCGCAACTACATCGAGGGGCTGTTCCTGTCGTCGGGCATCATCCGCAGTCCCGACTACACGATGGAGCAGGTCGTCTCAGTCGCGCGCAAATTGCGCGAGGAGCATCGCTTCCGCGGCTACATCCATCTCAAGACGATTCCGGAGGCCGACGAGGCGCTGATCGCGGAGGCCGGCAGATATGCCGACCGGCTCAGCATCAACATCGAGACGCCGCTCGAGGACAGCCTGACCAGGCTCGCGCCGGAGAAGGACCAGCGCGCGATCCGCCGCACCATGGGCCGCCTGCGGCTCAAGCTCGACGAGACGGCGGAAGCCAAGAAGACGGTGCGCCGCGCGAGGCCGCCGCGCTTTGCGCCGGCCGGCCAGAGCACGCAGATGATCGTTGGCGCCGATGCCGCCAACGACCGGACCATCCTGTCGACCTCGGCCAATCTCTACGGCGCCTACAAGCTCAAGCGCGTGTATTACTCGGCCTTCAGCCCGATCCCCGATGCCAGCCGCGCGCTGCCACTGCAGGCCCCGCCCCTCGTGCGCGAGCACCGGCTGTACCAGGCCGACTGGCTGATGCGGTTCTACGGCTTCGACGCGGAGGAGATCGTCGAGGAAAGCGAAGGCATGCTGCCGCTCGACATCGACCCCAAGCTCGCCTGGGCGCTGCGCCACCGCGACCGCTTCCCGCTCGACATCAACACCGCCAGCCGCGAGGAGCTGCTGCGCGTGCCCGGCTTCGGCACCCGCACCGTGCAGCGCATCCTCGCCACGCGCCGCACGACGACGATCCGCTTCGCGGATCTCGCCCAGCTCAACGTTGTCAGGAACAAGGCGCTGCCGTTCATCGTTCTCTCGGACCACCGGCCGTCGCCGTCCTTGCTGGACGGCGCCAGCCTCAGGGCCCGGCTGCGGCCGAAACCGCAGCAGCTGGGATTTGGATTTTAGCCAAGTCGTCATTGCGAGGGGCGAAGCCCCGAAGCAATCCAGGGGCGACACGACGACTCTGGATTGCTTCGTCGCTCCGCTCCTCGCAATGACGTAAGGAGACAGATGCACGTCGTAACACTCGACAGCGACACCGATTTCGATGGCTGGCGCAAGGCGGCGCGGGCGCTGGCGATGAACGACGTCAGGGCGGCCGATGTGAGCTGGCGGGTGAAGGGCGCGGCGGCTGATCTGTTCGACGATCAGTCGGAGACACGGCTCCCCGATGTCCCGAAGGGCGCGTTCTCGGTGCCGGCGAGCTTCATGGAGCTGGCCGAGAGCGCGATCCTGCACAGCGATCCCAACCGCTTCGCCCTGCTCTACCGGCTGCTGTGGCGTCTGCGCACCAACCACGACCTGATGGACATCGCGACCGATCCCGATGTCGCCCAGGCCAATGCGCTCGCCCGCGCGGTCCGCCGCGACGTCCACAAGATGCACGCCTTCGTCCGCTTCCGCGAGGTCGGCCGCGAGCGCGAGGCGCGCTATGTCGCCTGGTTCGAGCCCGAGCACCACATCGTCGAACGCGCCGCTCCGTTCTTCGCCCGCCGCTTCGCCGACATGCCCTGGTCGATCCTGACGCCGGAGATCTGCGCGCATTGGGACGGCAGCCGGGTGTCGTTCACACCGGGGGTGAGCAAGGCTGAAGCGCCGACCGAAGACCGGCTCGAAGAGGTGTGGCTTCGCTATTACGCCAGCATTTTCAATCCGGCACGGCTGAAAGTGAAGGCGATGGAAAAGGAGATGCCGAAGAAATACTGGCAGAATCTGCCTGAGGCCAAGCTGATCCAGCCGCTGATCGCCGAAGCCAGCCGGCGCACCTCCGTGATGATCGCAGAGCCCGGCACCGAACCGCACAAGCCGCAGAAACGCGTCGAGGAGACCGCGATGACCCGCAAGCCGAAAGCGCCCGCGCCTGCTGCTCAGACCTCACGTGATGTCGAGGCGACCGATCTTCAGACCTTGCGTGAAGAGGCTGCCGCCTGCCGCGCCTGCCCGCTGTGGAAGGACGCCACGCAGACCGTGTTCGGCGAAGGCCCTGAGCATGCGCCACTGATGCTGGTCGGCGAACAGCCCGGCGACAAGGAGGACCTCGCCGGCCATCCCTTCGTCGGCCCGGCCGGCCAGATGCTCGACCGCGCCCTGGAAGAGGCCGGCATCGACCGCTCCAAGGTTTACGTCACCAATGCCGTCAAGCACTTCAAGTTCGTGCCGCGCGGCAAGATCCGGCTGCACCAGAAGCCGGCCACGCCGGAGATCAAGGCCTGCCGTCCCTGGTACGAGCGCGAGCTCGCCGCCGTCCGCCCGGCCCTGGTGGTCGCGATGGGCGCGACCGCCGCGCAGGCGGTGTTCGGCAAGATCACCCAGGTCACCAAGAACCGGGGCCATATCGTCGACCTGGCTGAGGGCCCCCAGGCGATGATCACGGTGCACCCGTCCTATTTGCTCCGGCTGCCCGATGCGGACGCCAAGGCGCGGGAGTACGAGCTGTTCGTCAAGGATTTGAAGATCGCCGCGGCTGCGCTCAAGCGCGCGCAGGCGGCGTAACGGCGGCCCCAGCCTCCCCCTGCCCGCCGTTCGGTCCATTTTCCTCCATCGTCTCGCCTCGACAATGCAACCATGGGCTGATCGAGATCGCCGCGCGCCCGGGCGACATTCTCGTCCTGCTTGATCTCGGGAACCGCGTTCGGCATTCACAGGTGTGTGGGGATGGCGCGACCATGGTCGCGCATGAGGTTGGGGTCGAGACTGGGCGATGACGAACGATCAAGCGGCGGACAGCCGGACAGCGACGCCAACCCCTGACTTCAAGCCCGGCGACCATCGTACGACCGAATTCATCGAGCGGCGCAGCGTGCTGCCGCGGATCTTTCTCGGGCTGATCACGGCCGCAGCGATCGGCGGCGGCAGCCTGTATCTGCTGCGGCCGGACTTCGCTGCGCCTGTCGACCAGGTCATCCAGACCTTCCGCACCTCCGCGGTCGCCGAGCCCGACCGGCCGGCGGCGGCGCCGGACGTCAAACTGGAAAGCAGATTCACCGGCCTCTATCAGCGCTATGGCCTGGCGCCGCTTCCTCCGGGCATCGAGAGCGGCGCCAAGCTCAATGGCCTGCTCGCGATGCTGCAGAAGGAGCCGTGCGACAAGCAGACCGTCTTCCAGGCCTCCGTCGCCCTCGAGGAACGCCGCGAGACCCGGGCGGCCGCCGACCTCTTGAACGGCTTTTCCGACAGTTGCCCGGAAAGCACCGCCGAGCGCGGGCGCGCCGGCGAGCTGTATTATCTGCTCGGCGACTACGAGAAGGCGATCAGGCTGAGCTCCGACGTCATCGGGCGCCGCCCCGAGGTGCAGAAGCCCTATGTGATCCGCGCCCGGTCCGAGCAGGCGCTGAAGCGCTATGCAGCGTCGATCGACGACTATACGACGCTCATCAGCCTGATGCCGGACGCGAAGCTGATCGTGTCGGACGTCTTCACCAGCATGTCCGACAGCTACGAGAAGCTCGACCGTCCCTGCGAGGCGATCGGCCCGATCCAGACCTATATCGCCTTGGACAGCGAAAAACGTTCGACCCAGCCGCTGCTCCGCCGCATCGCCGCGCTGGCCGTCAAGGGCAATTGCAGCCAGGCCTATGCGACCGGCACCGCGCGCATCCCCCGCCGCTCCAACGGCGTCTCCACCGCCAAGGTGCAGATCAACGGTGTCACCGGCACCTTCATCATCGACACCGGCGCGAGCTTCGTCATGCTCACCCGCGGCTTCGCCGACAAGGCCAAGCCGCAGATGTTCAAGACCGATCCGGTCGAAATCCAGACCGCCAACGGCACCACCTCGGCCAATCTGGCGACAGTCGACAGCGTCAAGCTGGCCGGCGTCTCGGCTTCCAGCGTCCCCACCATCATCGCCAGCAAGAGCATCGGCGATGGCGTCGACGGCCTGCTCGGCATGTCGTTCCTGAGCCGCTTCACGGTCGTCATCTCGGAGCGCGAGATCCAGCTCAAGGCGAAGACGCTGAACGAGTAGCGCCGCTCAACGACGAGCGACGCTTAACGCGTAGCAGCAGCTCACGCCGCCAGCGTGTTCTCGACCACCTTGATGAAGAACGAGGTGCCGTAGACGATCGCCTCGTCGTTGAAGTTGTAGGCGGGGTGATGCAGGCCGGCGCTGTCGCCGTTGCCGACGAAGATGAAGGCGCCGGGGCGGGCTTCGAGCATGTAGGCAAAATCCTCGCCGCCCATCATCGGCGGCATCTCGTGCACATTGGCATCGCCCGCGACTTCCTTGGCGGCGCGGATCGCGATCTCGGTCTGCTCGGCGTGATTGACCACCACCGGATAGCCGCGGGTATAGGCCAGGTCGATCTTGGCGCCCGTCATCTGGGCGACGCCGGCGACGACCTCGCGCACGCGCTTCTCCATCAGTTCGCGCACCTTCGGCGTCAGCGTGCGCACGGTGCCGCGCAGCACCGCGCTGTGCGGAATCACGTTGCGGGCATTGCCGGCGTGGAACTCGCAGATCGACAGCACCGCCGCTTCCAGCGGATCGACGTTGCGGGCGACGACCTGCTGCAATGCGGTGACGAGCTGCGCGCCGACCATCAGCGAGTCGATGCAGTTGTGCGGCTTGGCCGCGTGGCCGCCATGGCCCTCGATGGTGATGTCGACCGAATCGGTGGAGGCCATCAGCGGCCCCTGGCGGATGGCGAAGGCGCCAACCGGCAGGCCGGGGCCGTTGTGCATGCCGTAGACCTGGTCGATCTTGAAGCGCTCGATCAGGCCATCCTTGATCATCGCATCGGCGCCGCCGCCGCCCTCCTCGGCCGGCTGGAAGATCACGGCGACCTCACCGGCGAAGTTGCGGGTCTCGGCGAGATAACGCGCGGCGCCGAGCAGCATCGCGGTGTGGCCGTCATGGCCGCAGGCGTGCATCATGCCCGGGACCTTGGAGGCATAAGGCAGCCCGGTGATCTCTTCGATCGGCAGCGCATCCATGTCGGCGCGCAGGCCGAGCACCTTCACGTCGCCATTGCCGGGCTTGCGGCCCTTGATGACGCCGACCACGCCGGTCTTGCCGAGCCCGGTCACCACCTCGTCGCAGCCGAACTCGCGCAGCCGGTCGGCCACAAAGGCCGCGGTCCGGTGCACCTCATAGAGCAGCTCGGGATGCGAATGGATATCCCGCCGCCAGGCCTGGATATCGGGCTGCAGATCGGCGACGCGGTTGACGATGGGCATGGGAAATCTCGTAACTCCAGAAGGGATTTGAGCCGTTCTAGCATGCAAAAGTCGCACCGCCCAAGATCTAGCCAGGATCTGGGCTGCGCCTGTCTCATGGCTCGGTCAACCAGCCATGAACGTGGCGCTTGTCCGCCGCCGTGCCGGCTGACTAAAAGCTGGCCTAAAGATTGGGAAGGGAATGCCGATGGGACGCCAGCTCGCGGGGGATTACGACTACATCGTGGTGGGCGCCGGCACCGCCGGCTGCATCCTCGCCAACCGGTTGTCGGCCGATCCCAGGACGCGGGTGCTGATTCTCGAGGCCGGCGGCAACGACAACTGGATCTGGTTCCATATTCCGGTCGGCTACCTCTTTGCGATCGGCAATCCCCGCTCCGACTGGATGTTTCGCACCGAGGCCGAGCCGGGCCTGAACGGGCGGTCGCTTGCCTATCCCCGCGGCAAGGTGATCGGCGGCTGCTCGGCGATCAACGCCATGATCTCGATGCGCGGCCAGGCCGCCGATTACGACCATTGGCGCCAGCTCGGCCTGTCCGGCTGGTCCTATTCCGACGTGCTGCCGGTGTTCCGGCGGCTGGAGGACCATTTTCTGGGCGAGAGCGAGCACCACGGCGTGGGTGGCGGCTGGCGGATCGAGGCGCCGCGGCTGTCCTGGGCGGTGCTGGACGCGGTCGGCGACGCCGCCGAGCAGATGGGCATCCGCCGCATCCCGGACTTCAATACCGGCGACAATGAAGGCATCAGCTATTTCCACGTCAACCAGAAGCGCGGCCGGCGCTGGTCGTCCGCGCGTGGCTTCCTCAAGCCGGCGCTGAACCGGCAGAACCTCCGGCTCGAGACCAACGTCCTGGTCGAGCGGCTGATCGTCGAAAACGGCCGCGCGGTCGGAGTCCGATTCCAGCAGAACGGCGAGACCATCGAGGCGCGCACCAAGGGCGAGGTGATCCTGAGCGCCGGCTCGATCGGCTCGGTGCAGGTGCTGCAGCGCTCGGGCATCGGGCCGGCGGACTGGCTCGGCGAACTCGGCATCGATGTCGTCATCGACAAGCCCGGGGTCGGGCGCAACCTGCAGGACCATCTGCAGCAGCGCGCGATCTACAAGGTATCCGGCGTGAAGACGCTGAACGAGACCTACTACTCGCTGGTCAGGCGCGGCCTGATGGGGGTCGACTACGCACTCCGCCGCCGCGGCCCGCTGACCATGGCGCCGTCTCAGCTCGGCATCTTCACGCGCTCCGACCCCCGGCGCGATCGCGCCAACATCCAGTTCCACGTGCAGCCATTGTCGCTCGACAAATTCGGCGATCCCCTGCACCGCTTCCCTGCGATCACCGTCAGCGCCTGCAACCTGCGGCCGACCTCGCGCGGCACGGTGCGCATCAGATCAGCGAAGATCGATGAGGCCCCCTCGATCGCCCCGAACTACCTGGCGACCGAGGACGACCGCCAGGTGGCCGCCGACGCCATCCGCGTCACGCGGCGGCTGATGAAGCAGAGCGCGCTCGCGGCGTACAAGCCCGAGGAATATCTCCCCGGCCCCGCTGTCGGCGACGACGACGCCGCGCTCGCCAAGGCCGCGGGCGACATTGGCACCACGATCTTTCATCCCGTCGGTACCGCAAAGATGGGCACCGCTGACGATCCGATGGCGGTGGTCGACGAACGGCTGCGCTTCCGCGGCCTCGACGGCCTGCGCATCGCCGACGCCTCGATCATGCCGACGATTACGTCAGGCAACACCAACACGCCGACGGCGATGATCGCGGAGAAGTCAGCGTCGATGATTTTGGAGGATGGGCGCTGACGATCTCCATGCCGCCCGCCTGTCACGGGCGGCATGACGCGAGATCGAACTGCTGACGATGGGCTGTACGCTTACGCCGCGCGAACCGACGGGAGGTTTAACGGCCTAAGCTGACACTTCTCTGACAGCGCGCGACCATCGGACGCGATGCGGGACAGCGGGAATAACCCTCAGCCCGTCATCTGCCTGTCGTCACTTTATGCCGCGAAAACAAGGGTGGGCAAAGCGACGCCGAAAGGCGGCGCGTGCCGACCGTCTTGCGGCAGACACCAGAGCAAGATGGTGGGCACGGCGGCGAGACGTCGGCACATCCAAGAGTCCTGTCCATGGCCCCTGGATCGCGTCGCTACGCTCGCGATGACGGAGTTCGAAGTGTCGCTCGGTGTCCCCCACAATCGTCATTGCGAGCGAAGCGAAGCAATCCAGGGGCTCCAACCCAGCTCTGTCTTTTCAGATGATCCTGGCCACCAACGGCACTCGCCGCAACAACGCCGCCGCGCCCCAGCTCACGATCAGCGTCCCCACCAGCACGATGGCGAACTTCACCGCGGCGGGCCACGCGGGATCGAACACCAGATATTGCAACCAGAGCAGCGGCAGGAAGTGCAGGAGATAGATGCCGTAGGCCGAGGGCTGCATGCGGTCCATCAGCCCCAATGGCGCCCTGACCCAGCGCAGGAAGAAGCTCGGCACGCCGAATGCCATCGACGCGCAGAAGCTGGCCACGGCGCTGCCGTAGGCGGCCCGCCACCACAGCGGCGGCGAGTCGAAATCGGCGATCCAATTGTGGTGGGCGTAGGCGAGAAACAGGATCAGGCCGTAGCAGCCGTATGAGAGACCGAACCAGACGGCCCAGCGCTGCACCAGCGCGCCGTCCTGCGCCAAGGGGCCGGTCCGCAGGCCCGCTGCGCCGATGGCGATGCCGGCGATGAAGAAGGCCGGATAGAGCAGCGATCGGCTCGCCTGCAGCGGCAACGGGAAATGGCCGGGCATGAACCACAGCCCGTCGCCGAAGCCGAGATGCGGCGGCAGATAGGCCGCGTTGGCGATGGCCAGGAAGATCAGGAAACCCGTGAGTGGAGAGCGCAGCAGCGTGCCAGCCCACCGACCGAATACTGGGATAGCCCGAGGCACAACAGTCCACGCAAGGGCAGCGAACAGGTCGAAGATCAGCAAGACGCCGAGAAACCAGGCCGAGCCCGACGGCCACGGGCCCGTGGATATCATTCGTTCCCACACCGTCGTGAACTGATCCTCCGCCACGTAGTAGCGGTAGTAGGCGATCGGCATGATCACGAAGATCGACACGATGTAGGGCACGCCGAGCCGCAGCGTGCGGCGGCCAAGATAGTCTCCGGCGCCCCTCCTCTCCAGGCTCGCCGGTACGAACAGGCCGGAGAGGAAGAACATGCACGACATGAAGTAGCTGTCGTTGAACAGCGCGACCAGATCGAAGCCGAGCCAGTGCATGCGGTCGCCGCCCTGGCCGAAATAAGTGTAGTTGATGGCGGAGTGATACAGCACGACCGACAGCGTGATGAAGGTTCGGGCGCGGTCGAGCGGGATGATGCGGCCGCTGGCCATGTCGGCCTGTTGGACATTCGGGGTCAGGCGGTCATGCATCGGCTTTGCATCCAACATCAGCAGCTACGCTGCCGCTGGCCGTTGTATAGTCCATGCGCTGCCCGGCCGATATCATGCTTGAGTATGCGAACCGCGTACCATCAAAGGCATGATCACGAACGCGTCATCTCGCAAAGACCTGCATTCGCCGGGAATAAATCGTCGCCTGCTCCGCTCTCCTCGCTTGTCAGCCCCGTGCGGGCGATGGGAGAGCACCATGAGCTTCGACAATCACGATGACCGAGGCGCCAGCCGCCGCAAGGTCCTGGAATGCATGACCTGGGCCGGGACCGGCGTGCTGTGGACGATTGCAGGCGGCGTGCCGCGGTCGCTGGGCCTGCTCGATGCCGCGCAAGCGGCCGAACAGCGGACGCAGGGCCTCACCTTCCTGCAGATCAGCGACAGCCATGTCGGCTTCGACAAGCCGGCCAATCCCAACGCGATCAGGACGCTGGAGGAAGCCGTCAACCGGATCAAGGCCATGCCGAACAAGCCAGCCTTCATGATCCATACCGGCGACATCTCGCATTTGTCGAAGGCGGCGGAGTTCGACGATGCCGACCGCATCATCTCGCAGACCCGGCTCGACGTGCACTACGTCCCCGGCGAGCATGATTTCCTCGACGAGGACGTCAAGCTCTACAAGGAACGCTACGGCAAGGGCACCCGCGGCGCCGGCTGGTATTCGTTCGACGCTGGTGGCGTGCACTTCATCGGGCTCGTCAACGTCGTCGATCTCAAGGCCGGCGGGCTCGGCAATCTCGGCGCCGAGCAGCTCGCCTGGCTGGAGCAGGATCTCAAGGGTCGCTCCAAGTCGGCGCCGGTCGTGGTGTTCGCGCATATCCCGTTGTGGACGGTGTATCCGCAATGGGGCTGGGGCACGGAGGACGGCGGCCGGGCGCTCGACATGCTCAAGGGCTTCGGCTCGGTGACGGTGCTGAACGGCCACATCCACCAGGTGATGCAGAAGGTCGAGGGCAACGTCACCTTCCACACCGCGCGCTCGACCGCCTTCCCGCAGCCGGCGCCGGGCACCGCGCCCTCGCCCGGGCCGATGAAGGTCGAGGACGCCAGGCTGCGCAGCCTGCTCGGCATCGCCAGCATCGACTTCAAGGTCGGTGACGAGCGGCTTGCGATCATCGACACGCCGCTGGCAGGCTGAGGGCGACGACATGACCGTATCAGCATCGCTGGGGCGAAGCATTCGCCTCGCTCTCACCGCCACCGTGCTCGGCCTCGCGCCGCTGCACGCCGAAACCATCAAGGTCACGATCGACAACTTCACCTTCACGCCGGCAGAGGTGAAGGTGAAGGTCGGCGACACCGTGACCTGGACCAATCATGACGATATCCCGCACACGGTGGTGTCGGCCGGCAAATACCGGTCGAAGACGCTCGATACCGACGACAGCTTCTCGTTCACCTTCGCGTCGAGTGGCGACTACAAGTACTTCTGCTCGCTGCATCCGCACATGACGGGGATGGTCAAGGTTGAGTAGCGTCACGAACCAGGGCATGAGAACAGTGTCACGACCGGGCCGGCAGCAAGCCGACGCTCCGGCCGTGATGCCGCGCCCCGAACCGGAAAGGATGCCGGTGCCCCCATCGCCTGACGATCCCGAGCGGGCCCGGCGCTTCCGCGAGGCGGCGCTGCCCTATCTCGACGACGTCTACACGCTGGCGCGCTATCTCTTGCGCAATCCAGCGGACGCCGAGGACGCCGTGCAGGAATGTTACCTGCGGGCGTTGAAGCATTTCGATGGATATCGCGGTCCGGCGATGAAGCCGTGGCTGTTCGCGATCCTGCGCAATGTCTGCCACGCCGAGTTTGCCAGGCGCTCCGTCGCGCCGGTCAAGACGCTCGACGGCGCGCCCGAGGCGGCCGAGCAGGCGCCGATCTGGCAGGAGAGCGCCGAGACGCCGGAGGGCGCGCTGCTGCGCGAGCGCGACGCATCTGCAATTCAGCAGATGATCGCCACGCTGGCCGAGCCGTTTCGCGAGACCTTCGTGCTGCGCGAGATCAACAATCTGTCCTATCGCGAGATCGCCGAGACCGCCGGCGTGCCGGTCGGCACCGTGATGTCCCGCCTCGCCCGCGCCCGCGCGTTGCTGCGCGCCGCCTGGCTCGCGCAGGAGGAAACCAAGCCATGACCTGCGATGAAGCCGAAATCCTGATCCACGCACTGGCCGACAACGAGCTCGATGCCGGCCACGCGCGCGAGGTCGAAACCCATCTGGCGAGCTGTCCGCGTTGCACCGCCGAACTCGCTGCGATCAGGCAGATGAAGCAGGCGCTCGCCAGCACCGAGCTGAGCTTCAAGGCACCGGCCGCCCTGCGAGAGCGAATCGAAGCTGCGCTGCCACCGGTACAGCCGCCGATCGTGACGCCTCTCGTCGCCGCGCCAAGCCGTCGCTCTTTGCTGAAGGGCTTCGCCATGGGGTCGGCCGTGTCGGCGCTTGCCGCGACCGGCCTCGTCGCGATCGTGCTGCGCAACGACGACCAGCAGCGCATCGAGGCCGAGATCGTCTCGGCGCATCTGCGCTCGCTGCAGGCCGGACACCTGACCGATGTGATCTCGACCGACCAGCACACGGTGAAGCCGTGGTTCAACGGCAAGCTCGACGTCGCCCCGCCGGTGATCGACCTGACGGCGGAAGGCTTCACGCTGGTCGGCGGCCGTCTCGACTACGTCGATGCACGCGCGATCGGCGCGGTCGTCTATCGCCGCCGCCAGCACGTGATCAATCTGTTCGTCGCGCAGACGTCCTCGACCGAGAGTCGCGCGGCAAAGCTGGATACGCTGCAAGGCTTCAACATCCGCAGCTGGCGCGACCGCGGCCTGAGCTACTGGGCGGTGAGCGACATCAATGTCGAGGAGCTCAACGAGTTCGGCGAACGCTTCGAGCGTGCGATGGGTGGGAGAAGCTGACTCTCTCGCTTCGTCATTGCGAGCGCAGCGAAGCAATCCAGAGTCATTGCGCAGCCCTGGATTGCTTCGCTGCGCTCGCAATGACGGAGATTTTATCTGAAACCGTAGGGTGGGCAAAGCGAAGGGTGCCCGCCGCGAACGAACGAGAAATCAGATGGTGGGCACGGGGCTCCCCGCCTTTGCCTCTCCTTCGCAGCCGCATCACCGCTGTCATGCCCGCGCAGGCGGGCATCCAGTACGCCGCGGCCCTTCGAGCTGATCACAACCGCCTCGGCGTACTGGATCGCCCGGTCATCAAGCCGGGCGATGACAGTTCGGCGTGTCGCTACGAGACGTTGTCCGGTCGCTACTATGCGGCTCGTCGGCTCTAAGCCGATTTGCGGATCGCGTTGTCGACCAGGGTCTTGCCGAGCGACCAGATCGCGCCGGGGACCTTGTGGCTCTGGGCGATCACGTCGTCGAAGGCGCGCTCGATCCAGGCGCAGTCGTCTTCGGTGATGGTCAGCGGCGGCAGCAGCTTGATGGTGTGCAGGCCGTGACCGGCGACCTGGGTCAGGATCTTGTGATCCTTGAACAGCGGCACCGTGATGAGCTGACAGAACAGGCCCTTGTTGGCGCTCTCCAGCATGGTCCAGGACGCCTTCAACCGAAGCGATTTCGGCGGACCGAACTCGACGCCGATCATCAGGCCCTTGCCGCGCACTTCCTTGAGCAGCTCGTATCCCGGCACCATCCGCGTGAGAGCCAGTCGCAACTCGGCGCCGCGCTTGGCGGCCGCTTCGATCAGCTTCTCCGCCTTGAGGACCTCGAGCGTCGCGATGCCCGCGGCCATCGCGAGGTCGTTCTTGGCAAAGGTCGAGCCGTGCACCACGGCGCGGTCCATGCGGTTGAAGATCTTGTCGAAGATGGCCTTGCGCGTGAGCAGCGCGCCGACCGGCACATGACCGCCCGACAGCGCCTTCGAGAGCAGCACCATGTCGGGCTCGACGTTCCAGTGTTCCACGGCGAGGAACCGCCCGGTGCGGCCCATGCCGGTCTGGATTTCGTCGGCGATGAAGATGGTCCCGTATTTCTTGCAGAGTGCAGCGGCGCCAGGGAGGAACTCGTCGGAGGGCATGTTCACGCCCTTGCCCTGGATCGGCTCGACGATGAAGGCCGCAATTTCTCGTGAAGACAGTGCTTGTTCGAGCGCAGCGAGATCGTTGAAAGGCACGGCCGTGCAGCCCGGCAGCAGCGGCTCGAAACCGGTCCGGAAATTCGAATCCTCGGTCAGCGACAGCGCGCCGTAGGTCAAGCCGTGATAGGAGTGCCCGCAATAGACGATGCCCGGCCGCCCCGTCGCGCCACGCGCGAATTTGATCGCGGCCTCGACGGTTTCGGCACCGGAATTGGCGAAGAACACCTTGTCCAGATAAGGGACATATTCCAAGAGCCGCTCGGCCAAAACGCCCGCCAATGTGGAGACGTCGAGCTGAACCAGGTTCGGCAGATCGCTGTCGAGGACACTCTTCAGCGCATCGCGCAGCGTCGGATGGTTGCGGCCGATTGCAAAGACGCCAAAACCGCTGAGCAGATCAAGATACTTCGCATCATCACGATCGTAGAGATATTGCCCTTGTCCCTTTTGGAACCCGACATCATATCCAATCGTCTTGAGAACGCGGACCAATTGCTCGTTCAGATGCCGAGAGTGCATCGTGCTGCGCTGCGCTTGGCGCTCCACAAACATCTCGGAAACGTCTAGATTGGGTTTTAGCATCGGCTACATACTTCGGTTGATGGACGTGACGTCAACTGAAAACGCGCAATGCGGCGTTTTGCCCTCATTCGCACCATCAAAGCAAGCACGGGTTTCTGCCAATGTTGCATCGCCTTAGATATCTCATGTCGACGAGGATAGCATACTCTGCAGTGTTGCTCGCAGCAGGAATTTCTTCTGCAAGCGCTGCCGATCCGACCGGTGACTGGAAGGTCGCCGATGGGGTCGCGAACATCCGAGTCGCACAATGTAATGGCAGCATGTGGGGCGTGGTGGCCTGGGAGAAGACCCCGGGCGGCCGTGACGTGAACAACCCCGACCCGGCCCGGCAAAGCCGGCCGACATTGGGCATGCCGATCCTGATCGACATGAAGAAGAAGCCCGGCGCGGAGGCCTGGGAAGGCCAAGTCTACAACGCCAAGGACGGCAAGCTGTACGCCTCGACGATCACGCCGACGGATCCGGATCACCTGGAGATCCAGGGCTGCGTGCTCGGGTTCCTGTGCGGCGGCGAGACCTGGACGCGCGTCGGGCCGCCGATCCCGTCGAGCCCCGTAAACAGCATGGCGAAAGGTACACAGAAACCAATCACCCCTGCGCCGGCGCCCAAGACGACGACCGGGACCGCCAACGCTGCCACCGCATCGGCCAAGCCGGGCGCGAAGCCCGCCGACCAGGTGGGCGACATCTGCCTGCTTCCGGAGGTGGCGCGACCGCGCTGACGAATCTCAACCCTGAAATAAAAAAAAGCGGCCGAGCGATCGGCCGCTTTTTCGTTGTCCATATCTTGGTTCGAACCTTGGACCTATTCATGGACCTCGCGGGGCTTGCCCATCAGGGCCGGCTGGAACAGCAGCACCGCGGCGAGAGTCGTCACCAGCGACAGTGCCAGCAGCTTGCCCATGCTGGACGTGCCCGGGTGGCTCGACAGCCACAGGCTGCCGAACGCGGTCGCCGTGGTCAGCGCGCTGAAGAAGATCGCCCGGGTAAGGCTGGTCTGCAGCAAGTTGGTGCGGCCGCCGCGCCACGCCACCACGTAGTAGATCTTGAACGCCACACCGATGCCGAGCAGCAATGGCAGCGCGACGATGTTGGCGAAGTTCAGCGGCAGCTTGATCAGCACGCAGATTTCGAGCGTGACAGCGCCGGCAACCAGGAGAGGCACCAGCGTCATCAACACGTCGGAGAACCGGCGCAGCGTCACCCACAGCAGTAGGCTGATGACCACCAGCGAGTAGATGCCGGCGTGGATGAACGCCTTCACGATCGTGTCACCCGACTTCAGGATCGACACCGGACCGCCGATCGCGTTCGGCTCGGCCGTGAGCACGGCATTGGCGAACCGCCGGAGATTGTCGTTGTCGTTGGGATCGCCCTTCGGCTGCGCCTCGACCCGAATCAGGCCATCCTTGCTCTTCCACTGCGAGACCAGCTCCGGCGGCAGGTTGGCGAGCGTGACCGGCTGCGCCTGCAGCGCGGCTCCGAGCTGCTCCAGCGTGATCTTCCAGGGATCCACGAACACGGCCTGCGCCTTGTTGCGAACCGCTTCGCTGGCCCCGGCGAGCTTGGCCAGCGCATCGGCGAGACGGCGCGAGGCGACGGCGCCCGGCCCCTTGCCGTCGCCGGCGGTGCGCCGGAGGTTGTCGACCGTCGAGTTGAGCGCGTCGACGTTCTCCTTGTCGGTCGGCGCGGCGTCGATCTGGTCCGGATTGAGGGCGGGTCCCAGCACCTTCGCGCCCTGCGCGATGAATTTCAGCTTGGCCGGCTGGTCCTCCGGCACGAAGCTGTCGAGTGACATCACGCGCGCGACTTCCGGCAGCTTCTCGAGCTTGGCCTCGATCGCCTTGGCCTCCGTCTCCGAACGGGTCAGCACGTCGATGGCGTTGGCCCCGGTATTCGGGTCCTTGCGCAGATCGAGATAGGTCGCGATCGACTCCGCGTGCGGATTGCGCAGGTTCATCGGGTTGAAGTCGAACTTCATGTAGTAGAGCAGCGGCAGGCCGGCGATGACGAGGCCCAGCGTACCGATGATGATCGGCTTGCGATGCGTCTCCAGGAAGTGATCGACCGGCGCCAGGAAGGCGTAGCCGACGGGCTCCTTTTCGCCCGGCGGGTTGAGGATCTTGAGCAGCGCCGGCAGCACCGTGATCGAGGACAGGAACGCGATCATCATGCCGGCGCCGGCGATGGCGCCGAGCTCGGAGATGCCCTTGTAGTCGGTCGGCAGGAAGCACAGGAAACCGGCAGCCGTTGCCATCGCCGCGAGCGACAGCGGCACCGCCGAGCGGTGCGCGGCCTCGGCAAGGGCCTCCGCCAGGTTATCGTTCTTGAAGCGCTCGGAGCGGTAACGCACGCTGAACTGAATGCCGAAGTCGACGCCGAGGCCGATGAACAGCACGGCGAAGGCGACCGACAGCAGGTTGAGCGATCCGACCATCATCAGGCCAACCGCCGTGGTGATGGCAAGGCCGATAAAGAGATTGATGAACACGGCCGAGATGATCTTGGCCGAATGCAGCGCCAGCCACAGGATAACCAGCACCACGACGACGGTGCCGATGCCGTTGACGACGGCCCCCTCCTGCACGGTGGCGTATTCCTCGTTCGCGATCGGCACCGGTCCGGTCAGCCGGACCCGGGCGTGGAAGCGGTTCGGGAAATCGAGCTCGGCGGCCGCCTGGCGGATCGCATCGGTCGCCGCCTTGCCGGGCTCCAGCGCCTGATAGTCGAGGATCGGCTTGAATTGGATGAAGGCGCGCTTGTCGCTGTCGGTGAGCGGCTTGTCCGAGATGAGCTGCCGCCAGGAGAAGGTCGCATCGCCCTTGTCGAGCACCGTCTCGACGGTCTGCGAGATGTAGTCGAACGGGCGCGCGGTGTTGTCGAGCTGGACCTGGCCGCGCTTGACGCCGGCAAGGCCGGTCTCCAGCGCGCCGGTCAGGCCGCGGATCGAAGGATCGCCCGCCATGATCTCCACCAGCGGCGCAGCCGCGGCGAACTGCCCGGTGAGCTGCTGGACCTCTTCGGTCGGCAGAAACAACAGGCCGTTCTTGGCAAAGAACTCGCCGCCGCCCAGCAACTCCACCGAGGAGAAGTTCTGGGTATCACTCTTGAGCTTCTTCGCCAGCGCGTCGGCCGCCACGCCCGTGAGCTCCGGCGTCGCTGCCTCGACCACGCCCAGGATCATGCGGTCGCGATCGAACGCCTGCTCATATTGCTGGTCGCGCTTGCGCCAGTCGAGATCGGGAGAAATCAGCTTGTTGATGTCGGTATTGATGGAAAAATGGCGAGCAGTGTAGACGCCCGCGCCCACCGACAAGAGGAGGCCCGCAATCAACGTCGGCCACGCAAACCGGGTGCAGGCCTTGACGATGGACACGACAATCTTGGTCAGCACTTCGTGACTTTCTAATGTTTAAAGCGCTGGGCGGAAACGTCCGCTGCATGGCGGAGTTCCCAGATCGGAGCCAGCCTCGGAGCATGTCCGGAAGCGAGCCCCGACCCGGCTTGGCCCAACCTTGGAAGACGAGGATGGTCCCTGGACGGCGGATCAGGTCGACACGATGCACGGAACCGTCGGGGCGGCTGATATAGCGCCTGTTCTCGGCGGTAAAGTGACGAACGAGTGAGAGTATAAGTCACTCATTTGACTGAATTAATTTATCATTACTGAATTACCCCACTGCCCTGCGGCGCTGTGTGCCGGCGATCACATGCGAGCGACTTGCAGACCGGCTTTCCTATTTGCTCGATTTTTGACACAAAGCCCTGCGCTTCCAGTGCCTCTCGGCGAGCAAATGAGGCATCCGCTTGGTCCGGATGTTGCAACCTCATCGCAGGCACGGAAGTGGCGGGTCGAAAGTGAGGCAGTGTGGCTGACGGTCGTCCAATGCAGGTGTATCTCGCGCAACCGCGCGGTTTTTGTGCTGGCGTCGTGCGTGCGATCGAGATCGTCGAGCGCGCGCTGGAGAAGTACGGCCCTCCGGTCTATGTGCGCCATGAGATCGTGCACAACAAGCACGTCGTGGAGAGCCTGAAGGCCAAGGGCGCTGTGTTCGTCGAGGATCTGTCGGAGGTCCCCCCGCGCGCCGTGACCGTCTTCAGTGCCCACGGCGTGGCCCGCTCGGTCGAGGAGGAAGCCGCCTCCCGCGGCCTGCCGGTGCTCAATGCCACCTGCCCGCTCGTCACCAAGGTCCACAACCAGGGCAAGCGCTACACGTCCAGGGGGCGTACCCTGGTGCTGATCGGCCATGCCGGCCACCCGGAGGTCGAGGGAACCATGGGCCAGGTTCCAGGCCCCGTTTACCTCGTCCAGAACGTTTCGGAGGTTGCTGCCCTGCCCCTGCCCGTGGACACCCCGATGGCCTATATTACCCAGACCACCTTGAGCGTGGACGACACCAGGGACATCATTTCGGCCCTCCAGGCCCGCTTTACAGACCTTCAAGGTCCCGATATCCGGGATATCTGCTATGCGACACAAAACCGGCAATCTGCGGTAAGGGACTTAAGCAAGCTGGTGGACGTAATCCTGGTGGTGGGCGCCGCCAACAGCTCCAACTCGAACAGACTGCGCGAGATCGGCACCGAGGCCGGCGTCGACAGCTATCTGATCGCTGATGGCAGCGGGCTCAATCCGGATTGGCTGACAGGAGCCAAGGCCGTCGGCATCACTGCCGGCGCCTCGGCTCCCGAAGTGCTTGTCGACGACGTAATCGCGGCCCTGCGGCGCATCGGACCGGTCGAGGTCGCGGTGGTCCCGGGGCGGGAAGAAAACATCGAATTCCGCCTGCCGGCCGAATTGGTCGCGGGCTGATCGGTCCTCGTTTGGTCCAGAAAGAAGAGACGTAATGGCAATCCCCTTCCATAAGGAACTGCGTATCGGGGCCTATCTGATGAAGCAGAAGCTTCTCGGCCGCAAACGCTATCCCCTCGTTCTGATGCTGGAGCCGCTGTTCCGCTGCAACCTGGCCTGCGCCGGCTGCGGCAAGATCGATTATCCCGACGCGATCCTCAACCGCCGCATGAGCGCGCAGGAGTGCTGGGACGCCGCCGACGAGTGCGGCGCGCCGATGGTGGCGATCCCCGGCGGCGAGCCGCTGATCCACAAGGAGATCGGCGAGATCGTGCGCGGCCTAGTCGAGCGCAAGAAGTTCGTCTCGCTCTGCACCAACGCGCTGCTCTTGGAGAAGAAGCTCGATCTGTTCGAGCCGTCGCCCTATCTGTTCTTCTCGGTGCATCTCGACGGCCTGCGCGAGCATCACGACAAGGCGGTGTCGCAGAAGGGCGTGTTCGATCGCGCCGTCTCGGCGATCAAGGCCGCCAAGGCCCGCGGCTTCACGGTGAACGTCAACGCCACCGTGTTCGACGGTCACCCGGCGGAGGAGATCGCGAAGTTCCTCGACTTCACCACCGAGCTCGGCGTCGGCGTCACCATGTCGCCTGGCTATGCCTATGAGCGCGCGCCGGACCAGGAGCACTTCCTGAACCGCACCAAGACCAAGCAGCTCTTCCGCGACGTCTTCAAGCTCGGCAAGGGCAAGAAGTGGAACTTCATGCATTCCGGCCTGTTCCTCGACTTCCTCGCCGGCAACCAGGAGTTCGAGTGCACGCCCTGGGGCATGCCCGCGCGCAATATCTTCGGCTGGCAGAAGCCCTGCTATCTGCTCGGCGAAGGCTACACCAAGACCTTCAAGGAGCTGATGGAGACCACCGACTGGGATTCCTACGGCACCGGCAAGTACGAGAAGTGCGCCGACTGCATGGCGCATTGCGGCTACGAGGCCACCGCGGCCAACGCGGCGCTGAGCAACCCCATCAAGGCCATGGCCGTGTCGCTGCGCGGTATCCGCACCGAGGGCCCGATGGCGCCGGAGATCGACCTCTCCAAGCAGCGCCCGGCGCAGTACGTGTTCTCCTCCGAGGTCCAGAAGCGCCTCTCCGAGATCCGCAAGGACGAGGCCATCGAAGCGCAGCAGAAGGCCTCGACGGCGGCCTGATCCGCTATCACCAAACAGCAAAAAGGCCGCCGAGCAATCGGCGGCCTTTTTGTTGCAGTTATGTTGGAATACGTAGGGCTTCAGTCAGGCGCAGGCTTCGCGAGTGTGCGAAGCTCTCTCCACGCGTCATTGCGAGCGTAGCGAAGCAATCCAGAGTCCCGCACACCACCCTGGATTGCTTCGCTGCGCTCGCAATGACGGAGCAAGCTGAATAAGTGGAGAACCTCGGCTCTAACTCATTAGGCGAGCGCTCGTGAGGCGCTGCCTCACGCCTCTGCGGCCGCCAGCGTCTCGGTCTCGAGGAAATGCTCCGCTGCCAGCAGGCCGCTCAGCAGCAGGTCGCGGGCGCCGCGCAGCGAGCGCAAGGCGCGGTTGAACTCGATGCCGGTCGACACGAGGCCGCCCAGCACGGTCGGATTGCGCGCGACGCCGCGCAGGATCATCGGCAGATCGATGTCGCCGTTCGGCTTGATCGCATCCTTCGCGAGCGACGGCAGCGTGCGGTGGGCCGGATCGGAGATCACGCGCAGCGCGGCGAAGGGCAGCCCGAACTCGGCGGCATAGGCGGCCGCGATGTGGCTCTCCATGTCGACGGCAGCTGCGCCGGTCTTCATACGCAGCGCGGCCTTGCGGGCCTGCGCCACGACCACCTCTTCGGCGCCGGCGAGCACGCCGCGCACGACGCGGCGCTTCTTCAGCGCGGCACGGGCGATGTGCTCTTCACGCAGCGACAGGCCTGACAGCCAGCGGGCATCGCCTGCGGTCACTTCGGTGGCGACGACGATATCGCCGGCCTTCAGGCTGGGATCGAGGCCGCCGGCCACGCCGAAGCTGATGACGCCACGGATCGAAGTCGGGTCGAACACGGTCAGCAGCGAGCGCAATTGCTTGGGATCGCTCGAGCTGCAGATGACCATCATGCCAGGGCCGGCCGCGATGCGAGCCTCCTGCACAAGTCCCGTCACGACCAAGACCGGCCGCGGATCAATCGGGCGATCCGCGGACGAATCGTCCCCCATCCCCAACTTCACAATCCGACCCCTGACACCTTCTCGGACGTCGCGATCCGACGTCTCCGTCTCTTGTTCCAAAGCCTTAAGCCGCAGCAGCGCCAGAGCGGAAAGACCTTAACAAACCGAGGATTACGCAGAAAAATTCCGCGAGGAAACCCCGTTTGCGCCGCACTGCACCCGTAGGCGAAGCGTTTTTTGCCCGGTGTTGCCATTTGGTCCCGCTGGCGCTTGTTCCAGTCGGGAACAGGATCGCCAAAGCGTCACCGGCCATGGAACTTTAAGCAAGAAACGAGCCACGAAAATGTGAGACTCACGCCAGGAGGCGGGATCGAGGGGGGCGGATGTGAGCAAATGGATCGCCCGAGCCTCGCGCAAAACAACTGGTGTCGTCCCGGACAAGCCCGGCAACGCGCAGCGTTGGCGGGCGCCGATCCGGGACCCATACTCCGTGACACCTCTTGGTTGGGCCCGCTCGACCGGCAGCGTGTTTTCACCACAACCGCCGCGGCGTATGGGTCCCAGCTCGGAGGCCGGGACGACACCGATGATGTGGCGCCCTGCTCAGCAGATCCGAAGGTCGGCGCTGCATCGACAATGCGCAGCCGCGCCGTGGCGGCCGTTATCCCAGCAGCAGATCGGCTGCCCGATCACCAGATCGCACGGAGCCCTCGATCGTCGCCGGCAAGCCGGTGTCCGTCCAATCACCCGCCAGCGCGAGATTGCTGAACGCCGTCTTCGCACCCGGCCGCAGCGCGTTCTGCTCCGGAGTCGCTTCGAAGGTCGCACGTCGCTCGCGGACGATCTGCCATGGCGGCAGTTCGGCGGAGATGCCGGCGGCCTTGCAGACATCGGCCCAGATCGCTGCCGCAAGTTCTTCGCGAGGCATGTCGACCAGGCGGTCGCCATTGCTGATCGTCACCGACAGCCGCTGCGGAAACGCGAACAACCACTCGATCAGGCCGCCGACGACGCCGAGCAGCGGCGGCGCATCCTTCGGCGGCGTGATGCGGAAATGAGCATTGACGATGGCGCGATACTTCGTCGGCCCGGTCAGCCCCGGCAGGAGGCCCATCGCCGGGCGCGGCGGCACCGCCAGCACGACGACATCGGACGGCCCGAGCGCAACGGTCTCCTCACCGAATTTCAGACCGGTGACGCGACCGCCGGTGCTTTCGAGCCCGCGAAGCTCGCGGCCGATGCGGACGCTGCCGCCCTTTCCTTCCAGGAATTTCACGGCCGGATCGATCAGCACGCCCGAGAGACCGTCATGCGCGATCAGCGGACGGCACGCCTGTCCGCCGGCCAACAGGGTCTCGCGGACGATGGCGCCGGCGAGCCCGGCCGAGCCCTCCGGCGGATCGCAGTTCAGCGCGGCCAGCAACAGCGGCTGCACCAGACGGTCGTACAGCGTGCCCTTGCAGGGGATGGTGGTGCCGATCGTCTTCGAGGTGCCGGCCCAGATCAGCGGCGACAGCGCCAGGTAGTCGCCGAGCTTGGTATCCGGCACGCGGCGACTCTTGTCGAACACCCACAGCGGCAGCCGGCCGCTGCCGAGATCGAGCAGCCAGCGCTGGCCGGTCTTGATGTCGGCGAAGGCAAACTGCGCCTCCTTGGGGCCGACCAGTCCCGCCTCGGAGCCGATCGTCCGGGCATAATCGAGCACGTGGTGATTGGCCGACAGCAGCAGATGATTGCCGTTGTCGATCACGAGATCGGTCGCGGCGTCATAATAGGAGCGGCAACGGCCGCCGAGCTGCTGCGTCGCCTCGTGAACATGGACGACGTAGCCCGCATTGGCGAGCCGCACGCCGGCGGAAAGGCCGGACACGCCGGCGCCGATGATGTGAGCGGTCTTCTGCATCAGATGATTGCGTAACGGAGGATGATGCCGATCTTCGTGAGCTTGCTCACGCGGACGGGCTCGCGCGGCAGCGCGAAGCCGCGTTCGAGCAGCAGGTCGAACACGGCGCGGTAGTATTTCGACATGATCCGCGGCGCGCGCACCGCGCGGCGGCGATTGCGCCGCATGATCTCGTCGGCCTTCTCGAAATGCGTCTTGGCCCTGACCGCCACGGAGTTGCAGACCTTCGGCAGCGCGCGCTCCTGCGTCACCTTGGCGGGATCATCGCCGGTGATGCCGGCGAACAGCAGCGCCTCGCGCGGCAGATAGAGCCGGCCGATGGCCGCGTCCTCGTCGATGTCGCGCAGGATGTTGGTGAGTTGCAGCGCGCGGCCGAGATGATGGGCGAGCAGGATGCCGTCCTCCTCGGGCATGCCGAAGATGCGCACCGAGAGCCGGCCGACCGCGCTGGCGACGCGGTCGCAATACAGGTCGAGCGTGGCGAGATCCGGCGCGCGGATCTCCGCCGGCACGTCCATCTCCATGCCATCGATGATGGCGAGGAAATCCTCGCGCTTCAGCCCGAAGGTCTTCACCGAAGTCACGTAGTCGCGCAGCCGCGGCGGCGGGTGGCCCTGGTACAGCGCGTCGATGTCGTCGCGCCATTGCTGCAGCGCCGCCAGCCGTTCGGCTCGCGGCCCATCGGAGTCGGCGATATCGTCGACCTCGCGGCAGAAGCTGTAGACCTGGAACATCGCATCGCGCTGGGCGCGCGGCAGGATGCGCATGGCGGCATAGAACGAGCTGCCGGAGGCAGCCGTACCGTGGTCGATAGTCTCTGCGGTTGCTTCGAGGGTCATGCGCCCGCCGATTTGGTCTGGGGATGGCGGCCAGCGACGCGGCGGCCGATCTCGCCCATCACAGAGGTGAAGGTGAGGCCGAGCATGCCGGCCGGCGTCAGATGCACGCGTTCGCTCAGGGGATCGCGCACCTGGAGCAGCGCCACGATGCGGTCGGCGAAGGCCTGGATCACCGCGATCTCGAGCCCGAACCGGAAATCCTTGACGCCGCTGTTGAGGTCCCTGCCCTCCTCCAGCAGCGCGGCGTTGCGCACCGCGAGCTTCTGCAGGCAGCCGAGCAGTTGCGGCGACGACTTGGACTCCCCCAGCATCTCGACGGTCGCGCCAGCCTCGGCGAGTGCATCGCGCGGGAGATAGACGCGGTTCAGCGCCTTGTAGTCCTTGCCGCAATCCTGCAGGTGGTTGTTGATCTGCAGCCCGGCACACACCGCATCGGAGGCGGCCCAGGTCGACACATCCTCGCCGTGCACGTCGAGCATGAAGCGGCCGACAGGCATCGCCGAATAGCGGCAGTAGTGGATGACCTCGTCCCAGTTCTCGTAGCGCAGCTTGGTCACATCCATGCGGAAGGCGACCAGCAGATCAAGCGCGTGGCGCGGAGACATGCCGCGCGTCGCAAGCGCCCGGCGCAGGCTGACGGCGACGTCCTGGGTCTCGCCTGTTCCCGTCAGCTCGGACTCGAGCAGATCGAGCAGCCGCAGCTTATCGTCACCCGGCAGGCTCGGATGATCGGCGATGTCGTCGGCGGTGCGCACGAAATTGTAGAAGGCGAGGATCAGCGCCCGATGCTCCGGACGGATGATCCAGGAGGCAACCGGAAAGTTCTCGTCCCGGTGTGTCTTGCCGGATCGCAAATCGCTCGCGGTGGTCATCGACGAAACAGCTATCAGGTTGAAGGGGCTTACGGAAAACAAGGCCCGCCGCTTCGCTCATGCGAACGGATTGCTGGCCCCCATATAGGGCAAGATCCGGCCAAAACCAATGCAATCGATGCCGGACCGCCCATGCAGTCCGGCCGCCGCCCGCCCCTGACGGGCGGGCCGACGGCCGTTAACCAAGATGGTCCGGAAGCATGCTTCCGGACGGCACCCGCTTACTGGTTGTGGCTCTTCAGCACCTTGTCGCATTCGGGGGTGATCTTGGAGCGGTTCTCCTTCAGGCACGCCAGGATCGTGAAGTCGCCCTGATCGATCACCGCGCGGCAATGTTTCTGAACGTCACGGGTGCAGGCCGCCTGCTCTTCGGCGGTGCCACGTCCGCCCTGCGCGACGGCGGCGGTGGAAACGGTGAGCGACATCAGGGAAAGTGCCAGGACAATCTTACGCATCGTGTTCCTTCATTTTGACAGCAGAGGAGACCTCCCGGATCGCCGTTGCTGCCCGGGAAACACCTGTTTGGTTTGGCAAGGACCGCAAGCCCCCCAGCGCCGGAGGTACGCTGCCAAATGCGGCCAAATTTACGCCCTATGATCCGAAGCAGCCCGGCTTCGGCATCACAGCTTTGGCATAAACAAGGCTTTGATACTAGGGCATTATTTTCGGAACAGCTTTTTCGTATTTGGCTGTTGCACACATGCCGCGCGGACCGTTAGATGCGCCGCCGCGGAAGCTGTGTTTTGCAGCAGTTCGCGAGCAACGATATTCGGCGCCGGCCGGTCGCACGGTGCCGACGGGCATCATGGCGACCGGTCGCAGCGCCCGACCGGCCGTCATTTGAACCTAACCTTCGGCGAGAACACCAAGTGTTCGAAGCGGCTGCTTAAGCCGGCACACCGTGTCATTCTGGATGGGAAACTCGATATGAAACTGTTCGGCTCACCTTTCTCTGGGCGCGTCGTCAAGGCCGCCGGTCTCGGAGCAGCCCTGTTCGTGGCGGCGACCGCAGTTCACGCGCAGTCGGGCCCGTTCGCCGGCTTCGACGGCTCGTGGTCCGGCAACGGCACGGTCGCGCTGTCCGACGGCACCACCGAGCGCATCCGCTGCAAGGCCAGCTACCGCGTGGCCGGCGCGAACCTCAAGCAGAGCCTGCAATGCGCCAGCGATAGCTACAAGTTCGATCTGTCGAGCGACGTCACCAGCCAGGGTGACCGCATTTCGGGTAACTGGAGCGAGTCCAGCCGCAACGTGAATGGCGAACTGCAGGGCACTGCGGGCAACGGCCAGATCGACGTGTTCGTCCAGGCCGCCGGCTTCGCCGCCAGCATCACCTTGAAGACCAGCGGCAACAAGCAGGTCGTGCAGATCTCCTCGAAGGGCGAGATCCGCGGCGTCAACATCACGATGTCGAAGACCTGATCGGGTCCATCAGCAGCTGAACAAGCAAACGGCCCTGACGATGTCAGGGCCGTTTTGTTTTAGTCGGCTTACGCACCCGTCGAGGCGCGGAGTTCGAGCCCCGCTGTCATCGCCCGGCTCGACCGGGCGATCCAGTATTCCAGAGGCGGTAGCGATTGAACCGATAGGCCGCGGCGTACTGGATCGCCCGGTCGAGCCGGGCGATGACAGTTGTGTGTGAAGGCTCCACCGCTCGCTTCACGGCGATCCTAGTTGTGTGAGGGCTTAGACCAAGCCCCTACACCGGCTTCCGCTTCAGCTTTTGCGACAGGTTGATCAGGAACATCGCTGTCGGGCGGAGGATGAAGAGGTCCGCGAACAGCGCGGCCACCATCGAGAACGCGCTGAGCCAGCCGAACAGACGCAGCGACGGCAGGTCCGAGAACACGGTGACGACGAGGCCGCAGGCCAGCACCACCGTGGTGAGGATCAGCGCAGGACCGACCAGCACGGTGGCGCGCTCGACGGCCACGGCCGCACTGACGCCGGGCGCGCTTTCCATTCGCAGCCGGTTGAGGAAGTGGATAGTCGCGGACAGGCCCAGGCCAAAGGAGACGGTCAGCGCGACCACGCTGGCGAATTGCAGCCCCTCCCCCATCGCCCACAGCAAGGTGCCGGACATCACGACCGGGAAGATGCCGGGCAGGATGCAGGCCAGCATGACGACCCAGGACCGGAACGCGAGGCCGATGAACATCGCCACCAGCGCAAACTCGATGGTCAGGCCGTGGTTGAGCTTCTGGATCATGCTGGCCGAGTTGCGCGCGGCAATCGCAGCCAGGCCGGTCACCGCGACCTCATAGCCAGGATGCTTCTTCCTGACCGCGTCGAGCTCGTGATCGAGCTTGTCGACGACCGGCAGCAACTGGCTCGAATCGAGGTCGGGCACGCGGCCCGCGACCACCACCGCGTCCTGCTCCTTGTCGATGAAGCGACGCACCAGATGCTCGGGGATCAGATTGACGTATTCCTGCAGCGTCGCGGTATCCGACGATTGCGCCTTCTCCGCCAGCCAGCGCCGCAGCGTCTCCACCGACCAGACGTTGCCGACGCCGGCCGTCTTTTCGACGGTGGCGTGGACGTCGGCGATGGTCTGCAGGGTCTCCGGCGCGTAGAGTGAGGCGCCCTTGGGGAACTGGATGAGCACGTTGACCGGGTTGGCGCCGGTCAGCTTGGCATCGAGGCGGTCGCTGGCCGCGACCGCCTGCTGCTTGTCCGGCACCTGGTCAGCGAGACGGTAGCGCGGTTCCAGGCTCGCATAGATCACCGCGAGTCCGCCGACGAAGATCACCGCGATCAGGCTGAAGAGGCCGGGACGGCCGACCATGCGCACCGCGATCCAGTAGCAGAAGTTGCGTAGCGCCTGCACGCCGGCGTCCGCGCCCTGGAACTTGACCGCGAACACCTTCTCGTTGCGCACCAGCAGCACGCCGAACACCGGCACCAGCGACAGCACCGCCACGAGCGCGATCACTGTCGCGGCAAGGCCCGCCTCGCCGAATTTGCGGATCAGGTCGCTGTCGGAGAACTGCAAAGCGATGAAGGAAATGCCGGCGGTGGCGTGGGTCAGCACGCAAGCGGGACCGACGACGAGCACCGCGTTCTTGAATGCCGTCACCTTGTCCTGTCCCGCGATCAGCCGGTCGCGGGCTGCGAATGTCAGCTGCATCGAATCGGAGAAGCTGATGACCATGATGAGCGGCGTCATCACGTTCAGGAACATGTTGAGGTTGAAGTTGGCCCAGCCGAGCGCGCCAAGCGCGAGCAGGATCGCGATCAAAGGCGGGAACGCCGCCGCAACCATGAACGAGACCTTGCGGAAGAAGATGATCGCGATGATGCAGCCCGCGAGGATGCCGAGCACGTTGTAGGTCAGGCCGTCGCGCTCGACCGCGTTGCGGATTTCGAGCTGCATCACCGGTACGCCGGAGAGCTGCACGTTCAGCCCGGTATCACCGAGGTCATCGGTCATCAGCTTGCGGATTTCGCCGACGACCTTGCCGAGATCGTTCGACGCGACCACCTTCGGCTCGAGCGAGAGCACGATCAGCGCCAGCGTGCCGTCTTCCGACAACAGCTTGCCGCGGATGATCTCGTTGGATTTCACCGTCTCGATGAACTTGTCATAGGCCTCGCCCTCCGGAAGCTCCGACGGGAACAGGGCCGCGGGCAGCTTGCCCGGCGCCGGTGCCTGGCGGGCCGAGAACAGCGACACCAGGCCGCGGGTGCCCTCGACGAGCTGCAAATCGGTCACGAAGTCGCGCAGCTTTTCCAGGTTCTGCCGGGCCAGCAGCGTCTTGCCCTCGACGACGACGAGGACATCGAATTCCTCGGCCGGGAACTTCTTGGTGACTTCCTCGTACTGATGGAATTCCTTGCTGTCGGAGCGAAACAGCTGGCTCAGCGAATCGTCGATCTGGATGCGCTTGATGCCGAACACGGCCCCGACGATCAGCACGAGCAGAACCAGGCAGGAGATGATCGGCGCCTTGACGGCGAACAGGCCGATGCGCTCGATGCCGAAGGCGATGCTGTCGGCCGGTCGCTGCTCGACCTTCTCGACATGGACTTCGTTGTCGTGCCTGACTTCCAGCATGCGGTGTCCAGTGGTTGGGGCGCGGCCCAGTTCGGAAGGCCTGAGCGCATAGGGCAGAAATAAGGCCGCTCGGCGAAGCAGAGATGACCGGATTATGGCCCGCAGCCCAAGCTAATCCTTGAAAAAACGTGAAAATTTGTCGAGCCAGGGTCTAGCAGGGTTCACTCCCGCACCGCAACCGGGGGCGCCACACAAGACGGCGAGGCCGCAAGGAGAATGGGATCACGCCACGATTCTGTCATGCTTGAAAAGGGCATGGCGGCGGCACACCCGGCGCCACGCTCAAGCATCCAGTCCCCAACAGCCTACCGGATCCGGCCTTGCCCTCGAGGGCGAGGCGGGGCTGCCCGGCCCTACCGACGGAGTTCAGCCGGCTGGAACGGCGGCCTCGCGCAGCCGGAGCGAATAGTTCGACGCGTTCTGATGGCCGCGGGAGGCGGCGCGGGCGAACATGATCAAATGATGCGCGATCATCGCCACCGCGATGAAGTTCTCGATCTCGCCGCGCTTGAGCTGGCTCCAGGCAAACCGCCAGAACGGCCGCTTGTAGTCGCCGAGCACGCCGACCTTCCAGAAGATCTTCCCCATCATGACAAGGCCGCGCTTGATGTTCGGCCAGGTCTTCATCTCGTCGCTGACCGGCATCTTGATGCGGTTGGAATAGGTGTTGTCGCACTGATGCTTGAAGCGCGCAAACAGCCGCTCCGGCTCGTAGGCGACTTCCATGCAGCGGCGCCAGCCTGTCACCACGTCGTCATAGGGCATGAGGAACTTGACGTTAGAATCGCGGCTGTCGTCATGCACCAGCCTGCCCTCGCGCTCGAGCCGGTCCCACAGCGGGGTCTTCGGCAGCGCCTGCAGCAGATTGATCGTCAGCAGCGGGATCCGGCTCTCCTCGACGAACTGCAGCAGCGCGTCCGCGGTCTGCGGCGTGTCGGTATCGAGCCCCATGATGATGCCGGAGACGACCTCCATGCCGTAGCTGTTGATGGTCCTGATCCCCTCCAGGATCGGCACCATCATGTTGTGGTCCTTCTGCATCGCCGTGAGCGCGTCAGGATCGGGTGTCTCGATGCCGCAGAAGATCGTGATGAAGTAGGCCTCCCGCATCTTCTCCAGGATCTCGGGCCGCTTCGCGATGTTCAGCGTGGCCTCGCAAGCGAGCCGCATCACATAGCCGGTACGCTTCTGCCATTCGATCAGATGCGGCAGCAGATCCATCGCCGCCTTGCGGTTGCCGATGAAATTGTCGTCGACGAAGTAGACCGAGCCGGTGACGCCGCATTCCCGGAGCTTGTCGAGCTCGGCAATGATCTGCTGCGGGCTCTTGATGCGCGGGTTGCGCCCGTACAGGCCGGGGATGTCGCAGAACTCGCACTGATACGGGCAGCCGCTGGAATACTGTATACTACCGAGGAAGTATCTCGTCACCTCCGCCAGCTCATAGGCCGGCACCGGGAACTCCGTCATCGCGACGCGCTCGTTGGTCCGCAGCACCACCTGCTGCGCGGGCCGCGACGGATCCCGCGCCAAGCGCTCGATCAGTTCGTCGGTGGCATCGCCGAGCTCGCCGACATGGAGATAGTCGAAGCTCGGATAATAGTCCGGGCAGGCGCTGACCGAGGGGCCGCCGAGCGCCACAGCCAGGTCGAACTCATGCGCGCGGCGGCAGATGTCGTTCATCTGCTGGCGCTGGATGTGCATACCGCTGACGAACACGGCTTCCGCCCAGGTGAAATCCTCCTCGCGCGCAGGCCGGATGTTCTCGTCGATGAAGCGGACTTCCCAGGATTTCGGCAGATAGGCCGCGATCAGCAGCAGTCCCTGGGGCGGCATGAAGGCCTGCACGCCGTCGGTGAGCGGATAGGCATGCTCGAAGGTTCCGAACGACGAAGTATAGCGCGGAAACACACAAAGAATACGGCGTATCGTTTCGGTGCGTTCGAATCTCATCGACCATCCTCGCAACGACCAGATATCCGGTTACCTTACGGTGGGACTTAACGCTTCGCTACCCCCTTCCGGAAAAGTTGAGCCCGCGGCTCGCCGCCGAGTCACCTGGGTTGTTTGAATGCCTGCATGACTCAGCGGAACCTGGGTGCGCGAATTCCACCGGGCGTCTCAGCTTCGCCTCTGGCGTTGGACGCGGCGGCGCGCGGGACAGCGATCATCGCAGCCGGTCGCCAGCGTATCGCAACAGACCGACGGGCGCCTGCTCGTGCCGGGACGTCGGCAACGGCTGCGGCGATGAACCGGGCACCCGTCGTCCGTAGTTAAGCGGATACCGGTGGTGGCAAAGTGCGGCGACTCGCGTCCTAACAAATTGAAATTCAAAGAAAAGTACGCGCGGGTTGCATGGTAGTTGCGATGGCACTTAACGGTTTCTCCATGAAGCTTTTGCATAACTATTAACAAATAAGCACCGTGTCCGTGTCACCCAACTGCGGTATTCCAGCTCATGACTTCACGTCAGACGTCGGCGACGACGGCCTCGCGCCACTCCATCGCGGTCAAGCTCTACGCGATCTTCGGACTCTTTGCGCTGCTCACGGCCGCGATCACCTGGTTGTCGGACTACAACTCACGGCGTGCCGCCGAGCTCACCAAGGCGATCGAGACCGCCAATCTCGCCGCGCTCAACGTGCAGCTGGTCAACGGCCTGGTCTACGCGGTCGTGATGGAATCACGCGGCGTGTACATGTCGACCGATCCGGCGGTCGTGAAGCGCTACGGCGATGGCCTGCTCAAGTTCAACGCCGAGATCCTCAAGGTCGTCGACAAATGGCAGTCGATCGTGCAGGTCGACGATGCGCAGCAATTCGCGACCTTCAAGAAGCGCATCGAGCAGTTCGTGGACTTCCGCAAGGAGCTGGTGCGGCGCGCCAATGAGATCAGCCCGGCCGCGGGACGCGAATGGGGCGACAACGATGCCAACCGCTCGGTCCGCTCGGCCCTGAACAAGGATCTCGACGAACTGTCGAAAGTCTATCTCGAGCGCGGCCGCAAGATCGGCGAGGCCACCGAGACCAACCGGATGCTGTCGCTGGTGCTCACCGGCCTCGGCGGTGTGATGCTGCTGCTCGTCGTCGCCGGCGTGGTGATCATCGCCCGCTCGGTCGCCCGCCCGCTGTCGCAGATCACCGAGACCATCCGTCAGGTCGCGACCGGCGCCGAGAACGTCGAGGTGCCGCATGCCGGCCGTGCCGACGAGATCGGCGAACTCGCCCGCGCCATCGGCGTGTTCCAGCAGGCGATGGCGCATAACCGCGACCTCAATGTCCAGGTGTCGCAGGATTCCGAAATCCGCGAGGCCCGCGCCCGCCATATCGAGTCGGCCGTCGAGCAGTTCCGCACCGCGATCGGCGGCGTGATGCGCACGGTGACCGAGAACGCCGCGGCGATGCGCAGCACCGCCGAGACGATCACGCGCCTCACCGCGGACGCCAATGAACGGGCCGGCACCGCCGCCAGCGCCACCACCCAGGCCTCGACCAACGTCTCCGCGGTCGCCAGCGCCGCCGAGGAGCTGTCGACCTCGGTCGAGGAGATCGGCCGCCAGATCCAGCAATCCGCCGGCGCCGTCGCCCAGACCGGCCACCGCACCGAAAAATCGATCACCGAGATCGAGGGCCTCGCCGCCGCCACCCAGCGCATCGACGGCGTGCTGACCCTGATCCAGACGATTGCCGAACAGACCAACCTGCTCGCCTTGAACGCCACCATCGAGGCCGCCCGCGCCGGCGAGGCCGGCCGCGGCTTTGCGGTCGTCGCCCACGAGGTCAAGGCCCTGGCCGGACAGACCGCGAAGGCCACCGAAGAGATCAGCCAGAACATCGGGCTGATCCAGGCCTCGACCAAGACCGCGGTCGATGCCGTCCGCGAGATCGGCGATGCCGTCCGCGGCATCAACGAAATCACCACCAACATCTCCAACGCCATCCAGCAGCAGGACCAGGCGACGCGCGAGATCTCGGTGAATGCGCAGTCCACCGCGCAGGGCAATCAGACCCTGGTCTCCAACATCGGCTCGCTGCGCGACGCCATCGGCGAGACCTCGACGGCGGCCGCTTCGGTGCTCTCGGCCTCCGGCGATCTCAATGCGACCGCGCAGACGCTCGCCCATGAGGTCGAACGGTTCTTCCAGAACCTGCGCTCCGGCCCGTCATCCGACACAAGGCAGCGCAAGGCGAGCTGACCGGCACGCACGAGGCCGCGTTCCGCCTCAGGCGTGCACCGCGTCCCGCTCCGGAAACGCGATGATCGGCGCGGCCGAGAGCAGCGCCTTGGTATAGGCATGCTGCGGCCGGTCTAACACGTCGTCGCGGCTGCCCTGCTCCACGATCCGTCCGCCCTGCATCACCACCACGCGGTCCGCGACCTGCTCGACGGCCGCCAGATCGTGGCTGATGAACAGGCAACCGAAGCCATATTGCGCTTGCAGCCGCGCGAACAGGCTGAGCACCTGCGCCTGGATGGTCATGTCCAGCGCCGACACCGGCTCGTCGGCCACGACGAAGGCCGGCCGGCGGATGATCGCCCGGGCGATCGCCACCCGCTGCCGCTGCCCGCCCGACAATTCATGCGGCCAGCGCTGCGCGAGGCCTGACAGCCCGACCTCTTCCAGCGTCGCCGTGACGCTGCCCGCTCGCTCCGCCGCCGTGAGCCCGGTGTGGCGCAACGGCTCGGCGACGATGTCGCCGACGCGCATCCGCGGATCGAGCGAGGAATACGGGTCCTGGAAGACCAGCTGCGCGGCGAGGCGGAAGTCCTGGTCGATCGCCGACGTCACGTCGCGGCCCAGGAAACGCACCTCACCCGCCGCAAGCGGCAACAGCCGCAGCATCGCGCGGCCGAGCGTGGTCTTGCCCGAGCCGCTGCCGCCGACCACCGCGACGGTCTCGCCGGCACGAATGGAGAGATCGACGCCGTCGACGGCCATCAGGCCCGCGTCGCGGCGAAACAGCCGCTGGCGGCCGGGAAATGCCACCTTCAAGCCGCGGACGGCCATCACGACCTCGGCCGCTTCAGGGACGCTGCGCGCGGCGGTCCGGCGCGGCAGAGCCTCGACCAGTTCGCGGGTATAGGCCTCGCGCGGCTCGGTCAGAATCCGCTGCGCCGTGCCGGTCTCCACGAGCCGCCCGCGGCACAGCACCACGGCGCGCTGCGCGTAGCGCGCGACCAGGCCGAGATTGTGGGTGATCAGCATGACCGCGGTGCCGTGATCGCGCGCCAGCGCGACCATCAGGTCCAGCACCTCGCGTTGAGTCAGCGTGTCCAGCGCCGTCGTCGGCTCGTCCGCGATCAGGAGCTTCGGCCGCAGCAGCATGACGGAGGCCAGCATGATGCGCTGGCGCATGCCGCCGGAGAATTCGTGCGGATAGGCGTCGAAGGTCCTGAACGGATCGCGGATCTGCACGCGCGCCAGCATGTCCAGACAGCGGCGGCGCGCCTCGTCGCGCCCCAGGCGCTCGTGCAGCAGCAGCCCTTCCATCATCTGCGCGCCGATCGTGAGCGCCGGATTGAGCGAGACCATCGGCTCCTGGAACACCATGCCCATGACCGGCCCCCGCAGCGCGCGCAGCCGGCGCGGCGGCAGCGCGGTCAGATCCTCGCCGTCGAGCATGATGCGTCCACGGCTGCGCACCAGCCCGGCCGGCAGCAGGCCGAGCACGGCGCGCGCGGCCGCCGTCTTGCCGCTGCCGGACTCACCGACCACGGCGACGAACTCGCCGCGGCCGATCTCGAACGAGATGTCATGGACGATCGGCGCGCCGGTGGCAGTCGTGATGCCTAGACCCTCGATCCGGAGCAGCGGCGCCGTCATCGCTGCGCCATCCGCGGGTCGAGGCGATCGCGCAAGGAGTCGCCGAGCAGGTTGATGCCGAGCAAGGTCAGCGCAATGCACAAGCCGGGGGCGATGCTCAGCCACGCCGCGCTCTCCATATAGGGCCGGCTGCCGGCCAGCATGTTGCCCCAGGTCGGCGCTGGCGGCGGCACGCCGAGGCCGAGGAAGCTCAGCGCGCTCTCCGCCAGCAGCACCCAGCCGAACATGCTGGTGGCGAGCACGGCCACCGGCGCGACCGCATTGGGAAGCACGTGGCGCAGCAGCGAATAGAGCTCGGAATTGCCGAGCACGCGCGAGGCCTCGATGTACTCCTTCTCGCGGATCGACAGCACGGTGCCGCGGACCACGCGCGCGACCGAGGGCATGTAGGCGAGCGCCAGTGCGAGCACGAGGCCGAAAGTGTTGGCCCCGATCACGATCATCACCGCAAGGGCCAGCAGAATGCCGGGGAACGCCAGCAGCGCGTCGTTCATAGCCATGATCAGGCGATCGGTCCAGCCGCGCCAATAGCCGCTGATGCTGCCGATCAGGACGCCCGCGGCGACCGCGAGCACGACGGTCGCAAGCGCAACGATCACGCTGGTCGACGCGCCGGCCATGATCCGGCTCAGCACATCGCGACCGAATTCGTCGGTGCCGAACCAGTGCTGCGACGATGGCGGCTGCAGGCGCGCCCGCAGATTGACACGTAGCGGATCGAACGGCGTCCAGAGCTCCGCGCCCAGTGCTGCGCCGACGAGCAGCGCGATCAGGACGCCTCCGATCGCCGTATTCGCCCGGACCCTCATGCCACCGCCACCCGGGGATCGAACAGCGGATAGCAGAGATCGACGATCAGATTGACGACGACATAGATCAGCGCCGTGAACAGCAGGCAGCCCTGCACCACCGGATAGTCCCGCGCGAAGATCGAGTCGACCAGCAGGCGCCCGAGACCCGGCAAGGTGAACACCGTCTCGATCACGGCGATGCCGCCGAGCAGATGGCCGAGCACCAGTCCGATCAGGGTCCAGGTCGGCGCAAAGGCGTTGGGCAGCACGTGACGCGCCAGCACGCGCCATTCCGGCACGCCCTTGGCGCGCGCATGGGTGACATAGTCGAGCCGCAGCACCTCGATCGAGGCCGCGCGCGCCATCCGCGTCAACACGCCGACCTCGATCATCGCCAGCGTGACCACCGGCAGCACCATGAACAGCGCGGCGCCGACGAAGCTCTCCGAGAACGGCACATAGCCGACGACGGGAAGCCATTTCAGCTTGAGGCCGAACAGCAGAAGCAGCAGCAGGCCGAGCCAGAAACTCGGGATCGACAGCAGCAGCGTGGCGCTGCCGACGATGACGAGATCGATCGCGGAGTTCTGCCGCCAGGCAGCGATCAGGCCGGCCGGCACGGCGATACAGGCCGCGATCGCGACCGCGACCAGCACGATCGCGGCGCTGACCTGGAAACGCTCCAGGATCAGCGGCAGAACCGGCAGGCCGTTGGTGATGGAATGACCGAGATCGCCGACCGCGAGCCGCTCGAGCCAGTACAGGAATTGCACCGGGATCGCGCGATCCAGACCGAGCTGCTGCCTGAGCGCCGCGGTCTGCGCCGCGTCGGCAGCATCACCCAGCATGACCTGGACGGGATCGCCGGGAATGAGGCGCACCAGCAGGAACACCGCGACCGCCACGATGAGCAGCGTCGGGATCGTCGTCACCAGGCGGCGCAGCAGATAACCGAGCATCGTCCTCGAACTCCGGCGGTCAGGGCTGCAGGCTCACGCCCCAGAACCGCGCCTGCGGATAGAGCCAGCCGGCATAGCCTTTCACCGACTTGCGCAGCGCAGTGAGCTCCGAGCCGTTGAACAGCACGATCATCGGGACATCGGCGATGAAGCGCCGGTGCATCTCGTCGAACAGGGCCTGTCGCTTGGCCGGATCGGATGTCAGCATCGATTGGCGCAGCATCTCCTGGGCCTCGGCATTGTCCCAGACCTTGCGCGGCTGTGACGCCTTCGGCCCCATCACCATCTCGAAGCTCAGCGACGGATCGAGCCGGGCCGAATAGATGAACGCCATCGCCTGGTAGTCGCCCCGATTGTAGCGATCGAGCTGCGCCGCCCAGTCGAGCACCTCCAGTTCGATGTTGATGCCGACCGCGCGCGCCATCTCCTGCGCCAGCACGGCGGCATCGAACACAAAACTGTAGCGTTTGTTGGTGATCAGCTTGATCGGCTGGCCGCGATAGCCGGCGGCTGCGAGCAGCTTCTTGGCCTCGGTCAGATCCTGCTTGTAGCCCTGCGCCTGCACGCCGCCGTGGAACGGGCTGCCGATCGGCAGCGCCGAATTGTTCGCCCGCGCGGTGCCTTCCATCACGACATCGACGATCTGCGGCATGTCGAGCGCAAGCGCCAGGGCACGACGAATCCGAACGTCCTTGAGCAGCGGATCGCGGGTCTGGAACAGAATCCCGGTCATGCTGAGCGACGGCGTGATGCTGAGCTGCACCTCGGGCCGCGTCTTCAGGTCGCCCATATCGGGGATCGACAGGCTCATGATGACGTCGAGGTCGCCGCTGAGCAGGCCGGCCTTGGCGGCCGCGCTGTCCGGGATGACGTTGAAGCGGACGCGGTCGACGGCCGCCGCCTTGGCGCCGGTCAAGCCGGTGCGCGGCTCGCTTCGCGCGGCGTAACCGTCGAACTTGATCACGTCGACATATTGACCGCGCTTCCACTCGCCGAGCTTGAACGGCCCCGTCCCGATCGGCGCGATCCACTTGCCGTCGGCGCCGACGGAATCGCGATGAAGGATGGCCGTCTGCCCGCAATCCGGACGGGCCAAGGTCGGCAGGAACAATGCCGTCGGCTGGTCGAGCGTCACCGTGACGGTCTGCGCATCGATGGCGTCGATCTTCTCGATCCGGGCAATCCCGTTCGGACCGAACTCCGACAGGCAGCGCCATTGCGTGGCGGGATCGAGCCAGCGCTTCAGCGACCAGACCACGTCGTCTGCCGACATCGTCGCGCCGTTGTGGAATTTGACACCCGGACGCAGCTTGAATGTGTAGATCTTGCCGTCGTCCGATATCGTCCAGCTCTCCGCGAGCATGGGCCCAACCGACGTATCGTCGCGGAAGGCGACAAGACCTTCGACGACATGCGCCATCACGCCATCGGTGTTGGCGTCGCGGTTGGTGCCGGGATCGGTCGACCGGATGTCGGCATTGAGCCTCGTGCGCAGCAGCGTCTCCGCGCCGGCACCGGGCGAGCCTGCCAGCAGCGCAATCAACGCGCCGGTGAGCAGCAAGGGAAAGCGCCGGACGGACCGCATCATGACGCCAGGGCGGCTGGGGCGCGGTCCGCGCCAACCGCCATCTCGAGCCGATAGCTGGTGAACTGCTTGTTCAACGCCGGGAGCGGCGCGACCTCCATGAGACCGTCAGCCGGCTCCATCACGATCATCGCGACGGTGGCACTGAGATTGTTGCCGAGATTGCGCCGCGGCGGACGGCACACCGACCAGGGATCGGCGAAATTGTCGAACAGCGCCGCTTTCACCGCGTCCTTGGTGATGGCGCCGATCTGCGGCTGCAAGAGGTCGCGGACGCGAATGTCGCGATAGAGGCTGCAGGGCGTGTTGGCGATGCCTGTGTCCTTGAGCTTCGACAGCGCCACCGGGCTGACGAAGTGATTGGCATGCACCAAAAGCCCCCGCTCCGGGTGGACCTGGAAGCTCTCGTCCGGCGCGCATTCGAAGTCGATCGCCACACCCTCGCAATGGCTGACGATCATGTTGTTGGCGGCCGATTTCTTGGTGCAATAGACGGTGCGCATGGCGAGCGCGACATGCTCGCTCTCCAGCACCTTGCGGCGGATCAGCGCCAAGGGCACGCCGACCTCGCGATAGTCGCGGTCGGATTCGAGGTAGTTCGCGGTGATGGCCACGCCGATCGCGTTGAACCCGGAGCGTCCCAGCGCGCCCGCCTCGGTGAATGTCAGCAGGTCAGGCCCGTTGTCACGGCGCACCCGCAGCACCACCGCGGTCTCGACGCATTCGCGCTTCCAGTCCCAGTTCTGCGCGTGAATGAGACGGCGATGCGCGGTCGCCACAGGCAGCGCGACGACGCCGGTGCAGCCATCGGGCTCATCGGGCGTCTTCAATCGCGCCCGCACCTCGGGCCGCGCCAGCTTGAGAATCTCGGTCCGCGCGTTGAGCAGCACCACGTCCTCGAACGGCACGTCCGCGCCCACCGCGATGCCGCGCATTTCCTCGACATAATCAGGCTCGAACTGCTCGATGACCGGCAGATAGTCGCGTACCAGCGCGGCAACGCCTGCCGCGTCCAGCGAGAGATCCCTGAGCTGCGCCAGATAGTGCGTCGTACCCTTTCGGATGCGGGCCACGGCCTGCTGGCCATATTGAACACCCCGCTGGTACGGCGCGCCGGAGATTTCGATCAGGGGAAACGGTTCGATCATCACTGTCGCAAGCTTCCTTTACGCAACTTCCCTTTGCCTTCCTCGAAACCGTAATGTATTTTGTGATGACATGAAACAAAAATCTTCACGCCCCTCCCGCATCGCGCCCAGCCGGCTGCAGCAGCAGCTGTCGACGGATATTCTCGAGTTGATCCGCAGCGACGGCTTGCCGGCGGGAACGCGCCTCGCCGAGGTGGCGCTGGCCGAGCGGCTGCAGGTATCGCGCACGCCGGTGCGCGCGGCGCTGAAACTGCTCGCATCCAAGCGCCTGATCCGCCGCGGCGCGCTGCGCGGCTATTTCGTCGCCGACGTGCCGCCTGCGCCCGCCAAGACGCCGGCCAAGCCGGAGCCTGAACAGACCGAACGATTGTTCCTCGCCATCGCCCGGGATCGCCGCACCGGACGGTTGCCGCTCGACGTTTCCGAGCGCGACCTGATGCAGCGCTACAAGGCGACGCGACCGCTGGTGCAACGGGTGCTCACCCGCCTCGCGGAGGTCGCAGCGGTCCAGCGCAAGCCGGGGCACGGGTGGCGCTTCGAACCCAGCCTCGCCGATGCCGAAGCGCGCGCCGAGAGCTATCGGTTCAGGCTGGTGGTCGAACCGGCCGGCCTGCTCGAGCCGAGCTTCCGGCTCGATCCGGCCTGGGCCGCCGAGATGCGGCGGCAGCACCAGGCGATGCTCGATGCGCCCTGGAACGAGACCGCGAGCATCGCCCTGTTCGAGATGAACGCCGCGTTTCACGAAGGCCTCGCAGCGGCCTCCGGCAATCGCTTCCTGCTGGTGTCGGTGCAGCAGCAGAACCGGCTGCGCCGCTTCGCCAACTACGACTGGGCCTTCGGGCACGAGCGCGTGGTCGTGAACTGCCGCGAGCATCTGGCGATCCTCGACCAGATCGAGGGCGGCGACCGGCAACGCGCCGCCGAACTGCTGCGCCGGCACCTGGAGAGCGCTGCCGCGCTCAGGCGGCCGCCCGGCCAGGACCGCAAATCCATCTGATCATCAATCCACGATCCGCTCGTTTCCGGAGTATTGCCATGACCACCGCCCCCGCGCCGATCGACGCCGCCCTCAGCGATGCGCAGCTCGACTCATTCTGGATGCCGTTCACGCCGAACCGGCAGTTCAAGACCAACCCACGCCTGTTCGTCGCCGCGGAAGGCATGCACTACATCAAGCCCGACGGCGCCCGCGTGCTCGACGCGATGGCCGGGCTGTGGTGCGTCAACGCCGGGCACGGCCAGCGCCGCATCGTCGAAGCGATCCAGGCGCAGGCGGCCAGGCTCGACTTCGTCTCGTCATTCCAGATGAGCCATCCGGCCGCGTTCGAACTCGCCGCGCGCATTGCCGCGATCGCGCCGGAGGGGCTCGATCATGTGTTCTTCACCAACTCCGGATCGGAATCCGTCGACACGGCGTTGAAGATCGCGCGCGCCTATCATCGGGCCCGAGGCCAGGGCGAGCGCATCCGCTTCATCAGCCGCGCCCGCGCCTATCATGGCATGGGCTGGGGCGGGCTATCGGTCAGCGGCCTCTCGCGCCATCGCCGCGACTTCGGCCCGCTGCTGCCCGAGATCGATCATCTGCCGCACACCCACGATCCCGAGCGCGCCGCGTTCTCGCGCGGCCAGCCGCAATGGGGCGTCCACTTCGCCGATGAGCTCGAGAAGCTCCTGGCCCTGCACGACCCCGCGACCGTGGCCGCCGTCATCGTCGAGCCCGTCACCGGCTCGGGCGGCGTGCTGCCGCCGCCGGTCGGCTATCTCGAGCGGCTGCGCGAGATCTGCGATCACCATGGCATCCTGCTGATCTTCGACGAGGTCATCACCGGCTTCGGCCGGGTCGGGGGTGCATTCGCCGCGAACGCTTTCGGCGCGACGCCGGACATCATCACCTGCGCCAAGGGCATGACCAATGGCGCGGTGCCGATGGGCGGCGTCATCGTCCACCGCAACATCCATGGCGCAATGATGAGCGGCGCTCCGGGAATCGAGCTGTTTCACGGCTACACCTATTCGGCCCACCCGCTCGCCTGCGCCGCGGCGCTCGCCGCGCTCGACGTCTATGCGGAGCAGGACCTGTTCGGGCGCGTCCAGCGGATCGCGCCGCTGTGGGAAAAGGCCGTCCACGCGCTGAGACAGGCGCCGCATGTGATCGATATCAGGAATATCGGCCTGCTCGCCGCCATCGACCTCAAGCCCCGCGACGGCGCACCGGGCGCCCGTGGCAGCGAATGCGCCAACCGCTGCTTCGCGGACGGCGTGCTGATCCGCGGCTCCAGCGACACGCTGGTGCTCTCCCCGCCCCTGATCATCTCGGAGGAGCAGATCGAGGCGGTCTTCCGGACCATCCGGCAGGCGCTCGACGCGCTGGAGTGAGGGACATCGCGAGGCGTGTGAATTTCGCGGGCCGGTGATCCAGTGCGGCAGGGGTTCCGTTTCCCTGCTTTCGGAGAGCCCCCGTGCGCAACACAGCCAAGAAACTCCCGTTCGTCTGCGATCCCGTGACCGTCACCCAGGACGACGTCGAGGACGCCATCCGCACCATCCTCACCTGGATCGGTGAGGATCCTTCGCGCGAGGGCCTGTCCGAGACGCCCGCCCGTGTCGCCCGCGCCTATAAGAGCTACTTCGCCGGTTACGACCAAAACCCGGAAGACTATCTCCGCAAGACCTTCGAGGAGACCGCCGGCTACGACGAGATGGTGCTGCTGCGGAACATCCCGTTCCAGAGCCATTGCGAGCACCATATGGCGCCGATCATCGGCCGCGCCTGGGTCGGCTATGTGCCGCGCAGCCGCGTGGTGGGCATTTCCAAGCTCGCGCGCGTGGTCGAGGCCTATGCGGCGCGGCTGCAGATCCAGGAGCGCATGACCGCCGAGATCGCCAACATCATCGACGAGGTGCTGCAGCCGCAGGGCGTCGCTGTGGTGATCAAGGCCGCCCATCACTGCATCAGCTCGCGCGGGGTCAAGAAGCACGGCGTGGACCTCACCACCAGCCGCATGCTCGGCTGCTTCCGCACCGATCCGATGAGCCGGCAGGAGTTCCTGGCGATGGTCAATTCGGACCTGAAGGACTGACCTTCGGCCCCTTCGATCCAAGATTCTTCGCCCCACTGTGATCCAGCCGCTCTCCTCCAGCGTTCAACCCCATGGACCATGCGTGTCGGGGAACATGACCACGCGACTGAGAGCGGCTAGATTAACGCCATGGAACGTGGCATCGTCCCGGCATCGAATGGTGCGGGGATCGGGTGCTCGTGCCGTGGCAATGACGGGCAGAGGGCCGAAGGCAACTGTGGACTGGGCGGAGTTGATCGGACGTGTTGCCGCGCGCGGCGACCGTGAGGCATTCAAGGCCCTGTTCGAGCATTTTGCGCCGCGCATCAAAGGCTTCCTCATCAAGACCGGCTGCAATGCCGACGAAGCTGAGGAAATCGCGCAATCCACGATGGTGGCAGTCTGGACCAAGGCGGCTCAGTTCGACCCGTCGACGGCCGGCGCCGCCGCCTGGATTTTCACCATCGCGCGCAACCAACGCATCGACGCGGCCCGCAAGGCGATCCGCGACGGTCGGCTCAGCAAGGAGATCGTCCTCGATGAGGAAGCCGATCCGACCCTCGCCGCCGATCAGATCATGTCGCGTGTCGAAGATGCCACACGCGTCACAGCAGCGATCGAAAGATTATCGGTGGAGCAATCCACCGTGATCCGCTTGTCGTTCATCGAGGAACGACCCCATTCGGAGATCGCGGCAGTTCTCGGACTGCCGCTCGGAACGGTAAAATCACGCATCAGACTGGCGATGAATCGCCTGAGAGACCTGTTGGACGACGCGACATGACGATCAGCCATCACCCGCCGGAAGACCTGCTGGCGGACTTCGCCACGGGTGCGCTCGACGAGGCCGAACGGCTTGTCGTCGGTGTTCACGTCGCCGAATGCGGCCGGTGCCGGCGCTTCGTGCGCGCCGTCGAGCAGCTCGCTGGCGCCGCGCTCGATCAGGCCGAGCCGGTCGCCATGGCGGCTGACGCCTTCGACGCGGTGATGGCGAGGATCGATCGCCGCCCCCAGTCCCGTCCGCAGGTCAGCGAGATCGCCGAGATCGATCCGGAGCTCGCCGACCTGCCGGAGATGGTCAAACGCTGCAAGATCGGTAAGCGCCGCCGCGTTGCGCCGGGAATCAGCATGCGCCCGATCCAGTTGTCCGGTTCGGCCAAGTCGCGCGCCTTCCTGCTGCGCTCCGAGCCCGGCGCGCGGATGCTCGAACATACCCATTCCGGCAACGAGCTCACCTGCGTGCTGAAGGGCAGCTTCAGCCATCTCGGCGGCTACTACGGACCCGGTGATTTCGACTACGGCGATGACGAGGTCGATCATCGCCCGGTGGTCGGCGACGAGGGTCCCTGCATCTGCCTCGTGGCGATGACCGGCGACCTGCGCATGCATGGCTTGCTCGGCCGCCTGATCAGCCCCTTCGTCAGGCTCTGATCCTCTCGGCCGGCCTCTCATCTGAACTGACAGTGCGAGCGCAACGGCGCGTCCGGACGATCTCGATCGTCTGGACGAATCGCCACTTGCCTCGCGACGGCGACGACCGCAAGCTTGCAGTGATCCGCGCCTGATCCTGCGCCGTTTCCGAACAGGAAGCGCATGGAGGAGAATGATGCGGTCAACGAGCGCGAAGCCGAACAGTTACGTCGCGCATCTCAGCCACCTGCTGGCCCGCGCCGGCCGTCACGACCAGCAGGCCTTCGCCGAGCTCCACGCTGCCACGATCGTGAAGATGCGCAAGACCGTGCGTGCCCTGCTGCCCTCCTCGGCCGACCTCGACGACATCCTGCAGGACGGCTACCTGAAGATCTGGCGCCACGCCGCGAGCTTCGATCCGTCACGCGCCTCGCCCATCACCTGGATGTGCACCATCATGCGCAACACGGCGATCGATGCGTTGCGCACCACCGGCTTGCCGACCTCGGAGCTCGACGAGGCGCTGACGATCCCTGATCCGGCCGACGGGGCCGCCGCCGATGAGTTCGACTATGCGCAGGCGGAACCGATCGCCCGCGAGGCGCTCGAGCGGCTGCCGGAGGACCGCCGGCAACTGCTCGCGCTGGCCTATCTCGAGGGCGAAAGCCGCACGCGGCTGTCGGAGCGGTTCGGCGTACCCGTCGGCACCATCAAGACCTGGCTGCATCGCAGCCTGGCGGCCGTGCGCAAGGACTGCCTCGGACACGCCCACGCCGTGGCTGCATGATCTGGATCCGATGACCAAGACACAGGCCGTCAGACATCTCGTCGTCGTGCTGGGGGACCAGCTCGATGCGGATTCGGCCGCGTTCGACGGCTTCGATCCTGAGCAGGACGTGGTGCTGCAGATGGAGGTCGCCGACGAGGCGATCTACGTGCCGCAACACAAGATGCGGATCGCCTACTTCTTCGCGGCGATGCGCCATTTCCATGCCGATCTCGCCGGCCGCGGCCGCCGCGGCCACTATGTCCGGCTCGACGACCCCGCCAACACCGGCGCACTCGACAGCGAGATCGTCCGCTACCAGGCGGTGCTGCGGCCGGAGGCCACGATCGTGCTCGAGCCCGGCGATTTTCGCGTGCGAGAGAAGTTGCGCAAGCTGCCGCAGGTCGACATCCGCCGCGACCGCCACTTCATGTGCACGGCCGACGAGTTCGACGCCTTCACCGAGCGCCATCCGCGGCCGATCATGGAGACGTTCTACCGCGCGATGCGGCGCAAGACCGGGATCCTGATCGACGACAGCGGCCGACCGGTCGGCGGCAGCTGGAATTTCGACGCCGAGAACCGCAAGGGCTTTGGCAAGTCGCGGCCTCCGATCCCCGTGCCTCGCTCCTACACGCCGGACGAGATCACGCAGGACGTCATCAAGCTGGTTGCAAAACGCTTCTCCAACAGCCCCGGCAAGCTCGAGCGCTTCGACCTGCCGGTGTCGCGCGTCGACGCGCTGACCGAGCTGTCGGATTTCGTCGCCTGGCGGCTGTCGCTGTTCGGCACCTATCAGGATGCGATGCTCACCGACGAGCCGTTCCTGTATCACTCGCGGCTGTCGGGCGCGCTGAACCTGCACATGCTCAATCCGCGCGAGGTGGTCGACGCCGCGCTCGCCAACCGCAACGCGCCGCTGAACGCGCTGGAAGGCTTCGTGCGCCAGATCATCGGCTGGCGCGAATTCGTGCGCGGCATCTACTGGCAGCGCATGCCTGACTATGCCGACGAGAACGCGCTCGACGCCGACCTGCCGATGCCGCGCTTCTACTGGACCGGCGAGACCGAGATGCGGTGCCTGTCGCAGGCGATCGGCCACACCATCGACCACGCCTATGCGCATCACATCGAGCGGCTGATGGTGCTCGGCCTGTTCGCGATGCTGCTCGGCGTGAAGTCCTACGACGTGCATCTCTGGCACATGTCGATGTTCCATGACGCGATCGACTGGGTATCGCTGCCCAACACGCTCGGCATGAGCCAGCATGGCGATGGCGGCGTGGTCGGCACCAAGCCCTATGCGGCGTCGGGCCACTACATCGACCGCATGAGCGACCATTGCCGCCACTGCCGCTACGACCCTAAGCAGGCGACCGGCGACAAGGCCTGCCCGTTCACGACGCTGTATTGGAGCTTCCTCGCCAAGCACCGCCGCCGCTTCGCCAACAACGGCCGGATGCGCAACCAGTACGTCAATCTCGACCGCCGCAGCGCCGCCGAGATCCGCGCCATCCGCAGCCAGGCCGACGCGATCACCGCCGAGATGGTCTGATCCCTCCCCACCTGAACGACGCTCACGGCTTGCTGGCAGCCGGCCGATCGGTCATATCTTGGGCAGTTCCTTCCCGCCCGCCGATCTTAAGCCCGGAATGCCCCGCCCATGACCGCCGCCATCGTCGCCGTGTTCGCGCTCGCTTATGCCGTGGTGGCGCTGGAGCACCCGTTCCGGATCAACAAGGCCGCGACCGCATTGGTCGGCGCCGGGCTGATGTGGACGATCTACGCGGTGATGGGCGCGACGCCGGCCGCGGTGGCCGGCGAGCTCAACGAGTCCGTGGCCTCGACGGCCCAGATCATCTTCTTCCTGATCGGCGCCATGACCATCGTCGAGGTCATCGATGCTCATAACGGCTTCGAGGTCGTGACCTCGCTGATCGGCACCCGCAACCAGGTCACGCTGGTCTGGCTGGTCGGCTTCGTCACCTTCTTCCTCAGCGCCATGCTCGACAATCTCACGACCGCGATCGTGATGGTGTCGCTGATGAAGAAGCTGTCCGGCCGCGACGAGGACCGGCTCGTCTTTGCCGCCATCATCGTGATCGCCGCCAATGCCGGCGGCGCGTGGTCGGCGATCGGCGACGTCACCACGACGATGCTGTGGATCGGCGGCCAGATCACGCCGCTCGCGATCATGAAATCGGTGTTCATCGCCTCGCTGCTGAACCTGGTGGTCCCGCTCGCCGCCGTCAGCTTCACCCTGCGCGGCAAGGAGCTGGTGCCGCCGGCGAGCGCCGGCCTTGCCTCGATCAGTCCGATCCTGCCGTTCGAGCGCAACCTCATGTTCTTCATGGGCCTCGGCATCCTGGTCGCCGTCCCCTTGTTCAAGGCCGTGACCCACCTGCCGCCGTTCATGGGCATCCTGTTCGGCCTCGGCCTGCTCTGGATGGTCGGCGAGATCATTCACCGCCAGAAGGCGTCCGAGCAGAAGCAGCGCCTGACGCTAGTGCATGCGCTGACCCGGATCGACATGCCCTCGATCGTGTTCTTCATCGGCATCCTGCTCGCGGTCGCAGCCCTCGAGCATACCCACATCCTGCAGGCACTTGCGCAATGGCTCGACCGCACCGTCGGCCGGCTCGACCTGATCGTGATCGTGCTCGGGCTCGCCAGCGCCGTCATCGACAACGTGCCGCTGGTGGCGGCCTCCATGGGCATGTACAGCCTCAGCCAATATCCGCCGGACAGCTTCCTGTGGGAGTTCGTCGCCTATTGCGCCGGCACCGGCGGCTCGATCCTGATCATCGGCTCGGCCGCGGGCGTCGCCGCGATGGGGCTCGAGAACATCCATTTTTTCTGGTACGTGCGCCGCATCAGCCTGCTCGCGCTGCTCGGCTATTTTGCCGGCGCTGTCGCCTACATCGTGCAACACAATCTGATGCATTGAGCGGATCAGCGCCCATGCGACGGTCGCGGCACCTTCTTGCAGTTGTCACGGCCCTGCTGATGGGCGCAGCTCCCGGCCACGCCGACGACGCGACGATCCGGAGCGGCTATGCGCTTGGCGCCGCAAGCTGCGGCGATGCTCCCCTCGCCTTCCCGCGTCTGCAGATCGACATGAAGGCCGGTTTCTGCGCCGGCCTCGTCGCCAGCCGCGACGATGGCCTGCGATTTCCCCGCAGCATCGTGCAGATCCCGGGCAAGCCGTTGTTCGTAATCGCCGACATGGGCGGCTGGGGCCATGAGGACGGCCGCCTGCTGATCCTCGATCCCACAGCGCCCGCCGGCCAACGTCTCCGCGAGGCAATCACGCGGCTGTCCTATCCGTTCGGCCTCGTTGTCGGTCCCGAGGGCAAGATCTACGCGTCGACCGACACGTCGATCTTCCGCTTCGACCCGCTCGCCGCCGATCCGAAGGCCAGCATCGAAACGATCATCCGCAATCTTCCCGGCCGCAAGCTCACCTTGCCGGACGGCACGCGTATCAGCGAAAGCGCGCATCCGCTGAAGGCCTTTGCCTTCGACCGCACCGGCCGCCTGTTCGTCAACGTCGGCTCGCACAGCGACAACTGCCTCTCATCGGCGCCTGGCCGTTGCGCGGCCGCCGAAGGCGCTTCGCCGCTCGCTGCGATCTGGCTGTTCACGCCGCCCACGGGCGGCGTCTTTCCAGCCCTGAAATCAGGCGCCTCCGATCCCGCTCACGAGGTGTTCGCGCGCGGTCTGCGCAACTCGATGGCGCTCGCGCTGCATCCACGCTTTCCCGATCCCGGCACCGCCTTCCTGCAGGGCGAGAACGCGCGCGACCTGCAGGACGTCTTCGCGCCCAATGAGGAGATCAACGCGATCGAGCAGGGCCGCCACTATGGCTGGCCCTATTGCTACGATCTTGCCACGCCGAGCCCGGAGTTCAAGCAGGCGCTGCAGTCGGGCGCCCTCAAGGACTTCTGCAAGGCGACCGCGCTCTACAAGCAGCCCTGGTCGCTGCTGCCGCCGCATGGCGCCCCGCTCGGCATGCTCTACTACACGGGCGAGCGCTTCGACGACCTGAAGGGCAAGCTGCTGGTCGGCCTGCACGGCTATCGTCCCACCGGCAGCCGCCTGCTCGCCTATGAGGTCGACGAACACGGCTTTCCCAAGGTCAGTCCGCCGCCGGTGCGCTATCACGTCAGTTGCGCCGCCGAGCCGAGCCGCGCGTTCCAGACCGCGGCGGGTCCCGCGCCCGCCGCGTCCTTCGACGAGATCATCTCCGGCTGGCATCGCGTCAACGGCATTCGCCCGCAGGGCGCGCCGGTCGGCATGACCGTCGCCGATGACGGCGCGATCTGGCTGGTCGAGGACAAGAACCAGAGCGTCATCCGCATCGACCGCACCGGTGAGGCCGCGCCGGAGCCGCTGCCCTGCGACACCAGGAGCAGTCAACTGATCGACCGGCTCACCGCGTTCGTCATGGATGATGCCGCCAGCCATCAGCGCCTGACCACCGTGCGCAAGAACCTGGTCGAGACACATTGCAGCGGCTGCCATTCGGAGTTCGGCCTGAAGGCCGGGCAATCCGATCGCGACAAGGACAGCGCCGTTCTGCGTTACATGCTGGCGCAGGACGGCTGGATCTATCCCGGCGATCCCGAATCCGGCCGCCTCCGCCAGCGCCTGCGCGGCCTCGGCGCCGAACGGCAGATGCCGCCGGGCGCCAACCTCATCAAGACGGAACCAGGCTATGCCAAGCTGCTTGATATCGCCGACGACCTCGTCGCGCGCATGGTTCCAGGTACCCGGATGCGGATCAAGCCCGGTGGCCCGCCGCATCGCAAATTCTTCGCCCGAGACGGCCGCGAATGCGGCGACATCCCGTTCGGCAAGGTCGTCGTGGTGACGGAAAAGTCTGCCGTCAATAAGCCCGGCTTCAGCCGTTTCTTCCGGCCCGCCGACACCTATCTCAACGGCACCTGCACGGACGACAATGGCTATTACATCCAACAGCAATTCCTGGTGCCGCTCTGACGCAGCCCTCAACGAGTTGAAACCGGTCGTACCCAAGCCGACGCTGCGCTCCCCTCCCCCTTGCGGGGAGGGGTCGGGGGTGGGGGTGGCCCCGGGCTCCGCCATCAGTGACGAGCACGACGCACGAGCAACAGCGCGTAGGGTGGGCAAAGCAATCGCCGCAGGCGATGCGTGCCCACCGGCCGCGGACACCGGCGCAAGTTATGGTGGGCACGGCGCGCACGAGACCGCGCCTGGACGCCAGCAATATCGCACCGCGCCTTTGCCCACCCTACGCATCTCGGGTGTGGCTGCCGCTTTGCTCTTGCTAGCAACTGCCCCAGCCCTCGCCGCGCCAAAACTGTTCGAAAGCACCCAGCTCACACCCTCAGGCGAATACACCTTCGGCATCGAAGGCCCCGCCGTCGATCCCCAGGGGAATCTCTACGTCGTCAATCTCGGCAAGCCCGGCACCATCGGCAGGCTCGCGCCGGAAGCGACCACGTCAGAACCGTTCACTGCGTTGCCCGACGGCAGCATCGGCAATGCGATCCGCATCGATGCCGCCGGCACGATGTTCATCGCCGACTACAAGCGCCACAACATCTTCGCCATCGCCCCCGGCACGACCGAGCCGCAGATCGTCTTCCACGCCGACGAGATGAGCCAGCCCAACGACATCACGCTGGCCCGGGACGGAACCATCTATGCGAGCGACCCGGCCTTCAAGGCGCGCAGCGGCCGGATCTGGCGGATCGCAAGGAGCCCGGACGGAACGATGCAAGGCGCTGCGATGACCGCGCCGCGCGCGATGGGCACGACGAACGGCATCGACCTCAGCCCCGACGGCCGCACACTCTACGTCGGCGAGTCCAACAGCGGCGAGATCTGGTCCTACGCGGTCGAGGGCGAGACGCTGACGCGGCCCAAACTGATCGCGAAGTTCGAGCCGAACACGATCGACGGCCTCCGCACCGATACCAGCGGCCGGCTGTTCGTCGCGCACATCCTGAAGGGCAGCATCGCCGTCCTCGCGCCCGACGGCCGCACGATCCGCGAGGTCGCGCTGAAAGCCAAGGAGCCGACCAACCTCGCCTTCGGCGGCAGCGACGGCAAGACGGTGTACGTGACGCAGCGCCAGGGCGGCTTCATCGAGTCATTTCGAACCGATGTCGAAGGCCGCGAGCATTGTCTGCAGCGACGAGCGTGTTGAGATCTGCGTCCGGCAAGGACTGACAGAGGCTGTCATTGCCAGCCGTCAGAGCCGCCCGGAGGACCTTGCCCGCGCGATCAGCCACCGAAAGCCGCGTTTGTGAAACGGCAGGACCGCTTTCAGATAGGCGACGCCGAACATGTTGTGGGCATCGCAAATCGTCGAAATCACAGCGCGCGGCTGTTCCGTGGCATCCTCGCGCAGAATGGACACGCGGAAATCGAGATGCGCGTTGTCGCGCCCGACGATGAGTTCGGCGGGCGTGTGAACGAAGATGGTCCAGCCGAGCAGGCTGTCGCCGACCGCATAAGCGGGCTTCCGCTCCACCGACAGGATGTCGCGATGACGCGAGACCTCCAGACCGAATGGCGCCGCGAGCGCGTTGCGCAGGATGAGAATGGTCTTCATCCAGCGGGGCCGGTGGCCGAAGATGGCGAAGAATGCGTCGATGGTCGACAGGTCGGCGCGGCTGAGTTCGATCGCGATCGACTCACGGTAGTCACTGCGCAACAGCAGCGCGCGATCGATGAGCGATGTCGCAGGAAGCGACGTCTCGCGCATCGCGGCAGAAGATTGTCCGGATCTCATCTGGCGTCCTGCGTCGGCGGCCGGTGTCTCGATCCAAGCAATCCCGTGCTTCATGCACAAGCCCATCGTATCGCCTACGGCGATTTGACGCCTCTCATCCGGGAATTCCCCACGAGTTAAGCCGCCCGGCTATGCCCATCATGCAGCGGCGCAATGTTCAAACTGCCCGTCGTGCCAGTTTGCCGCACGCCGCATCCCTTGTGTCGTCGGGCAAATCAGGCCGATGTTTGCGGCTATCCCGGGCTCGTGAAAGGGGCGGATCGCGATCGTCACGAACGTGGAGCCTGGGGAGCGGTGGGCGTGTGATGCTGCAGCGTGATCAGTCGCGCGGACGAACAGCATGATGCGCACGGTGAAGTCGTGATGTCCTGACACCCCGATGCTGGTGTCAACTTGGCGCAATGCGATCGCGCCGGGGATGGTGGCCCAAAAGCCCGGCGCACCAGGGAGACCACGTATAAGCCGTAAAGCCATCGCGCAGGGAATGCCGGGTCGATCCGGCTGCACCTGTGGTACCTGCCGCCTGCTTTTTTTTCGCAGGCGGGCCATGGGTGAGGCCATCGCCCGGCATTCCCTGCGCCCTCTCGTTATCAGAGGGTCGAACTGATCATCATGACTCGGGCAGATCATGTCGCGAGAACGCTGCCTCATACTCAACCGTCACGCCGGCGCAGGCGAGCATTCTGCGCGCCGCGGCTTGTGCAGCTAATGTTGTCGTTGAATGGCAGCTCAACAAATTCGCTGTCGTCCCGGACAAGCTGCGCCAACGCGACTGCGTTGGTGCGGCGCCGATCCGGGACCGATACCCACAGGCCACGGTGGGAGGCACATTCGCAGTTGCCAGCACACCCCACAACAGACGACGGTGGTTATGGGTCCCGGCGTTCGCCGGGACGACACCGATGATGGCGCAAACTGCTCGACCCTCACGTGCACGACGTCATCCGCTTATGCGTGCAGACGATGACGACGGCGTGGGAGTCGGCGCGAAGTACCTACCGCCCGTACACCACCGGCGCACGGCCGACGAAAACCGGCGGAGGCAAATCGCGCTGCCAGACGCGGCCGTCGTCGAACTGGATGCGCATGCCGTCCGGCGAATACACCGCGCTTTCGTCACGCGCATCGATCCAGAGCCGGCTGTTCGGCGCATTCCAGTCCGGCCAGGCCTGCAGCGATTCGCCGGTCTCGGTGGTCATGTTCACGGCATCGCCGTTCTGGGTCACGAAGGCAGGCGCCCCGATCATGCCGTCGCGGCACATCTGGATGCAGCGGTAGGTGCCGGTGAGATTCGCGCTCGGCTGGGCGGAGGCGGAGCCGACGACGCAGGCGCCGACGAGGCCAATGAGGATTGCAACACGCTTCATATCGATCACTCCATCGCTCGAAAGGGTCAACCAGCCCCCATTCGGGCCCCTCGGGCGGATCAAGTGCGATGCAGGAAAAATGTTCCGCGGGTTCCCCGGCCGGGAACCGCCCTACTCGACCAGCACGACGTCGACCGCAACGCCGAGCTTCTGTTTCGGCGAGCCGACAATGATGCCGTCGATCGGAGAGACATCCGAGAAGTCGCGGCCCATGCCGAGGATGATGTGATCGTTGCCGACGACGAGATCGTTGGTCGGATCGAAGCCGATCCAGCCGAGCGCCTCGCCACACCACAGCGATACCCAGGCATGCGTCGCATCCGCGCCCTGCAGCCGCGGCTGGCCCTCGGGCGGAATCGTCCGCAGATAGCCGCTGACATAGGCGGCCGGCAGGCCGAGGCCACGCAGGCCCGCGATCATGACATGCGCGAAGTCCTGGCAGACACCGTGACGATTGTCGAACACCTCGGCGAGCGGCGTCGAGATCACCGTCGCCTTCGGGTCGTATTTGAACTCCTTGCGGATGCGCCGCATCAGGTCGGCCGCGCCGGCGACGATGCCGGTGCCGGCCGGAAAGCTCGCCGCCGCATAGTCCGTCACCGGCGCAAGCACCGGCACCAGCGCACTGGCAAAGACGTAGCCGATCGGCGACGCCGGCCCGAGGCTGGTCGCCTCGAAGGCGTCGTCGCGGACGTGCTCCCAGGCGGCGCTCGGCGCATCCCGCTCCGGGGCGTTGCGCGCCAGCTTCACCCGCGAGCGCGAGTCGATGCGCAGATGGCGGTGCTGGGTATCGATGACGATGCTTTCGGTCAGCGTGCCGAAAAAGTCGCGCCGCGCGGTGCGCTCCGAGGGACGCGGCCGGATGTCGACGCTGTGCGAGATCAGTTCCTGGCCATCGCCGCTCGCGGGCTCCAGCCGCAGCGAGCAGCGCGCAAAGCTCACCGCGCTCTCATATTCGTAGGTCGTGACATGACGGATGTCGTAGATCACGCGAGGCCCGTGAGCTTTTCCGGCCGGGTCGCATTGGGGCCGTGCGGGAAGTAATGCTGTCCGATCGCCTCCGCCAGACTGAGCAGGTCCTGCTCCAGCGCGAACAGCGTGCGGCCGTCGAGATGCGCCGCCTCCGCCGCCGTGAGCCGCGCGACCAGCGAGACCGCAAGCCGCTGCGGCCGCTCGATCAGGCCATTTTCCTTGAGCACCGGCAGGCCCGCGATGTGCTCGTTCAAGGTCTCGATCTGGAAGGCGACCGAGCGCGGATTATAGAGGTCGAGCACCACGAGATCGCGGATCGGCGCCAGCGACGGACCGATCAGATAGCGCGACCGGTAGGTGATCTGGCAATCGACCAGGGTCAGCAGGACGTCGAGATCCTCAGGCGTCGCCTCGTCATAGCCGAACTGCCGCGCAAACCGCGCGGTGTTGATGGCGCGCTCGGCGCGGCGCCCGATATCGAGGAAGCGCCAGCCGGCGGCGCGATTCATGTTCTCCTGGGCAAGGCCGGCAAAGCTCGCAAGCTTCTCCAGGATGAGCTCGGCCGTGCTGACGACGGCGTCCTCGTCCTCCGCGTCCTGCGCCAGACGGCTCGGCATTTCGGTGATCACCTGCCAGGCGTCGGGCGACAGCCGCTCGCGCAGCGATGTCGCGGTGCGTTGAGCCGATTTGAGCAGCGACAAGGCCGAGCCGAACTGGGCCTCCGCCTGCAGCGCTTCGGCCGCGACCTGCGATCCCCTGGTCCGCGACGTCTGCGAGATCGCGCCCCAGGCGAGAAGCAGGCGCTGGATGCGCTCGGCCGTGTTGAGCTGCGCCGGCGCGTCCCTGCCGGGATCGCGGTGCTGCGCGCCGAGCACGCGGATCAGCCGCAACGTCGCCTCCGCGCGTTCGAGATAGCGGCCGAGCCAGAACAGATTGTCCGCCGCGCGGCTCGGCAGCACGCCGGCGATGCGGCGGATGCGGACATTGTCCGACCCCGGCAGCAGGGTGCGCGCGGCGACCGCCTTGTCGCCGACCACCCAGACGTCGGCGGCGCGCGCGCCGTCGCCCATCGAGATGGCGCGCGCATCGAGCTTGTCGGCAATGCGGCAGAAGCCGCCGGGCATCACGGTCCAGCCGCCGTCCGGCGTCACGGCCGCGAACACGCGCAGCACGAACGGCCGTGGCGCGATCCGCCCGCCTTCCCACACCGGCGTCGTCGACAGCCGCACCACCTCCTGGCCGACATAGTCGATGCCGCGCTGCTTGATGGCCGCGCGCAAGCGATCGCGCTCGGCCGCCGAGAGCTCGCTCGGCAGCACCGGGCCGCTGCTCGCAAAGCCCGGCACGGCGCGGCCATAGGCGCCCTCGATGGCGAAGTCCTCGAGCCGATCCAACACCTCGTCGCGCGCCGATTTCTGCCCGCACCACCAGGTCGCGATATGCGGGATCTTGAGGTCCTCACCGAGCACGCGCCGCGACAGGCTCGGCAGGAAGCCGAGCAGCGCGCGCGCTTCGAGCACGCCCGATCCCGGCATGTTGGCGAGCACGACGCCGCCCTTGCGAACGACGTCCATCAGCCCGGCGACGCCGAGGCGCGAGGCGGCATCGAGCTCGAGCGGATCGAGCGAGTTGGAATCGAGCCGGCGCAGCAGCACGTCGACGCGCTTGAGCCCGGCGACGGTGCGGATGTGGACGCGATCGCCGCTGACGGCGAGGTCGTCGCCCTCCACCAGCAGGAAGCCGAGATAACGCGCCAGCGTCGCGTGCTCGAAATAGGTTTCGCTGAAGGTGCCCGGCGTCAGCACGCCGATGCGCGGCTCGTCGCGATCTGCGCCGGCGCGCAGCGCGTCGCGAAAGGTCTCGAAGAACGGCGCGAGCCGCTCGGCATTCATCGACTTGTAGATCGAGGAGAACGCGCGCGACAGCACCAGCCGGTTTTCCAGCGCATAGCCCATGCCCGACGGCGCCTGGGTACGATCGTTCAGGACCCACCAGCGCCCGTCAGGACCACGGCCGATGTCGGCGGCGTAAATGCTGAGGAAGCGGCCGCCCGGCGGCTTGATGCCACAGACGGGCCGCAGATATTCGCTGGAGCCGGCGACGGCCGCCGCCGGCAGCGCGCCGCTCGCGATCAGGCGTCCCTCGCCATAGATATCCCGCAGCACGCGCTCGAACAGCTCGGCGCGCTGCACGATGCCCTGGGACAATTGCGCCCACTCGGCCTCGTCGATCAGCAGCGGCAGATGGCTCAGCGGCCAGGAGCGCTCGGCATTGTCACCGGGCGAGCGATAGGTGACGCCGGCCTCGCGCAGATGCCGGTCAGCCGAGGCGAAGCGGCGGTCGATGTCGGTCGGTGCGAGCGCGGCGAACGTATCCGCAAAACGCGTCCACACCGGGCGCGGCTGGCCGTCGGCGCCGATGAACTCATCGGGAATGCCGGGCAGCCGGGCGTAGTCGCGAGACCATTGCGTCGCGCGGCGCAGCGGAGGACGCGCCGCCGGCCGGCCGGCGGCGGGGGTCGCTCCCTGGTCCTGGCCGCTCGGGCCGTCCATGCCCTGCTCCTCCGCACAAACTAGGGCTCAATCAATGCCGGAGCGGCCTGCGCAAGTCGAGGGTCATCGGGAATTCATTTGTGCGTTCTTCCGGCGGCAGCGCGATTCGTCCGGGAGTGTGGCCGTGATCCTGGAATCGGGCGAGCCGCCGCGCCTCCGCCTCGTAGGAGTTGATCGGCTTGGTGTCGTAGTTGCGGCCGCCGGGATGGGCCACGTGATAGACGCAGCCACCGAGCGAGCGGCCGTTCCAGGTGTCGATCAGATCGAAGGTCAGCGGCGAATGCACCGGGATGGTCGGATGCAGGCCGGAGGCCGGCTGCCACGCCTTGAAGCGGACGGCGGCGACGGCCTCCGCCGAGCGGCCGGTCGATGTCATCGGCATTCTCCTACCATTGCAGGTGACGAGGTGCCGGCCCTCGATGAAGCCTTCAGCTTTCACTTGAAGCCGTTCGACCGAGGAATCCACGTAGCGCACGGTGCCGCCCGCGGCACCCTCCTCGCCCAGCACGTGCCACGGCTCCAGCGCCTGCCGCAGCTCCAGGGTCACGCCGCCATGCTGCACGCGGCCGAAGGTCGGAAAACGGAACTCGAGCTGCGCTTGATACCATTCCGGCGAGAAGTCGTAGCCGGACGACCGCAGCTCATCCAGCACATCAAGAAAATCCTCCCAGATGAAGTGAGGCAGCATGAAGCGGTCGTGCAGCGCCGTGCCCCAGCGCACGAAATTGCCTTCCTGCGGCTCGCGCCACAGCTTGGCGATCAGGGCACGGATGAGCAGTTGCTGCGCCAGCGACATGCGCGGATCCGGCGGCATTTCGAGCGCGCGGAATTCGACGAGACCGAGGCGGCCCGTCGGGCCTTCCGGCGAGTACAGCTTGTCGATACAGATCTCAGAGCGATGGGTGTTGCCGGTGATATCGACCAGGAGATGCCTGAACAGCCGATCGACCAGCCACAACGGCACGCCCTGCCCGGCCGGCGGCACATTGGCAAGCGCGATCTCCAGCTCATAGAGACTGTCATGGCGCGCCTCGTCGATGCGCGGGGCCTGGCTGGTCGGGCCGATGAACATGCCGGAGAACAAATAAGACAGTGCTGGATGCCGTTGCCAATACAGCACGAGGCTCTTCAACAGATCGGGACGGCGCAAGAACGGCGAATCCGGCGGCGACGAGCCGCCGACCACGACGTGATTGCCGCCACCGGTGCCGGTGTGGCGGCCGTCGATCAGGAAGCGGTTGGCGCCGAGCCGCGTCTTGGCGGCGTCCTCATAGAGCCCGAAGGTGATGTCCACCGCCTCGCGCCAGCTCTGCGCCGGCTGGATGTTGACCTCGATGACGCCGGGATCGGGCGTCACCTTGATGACGTCGATGCGCGGATCGAACGGCGGCGCATAGCCCTCGACATGAACCTTGATCTGCATCGCCTCGGCCGTCGCTTCGACGGTCGCGATCAGCTCCAGATAATCCTCGATGGTCTCCACCGGCGGCATGAAGACGCAGAGAATGCCGTCGCGGATCTCGACCGACATCGCGGTGCGCACGCCGAGACCGCCCCAATACTGGTACTGAACGTCCTGCTGTTGTTGTGGCGGCCGGTCGAGCGCCTTCAGCGGCGGCACCTGCGGCACGATCACAGGACGTCCTTGCGCATAAGCGGGCAATGGCCCGCGCGCCTCCATCGGATCCTGCTCGTGAATATACGGGAAGTCTTCTGGCGGAATGTACAGCAGCGAGTTGATCGGCAGCCTCAGGCCGAGCGGCGAGTCGCCTGGAATCAGAAACAGCCGCTTGCGCCGCAGTCCCCAGCGCTCGCTGCGCCAGCGCTTCGGCTGCGCATTCCAGCGCTGGATCGGCAGCACGAAGCCGCGCGGAATGTGCAGCCCTTCGTCGAACACGCGCGCCATGCGGGCGCGCTCTTCCGGATCGTCCAGCTTGGAGTCGAGCGCATCGACATTCTCGGGCAGCGCCGCTTCCTTCTGCAACCAATGCGCGGGGTCCTCATACGCCGGCAGCACATAGTCCGGCTCGAGGCCGAGCGTCTCCGCCGTCGTATCGAGGAAGCGCTCCGCATCCGCGATCGTGGCCATGCGCGGGGCGTCGATGCTCGCGATCAGATCGGGATTGCGCCAGATCGGCTCGCCGTCCTTGCGCCAATACAGTCCGAACGCCCAGCGCGGCAGGCTTTCGCCGGGGTACCATTTGCCCTGGCCGTAATGCAGCAGGCCACCGGGCGCGAACCGCGACCGCAGGCGCCGGATCAGGCTGTCGGCAAGCCCGCGCTTGGCCGGACCGACCGCGGCCGTATTCCACTCCGCGGACTCCATGTCGTCGATCGACACGAAGGTCGGTTCGCCGCCCATCGTCAGCCGCACGTCGTGAGCGGCGAGATCGGCGTCGACGGCCTCGCCGAGCTGATCGAGCTTCTGCCAGGACTCATCGGAGAAAGGCCGCGTGATCCGCGGCGCTTCGCGGATACGCTTCACATTCATCTCGAAGGCGAAGTCGACCTCGGCAATTCCGGCACTGCCCGAGATCGGCGCGGCCGAGCGATAATGCGGGGTCGCGGCGACGGGAATATGTCCCTCGCCCGCAAGCATGCCCGAGGTCACATCGAATCCGATCCACCCGGCACCGGGCAGATAGACCTCCGCCCAGGCATGCAGATCGGTGAAGTCATTCTCGACCTCGACCGGCCCTTCGATCGGATCGATATCAGGACGAAGCTGGATCAAATAGCCCGAGACGAAGCGTGCGGCGAGACCGAGATGCCGCATCGTCTGAATCAGCAGCCATGCGGAGTCGCGACAGGAGCCCGCCGCCGAGGCCAGCGTCTCCTCCGGCGTTTGAACGCCGGGCTCCATCCGGATGATATAGCGAATCTTTTTCTGCAACTGCGCATTGAGATCAACGAGATAGTTGACCGTGTTGTCGGCTTCGCGCGGCAGCGACTTCAAGTATTCCGCGAACTTTGGTCCGGGCTCGATCGTCTCCAGATAGGGCGCGAGTTCCGCTTTCAATCCGTCGGGATAGGCGAACGGAAAGCTGTCGGCATAAGGCTCGACGAAGAAATCGAACGGATTGATCACGGTCATCTGCGCCGTGAAATCGACCTCGATTTTCAGTTCGTTCACCTTCTCCGGAAAAACATAGCGCGCGAGCCAGTTGCCCTGCGGGTCCTGCTGCCAGTTCACGAAATGGTTCGATGGCGTGACCTTGAGCGAATAGCTCAGCACCGGCGTCCTGGTATGGGGAGCCGGACGCAGACGGATGGTCTGCGGGCCCAATCCGACGGGACGATCATACTTATAATGGGTGACGTGATGTAATGCGACGTAGATTGACACGTGGGTTCAGCGCTCCAGCAACTTTTTTGAGCAGAACATTGCCGTGCTCAGGGATCAAGCACTAACAACGGGCAGAGCTGCCTAATGAACCGTCCTGGGCCCGGAAGATGACAATTCGGCCGTCCTTCGGTCTCATCGCGCCCCGATCAGGTGTTCGGACTGCACGCACCGGTGGCTTTTGCGGCGGGACCGTGACCAACTCAGGCGTCCTAACAAGAACGGGAGAAGAACAAACAACCCGTTTCACCGTGTTCCCTCGGAGTTGTCCACAGGGAGAGGCCGATACGGTCACGGAAGATTGACCACTCTGCAATAGCAGGGATTAACCCCGAAAGTTGAACTAACAAGAACTAATAGCGTTGCATTCGCCGCAATCACTTGATAGCTCGACTACACGTGCTATTTAGGACCCCCATTGCCAAAAGGAGAATCACGTTGGCCAAGACAGCTAAGAAGGCAGCTACCAAGAAGTTGGCGCGCAAGCCGTATACCGCCGCCGACATCAAGCTGCTGAAGCAGCACTCGAAGTCCAAGACCCCGGTTGCCAAGATCGCCAAGGCGATGAAGCGGACTGAAGGCTCGCTGCGCCAGAAGGCCCTGGCGCTGGGCATTGGCCTCGGCCACCAGCGGTAATTTGTTCGGCGCCGCTGTCGCGCGTCAGCGCGGCCAGCCCAAGTCGGTGTACCGAGGCGGCGCTACCAGCCTGTCATCTGATCTCAGTTGCGATCCAGTCTCAGCTACGACGTGATCCCAGCTGCGATCAGATGCCGGCACGGAAACATCCGGCAATCCGCTCGCGAGGCAGCCGAGAAACCGGCCAAGAAGCCAGCGAAGAGCTCGAAAGCCCGAGCTACATCGTCGCACCGAGCACCCAGGGCGCGAACTCAGCGCCGCCGAAATCGAAGCTTTCGCTCTTGGTCGGCTGCCCGGATGCGGTTTTCAGCATCAATTCGAAGATCCGCTGGCCGCACTCCTGCACCGTCTCCTCGCCGTCGAGGATGGTGCCGCAGTTGACGTCCATGTCGTCTTCCATCCGCTTGTACATCGGCGTATTCGTCGCCAGCTTGATCGACGGTGCCGGCTTGCAGCCGAACACACTGCCACGTCCGGTGGTGAAGCAGACGAGATTGGCGCCGCCGGCCACCTGCCCCGTCGCCGCGACGGGGTCGTAGCCGGGCGTGTCCATGAACACGAAGCCCTTCTTGGTCACGGCTTCGGCATAATGCAACACATCCACCAGATTGGTGCTGCCGGCCTTGGCCATCGCGCCGAGCGACTTCTCCAGGATGGTGGTCAGGCCACCGGCCTTGTTGCCGGGACTCGGGTTGGCATTCATTTCCGCGCCTTCGCGCGCTGTATACTCTTCCCACCAGCGCATCAGCGACACCAGTTTCTCGCCGACGTCGCGGCTCACGGCGCGGCGCGTCAGCAGATGCTCGGCGCCGTAGGTCTCCGGCGTCTCCGACAGGATGACCGTGCCACCATGTCGCACCAGCAGGTCGCTAGCGGCACCAAGCGCGGGGTTGGCGGAGATTCCGGAGTAGCCGTCGGAGCCGCCACACTGGAGCGCGACCGTCAATTCGCTCGCGGGAACCGTCTCGCGCTTCACCTTGTTGGCGTCGGCCAGCGCCTCCTTCACGAAGGCAATGCCGGCCTCCACGGTCTTGCGGGTGCCGCCGACCTCCTGGATGTCCATCGCGCGCAACCGGCCGGCGAGCTTCTGCTCTTCCATCAGCCCGCCGATCTGATTGGCCTCGCATCCCAAGCCGAGCACGATCACCGCGGAGAAGTTCGCGTGCCGCGCGTAGCCGCCGAGCGTTCGCCGCAACAGTTTCAGCGGCTCATCCATCGTCATGCCGCAGCCCGTCTTGTGCGTCAGCGCCACCACACCGTCGACATGGGGATAGTCGGCGAGCGGATCATCGCCCGTGAACGGATTTCTCTTGAAGACGTCGGCGACCAGGCCCGCGACATGGGCGCTGCAATTCACCGATGTCAGGATGCCGATATAGTTGCGGGTCGCGACGCGCCCATCGGGGCGGCGGATGCCCTCGAACGTTGCCGGCAGATCGAAATTCGGCGTCGGCTTGACGTCGACGCCATAGGCGTAGTCCTTGGCGAAATCGCCCATGCCGCAGTTCTGTGTATGAACGTGCTGCCCCGGCGCGATCGGCGAAGTGGCGAAGCCGATGATCTGGCCGTAACGGCGGATCGGCTCGCCCTGCGCGATGGGACGCACCGCGACCTTGTGTCCCGCCGGGATACGATCGAGCGTCACGACGCCATCGGCCACGGCCAGCCCGGGCGGCAGGCTCGCGCGCGCGATCAGGACGCTGTCCTCGGGATGAAGACGGATGACGGGAGCGGGAGCCATGGCAGTCTCTCTCGTTGGAACTCATCGGTCGTGGAAACAGCGAAGAGCGAGTAGAGGCACCCCTCCTCGCTATTCCCTATCAGCAATTCGCCCTCAGGCCTTGCCGCCGGAGTCCTTGCGCGTCTGCAAGACCTGCTGACGGGCATAGACCTGCATCAGGCCGACCTCGTTAGACAGCGTGACCAGCTTGAAGCCCATGTTGATCGCGCGCGCCGCGCCCTCGGCGCCGCTGCAATGGATGCCCGGGTTCAGCCCGCGCTTGCCGCACTCCTTCACGATCTTCTCGTAGATCTTGAGGATCTCCGGCTCGTCGCGGTCGAGCTTCGGCACGAGACCGTAGGAGAAGCCGAGATCGGACGGTCCGATATACACGCCGTCGATGCCCTCGACGTCGAGGATGGCCTCCATGTTCTCGACCGCCGTCTTCGTCTCCATCATCGGCAGCAGCACGATTTCGTCATTGGCCGTCTTTTGGTACTCGCCGGCGCCACCGTACATGCCGGAGCGGATCGGGCCGTTCGAGCGCACGCCCTTCGGCGGGTACTTCGAGTAGGAGACGAGATTGCGGGCTTCCTGAGGTGTGTTGACCATCGGGCAGATGACGCCATACGCGCCGCCATCGAGCACCTTGCCGATGATGCCGGGCTCATTCCACGGCACGCGCACCATCGGCGTGACCGGATGAGCATGCATCGCCTGGAAACATTGCACCATCGACAGATAGTCCTGCACACCGTGCTGCATGTCCACGGTGACGCTGTCGAAGCCGCACTGCGCCACGACCTCCGCGGAAAACCCCGAGGGGATCGCGAGCCAGGCATTCACCACCGCTTTGCCTTCGGCCCAGAGCTGCTTGACCTTGTTGTTCGCCACGACCGGATTTCCTTCCCTGGTTGTTCAAATCGATTTGACTTGTTCGACGTTTCGGTTGCGCCCGCAGCACGCTGCGGTCAGTGAAGCCCGTGCGGCTTCGGATGGCTTGATTTCGCTGGACGCCACCGCGTCACGATGTGGCGCGCTGGATGCTCGCCTCGCTGACGCCCACCTCGCGTGCCGTATTCACTATCGCCGCCCAGGTGTCATCGGGCAAGGGCACGCCGTTGGCGGTGCGTTCAGCCCGCGTCTTGCGCTCGGTGTCACCGGGCACCAGAACCTGATCGACACCTGCGACGGGCTTGGTCGCGCGGATGAAATCGGTGTAGCGGGTGACCTCGCTGTCGAAGAAGTTGGCGGGATCGACCACCTTCGGATCGATGTAGATCGCGAGCATGCCGTTGGCGAAGCGCCGATTGGCCGAGGTCGCGCCGGTACCGGTCAGGGCGCCGCCGAGCAGTTCGCAGATGAACGCAAGGCCCGAGCCCTTGTGCTCGCCGAACGCGCGGATCGCGCCTGTTCCCTTGGTATGATCGCGCGTCCCCTCCGCCTCATAGGGACCATACAGCACGGCCGGATCCTCACTGAGGGTCCCGTTGGAATCGATCAGCGCGCCCTTCGGCAGCTTCTTGCCGCCGCGGCTCGCCACCAGCACCTTGCCTTCGGCGACGACCGAGGTCGCAAAATCGAGCACGATCGGATCCTGCCCGTCACGCGGAATGCCGACGCAGTAAGGGGCGGTCGAGAATCGCTTCTCCACGCCACCGAAGGGGGCGACCAGCAGCGAGCCTGCGGCAGTGACGAAATGGATCGAGACCAGCCCTTCGGCGGCGGCCATTTCGGCCCAGTCGCCGACGCGGCCGAGATGGCCGGAATTGCGCAGCGCCAGCGCGGCCAGGCCGCTTGTCTTGCAGCGCTCGATACCGATCCTCACCGCCTGCGGCGTCACCGTCTGACCGTAGCCGAATTTGCCATCCACCACCACCAGGGACGGCGTATCGACCACAATCTCGGCCGTCTGGTTCGGCACGATCGATCCCATCTTCTTCCAGCGGATGTAGACGGGGACCCGAATGACACCATGGCTGTCATGCCCGGTCAGGTTCGCGGTGGTCAGGTAGGTGGCGATCCGTCGCGCCTCTTCCGCCGACGAGTCGGCGCGCTCGAAGATGTCGGCGACGAAGTCGATGAGATGAGCAACCTTGATTGTGACCATGTCAACTCGCGGGTTCGATCAGCACGCAGACAGAGTTAGCATGGATTGCCATGCCTGCGACGCACGCCATCTCCGCTCGACTGCATCGCTTCTTATCAAACCGGCTCAGAGCCTGCCAAGTACCAGCCTGACAAGAGCGTCGACGATTCCCGCTTTATCCGGCTCATATCAGTCCTCAGCGTGCTCATCCGCCGCGAATTCGTCACCCATGCTCTGCTCAAGCTCGCCCAGCATTTTGTGCAATGCGGCAAGCTTGCGCGCGCCGTAGCGCTCAGCGATCGTTGCATAGATCGCCTCAGATGTCGGCGCGACCTGGGCGATCAACTTCAAGCCCTTCGCGGAGATCGACAGAACTCCCCTGCGCATGTCGCGGGAGTCAACCTCGCGCGCGATCAGGCCGCGAGCCTCGAGATCGCGCAGAATGCGTGACAGGCTCGGCCCAAGCAGGAAAGCGACACGCGCCAGCTCGGTCACCTCGATGGCGTCGACCGCTGCCAGCGCGCGCAGAATGCGCCATTGCTGCTCCGTCAGTCCATGCTGGCGCAAGCTTGGCCTGAACTGCCGCATCACGGCCTCGCGTGCGCGCAGCAACGCCATCGGCAGCGACTGGGAGAAATCGCGCATCGGGACCTTGCGCGCGCGCTTCGTCGCAGACCTCGCAACCTTGGCCCTGGTCTCGCTCATCTCATCACCCCAGCGAGGCGACGAATCGTCGCCTCAATATTTGCAGTGCAACATATGCCAATTCGGTTTGCCGCCGAAAACTTAACATGTTAATCATCTGCCGCCACCTGTTTTCCGAGAGATCGCTCTCATGCCGCTGACGCCTGACCAGATTCAAAGCTGCGCCCTGCGCCTGAACGAGGCCGAGCAAAGCCGCCGCCAGATCCGCCAGCTGTCCCAGGAATTCCCCGATATCAGCATCGCGGACGCCTATGCGATCCAGCAGGCATGGGTCGCCATCAAAGTGTCTGCCGGGCGTGTCATCAAGGGCCACAAGATCGGGCTGACGTCGAAGGCGATGCAGAGCGCGCTCAACATCGACGAGCCGGATTCGGGCGTGCTGCTCGACGACATGTTCTTTGCCGATGGCGGTCTCGTGCCGTCCGACCGGTTCATCGCGACGCGGATCGAAGCCGAGCTCGCCTTCATCATGAAGAAGCGCCTGGCGGGACCGGACTGCACGCTGTTCGACGTGCTCAACGCGACCGACTTCGTCGTGCCCGCGCTGGAGATCTTGGACACCCGGATCGAACGCGTCGATCCCGAGACCAAGGCCACGCGCAAGATCTTCGACACGATTGCCGACAACGCAGCCAATGCGGGCATCGTGCTCGGTGGCCGTCCGCTGCGCCCCCTCGACACCGATCTGCGCTGGGTTGGCGCGCTCTGCACCAAGAACGGCCAGCTCGAAGAGACCGGCCTCGCTGCGGGCGTCCTGAACAATCCGGCAACGGCCGTGGCCTGGCTCGCCAACAAGATCGCGGCGCAAGGGCTGGCCCTCGAGCCCGGGCAGGTCGTTCTCGCAGGCTCGTTCATCAGGCCGATCGAGGCGCGCAAGGGCGATACCATCCAGGCCGACTATGGTCCCTATGGGACGGTGAGCTGTTATTTCGCCTGAGGTTCTTGGAGCGACCGCACCATGCCGCATTTCAGCATCGAATACTCCGCCAATCTCGACGCGCGTGTCGACATGGCCGCGGTCTGCGAAGTGGTCCGCAAGGCCGCGAGCGAGACCGGGATCTTCCCGATCGGCGGCATCCGCGTCCGCGCCATCCGCTGCGAACACTACGCGATTGCCGATGGCAAGCTCGACTACGGTTTTCTCGCCATGCTGTTGCGACTCGGCGAAGGCCGCGACCTTCCGGCGCGGCAGAAGGCAGGCGAACATGTCTTCAAGGCGCTATCGGCGCATCTCGATCCGGTGTTTGCCAACAGCAAATTCGCGCTGTCCTTCGACATGCAAATCAACGACGCCGCGACCAGCTGGAAGCGCAACAACATCCACGACGCCCTGAAAGCCAAAACGCCCTGAAAGCGGAGGCATCCCATGGATAAGGCCAGCCCCAAAGCCGACATCTACAAGGCCAATCTCGACCGCGCCGCGCCCCTGCTCGCGAAGCTGAAGGACGAAGGCATCGGCCATTTCATCGACGGCAAGGTGGTGCCGGCGATCTCGGGCGCGACGTTCGAGACCAAGTCGCCGATCGACAATGCCGTGCTCGCCACCGTGGCACGGGGCAATGCCGAGGACATCGACCGCGCAGCGACCTCGGCGGCGCTGGCCTTCAAGTCCTGGCGCGACATGGCGCCGGCGATGCGGCGCAAGCTCTTGCATCGCGTGGCCGATGCGATCGAGGATCATGCCGACGACATCGCCGTGCTCGAATGCGTCGATACCGGGCAGGCCTATCGTTTCATGGCCAAGGCCGCGATCCGCGCCGCCGAGAATTTCCGCTTCTTCGCCGACAAATGTACCGAGGCACGCGACGGCCTGAGCACGCCGAGCGAGGAGCATTGGAACATCTCGACCCGGGTGCCGATCGGCCCGGTCGGCGTGATCACGCCGTGGAACACGCCCTTCATGCTGTCGACCTGGAAGATCGCGCCTGCGCTCGCGGCCGGCTGCACGGTTGTGCACAAGCCGGCGGAGTGGTCGCCGATCACCGCGCAGTGGCTGGCGAAGCTCGCCAAGGAGGCCGGCATTCCCGACGGCGTGCTCAACACGGTCCATGGCTTCGGCGAGGAGGCCGGCAAGGCATTGACCGAGCATCCCGCCATCAAGGCGATCGGCTTCGTCGGCGAGAGCTCGACGGGATCTGCGATCATGGCGCAGGGCGCGCCGACCCTGAAGCGCGTGCATTTCGAGCTCGGCGGCAAGAACCCGGTGATCGTGTTCGACGACGCCGATCTCGACCGCGCACTCGATGCCGTCGTGTTCATGATCTACTCGCTGAACGGCGAGCGCTGCACGTCGTCGAGCCGGCTGCTGGTGCAGCAGAGCATTGCCGAGACCTTCACGGCCAGGCTCGCCGCGCGCGTGCGCGCGCTGAAGGTCGGCCACCCACTCGATCCCGCGACCGAGATCGGGCCGCTGATCCATGAGCGGCATCTCGCCAAGGTCTGCTCCTATGCCGACGTCGCGCGGCAGGACGGCGCGATCATCGCCGTCGGCGGCAAGCGGTTCGATGGTCCAGGCGGCGGCCATTATGTCGAGCCGACGCTGGTGACCGGCGCGAGCCAGACCATGCGCGTGGCGCAAGAGGAAGTATTCGGGCCGTTCCTCACCGTGATCCCGTTCCGCGACGAGGCCGACGCGGTCGCGATCGCCAATGACGTGCAGTATGGCCTCACCGGCTATGTCTGGACGGGTGACATGGGCCGCGCGCTGCGCGTCGCCGACGCGCTGGAGGCCGGCATGATCTGGCTAAACTCCGAGAATGTCCGGCATCTGCCGACCCCCTTCGGCGGCATGAAGGCGTCCGGCATCGGGCGCGACGGCGGCGACTATTCGTTCGACTTCTACATGGAGACCAAGCACGTCTCCTTGGCGCGCGGCACCCACAAGATCCAGCGGCTCGGCGTGTAAGGAGAGATGCCCATGACCTCCCCTCGCCTCGCGACCTACTCTGCCAATGGTTCGGTCCGCTACGGGCTCGTCACTGACAAAGGTCTCGTCGATCTCTCCGCGCGCTTTACGAAGGACTATCCGACCTTGCGCGAAGTCATTGCCGCGGGCGCCGTGCCCCGGCTGATCGAGACCGCCGCCGGCCTGTCGCCGGATCACGGCCTCGATGCGATCACCTGGCTGCCGCCGATCCCCTCGCCGGAGAAGATCATCTGCATCGGCGTCAACTATCCCGACCGCAACGCCGAGTACAAGGACGGCCAGGACGCGCCGAAGTATCCGTCGATGTTCATGCGGACGCCGCGTTCCTTCGTCGGCCATGAGACGCCATTGGTGCGCCCGCGCGCCTCGCCGCAGCTCGACTACGAAGGCGAGCTGGTGCTGGTCATCGGCAAGGCTGGCCGGCACATCCCGGAGGCCCAGGCGCTGGATCACATTGCCGCGCTGACGCTGTGTAACGAAGGCACGATCCGCGACTGGGTGCGACACGCCAAGTTCAACGTCACGCAGGGCAAGAATTTCGACTCCACCGGCAGCCTCGGGCCCTGGATCGTGCCCTACACCAGCGAGAGCCAGATCGCCGATGTCCGGCTGACCACCCGCGTCAACGGCGAACTGCGGCAGGACGATCGCACGTCGCGGCTGATCTTCGGCTTCCGCTACCTCATCAACTATATCTCCACCTTCACGACGCTCGTTCCTGGTGACGTGATCGTGACGGGGACGCCGACCGGCGCCGGTGCGCGGTTCGATCCGCCGCGCTATCTCAAGCCCGGCGATGTCATCGAAATCGAAGTCGAAGGCGTCGGCGCTTTGCGCAACGGCGTCGTCGACGAAAACTGATCAAGACGGAAGTTCAGCATGACCACCATGACCGGCGGCGAAGCCATCGTCAGCGGGCTCGTCGCCCACGGCGTCGACACCGTGTTCGGCCTGCCCGGCGCGCAGGTCTACGGCCTGTTCGACGCCTTTCATCAGGCGCAGCTCAAGGTCGTCGGCGCGCGCCACGAGCAGGCCTGCGGCTACATGGCGTTCGGCTATGCGCGCGCCAGCGGCAAGCCCGGCGTGTTCAGCGTCGTCCCCGGCCCCGGCGTGCTCAATGCCGGTGCGGCGCTGCTCACCGCCTTCGGCTGCAACGAGCCGGTGCTGTGCCTGACCGGCCAGGTGCCGACCGACTATCTCGGCCGCGGCCGTGGCCATCTGCACGAGATGCCCGACCAGCTCGCCACCTTGCGCACCTTCGTGAAATGGGCCGAGCGCATCGAATATCCCGACAGCGCGCCAACGCTGGTCGCACGCGGGTTCCAGGAGATGCTGTCGGGACGCCGCGGCCCGGCCGCGCTGGAGATGCCGTGGGACGTCTTCACGCAGAAGGCCGAGACGTCCGCCGCGAAGCCGCTCGCGCCGTTTACGCCGCCGCAGCCCGATCCCGACCGCATCGCCAAGGCCGCCGCGCTGATCGCAGGCGCCAAGGCGCCGATGATCTTCGTCGGCTCCGGCGCGATCGAGGCGCGCGGGGAGATCCTCGAACTGGCCGAGATGATCGACGCCCCGGTCGTCGCGTTCCGCTCGGGACGCGGCATCGTCTCCAACGCGCATGAGCTCGGGCTCACCATGGCCGCGGCCTACAAGCTGTGGCCGACCACCGACCTGATGATCGGCATCGGCACGCGCATGGAGCTGCCGACGACCTTCCGCTGGCCGTTCAAGCCGGACGGCTTGAAGTCGATCCGCATCGACATCGATCCCGCCGAGATGCGGCGCCTGATCGTGGATGCCGGCATCGTCGCCGATGCCAAGGCCGGCACGGCCGCGCTTTCGGCGGCCGTCAGTAAGACCGGGTATCGCAAGACCTCGAGCCGCCGCGCGGCCATTCGCGAAGCGACCGCGGCCACCTTGCAGGAGATCCAGAAGGTGCAGCCGCAGATGGCCTATCTGAACGTGCTGCGCGAGGTACTGCCGCATGACGCCATCGTCACCGACGAATTGTCCCAGGTCGGCTTCGCCTCCTGGTACGGCTTCCCGGTCTACCAGCCGCGCACCTTCATCACCTCGGGCTATCAGGGCACGCTCGGCGCCGGCTTCCCGACCGCGCTCGGCGCCAAGGTCGCGCATCCCGACAAGCCGGTGGTGGCAATCACGGGCGATGGCGGCTTCATGTTCGCCGTGCAGGAGCTGGCGACCGCCGTGCAATACAACATCGGCGTCGTCACCCTGGTGTTCAACAACAACTCCTACGGCAATGTCCGGCGCGACCAGCGCGAGCGCTTCGACGGCCGCGTCGTCGCCTCCGATCTCGTCAATCCGGATTTCGTCAAGCTTGCGGAGTCGTTCGGTGTTGCCGCGAGCCGCGTCACCGCGCCGGGGCAGTTCAAGGCGGCGCTGGAGAAGGCGCTCGCGCATGGCGGGCCGTATCTGATCGATATCGATGTACCCCGCGACAGCGAGGTCTCACCCTGGGCCTTCATCCATCCGCCGAAGCCCTAAGGGCGCGTGAGGATCTCACGGCGGGGACGCGCGGCGTCCCTGCCATCCGGCGGCGGCCATCGCCAGCAGGCCAGCGCCAGCCACGAACCAGCACGCGACCGGCGCCCATTGCACCAGCGGCGCATAGTCCGGCAGCTTCTGCAGGCCGCCCGCAACGGCCGCGATCCGCGCAAACGTGGCCAGCGCCAGCGCCGAGAACACCAGCCCCGTGACCTTGCCCTCGGCGCCGGTCGTCCCGATCGCCAGCGCCGCCGAGATCGCGCTCATCATCATGCAGCCCCAGGCGGCGCCAGCGATGAACTGCGCCACGAGCAGCACCGTCAGCGCGCCCGCGAGTTCGGCGATCACGATGGCGATCGCGCCGAGCAGCCCCGCGATGCCCATGACGATCAGGCCGCCGCGATGCTTGACGACGACGCTCGCGGGAAACAGCACGAGGTTGAAGCCGATCCAGAACACCGGCATCAGCCAGGGCAGATCCTCCGGCCTGGCGAAGCGCAGATAGAACGCCGAGCTGTTGATGCTGAAATGCAGCTGATAGCCGAGCGCCAGGATCACCATCGCGCCGATGAACAGGAGCGGCAGTCCCCGCAGCGGCTTCGGCTCGGCCTTGACAGCCACCGGCGCCGCGGCCGGACCGCCGGCCTGCGCGACACGTGAGAGGCCGAGCGCGGTCAGCAGCAGCACGACGGAGGAAATGATGAACGGCAGCCGGGCGTCATAATCGCGCATGATCACGCCGAGATAAGGTGACACCGCGCCGGCCACGCCATAGCCGAGCATCACCAGCGCCGTCAGGAACGGCACGGCCGGGCGCGCGGCGTAGCGCCCGAGCAGAGTGAGAGGCGGCGCCCGCAGCACCGACGACGTCAGCGCCCACACCACGATCAGTCCGATGAACACGGCCGGACGGGCGGTCGCCGCCACGAACGGCAGCGCGACGAAAGCGGCGCAGGATACCGCCGTGACGAGTGCGATGAAGACGCCGAAGCGGCTGGCGAGCGGCCCGATGCGATCGGCGGCGAGGCCCATCGCCGTATCCGACAGCGTGAAGATCGCCTGGTCCAGCATCAGGATCAGAATCACGGCTGATGGCGCGATGCCGGCCTGCGCCGCGAGCTTGGGCAGATAGATCACATAGGTGGTCCACAGCAGGCTGAAGACCAGCTGCAGCAGCGCGAGGTGAAGTCCGAGCCGCGTCGCAGCCGGCGCGCGCTCGTCCGCAAGTTCGACAGTCGTCATGGCCCCTCTCCCGCGCGCAGCATAGAGCGCGGGCCGCGCATTGCAAAATGCGCGAGGTCACAGAGCGGCCGGGATTACCGCGCGCGGCGAAACGTCAGGTTGATGCGCCGGCTGCCGAGCAAGGCGTGCTCGCCGTCGGCAAGCGGCGCGACGCCGTGAAAGGCGAGCCGCGCCGGCCCGCCCCACACGACGACGTCGCCATGGGCCAGGCGATGACGCTGCGTTTTGTCCGTGCGCTTGAGGCCGCCGAACAGAAAGGTCGCGGGCAGGCCGAGAGACACCGAGACGATCGGCTCGCCCAAGTCGCGCTCGTCGCGGTCCTGATGCAGCGACATCTTCGCGCCGGGCTCATAGCGGTTGATGAGGCAGGCATCTGGTGCGAAGCCTGGAAAGCCAGCCTCTCTCGCGGCATTCTCGGCAAGCTCACGCAACAGCCGCGGCATCGCCGGCCAGGGCTGCCCGCTCTCCGGGTCGACGGGATCATAGCGATAGCCGCTGCGGTCCGTCACCCAGCCGAACGGGCCGCAATTGGTCATCGCCACCGACATCTGGTGGCCGCCCGGCGTGATCATGCGGCGGAACGGGGCGTGCACGGTGATCGCCTCGATCGCGGCAAGCAGCTCGACCTCATCAGGCCGCGCGAAGCCGCGCAGCAGCATCGCGCCGGGCGCGAGCGGCTCGCGCGCCGAAGCCGGCGTATCGAGCCCATCGAACAGATCAGCCGTCATGCGCCTCACTTCGCATCATGAAAGATCACCCCCAGCGTATGCCGCCGGCCGGCGCGCAGCCGGCTGACGCCGTGGCGCATATTGACCCGGTAGCTGCCGCGCGTGCCCTGCACGGGGCGATTGTGGACCGCAAACACCACGGCATCGCCCTGCCGAAGCGGCACCACCTCGGCGCGCGACTGCATGCGCGGCCGCTGCTCCGTCAGCACGAACTCGCCGCCCTCGAAATCGCGCCCGGGCTCGGACAGGAGGATCGCGACCTGCAACGGAAACACGTGCTCGCCATAGAGATCCTGGTGCAGGCAATTGTAGTCGCCTTCGTCATATTGCAGCAGCAACGGCGTCGGCCTGGTCTGGCCGGCGGCATGGCAGCGGGCGAGAAAATCGGCATGCGCGTCGGGGTAACGAACGGCGATGCCCATCGTCGCGTTCCAGCGGTTGGCGATGCCGACCAGTTGCGCATAGAGAAGCGGCCGCAGCCGCGCGATCGGCTCCGGCAACGGATAGCTGAAATATTTGTACTCGCCGCGCCCGAAGCCGTGCCGCGCCATGATCACGCGGTTGCGGAAACGGCTGTCGTCCGGATACAACGATGCCAGCGTGCGGCACGCGTCGGCCGAGAGCAGTTGCGGCAACACGGCGCAGCCGCTGGCGTCGAGGTCGCGTTCAGCCACCGTCCAGTCGATCGCATCGATCCCGGTCGCGACGGCCGGATTGAGGTCGGGCACTGCCTGCTCGAGTCTGGCCATAAACTTGATCCCAGCTGTCATTCCGGGGCGGCGCGCAGCGACGAGCCCGGAATCCATACTCACGATGGTGGTTATGGATTCCGGGCCTGCGCGCAAGGGCGCGCATCCCGGAATGACGAGGATGCGACAGAAGGGCCAGCGTCAGCCACCCGTTTCCTGGACGCTTTGGGTCATCGCGCCGGAACGTCCGGATGAACCGAAACGCTTCGGGCGGAACCAAACCTCTGACGATGCACCGTCCACGCAACCAGCGCTTCCTCATCCTGCTCGGAAAGTCGATCCTGGCCGTGCTCTCGCTCGCGGTCGTGCTGCTGCTCTACGCCGAAGGCTACGCAATATGGTACGCCAAATATCATCTTGGCGTCCCCACTGAGGCCGAGATCGCAGCGCTTCCTGCCACCGGCCATCTTTGTCCGCTCGAAGCGGGATCGCCCTACGTCGCGCTGGCCGACATGCCTCCGCTGCTACGCCAGGCTATTATCGCATCGACCGGACCGGACTTTCAGACGCGGCCCAATCTCGTTCTGCCGGCGATGGCGGCTGCCATTATCAAGGGTGACGGACGGCCCGATACCAGGATCACGTTTGCGGTCACCCGCCATTGCCTGCATGTCCTGGCTCCAGACTGTTGCCACGGCGCTGATTGGCACATCGGAAGCCTCGTCTTCATGAGTCGTCTGGAGCGGACCTTGTCGCGCGAGCGTATCGTGGAGTCCTACCTGAACGACAGCTATCTCGGCTACAACACCTATGGTGTCGCAGCGGCGGCAACCGCGCATTTCGGCAAGCCCCTCGCAAGCCTCGACGTCGACGAAATCGCCCTGCTGATCACGCGTTTCCGATGGCCGAGGCCCTCTGAACGCGACAGCGAGTGGCGCAACTACATCCTCGACAAGATGCTGTCAGCCGGTCTCATTGACGAGGCCCAGGCGACCGCCGCCAAGGCCGCGCCCTTGCCCGTCCTCGCGGTACCGCCGCGCAAACCCTGAGCGCTCGCCACGCTTCAGCCCCGCACCACGCCCTCGACCCCGGCTGCGATCTCCAGCAGCTTGCGGTCCTGGCCGCCGGACTGCGCCAGCATCAGGCCGACCGGGACCTCGCCGTGGCGATGGGCCGGCAGCGAGATCGCGCAGCCGTCGATCATGTTGATGAAGGTGCAGTTGCGCAAGGCGCGGATGTTCTCACGGGCGAAGGCGGCGTCATCGGCGAGATCGGCGATCTTGGGCGGCGCGTTGGCCGTGGTCGGCATCACCAGCGCGTCATAGGGCGCGATGCGCGCGGCGGCGCGCGTCACCAGGGAGCGGCGAGCGTTGAGCATCTCGATGTAGTCCGGCACCGTGATCGCCTCGCCGCGCATGATGCGCACGGACACGCGCGGATCATAGACGTCGCCCTTGGCCGTCAGCAGGAAGCGGTGCCAGGCGTAGCTCTCGGCGGCGGCGAAGCCGCCCTTCATGCCGATCACGCCGACATCGAGAAACTCCGGGAATTCGATGCGCTCGATCAGCGCGCCCTGCTTCGCCAGGGTGTCCAGCGCCCGCTCGAACGTTGCGGCCACCGCGGCATCGAGTTCGTCGAGCACGATGGTCGTGGGCACCGCGAGCCGCAGCCCCTTCACCGGACGCGCAACCAGCGGCCGGATCGGCTCTTCCGCGAGCACGGCATCCAGCACCGCGCAACACGCCACCGTGTTGGCGAGCGGGCCAAAGCTGTCGAGCGTGGTCGAGAGCGGCACGCCGCCGTCGAGCGGCACGCGCGCCTGCGTCGGCTTGTAGCCGGTGATGCCGTTGAACGCCGCCGGGATGCGGCAGGAGCCGCCGGTGTCGGTGCCGAGCGCGCCAAAGGCCATGCGGTCGGCGATGGAGACCGCGGCGCCCGACGACGAGCCGCCGGGCACGTAGCCGACCTCGCGCTTCCAGGCGCTCTTCGGCGTGCCGTAATGCGGATTGATGCCGATGCCGGAATAGGCGAACTCGGTCATGTTGGTACGGCCGATCACGACGAAGCCGGCCTTGCGCAGCCGCGCCACCGCCGGCGCATCGGCCTCGGCCGGCGCGGAATCCTCCAGCGCACGCGAGCCGGCGCGGGTCACCTGGCCCTTGATGTCGAACAGGTCCTTGATCGAGATCGGAATGCCCGCGTAAGGCGATGGCGCCGCATTGGCCTTGCGCAGCGCGTCCATGCCGTCAGCAGCCGCCAAGGCTGCGTCCTTGTCGACATGGATGAAGGTGCGCTGCCCTTCTCCGGCCGGATCGGCGATGCGGGCGAGACAGTCCTCGACCAGCTTGCGCGAGGTCGTGCGTCCCGCGGCGAGATCGTCGGCGAGCGCGGCGAGGGTCGGATTGGCAGCGGTCATGGCATCCTAACTTGGGTCTAGACTTGGGTCAGTGGCGTCAGCCGAAATGTCGAGATCGAGCAGCGCGGAACTCAGCGATTTGCCGTGCGCATCCAGCGCCAGCGAGCGCGTCACCCCGCCGCCGAGCGCCCGGCTCATCACGAAGTTCAGCGCCGCGATGTTGGGCAGCTCATAGCGGACCACACCGCCCTGGACAATGCCGGCAAAGTGCGCCCTGACCCGCTCCGCCGTCACCTCTGCGAGCAGCAGCGGATAGTGCTTCGAATCATAGGCGATGACCGAGATGTTCGACATGTCCCCTTTGTCGCCGGTCCTGGAATGGGCGATATCACGCAGCTTCATCGCGGCTCCGATCATGTGATCGCATCAAAGACCAATTTTCATCGGGCGGCAATTGCCACGAAGGCACCTCTGCACCATCAGGAGGGCCGCATGCGCGGCGCGATGGACCGTTGACGCCCCCTCGCCAAATGGCGCATCAAACCGGCAAAGCAGCGGGCGACGGAGCCCGCCTCACGGGAGGATCACCGGGATGGCCGAGCCAATGCGCGCACGCCCCAAGCCGACGCCGGAGACCCAGCATTTCTGGGACGGCACACGCGCCGGCGAATTGCGGCTGCAGCGCTGCGACGCCTGCGCGTACGTGTATTTCCCGCCGCGGCCGTTCTGCCCGTCCTGCGCCAGCCGCAAGGTCAGTATCTTCAAGGCCTCTGGCAAAGGCACGCTCTACAGCTACGTCATCAACCATCGCCCGGCCGCGCCCGGCTTCACGCCGCCCTACGCGATCGCCGTCGTCGCGCTGGAGGAAGGTCCGCGGATGATGAGCAACATCACCGGCTGCCCGCAGACGCCGGAGGCGCTGGAGCTCGACATGCCGCTCGAAGTCACCTTCGAGCCGCTCGACGACCAGATCACTTTGCCCCTGTTCCGACCGGCGAAAGGATAACGCCATGCGTCGCAACCAGGTTGCCGTCGTCGGCGCGGCCGAGACCACCGAGCTCGGCGTCATCCCGAACATGTCGCAGATCCAGCTGCATGCGGATGCCGCGCTGAACGCGATCGCCGACGCCGGCCTGAAGCTGTCGGACATCGACGGCTTCGCCACCGCGGTCGAGACGCCGCAGCAGATGTGCCATTACCTCGGCATCACCCCGACCTGGGTCGACGGCACCTCGGTCGGCGGCTGCTCCTTCATGCTGCATGTCCGCCACGCCGCCGCGGCGATCGAGGCCGGGCTGTGCAAGACCGTCCTGATCACGCACGCCGAGAGCGGCAAGTCGATGATCGGCAAGCTGCCGCGCTCGATTCCCACCGACAGTTTGCAAGGCCAGTTCGAGGCGCCGTTCGGCGTGTACGGTCCGCCCAGCATGTTTCCGATCCCCGTGCTGCGCTACATGAAGACCTACGGCATCACCCATGAGCAGCTCGCGATGGTCGCCGTCGTGCAGCGCGAATGGGCGGCGAAAAATCCGCGCGCGATGATGAAGGACCCGATCACGGTCGAGGACGTGCTGAACTCGCGCATGATCGCCTATCCGTTCCGGCTGCTGCAATGCTGCCTCGTCACCGATGGCGGCGGCGCGCTGATCCTGACCTCCGCCGACCGCGCCAAGGATTTTCCGCAGAAGCCCGTGTACATTCTCGGCACCGGCGAGAGCGTGGAGACGCCGATGGTCAGCCAGATGGAAACCTTCACCTCGTCGCGCGCCTTCAGGGTCGCCGGCCCCCTCGCCTTCAAGGAAGCCGGCATCACGCATGCCGATGTCGATCACCTCATGATCTACGACGCCTTCGCCCATCTGCCGCTGTTCGGCCTTGGCGATCTCGGCTTCATGCCGCATGAGGAGACCGGCCCGTTCATCGCCGCCGGCCACACGCGGCCTGGCGGCAAGCTGCCGCTCAACACCAATGGCGGCGGCCTGTCCTACATGCATTCGGGGATGTACGGCATGTATGCGCTGCAAGAGAGCGTCCGCCAGATGCGCGGCATCGCGCCGGCGCAGGTGCCGAATGCGAAAATCTCCGTGTGCCACGGCGTCGGCGGCATGTTCGCCGCGTCGGGCACGATCATCTTCACGAACGAGAGGTAACGACGCGGGACAGTTCGTGGCGTTCAGCACAGCCTCCAACGTCCTTCGAGACGCCCGCCTTCGGCGGGCTCCTCAGGACGAGGACTGATTTCGCGGAAAGAGAACTGATACCTGGGAGAGATCTCAACCCTCATGGTGAGGAGCGCCTCTTCGGCGCGTCTCGAACCATGAGGCCCCAACCGCTAAACATCGCCCCCCCTGCGGCGGGCGAGGTAACAACACACATCCAGCCAAGGAAACTCTCATGACCAAATCGCTCCAGGACAAAGTCATCATCGTCACCGGCGCGGGCCGCGGCATCGGGCGCGAGATCGCGCTGCTGTGCGCCGCCGAGGGCGCCAAGGTCGTCGTCAACGATCCCGGCGTGGCCTCCGACGGCTCGGGTACCAGCGCCGCCCCCGCGGAGGAAGTCGTCGAGGAGATCCGCAAGGCCGGCGGCACGGCGGTCGCGAATTTCGAGTCCGTGTCGGAAGCGATCCCGGCCAGCAAGATCGTCAAGGCCGCCACCGATCACTTCGGCAAGCTCGACGGCGTCGTCAACAATGCCGGCATCCTGCGCGACATGATCTTCCACAAGATGAGCATCGAGGCCTTCGAGGCCGTCATCAAGGTCCACCTGATGGGCTCGTTCTACGTGTCGCATTCCGCGGCGCGGCTGTTCCGCGAGCAGGAGAGCGGCTCCTTCGTGCACTTCACCTCGACCTCGGGCCTGATCGGCAATTATGGCCAGGCCAACTACGCCGCGGCCAAGCTCGGCATCGTTGGCCTGTCGAAGTCGATCGCGCTCGACATGGGCCGCTTCAACGTCCGCTCCAACTGCGTCTCGCCGTTCGCCTGGAGCCGCATGATCGGCACCATCCCGGCGGAGACCGAGGCCGAGAAGGAACGCGTCGAGCGCATGAAGCGGATGGGACCGGAGAAGATCGCCCCCGTCGTCGCCTATCTGCTGGGCGATGCCTCGAAGGACGTCACCGGCCAGATCTTTGCCGTGCGCATGAACGAGATCTTCCTGATGGGCCAGTCGCGTCCGCTGCGCTCGGTGCATCGCGGCGAAGGCTGGACGCCGCAGACCATCGCGGAGCATGGCATGCCCGCGCTGAAGCCGTCGTTCTACAAGCTCGACCGTTCGGCGGATATCTTCGGCTGGGATCCGATCTGAGATTTGCAGCGCGCAAATCGTCTTCGCAGCGCAAACACTCTCAAGTTGTTTTTTATCCGAACAACCCGCGGAAAGCCACGATTCCGTCGTATGGTCGCCTCCCAACAAAAAACGTTTGGAGGAAACCATGACGAATTCACGACACGATCTCATCAAGGACGTGCCGGCCGAAGCTGATCGCTTCGACCGGCGCACGCTCCTCAAGGGTGTCGCCGGCTTTGCCGCCGCCGCTGCGGCCGTCTCGCCCGCCGTGGCGCGTGACTACGGACCGGGCGCGCAGCCGCAGCGCTATCCCGATCCCGACATCGTCGTGATCGACGAGAAGCGCTTCAAGGCCAAGGTCGGCAACACCGTCATCAAGCGCCTGTTCACCGGCTGCCTGTGGGCGGAAGGACCGGCGTGGAACACGCAGGGCCAGTATCTCGTCTGGAGCGACATCCCCAACAATCGGCAGCTCCGCTATCTCGACGACGACGGCCACATCTCGCAGCAGTTCCGCAAGCCCTCCAACGAGTCGAACGGCAACACCTTCGACTACGAGGGACGGCAGATCACCGCGGAGCGCACCCGTCTCGTCCGCTTCGAGCACAACGGCACGGTAACCGTGCTGGCCGAGAGGGCGAACGACAAGCCGCTCAACGGCCCGAACGACATGGTCGTCAATCCCGCCGACAAATCGATCTGGTTCACCGATCCCGGCTATGGCTCGATCAATCTGTACGAGGGCCAGAACGTCCGCAACGGCTCCAACCAGCCGTTCCAGAAGGAAGCCGTCTATCGCGTCGACGCGCAGTCCGGCGCGGTGACCAAGGTAGCGGACGAGCCGTTCAAGCCGAACGGCATCGCCTTCAGCCACGACTACAAGAAGCTCTATGTCTGCGACACCGGCATCACGCACTATCCGAATGCCAAGAACGTGGTCTGGCAATACGACATCAACGGCGACAAGCTTTCCAACGGCAAGCCACTGGTCGACATGACGCTCGACGGCAAGTCCGGCTTCCCGGACGGCCTGCGCGTCGACATCGACGGCAACCTCTGGGTCGGCGCCGGCTGGGTCGGCGAAGGCTATGACGGCGTCCACATCTTCGCGCCCGATGGCCAGCGCATCGGCCAGATCAAGCTGCCCGAGATCTGCGCCAACGTCTGCTTCGGCGGCAAGAAGCGCAACCGCCTGTTCATGACGGCGAGCCAGTCGCTGTATGCGGTGTATGTGGAGACGCAGGGCGCTCATATCTGTTAGGTCGGGCTGCTGCCCCCGGCGCGCGCTGCTCGTACGCCTCACGTCAGCGCGCGCCCGACATGATCATCTGCCGCCTCTCTCCACGAGCACGCCGGCTTCGAAGTTGGTTCAATGAACACGCCTCTCGGCGTGTTCATTGGTCGGTATGCAGGACCCCTTGGATACCAGATCCTCATGGTGAGGAGCGCCGTGCCCCGTTCGTGCCATCAGAGACGGTCTGCATGGCGGCGCGTCTCGAACCATGAGGCCCAGACCGGGCCTCGCCCTTCGAGACGCGCGCCAAGTGGCGCGCTCCTCAGGGTGAGGGGTGAAAGTGTGCTGTAACGTGGGACGCGCTTCATGGCGACCGAGCTCTGGTCTTGGCAACAGCTTCATGGGCCCCGTACCAACTTCTACTAAAAATAATCTTATTGCTATTTTTCGAAATTCATGCTTTCCTTTCCGCATCCCGCCTCAAGCAAGGGGCGTAGCGCGCGATCGTCACGACACGCGAGGCGGGGATGCGATGGCCGCGATGGAGCCGCAGCGTGTCCTCACGGATGCGCGGACGAACGGCTTCGTTGCGGACGTGAAATCGCGTGGTCCTGGCGCCCCGATGCAGGCGTCAAGTCCGTTGTGATGCCCAGCATCACACGGGCGACGGTGTCTACGAGCCGGCACACCGGGGAGATCGCGTATAAGCGTGAAGACATCGCGCGGGGAATGCCGGATGTTCGGCTGAACCTGTGGTGACTGCCGCCTGCTTTTCTTGTTGCAGGCGGGCCATGGGTGAGGCCTTCACCCGGCATTCCCCGCGCCCTTGCATGTTTTGCGAGGGACGACAGCCGCATGCACTCGGGCGCGACGCGCCGCGGGGACGAGATCGTATGTCTTAATTGCTGTTTGAGCCGTGAATTCGCCCGCCCCACCGTCGTCGTCCCGGGCAAGCCGCGATGCGCGAAGCGCATCGTGGCGCCGACCCGGGCCCCATACGCCGCAGCAGACGTGATGTGCGAGATGCCAACCACACGCCTGCCCCAAACTCCTCCCTGGGGGTATGGGTCCCGGCGCCGCGTGCGCAATTGCGCACTAGGCCGGGACGACAGCGAGGCCGCAGCTGCGATCGGGACCTACCCCGTATTCCGCAACCCCGCCGAGATGCCGTTGATGGTCAGCTGGATGCCGCGCAGCACCTGCTCGTCCGGGTTTTGCGCGCGGTGCGCCTTCAACAGCTCGACCTGAACGTGGTTGAGCGGATCGAGATACGGAAAGCGGTTGCGGACCGAGCGCTCCAGCAGCGGGTTGCCCTGCAAGAGGCGCTCCTGGCCGGTGATGTCGAGCAGCGTCTCGATCACCAGATTCCATTCGCGGCGGATGCGGCTGAAGATCTTTTCGCGCAACTCTTCATCCGGCACCAGTTCCGCATAGCGCGAGGCGATCGCGATCGAGCTCTTGGCGAGCACCATGTCCATGTTCGACAGCAGCATGCGGAAGAACGGCCATTCGCGATTGAGCTCGCGCAGGAACGGCATGCCCTGCTCCGGATTCTCCGCGATCCAGGTCTCGACGGCGCTGCCGAAGCCGTACCAGCCCGGCAGCATCAGCCGGCACTGCGCCCAGGAGAACACCCAGGGGATGGCGCGCAGATCCTCGATCGCGCGGGTCTTCTTGCGCGACGCCGGACGGCTGCCGATGTTGAGCGTCGCGATCTCGTTGATGACGGTCGAGGCCCAGAAATAGTCGACGAAGCCGTCGGTCTCGTAGACCAGGCCGCGATAGGCCTTGAAGGCGAGCTCCGAGAGCCGGTCCATCGCGGTGAGATATTCGCGCTTCGGCGCCGGCTGCCGCGGATGCAGCAGGCTGGCCTCGAGCGTCGCTGCAGCCAGGATCTCCAGATTATAACGGCCGACCTCGGCGTTGGAATATTTGCTGGAGATGATCTCGCCCTGCTCCGTGATCCGGATCTGGCCGTTCACCGCGCCGCCGGGCTGGGCGATGATGGCGTCATAGCTCGGGCCGCCGCCGCGGCCGACCGAGCCGCCGCGGCCGTGGAACAGCCGCAGCCGGATGCCGTGGCGCTCGAAGATCTCGACCAGACCGATCTCGGCCTTGTAGAGTTCCCACCCCGAGGTGACGAAGCCGCCGTCCTTGTTGCTGTCGGAATAGCCGAGCATCACCTCCTGCACGGCGCCGCGGCTGTCGACCAGGCGGCGGTAGTCGTGCAGCGCCAGCATGCGGTCCATGATGCCGCTGGAGGCCTGCAAATCCTCGATGGTCTCGAACAGCGGCACGATATTGACGGCGCAGCGGCCGGAGGGATCGATCAGGCCGACCTCCTTCAGGAGCAGCGCGACCTCCAACATGTCCGACATGCCCTTGCACATCGAGATGATGCACTGAGAGATGACGTCGGCGCCGAACGTGGCGTGCGCCTCGGCCGCGGCGCGGAACAGATCGAGCTCGCCGATGGTCTCGTCGCTGTACTTGACGAATTGCGACACCAGCGGGCGCGCGTTACGCAGCTCGCTGACCAGCAGGCTGACACGCGCATCCTCGCTGAGCGCCAGATAGGACATGCCGGGCATCGCGGTATCGATCAGCTCGGCCACCGTGCGCTCATGCACCGCCGAGTTCTGGCGGATGTCGAGCCGCGCCAGATGGAAGCCGAAGCAGTCGACGGCACGCCGCAGCATCCGCAGGCGGCCGCGCGCGATCACCTCGGCATTGTTGGCGATCAGCGAGCGATGCAGCACGTCGAGATCGTCCTGCAGCTGCTTGACGCTGTCATAGGGCGCGACCGCCGCCACCGGCAGGCGGCTGATCTGGATGCCAAGCTTTTTCGCGGTGGCTGCGAGGCGCGCGTAGATGCCCGACACCGCCAGCCGATACGGCTCGCCACTGCGATGAGGCGACGTGTCGGGCGAGCGCTCGGCGAGCACACGCAGCTCCTCGGAGACATCGGCGAGATGGGCCGCCATCGACAGCTCGCTGCCGAGCCGATGCAGCTCTTCGAGATAATAGTGCAGCGCCAGGCTCGACTGCAGCTTGAGCGTGCCGCGCATCACCTCGGCGGTGACGAACGGATTGCCGTCGCGGTCGCCGCCGATCCAGCTGCCCATGCGCAGGAAGGACGCAAGGTCGCCCGCGACCTCGGCGCCGTCATTCAGCCGGTCCTCCAGGGTGCACAGCAGCCGCGGCACTTCGCGCAGGAAGGTGTAGTCGTAGAACGACAGGCCGTTGGTGACCTCGTCGAGCACGGTCAGCTTGGTCCGGCGCAGCAAATTGGTCTGCCACAGGGTCAGCACCGCGCGGCGCAGCGCCTCGTCATTGGCCTCTCGCTCGTCCGGGGTCAGCTGCATCCGCTCGCGGCGGTCGAGCAGCATCGCGACCTCCATCTCGCGGTCCATCGTGCTCTTGCGCCGCACCTCGGTCGGGTGCGCGGTGAGGACGGGGCTGACGAGCGCGGTCGAGAAGAACTTGCGCAGTTCGGCGGCCTCGAACCCGGCCGACTTGGCATGCGCCAGCGTCGCCGCCAGCATCCCTGCGCCGCCATTGCCGTCGCTCTTGGCGCGCATGCGGCGGATGTTGTTCTGGTCCTCGGCAATGTTGGCGAGGTGCGAGAAATAGCTGAAGGCGCGGACGATGCGGACGGTCTCGGCCGTGCTCATGCCATCGAGGATCTGCTCCAGTTCGCGCCGCGCCTGGCGGTCCTCGTCGCGGTGGAAGCGCACCGAGGTCTGGCGTATCAGTTCGACGAGGTCGAACACATCGGCGCCCTCCTGGTCGCGGACGGTGTCGCCGAGGATGCGGCCGAGCAGGCGGATATCGTCGCGGAGCCGCGCGTCCTCCTCCATGGCCTGCGCCTCGGCGGCGCGATTGGGACGGATTTCCTCTGGCATGACATCTTGTATGGCTTGCGGCGACATGGATGCGCTCTCCAGCAGCTGCCCATTTACGGGTCAGTCTGCCGTATCCGTACCGCAGCGCAAGATCAAGAAAGAGGCGTCACCTGCCTTATTGGATGCGGCCCTCGCCTCCTGTCCTTGACGGTCGCATCAGATCTGCCGCCCCGCCCGTTCCCAATAGGGATCGCGCAGCCGCCGCTTGAAGATCTTGCCGGAATCCTCGCGCGGCAATTGGCCGTGGATTTCGATATGCCGGGGCACCTTGTAGTCGGCCAGGGAGGCTTTCAGCCGCGCCTTGATCTCGCCGGTGTCCAGCACCACACCCGGCTGCGGCTCGACGACGGCCATCAGCGCCTCGCCGAACTCCGCGTCGGGGATGCCGAACACGGCGCAATCGTGCACGCCGGGCACCGCGTGCAGCACGGCCTCGATCTCGGCCGGATAGATGTTGACGCCGCCGGAGATCACCATGTCGCGCTTGCGGTCGCAGAGGAACACGTAGCCTTCTTTGTCCATGTAGCCGACATCGCCGGAGGTGATGAAGCCGTCGCGGTCGATCTCGGTCCGCTTCTCCGGCTTGTTGTGATAGGTGAAGTCCGGATTGCCGACGATGCGGGAGTAGATCTCGCCGACTTCGCCCTGCGGCAGGACGCGGCCGTCCTCGCCGAGGAAGCGCAGATCGGCGCCCGGCGAGACCTTGCCGACAGTGCCGGGCTTGCGCAGAGCGTCCTCCGACGTGGCAAAGGTCACTGCGCCGGATTCGGTCGAGCCGTAGAACTCATAGATCACCGGCCCCCACCATTCGATCATCGCGCGCTTGACGTCGGCGGGGCACGGCGCGGCGGCATGGATGATATGGCGCAGCGACGACATGTCGTAGCGGCGGCGCACCTCCTCCGGCAGCTTCATCAGCCGGATGAACATCGTCGGCACCATGAAGATGGTGTCGATGCGCTCCGCCTGGATGATGGCGAGAAACTCTTCCGGCTCGAAGCGCGGCATCAGCACCAGCGCGCCGCCGAGCCGTCCGGCGCGCAAGCCGAACGCGTTGGGCGCCGAATGATACAGCGGCCCCGGGAGCAGCGCGCGCGAGCCCGGCTTCAGGCCGTAGATCAGCGCCCGCATCCGCTCGGCCGAGGCCGCCTGCTCGATCGTCGGCGCGCTGCGGCGGACGCCCTTCGGGTGTCCGGTCGTGCCCGAGGTGTAGATCATGTTCTGCGGCTGCGGCACCTGCGGTCCGTCGTAAGGGCCGTGCTGAACGAGCCAGCTCTCCAGATCGGTCGCGAATTCAGGTGCCTGAAGCAGATCTGCAGAAATCTTATAGTTCGACAGGATCTCCGGTGGAGTCGGCACGCTGAGGACGGTGACGCCAGGTGGAATGAGACCGCGAAGCTGGTGCAAGAGATCGGCGTGACCGATCAGCACCCGCGTCGCGGAATCCTTCAGGATGTAGTCGATCTCCTCCGGCTTGAAATGCCAGTTCACTGGCACGCCATAGGCACCGAGCCGCATCGCGCCATAGGCGGCCTCGATGAAGGCGATGTCGTTGCGCATCAGCATGCAGACGCAATCGCCCTGGCGCACGCCGAGCTGCGCGAGACCGCTGGCGATCCGCGCGGCGCGGTCGGCGATGTCGGGGTGGCTGCGGCGACGGTCGCCGGAGATGATGCCGGAGAAAAGAGAGGACGTTTCCATTGTTGTTGCCTTGTCCGATCTGACGTCGGTTTGAGTGTCGTGATCATTCCGGGGCGATGCGCAGCATCGAACTACGGTGCGCAATTGCGCACCGGAGAATCTCGAGGTTCCGGGTCTGCTCCTGCGGAGCATCCCGGAACGACCGCGCTAATCCGCAAACTTCGGCGCGCGCTTTTCGATGTTGGCTCGTACCGATTCCAACTGGTTCGGGCTGCCGATCAGCTTCTGCTGCTCGACCGATTCCGCCAGCAGCGCCGGGCCCGGATCGACCGAGAGATTGTTCAGCATCCGCTTGGCGGCACGGATCGCATCCGGGTTCTTGCCCGCGATCTCCCGCGCCGTCTCCAGCGCGGCCGCGCGCGGATCGGCGCAGATGCGGGTGACGAGGCCGTAGGCCTGCCCCTCCTCCGGCGAGAACACCCGGCCGGTATAGGTCAGCTCGCGCAGGATGTCGTCGCGCATCAGGGTCGCCAGAACAGGCGTGCCGGCCATGTCGGGCACGAGGCCCCATTTGATCTCCATGATCGACAGCTTGGTGTCGGGCGCGACGTAGCGCATGTCGGCGCCGAGCGCGAGCTGGAAGCCGCCGCCATAGGCGACGCCATGCACCGCAGCAATCACCGGCACCGGCAGCTGCCGCCAGCCCCATACCGCCTGCTGGGCGAAATTCGCCTTGCCGTGGGTGCGAACGGTGAGGTCACGCTTCTCGCCGCCAGCGATACCGTTGCCGCCGGACTCCTTCATCGCCGCAAAGCGGCCCATGTCGAGCCCGGCGCAGAACGCGCGGCCCTCGCCGGACAGCACCACCGCGCGCAGCCCCTTCTCGTTCGACAGCCGTTCGGTCGCCGCGACCAGCGCCGCGAACATCTCCTGATCGAGCGCATTCATCTTGTCGGCGCGGACCAGGCGGACATCGGCGACGCCGTCCTTGATCTCGATCGCGATGCGGTTGTCCATCGGGGCGGTCTCCTCACGATTGTCTTTGTGACTTTACAGAAGGCTGTCGGAGCAGTTTAGTCAATCGACCAATTAACTCACAACATCTCAGGCGGAAACTTCCATGTTCAAGGACAATCTCCTCGAGGGTCGGCGTATTCTGGTGACCGGCGGCGGCACCGGCCTGGGCAAGGCGATGGCCGCCCGCTTCCTCCAGCTCGGCGCCGAAGTGCATATTTGCGGACGGCGGAAAATCGTCTGCGACGAGACCGCGACCGAGCTGATGGATCTCTACGGCGGCCGCGTCACCAGCCATGGCGTCGACATCCGCAATGCGATGGCGGTCGAGGAGATGATCGAGGCGATCTTCCAGGAAGGCGGCCTGACCGATCTCATCAACAACGCCGCCGGCAACTTCATTTCCCGCACCGAGGAATTGAGCCCGCGCGGTTTTGACGCGGTCGCCAACATCGTGATGCACGGCACGTTCTACGTGACGCACGCCGTCGGCAAGCGCTGGATCGCCGCGAAGCAGCCGGGCAACGTCGTGTCGATCACGGTGACTTGGGTGCGCAACGGCTCGCCCTATGTCGTGCCGTCGGCGATGAGCAAGTCGGCGATCCACGCGATGACGATGTCGCTCGCCACCGAATGGGGCCGCTACGGCATCCGCCTCAACACCATCGCGCCCGGCGAAATCCCGACCGAGGGCATGAGCAAGCGCATCAAGCCGGGCGACGAGGCCGGCGCGCGCACCAAGGCGATGAACCCGATGGGGCGCGTCGGCACCATGGAGGAGCTGCAGAACCTCGCCGTCTTCCTGATCTCCGGCGGCTGCAACTGGATCAACGGCGAGACCATCGCAATGGACGGCGCGCAGGCGCTGGCGATGGGCGGCAATTTCTATCAGCTGCGCGACTGGAGCGACGACGACTGGACCAAGGCCAAGGAGTCGATCAAGGCGCAGAACGAGAAGGACCGCTCGACACGCACGAGCTGACGGCACTGTTGATCGGCGGCGGCGCTCGGTAGACTGATTGAACGATGCTCGCTCCGGAGCAATCCGGGGCGAGGACGACAAAACAAAAACGAAAACACGGCACAATCGGAGGGGAAACATGACCGTCACGACGGCAGCGTCGACGCTCGTCGATGTCGTTCGCAGCCAGGCGCAGGCACTCGGCTCCGCGACCGCCTATGAGTTCGAGGGCCGCAGCACCAGCTTCGCCGAATTCGACCGCAAGACCAACCAGGTGGCCAACGCGCTGAAGGTGCTCGGCCTGAAGCCAGGTGAGCGGATCGCCTATTTCGGTAAGAACAGCGACAGCTACTTCGAGCTGCTGGTCGGCGCCATGAAGGCCAACGTCGTGATGGCGCCGGTGAACTGGCGGCTGGCCGGTCCGGAGGTCGCCTTCATCGTCGAGGACTGCAGGGCCCCTGCCCTGTTCGTCGGGCCGGAGTTCATCACCATGATCCGGCAGATCCGCGACCAGCTTCCGAGCGTGCGGCACATCATCACCACCGAAGGCGGCGCGCCGGAGTGGCAGGACTATACGGCGTGGCGCGATGCGCAAAGCGCCGATGATCCGGGCGTTGATATCACGCCGAAAGACATCGCGCTCCAGCTCTACACCTCCGGCACGACAGGAAAGCCGAAGGGCGCGATGCTGTCGCATGCCAACTTCCTCAACCTGGTCAACACCGGAAACCCCGATGAGAAGCCGGACTGGAACAAATGGTCGACCGACGACGTGTCGCTGATCGCGATGCCGATCTTCCATATCGGCGGCTCCGGCTGGGGTCTGATGAGCCTGTACCACGGCGCCCGTGGCGTCATCGCCCGTGAGTTCGATCCGACCAGGATCCTCGACTTCTTCGAACAGTCCGGCATCACCAAGCTCTTCATGGTGCCGGCCGCGATGCAGTTCGTGGTGCGGCAGCCGCGCGCGCGGCAGGTCGATTTCTCGCGCCTGAAATACATGCTCTACGGCGCCTCGCCGATTCCTGCCGCGCTGCTGAAGGAATGCATCGACGTCTTCAAATGCGGCTTCGTGCAGATGTACGGGATGACCGAGACCACCGGCACCATCATCGCGCTGCCGCCGGAGGATCACGTCGAGGGGCTGGAGCGGATGCGCTCGGCCGGCAAGCCGCTGCCCGGCGTCGAGGTCGCGATCATCGATCCCCTTGGCAATCCCTTGCCGCCGCGCGAAGTCGGCGAGATCGCCACCCGCTCCGGCTCCAACATGGCCGGCTATTGGAATCTACCGGAGGCAACGGCGCGCACGCTCGGCAAGGACGGCTGGCTGCGCACTGGGGATGCCGGCTACATGGACGAGGACGGCTACGTCTACATCCACGACCGCATCAAGGACATGATCATCTCCGGCGGCGAGAACATCTATCCCGCCGAGGTCGAGAGCGCGATCTGCGATCACCCTGACGTAGCCGAAGCTGCAGTGATCGGCATTCCCGACGACAAATGGGGCGAGGCGGTCAAGGCGATCGTGGTGATGAAGCCGGGCAAGCAGGCGACCGCGACCGACATCATCAATTTCACCCGCACCCGCATCGCCGGCTTCAAGACGCCGAAGACCGTGGATTTCCTCGACGCCTTGCCCCGCAATCCCTCCGGCAAGATCCTGCGGCGAAATCTGCGCGATCCGTATTGGGCGGGCAAGGACAGGCAGGTGAATTGATAATTGGCGGACGGGGAGTATGCCCGCTCCACGAGTCATTTCGGGGCGCGCCGCGCAGCGGGGCGAACCCGGAATCCATACTCACGAAACCGGGTTCGGCGCGATCTGGTTGTGGCGCAGGTCTTCGTCACGCGGGCGGTCGTGGTTATGGATTCCGGGCTCGTGCTGCGCACGCCCCGGAATGACGGAGGAGAGAGTGTGCGCTCCCTCCCCGCCGTCATTGCGAGGCGCCCTTGCGCCGAAGCAATCCAGGGGCCAAGTGACCGGTCTGGATTGCTGGCTGACGCTCACGATTTCTGTCTTTGGACGACCACCGCCTCATCGCTTGTTCGCCCCCATGTACCCAAACAGGAACCCCGCCACCTTCCGCATCTGGATCTCCTCGCTACCCTCGGTGATGCGGTAGCGGCGGTGGTGGCGGTAGATGTGCTCGAACGGTTTGTGACGCGAATAGCCCATGCCGCCATGCACCTGGATGGCGCGATCGGCGGCCTCGCAGCACAGGCGGTTAGCCCAGTAGTTGCACATCGACACCTTGTCGGACAGCGTGTGCTCGACCTGCGCCTGGGTGAGCTGATCCATCTCCCACGCGGTCTTGCGGATGAGGAGCCGCAGCATCTCCGCCTGCGTCGCGAGCTCCACCAGCGGCCACTGGATCGCCTGGTTCTCGGCCAGCGCCTTGCCGAACGGCTTCCGCTCCCGCGCGTAGTTCACGCTTTCGTTGATGCAGAAGACGGCGGCGCCGAGCGAACTCGCCGCCTGACGGATGCGGTTCTCGTGGACGAAGCACTGCGCCAGCGACAGCCCGCGCCCAACCTCGCCGAACAGAGCATCCTCCGGCACGAACACGTCGGTGAAGCTGACGCGGGGGTGGTCGGTCGGCATGTTGAAGGTCCAGAGATATTCCTCCACCTTGACGCCCTCGCTCTTGGCCGGGACCAGGAAGCAGGTGATGCCGCGGGCATCGCCGTCATTGCCCGAGGTGCGCGCGAACAGCGCGCAATGGGTGGCGACGTGCATGCCCGTCGTCCACATCTTCTCGCCGTTGATCAGCCAGCCCTTGACGTTGTCGCGGGTGGCCGGGATCGCCTTCGTCTCCATATGGGTCGCGTCCGAGCCATGATGCGGCTCGGTCAGGCCGAAGGTGATGCGGTACTTGCCGGTGATCGAACCGTCGATCATCGCCTTCTGGTCGTCGCGACCGTACCGATCGAGCATGGTGACGATCGGGAGATTGCCGACGATGGAGTGCTCGTTCTGCAAATCGTTGTGCAGGCCGAGACCCTTCGACGCAAAATGCTCGCGGATCACGGCCATCCAGAAGTTGGAGCCGTCCCTGCCGCCATAGCGCTTGGGGATCGCGAAGCGCAGATGGCCGGCCGCGTCGGCGCGGTCCTTGGCCTTGCGCAGCAGCTGCTCCCACTCATGCCGCGGCAGACCGCCATTCTCGAAATCGGTCCGCGCCCATTCGCGGCGATGGTCGAAGAAGCGGATGTTGTCGTCGGCCTGCTCCAGCGGCTTGATCTCGGCTTCGATGAAGCGGTCGAGCTCGTCGAGATAGGCGACCAATTCCTTTGGCAAGGAAAAATCCATGCGTGTCTCCCTGTCTGTCGTTGTTGTTCTTGATCTTGGACCTGCGCCGCGTGCTTGTGGCGCGCAGCGCGGTTGCGTATTTGAATGACCGCGCATGCGGCGCAGACGCTAAGCTCGCGTGACGTTGCCAATCAGAAACCAGGAGGAACGGCCGATGGAGCTGAAGTTTTCGAAGGTCACGCGCAAGGGACCGATCACGATCGTCACCCTCGCCCGGCCCGAGGTCTACAACGCGCTGCATACGGATGCGCATTACGAGCTCGAGGCGGTGTTCGACGGCTTCGCCGCAGATCCCGAGCAATGGGTCGCGATCGTCACCGGCGAGGGCGACAAGGCGTTCTGCGCCGGCAATGATCTGAAGTGGCAGGCGGCTGGCGGCAAGCGCGGCTGGGGCCGAAGCGGATTCGGCGGCCTGACCTCGCGCTTCGACTGTGACAAGCCGCTGATCGCCGCCGTCAACGGCGTCGCGATGGGCGGCGGTTTCGAGATCGCGCTGGCCTGCGACCTGATCATCGCGTCTGAGAATGCGACCTTCGCCCTGCCCGAGCCGCGCGTCGGCCTCGCTGCCCTGGCCGGTGGCCTGCAACGGCTGCCGCGCCAGATCGGCATGAAGCGCGCGATGGGCATGATCCTCACGGGGCGCCATGTCGGCGCCCGCGAGGGCCACGAGCTCGGCTTCGTCAACGAGGTGGTGCCGCAGGGCGAGGCGCTGGCGGCGGCCGAGCGCTGGGCCGATACCATCGCCAAGAACTCGCCGATGTCGATCCGCGCCTCCAAGCAGGCGATCGAGAAGGGCCTCGCGGTCTCGCTGGAGCAGGCCATCACCGAGCAGCGTGACTATCCCGCGGTGCAGGCGATGATCCATTCGCAGGACTACATCGAGGGTCCGAAGGCGTTTTCGGAGAAGCGGCCGCCGAATTGGCTGGGGCGGTAGCGCCTGAATGGCTGCGCGAGCTTGCCCCAACTCCGTCATGGCCGGGCTTGACCCGGCCATCCGTGCCTCGCGACAGCCTTGTGAGAGGATGGATGCCCGGGTCAAGCCCGGGCATATCGACAGAGAGTTAGGGGCCATTGGTGCCCCTCCCCACCTCGCGCTTGTAGGATGCGTAGTTGGGCTGATCGACAGCGAGCTTGTCGAGCGTGGTCTGCCAGAGATGCTCCTTCAGTCCCGGCGTCGCGAGGTCGAGGGCACCGCTCGCGATCTGCTTGGCCAGTGCGCGATTGAGGTCGAGCAAGGTACCATCCCGCGCGAGCAACACTTTCAAGCGCGCATGCTCGGCAGCGTCCGCAGGCGCAGCCTGCGTCAGCTGGCGAACCACGAGATCCAGCGCGTTGATGCCGACGCGCAGCTTGAACGCATGGTGGCCCGAGATCAGCGGCGCGATATCGTTGCGCAGGAAATCCGCTACGGCCTGCACCAACTCGGTCGGCGTCGGTTCGTCCTGCATCAGCCCTCTCCTCGCGGCGCCAGGAGCCGCAGCAGATCGATCTCGGTCTCAGACGCGCGGCGGCCGATCATGGCGCGCTCCATCGAATGGTCGGGGCCAATGCGAAACCGCTGCATCATGCCGCAGCACATCACGCCCCAGCGCAACGTGCCCATGACTTCCCAGAACTTCACCCGGTCAGCATCCACCTTGCGGCCGGCGGCCTCGTAGCCGGCGAACAGCTCCGCGCGCGAGCCAAAGCCGCCGACGGGCTTGTCGATCTCGCCGAAGCGCCAGGAGTTGACGCAGATCCAACCGAGATCCTCCATGGGATCGCCGAGATGGGCGAGCTCCCAGTCGAGCACGGCGCGCACGCCGTCGGGCCCGATGATGAGATTGCCGTTGCGGAAATCGCCGTGCACCAGCGTCACCTCCGCCGAGGGGCCGGGATCATTCTGCGACAGCCAGCGCAGCGCCAGAGCGAACACCGGGCGCGGCCAGTCGAAGCTGTGATATTCGCGGGCGAGCTCGGCGATCTCCCTGGTCGCGTTCATTTCGCGCAGCGCCGGCAACTTCGCGCGCGCGATGCCATGGATGCCGGCGGCGATGCCGCCGAGCTGGCGTGCGAGGCGCGGCCGCGCCTCGGCGAACTCAGCATCGCGCAAGATCTTGCGCGCGATGGTCTCGCCTTCGACGCGGCGCATGATGAAGCCGGTGCCGAGATCATCACCGGGCGCCAGCACATGCAACACCTCGGGCGACGGCACGCCGGCGGCGTGCGCCAGCCGCATGAGGGCGGCTTCATTGTCCAGCCCGGCGGCGCGACCGGGCGCGGCGCCGTAGCCCTTCGGCGAGCGGCGCAGAATAGCGCCGACATCGCCATCAGGATGGACGATGTCGAAGCGCCATGTCTCCTGGCTGGCGCCCCCGGAAAGCTTGGCGGCGCCACGCACGCCGGTCGCGCCCGGCATGAACGCGACGACACAGCGGGACAGTTCGGTCTCGATCATTGGCCCTTGAACTTGGCCGGACGCTTTTCGAGGAACGCCGTGACGCCTTCCTTGAAGTCGGCGGTCGCGCCGGCGATGCGCTGCGACTGGAATTCCTCGTTGAGCTGCTCCTCGAACGAATTCTCCGGGCTCTCCCAATACAGCCGGCGGATCTGCGCCAGCGCGACCGTCGGCCCATTGGCGAGCTCGTGCGCGAGCTTCATCGTCTCCTCCTTCAGCGCCGCGTCGTCGTAGACGCGGTTGACGAGGCCCCACTGCAGCGCCGTCTCGGCCGGCAGCTTCTCGCCGAGCAGCGACAGCTCGATCGCGCGCGCCTTGCCGACGAGACGCGGCAGCAGCCAGGTGGAGCCGCAATCCGGCACCAGGCCGATGCGGCGGAACGCCTGCAGGAAATAGGCAGACTTGGCGCACAGGATCATGTCGCCCATCAGCGCGAAGCTCATGCCGGCGCCGGCGGCCGGGCCGTTCACCGAGGTGACGATCGGGCAATGCAGATTGCGCAGGCGGCGCAGGAACGGATGGAAAGCGGTCTCGAGCGCCGCGCCGGCATTGCTGCGGCCGGGCTTGGCCTGGGCGTTGCGGCCTTGCAGATTGGCGCCGGTGCAGAAGGCGCGGCCGGCGCCGGTGACGACCAGGCAGCGAACGTCGGCCTTCCTCTCCTCGATCTCGTCGAGCGCCTCGGCGAGGCCGCCGAGCATGTCGATGGAGACCGCGTTCATCACCTCCTGATGATCGAGCGTGAGGATGGCGACGGGCCCGTCGAAATCGAGCGTGACGTGCTTGAACTGCATGGTTTCCTCTCAAGAGCTTTTCGAGCGCTGCATTCTTCGCGGCGGAAATTCGCGGCATTGCCGGCTTCGTGCAGCATATTTGATTTTTGCGCTTCGCTTGTCCATGGTTGCGTCATCCAAATAACCGAAGCGACGCACAGCGTCCTCACATCATCACGGAAACGCTCATGACCCTGTTCGATCTCACCGGCCGCGTGGCCGTCGTCACTGGCGGCAATGGAGGCATAGGCCTCGGCATTGCCCAGGCACTTGCGTCCAGTGGCTGCAACGTCTCGATCTGGGGACGCAACGCCGAGAAGAACAAGGCGGCTGCCGCATCGATGGCCGCAGGGCCCGGCAAAGTCGACACGCGCATCTGCGACGTGACGAGCCCCGCCTCTGTCGCGGAAGCCATGAAGGCTACGCTCGACACCTTCGGCCGCGTCGACGGCTGCTTCGCCAATGCCGGCATCGGCGGCGGTGGCCGCAAGCCCTTCATTGAGCGCAGCGAGGAGGAATGGCGCACGATGTTCGCGACCAATCTCGACGGCGTCTTCCACGCGTTCCAGGCCGCCGCCCGGCACATGACGGCGCGGGCAGAAGCCGGCGATCCGTTCGGCCGGCTGGTTGCGACATCAAGTCTCGCCTCGCTGTTCGGCACCGCGCGCAACGAGCACTACGCGGGCACCAAGGCCGCGCTCAATGCGCTGTGCCGGGCGCTGGCGGTCGAGCTGGCGCGCTACGGCGTGACCGCGAACGCGATCCTGCCGGGCTGGATCAAGAGCGACATGACGGCCGGCATCATGGGCAACGAGAAGTTCGTGGCCAACGTGATGCCACGCATCCCGGTCCGCCGCTTCGGCGAGCCGTCGGATTTCGGCGGCATCGCTGTCTACCTCATGAGCAAGGCGTCGTCGTACCATACGGCCGATTGCTTCGTGATCGACGGCGGCTATACCGCGTTCTGACCGGCCAGGACCTACGGTGGACCGGTGCGCCGGTCCGCCAAGGCCGGATTTGTTCCCGCCCCTTATTCCAAGATTTCAGAAATTTAATCCGCCTTGCCCTGCCACGCCCCCGTGACCTCGGCGTTGTCCCTCATCACATGACGAGGAGAATTCCAAGGGGAAGGATGCCATGAAGCGCGGTGTGACGGTTTTGGCCTGTGTGTCCGCCCTGGCTGTGGCCGGTTACTTTGCGATGGCCAAATGGGGCATTCAGCACGAAAGCCGGGAATTCTATGACGCCGCGCGGCAGCGGCCGATCAACGTCGACATCGCGGTCCGCAAGGATTACGAGATGAAGGCGAACGCCGGGCTCTGGCGGCTGCCGGTCGCGATCATCTCCAACGGCAACACGGTGAAGAACACCGAGTATTCGTTCCTGGCGAACGTGTTCGCCGCGCGCGGCTATCTCGTCGCCAGCGTGCAGCAGGATCTGCCGACGGACCCGCCGCTCGTCACCAAGATCGGGCTGCCCTATGTCGGCCGGCTCGACGTCTACAAGAAGGGCGAGGCCAACATTCTCTGCGTGCTGAACGAGATGAAGAAGCGGCATCCCAATGCCGACTACGATCATCTCACGCTGGTCGGCCATTCCAACGGCGGCGACACCGCGATGTATTTCGCCAAGGAGCATCCCAACATCGTCTCGCAGGTGGTGACGCTTGACAATCTGCGCGTTCCTTTCGTCGTCAGGGACAAGCTCAAGATCCTGTCGTTCCGCTCCGATGATCCGGAGTTCAAGACCGATCCGGACGTGCTGCCCAAGCAGCTCGGCAAGAAGAGCGGCATCGACATCATCAAGACCGAGTTCCAGCACACCTGGATGAGCGATCGCGGTCCTTATACGGCGCGTGAGCGGATCCAGGCGACGCTGGACAAATATCTCGGCGGCGATTCGACGAGCGAGCTGGCGCCGGCCGATACGGACAATCTCATCGTCACGAACGGCGCGGCGGCTCTGCCGTGATACGGCAAGGACTCTGCGAACCCGCTCAACAACAACACCAGAACGGAGCGAGGCGGCTGCGTCAGCAACCGCCTCGCCAGCGCATATTCAATTCTGGGGCTTCTTGGCGGGCGGCCCGTTCTTGTTGCCAGGCATGCCCTTGATGTTCGACGGGTCCTGAGCACTGACGTTCGGATTCTGCTGGTTGATGATCGAGGACGAGCCGACGGTGCCGGAATCAGTGGCCGCCGGTCCGTTCTTGTTGCCGGGCGCACCTTGAATGCCTGCTCCCGAGTTGTTCGCGCTAGGCGGCGCGGTCGGCTGCTGACCGCCCTGCGCCAGGGCCGAGGTGGCCGAGACGACGAGCGCACACGCGATCAAACTGATCGTTGGTTTCATGGCGTGACCTCCATTTTTAGTTGCTGTGCTGTTCGAACGTGGCCCGTCCGGTGCCGTTCCAGGGAACACTGAATTTCACGGAGCGATCGCCGTGGATGCACGCAGCCGCTGCCCGCTTTATCAGCTTCCGCAACGCACCCTGGCCGACTACGGTCGGCCGACCGACATATCCGAGGCCGCACCATATGGAATACCTCTCCACCGATCTGAGCCCGCGCGAGCGCTACAAGATCCTGACCTCCTTCGTGCTGCCGCGGCCGATCGCCTGGGTCACGACCAAGGGCGAGACGGGCGTCGTGAACGCCGCGCCGTTCTCGTTCTTCAACGTGATGGGCGAGGATCCGCCGCTCTGCGTGTTCGCGATCAACCTGCGCCCCGACGGCCGGGTCAAGGATACGCTGGTCAACATCCGCCGCGCCGGTGAGTTCGTGGTGCACATCACCGACGAGCCGCTGGCGCAGGCGATGCACGAGACCGGCGGCGACTTTCCGCCCGAGGTCGGCGAGCCCGATCATCTCGGGCTGAAGCTCGCGCCCTCGCGCATGATCTCCGTGCCGCGGCTCGCGGACGCGCCGTTCGCGATGGAGTGCAAGACCTGGCAACTGATCGACGTCAACGGCGACCGCGTGCTGGTGCTCGGCGAGGGCCTTGCGTTCCACATCCGCGACGAGCTGTGGGACAGCGAAAAGATGCGGGTCGAGATGGAGCTGTTCCACCCGGTCGGGCGCATGTTCGCCGACCGCTATTGCCGCACGAACGACCGGATGGATTTCCCGCCGGCCAAAGGCGCCAGCTGAGCCTTGCCCAGCCGGACCGGATGGTCAGTAGGTCGCGGCGAGATAGTCGACGATCTTGCCGACATCGGCGTCGTCGATCGGCGCGCCATAGACCTTGATCATCTTGGTGACCTCGGCCTGCCAGAACTCCTTCTTGTTCTTCATCAGCGGCTGCGTGCTGATGTAATCGGAAGAGTGGCAGGCCGTGCAATTGCCCTGCACGGCGGCAAGGTCCGGCCCCGGCTTGAAGGCCGCCGTCTCCGGAGGAACCTTGTAGTTGACGGGCGCCGCGGTGAGAGCGGCCGGCCCGGCGGCAAGACACCCGAGCGCGACGGCCAGCGCAGCGAGGAAAGATATCCGTTGCATGGTCGTGCTCCTCAAGCGGCGGTGACGCGGACGGTTTCGACGACATTGCGCAGATAACCGGCCGGATTCCAGCGCGGCGTCTCCGGCTGCGTCTCGCCGGCATTGCTGGTCGCCCGCACCTTGAGCGCGTGGGCTCCGGCGGTCAGCTTCACCGGCAGCTTCCACTCCCGGAACGAATACTTCCCGAGGTCCTTGCCAAGCTTCGCATCAGTCCAGGTCTGGCCGCCATCGGTCGAGACGGCGACCTGCTTGATCCCGCTGCCGCCATCGAAGGCGATGCCGCGCAGGACAGCCGTCCCCGCCCTGAGCTTCGCGCCATCGCTGACGCTGGTGATGAAGGAACGGACCGTGAAGCGATTGATCGGGATCGTCGCCTTCGGCGCGGTGCCGGGCTCGACCGCGTTGTTCGGCGTATCCGGAATGCGATAGGCCGATTTCATCCAGAAGCCCTCGAACACGCTGTCGACGACGGTGATCTCGTTGAGGTGCTTGACCCAGTACGTGCCGTAATAGCCGGGCACGATCAGACGCAGCGGAAAACCGTTGAGGAACGGCAGATCCTCGCCGTTCATGCCGTAGGCCAGCATCACCTCGCCGTTCATGGCGTGATCGACGTCCAGCGCCTTGACGAAGTCCGGAGTCTTGTCGACGATCGGTCCATCCATGCCGTTGAAGGTGACCTGCTTCGCGCCGGTCTGGACACCGGCCATCTCGAGCACGGTCTTGAGCGGCACGCCGCGCCAGCGGGCATTGCCCATCGCGCCGTTGCCGAGCTGGCCGCCGGCGACGCGCGGCTCGAAGAAGCCGCGGCTGTTGCCGGAGCACTGGTTGACGGCGACGATCTCGGTCGCCTTCAGCATGCGGATGTCCTTGAGCGACAGCTTGAGCGGCTTGTCGACCTTGCCCTTCACTTCCAGCGCGAACTTGTCCGGATCGAGATCGTAGGGAAGCCCCGCCAGATGATAGCGGACGAAGAAGGCGTTGTTCGGCGTGATCACGCCGTCATTGAACACCGAAAACGGCGTCTCGAGTTGCGGCGGCCGGCTCGTCAGGCCGATCATCAATCGCTTCTGCGGATATTTCACCAGCGGGCGCTCGCCATTGGCGAACGGCAAGGTCACGCTGTCCTCGGCCAGCGCACGGCTCGCTCCAAGGCCACCCAGCAAGGCGGCCAGCCCCGCTCCCTTGAGCAGATCACGCCTGTCGATCATGCGACTCCCTCCGGAGTGGTCGTTCTCGCCAGAGGTCATCACCTCGGGACGATGCGTTCAGTTCGTCCGGCACGCAGCCAGATCTCTGCAGGAGATGATAGTTGCACGATTCTCTGAGGCGGAGAAACGATGTGAAGGTCGGAGGTCAAGCCACCGCGATCCGCTGCACTGCGGCGAGAATAGCGCGAGCGCTTGGGTCGTGGTGAATGTGTAAGGTGGGCAAAGCGGCGCCGTCAGGCGGCGCGTGCCCACCGGCGGTGGACGCGAGGGACGATGGTGGGCACGGCGCGCTCGAACAGCTGTGCAAGTCTACAACGATCGAGGCGCGCCTTTGCCCACCCTACCGCGGCAAGGTAGACAACTACTTGCTCTGGCCAATCTTGTCCTGCGTCTTGGTGTCGAAATCGCTGGCGTCGTGGCGTTCGTGCAGCTGGCTGGCAGGGTCGCCGGAGACGCGGTTGACCATGCGACCGCGCTTCACCGGGGCGCGCTGTGCGATCTGGTCGGTCCAGCGCTGCACGTTCTTATAGTCCTGCACCGAGAGGAACTCGCCGCCTTCGTACAGCAGGCCCTTCGACAGCGCTCCGTACCACGGCCACACCGCGATATCGGCGATGGTGTAGTCCGGCCCGGCGAGATATTCGCTCTCGGAAAGGCGGCGATCGAGCACGTCGAGCTGGCGCTTCACTTCCATGGCGAAGCGGTCGATGGCGTATTCGATCTTGGTGGGCGCATAGGCGTAGAAGTGGCCGAATCCGCCGCCGAGATAGGGCGCGGCGCCCATCTGCCAGAACAGCCAGGACAGGCATTCGGCGCGCTTGGCCGGCTCGGTGGGCAGCAAGGCGCCGAACTTCTCGGCGAGATAGACCAGGATCGCGCCGGACTCGAAGACGCGGATCGGCTCGGGCCCGCTGCGGTCCAGGAGCGCCGGGATCTTGGAGTTCGGATTGATCGAGACGAAGCCGGAGCCGAACTGGTCGCCTTCGCCGATTCGGATCAGCCAGGCATCATACTCGGCGCCGCTGTGCCCGAGGGCCAGCAGTTCCTCGAGCATCACGGTGACCTTCACGCCGTTCGGCGTGCCGAGAGAATAAAGCTGCAAGGGATGACGGCCGACAGGCAATTCCTTGTCGTGGGTCGGGCCCGCGATCGGGCGGTTGATGTTGGCGAAGCGGCCGCCGCTGGCCTTGTTCCAGGTCCAGACCTTGGGCGGCACATAGCTGTTCTGTTCGGACACGAATGACTCCGGCGTGAGCGGCAAAAGGAGCGATGGTTTTAGGCGCATATGCCGCCGAGCGGAAGCCGTCGCACGCGCGGGCGCCATCGGCATTTTCTGCATTGCGCGGTCGAACCTGCGATGACAGAACGAAGACAAGACCACAATGACGGTTCGCCACGGACCGCTTTTCGGAAACGCCCATGACTGCAGCTGCCCTGCCCCCGGACCGCATTCCCGTGATCGTCGGCGTCGGCGAGATCGTCGACAGGCCCAAGGACATCGCGGAAGGGCTGGAGCCGCTCGCGCTGCTCGAACAGGCGATCCGCCGCGCGGAAAATGACGCCGGCGCCAGGCTGATCCAGCACACCGGCTCGCTCGACGTCGTCAACTTCCTGAGCTGGCGTTATCGCGATCCCGAGCAATTGCTGGCGCAGCGGCTCGGTGTGAACCCTGCGCACTGTTATTACGGGCCGGTCGGCGGCGAAAGCCCGATCCGCTATTTGCATGAGGCGGCCCTGCGCATCGCGCGCGGTGAATGCGAGGTCGCCGTGGTCTGCGGCGCCGAGGCGCAATCGACCGCCACCAAGGCCGAGCGCGCCGGCGTGACCTTGCCGTGGACGCCGTTCGCCCATGACGTCGAGGAGCCGAAGCGCGGCGCCGCGTTCCAGAAGCCGCTCGCGGTGAAGCTCGGCGTGTTCCGCCCCGTCTCGGTCTATCCGTTCTACGAGGTCGCAAGCGCCGCCAAATGGGGCCAGACGCCGCGGCGGGCACTCGCCGAATCCGGCGAGCTGTGGTCGCGCTTCTCGGCGGTCGCCGCCTACAATCCGAACGCCTGGCTGAAGCGGCACTTCGCGCCGGACGAGATCACCACGCCGTCCGCCGACAACCGTCCGATCGCCTGGCCCTACACCAAGCTGATGGTCGCCAATCCCATGGTCAACATGGGCGCGGCGCTGATCCTGACCAGCCTGGCGAAAGCGCGCGCCGCGGGCGTCGCCGAGAACCGGATGATCTATCCGCTGGGCGGCGCCTCGGCGGAAGATCCACGCGATTATCTGACGCGCGATCAGTTCGCCGAGAGCCATCCGCAGAATGCGGTGCTGCAGGCGGCGATGAACCTCGTCGGCGGCACGGGCACGGCGTTCGACGTCATCGAGCTCTATAGCTGCTTCCCCTGCGTGCCGAAGATGGCGCGGCGGACGCTCGGCCTCGGCCCGGATGTCGAGCCGACCGTCACCGGAGGGCTGACCTTCTTCGGCGCGCCGCTCAACACCTACATGACACACGCCGCCTGCGCGATGGTCCGGCGGCTGCGCGGCGGCGCCAGGCGCGGCCTGCTGTACGGCCAGGGCGGCTTCGTCACCAAGCATCATGCGCTGGTGATCTCGCGCGAGCAGCCCTCGTCGCTGTCACAGGATGTCAGCGTGCAGACGGAGGCCGATCGTCATCGCTCAGCAGCGCCGGACTTCGTCAGCGAGGCGGCTGGCAACGGCAAGGTCGAGAGCTTCACCGCGCTGTATGATCGCAACGGCGCGGTCGAGCACGGCGTGGTGATGCTGCGCACCGAGCAGGACACGCGCACGCTGGCGCGCGTGCCGCCGCAGGACCAGACGACGCTGACGCGGCTGATGGACCTGGACAGGACACCGGTCGGCGCGCTCGGTTCGATCACGATGGCCGCCGACGGCGTGCCAGAATGGCGGGTGAGTTAGGACGCCGTTGCTAGACTAGCACCGTCATTCCGGGGCAAGGCCGAAGGCCTTGAACCCGGAATCTCGAGATTGTTTTGCGCCTGTCCTCAACAAGCTCGAGATTCCGGGTTCAATCGCCATGCGCTTTGAGCGCATGACGATTGCCCCGGAATGACGTTCTTGGGAAGCGATCAGCCCTCAACTACACCTCCCGCGCCTCGCGCTGCCATCGTGCATAGGCCGTGTCCCAGTCAGGCGCGGTGTCCGCCGCGAAGCCGAGCGTCTTGCCGCTGCCGAGGTCACGAACGTTCATCATCGCGCGGCGATGCGCGCCGCTGCGGACATAAGTCCGCATGCTGGTCTCGTCGGACCAGACCGTCAGCGTATGATAGAGACCGGCCACGGGCCGGACCTCGACGCTGAGGTTGCCGGCCGCGGCGCGTGCCTGCCGTAGCGACCACAGCGTATGCCACCAGAATCGGGCAAGACGGCTCGCTCCACTTTTCGGGCGAAAGCCGGTCATCGAGACATAGACACTCATGGCATGTTTCCGCGGTCCTGCGAGCCCGGATGACCGAGGACCGCATGCGGCAAACGAACTGTGGCGCGCATTGGATCTGCGCGCCGCGGGTTCGTGATGGCGCGGCTCAGCGGGGGGCCGCCTTGGACGCGGAGTCGGGTGGCAGAGTCCCCGTGGTCTCGGCTTCCGCCGCGGCGGGTGATGGGCGATCATCGTCGGCGTGCCGATGCTCCCGCTTGCGCGCTATGGCTTCCTTGCGGCGCATGGCCGCGAGCGGGAGATCGGGATTGAGCTTCAGCGCCTGATTGAAGTCGGCGAGTGCCCGGTCATAGCGTCCCTTGGCGAGCCACACGGCGCCGCGATCGCTGTAAAGCTCGGCGTCACTGAAGCTCATGCGCACCGCACGATCGAGATCGACCAGGGCTTCGTCGAGATCGCCGCGCTTCTGCAGCGCGAGCGCGCGATCACGGAGAAGCAGAGGATTTTTCGGGTCGAGCCGGATGGCCCGGTCGTAGTCGTCCAATCCCCGGTCGATGCGGCCCATGCGCACCAGAGCCTCAGCGCGATAGCGGTAGACGTCGGTATTGCGCGGTACGAGCCGAACGACCTCGTCGAAATCCGCGACGGCGAGTTCAAGATCGCCCTGCCGGCTCCGGGCCAGGGCGCGCTCCAGCAACTCGCTTGCGCTCATCGGCGTTGCCGGCGCGACCGGCTCTGCGACCTCGACATCTGCCGGTGGCGGCGACGCCGCTGCAACGGCCTCAGGCTGCGCCGACGGCGCAGCGCTGAGCTCATCCCGCACCGCAGGTGGCGATGCCGGCGGGCTGCCCGCCTCGCGCTGCGGCTCGGCCTTGGGTTGCGGTGGCTGATCGAGAGTGACAGAACGCGTCGGCTGCGGCCTGCTCAGGAAGTCGCCGAGCGAAGGCACGAACAGGATCTCCAGCCCGATCAGCACAGCGCTGAGAACGGCCGTCGCCGCCGTGAACTGCAGGATCGCATCCCAGCGCTCGCGCCGCGCCGTTTCGCGCTCATGCGCGAGAAAGGCATCGTATTCGGCGCGAAGGTCGGGATCGCGCAGCACCTTGTAGGCCACGATGATCATCTTGAGCTTTTGCTCGGCCGCAGCGTCGCCGTCGCCGACGAGATCGGGATGGTTCTCCTTCGCGGCCTGGCGAAAAGCCCGCTTGATCGTGTCGAGGCTGGCGCGCGGCGAAATGCCGAGCACCTCGTAATGGCTCTTCATGGCGAGGTGCCGCGTCCTTCCCCCGCGCTCGCGGCGGGATCACACGGGCAAGAGGTCGAGCGCATAATGGGCGCCATCGCGGGTGAGGTGGCCGAAGCCGCCCCACGGAAAATGCGATCCACAAATCAACATCTTTTCTGAAACAACTCGATCGAGCAATTTGCGCCGGCTGACCTCCGCCGCCGGGCCGTCCTGGTCATAAGCGCCATGCCATTCGGGATGGTGCAGGCTGAACGCCGGCACATAGGCCGTGTCGCCGGACATCATCAATTGCTCCTGGCCGGAGCTGAGGTGGAATGCGGTGTGGCCGGGCGTGTGACCGGGAACGCTGACAAAGCGGATCCCCGGCACCACCTCGTCCTCGCCCTCTACCGGCAACACGTTCTTCCAGCTCGGGATCACGCCCTGGATGCGGCGTGCCAGCGCCTGTCTCCAGGGCGGCAGACGGGCCGTCTTCGACGGATCTGTCCAGAAGCTGTATTCGGCCGCGGCGACGATGATCTCGGCGTTGGGAAACACCGGCGTGTTGGTGTCTTCGATCATCAGTCCGAAGATGTGATCGGGATGGAAATGCGAGATCAGGATGGTGTCGATATCTTCGCGTCGGAGACCGGCCGCCCTGAGATTGCTAAGCATCTGACCCGAGACGAAGACCGCGTCGGAATTGTAGCCCTGAACCTGGCCGCCGCCGCCGGCATCGCACAGCACCGTCTTGCCCTTCAGCCGGACGACGAAGGTCGAGATGGGAACGGGAATAAAGGCGGGGCTCAGACCTGCAGCGCGCAGCGCGCCCTTGACGTCGTCGATGCTGGCATTGCTGAAGAAGCCCGCGTCATGCGGCTTCTCCCAGATGCCGTCATACAGCGCGATCACCTCGGCCTCGCCGACCATGATCCGTCGGTAGCCGCGCTCGGGGTCCACGGTGCGACGGCGCGGCTTGGCAGCGGCGACGGCGAGAGCCGCGTCGAGCCCAAACGCTGCCGCGGCTGTTACTGCTCCCAGCACGACGGACCTTCTCGAGGGTCCGTACGCTTTCACACGACTCACCACAACTCAGTACCGCTGGTTGAACTAGTGTCGATTGCAAGGAACCTTTGCACCTTAGCGGGATTATGGCGCCAGCAGGATCTTTCTGGTTGGTAAACAGAGTGTAGACAAATTGCCACGTAGCGACCGCCCCATGCGACTCGGTCGCAATGCAGCGCAACAAACAGCGGCGCTACACGGCTGCGAGTGCCCCGAGCCGGTGCGGCCGCTGTTCGATCAGCGTACTTGGGTGCTCCTGATGGCGCCCCTGCCACCACATCAGGCGGCCCGCACCGACTGTAGGAAGCGACTGACTTCCTGCTTGAGCTTATGGCTGTCGCCGGAGAGCTGGCGCGCCGCGGTCAGGACCTGGTTCGACGTGTCGCCGGTCTCGGTGGCGCCGCGCTGCACCTGGGTGATGTTGGAGGAGACCTCCTGCGTGCCCGTGGCGGCATGCTGGATGTTGCGCGAGATCTCCGCGGTGGCTGCGCCCTGCTCCTCGACCGCGGCCGCCACGGTCGCGGCAATCTCCGACAGCCGTTCGATCGTGGACGAAATCTCCCTGATGGCGCTGACCGATTCCTGGGTCGCGCCCTGAATGCCGGAAATCTGCTGGCCGATCTCGCCGGTGGCCTTGGCGGTCTGCTCGGCCAGCGCCTTGACCTCGGAGGCGACGACGGCGAAGCCGCGGCCGGCCTCGCCGGCGCGCGCGGCCTCGATGGTCGCGTTGAGCGCCAGCAGATTGGTCTGGCCGGCGATGGTGTTGATGAGTTCGACGACGTCGCCGATGCGGGTCGCGGCCTTCGACAGTTCGCCGACGCGGTCATTGGTGCGGCGCGCCTGCTCGACGGCGTCGGAGGCGATGCGCGCGGACTCCTGCACCTGACGGCTGATCTCCTTCACCGACGAGGTCAGCTCCTCGGTCGCCGACGCGACCGCCTGGACGTTCGCCGACGCTTCCTCGGAGGCCGCAGCGACCGTGGTCGACAGCTCCTGCCCGCGCATCGCGGTCCCCGACAGCGAGTTCGCCGAGCTTTCCAGCTCGCTCGAGGCTGACGAGACGGTCTCGACGATGTTGCCGATGGCGCCTTCGAAGCTTTCAGCGAGGTTCGCCATCTCCTGCTTTCGCTGCACCGTGGCGCGCTGTTCCTGCTCCTTCAGCTCGCGGGCGTTGAAGCGAACCATGGTCTGAACCGTCTGCAGATTGCGCAGGGCACGGCCGATCTCGTCGTCGCGATCGATGCGCATGCGGGTGTCGAGCTTGCCCTGCGTGATGCTCTCCATGGTCTCGTTGAGATGATCGAGCGGGCCGGTGATCACGTTCATCGTGCGCATGCCGATAAAACCGCACAGCACGACGCCGGCCGCAGCGATCGCAGCGGCGCTCATGCCGCCGAGTCCGCCCTCGCCGAACGAAATCGCGCCGAGCACGACGAGGAACACCGTCTGCAGACCGACCAGGGTCCGCAGCCGCGACGCGATCGTGCCAGTGAACATCGCGAGGTGATCGAACATCGAGCGGCGGCGGACAACGCCGTCATCGATCCGATAATTGTGCGGCTTCTTCTCGCGGATTGCCGCATAGACCTGCTCGGCCTCGGCGCGCTGATCGGCCGGCAGCTTGGTCCGGACCGACGTATAGCCGACCACCTGGCCGTCCTTGCAGATCGGCGACGCCGTCGCCAGCACCCAATAATAGTCGCCGTTCTTGCGCCGGTTCTTGACCGCGCCGACCCAGGGACGGCGAGCCTTCAGCGTGCTCCAGAGATTGTCGAACGCCTCCGGCGGCATGTCGGGATGACGCACGATGTTGTGCGGCTGGCCCATCAGCTCGGCCTCGGTGAAGCCGGCGGCCTTGACGAAATCCTCGTTGAAGAACGTCAGCTTGCCCTTGGTGTCGGTCTTCGACACGATCAGGGTGTCATCGGAAATCGGATACTCGACGTTGGTGACAGGCAAGTTCTTACGCATGGCGGATGGGGCTTTCAATCGACGATGATGGCCGAGAGGGTCACACCGGCGCTGGCATGACTAATAATTCGGGTCGCTATGGGACAATTGTCCCTGTCTTTGATTAACTCAGAATAAAGTGGCACAACCGGGCAACTACGGAGCTTTTGATCCAAATGCACAGGTTGTGTCGTTTGCTTGTCCCTCCTGAACCGCGATCCACGAAAAACGGCGGCAACCAGGGTGCTGCCGCCGTTCCCGACGTGACGGATCCGTGCGGACTCGCTTCGCGATCACGCAGCGCGAACGGTTTGCAGGAAGCGTGAGACCTCGAGCTTGAGACGGCTGCTATCGGCCGACAGCGACTTCGCCGCCGAGAGCACCTGCGACGAGGCACTGCCGGTCTCGGTCGCGCCACGCTGCACCTCGACGACGTTGGAAGACACTTCGCCGGTGCCGGCCGCGGCCTGCTGCACGTTGCGGGCGATTTCCTGGGTCGCCGCGCCCTGCTCTTCCACGGCGGCCGCAATGGTCGATGAGATTTCCGACAGCCGCTCGATCGTGACGGAGATCTCGCGAATGGCGCTGACGGAGTCCTGGGTGGCCGACTGAATGCTGCCGATCTGCTGACCGATCTCGCCGGTGGCCTTGGCGGTCTGCTCGGCAAGCGCCTTCACCTCGGAAGCGACCACGGCAAAGCCGCGACCGGCCTCGCCGGCGCGTGCCGCTTCGATGGTGGCATTGAGCGCCAGCAGGTTGGTCTGGCCGGCGATGGTGTTGATCAGTTCGACGACATCGCCGATGCGGGTCGCGGCCTTCGACAGCTCGCCGACGCGATCGGTGGTCGAGCGGGCCTGACCAACGGCCTCGCCCGCCATCCGCGCCGACTGTTGCACCTGGCGGCTGATCTCGGTCACCGACGACGACAGCTGCTCGGTCGCCGACGCCACCGACTGCACGTTGGTGGAGGCTTCCTCGGAGGCGGCTGCGACCGTGGTGGCCAGTTGCCTGGAACGGCCCGCGCTCGACGACAGCGACGTGGCGGAGGATTCGAGCTGGGTCGATGCCGACGAGACCGTCTCGATGATCTCGCCGACGGCAGCCTCGAAGCTGTCGGCCAGCCTCTGCATGTCGGCCCGGCGCTGCTGCGCGGCCTTCTTATCCTGCTCGACCTTGGCCTCGGCCTCCAGGCGGGCCTTTTCGGCGAGCATCTTGCCGACGCCCTCGACGGCGCGCGCGGTGTCGCCGATCTCGTCCTTGCGCGCGAGGCCGACCATCGCCGGCGACTCGCCACGCGCCATCTGCTGCAGCACCTCGGCGAGCGCCTGCATCGGCCGGGCAATCCCGAACACGCCGGCTGCGAGCGCCGCGCCGATCGCCAGGATGGTCGCGATGACCGCCATGATCAGCGTGGTACGCGTGCCCGCGATCACGCTGTCATGCTGCTCGCGCGCCTTGGCTTCCGAGAACTCGATCGCCTCGCGGGCGACTTCGAGGACCTGATCGACGGCGATCTTCAGATCGGCGCTGCATTCGCCGCGCAGCTTCTCGGCGGCCTTGGCGTTGAGCTCCAATGTATCGGCGGCGGCCGCCGCCTGAATTCCCGGGCCGCATGCGGCGAACGCCTTGTTGAACAGGTCGGCCGTCTTGCCGATCCCCGCCGCCTTCTCCGGCAGATCGGTCTTCAGCTTCGTCAGCGCATCCACGACCTGCTTCGCGGTCTCCTGCGACGCCTTGAGCAGGCGCGCATTGCCGGCCGGGGTGGTCTCCGTGAGCAACTCGAAGGCCGATGCGCGATAGGTCTCGGCGCGGCGGCTGGTGCGCACCAGCAGCACCGTTGAAGCATCGACGCGCTTCACGACGTCAGTATAGGCCAAGTCGATGGCCGACATCTGGCTGGACATGTAGCTGACCAGGCCGATCATCGCCGCGCCCATCAAAAGAGCGATCAGACCGACCTTGAAAACCATGCGAAGATTGCTGAGCACGTTATAGGTTCCATATCGATGAACAAAAAGTTGTAACGGTGCGAACATTCTCCGATTTGGAATTAATGTAGGTTAAAGATCGCCCGGCACGCCCGCTAAATCACGGGTCCTCTGCGATGAGCGCATGGGTCGGGGCCGGCGAGCTGCCGGCAAACAGCAAAAGGGCGCGGCCTTGCGGCCACGCCCTGCTGTCGAAAGTTGGGAGTTGAGCTTAGGCGGCGCGCACGGTGTCGAGGAAGCGGCTCACCTCGGACTTCAGCCGGTTGCTGTCGGACGACAGCGCCTGCGCCGCGGTCAGCACCTCCGACGAGGCCGACCCGGTGTCGCTGGCGCCGCGTTGCACCTCGATGATGTTGGTCGAGACGTCCTTGGTGCCCTGCGAGGCATGCTGGACATTGCGCGAAATCTCCTGGGTCGCGGCGCCCTGCTCCTCGACAGCGGCGGCGATGGTCGAGGCGATCTCCGACAGCCGCTCGATGGTGCCGGAGATTTCCTTGATGGCGCCGACCGACTCCTGAGTGGCGCTCTGGATGCCGGAGATCTGCTGGCCGATCTCGCCGGTCGCCTTGGAGGTCTGCTCGGCCAGCGCCTTGACCTCGGTGGCGACGACCGCGAAGCCGCGGCCGGCCTCGCCGGCGCGCGCCGCCTCGATGGTGGCGTTGAGCGCCAGCAGGTTGGTCTGGCCGGCGATGGTGTTGATCAGCTCGACCACGTCGCCGATCCGCGCGGCGGCCTTGGACAGTTCGCTGACCTGCTCGTTGGTGCGCCGCGCCTGGCTCACGGCTTCATTGGCCATGCGTGCGGATTCCTGCACCTGGCGGCTGATTTCAGTGACCGACGAGGACAGCTCCTCGGTCGCGGAAGCGACCGACTGCACGTTGCTCGACGCGAGCTCCGAGGCCGAGCTCACCGTGGTGGCCAGCTCCTGAGACCGCTCAGCGGAGCGGCGCAGCGTGTTGGCGGAGCCTTCCAGCCGGCCCGACGCGGTGGACACGGCATTGACGATGTCGCCGACGGTCTGCTCGAAGCGGCCGGCGAGATCCATCATGTCGCGGCGGCGGTTCTCGGCCTGCCGACGCTCGGTCTCCTTCTGCTCGGCCTCGAGCGCCTGGACGCGGATCGCGTTGTCCTTGAAGATCTGCACGGCCCGGGCCATCTCGCCCACTTCGTCGCGGCGATCGGAATAGGGAATCTCGACGCTGAGATCATTGTTGGCCAGCCGTCCCATCGCCGCGGTCATGCTGGTGATGCCGCGCGTCACGGCTGAATTCATCACGAGCAGCGAGAGCACCGCGATCAGAGCCATGACGATGCCGCCGGTCATGATCGCCGTCTTCGACGAGGCCAGAGCGGCGTCGGCTGCGTCGGCGCGCGTCTGCAGCAGCGAGGCTTCGGCGTCGATGACCTCCTTCACCAGGGCGCGCAGGCCGTCCATGTACTTCTTGCCGGCGCCGGAGGCCTCGAGGTTGCGCGCCTCCTGCACCGTCTGCGGATTGCGCATCAGCGCGATTTCTTTCTCGGCCACGTCCTGGCGCCAGCCAGCGGCGGCCTTCGCGATCTCGTCGAAGCGGCGTCCTTGCGCCGGATTGTCGGAGGTCAGCTGCTTTACCTCGGTCAGCGCCTTCTTGAAGGCGGCGTCGGAGTTCTTGTAGGGCTCGAGGAAATTGTCGGTGCCGCCGACCAGGAAGCCGCGCACGCCGGTTTCGGCGTCGACCATCGCGGAGACCAGCGCCTTGGTCTGGTCGATGACCTGATAGGTGTGAACGGTCCAGGCGTTGTTCTGCGCCAGCGTGCTCAGGTTCTGCCAGGTGATGAAGCTGGCGACGACCGAGACGATGATCGTCAGGAGGAAGCCCGCGCCGAGCTTGCGCGACGTCTTCATGTTCATCAGAAACGAGAGCATACGAGTCCTCTAAGGCGGTAGAAGCCCCTGCGGTGGGCAGGCAGCGACGGTTGACTGGGAACTACGAACAATTGGCCAGAAGGCATTAAAACGATCATTAACATTCGGGATCGTAGTTGCCCGGTATGGAACCGAATTAACCGGCCTTTAGGCCCACGGAGGTGCAGAGCCGCGCGCGACCTCACGGCCGCGCGCCGAGCCAGTACCAAGGACGCGCGGCGATCAGGCCGCGCGTACCGTATCGAGGAAGCGATCGACCTCGACCTTCAGCCGGTTGCTGTCGCCGGACAGCATCTGCGCTGCCGAGAGCACCTGCGACGAGGCCGTACCGGTCTCGCTGGCGCCGCGCTGCACCTCGGCGATGTTCGACGACACCTGCTGGGTGCCGATCGACGCCTGCTGGATATTGCGCGAGATCTCCTGGGTTGCGGCACCCTGCTCTTCGACAGCGGCGGCGATCGCCGAGGAAATCTCCGACAGCCTTTCGATGGTGCCGGAGATTTCCCGGATGGCGCCGACGGACTCCTGAGTCGCCGACTGGATGCTGCCGATCTGCTGGCCGATCTCGCCGGTTGCTTTCGCAGTCTGCTCGGCGAGCGCCTTGACCTCGGAGGCGACGACCGCGAAGCCGCGTCCCGCCTCGCCGGCGCGCGCCGCTTCGATGGTGGCATTGAGCGCCAAGAGGTTCGTCTGTCCGGCGATGGCGTTGATCAGCTCGACGACGTCGCCGATACGGCTTGCCGCTTTCGACAGTTCTCCGACGCGATCGTTGGTGCGGCGCGCCTGCTCGACGGCATCGCTCGCCATGCGTGCGGATTCCTGTACCTGCCGGCTGATCTCGCTGACGGAAGAGGCCATCTCCTCCGTGGCCGACGCGACCGATTGCACGTTGGTCGAGGCTTCCTCCGACGCGGCAGCGACCGTCGTCGCCAGCGTCTGCGAGCGCGCCGCGGTCGAACTCAGTGAAGTCGCCGAGGCTTCCAGTTCAGTCGAGGCATGCGACACGGTGCCGACGATCTGCCCGACCGCCTGCTCGAAGCCATCGGCCATCTGGTGCATCTCGGCGCGGCGCTTCTCGGCCATCATCTTGTCCATCGCGATCTTGGCTTCGGCCTCCTGCTTCGCCTTCTCGGCCAACATGACCTTGATCGCATTCACGGCCTGCGCGGTCTCGCCGATCTCGTCGCCGCGCCCCTCGCCGGAGATCGCGACATCCTCGCCCTTGGCCATGCGCTGCAGCACGGCGACCAGCGCCCGCATCGGCCTGGCGATGCCGTACTGCCCGATGACGAAGCCGAGCACGAGGCCCATCACGATGCCGAGACCCGCGACGATGATCAGCATGCGCGAGGTCTGCTGATACTGCTCGTCAGCCGCCTTGGCGAGATTGTCGACGCGTGCGTTCAGGCGGTCCGCCACATCGCGGATCTTGAATTGCAGCTTCTCGGAATTGGCGCGGCTCTTCATCGCAGCGTCGCGCATCTTTTCGGTCTGCTCGTTGAGCTGCATGTCCTTGGCGGCGGTGATGACGCGGAACGTCTCCTCCATGCCCTTGACGTACTCCTCGTAGAGCGCGCGGACATCGGGGATCATGGCGCGGGCCTGATCGTCCTTTGTCTTGGCGACCTCGTCGAGGCGCTCGGCGAACAGCTTGCGCTGCTCCTCGACGACCTTCAGCGCGGCTTCGCGGTTCTCATTGCGCGGGTCGATCGCGGCACGGAATTCGGCGCGGTTCAAGGCGATGACGTTCTGATTGACGCGTGCGGCCAGCAGCGCGCGGTTGGCTGCCGCCTTCATCGCCACTGCGCCTTCCGCCACTGTCGCCAGCGCGTCGATGGCGAACCAGCTGATCGTGCCGGCCACGGCGGCCATCAGCACGACGATAGCGAGGATCTTGGTGAGCACGCGAAAGCGAGACAGGAGCGACATCGATGACCTCGTCGGAGCTTTCTGATGCGGCAGACGAGGAACGGTCGAACCGTGCCAACACGCGTCTATCCGGCACCATCGGCGGATGTGGAACCGAGCCAGTCTGATGTCGCGCGCACCGTAAATTGATTAAAATTGCGCGCCGTAGAATTCCGTCCGGGAAACCGCGGGGGTGGGGGGGGGGGCGAACGACGCTCGATGGGCGTCCGCCTGGGCGGTACTCGCAAGCTGCTCGAAGAACGAAGGGCGTCGCCGGTGGCCACGCCCTTCGTTGAAGGAATGCCGATGTCCTGGCGATCAGGCGGCGCGCACCGTCTCCAGGAAGCGGCCGACCTCGAGCTTCAGACGATTGCTGTCGCTCGACAGCATCTGCGCGGCCGACAGCACTTGCGACGAGGCCGAGCCGGTGTCGCCGGCCCCGCGCCTGACCTCGGCGATGTTCGCCGACACCTGCTGCGTGCCGATCGCGGCCTGCTGGATGTTGCGCGAGATCTCCTGCGTTGCAGCACCCTGCTCCTCGACCGCCGCGGCGATGGCCGAGGAGATTTCAGACAGCTTCTCGATGGTGCCGGAAATCTCCCTGATGGCACCGACAGACTCCTGGGTCGCCGCCTGGATGCTGCCGATCTGCTGGCCGATCTCGCCGGTGGCCTTGGCCGTCTGTTCGGCGAGCGCCTTCACTTCGGAAGCGACAACCGCGAAGCCGCGGCCGGCTTCGCCGGCGCGCGCCGCCTCGATGGTGGCGTTGAGTGCCAGCAGATTGGTCTGGCCGGCGATCGTATTGATCAGCTCGACGACGTCGCCGATGCGCGTTGCCGCCTTCGACAATTCGCCGACCCGCTCATTGGTGCGGCGCGCCTGATCGACGGCATCGCTCGCGATGCGCGCGGATTCCTGCACCTGGCGACTGATTTCGCTGACGGAGGATGACATCTCCTCGGTCGCGGACGCAACCGACTGAACGTTGGTCGAGGCTTCCTCGGATGCGGCGGCGACGGTGGTCGCCAGCGTCTGCGAGCGCGACGCCGTCGAGCTCAGCGAGGTCGCTGACGCTTCGAGCTCGGTCGAGGCATGCGAGACGGTGTCGACGATCTGGCCGACGGCCTGCTCGAAGCCGTTGGCCATCTGGTGCATCTCGGCGCGGCGCTTCTCGGCCATCATCTTGTCCATGGCGACCTTGGCCTCGGCCTCCTGCTTCGCCTTCTCGGCCAGCATGATCTTGATCTCGTTGACAGCCTGGGCGGTCTCACCGATCTCGTCGCCGCGTCCCTCGCCGGAGATTGCAACCTCTTCGCCCTTGGCCATGCGCTGCAGCACGGCGACCAGCGCCCGCATCGGCTTGGCAATGCCGTATTGACCGATGACGAAACCCAGCGTCAGGCCGAGCGCGATGCCGACGAGCGCCACCGTGACCAGCATGCGCGCGGTCTTCTCGTACTCCTCCTCGGCCGCCTTGGCGAGATTCTCGACGCGCGCATTCAACCGGTTGGCGACCTCGGCGACCTTGAATTGCAGCTTCTCGGAATTGGCGCGGCTCTTCATCGCGGCATCGCGCATTCTCTCGGTCTGCTCGTTGAGCTGCATGTCCTTGGCTGCGGTGACGACGCGGAAGGTCTCCTCCATGCTCTTGACGTATTCGTCGTACAGTACGCGGACGTCGGGGATCATCGCGCGCGCCTGATCGTCCTTGGTCTTGGCGACCTCATCGAGGCGCTCGACGAACAGCTTGCGCTGCTCCTCTACGGCCTTGAGTGCCGCCTCGCGGTTCTCCGAGCGGGGATCGAGCGCCGCGCGGAATTCAGCGCGATTCAATGCAACCACGTTCTGGTTGACGCGCGCGGCCATCAGGGCGCGATTAGCCGCGGATTTCATTGCGGCAGCGCCTTCGGCAACGTTCTCCAGCGCGCTGATGGCGAACCAGCTGATGATGCCGGCGACGGCCGCCATCAACACGACGATGGCAAGAATCTTGGTGAGAACGCGAAAGCGGGACAACAGCGACATCGAAGACCTCATCAGAGCCATGAGTCGCTGCAACGGCTGTCTAGCCGCAAGAAAAGCGCTCACCGGCATCATTGGCGGAACCCGGTCAATGTCTCTCGATCACCACGACGATTGTATTAACTGTGATCCGTAGGACTCCCTCCGGGAGAATACGGAGCTCCAGAGGAGCCACACGTGTCGCGCCGGAGCAGCGGTCCGCTACGAGCTCGGCTCAAAATAAAAAGGGCGCGGCCAGTGGCCACGCCCTTCGCATCATCGCAGGCGCGCTTTGATCAAGCCGCCCGCACCGTCCCCAGGAAGCGCTCGACTTCCGTCTTGAGGCGGTTGCTGTCACCGGACAGCATCTGCGCCGCGGACAGCACCTGCGAGGAGGCTGATCCTGTCTCGGTCGCGCCGCGCTGCACGTCGGTGATGTTGGACGAAACCTGCTCGGTGCCGGCTGCCGCCTGCTGCACGTTGCGCGCAATCTCCTGCGTCGCCGCGCCCTGCTCCTCGACCGCCGCCGCGATGGCCGACGAGATTTCCGACAGCTTCTCGATCGTGCCGGAGATCGCCCGGATCGCGTTGACCGATTCCTGGGTCGCGGCCTGGATGCCGGCGATCTGCTGACCGATCTCGCCGGTGGCCTTCGAGGTCTGCTCCGCCAGCGCCTTCACCTCGGTGGCGACGACCGCAAAGCCGCGGCCCGCTTCGCCCGCGCGCGCCGCCTCGATGGTGGCGTTGAGCGCCAGCAGGTTGGTCTGGCCGGCGATGGTGTTGATCAGCTCGACGACATCGCCGATGCGCGCGGCGGCCTTGGACAGCTCGCTGACCTGCTCGTTGGTGCGACGCGCCTCCTCGACGGCGCCGACCGCCATGCGCGCGGATTCCTGCACCTGGCGGCTGATCTCGGTGACGGAGGACGACAGCTCCTCGGTCGCGGACGCCACCGACGCCACGTTGGTGGACGCTTCCTCCGACGCCGAGGCCACGGTGATGGCGAGCTGCTGCGAGCGCTCGGCTGTCGAGGTCAACGTCTTCGCCGAAGCTTCGAGCTCATTCGAGGCGGATGACACCGTGCCGATGATCTGGCCGACCGACGCCTCGAAGGCATCGGCGAGCTGATACATGTCGCGCTTGCGCTGCTCGGCCGCCTTGTGGTCGGCGATGGCCTTGGCTTCGGCCTCCTCGCGTGCCTTGGCTTCGGCATTCTCGCGGATCACGACAACGTTCTTGGCCATGTCGCCGATCTCGTCGCCGCGGTTAGAGCCGGGAATGCTGATATTGATGTCGCCCGAGGCCATCCGGCCGAGCGCGCCGTCGAGGCGCGTGATCGGGCGGGCCACGCCCAGGAAGCCGAAGGCGACCGAGCCTGCCAGCACGAGCAGCATCACGCCGGACAGCAGCAGCGCCAGCCGGCCCGCGCTTTCGAGCTCCGTGTCGGCCGAGGATTTGGCTTCGGCGGCGAGCTTCTCGGCCGACGCGATGGCCTCGACCATTAGCTTGGTCGCTTCGGCAGCGGCCGGGCGCGCCTTTTCCAGCACGCTCTTGTTCTTGTTTTCCTCCGCGGCGACCGTCTGCGCCACCGAGTCGCCATAGCTCTTGAGCAGACCGCGCAGCCTTTCGATATCGGCCTGAGCCGATGCCGGCAGCTTCGGAGACACCGACGCCAATTCGTCGCCGGCCATCTTCAAACGCTTGGTGATCTCATCCTTGAGCGCGGGCTCGCCGGTGGCTGCAAAGCGCCACGCCGCGGCGCGCACCGAGGTCATCGCGGAGTCGGCGGCATAGACATGTTTCTCGATCTCGGCCCCCTCCGCGGCGTTCTTCACCGCGGCAGATCCGAGCAGCGCATCGATCTGCTTGCGCCAATCGCCGGAGACGACGTTGCGGGTCTCCTGCATCGAGAGAATCAGCTTCTGCAACCGGGCCAAGTCCTCGGCGGCCTGCATGTAGTCCAGCACACGAGACTTGATCTTGCCGAGCCTCTCCTTGTTTTCCGGCCGTTGCGCGAGCGCGATGGCTGTGTCGAGATTCTTGCCGATCTTGGCGACGGCCTGCTGCTCCTCGTTCAGAAAGCCGTCGACCTCGGCGGCGGTCTTCGACATGCGCACGCCGCGGTTCGCAAGCTGCAGATTGCGCAGATCCGCATCCGTCATCAGCACGTTCTTGCGGATCGTATTCTGCGTCTCGGCCGCCTTGATCGCCGCTTCGACCGCGCCCTGCCCCGATTGCTGATTGAACAACATGCCGATGGACAGGAGAACGCCGGCAAGTCCGGCCGCCCCCAATTTATAGCCGATGCGATTGAGCTTCATCATGTGGTCAACTGCCTTCTGAACTCTGAGGCTGGAACGTCCGTTTCCGTCCGCAGAAAAAATGTTCCCGTCGGGAACTAATTTCGAATTCAGAGTTCTAGAAAGACTTAAGTAAGGGGTCCGTAGAATTGCGGACAGCCCGAGCGACCGGCGCGCAAGGCATCCAGGACCCTAGCTCGCTCGCCGCCAAACGACGGCGGCCGCAGGCTTTCGCCTGCGGCCGCTTGGATCTCGAGTGCCGTGACGAAGCCGGCTGGCTTACGCGGCCCGCACCGTCTGCAGGAAGCGGCCGACTTCGAGCTTCAGACGGTTGCTGTCGGTCGACAGCGTCTGCGCCGCCGACAGCACCTGCGAGGAGGCGGTGCCGGTCTCGCTGGCGCCGCGCTGCACTTCGGTGATGTTGGACGAGACCTGCTGGGTGCCCTGCGCGGCCTGCTGGACGTTGCGGGAGATCTCCTGCGTCGCCGCGCCCTGCTCTTCGACCGCGGCCGCGATCGTCGACGAGATCTCCGACAGCCGCTCGATGGTGCCCGAGATCGTCCGGATGGCGTTGACCGACTCCTGCGTCGCCGCCTGGATGCTAGAGATCTGCTGACCGATCTCGCCGGTCGCCTTGGAGGTCTGCTCGGCCAGCGCCTTCACCTCGGTGGCGACGACGGCGAAGCCCTTGCCGGCCTCGCCGGCGCGCGCCGCCTCGATGGTCGCGTTGAGCGCGAGCAGGTTGGTTTGTCCGGCGATGGTGTTGATCAGCTCGACGACGTCGCCGATCCGCGCCGCCGCCTTCGACAGCTCGCTGACCTTGTCATTGGTCTGGCGCGCCTGGCTGACGGCCTCGGTGGCCATGCGGGCCGATTCCTGTACCTGACGGCTGATCTCGTTGACCGAGGACGACAGCTCCTCGGTCGCCGAAGCCACCGACTGGACGTTGGTCGACGCCTCCTCGGAGGCCGCCGCCACGGTCACGGCCATCTGCTGCGAGCGTTCGGCAGTATGGGTCAGCGAGCCCGCGGACGCCTCCAGCTCGGTCGAGGCCGAGGAGACGGTCTCGATGATCTGGCCGACGGAGCGTTCGAACGAGTCAGCCAGATTGTGCATGTCGCGCTTGCGCTGCTCCGCGGCGATCGCGTCCGCCTGCGCCTTCTGCTCGGCCTCGGCGCGCGCCTTGGCCTCGGCATTCTCGCGGATGACGACGACGTTCTTGGCCATGTCGCCGACCTCGTCGCCGCGGCTGGCGCCGGGAATCTGGATGTCGAGATCGCCGGACGCCATACGGCCGAGCGCGCCGTTGAGCGCGACGATCGGACGGGAGATGCCGAGGAAGCCGAACGTCACGGAGCCGACGAGCACGAGCACGAGGACCACCGAGAGCGCGAGGTTGATGCGCGACGCGCTCTCCTCCGCCGCCTGCGCCTGCTCCTTCGCTTCCTTCGAGAACTTGTCGGCGGCCTGAACGGCCTCGGTCATCAGCTTGCCGGCCTCGTCGGCAACCGGGAACATCTTCTCAGTCAGCAGCTTCGTCTTGGCTTCTTCGAGCGAGGCTGCCTTGGTCGACGACTCAATGTAGGCCTTGAGATCGACGCGCAGCTTCTCGATTTCCGGCTTCACCGCCGGCGGCACCCTTGCGGTGATCTGGACGAAGCTCTGATCGAGCTCCTTGGCGCGGGCGATCATGCCGTCCTTCGACTTCACGTCGCCCGTGGCCAGATAGCGCCAGGCATTGGTGCGGATCGCGGTGCCCACACCGTTGAGCTCATGCAGGTCGCGCTCGACCGCCGTTGCATCGGCGGCCTCCTTCAGCGCGGGCAGCTTGATCAGCAGATCGAACTGCTTGATCCACTCGGCCGCCTGCGTGTCGCGCAGCGCGTTGGTCGCGATGAGATCCTTCTGCATGCGGACGATCTCATCGGCGCCCTTCTTGTAGTCGCCTGCAAGGGTCAGGATCTTGCCGAAGCGCTCCTTGCTGGCCGGACGGAGGGCCGTGGTCTGCGCAGACTGGAGGTCGGCCCTCATGCGCGCCTCGATCTTGTTCTCCTCGTCGAGGAGCTTGTCGACCTCGGCCGTGCTGCGCGCCAGCCGCACGCCGCGATTGGCGAGTTGCAGGCTGCGCAGTTCGGCATCCGCCGTCAAAGCGAGCTTGCGGATCGCGAGCTGACGGTCCGAATTTCGGGTGGCCTCATCAACCACGCTCTGCGACATCTGCTGATTGACCAGGGCCGCGATCGCCAGCAGCATGCCGGCCAGACCGGCGAGCCCCAGCTTATATCCGATGCGATTGAACTTCATTGTTCGCTTTTCCGCTGAGGCGCTGCCGAAACCTGGTCGAGAGCGAGGACGCCGCGCCAATGTGCACAAGTTTAACATTGGCAAATTGGAACTCGCGTGTAGGGAAAAGCTTAACGCCGCCGTCCGGGCATTTACGGGAAACCGAGTGGACTGCTGCGGCAGATTGACGCGAAGCACGGACAATTACGGGCGTATCGGCCACGTCAGACAAAGCAAAGGCCGGGGTGGTGCCCCGGCCTTTGTCATTCGGTTAAATGCTTCGATGCGCCGGACTACGCGGCCCGAACCGAGCCGAGGAAGCTCGCGACCTCCCGCTTGAGACGGCTGCTGTCGCCGGACAATGCTTGCGCCGCCGCGAGCACCTGCGCCGAGGCCGAGCCGGTCTCGGCCGCGCCGCGCTCGACATCGGCGATGTTGGACGACACCTGCTGGGTGCCGTGCGCGGCCTGCTGGACGTTGCGCGAGATTTCCTGCGTCGCCGCGCCCTGCTCTTCGACCGCCGCCGCGATGGTCGAGGAGATTTCGGAGAGCTTCTCGATGGTTGAGGAGATCTCCCTGATGGCGCCGACCGACTCCTGCGTCGCGGCCTGGATGCTGGAGATCTGCTGGCCGATCTCGCCGGTCGCCTTCGCGGTCTGCTCGGCCAGCGCCTTAACTTCGGAGGCAACCACCGCGAAGCCGCGGCCGGCATCACCGGCGCGCGCCGCCTCAATGGTGGCGTTGAGCGCCAGCAGGTTGGTCTGGCCCGCGATGGTGTTGATGAGCTCGACGACGTCGCCGATGCGCGTCGCGGCTTTCGACAGCTCGCTGACGCGGCCGGTGGTGGTGCGGGCCTGGCCGACGGCATCGTTGGCGATGCGCGCGGATTCCTGCACCTGGCGGCTGATCTCGGTCACCGACGAGGCCATCTGCTCGGTCGCCGACGCCACCGACTGCACGTTGGTGGTGGCTTCCTCGGATGCCGAGGCGACCGCCGTGGTCAGGCCCTGCGAGCGCGTCGCCGCCTGGGTCAAGGTCGTCGCGGACTGTTCGAGCTGGCTCGACGCCGACGACACCGTGTTCACGATCTCGCCGACCGCCGCCTCGAACTGCTCGGCCAGCCGCTGCATGTCGGCCTTGCGCTGGCGCGCGGCGACCGCGTCCTGCGCGTTCTTCTCCTCGGCCTCGGCGCGCGCCTTCTCCTCGGCATTGCTCTGGATCACCGTCACGGTCTTGGCGAGATCGCCGATCTCGTCGCCGCGCGTCGCGCCGGGGATGACGATGTCGAGACGGCCGCGGGCCATCTCGCCGAGCGCCGCATTGAGCCGCGTCAGCGGTCGCGCGATGCCGAGGAACGAGAACACGACCGATGCGATCACCGACAACAGAACGGCGAGACCGACGATCAGCGTGATGCGGCTCGCCTGCGCGGCCACCTGGTCGGCGTCGGACCTGGCCTTGGCATTGCGCGCGCGGGCGTCCTGGATCGCCGCATTCATCAGCTGGCCGGCCTCGCCGAGATAGACCAGCGTGCGGTCGCGCAGCACGGCTTCCTTGATCCCCTCGGTCTTCACCACCTCGTCATTCGCCGCGACGAAGTCGGACGCGAGTCCGTTGAGCTTGACGATCGTGGCCTGGACCTCGCGATCGTCGGCCAGCATGCGCGCATCGGTCAGCGAGCTCTTCAGCCCGGGCACGGTCTGCTTCACGGTCGCGATGGTCGCGGCGTCGCCGGTCATGCCGAAGCGCCACGCCTGCGAACGCATGTAGTTCAGCTTGGCGTCGGCGGCGTGAAGCTGACGCTCGACCCGCTCGCGAAAAGCGAGGTTCGGCAGCGCCGGCGAGGCGAGCAGCGCCTTCAGGCTGGTGTTCCAGTCGTTGGACACCGCACTGCGCTTCTCGATCTGCGTCAGCAGCTTCTTCTGCGCCTCGGCGAGATCGACCGCACCGGCGGCATAGTTCGTCATCAGCTCCTTGAGCCGGGTCAGCCGGGCCCGATCCTCGGATGTCGAGACGTTGGTGAGGGCTGCGTCGATGTCGGCGACCATCGCGGTCGAGAACTGCTGAATGTCGGCGGCCGCCTTTTCGGCATCGGTCGTCGCCCGCGCCAGCCGCGCCGAGCGGCCGCCGAGCTGGGTCTGCTGCATGTTGATGCTGGCGGACAACACGCTCTCGACCACGCGCCGCGCGCGCTCCGCCTGCTGGTTGGCCTGGCCGACGGCTCTCTCGGCCATCATCTGGTTGGCGATCATGCCGACCGCGAGCGTGGCGCCGATGGCGCCGGCGAGTCCGAGTTTGTAGCCGATCCGATTCAGTTTCATTGCCCTACCCACAGAAGGACCCATCACGCCGCGGTCCCATAGGGGTGGTATAGAGGTGAGGTCCCTCTACTCCGTTAATTTACGGGTGTCTTTGCGCTCCACACGCGAGATTCTTCTGCATTTTCTGTGTGCGCTCCGATGCTTATCGAGGCACGGCATGTGACCGCACCGTTCGAGGGCTCACGGATGATGCAGATGGCCTTGCGATCCCGCGCGGCGTTCCGAAATCCGGAACGCATCGATGCGACCGCTAGCGCATCAACCCCAGCGCGTCGGCAAAGAATGTTGGTCCGCCGAAATTGCCGGACTTCAGCGCCAGCAGCATCTCACCCTGAGCGCCGATCGCGCGCAGCACGGGGACGCCCGCGGCGATCTCCGGCCCGACGAGGAAGCCGGGAATCCTGAGCCGGTCAACGACCGCGCCGGAGGTCTCGCCGCCGGCGACGATCAGCCGCCGCACACCGGCCTCGATCAGTCCCTCCGCGAGATCGGCCATCGCCTGTTCGATGGCGTGTCCCGCGGCCTCGCGGCCGTGCCTCGCCTGCAGCGCGCTGACCTGATCCGGCGTCGCGCTGGAGGCAATCAGCACCGGGCCCTTGCCGATACGCTCGCGCGCCCAGGCGAGCGCCCGCCGCGCCTCGTCGGGGCCGGCGACCAGGCCCGCGGCGTCGAGATGCAAGACCGGCATGATCGTCTCGGCCTGCGCGATCTGCTGCAGAGTGGCTTGCGAACAACTGCCGGCCAGGCACGCCGCGAGGCCGCCGACCGGCGCGTCGTGGTGATGGCCGAGGCCATGCGCAGGCCCGTGCCCGGCCTCGACCAGCGCCCGCGCCAGCCCGAGCCCGATGCCGGAGGCACCGACCGAGACCTTGTGCTGCAAGGCCGCCGCGCCGATCGCGGTCAGATCGGCGTCGAACACGGCGTCGACGATGGCTGCGCCGATGCCCTGCCCCGCCAGTTCGGCGAGTCGGTGGCTGATCGCTTCGGGTCCGTGCACCACCGCGGCGAGATCGACCAGGCCGATCTTGCGGCGGCTCTGCCTTGCGAGCACGCGCACCAGATTGGCGTCATGCATCGGGTTGAGCGGATGATCCTTCAGCGGGCTCTCATTCAACGGCACGCCGGCGACGAACAGATTGCCCTGATAGACGGTACGCTTGGTCTCGGGGAACGCAGGGGTCACGAGCACGATGCCGTCACCGGCATCACCCGCCAGCGCGTCCATGACCGGACCGATATTGCCGGCGTCGGTGGAGTCGAAGGTCGAGCAGATCTTGAACAAGACATGGTCAGCGCCACGCGCGCGCAGCCAGGCGTCGGCCTCGCGCGAGCGGGCCACCGCGAGCGACGCCTCGATCGAGCGGCTCTTCAACGAGACCACGACGGCATCGACCTCGGGCAAGGCGAGGTCGGCGGCGGGCACGCCGATGGTCTGCACGGTACGCAGGCCGGCGCGAGTCAGCGTGTTGGCGAGGTCGGAGGCGCCGGTGTAGTCGTCGGCGATGCAGCCGAGCTTCAAGGTCACGGCTTCACTCCCTTGTAGGCTTCGAACCAGCCGAGCCCGTCCTCGGTGCGGCCGCGCGGATTGTATTCGCAGCCGACGAAGCAGGCATAGCCGAGCCGGTCAAGCTCTCCGAACAGGAACGGATAGTTCAGCTCCTCGCCATCGGGCTCGTTGCGCGAGGGAATGCTGGCGATCTGGATATGGCCCGTGATGTCCATCATCTCGCGCAGCCGCATCGTGACGTCGCCATGGATGATCTGGCAGTGATAGATGTCGAACTGCAGCTTGAGATTGGGGATTTTAAGCTCGCGGATCAGATCGCCGGCAAAGCCGAAGTCATTGAGAAAATAGCCCGGCACGTTGCGCGGATTGATCGGCTCGATCACGACGTCGAGGCCATGCGGCGCAAAGAACTCCGCCGCCCAGGCCACCGATTTGTAGTAAGCCTCCACCGCCTTCGCATCGTGGCGGTCGGCGATGCCGGCCATCATGTGCAGCCGCTTCACGCCGGTCGCCTTGGCATAGGGCAGCGCCGTCTCCAGGCTTGCTTTCAGATCGTCGAAGCGCTGAGGCAGCGCCGCAAAGCCCTTCTCGCCCGCGTCCCAATTGCCGGGCGGCAGGTTGAACAGCGCCTGCGTCAGGCCGTTGCCATGCAGGCGCTTGCCGACCTCCTCGACGGGATGATCATAGGGAAACAGGAACTCGACCGCGGTGAAGCCGGCCTTGGCGGCGGCGGCGAAGCGGTCGAGGAACGGATGCTCGGTGAACATCATCGAGAGATTGGCGGCGAAGCGCGGCATGGCGTGACAATCCGTGCTGTTACTTGCAAAGTTACTTGGAAGAGCCCGGCAGCGTCGTGCCGGTGACCTGGGCGTACATCCGCGCCACCGAGGCATCGTCGTCACGGCCCATGCCGGCGGCCGCCGTCATCAGGAACATCTGCAGCGCCGCGGCCGAGACCGGCACAGGGAAGCGGTGAGTGCGCGCCATGTCCTGGATAATGCCGAGGTCCTTGACGAAGATCTCGACCGCGCTGCGCGGCGTGTAGTCGCCATCGAGCACATGCGGCATGCGGTTCTCGAACATCCAGGAATTGCCGGCCGAGGCGGTGATGACCTCATAGACCTTCCTGATATCGAGCCCCTGCTTGGCGGCGAACGCGATCGCCTCGCTGGCGGCGGCGATGTGCACGCCGGCAAGCAGCTGGTTGATCATCTTGAACGCGGCGCCCTGGCCCGCTTCATCGCCGAGCTCATAAAGCTTGGCCGCCATCGCATCCAGCGCCGGACGCGCCTTGGCAAACGCCGCCGCGCTGCCCGAGGCCAGGATGGTCAGTTCGCCCTGCGCGGCGCGCTGCGCGCCGCCGGAGATCGGCGCATCGAGATAATGCCGGCCGGTCGCCTCGAGCTGCCTGGCGAGGCGGCGCGCGACGTCCGGGTCCATGGTCGCGGAGGACACGAACACGGCGTCCTTCGGCATCGTCTCTGCGGCGCCGAAGGGGCCGAACAGGATGGCTTCGGTCTGCGCCGCATTGACGACGACGCTCACGACGATGTCGGCGCCCGCGGCTGCCTCAGCCGGGCTCTTCGCGCCCTTGCCGCCCTCGGCCACGAAGCGGGCCACCGCATCCGCCGAGACATCGCATCCGGTCACCGCAAAGCCGGCGCGCTTGAGCGAGGTCGCCATGCCATAGCCCATGGAGCCGAGCCCGATCACGGCGACGTTCAATTGCGATGGCGACGACATGCGGCAGATCCTCGAAGCGTTTCCTGGACAGGTCCGGTTGGCCCGGTTCGTCCCTGGGTATCACGGCTTGGCCACGCTGCCAAAGCGTGAGACAAGGCATCGAGGGAACGAGGAAGACTCCGTGGCGGACACTGCGATTCGCGAGGCCATCTGCCGGTTCGGCCGCTCGCTGTTCGAGCGTGGGCTGACGCCGGGCTCGTCCGGCAACATCAGCGTGCGGCTCGACGATGGCGGCTGGCTCGTGACGCCGACCAACGCCTCGCTCGGCTTCCTCGATCCGGCCAAGCTGTCGCGGCTCGATGCTGACGGCAGGCTGGCGTCCGGCGACGCTCCGACCAAGGAGGTGCCGCTGCATACGGCGCTGTACCAGACCCGCGAGGCCGCGCGCGCCGTGGTGCATCTGCACTCGACGCATTCGGTCGCGCTCTCGATGCTGCCGGAGATCGACCCGCGCGCCGCGCTCCCGCCGCTGACACCTTATTATTTGATGCGCTGCGGTCAGACCGCTTTGGTGCCCTATCATCGCCCCGGCGATCCCGCCGTGGCCGACGCGATCAAGGGGCTCGCCGGCAAATATGCCTCGGTGCTGCTGGCCAATCACGGCCCCGTCGTGTCCGGCGATACGCTAGAGGCCGCAGTGTTCGCGATGGAGGAGCTGGAGGAGACGGCCAAACTCTATCTGCTGCTGCGCGGGCTCAATCCCCGCCACCTGTCACCGCAGCAGGTCGCCGATCTCGTCAGGGTGTTCGGCCTCACTCTGCCCGATCACACCGATCATCACTGATCGAACCGGCGGCCGACGCGCATGCAGTACCCTGCACCTTCGCCCGCCGAGATCGAAGCCGCCGCCCGCGTGCTGTTCGAGGAGGCGCGCTTCTATCGCTGGTTTCCCATCGTGACCGATTCCTACGAGGTCTTTGCCGAAACCGATCGCATCGGGATCGCCGAGTTGCGCGGCATCGCCGAGCGCATGCTGATGGCGGCGGCGCACGCCAAGCTGGGGACAAGGTTGCGCTAGCTGGAACGTCACATCAAGCAGCCTGTCGCGCGTCTGCGCCTCTGCGGCGGCAGCGCGGAGGCCAGCCCCGCTGTCACCCTCCCCTGGAGGGGGAGGGTAAGACTGAGATCGCGGCAGAGAGCGGCCGCCTAGGCTCATGAGCCGTCACTCAGACGACACGACGGCCGTGGGACGCGACGTCACTCGTCAGTCCGCCTTGCCTCCGGAAAGCTTTAATGCCTAATATTGAGGCAACGCTTGGCTGCGCAGGCCAGCAGCGGCCGCTCGATCGATAGGCAGACACCGGCGAATGGGACGCGGCGGCGCGACCGGCATCGCCACCATCGATTGCAGCGACGCCCGCTTCACACGCCTGGTGCACAGACAGGAATGGGCAAAGTGCCTCCACAACGCCGTGGTTGCCGCTGTTTTTTGAAGGGAGCGCCCGGCGTGAGCCGGACGGCCGCCGGAGCAAGCGGCTTGCGCTGGCCTGTTGCATACGCGTCGCCCCGAGCGCGCGCTCCTTATGCACATGGCAATCCGACTGCCGGTCATTGGCATATCCGTTGCAGACACCACGCAGGTCGGGAGCCGGGCACCCGAACGTGCGGACCATAAGTCATGCCCGGATCTCGATCACGATGAAAGAATGTGGAGGGCGGATGGCGGCGGGCGCGAGCTTGGAACTGGTGAAGGTGACGAAGATGTACGGTCACGTCACCGCCGTCGACGCAATCGACCTGCGGATTCCCGCCGGCTCCTATTGCTGCCTGCTCGGCCCGTCCGGCTGCGGCAAGACCTCGACCCTGCGCATGATCGCGGGCCATGAGTCCGCCACCTCGGGCGACATCATCGTCGGCGCCAAGAACGTCACCGAGCTGCCGCCCGCGGGCCGCGGCACCGCGATGATGTTCCAGTCCTACGCGCTGTTTCCGCATCTCTCGGTGATCGACAACGTCGCCTTCGCGCTGAAGATGAAGGGCGTGTCGAAGCCCGAGCGCCATGCCAAGGCGCGCGAGCTGCTCGATCTCGTGGACATGCAGAGCTATGCCGGCCGCCTGCCGGCGCAGCTCTCCGGCGGCCAGCAGCAGCGCGTTGCGCTGGCGCGCGCGCTGATCACCTCGCCGCAGATCCTGCTGCTCGACGAGCCCTTGTCGGCGCTCGATCCGTTCCTGCGGCTGCGCATGCGCGCCGAGCTGAAGCGGCTGCAGCGCGAGCTCGGCCTCACCTTCATCCACGTCACCCACGGCCAGGACGAGGCGATGGCGCTGTCCGATCTCGTGGTGCTGATGAACGGCGGCAAGATCGAGCAGCAGGGCAGCCCGCGCGAGATCTTCAACCATCCGCGCACCGAATTCGCCGCCCGCTTCATCGGCGGCCACAACGTCATCCCGCTGAAGGGCGAAACATTCGCCGTGCGTGTCGACCGCATCCAGTTGAAGGCGCCGAACGCCGCGATCGACGGTCCTGCCGTGCCCGGCACGATCAGCAAGATCGAGTATCAGGGCACGTATGTGCTGATCGCGGTCGCGACCGACGGCGGCCCTGAAATTTCGGCCCAGCTCAGCGACGATGAGTTCGACGCCGAGACCCACGTGATCGGCGAGCGCGTCGTCGTGACCTGGAATCCGGCGCAGGCCGACGCGCTGACGCCCCGCCCCGCTGCTGCCGCCGCACCGGCCGCAGAACTCGTGGCCTGATTTTCTCGCCTGATTTCGCTTTCTCGTTTTCTATCCCAAGAAGATGATCAAGGAGATGATCATGACTGATCGATCGAAAAAGACACCCATCAGCCGCCGCTCGCTGCTGAAGGGCGCGGCCGGCGTCGCCGGTCTCGCCGGCACGGGCACGCTGCTCAGCGCGCCCTACGTGCACGCCGCCGATCCGAAGGTGCTGCGCTATCTAGGCACCGCCGTGAACGAGGGCGACGAGATCGCCAAGAAGTGCCTCGCCGACACCGGCATCAAGATCGAATACATCACGGCGACGACCGACGACGTCACCAAGCGCGTCATCACCCAGCCGAACTCGTTCGACGTGCTCGACACCGAGTATTTCTCGCTGAAGAAGCTGGTGCCGTCGGGCAACATCTTTCCGCTCGATGCGCGCAAGATCAAGGAGTTCAACAACATCACGCCCGTGTTCACCAAGGGCGAGCTGCCGAACGGCAAGAAGATCGGCGGCCAGGGCACCGCGCCCTGGAAGGTGCTGTATCTCGAGGGCGCGAACTCCAAGACCTTCTCGGCGACGCCCACCGAATTCGTCACCCTGATTCCGACGGTCTACAACGCCGACACGCTCGGCATCCGCCCCGACCTCATCAAGCGTCCCATCAACTCCTGGGCCGAGCTGCTGAACCCCGAGTTCAAGGGCAAGGCCTCGATCCTCAACATCCCCTCGATCGGCATCATGGACGCCGCACTCGTCGTCGAGGCGACCGGCCAATATAAATATGCCGACAAGGGCAACATGACCAAGGCCGAGATCGACCTGACCATGAAGGTGCTGACCGAGGCCAAGAAGGCCGGCCAGTTCCGCGCCTTCTGGAAGGACTTCAACGAGTCGGTCAACCTGATGGCTTCGGGCGAGACGGTGATCCAGTCGATGTGGTCGCCGGCCGTCACCAAGGTGCGCTCGATGGGCATCGCCTGCACCTTCCAGCCGCTGAAGGAAGGCTACCGCTCCTGGGCTTCCGGCTTCTGCGTCTCCAAGGCCGTCGGCGGCAGCCCGAAGCTCGACTGGGCCTATGAGTTCGTCAACTGGTACCTGTCCGGCTGGGCCGGCGCCTATCTCAACCGCCAGGGCTACTACTCGGCCGTGCTCTCCACCGCCAAGGCCAACATGACCGAGGACGAGTGGGGCTACTGGATGGAAGGCAAGCCGGCGAAGAGCGACATCAAGGCGCCGGACGGCACCCTGATGGAGAAGGCCGGCGCGGTGCGCGACGGCGGCTCCTATGACGACCGCATGGGCGGCGTCGTGTGCTGGAACGCCGTCATGGACGAGAACGACTACATGGTCCGCAAGTGGAACGAGTTCATCGCCGCCTGATGTGACCGCCATTACTGCCGCGCCCGCGCTGGTCGTGGGCGCGGCAGATTTTCTCAGCCGCTCAAGGCATTCGCGACCAGACGACAGGTATCTCCCTTGGCCGTGACGATCGACAATTCGCCCGAAACGCTCGCGCCCGCGCAGAGCACGCTGCGCAAGATGACCACGCGCTCGATCGCCTGGCTGCAAGCGGGGCCGATGACGCTGGTGTTCGCGCTGTTCTTCCTGCTGCCGCTCGTGCTCGTCGTGATCGTCAGCGTCTGGGACTACAATGAATATGAGATGATTCCGGCGCTCAGCTTCCGCGGCTACACCGATACGTTCGAGGGCTGCGTCGCCAACCTGCCCGAGCTGTGCACCATCCTGAAGACCTATCTGAAGACCTTGAAGCTGTGCCTGCTGACCTGGGCCCTGACCTTGATGATCGGCTTCTGGGTCGCCTACTTTCTCGCCTTCCATGTCCGCAGCAAGACCTGGCAGATCGTGCTGTCTTTGCTGTGCACGATCCCGTTCTGGACCTCCAACGTCATCCGCATGATCGCCTGGATCCCCCTGCTCGGCCGCAACGGCCTCGTCAACCAGGGGCTCGTCGGCGCAGGTGTCATCAACAAGCCGATCGAATGGCTGCTGTTCTCGGAATTCTCCGTGGTGCTGGCGCTGGTGCACCTGTTCACCTTCTTCATGGTGGTGCCGATCTTCAATTCGATGATCCGCATCGACAAGCGCCTGATCGAGGCCGCCTATGACGCCGGCGCGTCGGGCTGGCAGACGCTGGTCAACATCGTCATTCCCCTGTCGAAGCCCGGCATCGTGATCGGCTCGATCTTCGTCATCACCATCGTGATGGGCGATTTCGTCACCATCGGCGTGATGGGCGGCCAGCAGATCGCCTCCGCCGGCAAGATCATCGAGGCGCGCCTGTCGGCGCTGCAGTTCCCCGCCGCCGCGGCCAACGCCGTGATCCTGCTCGGCATCACCATCATCATCATCTCCGCGCTGACGCGGATCGTCGACGTGCGCAAGGAGCTCTGAGAGATGGGAGACAAGCGCCCCCGCTCCTTCTACATCCTCGCGCTGTTCTTCACGGCCTATGTGCTGTTCCTGTACGGCCCGATGATCGCGATCTACATCCTGTCGTTCCAGGGCCCCGACGGTGGTCTGACGTTCCCGATGAACGGCGTGTCGCTGACCTGGTTCGGAAAAGTGTTTTCCGGCGGCGGCATCGTCGACATCGGCGCCGCCTTCAAGCGCTCGCTGGCGCTCGGCCTCGTGGTGATGGTCATCACCGTGGTGCTGTCGGTCGCCGCCGGCATGGCATTCCGAAAGCCGTTCCGCGGCGCCTCGATTGTTTTCTATACGGCGATCGCGAGCCTGATCATGCCCTCGATCATCACCTCGCTCGGCATTGCGCTGGAATTCCGCCTGATCGACGATTTCATCAACAAGCACGCCGCCGATTACGGCCTGGGCTGGCTGGCGGAGGGTCACACCACCGCGATGGGCCTGTTCACCTCGGGCTTGGGGGCGCACCTGACCTGGACATTGCCGTTCGGCCTGCTGATCATGTTCGCGATCTTCAACCGCTTCGACGGCCGCCTCGAAGAAGCCGCCCGCGACCTCGGCGCCACCCCCTGGCAGACCTTCCGCCACGTCGTGCTGCCGATCATCCTGCCGTCGGTCGTCGGCATCGGCCTGTTCGGCTTCACGCTGTCCTGGGATGAACTCGCCCGTTCGAGCCAGGCCATCGGCTCGGTGAACACCTTGCCATTGGAATTGCAGGGCCTGACGACGACGGTGACCAAGCCCGACATCTACGCGCTGGGCACGCTGACCTCCGCGGTGTCCTTCGTGGTGATCTTCGCCGCACTGTCGGTGATCTTGGTGCTGCAGGCGCGCCAGCGCCGGCAGGGGTCTGATGCTGGCAAGGGGATGGTTTAGGCCAAAAGCGGCTGAACACTTGATCGCCGTTGTCGCTCAACATCCTCGCTAAGGGGACCTTTGCCTTGGCCCCTGGATTGCTTCGCTACGCTCGCAATGACGGTTGTGGCGGGCACCAGTCGTCCCTCATACTCCGTCATCGCGAGCGCAGCGAAGCGATCCAGGGGCCGCAGCAAAGACTAGGAATGTTCGCACGCCATTCCACTCGACATGAGCGTCGTATGCACCGATGAAACAACCCTGCGTTTACATCATGGCCAACCGGCGCAATGGAGCGCTTTACGTCGGCGTCACCAGCGATTTGCCTCAACGTGCGCACCAGCACCGTGAAGGGTCCGTGCCCGGATTTACCAAGAAGTACGGGTGCAAACTTCTTGTCTGGTACGAAGTCCACGAAACCATGTTGGCCGCAATCGAACGCGAGAAGCAGATCAAGGCTGGCAGCCGAAAGAAGAAGATTGGGCTGATCGAGGCGCTCAATCCGCAATGGAACGATTTGTACGACACTCTGATTTGATCATTCTGATCGATACGCAATACCCAAAGCGATAACACCACGACATTCATTTGGTCAGGCATTCCTGGATTGCTTCGCTACGCTCGCAATGACGCTTGTGGTGGGCATTGCACCATCCACAAACTCCGTCATCGCGAGCGTAGCGAAGCGATCCAGGGGCCGTGGAAACGACTCGGTACTGTTCGCTTCGCCGCTTTGCTCACGTTGACAGTGCGGTGGCCTTCAGAACGCCATTACCTACAATCCCAGATACGCCTTCCGCACATCCTTGTTGCCGCTGATCTCCGCCGCCGTGCCCTCCATCAACACCCGGCCCGTCTGCAGGATGTACGCCTTATCCGCGATCTCCAGGCATTCCGCCATGCGCTGCTCGACGATCAGCACGGTCATGCCGGCGTCGCGGATTTTCTTGACGGCCTGGAAGATCTCGTCGACCAGTTTCGGCATGATGCCCTGCGACGGCTCGTCGAGCATCAAAAGCCTGGGCCGCGTCATCAGCGCGCGGCCGATCGCCAGCATCTGCTGCTCGCCGCCGGACAAGGTCTCGGCGCGCTGCTCCAGCCGCTCCGACAAGCGCGGGAACAGCTTGAACACGAACTCCAGCGGCTCCTCGCGGTTGGCCTCGCTGCGGTAGAGGTAGCTGCCGAGCCGGAGATTGTCGCGCACCGAGAGCCGCGGAAACAGCCGGCGGTTCTCCGGCACATAGGCGATGCCCTTGGCCGTGATCAAATGCTGCGCCATGCCGTCGATGCGGTGGCCGTCGAAGGTGACGCTGCCGGCGCGCGGCCGCTCGGCCCCGGCGATCGATTTCAGCAAGGTCGACTTGCCCGCGCCATTGGCGCCGGCGACGCAGACGATCTCGCCCTTCTCGACGTCGATCGAGACGTTCGAGATCGCAACCAGGCCCTGATAGGCGGTGGTGACGTCACGCACCGACAGCATGGCGGTCTCCAAGATAGGCGGAAATGACTTTGGGATCGCGGACGACGTCCTTGGGGCTGCCCTCGATCAGCACCTTGCCGAGGTCGAGCACGATGGCGCGGTCCACCAGCGGCATCACGATCTCCATGACGTGCTCGACCATCAGCACCGTGATGCCGGTGTCGCGCACGCGGCGCACGAGTTCGACGCCCTTCTGCGATTCGACCGGCGTCAGACCGGTCAGCACCTCGTCGAGCAGCAGCAGCTTCGGCTCGGTCGCGAGCGCGCGCGCCACTTCGAGGCGCCGCTTCTCAGACGGCACGAGGTCGCTCGCCAGCACATCGGCGCGAGCATCGAGCCCGCAGAACGCCAGCACCTCATGCGCCTTGCGGCGGGCGTCGCGCATGTTGGTGGTGCGCACCAGGGAGCCGACGATGACGTTCTCGATCACCGTCATGCTCTCGAAGCTCTTGACCACCTGGAAGGTGCGGCCGATGCCGCGCTGGCAGCGCTCGGCCGCCGGCAGTGCGGTGACGTCCTCGCCGTCGAACAGGATCTGGCCTTCGGTCGGCTTGAATGCGCCGGCGATCAGGTTGAACAGGGTCGACTTGCCGGCGCCGTTCGGCCCGATCAGGCCGACGATCTCGCCGCGCCCGACCGAGATCGAGACGTCGGAGTTCGCTGTCAGGCCCGAGAAGCGCTGGGTGATGTTGCGGGTCTCCAACAATGCGGTCATGACGCCACCGCCTCTCGCGCCGGCTGCGTGGCCGGCTTCGGCTTGCGGGAGAACAGGCTGACCAGCCCCTGCGGCCGCGCCAGCGAGATCGCGATGATCAGGCCGCCATAGACGATCAGGTCGACGCCACGGCCGGAGCCGCCGATATAGGAGCGCGTCAGCTCGGTCAGCGGGATCAGGATCACGGCGCCGAGCATCGGGCCCCACAGGGTGCCGATCCCGCCGAGCACGGCCGGCAGCGCCATCAGCAGCGAGAACTGGAAGCCCATCACGCTCTCGGGATCGATATAGGAGACGAACTGCGCGTAGAAGCTGCCGCCGATCGCGACCAGGAAGGCGGAGACGGCCGCGGCGCCCATCTTGGAGTTGAAGACGTCGACGCCGAGGCTTTCGGCCGCGACGGGATTGTCCTTCACCGCACGCCACCAATAGCCCCATTTTGAATCCTCCAGCCACCAGGTGACGAACCAGGCGACGCAGGCGAGCGCCAGCGCGAAGTAGAAGTATGGCAGCTTGGAGCGGGTGAACTGGAACGTCAGCCAGGAGTCGCGCCGCACCGGGATGTCGATGCCGAGCGCGGCCCCTGCCCAGTCCCAGTTCTGGAACAGGAGCAGCGTGATCTCGGCGATGACGATGGTTGCGATCACGAAGTAATGGCCGCCGAGCCGGAAGCAGGGATAGCCCAGCGCCATCGCGATCACAGCCGAGATCAGGCCGCCGGCGAGCATGCCGAACCACGGCAGCACGCCGAACTTGGTGAACAGGATCGCGGTCGTGTAGGCGCCGAGGCCGAAATACAGCGCGTGGCCGAGCGAGATCTGGCCGCAATAGCCGGACAGAATGTTCCAGCTCTGCGACAGCGCCGCATACATCAGGGTCAGCACCATGATGTTCTGGACGTAGACGTCCTTGACGAAGAACGGCACAGCGGCGGCGATCGCGGTCAGGAACGCGGCAAGGATGAGGTCGCGCCTACGACGTTGAATGAATGCCTTGTCCATCAGATCGATCCGAACAGGCCGCGCGGGCGGACGAAGACGACGAGGAGATAGACGCCGTAGATGCCGACGGTCTTCAGCGACGGCGGCAGGATCAGCGTCGTGATGGCCTCGACGAGGCCGACGACAATGCCGCCCGCGAAGGCGCCGAACACGCTGCCGAAGCCGCCGAGCGCCACCGTCACATAGGCGATGGTCGCAAACGACGCGCCGACATCCGGGAAGACATAGAAGAAGATCGCCATGACCGCGCCGGCGAGGCCGACCAGCGCGGCACCCAGGCCCCAGCCGAGCGCGAACACCTTGTTCTTGTCGATGCCGACCAGCGCCACCGCGCCGGCATCCTCACGCGTCGCCTCCAGCGCGCGGCCGAAATCGGTACGGTGGATGAAGAAGTACAGGCCGGCGAACGCCGCGATCGCGATCAGCGCGCCGACCAGTTGCGGCTGCGGCAGATAGATGCCGGCGATCGAGATCGTCTTGCCGCCCAGATAGGAGTGCGGAATGCTGCGATAGTCCGGGGTGAAGAAATACTGCGCGACGCCGCGCATCAGCACGGCGAGGCCGAAGGTGGAGAAGATCTGCACCATGCCGGTGTTGGCCTTGGCCCTCACCGCAAATCTGACGATCAGCAGATAGACCACCGCGCCGAAGACGAACAATCCGGCCGCGACGATCGGGGCCGACAGCAATGGGTCGAGCGCGAAATACGCGAACAGGAAGAAGGTCGCGTACATCGCGATCATCAGGAACTCGCCATGGGCGAAGTTCACGACGTCCATCAGGCCGAAGATGAGCGCCAGGCCGACGGCGATCAGGCCGTAGAGCAGGCCCATCAGCAGGCCGCTGGCGAGACTTTGGATGATTGTTTCTGCTGTCACTTCACTTGCTCCCCCGTCATTGCGAGCGAAGCGAAGCAATCCAGACCTTCTCTGCGGCCCCTGGATTGCTTCGTCGCTGCGCTCCTCGCAATGACGGAGCACGACAGATGCTCCGCCATGGTCTTCCCGCCCCTCGGGCGGGAGTTCGTTACTTCATCGGCCAGCTGGCTTCCGCCACGGCGGCCTGGGTCGGGAAGATCGTGACGAACTTGCCGCCGACATATTGCAGCAGCACCGGGTCGGCGTCGTTGTTCTGGCCGTTCTCGTCGAACTTCACCCGCTTCCACGGCATGATGGTCGCCTCGCCCGGCATGTCGGTGGCAGCCAGGGCGTCGCGGATCTTCTCGCCGTCGGTGGACTTGGCGCGGTTGATGGCATCGGCCATCACGATCAGGCCCATGAACTGGCGCGACGAGTAGTCGTTGAAGTCCTTGCCCGACTTGGCCTTGAACATGTCGTTGATCTTGCCGACCATCGGCCGCTTGGCGGCGAGGTCGAGCGAGAACGAGCCGCGCGAGATCACGCCTTCGAGCTTGTCGCCGACGGCGTCATACAGCGCCTTTTCCGAGAAGCCGGCGTCCTGGGCCACGATCGCGTTCGGCTTGTAGCCGAGCTCGGCCATGGTCTTGACCAAGAGGATGCCGTCGGTGGTGTAGCTGGAGGGCATCAGCACGTCGGCATTCGCGGCCTTGAGCTGCTGCACCTCGGCCGACAGCGACGGCGAGTTGGCACGGTACTTGATGTCGGCGACGACCTTGTAGCCACGCTCCTGGGCGAGCTTGAGTTGCGCATTGCTCGAATCGGTGCCGAAGATGGTGTCCTCGTGGAACAGCGCGAGCGTGTCGATCTTGGTGCCCTTCTTCTTCATCGCATCGAAGAAGTCGAACATCGCCTGCGAGAACATCTCGTCATGCGGGGCGGCGCGGAAATAATACTTCAGGCCGCGGCGATGCAGGCTCGGCGAGGAGTTGTCGGCCGACAGATACGGGATCTGGTAGCGCTCGCAGATCTGGCTCGCGGTCACCGCGACCGCGCTCTGATAGGAGCCGATGACCGCGGCGACCTTCTCCTGGGTGATCAGGCGCTCGGCCTCGGCGCGGCCCTTCTGCGGGTCGGCCTGGTGGTCGGCGAACACCAGCTTGATCTTGGCGCCGCCGAGGCCCGGCAGGCCCTCGGTGCGGGCGAGCGGCAGGTCGAAATCATACTTGCCGTTGATGATCTCGGCCGCGGTCTCGAACGCGCGCTGCGCGTCGACGCCGATCTGCGCGCTGGCGCCGGAGAACGGATAGATGACGCCGATCTTCACTTCCGACGTCTGCGCGCGGGCGGCGATCGGCCCGAGGGCGGCGGCGGCGGTGGCTCCAAGCAGGACGTTACGGCGCGTGATGGTCATGAGAAGATCCTCTGATGAAAGCGCATCGATGAAGCGGTTGAGGTCGGCGGTAAAGGCTCAATAAGCAGCATGGCTGCCTGATTAGAGGACGGCGAGATCCTTGTTCCGGAGATCGGTGATCAGCATCAGCCCCGGCGCATGCGTGAGGGCGAACGGCAGCTTCGCCGCCGCGATGACAGCCTGCGGAGTCACGCCACAGGCCCAGAATACGGGAATTTCGTCCGCGCCCACCGGCACCGGGTCACCGTAATCAGGCTTGTTGATATCGGCGATTCCGATCTGCTCCGGCAGGCCGAGATGCACCGGCGCGCCGTGCACGGCGGGAAAGCGCGTCGTGATCTGCACCGCGCGAATCGCCTGCGCCGGCTTGAACGGGCGCATCGACACCACCATGGGACCTGCGAACGGCCCCGACGGCGTACAGGCGATGTTGGTGCGATACATCGGCACGCGGCAGCCCTGCTCGATATGGCGGATCGGCAGGCCGTCCGCCATCAGCGCCTCTTCGAACGAGAACGAGCAGCCGAGCACGAAGGTCACGAGATCGTCGCGCCAATGCGCCATCAGGTCGGTCGGCTCCTCCACCATCTCGCCGTCGCGCCAGACGCGATAGCGCGGCACGTCGGTGCGGATATCGAGATCGGCGCCGAGTGCCGGAATATGAGGATTGCCCGGATCGGACATGCCGATGATCGGGCACGGCTTCGGATTGAGCTGGCAGAAGCGGTGGAAGGCGCCGGCGTACTGCTCGGGGATGATCGCGAGATTGCCCTGGACGAAGCCATTGGCAACCCCGGCCGTGCTCCAGCCCTTACCGGTGCGATAATCCAGACGGGCCTGGTGGCTGGGGAGAAGCTCTGCTCCGCCCGCCGATTGCTGCAATGCCGCAGAAACAGTCATTTGAGCCATTTGCCTAATATCTCGACAAACTCACTCAACATCAGCCATGTTATAAAGTCTAATCTTCGTTTTTAATCAGGATCGATAAAACAAATTGATCCGAGGCGGGCCTGATGTTGGATTTCCGTTCCATCGAGACCTTTCTCTGGGTGGTCAAGCTCGGCAGCTTCCGCGGCGCCGCGCAGCGCCTCAATACCACCCAGCCGGCGATTTCCCAGCGCATCGCCCAGCTCGAGCGCGAGCTCGGCGTCAAGCTGCTCAACCGCGACCATCGCGTGGCCTCGCCGACCGCGGTCGGACGGCAGATGCTGGTCTATGCCGAGAAGCTGATCGGCCTGCGCGCGGAAATGCTGGCCGAGGTTGGCGACCGCTCGGCGATGCGCGGCGTGCTCCGGCTCGGCGTCGCCGAGACCATTGTGCACGACTGGCTGCCGCGGCTGATCAAGAGCGTCAATGAGAGCTATCCGAACCTGTCGCTGGAGATCGAGGTCGACGTCACGCCGCATCTGCACGCGCGGCTTTTGGCCCAGGAGATCGAGCTCGCCTTCGCGCTCGGCGCGCCCTCGGAGTCGGGCATCCGCAGCCGCGTGCTGTGCGATTATCCGATCAGCTTCCTTGCCAGCCCTGCCCTCGGCTTCGGCACGGGCGTGGTGACGGCCGAGCAGATGGCGCGCTTCCCGATCATCACCTTCCCGCGCAACACCCAGCCCTATGACAATGTGCGCTCGCTGTTCAATCGCCCGCATCTGCCGCCGATGCGGCTGCACGCCAGCGCCTCGCTGGCAACGGTGATCCACATGGCAGTCGAGGGCCTCGGCGTCGCCGTCATTCCCGCCGCGATCGTGGCGCATGAGATCGAAAGCGGCCGACTGCAGGAGTTGAAGACGGACCTGCGGATTCCGCCGCTCACCTTCACCGCGAGCTGGCTGTCGTCGCCGGAGATGGTCGCGATCGAACGCGTCGCCGAGCTCGCAGCCCGGACGGCGCAGACGGCCAGCCATCCCACGGCATCGGTTGACGCGCTCGTCGCGGCGCGCGATGGACAGGATGCCGGAGTACAGGGATTTCAAGCATGAGCCGCGCCGTCACCAATCTGCAGATCGATTCCGCCCGCCTCTGGGACAGCATCCACGAGACCGCCAAGTTCGGCGGCACGCCGAAGGGCGGCGTGCGCCGGCTGACCCTGAGCCAGGAAGACAAGCAGGTCCGCGACTGGTTCCGGAAGGCGTGCGAGGACGCCGGCCTCGAGGTGCATGTCGACGCGCTCGGCTCGATGTTCGCTCTGCGCAAGGGTCGCGACATGTCGAAAGCGCCGGTCGGGCTCGGCTCGCATCTCGACACCCAACCCACGGGGGGCAAGTTCGACGGCATTTTGGGCACGCTCGGCGCGCTCGAAGTGATCCGCACGCTGAATGACGCGGGTATTGAGACCGACGCACCGCTGTGCATCGTCAATTGGACCAATGAGGAAGGCTCGCGCTTCGCGCCGGCGATGATGGCCTCGGCCGCTTATGTCGGCGACTTCACCGTCGAGGACATTCTGTCGCGCAAGGATGCGGAAGGTGTCACGGTCGGCGAGGCGCTGGATGGCATCGGCTATCGCGGCGAGACCAAGGTCGGCACGCAGAAATTCTCGGGCTTCGTCGAGCTGCATATCGAGCAGGGTCCGATCCTGGAGGCCGAGAACAAGACCATCGGCGTGGTCGATCACGGCCAGGGCGTGTTCTGGTACGACGGCAAGATCACGGGATTCGAGAGCCATGCCGGCTCGACGCCGATGCCGCTGCGCCGCGACGCGCTGCTGACGCTGTCGGAGTTCGCGCTGACGCTGGAGCAGATCGCGATCAAGCTCGGGCCGAACGCGGTGGCGACCATCGGCGAGGCCGTGATCGCCAATCCCTCGCGCAACGTCATCCCCGGCGAAATCGCCTTCACCATCGACTGCCGCAGCGCCAATGCCGACACGCTTGAGGCGCTCGATGCCAGCCTGCGCGCCGCCGCCGGCGAGATTTCGAAGAAGCGCAAGGTCGAGATCGCGATCGACCAGGTCTGGCGCAAGCCGCCGACGCATTTCGATCCCAAGCTGGTCGACGCCGTCGAGCGCGCCGCCGGCACGCTCGGCTACTCGCACCGCCGCATCACCTCGGGCGCCGGCCACGACGCCTGCAACCTCAACACCATCATGCCCGCGGCGATGGTGTTTGTCCCCTGCAAGGACGGCATCAGCCACAACGAGCTCGAGGACGCCACGCAGTCCGACTGCGCGGCGGGAGCGAATGTGCTGCTACACACGGTGCTGTCGCTGGCGGGCGTGGCGTCGTGACCGGTTGTTGGTTCTGACGTCTTCCAACTATCATTGGTCGAACACAGCTCTCGATCGCGCGGGCACACTGAGCTCCCCTCCTCCTTGCGGGGAGGGGTCGGGGGTGGGGGTCCCCACGGGCGGTTTCGCCTGGGCCCCCCCCTCCCCAACCCTCCCCCACAAGGGGGGAGGGAGCGCACCGCCTTCGCGGTTTTAGCTCGGCTCAAACTGAGGAGACCACCCCGTGCGCGGAGTATTCATCGACGCCAACGACTCACTGGCCGAGATCTTCGACCGCCAGCGCCAGCCCGGCGATCCCGAGATGCGCGTGCATCTCGATCCCGATATCAAGCCGGAGGACTGGCCGGCCATTCTCGACGGCGCCGAGATCGGCATCGTCGACCACACCGCGCTGCCGACCGATGTCGCCAAGCAGTGCAAGAACCTGAAGCACGTCGTCTTCCTCGGCACCGGCGCGCGCAGCTACATGAACCCGGACGAGCTCGCCGAGCTCGGCATCACCGTCCACCTGATCAAGGGCTATGGCGACACCGCTGTGGCGGAGGCCGCCATCGCGCTGATGTGGGCCTCGGCCCGCGGCATCGCGCAGATGGACCGCGAGATGCGCGCCGGCAACTGGCTGCGCGACGACGGCATGCAGCTCACCGGCAAGACGCTCGGCCTGATCGGCTTCGGCGGCATCGCCGCCGAGGTCGCGCGCATCGCGTCCGGCAGCGGCATGAAGGTGATCGCCTGGAACCGCTCGCCGAAAAGCCATCCGGGTGTGGAGTTCGTGTCACTCGATCAGTTGCTGGCGACCAGCCACGTCGTGTCGCTGCATCTCCTGCTCAACGACGACACCCGCGGCTTCCTGTCGCGCGAGCGCATCGCGCAGATGCGGCCCGGCGTGATCTTCGTCAACACCGCCCGCGCCGCCATCGTCGACGAAACCGCAATGATCGACGCACTCCGCTCCGGCCACATCCGCCACGCCGGCCTCGACGTGTTCAACACCGAGCCGCTGCCGGCCGGTCACGTGCTGACGACCATCCCCAACGTGACGCTCTCCGCGCACTCCGCCTTCCGCACGCCCGAGGCGAGCGAGAATTTGATCCACGCCGCCTGGGAGCACTGCCGCCGCGTTGCGAAGACGTAGCCCCCGCTCCCTTCTCCGTCATTGCGAGCGCAGCGACGTGTCCGCCATAGCCCGAAGGGCGACGGCGGAAGCAATCCAGAGTCCCGCGACGCCCCTGGATTGCTTCGTCGCTGCGCTCCTCGCAATGACGCTGTGGGCCGAGCTGCGGCCCAAACAACAACCGTCGTCCCGGCGAACGCCGGGACCCATACCGCGTGATTGATCAGGAGCGAACGGTGGCAGAGACCGGTAGCCACAACAACGGCCGGTGGTTATGGGCCCCGGCGTTCGCCGGGGCGACCGACGCCAACGAAACTAATCCACCATCTCCGCGACAGCCTTGCCGCACGCGACCGTATCCGCATTCCCGCCGAGATCCCGCGTCCGCAGCGTCCGCTCGGCGAGCGTCCGCTCGATCGCGCCGACGATCGACTGCGCCGCGGTCTTCTCCCCCAGATGCTCCAGCATCATCGCGCCCGACCAGATCATGCCGATCGGATTGGCGATCCCCTGCCCCGCGATGTCGGGCGCCGAGCCGTGGACGGGCTCGAACACCGACGGGAAATTGCGCTCGGGATTGATGTTGCCGGACGGCGCGATGCCGATGGTGCCGGTGCAGGCCGGGCCGAGATCGGAGAGAATGTCGCCGAACAGATTGGAGCCGACGACGACGTCGAACCAGTCCGGATGCAGCACGAAGTTCGCGGTGAGGATGTCGATGTGGTACTTGTCCCACTTCACGCCGGGATAGTTCTTGGCCATCGCCTCGACCCGCTCGTCCCAATACGGCATCGTGATCGAGATGCCGTTGGACTTGGTCGCCGAGGTCAGATGCTTCTTCGGACGCGACTGCGCCAGCTCGAACGCGAACTTCAGGATGCGGTCGACGCCGGTACGTGTCATCACCGTCTGCTGCGTGACGAACTCGCGGTCGGTGTCCGGGAACATGCGGCCGCCGACAGAGGAGTACTCGCCTTCGGTGTTCTCGCGCACCACCCAGAAATCGATGTCACCGGGCTTGCGCCCCGCCAGCGGCGACGGCACGCCGGGCATCAAACGCACCGGGCGCAGATTGACGTACTGATCGAACTCGCGGCGGAACTTGATCAGCGAGCCCCACAGCGAGACGTGGTCGGCGATCTTGGCCGGCCAGCCGACGGCGCCGAAATAGATCGCGTCATGGCTGCCGATCTGCGTCTTCCAGTCGTCCGGCATCATCTGGCCGTGCTTCTCGTAATAGTCGTAGCTCGAGAAGTCGAAATGGTCGAACTGCACCGCGACGCCGTGCTTCTTGGCGGCAGCCTCGATCACGCGCAGCCCCTCGGGCATGACCTCCTTGCCGATGCCGTCGCCGGGAATGACTGCGATGCGATATGGCTTCTTGCTCATCGAGCGGATCCTCACATTGTCGCCGGTTGTCCCGGCCGAAATCGTCGATCGCCTGAATGGACCAAACGGCCAATAAGCGCAACGCTGCGGTGCGGGATTGACCGCATGGCTGACGCGCAAGACAATCGGAGACAATCCGGTCTCCTCATATTCAGCGAGAGTTGCCATGGATCTTCACCTGCGCGGCAAGCGCGTTCTCATCACCGGCGCCTCCAAGGGCATCGGCGCCGCGGCCGCCGAAGCCTTCGCCGAGGAAGGCTGCCACGTCCGGCTCGCGGCGCGCAGCGCCGACCGGCTCTCGGCGCTGGTCGAGCAGCTCCGCTCCAAGCACCAGATCGATGCGGCGGCGCACGTGGTCGACCTGCGCAAGAGCGAGGATGTCACGCGGCTGGCGCATGAGGCGGCCGACATCGACATCCTCGTCAACAATGCCGGCGACATTCCGGGCGGGCCGATCGACAAGATCGACGAGGCGGCGTGGCGCCACGCCTGGGACCTGAAGGTGTTCGGCTTCATCAACCTGACGCGGCTGGTGTACGCGCAGATGAAGGCGCGCGGCTCGGGCGTCATCGTCAACGACATCGGGGCGGCGGGCGAGAAGTTCGACGCCAACTACATCTGCGGCAGCGCCGGCAACGCGGCGCTGATGGCCTTCACCCGCGCGCTCGGCTCCAAGAGCCTTGCCGACAACATCCGCGTCGTCGGCATCAATCCGGGCCCGGTCGGCACCGACCGCCACGTCACCTTGCTGAAGACCCGCGCCAAACAGCAGTTCGGCGACGAGAGCCGTTACACGGAATTCCAGAAAGGCCTGCCGCTCGGCCGCCCGGCCCATCCGCGCGAGATTGCCGACCTCATGGCGTTCCTGGCGTCCGACCGCGCCGGCTACACCACGGGCGTGATCTATACCGTCGATGGCGGCATCAGCGCAGGGTGGGGTTGAGCGCAGCGACCTTTCCACACCAGACGAAACGTGGTCTACGAGACGGCGCCGGGATGCTTCCAATCAGGAGAACCAAGCTTTGGCCGACCAGGGATTGATCCGCGAGACCGCCTGCGCCGTCGTCGACAAGTTGAAATCAGGCGAGGTCACCCCGCTCGATTGCTTGGACGCGCTGGAGGCGCGCATCAAGGCGGTCGACGGCAAGGTCAATGCGCTGCCGACGCTGTGCTTCGACCGCGCGCGCGACTCCGCCAAGGCGCTGATGCAGAAGCCGGCCGGCGAACGTGGCCTGCTCGCAGGCCTGCCTGTCCCGATCAAGGATCTCACCGACGTCGCCGGCGTGCTGACGACGCAGGGCTCGCCGATCTTCAAGGACCGGATTCCGGAACGTTCCGATCTCATGGTCGAGCATCTCGAAGCCAATGGCGGCGTGATCTACGCCAAGTCGAACACGCCGGAGTTCGGCGCCGGCGCCAACACCTTCAACGAGGTGTTCGGCGCGACGCGCAATCCCTGGGACACGTCCCGCTCGGCCGCCGGCTCCTCCGGCGGCGCCGCGGTCGCGCTGGCCACCGGCATGGCCTGGCTGGCGCATGGCTCCGACATGGGCGGCTCGCTGCGCAACCCTGCGAGCTTCTGCGGCATCGTCGGCCTGCGTCCGAGCTTCGGCCGCGTCGCGCATACGCCGGCGGTCGCCGTCGACCGCAACCTCGGCGTCCAGGGCCCGATGGCCCGGACCGTCGAAGACCTCGCGCTGCTGCTCGACGCGATGAGCGGCGAACTCGCCGCCGACCCGATCTCGCTGCCCTCGCCCGCGACCTCGTTCCTGGCGGCGGCCCGCTCAGGCAAGAAGCCGGTGCGCATCGCCTACTCGCCCGATCTCGGCATCACGCCGGTCGATCCCGAAGTGATCGCCGTGACCCGCAAGGCGGCGCAGCGCTTCGCCGAGCTCGGCGTCATCGTCGAGGAGGCGCATCCGGATTTCAGCGAGGCGCATGAATGCTTCCACGTGCTGCGCGCGCTCGATTTCGCGATGAGCAAGCAGGAGCTGCTGCGCACCAAGCGCGACCTGCTCAAGCCCGAGGTGATCTGGAACATCGAGGAAGGCCTGAAGCTCACGGTCGCGCAGATCGCGCGCGCCGAGGCTCAGCGCGTAGCCATCACCGCGCGCGCGGTGAAGTTCTTTGAGACCTATGACCTGCTGCTGGCGCCGGCGACCATCGTGCCGCCCTTCCCGGTCGAGAACCGCTACGTCGCCGAATGCGCGGGGCACACATTCGACAACTACGTGCAATGGCTCGGCATCGTCTACGCCATCACGCTCGCCTGCTGCCCGGCGCTGTCGCTGCCCTGCGGCTTCACCGCCTCCGGCCTGCCGGTCGGCCTGCAGGTGATCGCCCGCCCGCGCAACGACGCCGGCCTCTTGGCGGGCGCCAAGGTGCTGGAAGACATCCTCGGCGTCGCCAGCTCCACCCCGATCGATCCCCGCGCGCCGAAGTGATGTTGACCTCCTCACCCTGAGGAGCCGCGCAGCAGCATCTCGAAGGGTGAGGCCCGGACGGTGGCCTCATGGTTCGAGACGCGCCCTCGGCGCTCCTCACCATGAGGGTCGAGTTCGACGTCGACGCTGCGGATTGCAGTAGGCAGCGCCCGTAGAGAGAGCCGCGCGACCGGCGGCTCCCCCTTGCGATCTTCGCAACGACTCTCATCCCTCACCCTGAGGAGCCCGCCGAAGGCGGGCGTCTCGAAGGGCGAGGCCCCTTCGCACGATTCCTCCGGGCGCATAAAGTTCCGCCATCAGGAACATACCACCCCCGCCCTTATTCCATATTGGCAATGGCCGCGGCTTCCGTAGAAGGGCCGGAAAATCATGCTTGCCCGGAGACCGGAAATGACAGACCAGGCGATCGAGCCTGCCGTAGAGCCCGCCACGTCGATCGCCGACGTCGAGCGCCGCATCAAGGCGATCCTGATCGGCTCCGCCGGCAACCTCGTCGAATGGTACGATTTCTACGCCTACACCGCGTTCGCGCTGTATTTCGCACCCGCCTTCTTTCCCTCGAAGGACCCGGTCGTCGAGCAGCTCAACGCCGCCGTGGTGTTCGCCGCGACTTTCCTGATGCGCCCGCTCGGCGGCTGGCTGTTCGGCTATCTCGCCGACCAGTATGGCCGCAGATTGTCGCTGACCGTCTCCGTGCTCTGCATGTGCTTCGGCTCGCTGATCATCGCGGTGACGCCGACCTATGCCACGATCGGCATCGCCGCGCCGATCATCCTGGCGCTCGCCCGGGTCATCGAGGGCCTCAGCCTCGGCGGCGAATATGGCGCCAGCGCCACCTATCTGTCGGAAGTCGCCGACGCCAAGCATCGCGGCTTCTATTCCAGCTTCCAATACGTCACTTTGATCGGCGGCCAGCTCACCGCGATCATCGTACTCCTGCTGCTGCAGAAGGTGTTTCTGACCACGGACGAGCTGAAGGCCTGGGGCTGGCGCATCCCGTTCTTCATCGGCGCCTGCCTCGCGATCTTCGTCGCGGTGATGCGGCGCAATCTGCACGAAACCGAAGCCTTCGTAGAGGCGAAGAAGAAGGCGGGCTCGTCCAGCTCGATGGCCGCCCTGTTCAGATATCCGCGCGAGCTCCTGCTCGTCGTCGGCCTCACTGCCGGCGGCACCGCGGCGTTCTACACCTTCACCACCTACATGCAGACCTTCGTCAAGCTCTCGGTCGGCCTGACCGAGGACCAGACCACGATGGTGATCTTCGGCTCGCTCTTGTTCGCCTGCGTGCTGCAGCCGCTGTATGGCGCGATCTCCGATCGCATCGGCCGCAAGCCGCTCCTGATCTTCTTCGGCATCGCCGGCACGCTGTCGACGATCCCGATCCTGACCGCGCTGAAGGGCACCAAGGAGCCGTTGACAGCCTTCCTGCTGATCTGCGGCGCCTGGATCTTCACCGCCGGCTACACCTCGATCAACGCGGTCGTGAAGGCCGAGCTGTTCCCGACCAACATCCGCGCGCTCGGCGTCGGCCTGCCCTATGCGATCACCGTGTCGCTGTTCGGCGGCACTGCGCCTGCGATCGCGCTGTACTTCAAGAGCATCGGGCACGAGACCTGGTTCTATTATTACCTGTCGGGCGTCATCTTCCTCTCGCTGCTGATCTATGCGACCATGCGCGACACCAAGCATGCGTCCGCCATGCACAGGCATGAATGAGCCTGCATGGATGATCCCCGCAGACTGACGAGGTGCTGAGATGGCCGACGAATCCGGGCTGCCGCCCGAGAGCAAGCTGACCCGCAGCAAGGAGCGCTGGGCGCGCGAGGGCAAATTCCTGACCGGCCGGATCGTGCGGCCGGAGGATGAGCGCCTGCCGCCCGGCCAGCATCTGACCCGCGACTGGCCGGTGCTCGACCTCGGCCTGACGCCGACCATTACGCGCGAGCGCTGGCGGCTCGACGTCTACGGCGCGGTCGAGAATCCGCTGTTCTGGGATATGCCCGCGTTCCTCGCCCAGGAGCAACGCCAGTTCGTCTCCGACATCCATTGCGTCACGACCTGGTCGCGCTACGACAATCAGTGGGAGGGGCTCGCAACGCGCGACCTGCTCGCCGCCTGCCGGCCGCGCGAGTCCGCCAATTTCGTCGTGCTGCATTCCTATGACGGCTACACAACCAATCTGACATTGGAGGATTTCGCCGCTGAGGACGCCCTGCTCGCGCACAGCTGGTCCGGCGCGCCGATCACGGGAGAGCATGGCGGCCCGGTCCGCGTCGTCGTGCCGCATCTGTATTTCTGGAAGAGCGCGAAATGGCTGAAGGCCATCGAGTTTCTCGAGGCCGACAAGCCCGGCTATTGGGAAGTCCGCGGCTATCACAACCGCGGCGACCCCTGGGCCGAGCAGCGCTATTCGGAGTGATGGGCCTAACCGACTCGTGGGGTGGCACGCGTAGCTTTGCCCGCCCTACTCGCCGAATCGCTGCTAACATTCCAGAGCGGCTGCGCGATACAGCGCCTTGTCCCCTTGTGGGAGAGGGCATCTCCGGCCTATCCAATCATTCGATTGGGTGAGGGGTCTCTCTCCACGAATACCTCGCTCGCGGCATACCCCTCACCCAACCGAGCCCGCAGCACTTTCCTACATGCCCTCTTCCACAAGGGGAGAGGGCGCAGTCATGACCAGCAGGCTGACGATCTGATCGTCATATCCGAACGTGCCAGAGACCCAGCATGGAGTTCACCTCAGAGACCGGCAAGATTCCCAAGGGCTATGGGTATCTGCTGAAGCCTTCCGTCATCCTCGCCGCGCTGACCGCGCAGGATCTCGGCGGCATCCGCATCCATCTCGTGCGCAGCCACGGAAGGCGACTGTTCGACGCGCGCTACCGGCCGCCCGACGGCGACATTCCCTATGAGCGCCTCAACATCAAGGTCGGCACCGCGCACGAGCGCGACCTGCCCCCGCTTCGCAAGCTGGCGAAGGAGGAAGGCCTTCCGACGCTGGTCCGATGGATTTCCGATCTCGTCGCCCAGGACCTGCCGACGGCGATCCGGAACGGCGAACAGGTGATCGAGCTGATCCCTGAGCGGGAGTGACGCTTCGCGTGCGATATTGTCGGTCAATCAGACCGCAGATCAATCGCATGGAGAGATAACGGGCTGTCTCAACGAACGATCCGTCAGTGAGTCACTCCGTCATGCCCGGGCTCGTCCCGGGCATCCACGTCGGTCCGAGCACTCCGAGCGACGTGGATGGCCGGGACAAGCCCGGCCATGACGATGCGGAGACAGGCGCGCGCAAGCCCTGCCCAAACTCCCTCTTGACCATTTCTGAAAATCGTGATTTACTCCCCGCCATCCCGCCTCGTTGCAGAGGGACGGATCGCGATCGTCACGGACGTAGAGCGCGGGATGCGGTGGGCGTAGCGGGTCGCAGCGTGGGTCTCCATGCGGACGAACGGTCCGGTGCGCACGGCGAAATCGTGTGGTCTTGACGCCGCGGCGCTGGCGTCAAATCGCGGTGCAATGACGTGCATCGCGGTGACGGGGGCAAGACAGCCGTTCCCCGGAGAGAGCACGTATAAGCCGTTCCAACCATTGCGCAGGGAAGGCCGGGATGTCCTTTGGCCGAACCTGTGGTACCTGCCGCCTGCACTTTTTCCGCAGGCGGGCCATGGGGGCGGCAGGCTCCCGACCTTCCCTGCGCCCTCTCGCTTGTGAGAGGCGCGACGATCCGCACAACTCGGGCCGCGCAGGCCGCGAGATGGCACCATCATATCCGCGGTTGATGCAGACGCAGCACGGGGTGTCGTTGCTGACGTCATCGCGTGATTGCTGAGCCCCTGGATCGCTTCGCTTGCGCTCGCGATGACGGAGTTTGTGAAGCGTCCGCTGCCCGCTACGGCGTCATTGCGAGCGCAAGCGAAGCAGTCCAGGCGCCGCGCGAGAGCTGCCGGTCGCTTCAGTGCACCGACGCATGCAGGGCCGATCTGCTATATGACAATGTGAGACCATGCGGCGTCATCGCCGCAGGCGGACGCAACGATGGGAGGATCATCATGCCGACCGAACGTTTCCAGTTTGAAGGCGCAAGCGGCGACAAACTGTCCGCGGCCCTAGACCTGCCCGACGGGTCGCCGCGCGCCTATGCGCTGTTCGCGCATTGCTTCTCCTGCGGCAAGGACACGCATGCGGCGCGGCGCATTGCGATGGCGCTGACGGCGCATGGCATCGCGGTGCTGCGCTTCGACTTCACCGGTCTCGGCTCCAGCGAGGGCGATTTCGCCAACACGACGTTCTCCTCCAATGTCGCCGACCTCGTCCGCGCCGCCGATCATCTGCACGAGACCCGGCAGGCGCCGTCGATCCTGATCGGCCACAGCCTCGGCGGCGCCGCCGTGCTCGCCGCGGCCGGCGACATCCCGGATGCGAAGGCCGTGGTGACGATCGCCGCTCCGTCCGATCCGGCGCATGTCACCGACATGTTCAAGGACAGCCTCGAAGCGATCCGCCGCGACGGCTCGGCTGAGGTGTCGCTGGCGGGCCGCCCGTTCCGCATCAGCAGCTCGTTTCTCGACGACGTCGCCGAGCAGCGCCTGCTCGACAAGGTCAAGCATCTGCACAAGGCGCTCTTGGTGATGCACTCGCCCGTCGACGACACCGTGGGGATCGACAACGCGACCCACATCTTCGTCGCCGCCAAGCATCCGAAGAGCTTCATCTCGCTCGACCATGCCGATCATCTGATCAGCAACAAGCAGGATGCCGCTTACATTGCGGAGGTGATCGCGAGCTGGGCCAGCCGCTATGTCGCGCCGGCAACGCCTGAGCCCGCCACCACGGATGGTCCGCGCGACGTCGTCGTGCGCGAGACCCGCTCCAGCAAGCTGCAGCAAAGCATCGCGCTCGGCCCACACAGTCTCACGGCCGATGAGCCGCTCTCGGTCGGCGGCCAGGATACCGGTCCAGGCCCCTATGATCTGCTGCTCGCCGCGCTCGGCGCCTGCACCTCGATGACGATGCGACTCTATGCCGACCGCAAATTCCTGCCCCTCGATCGCATTACCGTGACCTTGCGCCACAGCAAGATCCACGCGGAGGACTGCGCGGAATGCGAGACCAAGGTCGGACTGATCGATCAGCTCGAACGCGAGATCCACCTGGACGGCGCGCTCGATGATGAGCAGCGCAGGAAGCTGATGGAGATCGCCGACAAATGCCCGGTGCACCGGACGCTCACCTCGGAGATCCGCCTCGTCACCCGCGCGGCGGAGTGAGCATTCGACCGCGTCCCACCCACCGTCATTCCGGGGCAAGGCCGCAAGGCCTTGAACTCGGAATCCCGAGATTGTCTTGCGTTCATGTCTGACCATCTCGAGATTCCGGGTTCAATCGCCGCTGCGCGAGCGCGCATCGACGATTGCCCCGGAATGACGGTGGGGACGACGGAGTTGAACTAATGCGCCGGCTGCGGTTCGATCTTCAACGGCCTCACGCGCAGCGCCCCACGCAAACCCACCGCCGTGCCGATGAAGATCCCGCCGATCGCGACGAACGACGGCAGCGCCAGCGTCGAGAGCCCGGTGAGCCCCTGCCCGACCGAGCAGCCCAGCGCCATCACGCCGCCGATGCCCATCAGCGCGGCACCGCCGGCCGAGCGCAGCATGTGCTGCGGCGAGTGAAAGCCTTCGAGCTTGAAGCGGCGCGTGACGAGTGCGGTCACGAGACTGCCGGCCAATACGCCGGCCACGGTCGCGATGCCGAAATTCACCGTCGAGCCGGTCGACAGCATCACGTATTGCAGGGCATCGGCGATCGGCGCGACGAAGGTCAGGGATGCCACCGGCACAGGGTTGAAATCATCAGCGCCGAGATATCCGGTCGCAAACCAGCCGCCGGCGATCAGCAGACCGACGATGAGGCCCGCGAGCATCTGCCCCGGCGCGCGCCGGAACGGTGCATGCGCAAAGGCGAAGACGAGCAGCGCGCCGCCGAGCGCGAGCGCCGGCAGCAGCCGCGCCGGTGCGCCGTGCAGGCCACCGATCGAGAGCAGCGCCGGCAGCGACGTCGCCGTCGCATTGGTCTGCGAGCCCTGCAGCAGCACAATACGCAGCGGCGCGATCAGGCCCTTCAGCGTCATCTCCGCCGCGATCGCCAGCACGGTGACAACGACGAAGGAGCGCAGATTGCCGCGTCCCAGCAGCACCAGCGCGCGCGAGCCGCAGCCATTGGCCAGCACCATGCCGTAGCCGAACAGGACGCCGCCGGCGAACATCAACGGCAGCGAGAACGTCGGCTGCAGATAGATCGACTTGCCGAGGTCGACGGCGCCATTGGCCGCGAGCAGCTGCGTGGCGACCACCGCGATGCCCATCGCCAGCGCGTAGGTGCGCACCAGCCGACCGTCGCCGTCCGCCCACCAGCCGCGCAGGCTGCTCATCATGCAGAAGCCGCTGAGCAGTCCGACCACGCCATAGACGAGGCCAATCCCGAGGCCGGCCATGATGGCCACATCAGCAGCTTCCGGCACGCGCGGGAGTCCTTCTGGTTGCGGAAAAAGGGCGGCGGCACACGGGCTGCGCAAGCTTCGCTTTCGCTTGACGCGCGCGGAATATTCGCCACGATATCGCGCTTAACTAGTTCAGAATGCTTGTTCCAACAAGCATCACCGGGAGAGAACGCCGTGGTTTCAGAAGCGCATCCTCATGCGCCGGTCTTGGCTTGCGCACGGCCGGAGGCCGGCCAATGAGCGGAGCGGCACCCCTCTCTCCCGACGCCCTCGCCCGGGCCTGCGCGGATGCAATGTGGCAGGACGATCGCGCCAGCCAGGGGCTGGGCATGCAGATCGTCGAGATCGGTCCGGGCCGCGCGACCCTGCGGATGACAATCCAGCCGCACATGGTCAACGGCCATGGCATCGCCCATGGCGGCTTCATCTTCACGCTGGCGGATTCCGCCTTCGCGTTCGCCTGCAACTCGCATAACGACCGCACCGTCGCGGCACAGGGCAGCATCAGCTTCATCCGGCCGGGCAAGCTCGGCGATGTCCTGACCGCTCGCGCCCGCGAAGTCTCGCGCAGCGGACGCTCCGGCATCTACGACGTCCGTGTCACCGCCGGCGAGACCGTCATCGCCGAATTCCGCGGCCATTCCCGCAGCATCGGCGGCACGCTGGTGCCGACCGGCGCGCGAGAGACCGCAAGCTGATCCGCCGGAGGACCTGACCCATGACCAAGCATCAATCGGCCGGCAGCTACGTGCCCGAGATGGACGCGGCCGAGCGCGCCTCGCGCGACGAGATCATGGCGCTGCAGACCAGGCGCCTCGCCTGGTCACTGAAGCACGCCTATGACAACGTCGCCCATTACCGGCAGGCGTTCGACAAGGCCGGCGTGCATCCCTCGGACTTCCGCGAGCTCGCCGACCTCGCCAAGTTTCCGTTCACGGTCAAGACCGACCTGCGCGACAACTATCCGTTCAACATGTTCGCCGTGCCGCGCGAGCAGCTGGTGCGCGTGCACGCCTCCTCCGGGACCACCGGCAAGCCGATCGTGGTCGGCTACACCAAGACGGACATCGCGACCTGGTCTTCCGTGATGGCACGCTCGATCCGCGCCGCCGGCGGCCGCCGCGGCATGATCATCCACAATGCCTATGGCTACGGCCTGTTCACCGGCGGCCTTGGCGTCCACTACGGCGCCGAGGAGCTCGGCTGCACCGTGGTGCCGATCTCCGGCGGCATGACCGAGCGGCAGGTGCAGCTGATCAACGATTTCCGCCCCGACATCATCACGGTGACGCCGAGCTACATGCTGGCGATCCTCGACGAGTTCAGGCGCCAGGGCCTCGACCCGCGCCAGAGCTCGCTCAGGATCGGCATCTTCGGCGCCGAGCCCTGGACCAACGCGATGCGCGCCGAGATCGAGGATGCGTTCGCCATGGACGCCACCGACATCTACGGCCTGTCCGAAGTGATCGGCCCCGGCGTCGCGCAGGAGTGCCTGGAGACCAAAGACGGTCTGCACATCTGGGAGGATCATTTCTATCCGGAGATCGTCGACCCCGACACCGGCCGTGTGCTGCCCGACGGCGAGATGGGCGAGCTGGTGTTCACCTCGCTGACCAAGGAAGCCTTCCCCGTGATCCGCTACCGCACCCGCGACCTGACGCGGCTGCTGCCGGGCACCGCGCGCCCCGGCATGCGACGCATGGAGAAGGTGACGGGGCGCTCCGACGACATGATCATCCTGCGCGGCGTCAACCTGTTCCCGTCACAGATCGAGGAGATCCTGCTGACCACCGAATGGTGCGGCGGCCATTTCATGCTCGAGCTGACGCGCGAAGGCCGCATGGACGAGCTGACGATCTACGCGGAGTCGCGGCCGGAGCATTGGGACGAGACGGGCTTAAGCGAGCACGCGGAGCGGATCTCGATCCACATCAAGAACACGATCGGCGTGACGGCGAAGGTGAAGGCGGTGCCGCCCGATACGTTGGAGCGCTCGGCGGGCAAGGCGAAGCGGATCAAGGACAAGCGGCCGATGGAGTGATGGATCAGAGCGCCGCAGTCTCAACCCTCTCCATGAACACGCCCCTCTCGGCATGTTCATGGTCGGTGTGCAGTGCCGCCTGCTGTTGCCCCTCATGGTGAGGAGCGCCGCGCCGATCAGGCAGCCACTCTGCACAAGTGGTCGTGCGCGGCGCGTCTCGAACCATGAGGCCACAATCCGGGCCTCGCCCTTCGAGACGCCCGCCTCTGGCGGGCTCCTCAGGGTGAGGAGTATCAGTGGTGGCGCACCCTCTCACATATGATCGTAGTCCACCACCACCCGCTCCGTCACCGGCTTGGCCTGGCAGGTCAGCACGAAGCCGGCCTGCAATTCCCACGGCTCGAGCGAGTAGTTCAGCTCCATCTCGGCCCTGCCCTCGGAGAGCTTGGCGCGGCAGGTGGAGCACATGCCGCCCTTGCAGGCGAAAGGCAGATCGACACCGGCGCGGAGCGCGGCGTCGAGGATGGCCTCGCCCTCGGCGACAGGCACCTCGCGGCGCTTGCCGTCGATGATCAGGGCGGCGATCGCCTTGGGCGGAGCCGAGTCCGGCACAACCAATTTCGGCCGCGGCTTGCCGCCGGCGCCGGAGACGAAGCGTTCGACATGGACGCGGTCGTCGGCGATGCCGAGCGCGCGGCAGGCGGCCTCGATGTCCTCGCTCATACCGGTGGGGCCGCAGATGAAGACGTGATCCACGGTCTCCGCCGGCACCAGCGAGCGCAGCAGCACGCGCACCTTCTCACCGTCGAGACGCCCGTGCAGGATCGGCAGATCCTGCTCCTCGCCGGAGATGACGTGGAACACCGAGAAGCGGTTCAGGAAACGGTCCTTCAGCTCCTCGAGCTGCTCGCGAAACAGCATGCCCGCCGTGGTGCGGTTGCCGTAGAACAGGAAGAAGCGGCTGTCCGGCTCGCGCGCGAGCACGGCCTTCACGATCGACAGGATCGGCGTGATGCCCGATCCCGCCGCGAAGCCGACATGGGTCCGCGCCGCCGCCGGATCGAGCGCCACGCCAAACCGGCCGGTCGGCGTCATCACGTCGATCTCGTCGCCGCGCTTCAACTCGTCGGTGACGAAGCTGGAGAACGCGCCGCCATCGACGCGCTTCACCGCGATGCGGATCTCGTCGTCATCGGGGCCGGAGCAGATCGAATAGGAGCGCCGAACCTCTTCGCCGCCGAGCGTGGTCTTCAGCGTGAGATATTGCCCGGGCGCGAACTGATAGTCGGCCGCAAGCTCGCTCGGAACTGCAAAGGTCAACGACACCGCATCGGGCGCCTCACGGCGCAGGTCACGAACGGCGAGACGGTGAAAGCGTGGCGTTATCGACATCGAACCTATCCCCACGTCATTGCGAGGAGCGAAGCGACGAAGCAATCCAGGGCTCCGGTCGTGCCCCTGGATCGCGTCGCTGCGCTCGCGATGACGGCTGTGGCTGCATCAGTGGCACTTGAAATAATCAAACGGCTCGCGGCACGATTTGCAGCGCCACAACGCCTTGCAGGACGTCGAGCCGAATTCGGCCAACTGCTCGGTATCGACCGAGCCGCATTGCGGGCAAGCCACCTCGGCGACGCCGAACAGCGCGCGGCGTCCGCTCGACGGCTGCGGCGGCGCGATGCCGTAGGCGCGCAGCTTGCGGCGGCCCTCCTCGCTCATCCAATCCGTCGTCCACGCCGGCGACAGCACAGTACGGACGCTGGCATCGCGAAAGCCGGCGCGCTCCAGCGCCAGCTCGATCTCCAGCGCGATCATGTTCATCGCCGGGCAGCCGGAATAGGTCGGCGTGATCGCGACCTCGACGCGATCGCCAACCACCTCGACCGCGCGCAGCACGCCGAGATCGTCGATCGTCAGCACCGGAATTTCCGGATCGGCCACCGCCGCCGCCGCCTCCCAGGCGCGCTGGCGCAGTTCGGCCGGGCTGGTGTTGGCGACTACCACGTCGCACCGGGGAAGCTGCGCTGCATGTATTGCAGCTCGCTGAGGAGATGGCCGAGATGCTCGCTGTGGCGGCCATCGCGGCCGCCCTGCTGCATCCAGTCGTTCTCGGGCAGCACGAGCGTCGCCTCGCGCGCGACATGCGAGACGATCGAGAGCCATTCCGGCAGCAGCATCGTCGGATCGATCGCGATGCCGGCATCGATCAGGCCGCGCTCGGCCTCATCGACGCTAAACATCTCGCCGGTATACGCCCAGAGATCGTCGACCGCTCCTTGCGCGCGGGCATGGCTCTCGTCGGTGCCATCACCCAACCGGATCACCCATTCGCTGGCGTGGCGCAGATGGTAGGCGCACTCCTTCTCCGATTTGGCCGCGATGGCGGCGAGCGTCGCATCGGTCGAGCCCATCATGCCGCGCCAATACAGATCGGCAAACGCGGCATAGAACAGCTGCCGCACCATCGTCTGCGCGAAATCGCCATTGGGCCGCTCGACCAGCAGCAGGTTGCGGTACTGCCTGACGTCGCGAAGATAAGCGAGCTTGTCCTCGTCATTGTCGCGGCCCTCGACCTTCGCCGCGTAGCCATAGAGCTCGCGCGCCTGGCCGATCAGATCGAGCGCCATGTTGGACAGCGCCATGTCCTCCTCGAGCATGGGCGCGTGGCCGCACCATTCGGACAGGCGATGGCCGAGGATCAGCGCATCATCGGCGCGACGCAAGGTGTAGAGCACCAGCGGCGTTTCGGAAACGGTGATCGAGGGTACGGTCATGGTTGAGATCCGGTCAGCTCGCTACGACCTCCGTCATTGCGAGCGCAGCGAAGCAATCCAGGAATACATCCGAGCAGGCAGTCTGGATTGCTTCGCTGCGCTCGCAATGACGACGGCTGGCAGCCGTGCGCACTCACATATGCCCGACTTCCTCGGGCACCTCATAGAACGTCGGATGACGATAGATCTTCGTCTCAGCCGGCTCGAACATCATGCCCTTGTCAGCGGGATCGGACGCGGTGATCGCGCTCGACGGCACCACCCAGATCGACAGACCTTCGCCGCGACGCGTGTAGAGGTCGCGCGCCGCCTGCAGCGCCATGGTGGCGTCGGGCGCGTGCAGCGAGCCGCAATGCTTGTGCGCGAGCCCGTTGCGGCTGCGGATGAAGACCTCCCACAACGGCGTGTTCGGCGTCGCCATCTCGCTCTCCTGCTATTCGGCGGCTTGCGCCATCTGGCGCCGCGCGCGCTTCTCGGCATAGGCGGCCGCGGCCTCGCGCACCCAGGCGCCGTCGGCATGCGCCTTGCGTCGCGCCGCGAGCCGATCACGGTTGCATGGGCCGTTGCCGGCGAGCACCTGCTTGAACTCGTTCCAGTCGATCGGGCCGTGCCGCCAATGGCCCTGCTCGTCCTGTTTCATCTCGGGGTCAGGCATCGTCAGGCCGAGATACTGTGCCTGCGGCACGGTGGCATCGATGAACTTCTGGCGCAGCTCGTCATTCGAGAAGCGCTTGATCTTCCACTTGGTCGATGTGTCGCTGTGCTGGCTGGCCTGATCGGGCGGGCCGAACATCATCAGCACCGGCCACCACCAGCGGTTCAGCGCGTCCTGCGCCATCGCCTTCTGCTCGGGCGTGCCGCGGCACAAGGTCAGCATGATCTCGTAGCCCTGGCGCTGGTGAAACGACTCCTCCTTGCAGACGCGGATCATCGCGCGCGCGTAGGGGCCGTAGGAGCAGCGGCAGAGCGGGATCTGGTTCATGATCGCGGCGCCGTCGACCAGCCAGCCGATCACGCCGATATCCGCCCAAGTGAGCGTCGGATAGTTGAAGATCGAGGAGTACTTGGCCTTGCCGGCGAGCATCGCGTCGACCAGCTCCTCGCGGGAGGCGCCGAGCGTCTCGGCAGCGGCGTAGAGATAGAGCCCGTGGCCGCATTCGTCCTGGACCTTGGCGAGCAGCGCCGCCTTGCGGCGCAGGCTCGGCGCGCGCGTGATCCAGTTGCCCTCGGGCAGCATGCCGACGATTTCGGAATGGGCGTGCTGGGAAATCTGCCGGACCAGCGTCTTGCGATAGGCCGCCGGCATCCAGTCGTTCGGCTCGATGCGCTCCTCGGCATCGATGCGGGCCTGAAAGCGTTGGGCGCGCACGGCGTCCTCGGCGTGGCTGCCCTCCTCGGGCGAGTTAAGCGCCTGCGTATACATGCGGCGGCGTCCTCCCAGGACTTGGTTGCCGCAAACATATTACAAAATTCGAGCAATGCAATCGAATTCCGTAATATATCAACGCGCCTCATCCGTGTCGGTGAACCGCCGCGTCAGCGCCACATCCGCCGCCGGCAGCGACCCGTCCTCGTTGATCGCATGGGCATCAAGCCAGCGCTCGGCGCCGGGCAGCAGCAGCCGGTAGATTTCGCCGCACAGCGCCCGCGCCTGCCGCCCCGGCCAGTCCCCGGGCAGCAGTTCCGCCGGCAGCAGCGGATCGCGCAGCACGATGCGGCGGTAGTGGTGGATCAGCAGGATGCGGGCGGTGAAGGCCTGGCCATCCGAAAGCGCCTCGCCGCGCTCGATGCTGGCCTTGAGCGGCGCAAAGGAGGCGCTGAACTTGCGATAGGCTTCTGCCGTCCGTTCCAACGCCCAGCTCTCCGCCACCAGCCGCCGCGCCATCTCCGAGCCGGCGGACGCCTGCAGGCGGATCGCGCCCTCCACCGCGTCGGGCACGGCGATGCTCGATGGCGCCACGAACACGCCGGGCAGCGGACTGCCGAAGCCGGCGTCGCGCAGCGCGGTGCGCGCCTGCTCGCGGTCGTCGGCACTGCCAATCAGCACCAGCTCGAAGCTGCCGTTCCATTCGGCCGGCGGCGCATCGTAGATGTGCCGGGTGGCGCCGGCGAAGGTCTGCTCGCCGCGCCGGGTCAGGCGATAGAAGCTGTTGCGGCCGCTCTTCGTCCGCTCGAACCAGCCCTCCGCGGTCAGCCGCGACATCGCCGTGCGCACGACACTGCCGTCGATCGCGAGCCCCTCGAAGAAGGCGAGCAGGCTGCCCAGCCAGACGCTGCCGCCGCGCGGCACGATGGCGTCGCCGAACACGGTGATGATCAGCGAGCCCGTGCGCGACGGCTCGCTCTTCAGCTCGTTGACGATGCGGGACAGCGGCTGCGGCATGGCCATGGCTTTAGCCGGTTTCGCCTCACCACAAAAGAAAAGGCCCGCGAGAGGCGGGCCTTGAAGATCGATCGTCTGATGCGTGAGGCGCGATCAGGCGGTCTTGTTGTAGGCCTTGGCCATGTTCTCCTGGGCGACCTTGGCACCCTCGGTGACGAGCTTGCCGACATACTCGCTGGTCGACTTGGCGCGGGCGACGAGCGCCTCGCCGCGGGCACGGGCCAGCTCACCCTGGATCGCAACGGCTTCGCTGATCGACTTGGCGGACGCCAGCTTGTCCAGGCCGTCGAAGAACGCCTCGGTGTCCTGGTACAGCGCCTGCTGGATGTTGCGGCTGATCTTGCCGGCCTCGGTGACGCCGTCGAACACGGCGGTCTCGATCGCCGAGGTCACCTTCTCGGAGCCGGCGAGGGCCTCCGCAGCGCGCTCCTTGGCGGTCGACGCAGTCTTCTTGACGAACTCCCGCGCGGATTCCGGCACTTCCATCGTCTGCAGGTTCTTCAGCGCGTCCGTCATCGGCGCGAAGGCATCCTTGACGGTGTCGAACACTTTGTTGGTCTCGGTGGTCATGGTCGTCTCCATCCTCGTCTGAGCTATGGCTCTCGCTCCGTCCCTAAGAAAACCGGAGTAACTCAACCATACCACAAAAATGGTGCACCGCAACACTTATGTTGCAACGCACCATTGCGGGAGGATAGGGAATGCGGCTCAGCCGCCGCCGTGCTTCTTGTTGCGCGACTTGCCGTGGCGAACCGGCTCGGCGGCTTTCGGGGCGGCTTCGGCCGACGCAGGAGCCTCGGTTTTAGGCGGAACCTCGGCCGGAGGCGGAACCTCAGTCGCTTCGGCCCCCTCACCCGCATGCCGGGTCTGCTTCACCAGCACATCGAGCGCCGACCGAATCTCGCGCAACTCCACCTCGATCGAGGCGGTGGCCGCAGGTTCCTGCGCCGGCGCACCGTTCAGAAGTTGGTCGAGCAGCGCCTTGATCTCGCTCAACTGGGGCGTGAGATCGACGGGCGGTTTCACGTCCGGCCGGGGTGCCTTGGATGCGGCAACAAGCTCGCCCAGCAAAGCCTTGATCTCGTGGAGTTCGGGCGTGACGTCCACCGGCGCCGGGGCGACAGACGGCGGGACCTTGGACGTCGCAACCAGCACGTCGAGCAAACCCTTGATCTCGCTCAACTGCGGGGCGAGATCGGGGGCAGGCTTCACCGTCGGTGCCGGCACCTTGGTCGCGGCCAGCAACTCCTTTAGCAGCGCCCGCGTCTCCGCCAGCTCGCTCTCGATCGAGGTCAGCCGCTCGCTCAAGGCGGTGAGCTGGCCACGACTCGGCACATTCATGCCGGCAAAGTAGTTTTCCATCAGATCGGCCATGGGCTTCTGTCCGTTTCCAGAAGTTGCGGGATCATTGGAGGTGCCGGTCGCCGCGCCCATCGGACGCAATCGTGTGAAGGCCGTGAAGCTCTTCTGCATCTCACCGACCATCTGCTGCCAGAACGCGATCGGGTCGCCGGATTTGTTGGTCATCGGCACACTCCTTCAGGCCACGCGGAGACTCAAAGCACAACCTCTCATAGCACGGTTACGTTGCAATGCGGGAGACGCGGTCTGCTTCTCTCCATCGGCGGAACCGTGGCATAGAAGATCCGTTGGCCCTGAAAGAGGATTCCTGTGACTATCACCGCTCATCAGCCGCCGCAGATCGCGCGCGCCAACGGTATCGACATCTGCTACGAAACCTTCGGCGATCCCACGGCGCCCCCGCTGCTGCTGATTATGGGCTTGGGCGGCCAGATGGTCATCTGGTACGACGAGTTCTGCGAACAGCTCGCAAACCGCGGCTTCCATGTCATCCGTTTCGACAATCGCGACGTCGGGCAATCCAGCAAGCTGCATGGCGGGCGTCGCCTGACTCCGTTCGAGCTGCTCAAGCTGCGCTTCTTCAACATCCCGGTGTCAGCGCCCTACAAGCTCCTCGACATGGCCAAGGACACGGTCGGGCTGATGGACGCGCTCGACATCAAGTCAGCGCATCTGGTCGGCGCGTCCATGGGCGGCATGATCGCGCAGGAGATCGCGATCAGCTTCCCGCATCGCGTGCGCTCGCTGACCTCGATCATGTCGACCACCGGCAATCCGCGCCTTCCACCGCCGACCCGCGAGGTCGCGATGCTGCTGATGGCGCCGCCGCCCCGGACGAAGGACGAATACATCCGGCGCTTCCTCAAGACCTGGAAGGTATTGCGCGCCGGCTCCTTCCCCGAGGACGAGGCCCGCGACGTCGCGTTGGCGGAGCGTTGTTTCGCCCGCGGCCCCAGTCCGGCCGGCGTCGGCCGCCAGCTGCGCGCGATCCTCGCCTCCGGCAGCCGCAAGCCGCGGCTGCACAGCGTCACGGCGCCCACGCTGGTGATCCACGGCAGGGTCGATCCGCTGGTGCATCACACGGCTGGGAAGGACACTGCGGAGTCGATCCCGAACGCCAGGCTGCTGATGCTCGACAATATGGGCCATGCCATCCCGACGCCGACCTGGCCCGTGATCATCGAGGCGATCGCCGAGCACGCGCACGGCGCGAACGCGCAGGCGGCGTAGCATCAGCGCGAAGGGTCGTGGGGCTGCGCGAAGGGTCTGGGGCAAGCTGCCCGCCAAGCGCTCAGCTGTCGTCCCGGCGAAAGCCGGGACCCATAACCACCGGCGGTGGTGGTTGCGACGCGCTGTGGCTCCAGCCCGCTTCAGCCATCAGGGACGGTGGCTATGGATCCCGGATCGGCGCCCGCCGATGGGTTGCGTCGGCAGGCTTGTCCGGGATGACACCGGTCGTTTGGCTCGGCTGTCGTCAATTGCTTGGCGGCTTTCCCGCCGTCCGTCTGACAACGAACCGCCCCGCCCTAGCCGAACCGCCGCCTTCGCCATTCGATCAGCTTGGCGCTGACCTCCTCGGGCTGCTCCTGCTGCGTCCAATGGCCGCTGTCGAGGACGAGGTGCTTCTCGAGGTCCGGCACCAGCTTCTCCATTCCGTCAGCCGCCGAGGGCGGCAGCACGGCGTCGTTCTCGGCCATGATCATCAGCGACGGCACCCGCACGGTGTGGTCGAGTTCTTCCGATCGCAGCCAGTTGCGGGTCATGTTGCGATACCAGTTGATGCCGCCCGTGAAGCCGGTGTGCGAGAACGTCTCGACGAACACCTGCTTCTCGTCATCTGACAGGATTGGCCGCCGCTTATCCTGGGCGGGGTCATAGGCCGCGATCATCTGGGGGAACGCCAGATTGAGCGAGGGCGACGCCGCGATCCCGCCGGCCGGCGGCTCGGTCGATGGAGGATCGTTGCGCGGCAGCGGCTTGCGCATGAAGGCGTCGAAGGTCTGCTCGACGCGGCTGCCAAAGATCCGGTCGGGCTCGCGCGCGGGATCCTGGAACTGCACGATGTACATCATGTCGCCGAAACGCTTGCGCATGATCGCAATGGGATCGGCGGGCGCGCGCGGCAAATGCGGCGTGTTGATGCCCACCACGCCGGCGACGCGGTCCGGATGCCGCAGCGGCATCTGCCAGACGACGAAGCCGCCCCAGTCGTGGCCGACGAAGATCGCCTTGTCGATTGCGAGATGATCCAGCAGTCCGACGAGGTCCGCGGTGAGATGTTCGAGATCATAGGCCTCGACTGGCTCCGGCCGGTCGGTGGCGCCATAGCCGCGCTGGTCCGGCGCAATGACGCGGATGCCGGCGTCCGCCAGCGCCTTGATCTGGTGCCGCCAGGAGAAGGCCAGTTCCGGCCAGCCATGGCAGAGTATCAACGGCGGCCGATCCGTCGCCGGGCCCGCCTCGTAGAATCCCATCCGTATGCCGTTCGTCTGCGCGAATTGCAGCGGCGGCATCCCAATCGGATCGCTCATGCAACCTCCCTGAATGGGTCAGCCGGCCTATGCTGGCCAGTCTGACGACGGCAAGGAGGCTTGCTCCGAGCCTGCTGGTGTGGCGCGCCTCGCCCCGCGAGTTCCGCGCTGATGTCGCCGAGGACCGCTTTCGGTCAGGCCGACTTCTTGTCGCTCGACCGGCTGCCGCCGAGGCCCGTCATGGTCAGCATCAGGTCCTGAAACCGCTCAGCCAGGCGCGGATCGAAGGTGAACCAGCTCTGCATGATCGCCTCCGGCGTCAGCTTGTCGATATTGCTGGTCATCTGGTGCTGCAGCCGGTCCATCACCGCCGACTGCATCGGACCGACATCGGGAAGTCCGAAAAACTGCCGCGCCTCGAGCGGGGTGCAATCGATCTCGATATTGACTTTCATATCCGCTCCGCGCTGTTCAAACGACGCCCACACCGTCTCCCGCCATGTCCCGGTACCGCAAGGTGTCCCGGACTCGGCAGGTCAGGCGTACAGTATCACCGCGCGAGCCCCCCTCTAGCAAGCGGCGCGTTGCTGCAGGTGCGCAATTCCCGGGAGATGGTCAATCCAGGCGCCGCCGTGTCGCGACCGGGTCGCCGCGTGCGCTGCACAGCGGCGCCGGCCCATAACCATATCGTTTAGGCTTAAACAAACTGCACTTGTGTGCCGCCGATGAACTCTGGCAACATGATTCCATCGATGTGCCGCTGGTCATACGGCGCACCGCCAGCCGACAGTCTCCGGATCGCTCCGTTCCGGTGCGGCATCAGACTTGCAAGCATATCGCCCGGCGTCTTGTTGTTTCTTGAAGTTCGTGCAAGAGGCGCTGCAGACTTCACGAACTTCGAGTCAAGAACTTCAAGCAAGGCAGGCCGGATCAATCGCGCCTGCCGCGAAAACAAGCGTCAAACGCGGAGAATTTGGACATATGTCGGGACGCAAATCCCTGCTCATCGCGGCGGCGGTGGCATTCGGCCTCGCCGTCATGCCGGCTTCGGCCCAGACCCTGCGCTATGCCAACCAGGGCACTCTGAAGTCGCTCGATCCCTACACCTTCAAGGAATCGACCACGATTGCGCACCACGCCCACGTCTATGAGGGGCTCACCGCGCGCGACAAGGATCTCAAGATCATCCCCGCGCTGGCCGAGAGCTGGGAGACGCCCGAGCCGACCCGCTGGCGCTTCCACCTGCGCAAGGGCGTCAAGTTCCACAACGGTGAACCCTTCACCGCCGACGACGTGATCTTCTCCGCCGAACGCGTCCGCGCCACCGGCTCGAACTTCCTGTCGAACGTTCCACCCGACGCGAAATTCATCAAGGTCGACGACTACACCGTCGACGTGAAGCTCGATGCGCCCAATCCCATCCTGATCTCGCAGTGGGACACGTGGTACATCATGAGCAAGAAGTGGTGCGAGGAGAACAACTCCGTCGCGCCGACGCCGGTGTCGGCAACTACGCCGAGCTACGCCGCGCTGCACGAGAACGGCACCGGCCCCTTCATCATCGAGAGCCATCAGCCGGGCGTGAAGACCGTGTTCAAGGTCAATCCGAACTGGTGGGGCAAGCCCGAGCATAATCTGAAGGAGATCGTGTTCACCACCATCTCCTCCGACGCCACGCGCGTCGCCGCGCTGTTGTCGGGCGAGGTCGACATCATCGAGCCGGTTCCCGTGCAGGACATCGGCCGCGTCGATTCCAGCCCGAACGCGCAGGTCCTGAAGGGACCGGAGCTGCGCACCATCTTCCTCGGCATGGACCAGACCCGCGACGAGCTCTTGTACTCGAACATCAAGGGCAAGAACCCGTTCAAGGACGTCCGCGTCCGCGAGGCCTTCTACAAGGCTGTCGACGTCGAGCTGATCAAGACCCGCGTCATGCGCGGCCTGTCGACGCCGTCGGCGCTCATGATCGCCCCCGAGCTGTTCCCGCTGTCCAAGGAGTTCACGCGGCCGAAATACGATCCCGACGCCGCCAAGAAGCTCCTGACCGAAGCCGGCTATCCCGACGGCTTCGAGGTGACGATGGACTGCCCCAACGATCGCTACGTTAACGACGCCGCGATCTGCCAGGCCGTCGTCGGCATGCTCGCCCGCATCGGCGTCAAGGTGAGCCTGAACGCGCAGCCCAAGGCGCAGTACTTCGCCAAGGTGCTGAAGCCGGGCGGCTACAACACCTCGTTCTTCCTGCTCGGCTGGACCCCCTCCTCGATGGACGCGCACAACGTGATGCACGACATCATGGGCTGCCGCGAGGACCCCAAGGATCCGACCCGCGGTGAAGCCAATCTCGGCAACTACTGCAACAAGGAGTTCGACGCGCTGACCGACAAGGTGCTGGTCGAGACCGACACCGCCAAGCGCAATCAGCTGATCAAGCAGGCGTTCGAGATCGGCATCAAGGACTACGGCTACATCCCGCTGCACCAGCAGGCCGTCGCCTGGGGCGTCTCGAAGAAGGTGAAGATCCCGCTGCGCGCCGACAACGCCGTGCTGCTGTTCCTCGCCACCAAGACCGAGTAGTCGATACCGCACGCCAAAGTCCCGGAAAGCAGAACTGCTTTTCGGGACTTTTCATTTCCTGCGGCAGGTGCTACCCGCCGCCGCGTCTCGCAAGTCCTGAAAGGGTCAGATGCTCGCCTTCGCGCTTCGCCGAGCGATCCAGGCCATCGGCGTGATGATCGCCGTCGGAATCATCTCGTTCGCCATGTTCCGCTTCGCCGGCGACCCGGTGAACCAGCTGGTCGCCATCGATGCCTCGGCGGCGGAGCGCGCCAGCATCCGCGAATCCCTGGGTCTGGACGATCCTTTCATCGTGCAGTTCGGCCGCTATCTCTACAATGCGGCCCAGTTCAAGTTCGGCGTGTCCTACCAGTTCCGGCAGCCGGTCTCGGATCTCCTCAAGGAGCGGATGCCCGCGACGCTGGAGCTTGCGATCTGCGCGACCATCCTGTCACTCTTCTTCGGCATCCTCATGGGCGTGTTCTCGGCCCTGCGCCGGGACTCGCTGCTGGCCAAGCTGTTCCAGATGGTGTCGCTGATCGGCATCTCACTTCCGACCTTCCTGATCGGCATCCTCTTGATCTACCTGTTCTCGGTGACGCTCGGCTGGCTGCCCTCGTTCGGCCGCGGAGACGTCGTCAAGCTCGGCTGGTGGAGCAGCGGCCTGTTCACATTGTCGGGCTGGAAGGCGCTGATCATGCCCTCGATCACGCTCGGCCTGTTCCAGATGACCCTGATCATGCGGCTGGTGCGCGCCGAGATGCTGGAGGTGCTGCGCACCGACTACATCCGCTTCGCCCGCGCCCGCGGCCTCACCACCCGCGCCATCCATTTCGGCCACGCCCTGCGCAACACCCTGGTGCCGGTCATCACCGTGGTCGGCCTGCAGTTCGGCTCGGTCATCGCCTTCTCCATCATCACCGAGCAGGTGTTCCAATGGCCGGGCATGGGCCTCTTGTTCGTGCAGGCGGTGCAGAATGTCGACATCCCAATCATGGCGGCCTATCTGATGATGGTGTCGCTGATCTTCGTCACCATCAATCTCGTGGTTGATATCCTCTACACCGTGGTCGATCCGCGCCTGCGCGCGACCATCAGCCGTCCTGCCTGATCATGAGCGACGCAGCCCTGCCCCACCCCGCCCCCACCGAAGCGCCGCACAGAGCCGCGGATGGCTGGCTGAAGCGCGCGCTCGCCAGCGACCTGTTCTATTCGTTCCGGCGCTCCAAGCTGACCGTGGCGGCGGCCGTGATCACGCTCGTGTTCTTCCTGCTCGCGATCTTCGCGCCGCTGCTGTCGCCGCAGAACCCGTTCGATCCCGCGCAGCTGCAGCTGCTGAACTCGCGCATCTCGCCGCTATGGACCGCCGACGGGCAGAGCCCGTTCCTGCTCGGCACCGACGAGCAGGGCCGCGACGTGCTCTCGGCCATCCTCTACGGCCTGCGCATCTCGCTGCTGGTCGGCATTCTCGGCGTCGTGTTCTCCGGCGCGCTCGGCATTACGCTCGGTCTCGTCGCCGGCTATTTCGGCGGCCGCGTCGACACCGTGATCATGCGCATCGCCGATGTGCAACTCACCTTCCCGCCGATCCTGATCGCGCTGCTGGTCAACGGCATCGCCAAGTCGGTCTCCGGCAATCACCTGGAATGGCTGAGCATGCTGGGCGTTCTGGTGTTCGCCATCGGCCTCTCCTTCTGGGTGCAATATGCGCGCACGGTGCGCAGCTCCGTGATGGTCGAGAAGAACAAGGACTACGTCGCGGCAGCGCAACTGATCGGCCTGCCGGCGCCGGTCATCATGCTGCGCCACGTGCTGCCCAACACGACAGGCCCGGTGCTGGTCATCGCGACCATCAACCTGGCGCTCGCGATCATCACCGAGGCGACCTTGTCGTTCCTCGGTTCCGGCATGCCGGAGACGATGCCCTCGCTCGGCACCCTGATCCGGATCGGCAACAACTATCTGTTCGCCGGCGAATGGTGGATCGTCGCCTTCCCCGGCATCGCGCTGGCCGGGCTGATCCTGTCGATCAACCTGCTCGGCGACTGGCTGCGCGACGCGCTCAACCCGAAACTGCGATGACCCCGCTCCTGCGTATGAAGGTCTCAACCTCATGACCGCCCCCGTTCTGTCCGTGCGCAACCTGCAGGTCGAGTTCGAGACAAGGCGCGGCACCCTGCGCGCGATCGACGGCGTCTCCTACGACATCGCCAAGGGCGAGGTGCTCGGCGTGGTCGGCGAATCCGGCGCCGGCAAGTCGGTCACGGGCCTTGCCGTGATCGGCCTGATCGACCGTCCCGGCCGCATCTCCGGCGGCGAGATCCTGCTGTCCGGCCTGCGCATCGACAATCTCCCGCCGGAGGAGATGCGCAAGGTGCGCGGCAAGCGCATCGGCATGATCTTCCAGGACCCGCTGACCTCGCTCAATCCGCTGTACCGCGTCGGCGACCAGATCATCGAGACCATCAAGACCCACACCAATCTCACCGACCAACAGGCGCGCAAGCGCGCCATCGACCTGCTCGCCGAGGTCGGCATCCCCGCGCCCGAGAAGCGCATCGACGGCTATCCGCACGAATTCTCCGGCGGCATGCGCCAGCGCGTCGTGATCGCGCTCGCGCTGTGCGCCGAGCCCGAGCTGATCATCGCCGACGAGCCGACCACCGCGCTCGACGTCTCCGTGCAGGCGCAGATCATCTCGCTGATCAAGCGGCTCGGCCGCGACCACGGCACCGCCGTGATGCTGGTGACCCACGACATGGGCGTGATCGCCGAGACATGCGACCGCGTCGCGGTGATGTATGCCGGCCGCGTCGCCGAGATCGGCCCGGTTCAGGAGGTCATCAAGAACCCGCTGCACCCCTACGCCAAGGGCCTGATGGGCGCGATCCCGACTCTCGCGGGCGAGGACAAGCGGCTGGTGCAGATCCCCGGCTCGATGCCGCGGCTGTCGGCGATCCCCGCGGGCTGCTCGTTCAATCCACGTTGCAACGCCGCCTTCGACCGCTGCCGCATCGACAGACCCGATCCGCAGCAGCGGGGCACGCAGGCGGTCGCCTGCCATCTGTATGATCGCGCGACGGAGACCGCGGCATGAGCGATTTCGTCGAGGTCAAGGATCTCCGCCGGGTGTTCGACGTCTCGAAACCCTGGCTCAACCGCATGATCGAACGCCAGCCTCAGGAATTCCTGAAGGCGGTCGACGGCGTCAGCTTCGGCATCCGGAAGGGCGAGACCTTCGCGCTGGTCGGCGAGTCCGGCTCCGGCAAGACGACGGTCGCGCGCATGGTGGTCGGGCTGCTGGCGCCGACCTCTGGCGAGGTCATCATCGACGGCGTGTCGATGAGCGAAGCACGTCAGGCGCAGGCGCGGCGCAAGCTGCGCCGGCGCATTCAGATGGTGTTCCAGGATCCCTATGCCAGCCTCAATCCGCGCTTCCGCGTCGAGTCCATCATCGCCGAGCCGATCCGCGCCTTCAACGTGATCGAGGGCGAGCGCCAGATCAAGAACCGCGTCGGCGAGCTCCTGACGCTGGTCGGCCTGCATCCGGATGACGGCCAGAAATTCCCTCACGAATTTTCCGGCGGCCAGCGCCAGCGCATCGCGATCGCGCGCGCACTCGCCTCGGAGGCCGACTTCATCGTCTGCGACGAGCCGACCTCGGCGCTCGACGTATCCGTGCAAGCGCAGATCCTCAATCTGATGCGCGACCTGCAGGACAAGTTCGGCCTGACCTATCTGTTCATTAGCCACAATCTCGCGGTCGTCCGCCACATGGCGAGCCGCATCGGCGTGATGTATCTCGGCCGCATCGTCGAGATCGCGGAGGGGCGCCAGCTCTTCAACGATCCGCGCATGCCCTACACCAGGATGCTGCTCGGCGCGGTGCCGGATCTGTCGATGTCCGGCCGCCAGCGCATCCCGGTCAAGGGCGAGATCCCGAACCCGATCAATCCGCCGTCCGGCTGCACGTTCAATCCGCGTTGTCCGCTCGCGTTCGATCTGTGCCGGCAGAAGTCGCCGGAGTTGATCGGCGGCGTCGCCTGCCACGCAGTGAACCAGCCGGCAGCGACGGCCGTTCCGACGGCATCGGTTGCGTGAAGCGAGACGACGGAATTCAAATGGGTCGTCATTGCGAGGAGCGAAGCGACGAAGCAATCCAGGGGCGTCACCCACGGCCCTGGATTGCTTCGCTTCGCTCGCAATGACGGCGCGTAATTAGGACAGATCAAAACGCGCCATGAGCTTCATCAATCCCGATCCCTTCACCACCCGCCCCGAGATCGACGGCACCTTCGGCGTCGTCACGTCGACGCACTGGCTCGCGACCGCGGTCGGCATGGCGATGCTGGAGCGCGGCGGCAACGCGTTCGACGCCGGCGTCGCGGCCGCCTTTACCTTGCAGGTGGTCGAGCCGCATCTCAACGGCCCCGGCGGTGACGTGCCGATCATCCTGCACGATGTGAAGCGCGGACGCACCGAGGTGATCTGCGGCCAGGGCCCCGCACCGGCCGGCGCCACCATCGCGCACTACAAGCGCGAGGGCCTCGACATGGTGCCCGGCACCGGACTGCTCGCGGCCTGCGTCCCCGGCACCTTCGAGTCCTGGATGCTGCTGCTGCGCGACTACGGCACGATGCGGCTGCGCGACGTGCTGGAGCCGGCGATCTCCTATGCCCGCGACGGCTATCCGCTGGTCGAGCGCGTCTCGGCGACGATCCAGACCGTCGAGCAGTTGTTCAAGACGCATTGGCCGACCTCTGCAGCGCTGTATTTGCCGAACGGCGAGGTGCCGCGCCCGGGCACGCTGTTCACCAATCCCAAGCTCGCCGAGACCTACGCGCGGATCCTCAGCGAAGGCGAGAGCGCGGGCAGTGATCGCGACGCGCAGATCGAGCGCGCCCGCAAGGCGTGGTCGCAGTGCTTTGTTGCCGAAGCCATCGATCGCTTCTGCCGGACTCAGGAGGTGATGGACGTCTCGGGGTCGCGCCACAAGGGCGTGCTGACGGCCGACGACATGGCGCGTTGGCAGCCGACCATCGAGGCGCCGCTGACCTATCAGTATGGCCGCTACACCGTCTGCAAGGCCGGCGTCTGGAGCCAGGGCCCGGTGCTGCTGCAGCAGCTCGCGCTGCTCAAGGGCTTTGCGCTCGACGGCCTCGACCCGACCGGCCCCGATTTCATCCATTGGCAGATCGAGGCTGCGAAGCTCGCCTTCGCCGATCGCGAGGCGTTCTACGGCGATCCGAACTTTGCCGACATCCCGATCCAGACGCTGCTGTCGGATGCCTATAACGACGAGCGGCGCAAGCTGATCACGCAGAAGGCGTCGCTGGAACTGCGGCCCGGCAAGCTCGACGGCTACGGCGCCGAGGTGAAGCTGCGCGAGGCGGCAGGCAACCGCGAGGCGGTCGGCGCGATGGGTTCGGGCGAGCCGACCGTCGGCCGCTTCGGCGAGGTGCGCGGCGACACCGTGCATTTCGACATCATTGACCGCGACGGCAACATGATCTCGGCGACGCCGTCCGGCGGCTGGCTGCAATCCTCGCCGGTCATCCCCGAGCTCGGCTTCTGCCTCGGCACCCGCGCGCAGATGTTCTGGCTGGAGGAGAATCATCCGGCCGCGCTGGTGCCCGGCAAGCGGCCACGCACGACCTTGTCGCCGACCATGGCGCTGCGCGACGGCGAGCCCTACGTCGCCTGGGGCTCGCCCGGCGGCGACCAGCAGGACCAGTGGAACACGCAGTTCTTCCTGCGCCACGTCCATGCCGGCATGAACCTGCAGGAATCGATCGACGCACCCGCCTGGCACTCCGAGCATTTCCCGATCTCGTTCTGGCCGCGCACCGCGCGCCCCGGCGTGCTGGTGGTCGAGGGCCGCGTGCCCAAAGCCACTATCGAGGAGCTGCGCCGCCGCGGCCATGTCGTCGAAGTCGGCCCGGACTGGTCGGAGGGCCGCCTGACGGCCGCTTCGCGAGTCGGCCGCCGCCGCCGCGCCGCAGCCAATCCGCGGGGCATGCAGGGCTACGCCGCGGGACGCTGAGGGCCGACGATGACTTGGTCGATCATTGCCAAGGACGATGCCACCGGCCGGATCGGCATCGCTGTCGCCACGCGCTTCTTCGCCGTCGGCGCACGCGTGCCATTCATCGTCGCCGGTCGCGGCGGCATCGCCACGCAGGCGCTGGTCAATCCCTACTACGGCATCGACGGCGCGACGCTGCTGCGCGATGGCCGCCACCCGCGCGAGATCGTGCAGCTCCTCACAGCAGCCGATCCCGGCCGCGAGAGCCGGCAGGTTCACATCCTCGATCTCAACGGCCAGATCGCGGCGCATACCGGCCGCGACTGCATCGACTGGTGCGGCCATCTCGAAGGCCAGGGCTTTTCGATCGCCGGCAACATGCTCGCCGGCCCGCAGGTGCTGAACGAGACTGCGAACGCGTATCTCGCCAACAGCGCCCAGCCCTTCGCGCAGCGGCTGATCGCGGCGATGAGAGCGGGCGAGGCCGCCGGCGGCGACAAGCGCGGCAAGCAGTCGGCTGCGCTGCTGATCCACGGCAAGGACGAATGGTCGGAGCTCGACCTGCGCGTCGACGATCATCCCGATCCGCTTAGCGAGCTCGAACGGCTGGAGAGCGTGAGCCGCAGGCATTGGGCGGTGTTCCGCCAGTTCATGCCGACGCGCGACAACCCGGCCGGCGTCACCGATCGCGCAACGATCGATGCCGGCATCGCGGCGGCGCTCGCGAACCCGACTTGAGTTCCGGAAGGACCGCCTCTGAGCGGGGTTGGTATGGATAGTGCAACGACACTGGCTGCATTTCGTAGGGGACTTCATATGCTGAGGAAGAACTGGTGCTTGGCCGCTCTCGCGGCTGTTCTCATGGCCTCTTGCGCTGCTGCCGCGCAGGCGCAGACCACGTTGCGCATCGGCCTCGCCGAGGATCCCGACGTGCTCGATCCGACCATGGCGCGCACCTATGTCGGCCGCATCGTCTTCGCGGCGACCTGCGACAAGCTGTTCGACATCGACGAGAAGCTCAACATCGTGCCGCAACTGGCGCTGTCGCACGAGACCTCCGCCGATGGCAAGGAGGTCACGATCAAGCTGCGGCCGGGCGTGAAGTTTCACGACGGCGAGTCGTTCGATGCGGAGGCGGCGAAATTCTCGATCGACCGCCACCTCACCTTCCCTGGCTCGTTCCGCAAGCCGGAGCTGGCGTCAGTCGATCACGTCGATGTCGTCGATCCCCTGACCATCAAGCTCGTCCTGAAGGCGCCGTTCTCGCCGCTGATCGCCCAGCTCACCGACCGCGCCGGCATGATGGTGTCGCCGAAGGCGGCCAAGGAGGCCGGCGACAAGTTCGGCCTGCGCCCGGTCTGCGCCGGTCCGTACAAATTCGTCGAGCGCGTCCAGCAGGACCGCATCGTATTCGAGAAGTTCGCCGACTACTGGAACAAGGACAACGTCTTCATCGACAAGATCGTCTACCAGCCGATCGTCGATGCCACGGTGCGGCTGGCCAACCTGAAGTCCGGCGGCCTCGACCTGATCGAGCGCGTGCTCGCGACCGACATCAAGGACGTCCGCGCGGACTCCAAGCTCGCGCTGTCGACGGCGATCGAGCTCGGCTATCAGGGCATCACGCTCAACATCGGCAAGGACAAGGCCAAGGGGCAGCTCAGCCAGTCCGCCAAGGTGCGGCAGGCGCTGGATCTCGCGATCGATCGCGAGGCGCTGAACCAGGTGGTGTTCAACGGCGAGTTCATGCCGGGCAACCAGTGGGTCAATCCCTCGCATCCGTATTATCAGAAGGCGTTCCCGATCCGCGCGCGCGATGTCGAGAAGGCCAAGGCGCTGTTGAAGGAGGCCGGCGTCACGCCGCCGGTCGCGGTCGACTTCCTGGTGCCGAAGGGCGCCGAGACCGAGGCGGTCGCCCAAGTCGTGCAGTCGATGGCCGCCGAGGCCGGCTTCGACATGAAGATCCGGGTGACGGAGTTCGCGACCTCGCTGAAGCAGGCCGAGTCCGGCGACTATCAGGCCTACATGCTGTCCTGGAGCGGCCGCATCGATCCCGACGGCAACAGCTACGTCTTCATGCACAGCAGCGCGCCGCAGAACTACAGCGTCTGGGCCAATGCCGACGCCGACAAGGCGCTGAACGACGCCCGCCTCATCACCGACATGGCGCAGCGCAAGGCGCTGTACGAGAAGCTCGCCAAGCTCGAAATCGAGGAGGAGCCGATCCTCTACCTCTACCATCGCCGCATCCTGATTGCGCACACCAAGAAGCTCGAGGGCTACAAGCAGATGCCCGACGGCCTGGTGCGTCTGATCGGGCTGAAGCTGAAGTGAGCGGTCGGTTGGCCCCTGGTCATTGGGACGCGATGTCGGCGCTCCGCACTCGCTCTGCTCCCTCCCCCCTTGTGGGGGAGGGTTGGGGTGGGGGGTACCACGAACTCCCATCTCGCTTGGGGTCCCCCCCTCCCTGTCCCTCCCCCACAAGGGGGGAGGGAACGCTGGGGGCGCGACCGATTGCTAATCACCAACATCATGGTCGCTTGGCGAGAGCGTTGCCGGCGCCCCGCCCACGCTGCGCTCCCTCCCCCCTTGTGGGGGAGGGTTGGGGTGGGGGGTGCCACGCACTCCGATCTCCCGTGGAGTACCCCCCTCCCTGTCCCTCCCCCACAAGGGGGGAGGGAACGCTGGGAGCGCGACCGGCCTTTCATCGCACGCATGAGCATTGCGCCGCGAGGCCTGGCACATGCTGACCTTCCTCGCCCGCCGCCTCGCGCAGATCATCCCGACCCTGATCTTCGTCTCGATCCTGATCTTCTCGCTGCAGCAGCTGCTGCCCGGCGATCCCGCGCTCGTCATGGCCGGCGAGGAGCGTGATCCCGCGGTCATCGAGCAGATCCGCAAGCAGTATCGCCTCGACCAGCCCCTGCCCGTCCAATACGGCTACTGGATCAAGGGCGTTCTGTCCGGGGACTTCGGCGAGTCGCTCCGCATCAAGATGCCGGTGCGCGATCTCATCCTGCAGAAGCTGCCGGTGACGTTGCAACTCGCATCAATGGCGATCGTGATCGCGTTTCTGATCGGGATTCCCGCCGGCATCATCTCCGCGGTCAAGCGCGGCACCGCTTGGGACTACGCCGCCAATCTGTTCGCGCTGTGGGGCATCTCGACGCCGAACTTCTGGCTTGGGATCATGCTGATCTTCGTGTTCTCGATCCAGCTCGGCTGGCTGCCCGCCTCGGGCTATGTCTCGCTCGCCGAGGACTGGCGCGCCAGCCTCGCGGCGACGATCATGCCGGCCTTCGTGCTCGGCAACGCCATCGCCGCGATCCTGATGCGCCACACCCGCAGCGCCATGCTTCAGGTGCTGAGCAGCGACTATATCCGCACTGCGCGCGCCAAGGGCATTTCCGAACGCCAGGTCATCCTGCGCCACGCGCTGCGCAATGCGCTCACGCCCGTCATCACGCTCGGCGCGCTCGAACTCGGTACGCTGCTCTCCGGCGCCGTGCTGACCGAGCAGATCTTCTCCATCCCCGGCTTCGGCAAGCTGATCGTCGATGCCGTGTTCAACCGCGACTACGCCGTCGTGCAGGGCGTCGTGCTGGTCACCGCCACCGTCTATATCATGCTGAACCTGATCGCCGATCTCGCTTACGTCCTCGTCAATCCGCGGCTGAGGAGCTGACATGGCCGAGACCACGCTCTCAGCACCGGGCATCCGCACCCTCGCCCCGCTCGAGCGGCCGATCCAGCGTACCTGGCGCCGCCTCGTCAAGCGCAAGGGAGCGATGGTCGGGCTCGGCCTGATCGCAGCCTTCATCCTGCTCGCGATATCAGCGCCGCTGGTCGCGCCCTATGATCCGATCAAGACCAGCTGGGCGCTGGTGCGGAAAGCACCGTCGGCGGCGCATTGGTTCGGCACCGACGATCTCGGCCGCGACGTGCTGGCCCGCGTCATCTACGGCGCGCGTGCCTCGCTGATGGCCGGCGCGATCTCGGTCGTCATCGCGCTGGCGATCGGCGTCCCCATCGGCATGCTCGCGGGCTATCGCGGCGGCTTCATCGACGCCCTGATCAGCCGCATCACCGACGCGATGCTCGCCTGCCCGTTCCTGATCCTGGCGATCGCGCTCGCCGCGTTCCTCGGCCCGAGCCTCGGCAACGCGATGATCGCGATCGGCATCTCGGCAACCCCGATCTTCGTACGGCTCACCCGCGGCGAGGTGCTGAGCGTCAAGGTCGAGGAGTATGTCGAGGCCGCGCGCAGCGTCGGCGACACCGACTTGCAGATCGCACTCAGGCATATCCTGCCGAACATCATGCCGGCGCTGCTGGTGCAGGCAACCCTGTCGGTCGCCGCCGCCATCATCGCCGAGGCCGCGCTGTCGTTCTTAGGGCTGGGGCAGCAGCCGCCGGCACCGTCCTGGGGCAGCATGCTCAACGCCGCCCAGCGCTTCCTCACCAACGCGCCGTGGATGGCGATCTGGCCGGGGCTTGCGATCTTCCTGGTCGTGCTCTCGCTCAATCTGCTAGGCGACGGCCTGCGCGACGCGCTGGATCCGCAGCAGGAAGAGTGAGGCAACGCCGGCGCTTCACCCTCCGCCGTCGTCCCGGCCTCCGAGCCGGGACCCATAGCCACCGTCGGTCATTGTTGGGCGGAGAAGGTCACTCCGCGCCTGCCCCACACCACGGCCTGTGGTTATGGGTCCCGGCGTTCGCCGGGACGACACCGGGGGCGTTGAGAGACCTTCAAAACAAAACGGCGGCTGCCGGGGCAGCCGCCGTCAATGTCGTCAGACCAGACGCGTCCGATTACGCTGCCTTGTCCACGTCGTGGTCCGTCTCCGCATCGAACTGCGCGATCTCCTTGGCGCGCTGCGACTTGGCGGCGGCCTGGTGGTCGGTGGCGATGACGGTGTAGACGGCCGGCAGCACGAACAGCGTGAACAGCGTGCCGATCGACATGCCGGCGACGACGACGAGGCCGATCGAGAAGCGGCTGGCGGCGCCGGCGCCCGACGCCGTCAAGAGCGGGATCAGGCCGGTGACCATCGCGGCGGTCGTCATCAGGATCGGCCGCAGGCGGATGCGCGCGGAGGTCTCGATCGCCCTGCGGCGATCCATCCCTTCGCTCAGCTGCAGCTCGTTGGCGAACTCCACCATCAGGATGCCGTGCTTGGTGATCAGGCCCACCAGCGTGAGCAGACCGACCTGGGTGTAGATGTTCATCGTCGCGAGGCCGAAGAACAGCGGGATCAGCGCGCCGACGATCGCCATGGGCACGCTGATCATGATCACCAGCGGGTCGCGCAGACTCTCGAACTGCGCCGCCAGCACCAGGAAGATGATGATCAGCGCGAAACCGAAGGTGATGGCGAGCTGATTGCCCTCCTGGACGTATTGGCGGGCGTCGGCGAGATAGTCGTGGCTGAAGCCCGACGGCAGGTTCTTGGCCTGCTTCTCCAGGAAGTCGACCGCCTGGCCGACCGTGACGCCAGGCATCGGCACCGCCGAGAACGTCGCCGAGTTGAGCTGGTTGAAATGGGTCAGCGAGTTCGGATCGGTCGCGGTCTCGATGTTGACCACCGTCGACAGCGGCACCTGCTGGCCCGTCGCGCTCGCGACGTAGTAGCCGGCCAGCGAATCCGGCGACAGCCGCTTGTCGCGCGGCACCTGCGGAATCACCTGGTAGGAACGGCCCTCGAGGTTGAAGCGGTTGATGTAGTTGCCGCCGAGCAGCACCGCGAGCGTGTTGCCGATCGACTGCATCGTGATGCCAAGATCGCTCGCCTTGCTGCGGTTGATCCAGACCTTCACCACCGGCTGATTGAAATCGAGGTCGCTGTCGGAGACGATGAAGATGCCGCTCTTGCGCGCCGCGTCCTTCAGCTTGGCCATCTGCTCATAGACGGCCCGGAAACCGCTGGTCGAGCTGATCACCATCTGCACCGGCAAACCGCCGGGGCCGCCCGGCAGAGCCGGCAGGTTGAAGGCGAAGGCGTTGATGCCCTCGATCTTCGACAGCTCCGCCTGCACCAGCGGCTTCAGCTTGATCGAGGAGCGCGTGCGCTCGTCCCACGGCTTGAGCAGCATGCCGGCGAAGCCACCCTGCGGGCCCTGGATGCCGTTCAGGATGAAGCGCAGGTCGGTCTCGGGGAATTTCGCGAACGCCTTGTCGACCTTGTCGGTGTAGAAGTTGATGTAGTCGATATTGGCGTATTTCGGCGCCTTGGTGATCGAGAACACGATGCCCTGATCCTCCTCCGGCGCCAGCTCCTTGGACGTGTGCATGTAGAGGAAGCCGACCAGGCCGAGGATCGTGAGAGCGAACAGGCCGGTGACCGGCCGGTAGTCGAGCGAGCGGTCGAGCTGGCGGCCATACCAGTTGGTCATCGAACCGAACACGCGGTTGACGAGGCGCGCGAAGCGGCCCTCATCGGCGCTCTTGAGCAGCACCGAGCACATCATCGGCGACAGCGTCAGCGCGATGACGCCGGAGACGATGACCGAGCCCGCGAGCGTGAAGGCGAATTCGCGGAACAGCGAGCCGGTGAGGCCGCCGAGGAAACCGATCGGCGCGTACACGGCGGCGAGCGTGATGGTCATCGAGATGACCGGGCCGACGATCTCGCGCGCGCCCTGCAGCGCCGCCTGCACCGGTGTCTTGCCCTCCTCGAGATGGCGATGAATGTTCTCCACCACCACGATCGCATCGTCGACGACCAGACCGATCGCCAGCACCATGGCCAGCAGCGTCAGCAGGTTGATGGAGAAGCCGAGCGCCAGCATCAGCGTGCAGACGCCGATCAGGGACAGCGGGATCGTCACGACGGGGATGATCACCGAGCGCAGCGACGCCAGGAACAGGAAGATCACGATGATGACGATCAGCACGGCTTCGCCGAGCGTGTGCTCGACCTCGTCGATCGACGACTGGATGAACTTGGTGGAATCGTAGGCCACCTTCATCTTCATCGACGGCGGCAGATTGCGCTCGAGGTCGGGGAACAGCGCGCGCACGCCCTTGACGATGTTGAGCGGGTTGCCTTGCGGCGTGGCGTCGACGCCGATGAAGATCGCGCGCTCGCCGTTGAAGGCGACGCTGGCGTCGGTGCTCTGCGCCGCGAGCTCCACGGTCGCGATGTCCTCCATGCGGACGAAGCCGCCGTCCTTGGCCTTGACGATCATCCGCTTGAACTGGTTGACGTCGGTCAGGCCGGTATTGGTGGTGACGTTGGAGACGATGAAGTAGCCCTTGGACTGGCCGGCGGCGGACTGGAAGTTGTTGGCGGCGATCGCCTGCGCGACATCGGTCGGCGACACGTTGCGGCCGGCCATCTTCTCCGGATTGAGCCAGATGCGCATCGCGAAGGTCTGGCCGCCGAGAATGTTGGCGGCGGCGACGCCGTCGACGGTCGACAGCACCGGCTGCACCACACGCGTCAGATAGTCGGAGATGGCCGAGCCCGACAGCTCCTCGCTGGAGAAGCCGAGATACATCACAGAGGTCGTCTGACCCGTGCTCTTGGTGACGATCGGGTCGTTGGATTCCTTCGGAATGAGGTAGCGGACCGAGTTCACCTTGGCGAGCACCTCGGTGAGCGCCTGGTTCGGATCGAAGTTGAGCTTCACGAACACCTGGATGGTGCTGGTGCCCTGCACCGAGGACGAGGTGATGTAGTCGACGCCTTCGGCCGAGGCGACCGCCTGCTCCAGCGGCGTGGTGATGAAGCCCTGGATGAGGTCGGCGGACGCGCCGGGATAGACGGTCGTGACGTTCACGACCGTGTTCGACAGTTTCGGATATTGCCGGATCGGCAGCTCGAACGCGGCGCGCAGGCCGAGCAGCAGGATGAGCATGCTGACCACGACGGCCAGAACCGGACGCTTGATGAAGATATCGGTGAAACGCATCGCGGCAATCCCGTCAGCAGACGTCAGATGAGGACCGAACGGGCCGCCTGCTCGCGGCGGCCCGGCTTTGGCTCAGAGGTTCGCTCAGTAGCGCGGCGGCTTCGCCGGCACCGGCGGCGGCGGATCGGTCGAGATCGCAACCGCGGCGCCCGACTGGATCTTGAGCTGGCCGACGGCAACGACGCGGTCGCCCTCCTTCAGACCCTTCAGGATCACGGCGCGGCCGTTGATGCGGTCGCCGGTCTGCACATAGGTGCGGTCGGCCGTCAGCGTGACCTTGCCGTCGTCGGCCTTCTTCTCGTTGATGACGAACACGGAGTCGCCATACAGCGTGTAGTCGACCGCGGTCTCCGGCACCGTCAGCACCGGCGGCTTGTCCGGCAGCACCACGGTGGTGGTCGCGAACATACCGGGCTTGAGGATGTGCTCGGGATTGGCGATCGTCGCCTGCACGCGGATATTGCGCGTGTCGGTCGCGATCTGCGGCTCGATCGTGGTGATCTTGCCCTCGAAGGTCTTGCCCGGATAGGCGTCGACGCCGATGCGCACGGTCTGCCCGACCTTGAGCTGGCCACTGTCCTTTTCGGTCACCGTGAAGTTGACCCAGAGCTGCGACAAATCGGTGAGCGACACGATCTGCGTGCCGGCCGACAGATACTGGCCGACCTCGACCTTGCGGACGCCGAGATCGCCGTCGAACGGCGCGCGCACCAGCTTCTGCGCGATCAGCGCCTCGGTCTTGGCGACGCCCGCCTGCGCCTGGTCGTAGGCAGCCTGGGCCTGGTCCACGGTCGCCTGCGGGCCGAACTGGCGCGAGGCGAGCTGCTTGGCGCGGTCCAGCGAGAGCTGCGCCACCGTGACCTGGGCCTTGTAGTTGGCGAGATCGCCCTGCTCCGGCGCGTCGTAGAGCTGCACCAGCGGCGTGCCCTGCTTCACCGTCGTACCCGGCGTGAACATGATCTCGGTGATGCGGCCGGAGGCGTCCGAGGTGACATTGACCTGGTGCACGGCGGCGAGGTCGCCGACGGCGGTCAAAAGGTTCGGCACGGTCTCCGTCGACGCCGTGGCGGCGGTGACGTTGAGCGGCGGCGGCTTCATGTTGGCGAAGAACTGCGCGATCATCTTGTCGCGGAACATGTTGAACCACACGAAGCCGCCGACCAGCGCCGCGAGCAGAGTGCCGACGATGATGAACCACAGCACCGGGCGGGTGCGCTTGCGCGGCTTGTCGTCGATCGGCTTGCCTGAGAGCTTGGGTTCCGTCGCAATGTTCATGTCATGCACTTTCTGCCGTCGCCGGCCGGGCCGGAGGTTGCGACAATTCGTGATCGAGATGGTACGCAATGGCGGCGTCGGTCACTCCGATGCCGCGCAGGATGAACTCACTGAGCTGGCGCTCGAGGCGATCAGCGGTTCCATAGGCCAGACACGGTGTCGAGGGAAGCCGGGTCAGAGCCGTCATCAACACGGTGTGGTGCGCGAACCAGAACAGGTCGAGCGGCGCCGCCCCGAGCCTCACAGCCTCACCACACCCAATCGCGCTTTCCAGGGAGTTAACGAACTGGGCGCCGATCAGATCATGGATCTTCGTATACAGCAGCCGGGCGAATTCGCCATCGTCGAGATGGCTCGACGCCATCAGCCGCAGCCGCTGCTCCTCTTCCTCGTTGGGTCCGTCGGCGATGCCGAGGAAGTGCTGGACCATGCCGGCCATCAGCTTGACCAGCGTGGCGGTCGAAGGTTCCTGCCCGAGCAGCATCTCGAAGTCAGGGTCCGCCTCGCACTCCTCGGTGAGGATCTCGGCATAGAGCGCAGCCTTCGACGCAAAATGCTTGAACAGCAACGCTTCGGAGATTGCCGCCGCCGCAGCGACGCTCTTGGTCGTCGTACCGGCATAGCCATGTCGCGCGAAGCAGCGTTTGGCCGCGCCGAGGATCAGTTGCCTCCGGAGATCGCTTGTCATGCGCAAACTGGACATCGCCCGTGAGTAAATACTCACTTGATCCATGTCAAGAAACATGCCGCGGCGCAGCGGAAACGGTTGGCCAAGTATTTGATTCGTTGGAAACAAAGCGTCCGCGCCGGAGGCAATAATGTACCTTTGCATCAAGGCGGTTCTGCGGCACGCCCCGGTGGTGCGTGGACAGGCTCACACCGTCAGGCGGATTTTCTTCCCCCGCCGGCCGTGCGACGGTCGCGTCAACAAACCAGAATCGGCCGGGAGAACCAGGGATGACCGACGACGCCGCGCTCGCCGACGATTTCGACCTCGAACGCCTGACGCCTGCGTTCTACACCGATCCCTACCCCACCTATCGCGCGCTGCGCGAGCATGCGCCGGTCAAGCGCCTGCGCAACGGCTCCTACTTCCTCACCCGCTACGATGATCTCGTCACCGCCTACAAGGTGACGAAGACGTTCTCGTCCGACAAGAAGCGCGAGTTCGCGCCGAAATACGGCTCGTCGCTGCTCTACGAGCACCACACCACGAGCCTGGTCTTCAACGATCCCCCGGCGCATACGCGCGTCCGCCGCCTGATCATGGGCGCGCTGTCGCCGCGCGCGATCGCCGAGATGGAGCCTGCGCTGATCGCGCTCGTCGACGGGCTGCTCGACCGGATCGTCGCAAAAGAGACGTTCGAGCTGATCGAGGATTTTGCCGCGGCGATCCCGATCGAGGTGATCGGCAATCTGCTCGGCGTGCCGCATGAGGAGCGCGCTCCCTTGCGGGACTGGTCGCTCGCCATCCTCGGCGCGCTGGAGCCGGTGCTGACGCCCGCGCAGTTCGCCCGCGGCAACCAGGCTGTCGGCGATTTCCTCGCCTACCTCGAAACGCTCGTCGCGCGCCGCCGCGCGGCGCCGGGCAATCCGGAGCGCGACGTGCTGACGCGGCTGATCCAGGGCGAAGCCGACGGCGAGCGTCTCAGCGAGAAGGAGCTGCTGCACAACTGCATCTTCCTGCTCAATGCGGGCCACGAGACCACGACCAATCTGATCGGCAACGGCCTCGTGCTGCTGTGCCAGCATCCGGGAGAGCGGCGAAAGCTGATCGAGGCGCCGGCCTTGATCCGCACCGCCGTCGAGGAGATCCTGCGCTACGAAAGCTCCAACCAGCTCGGCAACCGCATGACGACAGAGGCCGTCGAACTCGGCGGCGTCAGGCTCGACGCCGGCACCTCCGTCACGCTCTGCATCGGCGCCGCCAACCGCGACCCCGCCCAGTTCGACGACCCCGAACGCTTCGACATCACCCGTCTCGCCAACCGCCACCTCGCCTTCGGCACCGGCGCGCATCAATGCGCCGGCATGGCGCTGGCGCGGCTGGAGGGCGCGGTGGCGATCGCGCGGTTTGTGAACCGGTTTCCGAACTATCAGCTCGCAGGCGAGCCGGTGCGCGGCGGGCGGGTCCGGTTTCGCGGGTTTGCGAGCGTGCCGTGTGTGGTTGAGGGGTAAGGAAGATCGCAGTAGCCCCCCCAAATGCGCTCGGTCCCGAGCCGATATCGCCAGCTATTCGGCTCGGTGTCATTCCGGGGCGCGCGCAGCGCGAGCCCGGAATCCATAACCACAGGATGCCGTGTGAGGCACGCACGGAGTTGCCAGCTCGCCTGACGACATCGCTCCGTGGCTACGGATTCCGGACTCATTCGCGCTGTTCCAAAATGGCTACGCCATTTTGCGCGCGAATGCCCCGGAATGACGAACTCTCTAAGAACGTCGCTGCGGCGAATTGCAGAACACGATCCCTTACCTGCACCGCATTCGACGTGCGTCAAAACAGATTGTTCAGGAACCAGCTCAAGGACATCACCCGTCCAGTCCGTCCAGCTGCAAAAACTACTTTCTTTTTTCCAGAAATTATGATTGTATATCCCCATCCCGTCTCACAAGAGGGACGCTTCGCGGTCGTCACGAACGTCGAGGCGGGATGCGGTGGGCGTGTTGGTGCTGCGGCGTGGGTGTCCACCCGGACGAACAGCATCGATGCGCACGGTCAAGTCGCGTGGTCCTGACACCCCGATGCTGGTGTCCAGCGCAATGCGCGCAAGCGCATTGTCGCGATACGGTGGCCAGAAAGCCCGGCGCACCGGGGAGAGCGCGAAGCAGCCGTCAAACCATCGCGCGGGGAATGCCGGGTGTTTCTCGGCTGAACCTGTGGTTCCTGCCGCCTGCATTTTTTCCGCAGGCGGGCCATGGGTGCGGCCAGCGCCCGGCATTCCCCGTGCCCTCTTTTGGAAGAGGGCAGGACGAAGCGCAAAGCTCGGACGCGAAACGCGTTGCGAGATGGTAACCGCATGTCTCACAACGGCCATTACAAGTCTCACCGCCGTGATCACCGCTCTCACCACCGTCATTGCGAGCGCAAGCGAAGCAATCCAGGACCACACGCGTGACCCTGGATTGCTTCGTCGCTTCGCTCCTCGCAATGACGCGGAGAGAGATGGGCTCAAAACACCGCGTGGTCGCCGCGCTCCGCCGCGGCCTCGCCGCGGATCAGCTTGGCGTAATAGTCGAACAGCGTGTCGGAGCCAGTCGACGGCGTGTCATCGGCGTCGTAGCGGCCGGTGGCGGGGTCGAGCACCAGCATCGATTCCGTCGCGTAGTAGCGGCCGATGCGGGCGAGTTCGGCTTTGTCGGCCAGCCGCGGCACGATCCGCCTGGCGACGTCGAGCCCTCCGATGATGACGTCGAGCAGCGCCACCGGCACGCGGCGGATGATCGGCTTGCGGCCGAGCAGCGCGAACAGATGCTCCGCTTGATCGAGCGGCGTGATCGCAGGTCCCGGGCCGCCGATCGGCAGAACCTTGTTCCAGCGGCTCTCGTCATCGAGACAGCCGGAAAGATAGTCGCCGAGATCGGCGTCGCTGATCGGCTTGCACGCGGTCAAACGGCCGTCGCCGAACACGAGATAGGGCCGGCCCTGCTGCACGCGAGCGACCTGCCCGGACAGCGACTTGAAGAACGCGGTGGGACGGACAATCGAATAGGTCAGGCCCGCTGCCATCAATTTCGCTTCGAACGCCAGCTTGGCCTGCTGGAACGACAGCAGCGGCTTCTGCACGCAGATGGCGGACAGCAGGACGAAGTGCGTGACGCCGGCCTCGCGCGCGGCGTCCAGCACGTTCACATGGGCCTGATAGTCGATCGCTTGCGCCTCCCTCGGAACGCCGGTTCGCGACGCCATGCAGGACATGACGGCGTCGAAATGCTCACCGCAAAAGCCGTCGCGCGCGAGCGAGCCGGGATCGGTGACGTCGCCGGTTCGCACGGTGGCGCCCGGGATCGTGATGGCCTCGCTGCGCGGGCGGACGAAGCAGACCACCTTGTGCCCGCGCGCGAACAGCGCGCGCACGGTGGCACGGCCGATCGTCCCGGTGGCGCCGAGCATGAAGATGCGGCGCGGACGGAACACGGCGGCTGCGGGATCAGACGAGGACATCATCGGCGGGAACGGCTCCGAGACCTGCGTCGAACTATATTACGCGCAGTCGCCCTGGGATGCAGCCGATCTCGCAATGGGCATCCTCCTCACGCGCGCTGGGAGGCCGATATGCGCTCGTCTCTCACCACGTCGTCATGGCCGGGCTCGTCCCGGCCATCCACGTCGTCCGGCACGCTGAGAACGACGTGGATGCCCGGGACAAACCCGGGCATGACGGAGTAACAAATGAGCAGGATCGCTCGCCCGCACGGCTGCGTATCGCACTGCAATCTCTCCATGAACACGCCCGTTGGCGTGTTCATGGTCCAGTGTGCAGAGCCGCCCCGGCTGTTGACCCTCATGGTGAGGAGCGACGCGCCGAGCACGCCGATAAAGGGCAATGTAGTCAGGCGCGGAGCGTCTCGAACCATAAGGCCCCGGTCGTGGGCCTCGCCCTTCGAGACGACCGCCTGCGGCGGTCTCCTCAGGGTGAGGGTCGAGGGCTGCGGCGTGGGGAGTCAAGCATGCTCAATCGAACTCGATGCGACAGCGCCTGAACGCGCGTCAGGGCAGGCTCGGAGGCTGCGGCCGCACCGAACCAGCTCACTCCGCCGCCTGCGGCGTCTTCTCCAGGATCAGCGTATGAATCCCGCAGGTGCCGCTGTAGAGGCTCATCACCCGCGTCCCCGGCTTGCGCCCTGCCCGTGGCTCGGACACCTGCAAACCTGCAGCGAGCAGCCGTGCCCGCGTGGCCTCGATGTCGGCGACACGCCAGCTCAGGCCCCACAGCTTGTCGTTGGCCTTGTCGTTGCCGGCGACCGGCCGCTTCACCACCTCGACGATCAGATCGCCGCAGCGGAAGAACATCAGCTGGCCCCATTCCTGGTGGCTGCGGTCGAGCGCCATGTCCAGGCCAAGCCTTGCGCCATAGAGCGCAGCGGCGCGTTCGGGGTCCTCGGTGGAGACCACGATGTGATCCAGGCCGAGCACCGCGGAGTCGGCGGTTGTCTCCGAGGCCGGACGCGGCCCCGCAAGCTCGAGGAAGAACATGCGCACGCCACGGGTGAGATCGGTCATGGCGCGCGTGCGCTTCCAGTGCAAAGTCTGGCCGGTCACGCGGTCGGTGCTGTCGACCTCGGCGATCGGATCCGGCTTCAGCGCCACGCGTTCGAGCCGGCGATGCATCTTGCCGATGTCGATGGTCGCGAAGCAGATGCTGGCGAGGCCCTCACCCCAGATCTTGATGACGTTGCGGATGCGGTCGGCGGCGGGGCCCTGCCCCGACGGCGCCATCAGCTCCAAGGTCATGTTGTCGAGCGTGAACAGCACGCGGTCGGCGCCCTCGCCCGAATTTTGCCACGACGGCTTGCGCGCCAGCAGCGTCTCGAACGCGGCGCTGCCGGCCTTGATGTCCTCGAGCAGGACGACGACGTGGTCGAGACCGGTGATCACGGGAACAGCCCTCGCGTGTTCTTGGCGTTGCGAACCTTCTCGACGCCGATCGCCATCGCCGCCGTCCGATGGGAGATGTCGTCGGCCTTGGCGCGTGCGACCATCCGCTCGAAGGCGCGGTCGAGGATCTGGTACTCGCGCCGCGTCACCTCGTCCTCCTCCCAGAACAGCTGCTGCAAATCCTGCACCCATTCAAAGTAGCTGACGATGACGCCGCCGGAATTGCAGAGAATGTCGGGAATGAGAAAGATCTCGTCGCGGCGCTGGTCGAGCACCAGATCGGCATCCGGCGTGGTCGGACCGTTGGCGGCCTCCGCCAGGACGCGGCATTTCAGCTTGGCTGCCACCTTGGCGTCGATGACACGCTCGACCGCCGCCGGCACCAGGATGTCGCAGGCGAGCGTGAGGATTTCGTTCGGGTCGAAAGCGAGTTCGGAGGAGAAGCCAGCGATGCTGCCGCGCGCGCTCGCGTACTCCATCAGCTTGGGGATATCGAGGCCGCGCGGGTCGTGGAGCGCGCCGGTATGATCGCTCACCGCAATCACCTTCATGCCCATCTGGTGAAAGCCGAGCGCGGCATAGGAGCCGACATTGCCGAAGCCCTGTATCACCGCAGTAGATTTGGCGGGATCGATGCCCAGGAGGTCCATGACCCGGCGCGACGTATGGGCGACACCCCGCCCCGTCGCCTCGCGGCGACCGAGCGTGCCGCCGGAGAATACCGGCTTGCCGGTGACGATCTCGGTCACGGTCTGGCCCTGGTACATGGAGTACGTATCCATGAACCACGCCATCACCTGTTCGTTGGTGCCCATGTCCGGCGCCATCACGTCGGTGTGCGGGCCGACGAAGGGAATCATCTCCTGCATGTAGCGGCGCGACAAGGACTCCAGCTCGCGCCGGGAGAGTTTCGACAGATCGACATTGACGCCGCCCTTGGCGCCGCCATAGGGCAGCCCCACCAGCGCGCATTTCCAGCTCATCCAGATCGCGAGCGCGGCAACCTCGCCGATATCCACGGTCGGCGCAAAGCGGGTGCCGCCCTTGGTTGGCCCCATGGTCAGGAGATGCTGGACGCGGTATCCCTCGTAGACGGCAATGGTGCCGTCGTCCTTGTGGATCGGACACGAGACGGTGATCGCCCGCTTGGGCAGCAGCAGCCGGTCGCGCTCGTCGCCTGGGATGCCAAGATGGTCGGCAATCACGTTGAACTGATTGGTCGCCATCTCGAAGACCGGACCCGCATAGACAGTCATCTTCCACTCCCGAATCTGCTCCTGCAGGCCGGCAACCATAGCGCGACCCAACGGCCGGCGGCAGGGGGCCGCCGGTTGCAAGGGGGCGATCTCAACCACCATGGTGACGATTTGACGAAGAATTTCAGCGTTGATCCGCCTTAACCGCTTGCTAATCTGCGGCGCCGGGGCCGCGATCACCCCTTAGTGAGACAGAAATGCCAATGCAGGCCCTCTTTATCGGACAGACCTACATCGACGTGACGTTCATTACCGACCACATGCCGACGGGAGACGAGAAGCACGTCGCCTCCGACTACGCGGTCTCGTTCGGCGGCAATGCAGTCACTGCGGCATTTTGCTGCGCCAAACTCGGCATCGTGCCGGACCTCATCGCCACGATCGCGAATGACTGGCTGGGGCGGATGTTCCAGGACATGACCGCGAAATACGGCATCTCCGTACATCCACGGAAAGTGAACGCCTCCTCGCTGTCCTTCATCATGCCCAAGGACGGCAAGCGCGCCATCGTGCGCTGCCGCGATGACGCCCACATCCATCCGTTCCCGCTGCTCAATCTCGGCAATTGCCGGGCGCTGCATGTCGACGGCCACCAGCCTGATGCGGCGCTGCACTATGCCAAGCTTTGTCGCGAGGCCGGCATCCTGACCTCGCTCGACGGCGGCGGCCTGCGCACCAATACGCATGAGCTGTTGGAATACATCGACGTCGCCATCGTCGCCGAGCGCCTGTGCGAACAGATGGACCTCACGCCGGAGAAGATGCTCGACTACCTCAAGGGCCGCGGCTGCCGCATCGGCGGCGTGACCCAGGGCGAGAAGGGCCTGCTGTGGTACGACGAGGTCGGCGCGGTGCATACGTTGCCCGCCTATCCGATCCCGCGCGAGCGCGTCATCGACACCAATGGCGCCGGCGACGTGTTCCACGGCGCTTATGTGTATTCGTATCTGGCCAATCCGGCGAAGGGCTGGAAGGAGCATTTCGAGTTTGCCCGCGCGGCCTCGACGTTCAAGATCCAGAAGCTCGGCAACGAGGCCGGCCTGCCGACGCTCGCCGACATCGAGCTGGTGAAGCAGGAATTCGAAGCCCGCGTCTAGCGGCTGTCGGGGAGAGAGCGGATGGGGCGGGTCGTCGTTGCCGGCAGCATCAACATGGATGTCGTGGCGACGGCTGAGCGTCATCCGCGCGTCGGCGAAACCGTCGCGGGCCAGTCGGTGATGTACTTCCCCGGCGGCAAGGGTGCCAACCAGGCGGTGTCAGCGGCCAAGCTCGGCGCGCCGACCGTGATGATCGGCCGGCTTGGCCGTGATGCGTTCGGCGAGCAGTTGCGGGCGTTTCTCGCCGATCAAGGCATTGATCTCGCGGCGGTGAGAGACTCGGCAAGCGCCTCGACGGGCACGGCGATCATCACGCTGGCGAATGCAGACAACATGATCGTGGTGATCCCCGGCGCCAATGCCGAGGTGAGCAGCGATGATGCGGCGCGGATCGCGTTGACGGCTGGCGACGTGGCGGTCAGCCAGTTCGAGATCCCGCAAGCGACCATCGCCGCGTTCTTCCAGCGCGCGAAGGCCGCCGGTGCGACGACGATCCTGAACCCTGCTCCTGCTTCCACCTTCGCTCAAGGACTGTTCGCGCTGGTCGACGTCCTCGTCCTCAACGAGACCGAACTGGGCTTCTTGTCCGGCGTCGAACTCGGCGACACGCCGACGCCGCAGCAAGTTGTCGAGACCGTCGGGAGGCTCCATCCGCGCGCGGACCAGACCATCTGCGTCACCCTCGGCGCCCGCGGCGCGATCGCCGTTCGTGGCGGCGACGCGAAGCTGGTCGAGGGCCGCATGGTGAAGGCCGTCGACACCACCGGCGCCGGCGACTGCTTCGTCGGCGCATTGGCGGCGCGGCTGTCGCAAGGCGCGGGGATCGCGGACGCGATCGCCTATGCCAATGTCGCCGCCTCGATCTCCGTGCAGCGGATGGGCGCCGGCCCGTCGATGCCGACGGCAGAGGAGGTGCGCGCGGCTCTCTAGGCGAGAGCGCTCTTCAGGTCGAAGCTCGGATCAGCCGCCTTGGCCGCGTCGATCGTGCCGCCCGCAGCCAACAGCTTGCGGCCGAACATGTGATCGCCGGCGCGATTGACGGACTCGATGCCGACCAGCCGGCCTTCCTTGTAGCAGAATGCGGAGAATGCCTTTTGCGCCGGGTCCCCGCGCAGCACGACCTGGTCATAGCCCGTGGTGAGCCCCGCGATCTGCAGCTTGTCATTGGCCTGGTCGCTCCAGAACCACGGCTGCCCGTCATACGGCTTGACGTCGCCGGTCAACCGCGCGGCGACGCAGCGGGCGTGATCGGTGGCGTTCTGCACCGACTCCAGCCGCAGCGTTCCGCCGAAGCGCGGGCTTTTGAACAGCGCGCAATCGCCGATCGCGGAGATGTGCGGATCGCTGGTGAGGAGATATTCGTCGACCACGATGCCCGAGGCAACCTGCAGGCCGGCCTCCGCCGCGAGCTCGACGTTGGGCAGCACGCCGACGCCGACCACCACGAGGTCCGCCGGGATGTGCCGGCCGTCGCTGAGGCTGACGCCCGTCACCTTGGTGCCGTCGGCCTCGATGCTGGTGGACTGCACACCCAGATGGATGCGCACGCCGGCCTCGGCATGCTGCTTCTGGAAGTAGTCGGAGATTTCCGCCGTGACGGCCCGCGCCATCACGCGCGCGCCAAGCTCGAGCACGTCGACCTCAAGGCCCTTGATGCGCGCGGTCGCCGCGAATTCGAGGCCGATGAAGCCGGCGCCGATCACGACGACACGCTTGGCATCGCCAAGCAAGCTTCTGAGCGCTTCACTGTCGTCGAGAATACGCAGATAGCGCACGGCGGGGAGATTGGCGTTGGGAATGTCGAGCAGCCGGTTGCGCGCGCCGGTGGCGAACACGAGGTGGCCGTAGTCGAGCGTTTTGCCGGAGGCGAGCAGCACCTTGCGCTGGTCGCGGTGGACCACGACGACGCGGTCGTAGACGAGGTCGATGGTCTGGTCCGCGTAGAACTTCTGCGGCCGGAACATCAGCGTCTCCGGACCGCCGGTGCCCTTGAGATACGCCTTCGACAGCGGCGGACGCTGATACGGCAGATGCGGCTCGTCGTTGATCAGATGGATGGGATCGGCAAAGCCTGCCTGACGCAGCGAGGTCGCGAGCTGGAAGCCCGCATGCCCCGCGCCCACGATCACCACCGGTCCCTTCGTCACAGCAACCTGCCCCATTCGATCCATATCCCGTGTTTGCAAGCCTTGCCTGCTGCGGGTTTACCTCCCGTCGCGCCAGCGGAACCGCCTTGTCGCAGACTTCCCCGGCATTGTCACCGGGCCGCTGTGCGCCTTAAATGCGGCAACGACGATACGAGGGAGGACTGAATGTCGGACGCAGCCGCGGAACCCGCTCGCCTGAGCATTGACGGCCCAATCGCCACGATCACGCTCGACCGCCCGGCGGCGTTCAACGCCATCAACCTCGCCATCGCCAAGCGCCTGGAGCGTCTCGCTGCGCAGGTCGAGGCCGATCCGAGCATCCGGGTGCTGGTGATCAAGGGCGAGGGCCGCGCCTTCTGCGCCGGCGGCGACCTGCAGACGATCGGCGCCGCGGCCGAGGCCGATACCATCACGCCCGTCGTGAGCGAGCTGCTGCATCACTACCACGCCTTCATCGCGAGCCTGCGGCGCATGCCCAAGATCGTGCTCGCGAGCGTGCACGGCTCCGCGGCCGGTGCAGGGATGTCGCTCGCCTTCGCCGCCGACCTCTGCATCGCCGCGGAGGAGGCGCGCTTCACGCCCGCCTATGCCAAGCTTGGCGTCTCGCCCGATGGCGGCGGCACGGTCGGCGTCGTCGCCACCGCGGGCGTCCGGCGCGCGCTGCAGATCTTCCTGGCCGAGGACAGCTTTACGGCCGCGCAAGCCTATGAGTGGGGCTTGGTCGCAAAAGTCGTCCCCGTCTCCGAACTCACTGCCGCCACGGATGCGCTCGCGCAGCGGCTGGCGCAGAATACAGCGGCGGGAATCGCGGCGACCAAGGCGCTGATCCACCGGGCGCCGACCAGCTCGGTCGAGGACCAACTCGCCGCCGAGCGCGACGCGATCGTCAACTGCATGCATACCGATGAATTCCGCGCCGCCGTGAAGCGGTTCACCAGCAAGGGAAAGTAGGACTGCGCTCAACTTTTCCCTTTCCTGCGCATGAAATCGAAATCGCAGCCGTCATCGGCCTGCAGGATCGTTTCATGAAACAGATGCGCATAGCCGCGCTCGGCCCAGTCAGGCGTCGCCGCGGGCTTCAGCTCAGCGCGTCGCCGCTGAAGTTCTGCGTCGTCGACCAGCAGATCAATGCTGCGCTCGGCGACATCGAGCCGGATCATGTCGCCGGTCCGCACCAGCGCCAGCGGCCCGCCGACGGCGGACTCGGGCGTGATGTGCAGCACGATGGTGCCGAACGCCGTGCCGCTCATCCGCGCATCGGAAATGCGCACCATATCTTTGGTGCCGCCCCGCGCGAGCTTTTTCGGAATCGGCAGATAACCCGCCTCCGGCATCCCCGGCGCGCCTTTGGGTCCCGCGTTCCGCAGCACCAGCACATCTTCGGCCGAGACGTCGAGCTCGGGATCGTCGACTCGCAACGTCATGTCCTCGACCGACTCGAACACCACCGCGCGGCCGGTGTGCTGCAGCAGCTTTGCGCTCGCCGCGGAATGCTTGATGACCGCGCCACGCGGCGCGAGGTTGCCGCGCAGCACCGCAAGGCCACCTTCCGGCTTGATTGCATCGGCGCGCGAGCGGATGACGTCCTGGCCAGGCACGTCCTCGGCGGCAGCAACGATCTCGCGCAGCGACTGGCCGGTGATCGAGCGGCAGTCGAGATCGATGAGATCGCCGAGCTGCTTCATCAGCTTTGGCACGCCGCCAGCGTGGTGGAAGTGCTCCATGTAGTGATCGCCGGACGGCTTGAGATCGACCAGCACCGGCACCTCGCGGCCGATGTGGTCGAAAGCGTCGAGATCAATCTTGTGCGGCGTCCGGCCGGCGATCGCGGTGAGATGCACGAGACCGTTGGTCGAACCTCCGATTGCCTGCAGCACCACCTGCGCGTTCTTGAACGCGGCCGGCGTCAACAGCTCGCTGGGCTTCGGCCCCTTCGCCTTGGCCATCTCGGCTGCAACCCGGCCGCTGGCCTCGGCCGAGCGGAACCGCTCGGCATGCGGCGCCGGAATCGTTGCGCTCATCGGCAAGGACAGGCCGAGCGCCTCGGTGATGCAGGCCATGGTCGAGGCCGTGCCCATCACCATGCAGGTGCCGACCGAGGGCGCGAGCCGGCCGTTGACCGCCTCGATCTCGCTGTCGTCCATCTCGCCGGCGCGATACTTCGCCCACAAGCGCCGGCAATCGGTGCAGGCGCCGAGCACCTCGCCCTTGTGATGCCCGACGACCATCGGCCCCACAGGAATGACAACGGTCGGCAGATCGGCCGACACCGCGGCCATGATCTGCGCCGGCAAGGTCTTGTCGCAACCGCCGATGACGACCACTGCATCCATCGGCTGGGCGCGGATCATCTCCTCGGTTTCCATCGCCATCAGGTTGCGCAGATACATCGAGGTCGGATGCGCAAAGCTTTCGGCGATCGAGATGGTCGGAAACACGAAGGGCATCGCGCCGGACAGCATGACGCCGCGCTTCACCGCTTCCACGATCTGCGGCACGTTGCCGTGGCAGGGATTGTAGTCGCTGTAGGTGTTGGTGATGCCGACGATCGGACGATCCAGCGCGTCATCGGAATAGCCGGCCGCCTTGATGAAGGCCTTGCGCAGGAACAGCGAGAATCCGGCATCGCCGTAAGCGGTCAATCCCTTGCGCAAGCCATCGGTCATGGTCTTCTCTTTCTTTGTCTACGTCATTCCGGGGCGCGCGAAGCGCGAACCCGGAATCCAGAAGTTAGTTTGCACTCTCACATCGAGATTTCGGGTTCGCGTCCTGCGGACGCGCCCCGGAATGACAATGTCGTATCAACCCCAGTCGATGATCCGGCTGGTGTCGCCGTCGAACTCCGTGGTGCAGAACGCGCCGCCCTGGAAATAGTCCCCGATCGGATCGGCGGGCAGCTTGGCCTGCTCGGCCATGGCGTGCTCGCGGAAATCCTCGGCGCGGCCGGTCGGGCGATAGCCGAGATCATAGGCGCGCTGGTTGTCCCACCAGGCGCGCTCGTTGAGCGACGCGCCGTACAGCACTTCGAAATGGATGTCCGGATGTTCGAGGCCGATGCGGCAGAGCTGGACGAGATCCTCCGGCTTCAGCCAGATCGACAGGCGGCGCTTGTCGAGCGGCCTCTCGCCGAAATTGCCGATGCGAAGGCAGGTCACCTTCAGCCCATGCTTGTCGGCATAGAGCGAGCCCACGGCCTCACCGAACACCTTGCTGACGCCGTAGCGGCCGTCGGGACGCGGCTGCACGTCATTGTCGATCTTGCGGTGGCGCGGATAGAAGCCGACCGCATGGTTCGACGAGGCGAACACCACGCGCTTCACACCCTTGCGGCGTGCCGCCTCGAACAAATTGTAGCCGCCGATGATGTTGGCCTGCAGGATATCGTTCCAGGGACCTTCGACCGAATAGCCGCCGAAATGGATGATGCCGTCGACGCCTTCGCACAGCGCCTCGACTTGAGCCAGGTCGGCAAGATCGGCCGCCTTGAAGGTCTCCTGGCTGGAGAGATCGGCCGGGGGTTTGAGGTCGCTGAGCAAAAGGTCCGGATAGATCGGCGGCAGCAGCTTCCGTAAAGACGTGCCGATTCCACCGCTCGCACCGGTCATCAAGATACGTGGCATTTCATCCCTCGTGTTGGGTCCGCAGGTTTGCGGTCGTGACCAGCCGATGATAGCAGAGATCGCCGGGGCACAATAACGGGACCAGCCAAATGTCCGACGGAAACGCTCACACGCAGGGCTGGCGCCCTGCCACCTTCTATCCCGATCCGGCAATCCAGGCGCTCGACCCGCGCTTCGAGAAGTACTGGCTCAAGCTCTCCGCCGTCGAACGGATCGCTACGGGGCTGCGCTGGGCCGAGGGACCGGTGTGGTTCGGCGACGGGCGCTATCTCTTGTGCAGCGACATTCCCAACCAGCGCATCCTCAAATGGGAAGAAGAGACCGGCGCGGTGTCGGTGTTCCGCAAGCCGTCCAATTTCGCCAATGGCAACACCAGGGATCGGCACGGCCGGCTCGTCACCTGCGAGCATGGCGGCCGCCGCGTGACGCGGACCGAATACGACGGCTCCATCACCGTGCTGATGGACTCGTTCGACGGCAAGCGGCTGAACTCGCCGAACGACGTCGTGGTCAAGTCCGACGGCTCGATCTGGTTCACCGATCCGACCTTCGGGCTGCTCGGCAATTACGAGGGCTACAAGGCCGAGCCGGAGATCGACACCCACGTGTACCGGATCGATGGCGCGACCGGCCAGGCGAGCATCGTCGCTGAGGGCGTGCTGGGGCCGAACGGGCTGTGCTTCTCGCCCGATGAATCCATCCTCTACATCGTCGAGTCCCGCGGGCAACCGACGCGCAAGATCCTGGCCTATGACGTCTCGGCCGACGGGACAAAGTTGGCCAACAAGCGTGTCCACATCGATGCCGGACCAGGAACGCCGGACGGCATGCGCTGCGACGTCGACGGCAATCTCTGGTGCGGCTGGGGCATGGGCAGCCCTGAGCTCGACGGCGTCATGGTGTTCGCGCCCGACGGCGCGCCGATCGGACGCATCGCCCTGCCCGAGCGGTGCGCCAATGTCTGTTTCGGCGGCCTCAAGCGCAACCGCCTGTTCATGGCCGCCAGCCAGTCGATCTACGCGCTCTACGTGAATACGCAGGGCGCGCTGGGCGGGTGATGGATCGTAATTGCGAGGAGCGAAGCGACGAAGCAATCCAGAGTCCTTGCTCAGCCCTGGATTGCTTCGCAGCGCTCGCAATGACGGAGACCCATCAAGCCGCGTTGTAGCCCGCGACGGCCTTGACCTCGAGATACTCCTCGAGACCGAACCGGCCCCACTCGCGGCCGTTGCCGGACTGCTTGTAGCCGCCGAACGGCGCGGTGCGGTCGTTCGGGACGCCCTGCAAATTGACGTTGCCGGCGCGGATCTTGCGGCCGACCTCGCGGGCCTTCTCGATGGTCGGCGCGGTGACGTAGCCGGCGAGGCCATAGGGCGTGTCGTTGGCGATCTTGACCGCCTCGTCCTCGTCCTTGGCGCCGATGATCACCAGCACCGGCCCAAAAATCTCCTCGCGCGAGATCGTCATCTCGGGCTTGACGTCGGCAAAGATCGTCGGGCGCACGTAGAAGCCCTTGTTGACGCCCTCGGGCAGACCCGGACCGCCGGCGACGAGGGTCGCGCCCTCCTCGATGCCCTTGTTGATCAGCGCCTGGATCTTGTCCCACTGGCCGCGATTGACCACCGGGCCGATCGTGGTGCCCTCGCCGCGGGGATCGCCGGCCTTGGTCTTGTCGGCGACGCCCTTGGCGATCGCAGCCACTTCCTTCATCCGCGCAGCCGGCACGATCATGCGCGACGGCGCGTTGCAGGACTGGCCCGAATTGTTGAACATGTGCATGACGCCGCCGATGACCGCCTTGTTCAGGTCGGAGCCCTCCAGGATCACGTTCGGCGACTTGCCGCCGAGCTCCTGGCTGACGCGCTTCACGGTCGGCGCGGCGCGCTTGGCGACGTCGATGCCGGCGCGGGTCGAGCCGGTGAACGAGATCATGTCGATGTCCGGATGCTCGCTCATCGCAGCGCCGACCTCCGGCCCCAGGCCGTTGATCAGGTTGAACACGCCCTTCGGCACGCCGGCTTCATGCAGGATCTCGGCGAAGATCAGCGCCGAGGTCGGAGTGAACTCCGACGGCTTGAGGATCATGGTGCAGCCGGCGGCGAGCGCGGGCGCGACCTTGCAGGCGATCTGGTTGAGCGGCCAATTCCACGGCGTGATCATGCCGACGACGCCGACCGGCTCGCGCACCACCACGGAGGACGGCAGCGTCTCCTCGAACTCGTACTTCTTCAGCACGTCGAGCGTCGACATCAGGTGGCCGAGGCCGGCGCCGGCCTGCAGCTTCTCGGCCATCGGCAGCGGCGCGCCCATCTCGTCGGAGACGGCGGCGCCGATCTCCTTCATGCGGCCCTTGTAGATCGTGATGATCTTCTCGAGCAGCGCGACGCGCTCCTCGCGGCTGGTCTGCGAGAAGGTCTCGAAGGCGCGCTTGGCGGCGGCGACGGCCTTGTCGACATCGGCCTTGGAGCCCAGCGCAACCTCATACATCGCCTCTTCGGTCGCGGGATTGACGACCGGGGTGGACTTCTTGACGACCGGATCGACCCAGGCGCCGTCGATGTAGAATTGCAGGCGATTGACCATCGGAAAACCTCTTCAGGTGGAAGCATATGGGGAGCGGCTGCGCGCGGACCGGCATCCTGGCACGCGCGATCCGCGGGATGAACCCGCCACATGCGGGGACCGGGGTTGCGTCCCGCGGATATAGGAGCAAGGCCGCGACCGACGCAAGCCGACCGGCCTGCGTTTCGTCGCCGCTCCATTTTGCGCCGCAACAACCGCGGCTTCCCTCTTTCGCCTCCGAATGACCGTCATTCCGGATGGCAGAATTCCCACCTCAAAGATTCATTTCCAAGATGTGAACTGCTTCACATCGCGGCTCGATCGCGCTGGCTAGTCTCCTCGTCATAGACATGACGGCTTCTCGAAAGGACGCCGGACAGGATTTCAGAACCGATACTTTCGTCAGTTTGTATTGCGTAGCGTTTCATAACCTAGACATTTGATCCAAGTTGCGACGCCGTCTCCCTCATCCAGGTGAGGGAGGCGGCGTCCTCGTTTTTGGCCGCCTCACACCGCCATCTTGCGATGCCGGACCGGCGCGCCTGTCAGGCTCTCGGCGGCATCGATGATCGCGTTCGCATCCATGCCGTTGTGGCGATAGAGATCGTCGATCGTGCCGGTCTGGCCGAACTTCTCCACCCCCAGCGCCTCGACGCGATGGCCGCGCACCGAACCGAGCCAGCCGAGCGTCGCCGGATGGCCGTCGATGACGGTGACGATGCCGCAATCGCGCGGCAGCGGCGCGAGCAGCTGCTCGATGTGGCTGAGGTGCTGGGTGCCGCGGCGATGCCGGCGCAGGCTACGTGCCGCGGTCCAGCCGGCATGCAGCCGGTCGGCCGAGGTGATCGCGAGCAGGCCGACGTCGCGGCGGGATTCGCCGATCAGCCCGGTGGCCTCGATCGCCTCCGGCGCCACCGTCCCCGTATACGCAATGATCACCTCCGCGTTCGGCCCCGGCTTGCGCAGCCAATAGGCGCCGGCGGCGATGTCGGCTTCCATCTCCGGGGTCATGATGCGCTGCGGCTGGTCGACCGGGCGGGTCGACAGTCGCAGGTACACCGAACCGCCCTCGCCCGGCGCGGCCTGCATGTGGGCAAAGCCCCACTTCATGATCGCCGCGAGCTCGTCGACGAAGGCGGGCTCGAACGACGACAGCCCGTCCTGCGCCATGCCGATCAGCGGCGTCGCGATCGACTGGTGCGCGCCGCCCTCCGGCGCGAGCGTGACGCCCGACGGTGTCGCGACCACCATGAAACGGGCATCCTGATAGCAGGCGTAGTTCAGCGCATCGAGGCCGCGCTCGATGAAGGGATCGTACAAGGTCACGATCGGCAGCAGCCGCGCGCCGTTGATGGAATGCGACAGGCCGAGCGCCGAGGCCATGATGAACAGGTTCATCTCGGCGATGCCGAGCTCGATGTGCTGGCCCTTCGGCGACGCCGCCCAGTTGAAGGTCGAGGGGATCTTCTCGCTGCGGAACAGATCGGCCTTCTCGGCATGCGCGAACAGGCCGCGGCGGTTGACCCAGGCGCCGAGATTGGTCGAGACGGTCACGTCCGGCGACGAGGTCACGATGCGTGAGGCCATCGCGGTGTCGCTGCGCGCGAGATCGTTGAGGATCAGGCCAAAGCCCTGCTGCGTCGACATCTGCGACGCCGCAGTGAAGGTCAGCCGCTCCGGCACGTCGAAGACGGCATCGTCGAGCCGGCGGCCGTCGCGATTGAACGGCACGGATTTGAGGAATGCCTCCAAGGTCGCCGAGTCCTGCGTCAGGCCCTCGAACTTGTCCCACTCATGGCCCGGGCGGATGTTCTGCTGCGCACGCCAGGTCTCCATCTGCGCGACCGTCATCAGGCCGGCATGGTTGTCCTTGTGGCCCTGGAACGGCAGGCCGACGCCCTTGATGGTGTAGGCGATGAAGCAGACCGGGCGGTCGTGATCGATGGACTCGAACGCCTCCAGCATGCTGGCCATGTCGTGGCCGCCGAGATTGGACATCAGCGCCAGCAGCTCGTCGTCGCTGCGCTTGTCGAGCAGCCGCGTCACGTCGCCCTGGTCGCCGATCTCGTCCTGGATGTGCTTGCGGAAGGCAGCCCCACCCTGGAAGCACAGTGCCGCGTACAGCGCATTGGGGCAGTTGTCGATCCAGCGGCGCAGTGCCTCGCCGCCGGGCTCGGCGAAGGCTTCGCGCATCAGCCGGCCGTATTTCACGATCACCACGTCCCACCCGAAATTGCGGAACATGGTCTCGAACTTCTCCCAGAGACCCTCGCGCACCACGGCATCGAGGCTCTGGCGGTTGTAGTCGACGATCCACCAGGTATTGCGCAGGCCGTGCTTCCAGCCCTCCGCCAAGGCCTCGAAGATGTTGCCCTCGTCCATTTCGGCGTCGCCGACCAGCGCGATCATGCGGCCCTCGCGGCGGTCCTTCATCCAGCCATGCGCCTTGACGTAGTCCTGCACAAGCGAGGAGAACAGCGTCTGCGCCACACCGAGGCCGACCGAGCCGGTCGAGAAATCGACGTCATCGACATCCTTGGTGCGCGACGGATAGGACTGCGCGCCCTTGAAGCCGCGGAAATTCTCCAGCTTCTCCTTCGTCTGGCGGCCGAACAGATATTGGATGGCGTGGAAGACGGGACTCGCGTGCGGCTTGACCGCGACGCGGTCCTCGGGGCGCAGCACCGAGAAGTACAATGCCGACATGATGGTCGCGAGCGACGCCGAGGACGCCTGGTGGCCGCCGACCTTCAGGCCGTCGATGTTCGGCCGGATGTGGTTGGCGTGGTGGATGGTCCAGGACGACAGCCACAGCGCCTTGCGGGTCAGCGCGTTCAGGATGGCGAGACGGTCTGACGGTGCGGATGCTGTCGATGCGGATGGCGTCAATGCAGATGGCTTGGCCATGGCGCGCTGCTCCCAGGGGCGTTCGGTGGATTCGTTGACTCTAATCCTGCTGAGGCGACCATAATTCTCAAATTTTCGCGCACGGCGGGTCATTATTGGGATATTTTCCCATCACAACGATCTTTTTCGGTGCCATATCCCAATGCCCGACCTCGACACCATCGACCGCAAGATCCTCGGCCACCTCCAGGCCGACGGCCGCATCACCATGCAGGAGCTCGCCGACAAGGTCGGCCTGTCGGTGTCGCCCTGCCACCGCCGCGTCAAGCTGCTGGAAGAGCGTGGCGTCATCACCCGCTATCTCGCCACCGTCGACCAGAAGGCGCTCGGGCTGCACGTCTCGGTCTTCATCTCGATCAAGCTGGCGCGGCAGAAGGAGGAGGATCTCAAGCGCTTCGAAAAGGCGATCTCGGCGTGGCCGGAAGTGCTGGAGTGCTATCTGATGACCGGCAACCGTGACTACATGCTGCGCGTAGTGGCGGCCGATCTGTCGTCGTACGAGGCCTTCCTGAAGACCAAGCTGACGCGGCTCGACGGCATCGCCTCGATCGAGTCGAGCTTTGCGCTGAGCCAGGTGAAGTACTCGATCGCATTGCCGGTGTGAGCCAGGCCGCCGCCCCACCCACCACCGTCGTCCCGGACAAGCGTGCTCCGGCAACGCGCAGCGTTGTCCGGCAGCACGCGCCGATCCGGGACCCATACGCCGCGGCGGTTGCGATGCGCGAAAAAGCCAATTGCCATCCCGCCACAAACTTCTCCCTGGGGGTATGGGTCCCGGATCGGCGCCCGACAACGCTGCGCGTTGCCGGGCTTGTCCGGGACGACAGCGGAGCTGGCTGAGGCGCCTGGACTCCCTCGAGCGATGTGTCGTGCCCCGCATAAAGGTATGCGCGCATGTGCTCATCTCTCTCCTCCGTCATTCCGGGGCGCGCGGAGCGCGAGCCCGGAATCCATAACCACGATCGGGAGTATGGATTCCGGGCCCGCGCCGCTGCGCGTCGCGTCCCGGAATGACGACCTTTGTCGTGTCGACGGAATTGCCACAAGCATCTGAAGCGCCACACGAGCGCAGGATTCACCCGCATCATCACCACATGCGTTCGCCGTCCCGCGACGCCCTTCGCCCGGGTCATGCTGATCTCATCGCCCTTTTGTCAGTGAAGGGCGCAGGGAAGGCCGGGCGCTGGCCGCGCCCGTGGCCCGCCTGCGGAAAAAATGCAGGCGGTGGGTACCACAGGTCTGGCCGAGAACGCCCGGCCCTCCCTGCGCGATGGTTTGAACGGCTGCTTCGCATTCTCCCCGGTGCGCCGGGCTTTCTGGCCACCGTATCGCGACAATGCGCTTACGCGCATTGCGCTGGACACCAGCATCGGGGTGTCAGGACCGTGCGACTTGACCGTGCGTGCATCCTTGTTCGTCGGCGCGAATGATCACGCTGCAACGACACACGCCCACCGCATTCCGCTGCCGACGTCCGTGACGACCGCGATACGTCCCCTCCGACGCAACGGAACGATCAAATCATAATGCTGCTTTTACGAAGTCGACAAGCGGTTTATTTTTGCAGCCAGGGCTGGACAGGTTTTGCAGCGGGCAACTGATTTGCCCGACGAGCAGTCACATCGTCACATCTCCCGACAGTCAGCCTCGGCGATCGCTGTTCCGAATGAAGACGCCGGCTGACGTTCCCATGATCCAGTGTGCGGCGCCGCCCTCGACGCCTCTCCTCATGGTGAGGAGCGCCGCGCCAAGCAAGTCAATGCGAACTACGAGCGTCCCTCGCGGCGCGTCTCGAACCATGAGGCCCCAGCGAGGCCTCGCCCTTCGAGACGACCGCCTTGAGGCGGTCTCCTCAGGGGGAGGAGTGGCGGTCATGACGTGCGATAGAGCGAGATGCCCCCATCAGCGCACTCCGAATGAGGGTCAAGATCGAACTCGATCGGGCCCAAGATCTGTCACGGCCGAGGCCGTCATTGATCCAGATCAAACGCCTCGCAAAAACCTCTCCAGATCCCGATCAAATCCTTGATGTTCCTCGGTTTGATCCAGATCAAACGGCCGCAACCCAACCGCAGCATGGCCCAGGGACGTCCATATTGGCCGTCAAAAAGCGCCACATCTCGCCGTCAGATTCTGCAGCACAGCATGCGCTGAGACACGAACTGACAGGAATTGTCGGACTAACAAGTCCAGCTCCTGGGATCGTGACGTCGGCGCGATCGTGCAGAACAACGCGTCCTGGAAAGCAATGCCAAACAACAGCGCCCAACGTTCGCCCCGGTACGATTTCGGTTCGCAGTATGGAGACGCCCCGCCGCTCGCCCATGTGGCCGTCAAGGTGGCTCCCGCCAAGTATCAGCCGGCGGCGCAGCCGGGCAGCCGCAGCACCGGACGGGCGGAACGGCGGTTCTGGCTGACGATGCAGACGGTGATGCTGGTCGTCGGCGTTCTCCTGGTGAACCTGCTGCTGTTCTTTCCAGCGCTCGGCATCGCCTTGATGTGGAATCTGCTGATCCCGGTCGCGCCGGCGCTGGTGACGATCTCGCCGGGCCTGTGGCGCAACATCTGTCCGATGGCGACGTTTCATCTCTTGCCCAACAAGATGGGCATCTCGCAGAACATCCGCATGCCTGAATGGGGCGCGGCGACCTTGGCGGTGGTCAGCGTGACGCTGCTGTTCATCGTCGTGCCGATGCGGCGCATCGGCCTGAATGTCGATGGCCCGCTGACCGCGCTGATGCTGCTGTCGGCCGCGTTCATGGCGTTCGCGATGGGCTCGGTGTTCGAGATGCGCTCGGGCTGGTGCACGTCGCTGTGCCCGATCCATCCCGTCGAGCGCCTCTATGGCACTAATCCGGCCCTCACCTTCAAGAACGCCCGCTGCAATATCTGCGAAGCCTGCAGCAATCCCTGCCCCGACTCCACGCCCGAGCTGACGCCGACCGCGGGCGTGCCGACGAAAGTCCAGCAGTTCCTCGGCAACTTCCTGATCGGCAGCTTCCCCGGCTTCGTCTGGGGCTGGTTCCAGGTGCCGGACTATCCACCACAGCAGGTTGGACAGGCCGAGATCATCTCGGCCTATGCGTGGCCGTTCGTCGCTGCGATCATCAGCTACATCATCTTCAAGATCGGTGAGCACGTCTTGCGCTACAAGCCTGCCTCGCGCACACGGATGCACCGCATCTTCGCGGCCACCGCGATCAGCACCTACTATTGGTATCGCCTGCCCGGCCCCGCCTCGCTGCTGCCGGACTGGTTTCCGCTGGTCTCGCATCTCGTCACGACGCCGTTCTTCTTCTGGTTCCTGGTGCTGCGCAATCCGAAGGTAAGCTGGCTGAAGCGGCCGGTGATGGCGTCGAACTACTGGTCGAGCCGGTTCGAGAGCACGGCCAACAAGAACCTGATCCGCGTCTCGCCCGGCAAGGCCTGATCCCGCGGCGTCACGACAGCCCACACCGTCAATAGCGTATCGAGCGAGGAGTTGATCATGTCGAACTTCAGGACCGTCACCGTCAAAGGCCGCCAGTTCCGCCTTCGCGCGGGCGACGTGCTGCTCGACGGCGCGCTCGCCAACGGCGTCGAGATTCCGTTCGACTGCCGCGCGGGCACCTGCGGCACCTGCATGGTTCACGTCGCCAAGGGACAGACGGTATGCGGCGAGACGCATACACAAGGGATGATCTATGCGTGCCAGGCGCGCGTCGTCTCCGACCTCGACGTCGAGGTGGAGGACGTGCCGGAGATCGACATCAGCAAGGCGCGGCTGGTGGGCCTGCGCGAGGTCGCGCCCGATATCATGGAGCTGATGATCGCGCCGGAGAAGAGCATCAGCTATCTGCCGGGCCAGTACTTCAAGTTCACCTTCGCCGGCTATCCGGCGCGCGCCTACAGCCCGACCGCCTCATTCGACGGCCGCATCGGCGGCCGTGTCATCCATCTCAACATCAAGAAGGTGCGCGGCGGCCGCGTCACGCAGGCGCTCGGCAGCGGCATCCGCCCCGGGCATCGGCTGCGCATCCAGGGGCCGTATGGTCATGCGTTCCTGCGGCCGGGCGGGGCCGGCCGTCTGGTGCTCGCTGGCAGCGGTACCGGCTTCGCGCCGATCTGGGCGATCGCGGCGATGGCGCTGCGCGAGAACCGCAGCCGGCCGATGGTGATCATCGCCGGCGCCAAGAAGCTGCCGCAGCTCTACATGACGCCGATCCTGGCGCAACTCGCGCGGCTGCCGAACGTCACGGTGATCCCGACGGTCGAGGAAGGTCCGGTCAATCATCCCTCGATCCGCACCGGACGGATCGAGCCGGCGATGCCGACGCTGACCGCCTCCGACGTGGTCTATGCCTGCGGCTCGCCGCGCATGGTCACCGCGCTCGCAGGCATGGTCGAGAAGGCCGGCGCGACGTTCTACGCCGATCCGTTCGAATCCGCTCCGCACGAAGCGCCATCCGGCATCCTCGGCCGCATCAAGACACTGGTGGCGCGGCGTCCCGCCGAGCCGGAGCCGAGCCGCGACAGCGGCAAGGGCCACGATGCCTCGCTCGATCCGTTCGCCCGCGCGCTGTCGCTGGTGCCGAAGGACCCGATCGAGGACGACATGGTCCTGCCCCGTGTTGCCGAGCCCCGCCGCAGCACGGCCGCCGAACGCGACCACGCGCTGTCGCTGGTCCGCGAGCGCGCGCTGGGCGAGCAGGTCTCCGAGCGTCCCCGCCGCGCCGCGGGGCAGATGGCGTCGGGGCATGCGTGAGGCGGCGTATCGGCATTGCTAGTTCGACAACGATTTTGAAAGCGAGGCGACGTCGCAGTTGGGCCCCTGTCTCTCCACATCGTCATGGCCGGGCCTGTCCCGGCCATCCACGTCCTACGGTGTGCTCGGAACGACGTGGATACCCGGGACAAGCCCGGGCATGACGGAGTAACCCAACTTACAGCATCGCTCGTCGCGACAGCTCAGGATTTCCATATGCGGCAGCCCTGCATGTGTCAGGGGGGCAGCAGCGGCAACTCCAAACCCGCTGTCACTCCGGGGCGCTCGCAAGAGCGAGCGAGCCCGGAGTCCATAACCACGAGCGGACGTGACAGGCCACGTTTGTCGCCCGAATCGCCTTACTCACGAGCGCTGCTGCGTATGGATTCCGCGCGCGCTGTCGCGCGCCCCGCAATAACGACCAGTTCTGGAAGGCTGCGCGCCGATCAGCGCGCACTAAGTGAGGCTGCGTCTGTCAATGCCGATGTGAAAACACAATGGCTCATGTTCATCGCTTCTCGGCGGACCGGCAGTCCCTCGCCGCGCGCTACTTGGCGAGAGCGTCCCGCCTGGAGAAATCACGATCGGCATGGCGAATTTGGATCAGAGCCTTGTTTCCTGCAGTCGCAGCGTGATTGGTCTATGATGCGGATCGATTAGCAGCATGCTTCTTCGGCACTTGCCATCCGTTCAGCAAGCAATGTAGCTTTTCGGACTACGTGTAAAAGGACGATTTCTGATGAGACGTTGGACTGTTGCCCTCTCGTTTTGGCTGCTTGCGTTCATACCAATTCTGTCCACAAAGTCGGTTGCAACCGAAATTGTTGCTCCTAAAGGCAGTCGCATCGGAATCGAACTTCCGGCCGGCTTCGCTGCTTCGTCCAGCTTCACCGGTTTCGTCGCTCCCGCCCAAAAGGCATCGATTGTCATGACGGAGATGCCAGCCGGTGGATTTGAGCAGATCCGCCGCGGCCTATCGTCCGGCGCGATGGCCCAACACGGCATGCGCCTGCTGGCAACTGAGCAAATCGACAAGTTTCCTTACGACCACCTGATGGCACGAGCAGAGCAGCCTGTCGGCAGCGAGGTTTATGACAAATGGCTGCTCTTCTTCGACGCCAAGGATTTTGTCGGATCAGTCACTGTTACGGTCGCCAAATCACCCGCCGCCGGTCTGACGGACGCTGCCATCCGCACCGCCTTGGCGAGTGTGCGCATCGCCACTGCGGCTTCGGTCGATCCGATCGCGGCGCTGCCGTTTTCGGTTCAACCGACATCGCGCTTCAAATATCGCTTACCAGTCAGCGGACGATCCTTGATGCTCAAAGAGAGCCCGCCGCCTCCGAACGGACAGATCGACGATGCGGTCTTCATCACCACGTTGGCCGGCGACGCGCCGGTCGCCCCTGCAGATCAACGGCAATTTGGCGAGAATCAGTTTCTGACGTCTCGTGCAATTTCCGACAAGAGCATCTTGAGCGGAAAGCCCGTTGAGGTCGCAGGTGTCGCCGGATTCGAGTTCCTAGGGCGGGGTAAACAGTCCGGCGGCCAGCAGCGAAGCTACTTGATTGTTGTTCTCTATCCTGGCGGACGTCCGGTCGTGATGATGGGCTCCGCTCTTTCCGAGCGGTTTGACGCCATCGCGCCTGAGTTTCGTACCATGGTCGACAGCTTTCGAGCCAAGTTGTAACAACCGCGCGCAAATGACGAGTTGCCTGTCACTGCATGGGCCTCACTCATCATTGCCGCGGCGTATGGATTCCGGGCTCGCGCTGTCGCGCCCCCCGGAATGACACCGAGTTTGTGGAAGCCGCCGTACCTCAGATCAGCTTCCGCCGCGCGAGACTCCGCATCAGCGCACTCACGCCGAACGTCCAGGGCTCGCATTCGTCGCTGTTGCGCATGCGGTTGACGAGGCGGCCGAGCTGGGGGGCGGAGATGGTGACAATGTCGTCGCGCTTGTGGGTGAAGCCCTGCCCTGGCGCATCGCGGTCCTTGACGGGTGCGAACATCGTGCCGAGGAACAGCGCGAAGCCGTCCGGGTACTGATGCACGGCGCCGATGGTCTGGGCGACGAGATCGGTCGGATCGCGGCTGATCTTCGAAATCGAGGAATGGCCGTCGAGCACGAAGCCGTCGCTGCCGGTGACGTTGAGCGCGACGTCCATCTTGCGGACGTCATCCAAGGTGAATCTCTTGTCGAACAGGCGCAGCAGCGGGCCGATGGCGCAGGAGGCGTTGTTGTCCTTGGCCTTGGACAGCAGCAGCGCGGAGCGGCCCTCGAAGTCGCGCAGATTGACGTCGTTGCCGAGCGTGGCGCCGACGATCGCGCCCCGGCTCGACACCACCAGCACGACCTCCGGCTCCGGGTTGTTCCAGGTCGATTTCGGATGCAGCCCGGCATCCATGCCGGTGCCGACAGAGGAGAGCGTCGGCGCCTTGGTGAAGACCTCGGCATCGGGGCCGATGCCGACCTCGAGATACTGGCTCCAGGCGTTCTGTTCGATCAGCACCTGCTTGAGGTGCATCGCCTGCTCCGAGCCCGGCTTGAGCTTGGAGAAATCGTCGCCGACCAGGCGCACCACCTCTGTCCGGATCGCCTCGGCCGAGGCCGGATTGCCGCGCGCGCGCTCCTCGATCACGCGCTCCAGCATCGAGATCGCGAAGGTGACGCCGGCGGCCTTGAGCACCTGAAGGTCGACGGGGGCCAGCAGCCACGGCTTGGCCGGATCGCGGCGGTCGGGCGGCGTGTTGGCGAGGATGGCGGCCAGGTCGCCGATGCGATCGCCTTTCATCGCGTTGAGCGCCGCAGCGGGATCGTCGTGCTCGCAGAGCGCGGTGACGGTCGGGAAGGCCGAGGTGACGTCGAACACGCCATCCGCGCGCACAGCGACCACGGCCGGGCCGTCGGCCTCGGGGCGCCAGACCCGGCCGACCAGCGTGCCGCTGGCGCCGTCATCAGGCAATACGGTCTCGGGCGTCAGATCGATCATCGCGGCGTGCTCCCCATTGTTCTTGTTGCTCGGGAGCAGAGGTAGCATCGGCCGGAGCCAACTCCAAGCCACACGCTCCGTCATTCCGGGGCAAGGCCATAGGCCTTGAACCCGGAGTCCCGAGATGAGGCGCGGGAGCAAGACAAGCGCGAAATTCCGGGTTCGAGGCCTTCGGCCTCGCCCCGGAATGACGTGGGCTTAACGTCTAAGGATTCGGCGAGCTTTCGCCGGCCACTTGCAGAAGTTGCGAGCGGCGGACACGCTCGCGATGGGCGGTGTAGAGGCCGCTGGAGACGATGAAGGCGGCGCCGACGATGGTCCAGACATCCGGCAGCTCGCCGAACACCAGGAAGCCGAGGATGCTGACCCACAACAGCTGGGTGTAGGAGAACGGCGCCAGCACCGAGGCGTCGGCATAACGGAAGGCGAGCACGACGATCCACTGCCCCATGGTCGAGGCGACGCCGACCAGCACGCCGAAGCCGATGTCCTGCCAGGACGGCGTCACCCAGACGAACGGCACCATCGCCGAGAGCAGGCAGACGCCGGCGATCGACGAATAGGTCATGATGGTGATGGCATGCTCGCGACCACTCATCATCCGCGTCATGATCAGGGTGCAGGCCCAGGCGAAGGCGGACGCTATCGGGAACAGCGCGGCGAGATGGAAGGCGCCGGTACCCGGGCGCAGGATGATCAGCACGCCGAACAGGCCGACGGCAGTCGCGATCCAGCGGCGCAGGCCGACCTTCTCGCTGAGGAAGACGATCGACAGCGCGGTCACGAACAGCGGCGCGACGAAGCCGGTGGCAGAGGCCTCCGCGATCGGCAGATAGCGCAGGCCGGAGATGAACATGATCGACGAGCCCAGCAGCGCGACGCCGCGCAGCAGGTGGAACCCGACCCGCTCGGTGCGCATCGCAAACAGCGGCGAGGCCGGGATCATCGCGGGCACCATGATGAGCGCGAACACCACGAAGCGGATCCAGGTGATCTCGATCGACGGCAACGTCTTGGAGAGATATTTCGCCGTGACGTCCGAGGTGCCGAGAAACACGGTCGACAGCAGGATCAGCGCGATACCGCGGAACGGGCGGTCGGCGCGTGCGGGCGCACGCTTGGGCGAAGCGGCGGGCTTCTGCTGCACGGAGGTCGGCACGTCGTCGAGTCGCGCGGCGGCTGCCGCACTCGGGGGCGGGGTCACGGTCGAACTCGAAAGGTTGAGAGACGGAACGATTCGGTGAGAGGCGACAAAACGCCAATCACGCCGTGGCGACAACCCGTTGAAAGCGGGCAGCATCTATGCGCTGGTCGCGCCGGAGTAGCAAAAATCCGTAATACTCCGTGATGCTGCGCTACAGCATCGGCAATCCCCGCGGCTTCGGCCCGCGCGGAAAGGCGCGGTCGATCGCGGCAATGTCGGCCGCGGTCAGCTCCACGTCGCCGGCGGCGGCATTCTCCTCGGCGTGTTCCGGGCGCGAGGCCTTCGGGATCGCGAGCAGCGAGGACGCGCGGGTGAGGAAGGCGAGCGCGATCTGCCGCGGTGTCACCTGGTGCTGCTCGGCGATGCGCTGCAGCACCTCGCCGCCGGGACTGCGGCGCTCGGGGAAGTCGTCATGGCCGAACGGCGAATAAGCGACCACCGCGACGCCGTGCTGGCCGCACCACGGAATGACGGCATGCTCGATGGCGCGCTCCTGCAGATGATAGAGCACTTGGTTGCAGGCGATCTTGCCGGGGCCTGCCACGTCGAGCAGCTCGTCGAGATCGTCGACGTCGAAATTGCTGACGCCCCAGGAGGCGATCTTGCCGGTGGATTTCAGCTCCTCGAATGCCGCGACCGTCTCTTCCAGCGGATAAGAGCCCGGCCAATGCAGCAGGTAGCAATCGAGACGGTCGGTCTTGAGCCGCGTCAGCGAGCGCTCGCAGGCCGTGATGGTGCCTTTGCGCGACGCGTTGCTCGGCAGCACCTTGGAGACCAGGAACACCTCGTCGCGGCGGCCGGCGATCGCCTCGGCGATGACGAGCTCAGCGTCGCCATACATCTCGGCGGTGTCGATATGCGTCATGCCGCGGTCGAGCCCGCGCTGCAACGTGGCGATGGCGCGCTTGCGGTCGGCGTGGTCGAGATACCAGGTGCCCTGCCCGATCACGGACACGCCGGTGCCGCCGGTTCCGAATGTCTTGTGCTTCATGGAGGGGAGCATAGAGGATGCGGTGCGCGACGTCGATCACCGCACGCCGTCATTGCGAGCGCAGCGAAGCAATCCAGGATGGTGGACGGGACTCTGGATTGCTTCGCTTCGCTCGCAATGACGAGGGCTGCGCCCTCGTCTCAGGGTCGTCGATCGAGGCTAGCTCGCCACCTTCACTGCATCAGCCGCCTGCGCCGGCACCTGCGCGATCAGGCGCTTCATCTCGGGGATGCAGGAGCCGCAATTGGTGCCGGCCTTGAGCTGCGCGCCGATCACCGCCGGCGTGCGGGCGCCCGACGCGATCGCGTCGCAGATCGTGTCCCGGCCGACGCCGAAGCAGGCGCAGACGATCGGGCCGCCGCCCGTGCCATCCGGCGCCCGCCCCGACAGCAGCATGCGGCGCTGCTCGTCGTCGAGGCGGTCGGCAGCGAACATGGTCTTCACGACGTTCCAGTCGCCGGCATCGTGGCCGGGGCCGACGAACACCGAGGTCGCGATGCGGTCGCCGTCGAACGACGCGGCGCGATAGACGCCACCGCCGACATCCATGTAGTCGGCGACATCGTCGGTGGCGCGCGCCTTGAACCAGCCGGGCCAGCGCATCAGGTCGCCATTGTCGGCGAACAGATAGCCGAAGCCGCCCGGAACGGTCGCGCGCACCCACCATAGATTGGACGGCAGCGCGAGTTCGGTGCGAGACAGGATGAAGCCGCGGAAGACGTACTCGTAAGGTGAGATCGCGGCCGGCGTCGCCTTGGCCTCGGGCTGGCCGGAGAACGGATCGGTGTGCGAGGCGACCAGCGCGCCGACGCGGCCATGCGAGGAGTTGCTCGCGTTCCAATGAATCGGCGCGAACAGCATGCCGCGCTGCTGGCGCTCGCTGACGACGACTTTCAGGATGCACTGTCCGTGCTCGGTCGTGACCTTGGCAAAGCCGTCATGCATCAGGCCGTAGCGCAGCGCGTCGTCCGGATGTACCTCGACGAACGGCTCCGGCAGGTGGGCGCCAAGACGCGGGCTGAGGCCGGTGCGCGTCATCGTGTGCCACTGGTCGCGGATGCGGCCGGTGTTCAGCCGCAAGGGACGCGCGGCATTGGTCTCGCTGCGCAGCGCCGGCATCTCCGGCGCGACGAAGCGCGCCTTGCGGTCGTGGGTGTAGAAGGCGCCGTCGGCGAAGAAGCGCGGCTCGGGCGTCTTGCCCGCGCGCACCGGCCACTGCAACGGCGCCATCGTGTCGTATTCCTCGTCCGACAAGGTCGAAAGACCGCCGATGTCGAAATCGCGGCTGCCCTCGTTCTCGAACGCCGACAGTGCGGCGTGCTCGCGGAAGACGTCGGCGGCGGAGGTGTAGTTGAACGCGGCGGCGTGGCCGAGCCGCTTGCCGACCTCGCTGAGGATCCACCAGTCGGGCTTGGCCTCGCCGGCCGGCGTCATGAACGCCCGCTGGCGCGAGATGCGGCGCTCGGAATTCGTCACGGTGCCCGACTTCTCGCCCCAGGCCTGCGCCGGCAGCAGCACATGCGCGCCGACATCGACGGTGTCGTTGGAGCGGACGTTCTCGGAGACGACGAACAGTTCGAGCTTCTTCAGCGCCGTGCGGACAAGATCGGCATCCGGCAGCGACACCGCCGGGTTAGTACCGATCACCCACAGCGCCTTGATCTGGCCGCGCGCGATCGCCTCGAACATCTGCACCGCCTTCAAGCCCTCATGGGTGGCGATATCGGAGGCCTTCCAGAAGCGTCTGACACGATCGATGTCCGGCGGCGTGAAGCTCATGTGAGCGGCGAGCTGATTGGCGAGACCGCCGACCTCGCGGCCGCCCATCGCGTTGGGCTGGCCGGTCAGCGAGAACGGCCCCATGCCGGGCTTGCCGATGCGAGCGGTGGCGAGATGGCAGTTGAGGATCGCGTTGACCTTGTCGGTGCCCTGCGCCGACTGGTTCACCCCTTGCGAATACAGCGTGACAGCCTTGGGCGTGTCGCGAAACAGCTTGAAGAAGGCGGCGACGTCGGCCTCCGACAGGCCGGTTGCCAGCGCGGTCGCAGCGGCGCTGCCGGCGAGATTGCGGGCACGCGCGAGCGTTTCGTCGAAGCCTGACGTGTGACACGCGATGTAGTCGCCATCGAGCGCGCCGCTGTCGGCGAGATGCACCAGCAGGCCGGAGAACAGCGCCGCGTCGGTGCCGGGCTTCAGGCCGAGGAACAGGTCGGCTTCGCTCGCGGTGTCAGTGCGGCGCGGATCGATGACGACGAACTTCGCGCCGCGGTTCTGCTTGTTGGCCAGCATGCGCTGGTAGAGCACCGGATGGCACCAGGCGGCGTTGCTGCCGACGAACACCAGCAGATCGGCCTGGTCGAGATCCTCATAGGTGCCAGGCACGGTGTCGGCGCCGAACGCGCGGCGATGGCCGGCGACTGAGGACGCCATGCACAGCCGCGAATTGGTGTCGACATTGGCCGAGCCGAGAAACCCCTTCATCAGCTTGTTGGCGACGTAATAGTCCTCGGTCAGCATCTGGCCCGAGAGATAGAACGCCACCGCATCCTCGCCGTCGCGCGCGACGATGTGCTTCAGCCGCGTCGCGACGTGGTCGAGCGCGTCGCTCCAGGCCACCCGCTCCATGCCGTGCTTGCAGCGGACCATCGGATGGAGCAGCCGGTTCTCGAGGCCCAGCGTCTCGCCGAGCGCCGAGCCCTTGGAGCAAAGCCGGCCGAGATTGGCCGGATGCACGGGATCCCCGGAAATGGCCGCGCCGCCGCTGCCGTCGGGCGTGGCGAGCACGCCGCAGCCGACGCCGCAATAGGGACAGGCCGTGCGCACCGTGCGCAATTTCGGATCAATGCTCGTCATCGTGCGAGGCCCCTCTCTCACGCTGCCTTCGGCCGCGTCCTCACGCGGCCGAACATCATCTCGGTCCGGATCGATACGATCGGTTCACGGTTGCGGATCAGATCGCGATACCAGAGCGCATCCTGCGTGTCGCCGATCAGCACGACGCCGGTCAGGCGCCCGTCGGCGATGACCAATTTCTTGTAGATGCCGCGCCTGGCGTCATTGAGCACGATCGCCTCGCTGCCCTCGGCGCCGACGAAGTCGCCGGCGGAAAACACCGCGACGCCGGACACCTTCAGATTGGTCGACACCACGCTGCCGCAATACGCCGCCTTGCGGCCGGCAAGATGCCGGGCCAGCACCCGCGCCTGCTCGTAAGCGGGCTCGACGAGACCGTAGCAGGTACCGCGATGCTCGGCGCATTCGCCCAGCGCGAAGATGCCGGGTGCCGAGGTCTGCATGGCGTCATCGACGACGATGCCGCGATTGACGGCGAGCCCCGCCTCCTTGGCGAGTGTCACGTTGGGCCTGATGCCGGCGGCGAAGATCACCGCGTCGGCAGCGATGCGCCGCCCACCGGCGAGCTCCACGCCTTCGACCCGGTCCTCGCCGTGGATCGCCGCCGTGCTCGCCTGCAGCAGGACCTCGATGCCCTTGCGCTCGACCAGCACTTTCAGCAGCGCAGCTGCGGGCGCATCGAGCTGACGCTCCATCAGGCGGTCCATCAGGTGCAGCAGCGTGACCTGGGCACCGGCCCGCGCCAGGCCATAGGCGGCTTCCAGCCCGAGCAGCCCGCCACCGATCACGACGACGCGCCCCTTCTTCGCGGCGAGGCTGAGCAGCACGTCGGTGTCGCGGCTGTCGCGAAACGTGTGCACGCCGGCCAGATCAGCTCCGGGCACGGGCAGTCGCAGCGGCAGCGAGCCGGTCGCCAGAACGAGACGCGAGAACGCGACGTTCTCGTCGTTCTCGATCTGCAGCTCGCGGCGGCCGACATCGATACTCGTGACGCGCGCGCCGTACTTCAAGGTTACGCCGCGCTCGCGCCACCACTCGGCCGGCTTGAGCTCGATCTCGTGCGAGGCCGCCTCGCCCGCCAGCACCGAGGACAGCAGCACGCGGTTGTAGGCGAGCCGCGGCTCCTCGCCGATCACGGCGATCGCATAGCGGCCGAGCGCCGTCCGCGACAGCTCCTCGACCAGCTTCGCAGCGGCCATGCCGTTGCCGACGATGACGAGCGGCTCACTCAATGCGCTTACTCCGCAGCCTGCGCCTTGCCATAGGCCTCGGCGATCATGAAGCCTGACAACGTGCCATAGGCGGCGGTCCAGGCATCGGCGACGTCGGGCGTCCAAGCCGCCCCCAATCCCTTCTCCAGCGTCCACAGCAGCGCGGAGCCAACCACCGGATAGTGCTCGGGCTTCGCGCCATAATCGACGTGGCGCTTGGCGAGCGCGCTCGCGGCCGGCAGGATCGCCGGCAGGTTCGACAATCCGTTCACGACCACAGCCAGCGTCGCCATCAGCTTCTTGCGCTGGTCGGTGAGATCGTCGGGAAACATCGCGCGCACCTGCGGCGCGACCTCGAACAGGCGGTTGTAGAAAATCACGGCAGCCTGGTCGGAAATCGGGCCGACCTTGGCAAAACTCTCCTGGACCAATGCGATCTGAGACGGCGTCATGGGAAATCCTTTTGCTGAAACGAGAACCCGTTAGTCGCCGGAGGCGGAGAGCGGTTCGATCCGCTCTCCGATTCGGTCATGCAATGATCAGGCCGCCTCAACGAAGCGGTGCCGCTCGTAGAGGAATTCGAGCACGCGCTGGCGACACTTGACGTAGGTGGCATTGGTCGCGAGCTCGAGCCGCTTGCGCGGGCGCGGCAACGCGACCTCGAGCACCTCGCCGATATGGGCGCTGGGACCATTGGTCATCATCACGATGCGATCCGACAACAGCACGGCCTCATCGACGTCGTGGGTGATCATCAGGATGGTGTTGCCGAGCTTTTGGTGCAGCGCCATGACCGAGTCCTGCAGATGCGCGCGCGTCAGCGCGTCGAGCGCGCCGAACGGCTCGTCGAGCAGCAGCACCTTCGGCTCCATGGCGAGCGCACGCGCAATGCCGACGCGCTGCTTCATGCCGCCGGAGATCTCGTTCGGACGCTTGTCCTTGGCATGGGCCATCTGCACCAGGTTGAGATTGTGCATGGTCCAGGCGTCGCGCTCGGCGCGCGTCTTGGTCTTGGCGAACACCTTGTCGACGCCGAGGCGCACGTTCTCATAGACCGTGAGCCACGGCAGCAGGCTGTGGTTCTGGAACACGACGGCGCGGTCCGGTCCCGGCGAATTCACCTCGCGCTCCTCCAGCAGCACGCCGCCAGTGGTGGCCTGGGTGAGGCCGGCGACGATGTTGAGCATCGTCGACTTGCCGCAGCCGGAATGGCCGATGATCGAGACGTACTCGCCCTTCTCGATCGTCAGGTTGATGTCCTTCAGCACCTCGGTGGTCGCGGCGCCGCGGGTGAAAGTCTTGTCGACGTGGTCGAGCTTCAGATAGGCCATGATGCTGTCCCTCTCAGTTCGTCGCGGTGCCGCGGGTGACGATCTTGCCGACGACCGCGATCAGGCGGTCGAGCACGAAGCCGATGATGCCGACATAGAACAGGGCGAGAATGATCTCGCTGATATGCGAGGAATTCCACGCGTCCCAGATGAAGAAGCCGATGCCGACGCCGCCGATCAGCATTTCCGCCGCCACGATCGCGAGCCAGGACAGGCCGATGCCGATGCGCAGGCCGGTGAAGATGTAGGGCGCGGCCGCCGGGATCATGATCTTGGCGAAGAACTCCAGCGGATTGAGCTGCACGACGGCCGCGACATTGCGATAGTCCTGCGGGATGTTGCGGATGCCGACCGCGGTGTTGATGATGATCGGCCACACCGAGGTGATGAAGATGACGAAGATCGCCGACGGCTGGCCGTCACGGAACGCGGCGAGCGACAGCGGCAGCCAGGCGAGCGGCGGGATCGTGCGTAGCACCTGGAAGATCGGATCGAGCCCGCGCATCGCCCAGACCGACTGGCCGATCAGGGTGCCGAGCGCGACGCCGACGATTGCGGCAATGGCATAGCCGATCGCCACTCGGCGGAGACTGGCCTCGAGATGCCAGAACAGGCCCTTGTCGATGCCGCCGTGATCGAAGAACGGATCGAAGATCAGCTCGCGGGTGTCGGAAAACACGCGCGATGGCGGCGGCAATGCCGAGCCGGCGCGGCGGCACAACAGCTCCCACACGATCAGGAACAGCGCCAGCACGATCAGCGGCGGCACGATGCGCACCGCGGCCTCGCGGGCCATCTTCACATAGCGCTCGGCGCGCGGCTGCTGCTTCGGCGTCATCGTCACGATGGACGCGGAGGTTGATGGTGACGCTGCAGGCACGATCTTCGGAGCGTGATCATTGGTCAACGCTGGCATGGACATCGGAAGCCTTTCTCCGTGCAATGAGAGGGGCCGCGCGCGTTGTCCGCGCGCGGGCTAAGGTCCTGATCAGGCGTCGATGCGCTTGATCGACAGCGACTTCAGATAGGCGGCGGGATCTTCGGGATCGAACACCTTGCCGTCGAAGAACGTCTCCTTGCCGCGCGACTTGGAGGTCGGGATCTCCGCCACTGGGACGTTCATCTCCTTGGCCGCCTCGCGCCAGATGTCCTCGCGGTTGACCTTGGCGATCAGCGACTTGGCATCGAAACCGGCCTCGTACTTGCCCCAGCGGATGTCCTCGGTGATGAACCAGAGATCGTGGCTCTGGAACGGATAGGAGGCGAAGTCGCGCCAGTACTTCATGATATGCGGCGAGTTCTCGACCACCTTGCCGGTGCCGTAGTCGAACTTGCCGGCCGTGCGTCCGGCAACGTCATCGACCGGGCAGTTCATCCACTGCCGCTTGGCCATGATGGTCGCAAGCTCCTGCTTGTTCTCCATCTTATCGGCCCACTGCTGGGCCTCCATGACCGCCATGGTCAGTGCCTTCGCGGCCTTCGGATATTTGTCGACGAAGGCTGAGCGCATCGCGAACGACTTTTCAGGATGCTTGTTCCAGATTTCGCCGGTGTTTACCGCGGTGTAGCCGATGCCCTGGTTGACGAGCTGCGCATTCCACGGCTCGCCGACGCAGAAGCAGTCCATGGTGCCGACCTTCATGTTCGCCACCATCTGCGGCGGCGGCACCACGATGGTCTCGATGTCCTTGTCGGGATCGATGCCGCCGGCGGCGAGCCAGTAGCGGATCCACAGATCGTGGGTGCCACCGGGGAAGGTCATCGCCGCCTTCACCGACTTGCCGGACGCCTTCTTCTTCTCCAGCGCGGCCTTGAACGGCGCGGTGTCGAGCCCGAGCTTGAGGTCGGCATATTCCTTGGCGACCGAGATGCACTGCGCATCGAGATTGAGCCGCGCCAGGATGTACATCGGCGTCGGCTGGTTGTTCTGCGTCACCTTGCCCGAGGAGATCAGGTAGGGCATCGGCGTGAGGATATGCGCGCCGTCGATGCCGTTGCCTTCGGAGCCGAGCACGAGATTGTCGCGCGTGGTGCCCCATGACGCCTGCTTCTGCACGTCGACGTCGGGCATGCCGTACTTCGCGAAGATGCCCTTGTCCTTGGCGACGAACAGCGGGCCGGCATCGCTCAGCGCAATGAAGCCGAGCTTGGCGCTGGTGACTTCCGGCCCTGCGCCTTGCGCGAAGGCTCCAGCCGGCAGATTCAGCTTGGCAGCGGCGAGCAGCGCAGCCGTGCCGGCGCCGGCCTTGAGAAGCTGACGACGGCTGATGCCGTTGCGGCGAGCGGGATGGGCAGTCTTCGTCATGAGTGCTGTCGTCCTTTGTCTGAAAAGCGCTCGATCGGTTGAAAAGGCCCGTCCGTCAGGCGCCGTTCGATCGCGCACAGGGGCGCGTCCCGAGGAGAGCCTCGGAGGGGCAGCGTCAGATCTCGGATGGGGTTTGCGCAGACGGCATCGATGGCGTCGGAACCATCCATTCAAGCTTTGTGCCAAGCACCGCTCGCGGGAGAAGGCTCGACTAATCAACGGCCTAAGTCATCGGGCCGCAGGCTTTTCATCCCCTCGACCGCATCTAAAATTTGCGATTCGCCCACTTCCTGTGCGTTGCACAAGAAGTGGGCGGCCAGGTTCGAACGGCCATGGAAGGTCATTCGGTCGCGCGTCTGGTCGCCGGCCAAGCCGGCGCGAGCCGGCAAGGATCGTCGGCGCGGCGGTCGCGCCCACGGCGGCCGCCATTGGAAGGGCTGACGATTCGGGCTATCACCCAGCGGCCTCAGGTGCGCGCCTGCGATCAGGCGACGTGCATCTCGCAACAAGACCAAAACCAAGACCGCGGAGACGCCCGATGCTCGCCCCCACTCCCGCCTCGCCCGAATCCGTCGGCATGTCCAAGGCTGCGCTGGACCGCATCGATGCGCATCTGCAGCAGCGCTACGTCGACGCCGGCCGCTTCCCGGGCACCCAGCTGATGGTCTATCGCCGCGGCAAGATCGTGCATGCGAGCTCGATTGGCTACGCCGATGTCGAGCGCAAGGTACCGGTCAGCGATCAGACGATCTACCGCATCTACTCCATGACCAAGCCGATCACCTCGGTCGCCTTCATGATGCTGGTGGAAGAAGGCAAGGTCGCGCTGGACGAGCCGGTCGCGAAGTACATTCCGGAATGGAAGAACCTCGGCGTCTTCGTCGCGGGCACGGCGCCGGCCTTCATCAGCCGGCCGCCGACGCGGCCGATGCTGATCGTCGACCTGCTGCGCCACACGTCGGGATTGACCTACGGCTTCCAGCAGCGCTCCAACGTCGATGCCGCCTATCGCGACGCCAAGATCGGCGCGGTCGAGAAGGCCGGCACCTTGCAATCGATGATCGATGACCTCGCGAAGATTCCGCTGGAGTTCTCGCCCGGCGAGGCCTGGAACTACTCGGTCTCGACCGACGTGGTCGGCTATCTCGTCGGCAAGATCGCCGACAAGCCGTTCGAGCAAGTCCTGAAGGAGCGCATCTTCGATCCGCTGGGGATGGCCGACACCGACTTCCACGTCCCCGCCGCCAAGGCGCACCGTCTGGCCGCATGCTACTCGGCCGATCCCGCGGGCATGATGTCGTTCCATGCCGCCGACCGCAAGGGCGGCCTGACCCTGCAGGACGATCCCGCCACCAGCACCTTCCTGAGCCCGCCCGACTTCATCTCCGGCGGCGGCGGCCTGTGTTCGACGACGGCGGACTATCTCACCTTCTGCCGCGCGCTGATCAATGGCGGCGAGCTCGGCGGCGTCAGGCTGCTGGGGCCGAAGACGCTGAAGCTGATGACGTCGAACCACCTGCCGGGCGGCGTCGACCTGCCGGCGCTGTCGCGCTCGATGTTCGCGGAGGCCGCCTACAACGGCATCGGTTTTGGTCTCGGCTTCTCGGTGACCATGGATCCGGCCAAAACGTTGATCGCCGGCAGCGCCGGCGAATATGCCTGGGGCGGCGCCGCCTCGACCGCGTTCTGGATCGACCCGGCGGAGGAGCTGATCACGATCTTCATGACGCAGGTGCTGCCGTCGAGCGCCTATCCGATCCGCCGCGAGCTGCGCACCATGGTCTACGCAGCGATTGCGGAGAGCAATTTGTAGTAGCCGCTGTGGCGAAAAAGCCGCCCAAGGAACCGGAGATTCGCGACGCATTGGTCTTGGCGGGCGCAGACCTCGCTCCTATGCTGACGGGGATGTGAACGGCCGCAACCGCAAAGCGATTGCGAATGCGGCCGCCGCAGCCTGATATCCGCTCGCCGCAGCCATCCACCTCCACGCTTCCGTATCTGTCCTTCCCGCGGCGCGGAACGGCGAACGCGAACGCCACCAACGGGGCATCAGTGCCGAAGCTCACCCTGCCGGTCCGGCTCGCTCTTCTGGTCGCAGGGACCACGCTTCCGCTCATCCTGTTCGCGGGCGGGATCGTGTTTCACAACTACATGCAGGACCGCAACGATGCGCGGCAGCGGGTGCTCGACACGGTGCGCAGCATCCGCCTGACGCTCGACGCGGAGATGCAACGCATGACCGGCGGCATCCAGGTCCTCGCCTTGACCGATGCCCTGACATCAGGTGATTTCGAGCGCTTCCGCCCGATCGCGATGGGCTTCCTCCAGCAGTACGGCAAAGACGGCACGATCCTGGTCGCCGACCGCGAAGGACACCAGCTGTTCTCCTCGGCGACGACGGATACGACAAATCTGCCGCTCCGTAGCAACCGCGAGATCACGCAGCGGGTGTTCGAGACGCGGCAGCCGCAATATTCCGACCTGTTCTACGGCATCGTGAAGAAGAGCCTGATCGTCACGGTCGAGGTGCCGGTGCTTCGCGACGGCCAGGTCATCTACGACATCTCGTTCAGCCCGCCGGTGGGCATGTTCCAGAACATGCTCGAAAAGCAGCTTCCGAGTGCGGACTGGACCTTGTCGCTGCTCGACCGTCAGGCCACCGTGTTCGCGCGCGTCCCCAATCCGGCGGCAACGATCGGCAAGAAGGCGTCGCCGACGGTAATCGATCGCATGATGAGCGAGCCCGAGGCGACGCTCTCGAGCACCTCGCTCGAAGGCGTGCCGCTGCTATCGAGCTTCACCCGTTCGAGCCTGACCGGCTGGATCATCGGCGCCGGCATCAGCGAGGAGTCGCTGGTCGCGCCGCTGTGGCGCAACCTTGCGATCACGAGCCTGCTCGGCGGCATCATGCTGGCGATCGGCCTTGCCTTCGCGGTGCGCATGGCGACGACGATCGCGCGCGCCGAGACGCTGCACGATCTGCTGATCGAGGAGCTCAACCACCGTGTCAAGAACACGCTGGCGATCCTGCAGGCGATCGCGGTGCAGAGCTTCCGCAGCGCCAGCCGCGCCGAGCGTGAGAAGTTCGAGGGCCGGCTTGGCGCACTGGCCGAAGCACATAACCTGCTCAGCAAGGAGAAATGGCAGGGATCCGAGCTCGAGGACGTGATCGGGCGCGTCCTCAAGCCGTATCAGTTGAACAATCCCGAGCGCATCCGCATCACCGGCCCGAAGGTCGCGCTGTCACCGCGGCTCGCGGTCGTGCTGTCGATGATCGTGCACGAGATCGCGACCAATGCGGCCAAGTATGGCGCGCTGTCCAACGACACCGGCGCGGTCGATCTGTCCTGGGAGTTCACTCAGCCGGACGCCGCCAAGAAACTGCCGGGCCGCCTGCGGCTGGTGTGGCGCGAGACCGGCGGCCCCGTCGTCTCGGCTCCGATCCAGCGCGGTTTCGGCTCGCGCCTGATCGAGCGCAGTGCGCGCGATCAACTGGGCGGCGAGGCCACCGTCGACTTCCTGCCGCCCGGCGTCGTCTACACCATCAGTTGCAAGCTGGAAGATTGAGCCACTGAGCTCAGCCGAACTTCTGCAGCGCCGGGAAGGTCTCGAGCAGCCAGATGCTGAAGGTCGACACCGCGCCGGTGAGGAAGCCGATGCCGGTTGCGATCATCAGCACGCCCATCGCGCGCTCGACATTGGCGAGATGGCCGCGCATGCGCATGAACAGCGCCGAGAACTGCTCGATCATGAAGGCCGCGACCAGGAAAGGAATTCCGAGGCCCGCGGAGTAGACCGCCAGCAGCCCGGCGCCCTTGGCGACCGTGGATTCGGCAGCCGCGATCGACAGGATCGCCGCCAGGATCGGACCGATACATGGCGTCCAGCCGAAGGCGAAGGCGAGCCCCATCACGTAGGCGCCCCAGAGACCGACCGGCTTGGGGATCGGCAGCCGCCCCTCGCGCATCAGGAAGGCGATCCGGGTGAGGCCGAGGAAGTGCAGGCCCATCACGATGATCACGATACCGGCGAGGATGGAGAGCTGCTCGGAATAGGCCCGGATCAGGCCGCCGATCAGCGAGGCGCTCGCGCCGAGCATGACGAACACGGTGGAGAAGCCCAGCACGAACAGCGCCGCCGAGATCATCACCGCACGGCGGGAGGCCGACGGCGGCTCCTCGCTCTCGATGTGCTCGATCGTGGCACCCGTGAGATAGACCAGGTAGGGCGGGACCAGAGGCAGCACGCAGGGAGAAAGAAAGCTCACCAGTCCGGCGATGAACGCGGCCGGTATCGATACGTTCTGGATCATGCTGTTCCCGCGATACGCCCCACGAGCGGCGCGATCAGGCCGGGGCACGACGCTTCTTGCCGCCGATACCGGGAATACGCAACAGACGCGCCGACATTACGGAAGGCGCCGGACAGCGCGGGCCCCGGCAGCCGGCCCGGCCACGCCGGCCAATCGACCGCGCCGCGCGCTCCAGGCAAGCCGCAGCCCGCCCGCGAGCCCGGCATCGAGAACTCAAGCCCGAATCGTGTGAGCGGAGCGCAGCCCAAATCTGTAAGGAAAGCATATCACGATTGCGCTAAATGCACCTTTGTGCACATAACGAACCGTGCTATTTCACCACGCGCAGGAGCGGCTGACGACGTTGGCCGGGCTGCAGCTTCGAATCACGCAGCTTGTCGGGGTTGTCGGCTTGGACCATCTCATCGCACAGCGACTTCAGATCGTCCTCGCTCAGCCGGTTGAGCTTCATGCGCAGGTCAAGGATGGCCACGGAGACCAGATGCGCCGATTCGCGATTGCCCGTCGCGGCGAGAGCCGCGCGGCACTGCTCCAGGGATGCAAGCACTGCAAGCATTTGTTCGTCTGAATTGGCCACCGGCGTCGTTCCGTTCTAGCGTGCAACGAGATGGAGCCGAGCAAGTCCCGACCACATGGCTTCCAAGTTCGTCGCGTCGTTGTTCCCCTGCGCGTTCTCCGTGCGTCTCGCCGAGACTCGTGTTCCGGCCGCACCATCGCGCCCAGACACATGACCCGTCCACACGCATCCTGCCATGACCCGTCGCAAAGACGAATGAGAAAATCCCGGCATTCGAGGAGTCAGCGCCACAATCCGTTCATCAAGATAGCATGACGAGGGGCCATCTTCGAATACCATTTCATTGCAGTCGGGACAAAAACCGTCGATGCTGGCGCCGACTCGCGCTAAACGTGTCCACATCGTACAAGACATGACCTTCCGCGCCGTTGCGGGCGGTAACAACATGCTGCAGAGGACTGAAGACACTCGACTCAATCGATCCTCGATCTCTGAACCAACCCCGGCCACGACTGGCCATATCCGTACTTTCTCGGAATCACTCTAGCAGGCGGAGACAGCTTGTATGCGCGTTGCGGCGGAACGGGGCGTTCCTCAAAAGGAACGCCAGGACCTGGCCGACCCTGGCGCGCCGCTGGCGCCGGCGAGCGAAAGTGATTCGTCCGTAGTGCCTGACTCTGACAGCAAGTCCGCGACCGACAGCGGCGCCAGCCCGAAGGGCGCGACCGAGACCAAGTCGTCGACGCGTAGCGCGATCGGCCGGCCCACGCCAAGCAAGGCCGCGATCAGCAAATCCGCGCTCGCCAGTCTCACCGACTGGGATGCCGCGCGCATCTTCCTCGAAGTTGTCAGGGCCGGCAGCTTCCGCTCGGCCGCCGAGCGGCTGACGCTTTCGATCAACGCGGTGCGGCGCCGGATCGACGATTTCGAGCGGCAGATCGGCGCGACGCTGTTCACGCGCGACGTTCACGGCGCTCGCCTCACCGACGAAGGTGCGCTGGTGGTCTCCGCCGTCGAGCGCATGGAGGCAGCCTCCTTCGAACTGCTGCGCGCTGGGGACGGGCTCGCCGGCGCGGCCTCGGGCGAGGTGCGGGTTGCCGTCACCGAGGGGCTCGGCACGTTCTGGCTGGCGCCGCGGCTGGTGGAGTTTCAGCAGAGCTTCCCGAACGTCATGGTCGACCTCTATTGCGCGATGCGTTCGGCCGACGTGTCGCGCCATGAAGCCGACGTCGCCATTCACCTGTCGCGGCCGGCGGCGCTCGACGTCAAGCTGGTGCGGCTCGGCCGCATGCATCTGATGTGCTTCGCCAGCGAGAAGTATCTCGAAACCTATGGCACGCCGAAGTCGATCGACCAGCTGGTGAAGCACCGGCTGGTGCTGCAGGTGGCGGACGAGGCCGCGGCCAATGCAGCCTTCGCGACCATCTTCCCCGGCTACGAGCAGCGCGACCTGATCGTCATGACCACCAACGTCTCCAGCGCCAACTACTGGGCGGTCGCCCATGGCGCCGGTATCGGGGTATTCCCAACCTATGCGAGTGCGCTGGGCGGGAAGATTGTCCCGTTGGAGGTCGAGCTGAAATGGTCGTACGACATCTGGCTGTCCTACCACGCCACCACCGGCCGCATCCCTAGGGTGCGCCACATGATCGACTGGCTGGTGGAGGCTTTTAACCCTGGCAAATACCCGTGGTTTAAAGACGAATTCATCCATCCACAGCAACTTAAAACAGTATATATGGGTGAACCCCTGACCCATCTGTTCGGGGGATTTCCGATGGAAGGACGGTAAAATCAGTATGAATAAATCAGCGGCAAAGAAAATGAAGCAGCGCAGTGCCGGCAAGCCGGACATTGAGCTCGGCAAGCGCATTCGCCTCCGGCGTGTGGAGCAGAAGATCTCGCAGGCTGAACTCGGCGAAAAGCTCGGCGTGAGCTTTCAGCAGGTCCAGAAGTACGAGAAGGGCGTGAACCGGGTTGGCGCTGCGCGCCTGCAGCAGATCGCCACCGCGCTCGACGTGCCCGTGACGTTCTTCTACGACGGCGACAGCAAGGCCCGCGAGGTCGAGAGCCTCCTGTTCCTGGATTCGGCCTTCAGCCTGCGGTTGCTGCGCGCCTACAGCAAGATCAAGGACCAGACCGTCCAGCGTCAGCTGGTGTCCCTGATGGAATCGATCGCAGCGAACGAAGAATAGGCAACGTCGTCTGCTCCGTCAGACCGGCTTGCCCGTGATGGGTATGGGCCATCTTCGCTCGAGGGCGCAACTTGGGGGCGCCAGGCGCTCTGCCGGCTCGGGCGAGTTCACTGCATCGGCCTGAAGGCCGACCGATCGACGCGGCCGGTCCTCCCGGCCCCTCTTCGTCCGCCCGGCAATGGCTGAGCGGTCCGAGGCTGCGTCACTGTTCTGATCTCGTGATCACTGCCGTCATAGGAAGTGGCGGCATGCCGGCGTCTCGCCTCCGCAGGTCGGGGCCGGAGCCATCCGCCTTCGGCGGGCCGATCCATTACCCGTTTGATCTCGCATTGACGCCGCAGCGCGAAACGGCGAACGATGCAGGCCGCCTGCCCTCCAGTCGACGGACTCTCATGCCGACCAGTCCCGCGCATTCCTCCGCCTTTGCCGACGGCAAGATCCTCATGGGCAAGACCGACGACGGCGTCGGCACCATCACCTTCAACAATCCCGACAAGCGCAATGCGATGTCGCTGGAGATGTGGGAGGGGCTCGGCGAGGCGCTCGTCGCGCTGCGCGACGACCAGGACATCCGGGTCGTCGTGCTCACCGGCGCCGGCGGCAAGGCGTTCGTCTCCGGTGCCGACATCAGCCAGTTCGAGCAGAGCCGCCACAACGCCGAGGCCTCCGAGGCCTATGCGCAGAAGAGCGCCGCCCAGCGCGCGCTGCTCGCGGCCTATCCGAAGCCGACGATCGCCTGCATCCAGGGCTTCTGCCTGGGTGGGGGATTGCAGATCGCGATGTACGCCGACATGCGCTTCGCATCGGAGGACAGCCAGTTCGGCATTCCCGCCGCCAGGCTCGGCATCGCCTATGGCTTTGAGGGCCTGCGCAACCTTGTGTCGCTGGTCGGCCCGTCCCAGGCGCGGCTGCTGCTCTATACGGGGATGCGGATCGATGCGGCGGAGGCGCTGCGGATCGGGCTGATCGACCGGATGATGGCCGCAAACGAACTGATGCCGGCCACGCTCGACATCGCCCGCACCATCGCCGCCAACGCGCCGCTGGCGGTACAAGCCGCCAAGATCACCATCGCCGAGGTGCTCAAGGACGAGAGCCGCCGCGACATGGAGGCGATCAAGCAGATCGGCGACGCCTGCATGGACTCGGACGACTTTCGCGAGGGCCGCCGCGCCTTCATGGAGAAGCGCAAGCCGCGGTTCAAAGGACGCTAAAGCGCCTCCAGGACGGCCTTGGTGACGTCGATCGTGCCGGCGTGGCCGCCGAACTCGAACGGCTTGAGGCCGGACGCGTAGACTTGATCGACGGCCCGCTCGATCCGCTGCGCCGCCTCGGCCGCGCCCTCGATGCCGTGGGTGTCGGCCAGCCAGTCCAGCATCATCGCTGCCGACAGGATCATCGCGGTGGGGTTGGCCTTGCCCTGCCCCATGATGTCTGGCGCCGTCCCGTGGCAAGGCTGAAACACGGCGTGACGGTCGCCGATGTCGGCCGAGGGCGCCATGCCCATGCCGCCGACAAGGCCGGCGGCGAGGTCGGACAGGATGTCGCCGAACATGTTCTCGGTGACGAGCACGTCGAAATCCCAGGGACGCTTCACCAGCATCAGCGCACAGGCATCGATGTAGAGCCGCTCCGTCTTCACGTCAGGATGAAGCTCCGCGACCTCGTCGAAGATCTTGCGGAAGTAGGCGAAGGCCTTGAACACATTGGCCTTGTCGACGCAGCCCAACGTGCCCGGGCGGCCGCGCGCCTTGCGCCGTTCGGCGAGCTTGAAGGAGAAGTTGAACAGCCGCTCGGATGTCTTGCGGGTGATGACGAGCGTCTCGCGCGCCTCTTCATGTGTCACCACACCCTTGCCCATCGAGGCGAACAGGCCCTCGGTGGATTCGCGGATGACGACGAAGTCGATGCCTTTGGCATCAGCGCCGACGATCGGGCTCGGCACGCCCGGGATCAGCCGCGCCGGCCGCACGCCGGCATAGAGATCGAAATGGAAGCGCAGCTCGATCTGCGGCGCGATCTCGGTGTTGTCGGGATAGCGCACCGACGGAAGGCCGCAGGCGCCGAGCAGGATCGCGTCGGCCTGCTCGCACAGCCGGATCGTCGACTCGGCGATCGAGACGCCGGTCGCGAGATAGTTGTTGGCGCCGGCCTGAGCCTCGGTGAAGCGGAACGACAGGCCGGCCTTGGCCTCGACCTTGCGCAACACTTCAAGGGCGGGCGACATGACCTCCGGCCCGATGCCGTCGCCGGGCAGGACTGCGATGTGGAGGGCGTTGCTTGAGAGCATGGGGCGAAGCTTTCTGACACAATATAGACAGCCGTCATGCCCGGGCTTGACCCGGGCATCCATCACTTCAAGCGACATAGCGCCCGGGGCGTGGATGGCCGGGTCAAGCCCGGCCATGACGAGGAGAGAACTGCCGCCTACGGCGTCAGTACCGCGCGGCCGACCAGCTGGCCCTTCTGCAAGCCGTGCAGGGCGTCATTGGCCTTGGCGAGCGGCATCGGGGTCACCGGGATCGGCGGGATGTTCTTGGTACGGACGAGGTCGAGCAGCTCTTTCGTCTCGCGGAGATTGCCGACATAGCTGCCCTGGATCGTCACCGCCTTGATCGGGATGAGCGGCAGCGCCCACGGCGCGCCGCCGCCGAACAGGCCGACCATGACCAGCTTGCCGCCCTTGGTCAGACAGTCGAAGCCGAGTTGCGCGGTGGCGGCATTGCCGACCAGGTCGATCACGGCGCGGATCGGCTCGCCGGCCGCCTTGTTCAACTGCTCCAGCGCGTCCGGCGCCTTGCCGTCAACAGCCGCCAGCGCGCCCGCCTCGAGCGCAGCCTCGCGCTTGCGCGCGTCGATGTCGACCACGATCGCGCCCTTGCCGCCCATCGCCTTGAGCAACGACAGCGCCATCAGGCCGAGGCCGCCGGCGCCGAAGATCACGATCGGCGTGTCGAAATCCTTTTCGACCTTCTTCAGCGCGCTGTAGGTGGTGACGCCCGAGCAGGCGTAAGGCGCTGTCGTCACCGGATCGAGGCCCTTGAGATCGATCAGGTGGCGCGGATGCGGCACGGTCATGTGGTCGGCATAGCCGCCGTCGCAATACACGCCGAGCGACGCGGGCTTCAGGCACATGTTCTCGTCGCCGGCGAGGCAGGTGGCGCATTTGCCGCAGCCGATCCAGGGATAGACCAGCGCGACGTCACCGACCTTCAGCCCGCCCTTCTCCGCCTCGGTCACATCAGGGCCGAATGCGACGATCTCGCCCGCGCTCTCATGGCCCATGGTCCGCGGCAGCGACACGCCGCGGTCCTTCAAGGACAACGGCTTGCGGCCATGGCCGAGATCATAGCCGCCTTCCCAGATGTGCAGGTCGCTGTGGCAGACGCCCGCCGCCTTCACCTTGATCAGCACCTGCTTGCCGAACGGCTGCGGCGTCGGCTCATCGACCTCGGTCAGCGGCGCATTGAAATCGGTGACCTTGAAGCTCTTCATCATTTCACTCCCGTGGTCCGGTTGGCTGGCGGGACCGGACGGCACATCGACGGGGCGAACGGCGGCTGCGCATTACAGCAGCGCCTTCGGACATCCTCCCCGCACGAGCGCGTCCGGCTGGTCCGGACTGTTGTTGCAACGCCGGGAACATTGGCGGGAAACGCGCGGAGCGGCAAGGCCGCGCGCAATGCGCGCGGTCATGGCTGCCCTGCAGCCTTTTGTCTCGGCCGAGTCAGCGCGGTTCGGCGGCGTCGGCGCCGACCTCGCTGAGAACGTCCGCCGTATGCTCCCCGAGACCCGCCGCCCATGGCGCCGCGCCGACCTTTGCCGCCGACATCCGGAACGGCAAATTGACGACCTTGAAAGTGCCGGCGGCATCCTCGACCTCCGCCAGCGCGCCGCGATGCGCGATCTGCGGATCAGCCAGCGCATCGGCTACGCTGCGATAGGCCGAGCTGGGCACGCCGCCCGCGTTCAACGCCTCCAGGCATTCGGCCACGCTGAGCCGCCGCGACCAAGCCTCGACGCCATCCATCAGCGCACCCCAGTTTGCCCGCCGGTCGGAATATTTCTCGAACCTCGCATCCTGCACCCACTCCGGATGGCCGATGACACCCATCAGGTTCTGGAACGTCTTCTCGCTGGCGATCGCGATCATGACGTAGCCGTCGCGGCACTCCGCCGGACCGAAGGTCGGCCGTGACGGCGGGGCAACCGGAAATTGCGACCATTGGATTTCGTTGAGCGTCAGGCTCAGCATCGATTCCAGCATCGAGCAGTCGATATGCTGGCCCTGCCCGGTGCGCTCGCGCTGGTAGAGGGCCGAGGCGACGGCGCCGAAGGCATAGGTCCCGGTCACGACGTCGGCGTGATAGATGCCGCAATGGTCCGGCCGGTTGCGCCCGGGCTGATAGGCGAGATGCGCCATGTCGTAGCCGGAAGCGGCATGGATCACCGGCGCATAGGCCGGCAGTTCCGCCGACGGGCCGGTCTGGCCGTAGCCCGAGATCGAGCAGTAGATCAGCCGCGGGTTCAAAGCGCTCAGGGCGGCATAGGACAGCCCGAGCCGCTGCATCACGCCGGGCCGGAAATTCTCGACCAGGATATCGGCGGTTGCGACCAGCCGACGCACCGCGTCGATATCCCCTGCGCATTTCAGATTGAGCACGACGCTCTTCTTGCCGACGTTGAGCTGGCCGAAGGCGGTGGAGCAGCCGCTGCGCACGGGCGGCCGGGTGCGCATGGTTTCACCTTCGGCTGACTCGATCTTGATCACCTCCGCACCCATATCTGCAAGCATGCGTGCACAGTGCGGGCCGGCAATCGTGGTCGAGAAATCCAGGACGCGCAGACCTGCGAAGCACCCTGTCAAACGGCTCTCATCGTTCCCAACTAGACTCAAAGGCGTAGCTCCCTCGTGGAGTTCTCATTTCCGCAGACCAGGACGGCAGGATCCGCGGCGTGCTCGTCGATTCACGAAGCGGTAGCCATCCGTTGCGGTGAGCTCAGAGTCTAGATCGAACCATTCGATGTCGAAAGCGTTTGGCCTTTTGCGGCGCTGCGGCATCGCTCTTTTATTGATGGCAGACTTTGGACCCTTTCTTGCATAGGACGAACATGGGGCTTGATCGAGGACATCTCTTGCGGGTTCTGTTCGTTACGACCGAAATGGACGATTTCGTCCGGGTGGGCGGACTGGCTGCGGTTTCCGCAGCACTTCCCCGGGCACTGCGCTCTCACACCGACGTCAGGATCATGCTGCCCGGCTACCGGGACGTGATCGAGCAACTCACTCACATCGAGATCGTCGGCCACTGCGCGCCGCTGGCAGAGATGCCGGGATGCGCGCTCGGCCGATCATCGACGCGCGACGGCCTGCCGGTCTACGTCCTGCTCTGCGACGAGTTGTACGACCGGCCGGGCAACCCTTACGGCGACGAGAACGGCAACGACTGGGCGGACAACGACATCCGCTTTGGCCGGCTGGCCGCGGCCGCTGCCGAGCTCGCCGCGGGAACCCTGGACACGAGCTGGGCGGCGGACCTGGTGCACGCCAACGACTGGCAGGCGGCGCTGGTGCCGGCCTATCTGGCGTGGCGCGGGGTCGAGGTTCCCTCGATCCTGACGATCCACAACCTTGCCTATCAGGGCCTGTTCCCGCGGGAGTCGCTGCGCCGGATCGGCGCGCCGGAATCCTCGTTCCACATCGACGGTCTCGAGTTCTACGACAAGCTGTCGTTCCTCAAGGGCGGCCTGATCTATGCCTCGCACCTGACGACCGTCAGCTCGACTTACGCCAAGGAGATCACGACCTCCGAGCTCGGCTGCGGTCTGGAGGGCCTGCTGCGCCAGCGCTCCAATGCGCATGAGCTGACCGGTATTCTCAACGGCATCGACGAGAGCTGGGACCCGCGCTACTGCCAGCAGCTTGCGCAGCCCTTCGCCGCCGGGGACTGGAACGGCAAGAAGGCCAACGCCGACTACGTCCGCAAGCAGTTCGGGCTGGCGGTCTCGCGCGGCCCGATGTTCGGCATCGTGGCGCGGCTGGTGCATCAGAAGGGCATCGACCTGGTGCTGGAAGCCGCCGACGAGATCGTCGGCGCCGGCGGCCAGATCGTCGTCACCGGCACCGGCGAGCCGTCGATCGAGCGGGCGCTGATGGACGCTCACCGCCGCCGTCCGGACGCGATCGGGGTCGCGATCGGCTTCAACGACGCCCAGGCGCGGCGCATCTTTGCCGGCAGCGATTTCACCCTGATGCCGTCGCGCTTCGAGCCCTGCGGCCTCAGCCAGATGTATGCGCAGCGCTTCGGCTCATTGCCGATCGGCCATCAGACCGGCGGCCTCGCCGAGACGATCACCGACGGCGAGACCGGCTTCCTGTTCGAGAAGCCGTCTGCGGAATCCTTCCTCGGCGGCGTCAAGCGCGCCTTCTCGGCCTTCAAACGCACCGAGCAGCTGAACGCGATGCGGCTGTCGGCGATGGCGCGCTCGTTCAGCTGGGACCTCTCGGCCGCCTGCTACAACGCGCTATATCGGAAGATGCTGGCGTCTTGATTGCAGTCGCCCGGATGAGCGGAGCGACATCCGGGTTCAACGCCAGCGGCGCGTGAGACCCCAGATATCGCTGCGCCCATCCGCGCAACCTTAAACAAAAAGCCCCGACCTGGTCCGGGCTTTTTCCTTGCCGTTGAGCTGCTGGTTACGCCGCGCGCACCGCTTCGAGGAAATTGCCGACTTCGCGCTTGAGGCGATTGGAGTCGCCGGCAAGCGACTTGGCCGAGGACAGCACCTCGGAGGACGCCGAGCCGGTCTCGGTCGCCCCGCGCTGCACGTCGGTGATGTTCGACGAGACCTGCTGGGTGCCGTGCGCGGCCTGCTGGACATTACGGGAGATTTCCTGGGTGGCTGCCCCCTGCTCCTCGACCGCGGCGGCGATCGCCGCGCCGATCTCGGCCAGCCGCTCGATCGTCGTGCTGATTGCCTGGATCGCGGTGACCGACTCCTGCGTCGCAGCCTGCACGCCGGAGATCTGTTGCGAGATCTCGTCGGTGGCCTTGGCAGTCTGCTCGGCCAGCGCCTTCACCTCGGTCGCGACCACGGCAAAGCCGCGGCCGGCCTCGCCCGCGCGTGCAGCCTCGATGGTCGCGTTGAGCGCCAGCAGGTTGGTCTGGCCTGCAATCGTGTTGATCAGTTCGACGACGTCGCCGATCCGCGCAGCCGCCTGCGACAGTTCGGCGACCCGGCTGTTGGTCTGGCGCACCTGCTGAACGGCGTCACCTGCCATGCGCGCGGAGGTCTGCACCTGCCGGCTGATCTCGTTGACCGAGGAGGACAGCTCCTCGGTCGCGGACGCCACCGACTGGACGTTGGCGGAGGCTTCCTCCGACGCCGCCGCGACCACCGTGCTGAGCTCCTTCGAGCGGTTCGCGGTGCTGGTCAGCGTATCGGCGGAGGTCTCCAGGCCAGAGGCGGCCGACGACACGGTGTTGACGATGTCGGCGATCGTCGCCTCGAAATTGCGGGTGAGCGTATCGAGCCGGCGGGCGCGATCGATCTGCGCCTGGGCATCGCGCTGCGCCGCCTCGTCCGACGCCTTCTTGGCGATCAGCGCATCCTTGAAGATCCTCAGCGCGCGCGCCATGGCACCGATCTCGTCCTTGCGGGTGTCGTTCGGGATCTCGGCGCCGAGCTCACCATTGGCGAGACGCAGGGTCACGCCGGTCAAGCCGACCAGCGGGCCGATGACGCCGCGGACGACACCGATGACCACAGCGACCGAAACGGCCGCGACCAGCAGAAGCACTCCGAGCGCAATGGACAGCCGCAGCCGCGCCGCGCCGATCGCCTGGTCGATCGACTGATGCGCCGTTTTCAGCGCCGCGTCGCGCAGTACGATGACATTGTTGAGCATCGGAGAGGTCCAGCGGCCCCACTCCTCGGCGGTGATCGGCGATGGCTGGGCGTCGCGCGCGGCGGTCACGATGGCGCGATAGCGGCGCTCTCCGTCACCCATCAAGGTCGAGCGGGCATGTTCGAGGGCCGCGGAGACCTCCGGCGCATTGCGAACGCTGCGGGCGGCCAGTTCGATCTGCTGCCACAGCAGGGTCACCTGCCCGCTATTTTCGGTCACATCGGCGAGACGGGCCGGCGTCCAGCTGGTGTTCTGGATGAAGAAGCGCAGCACCGCCGAGCGGGCGCCATTGATCGTGCGCATCGACTGCGACAGCTGCGCGAGCTGGGCGGATGGCAGAAGATTCTCGACCTCCCCGCCGGACCGCGCCAGCTCGATCGCCGTCTCGTCGATGGCAGCGCTGAGCGCGTCGGCCGCCCGGCCGAGGCCATCGGTCGTCGCGGCCTGGCTATTGGCGGGGCGCTGGGCCGCCGCAAGCTGCGCTGCGCCACGGCCTGCCGAGCGGACATCCTTCAAGGTCTGCATGGCGGCGTCGACATTCCGGGTCGGCAACCCTGCCACCTGCACCGCGCTCTTGGCCTGTGCGAGCGCCTCGTCCGTCGTCGCGATCGCCTTGTCGAGCTTGGCCATGTCCTCGGCCGACGCCGCTCCGGGTGCTCCGAGCACGTTCCACTGGCTGCGTTCGAGCGGGATCAGCGCGTTCACCTTCATCACCAGTTCGAAGGCATCGAGCACGCGCGCGGCCTGCTCACGCTTGCCGAGATCCCCCCAACTGCTCCAGGCGAGCATGCACGCGAAAGCCATGGCAAACACGCCGGTCAGCAGATTGCCGGCCAGGATCTTCCATTTGAGACTGACCGCTCCAGCCTCCCGGTGAACGGGATCGTTCTGCATCATCGCAAGGTCGGACATCGGTCATTCCCAATCGATCGCCGTCGGCCGCGTGGCGACCCGCATGGTCAGCCGGCGCGGACCGCGTCATCTTTGCCGCGTCCTCATCATTAAGAACGAATGACCACCAATCCCTTAAACCGCCTGGTTTTTGCGGTACTCGAATGCTGATTAGTTCGATGAACTTGACAGTTTCGGGGATCGTTCACCCGCCGCTACTCGGCGGCGGCCTTCGTGACAACTTCCGGATCGTGCACCACGACGCCGGACAGCGGATCGAACTCACCCCTCCAGGGCATCCGCTCCAGCACCGAGCGCGTATGCTGATAGCCGGCGCTCCAGCGCGCGGCAATGCCGCGCTCGCTGAAGTCGATATCCTTGGTGTGGTTCTCGCGATCGAGCTGCGGCGCCAACAGCCTCACCACGTGCATCCTGGTCTGGCAGCCATAGCTCGCGAGCTCGCGCACGGCCGGATCGTTGCGGAGGGAGTCCGGCAGCCGCGCGGCCAGTTCCTTGATGATGTGGCGGAGCCGGTGGATCTGCTCCTGGCGGGCGATCTGGCTGCCCATGCGGCTCGCATATTGGACGTCCTTGTGACGGTTGAACACCTCCGCCATCGTCACCGGCTCGGTCCCTTCCGGATTCCACAGATTGACGGCGAAGATCAGCGAATCCCGGCGCGGATTGTCGTCGAACACGACCTCGGTCGGCGTGTTCGAAAGAATGCCGCCGTCCCAATAGAGTTCGCCGTCGATGCGGACGGCCGGAAACGCGGGCGGCAGCGCGCCGGAGGCGAGGATATGACGGACGTCGAGCGTCCCGTCGCGGCTGTCGAAATAATGCATCCGGCTGGTCCGGACATGCGCGGCCCCGACCGTGACGCGGAGGCTACCGCCGTTGAGCAGATCGAAATCGACCAGTTCCCGCAGCGTCTCGCGCAGCGGAGCGGTGGCATAATAGCCGGCCTGCTCAGCGCCGAGTGGAAACCCATCGCCGGCGTGTGCCAGCGCGTTGGGCTTGAAGAACCCGGGAATGCCATGCGTCAGGGTCGTCCAATAGGACAGCCTCTCGTCGAGATCCGGAAAGGCGGTGCGGAGGCCCCAGATCGGACGCGCGTGCATCCGCATCCAGAACTCCCGCAGCCGGGCCATCCGCTCCTGCACCGCACTGCCGGCGATCAGGGCGGCATTGATGGCGCCGATCGAGGTCCCGATCACCCAGTCCGGTTCAATGCCGGCTTCGCTCAGGGCCTGATAGACGCCAGCCTGATAGGCGCCGAGCGCGCCGCCGCCCTGCAGCACGAGGACCACCTGCCCAGGAAGCGTGCTGCGATCGATTGTCGCGCGCCCCGTGTCGCCGCCCTCGGCCAAATCTGCGGCCATGTCTGCCTCTTCATCCGCGTGAACTCTTGGCCTGTTCGCAAGGCCCGCGTCATTGTTACGACAGGGGCGGTCGATGCGACAGGGGCAGCGCTTGCGCGGATGGTACGGGGATCACGACCTCGAAGGAGCAGCCTCCGGCTGAGCCGGGGCGGCCGGCTCATCATCATCGGCGATGGCGCGCCAGGCCGCGCCTTCGAGGTCCTCATACTGGCCGCTCTTCAGCGACCAGAGGAAGCCGACCAGTCCGGCCAGACCGAGTGCCAGCGCCAGCGGCACCAGGATGATCATCACTTCCATGACGCGGCCTCCTCGCGGACCTTGCGGGCCCGCAGCGCGTTCAGCATCACCAGGATCGAGGAGCCCGACATCGCCGCCGCCGCGATCAAGGGCGTGACGACGCCGCTGATGGCGAGCGGCACGGCAAGCACGTTGTAGAGCACCGCGAGCCACAAATTCTGCCGCATCAGATGCAGCGCCTTGCGCGCATAGTCGATCGCGGCCAGCACCGGCGACAAGGGGCGGCCGAGGAAGACGAGATCGGCGGTGGCCTGGCTGAGATGCGCCGCCGAGATCGGCGACATCGAGACATGGGCGGCGGCCAATGACGGCGCATCGTTCATGCCGTCGCCGACCATCATGACCTTCACGCCGGCGCGCTTGAGCTCCTCCACGCGCGCGATCTTGTCGGCCGGCGTCACGCCGGCGCGCCAGTCGGTGATCCCGAGCGCCTTCGCGGCGGCGGCAACGGCCGCCTCGCGATCGCCCGAGAGGATCTCGACCTTGATGCCGCGGCGCTGCAGACCGGCGACGATCCTGGCAGCATCGGGACGCAGACCCTGCCGCACGGAGAACAGGTATTTCTCATCGCCGCGGCTGAACGCCACGACGGAGGCTTCGGGGTCGCCGTTCGCGCTCTGCGCGACCAGCGCCTCGGCGCCGCAGAACGAGGGACGGCCGAGCCGGAGTTCGACACCGTCCACCATCGCGCGGACACCCTGCCCTGGCTCCTCGATCGCGCCCATCAAAGGTGACCGCGACTTCGCGGCCTGGGCGACTGCCGCCGCCACGGGATGATGGCTCGACAAGGCGAGCTGCCCGGCGATGGAAAAGACGTCCGCGGGAATGTCGGCGGCGTTGACGACTTCGAGCTCGGGCAAGGTCAGCGTGCCCGTCTTGTCGAAGATGACGTGATCGGCCTCGGCCAGGCGCTCAATCGCGTCGCCGACATTGAGCAGCACGCCGGACTTGAACATCGCGCCGGAGGCGACCGTCTGCACGGTCGGAATAGCAAGGCCGAGCGCGCAGGGACAGGTGATGATCAGCACGGCGATGCCGGTGACGATGGCATCGTGCCAGCTCGCGCCGGCGAGCGCCCAACCCAGCACGGTGAGCGCTGCGGTGGCATGCACCACCGGCGCATAGAGCCGCGAGGCGCGGTCGGCGAGACGCATGTAGCGCGAGCGGGCCTGCAGCGCGGTGTCGAGCAGGCGCGTGATCTCGGCGAGCAAGGTGCCTTCGGCGGCAGCGGAGACGCGCACGCGCAGCGTGCCTGAAATGTTGAGCGATCCGGCATAGACGGCGGTGCCCTGCTCGGCCGGCACATACAGCGTCTCGCCGGTGATCAGACTCTGGTCGATCTCGGAGCGGCCCTCGACCACGACGCCATCGACGGCGCAGCGCTCGCCCGGGCGGAGTAGCACGAGGTCGCCGGCGCGGACGGCGGCGACCGGGACCTCGGAGATTTCATCCGCGCCGATGAACTTGGTCGCGGTCTCCGCCTTCAGGGCGGCGAGATTGCCGGCCACCGCGCGGGTCCGCCGCCGCATGTTCTGGTCGAGATAGCGGCCGACCAGCAGGAAGGTCAGCAGCATGATCGCGGCGTCGAAATAGGCATGCTCGGCGTGATGGAAGGTCTCGACGATCGACATGCCCAAGGCGAGGATCACGCCGATGCAGATCGGCACGTCCATGTTGACGTTGCCGGTCTTGAGCGCGCGCCACGCCGAGCGGAAGAACGGCTGGCCGGCATAGGCCGCCGCCGGCAGCGCGATCAGCGCCGACAGCCAATGGAAGAAGTCGCGCTGCTCCGGCAGCATGTCGCTGACATTGCCCGACCATACCGGGATCGACAGCATCATCACGTTCATGGTCGCGAACGCCGCGACGCCGAGGCAGCGCAGCAGGAAGCGCGACTCCTCGGCCTCGGTGGCCTCGGCGCTCGCCTTCTCGAACGGATAGGCCTTGTAGCCGAGCTCGGCCAGGCGATCGATGAACTTGGCCGGATCGAGCGTGCCCTGCTTCCACTCCAGCGCGACGCGGCGGTCGGTGAGATTGACACGCGCCAGCGTCACATCCGGCAATGCCGACAGCCCGCGCTCGATCTTGGCCATGCAGCCGGCGCAGCTGACACCTTCGACTGCGAGGTCGATATGCTTGAGGCCCTTGCCGAGATCTTTCACATAATGGGAGAAGTCACGCGTCACGTGCATGATCGAAACATCCTTCAGTTCAGCAGCACGCGGTTCTTGGACATGAACAGCCGCCGGCCGCTGGAATCGCCTTCGAGCACGAGATCCCACTGCCCCGGAGCGATCGCCTCCGCGGTGCCGCGATAGATTCCGATGCCGACCTCGGCCAGATCGACCTGCTGATCGGCACGCTTGTCGGCGGGACGCTCGAGCCGGCCCTGGAAGGTCAGGCCGGAGACCGGATTGCCGCTCGCGTCACGCGCATTGACCTGCACCACGGCCGCCCCGCTGGCGCCGCGCTCGATATGCGCCTCGACCTTCCAGCGCCGTGCGTCCTGATCGCGCGCCGCCGCGATCTCCTTCTCGTAGCCGAGGCTCGCGCTGTAGGCGCTGTCGACGTCGGTCCCGGGCAAGGTCGAGATCGCCATCTTCATCATGTAGACGTTGACGCCGATCACGAGCCCGAAGAAGCCGATGAGCATCGCGAGCACCATGCGTCCGGTCAGCTGGAAGGACGGTTGGGAACGGCTGGCCATGGACGGGCTCCTTCGATCTTACGGGCTGACGAAATTGTCGGTGGCGGAGGCGACGACGCCGAGGCCGATGTCGGTGATGTGGAACTTCACCGGGATCGACTTCTCCGGATTGCTCTCTTCCGGCGCGGTGACCAGGAGCCGCAGCTCCTCGGTCTGGTCGCGGCCGATCACGATCATCGGACGGTCCGGCGTGACGGAATCGGCGCCGACCACGTGGACGGTCGAGTTGACCGGACCTTCGATGTCGATGGCGATGACACGGTCGAAGCCGTGCTTGTTGAGCACGCGCACGGTGTAGGCATTGCGGATCGAGCCGTCGGACAGCTTGATCGCGACCGGATTGCGGTCGTGCAGCACGTTGACGTCGAGCAGCGAGCGGGTCGCGAGCTTGTAGACCATCGCGCCGCCGACCACCGCGATGATTGCGGCATAGGTGACGGTGCGCGCGCGCACCAGCTTGTAGACCGGCGCCTTGCCTTCCTGACGGCGATGGATGTTGATGTCGTTGTCATAGCCGATCAGCCGCGTCGGACGGCCGATCTTGGTCATGACGGTGTCGCAGGCGTCGATGCACAGGCCGCACTGGATGCAGTCCATCTGCGCGCCGTCGCGGATGTCGATGCCGGTCGGACACACCGCGACGCATTGCTTGCAGTCGATGCAATCGCCGGCCGGCTGGCCGAGCGCGCGCAGCTCGGCGGCCTTCTTGACCGACATGCGGTTCTCGCCGCGGTCGTAGCGATAGGTGACGTTGAGCGCCCATTCGTCGGTGAGCGCCGCCTGGATGCGCGGCCACGGGCACATGTAGACGCAGACCTGCTCGCGCATGAAGCCGGCGAGCGTGTAGGTCGTGGCGGTCAGGATCGCGATCCAGATATAGGCCAGCGGCGGCCCCTGGAAGGTGACGAGCTCCTTCACCAGGGTCGGCGCGTCGCTGAAGTAGAGCACCCAGGCGCCGCCGGTCCACCAGGCGATCATCAGCCAGATCGAATGCTTGAGGACGAGCTCGGAGATCCGTTCCAGCTTCATCGGGTCGCTGGAGGCGTCCTTCTTCATCCGCTCGCGGCGGTCGCCCTCGATCAGGCGCTCCACGGCGTAGAACAGGTCGGTCCAGACTGTCTGCGGACAGAGGTAGCCGCACCAGATGCGGCCGCCGATCGCGTTCATGAGGAACAGGCCGATCGCGGCGATGATCAGCAGGCCGGTGAAATAATACACCTCCTGCGGCCACAGCTCGATGAAGAAGAAATAGAAGCGATGATTGGGGAAGTCGATCAGCACCGCCTGATCCGGCGCGCCGAGACCGCGATTCCAGCGCACGAACGGCAGGAAGTAATAGACGCCGAGACAGAAGCCCATCAGGCCCCATTTGATCCGGCGGAAGGTGCCCGAGACGCTCTGCGGATAGACCTTCTTGGTGGGCGCGTACAGCGGACCGTAATCGTCCACCGGCTGCGCCTCTTGAGGCTTCAGGTCGTCGGGTTTTACCGTCTGGTTCATCGCTGGGGTCTTCTCGCAGTTGCGGCCGAAGGTATGCCCACCTCCGGCCGCTCAGTTGATCCAGCTCAATTGGAAGGAAAGTTCCGTTGGATTTCCGTTACTTTCCTCCGCCCAGCGAATGGACATAGACGGCCATCGCCTTGATCGTGGTCGGGTCGAGACGGCCCTCCCAGGCCGGCATGACACCGGCGCGGCCATTGGTGATGGTCTCGATCAGAGTCGCCTCGTCCGAGCCGTACAGCCAGATCTTGTCCGTGAGGTTGGGCGCGCCGACCTCCGGATTGCCCTTGGCGTTGTCGCCATGGCACGCCGCGCAGTTCTCGGCGAAGATCTTGGCGCCGGCCTTGGCGTCATAGCCTTGCCGCGTGGGCAGGCCGGCCAATTCGCGGACGTAGTTGGCGACCGTGACAATCTCCGCCGGCTTCAGGACACCGTCCTTGCCGAAGGCGAGCATCTGGCCCTCGCGGGTCTTCGGATGACCTGAGCGGATGCCGTACAGCAGGGTCTGCTGGATCTGCTCCAGCGAGCCGCCCCACAGCCAGTCGTCGTCGTTCAGGTTCGGAAAACCCTTGGCGCCGGCCGCACCCGTACCGTGGCAGGCGGCGCAATTGTCGCCGAACACGGTCTTGCCCTTGGCACGCGCCAGGGCGAGCATCGCCGGATCCCTTTCGATGTCGGCGAGCGAGGCGGTCGCGAGCGCCGCCATCTTGGCGCCGCGGATCTTCTCGAGGTTGGCGAGCTCGACCGCGACGTCCGCGCGGGACGAGTAGCCGAACAGGCCCGTCGTGTTGCTGGTGATGGTCGGCCAGGCCGGATACACGATCCAGTAGCCGATCGCCCAGACGATGGTGATGTAGAAGGTGATCACCCACCACCGCGGCAGCGGGGTGTTGAGCTCCTTGATGCCGTCCCAGGCGTGGCCCGTGGTGGCGGTGCCGGAGACGCTGTCGACTTCGTTGTGGTCAGCCATGTTGAATTACTCCTCCCGCAACGGCATGCTCGCCGCCTCGTCGAAAGCGGCCTTGTTGCGAGGCCAGAGGGCATAGGTCACGATCGCGATGAAGATCGCGACAAAGATCGGGGTCCACAGCGTCGTCACGAGTGACGACGCGATGTTCTCGACTGCAAGGATGGGCTTCATGATGTCAGGCTCCCGATCTCAGCGCAGATTGGCTTTTTCGTTGTAGATCTTGAAGTCGACCAGCGTGCCGAGCATCTGCAGATACGCGACCAGCGCATCCATTTCCGTCGGCGCCCCCGCCTTGCCGTCGAAGTTGCGCACCACCGCCTTCGGATAGCGCTTGGTGAGCGCCTCCGCGCCGGCATTGTCCGGATCGACCTGCGCCTTCAGATCGGCGGCTGCGTTGGCGATCTGGTCCTCGGTGTAGGGCACGCCCACGGCCCGCAACGTCTTCAGATGGTCGGCGACGTTGTCGGCGTTCAGCTCGGTCTCCTTCAGGAAGGGATAGCCGGGCATGATCGACTGCGGAACGATGGCGCGCGGGTTGGTCAGATGGGTGACGTGCCAGTCGTCGGAATACTTGTTGCCGACGCGGGCGAGGTCAGGCCCCGTGCGCTTGGAGCCCCACTGGAACGGGTGGTCGTACATGCTCTCCGCGGCGAGCGAGAAGTGGCCGTAGCGCTCCACTTCGTCACGCAGCGGACGCACCATCTGCGAGTGGCAGAGATAGCAGCCCTCGCGGACATAGATGTTGCGGCCGGCCAGCTCCAGCGGCGTGTAGGGACGCACGCCGTCGACCGCCTCGATCGTGCTCTTCAGGTAGAAGAGCGGAGTGATCTCGACGAGGCCGCCGATCGCGATCACCAGCAGGATGCCGATGATCAGGATGATCGAGTTCTTCTCGAAGACTTGGTGTCGTTGCCAGAATGACATGGTTGGATACCTCACTCCGCCGGCTGAAGGGCGACGGGGGACTGAACCTCTTCCTCACCGACACGGACCGTCATCCAGAGATTGTAGGCCATGATGAGTGAGCCGATCAGGAACAGCGCGCCACCGGCGGCACGGATGATGTAGAAGGGGTGCATCGCCTCGACGGTCTCGATGAACGAGTATTCGAGGAAGCCGAGCGCCGTGTAGGACCGCCACATCAGACCCTGCAGGATGCCCGAGACCCACATCGCGGAGATGTAGAGCACGATGCCGAGCGTGGCCGTCCAGAAGTGCCAGTTCACCAGCTTGAGGCTGTAGAGACCCTTGCGGTTCCAGATCCACGGCACGAGGCAGTACAGCGCGCCGAAGGAGACGAAGCCGACCCAGCCGAGCGCACCGGAGTGCACGTGACCGATGGTCCAGTCGGTGTAGTGGCTGAGCGAGTTGACCACCTTGATCGACATCATCGGACCTTCGAAGGTCGACATGCCGTAGAAGGCGACCGAGACGACCAGCATGCGCAGCACCGGGTCAGTCCGCAGCTTGTCCCACGCCCCCGACAGGGTCATCAGGCCGTTGATCATGCCGCCCCAGGAGGGCATCCACAGCATGATCGAGAAGGTCATGCCGAGCGTCTGCGTCCAGTCCGGCAGCGCCGTGTAGTGCAGATGGTGCGGGCCGGCCCAGATGTAGAGGAAGATCAGCGCCCAGAAGTGGATGATCGACAGCCGGTAGGAATAGACCGGACGCTCCGCCCGCTTCGGGATGAAGTAGTACATGATGGCGAGGAAGCCGGCGGTCAGGAAGAAGCCGACCGCGTTGTGGCCGTACCACCACTGGAACATCGCATCCTGCACGCCGCCCCAGGCGATGTAGGACTTCGAGCCGAAGAACGACACCGGAAGCGCCGGGTTGTTGCCGAGATGCAGCACGGCGATCGTGACGATGAAGGCCAGATAGAACCAGTTCGCCACGAAGATGTGCGGCTCCTTGCGCTTGATGACCGTCACCAGGAAGACCAGCAGGTAGACCACCCAGACGATCGTCAGCCACAGATCGGAGTACCACTCCGGCTCGGCGTACTCCTTGCCCTCGGTGACGCCCAGCAGATAGCCGGTGCCCGCGATCAGGATGAAGAAGTTGTAGCCGACCACCACGAACCACGGCGCCAAGTCACCGGCGAGGCGGACGCGGCAGGTGCGCTGCACGACGTAGAACGACGTCGCCAGCAGCACGTTGCCGCCGAACGCGAAGATCACCGCCGAGGTATGCAGCGGCCGCAGGCGGCCGAAGCTGGTCCAGGGCAGATCGAAGTTCAGCGCCGGCCAGGCGAGCTGCGAGGCGATGATGAGGCCGACGGCGAAGCCGGCGATGCCCCAGAACATCGCCATGAAGGAGGCGAACTTGATCGGCCCGAGATTGTAGTTGGGCCGGCCGTTGATCTCCTGCGGCGGCAGGTCGCCGCGCTCGAAGTAGCGGTTGAGGATGAAGAAGACGGACGCCGCGCTGGCGGCAGCCGCGAGCGAGGCGTGAAACGCGAAGGCCGTATCCAGTGCCTTCGCCGCAGCGAAGACGCACAAGAAGGCGGTGACGGCGAAAATGAGCGATAGCCCACTCTCACCGATGGTCATGGATTTTGTTGATGAGGACGCGCTCATGCGGAATCTCGCTGAAAGAACACGAGACCAGCAACCATAATCGCCCACACGTGGAATTGATCGAAATCAACCTTGCGACCCGTTCGCCGCTAATCACCCAGGATGTTGCCGAAATCAGCGCGGTTCCGAGGTGAGATGACGAGTGCAGCCGAGCCGCCCGAACTCGCCTGTGCACATCTTCGCTGCAGGCCGCTTTTTCGCTGCGAGCGGATCCGACCTCGCCCCGCTTGCGGGGAGAGGTCGGATCGCATCGAAGATGCCATCCGGGTGAGGGGGACTCTCCGCACGGCCGGTGGATGTGCCCCTCACCCCAACCCTCTCCCCGTGAAGGACGGGGAGAGGGAGCGCACCGTTCGTGCCTTCAAGAGCCCGAATCCAACTTTGAAGATGTTTGCTCAAACAAGGCTAAAGATCCCGAGAGAAGACGAGAACGACCAAGCTCGCAGATGGGACATCTGCGAGCTGGGCCGATCAAACATTGGTATGCGACGCGAAACAGGTCGCCGCGCTCAGTCCTTGGCGGCCGCTGCCAGCGCCCGCACGATGTCCTCGCGGGCGACGATCCCGACCACCCTGTTCTCGGCATCTGTCACGGGAAGGCTGCGGATGCGGTGCTCGACCATCAGCTGAAGCACGCGCGTGAGCTTCGTATCCGGGCGGACATAGATGAACTCCGACGTCATCACGTCCGCCACCGTCCGGTTCATCAGATCGGCATAGCGCGGCATCATCTGGTTCGGCGTGAAGGCGAAGCACTTCAGCACGTCGAACTTGGTGACGATGCCGATGACCTCGTCGTTCTCGACGACGGGGTAGGTGTTGAAATCGTCGCGATCGAACATGTCGCCGAGCTCGCGGATCGTCGTTTCCCGGGTCACGGTGGTGACGTTCCGCGTCATGCAGCTGCCGGCGGTTTCCTCGAGGAATCTGTACAAGGCGGCAATCCTGTTCTCGGATGGAGCGGGTGAAAACCTCAATGCGACAGCAGCACGCAACGTTCGGTGCGCGTCATCAGATGCTCGGTGACGCCACCGAGCACGAACTCGCGGAATCGCGAATGGCCATAGGCGCCAGCGACGACGAGCCCGGCCGACAGATCGGCGGCGACCGCGTCGAGCCTGGCCGTGACGCTGCGCCCCTGCCCCGCCTCCTCGACGCGCGCGGATGCGACGATCTCGTGACGCTTGAGCCAGCCGATCACATCCTCGAGGCGCGCCTCGCAGGCATCATATTCGGAGGCATTTTCCAGGATCTCGACCACGACCACGTTGCTGGCCTTCGCCAGCAGCGGCACCGAATCGACCAGCGCCCGGCGCGCCTCCGGCGTCTCCTTCCAGGCCACCAACACCGTATCGAGATCGAGCCAGCTCGCAGTGTCGGGCACCGCGAGCAGCGGCCGTCCGGCCTGCATCACGAGATCCTTGGGGCTGGCGACCGCGAACGCGTCGGAGACGCCGGTCGGGGCGCAGCCGGTGACCAGGATGTCAGCCGCGCGGGCCTGGGCCAGCGTGTAGCGGGCGGGGAAATCCAGCGCGCTGCGCCAGCCCAAGGGGGCGGCGCGGTCGCCGATCGTCGCGCGGAATTGCCGCTCCAGCTCCGCGAGCCGGTTCTGGAGCCCGGCCTCGCCCTGCTCGATCAGGTCCTGCGCCTGCTCGCCGGTCGTGAAATAGAGCGGCGGCGTGAATTCGCCCGCCGCCACGCCGATGACGCCTGCGCCAAAGCGGGCCGCGAGATCGCCTGCGACCTGAAGGCGGGCCTCATTCGGCTGGCTGAGCGCAAGACTCACCATGACAGTCGCGAGCGTCATCCCGCCTCTCCACACATTGCTTCCATGCCGCTCTTAGAGGCGAAAACACCGGCCGTGATGAGATAGATCAATATGCCGCGATGGAACCGTCGCGCAGACCGGGCCTGGAACCGGCGAAAATCGGAGAAAGCCTTGAATTGTCGAACCAAAGTTTAAGCCGGCCGGGGTTGAAACAACCCAATCTGGTATAGGATGAGACGGTGGCCGGCCCCGGCTGCGACATCAACGGCGAATCGATCGAAGGCTCAAAAGTGCGCGGCGTCACCCAACCTTTCCCGGACGCATCCGTCAGGCCCGAGGACGCCCGGGCGCTGGGTTTCGGCGCGTGGGATCTCGACCTCGCCTCCGGCGCGTTCTACTGGTCGGTGACGACGCGGAAGCTGTTCGGGGTCACGGCCGACGAGCCGGTGAGCTATGGCCAGTTCCTGTCATTGCTCGCCGCACGGGACCGCGCTCCGGTCGAGGCCGCGATCGAGCATGCGCGCCATCAGGGCACCGGTTTCGACATGTCGTTCCAGGTCTCCGGCGGCGGCCACTGGATCCGGGTGCTCGCCGGCGTGGTCCCCGACGAGGCCGGCAAGCCGCGGCATCTGCGCGGCATCGCGCTCGACATCGACCAGGAAAAGCGGCTGGAGGAGGCGCTGCGGCTGCGCGAGCAGCACTTCCGCTCGATCCTGGACACCGTGCCCGACGCGATGATCGTGATCGACGGCGGCGGCATCATCCAGTTCTTCAGCGCCGCGGCCGAGCGGATGTTCGGCTATTCGGAGGAAGAGGCGGTCGGCCTCGACGTCAGCGAGCTGATGCCCGAGCCCGACCGATCGCGCCACGCCAGCTATCTCACGCGTTATCACGGCACCCGCGAGCGCCACATCATCGGCATCGGCCGCATCGTGACAGGGCGCCGGCGCGACGGCACGACCTTCCCGATGCATCTGTCGATCGGCGAGATGCAGTCCGGCGGCAAGCCGTATTTCACGGGCTTCGCCCATGATCTCACCGAGCATCAGCAGACCCAGGCGCGCCTGCGCGAGTTGCAGTCGGAGCTGGTCCATGTGTCCCGACTCAGCGCCATGGGCGAGATGGCCTCGGCGCTGGCGCACGAGCTGAACCAGCCGCTGGCGGCGATCAGCAACTACATGAAGGGCTCGCGCCGCCTGCTTGCCGGCAGCAACGATCCGAACACCGCCAAGATCGAGAGCGCGATGGACCGCGCCGCCGAGCAGGCGATTCGCGCCGGCCAGATCATCCGGCGGCTGCGCGACTTCGTCTCGCGCGGCGAATCGGAGAAGCGGGTCGAGAGCCTTTCGAAGCTGATCGAGGAGGCCGGCGCGCTGGGCCTTGCCGGCGCGCGCGAACAGAATGTGCAGCTGCGCTTCCAGCTCAATCCCGAAGCCGATCTGGTGCTCGCCGACCGGGTGCAGATCCAGCAGGTGCTGGTCAATCTGTTTCGCAACGCGCTCGAGGCCATGTCGCATTCCGAGCGCCGCCAGCTCACGGCGACGAATCGGCGGGTCAGCGACGACTTGATCGAGGTCGCCGTGTCCGATACGGGGACGGGGTTCCCCGACGACGTCATGCCCAATCTTTTCAAGACCTTCTTCACCACCAAGGACACCGGCATGGGCGTGGGCCTCTCGATCAGCCGGTCGATCATCGAGGCCCATGGCGGGCGCATGTGGGCCGAGAACAACGAGGCAGGCGGCGCGACCTTCCGCTTCACCCTGCCCGGCGCCCCAACCAAGGTTGAGCAAGATGGCTGAACGGGCCAAGGTCTATGTGATCGACGACGACGAGGCGATGCGGGACTCGCTCAACTTCCTGCTCGATTCCTCCGGCTTCGACGTCACGCTGTTCGAGAACGCGCAAACCTTCCTCGACCGGCTGTCGACGCTGAGCTTCGGCTGCATCGTCTCCGATGTGCGGATGCCGGGGATCGACGGCATCGAGCTGCTCAAGCGCATGAAGGCCGCCGGCAGCAGCTTTCCGATCCTGGTGATGACCGGCCATGGCGACGTGCCGCTCGCTGTCGAGGCCATGAAGCTCGGCGCGGTGGACTTTCTCGAAAAGCCGTTCGAGGACGAGCGCCTCGTCGCAATGATCGAGACCGCGATTCAGCAGGCTGCGCCGGCCGCGAAGACCGAGCAGGTCACGCAGGACATTCTCGGCCGAATCGCCAGCCTGAGCCCACGGGAGCGCCAGGTGATGGACGGATTGATGGCCGGCCTCTCCAACAAGCTGATCGCGCGCGAATACGACATCAGCCCGCGCACCATCGAGGTCTACCGTGCTAACGTGATGACCAAGATGGGCGCGAGCAGCCTCTCGGAGCTGGTGCGTCTGGCGATGCGCGCAGGCGCTTTGAAGGATTGAGCTAGATCAAGCGGCCTTGACAGATTCGGGTGTTATGTTGCGCCTTGGTTCAACATCACATTCGCGCGGCACGTGCCATGTCGGTTCACGCCAAACCCAAGGTCTACGTCGCCGATGACGACGCAGACGTCCTCGGTTCGCTGCGCTTCCTGCTGGAGGCGGACGGCTTCGATGTCCGCACCTTCCGCAGCGGCACGGCCCTTCTGAAGGCATCGACCCAGGCGCCGGTCGACTGCTTCGTGGTCGATTACAAGATGCCGGAGCTGAACGGGGTCGAGCTCACGGAGAGGTTGCGCAAGCAGGGCGCGACCGCGCCGGTGGTGCTGATCACGGGGCATTACGACGACCGGCTGGAAGCCCGGGCCGCCGCCGTCGGCATCCAGGATTTCCTGCTCAAGCCGCTGCTCGACGACAATCTGGTCAAGCGCATCCGCAAGGCGATCGCCAATGACCATTCGGCTACCGCCCAGCGCGTCTCCTGACCGGCCGGTTACGTAGATCTACGTAAGGGAACCCCCTTAAGATAACGGCCCAAATGTCCTTAACAGGAGGCGCCGTGTACCACATCGCCATCCGCCGCAAGGAGATGGTCATGCTCAATCAGTCGCTTACCCACTCGGTCGTCACCCCCAGCGCCACTGCCGTCCCCTCTCCTGCCGCCAACCCCTTTGCCGAGATCACCGGCCATGCCGGGCTCATCGCCAGCGAGTTCTCCTACAAGAAGGACGAGGAGATCTATGGCGAGGACGAGCCGGCCGAGTACGTCTACCAGGTGATCTCCGGCGCCGTCCGCAGCTACAAGCTGCTGTCCGACGGCCGCCGCCAGATCGGCGCCTTCCATCTTCCCGGTGACGTCTTCGGCCTCGAATTCGGCTCCGCTCACCGCCTGGCCGCGGAAGCCATCATCGACACCACGGTTCGCCTGGTGAAGCGCCGCAGCCTCGAACAGGCCGCCGGCACCGACGTCGCGGTCGCCCGCAAGCTCTGGACCATGACCGCCCACGATCTGCGCCACGCCGAAGACCACATGCTGCTGTTGGGCCGCAAGACCGCGATGGAGCGCGTCGCGACCTTCCTGCTCGAGATGGATCGCCGCCTTGCCGTTGCTGGCATGATGGCGCTGCCGATGTGCCGCCGCGACATAGGCGACTATCTCGGCCTGACGCTCGAAACCGTGTCGCGCGCGCTGTCCCAGTTGCACAGCCAGGGCGTTCTCGGCTTCTCCGGCGCCCGCCAGATCGTGTTGCGCAACCGTCAGCGCCTGCGCAGCATGGACGCCTGAGCGACACGCCTTACGCCCTGCGAGCGCGCTGCCCCGTTTCCGGCATCAGCAGCGCGATCAGAACGAGGCCTGTCAGCGCCACGCCGGACAGGCCCATGAAGGCGGTGACGCTGCCGTAGCGGTCGCTGGCGAAGCCGGCGACCACGGTCGAGAGCGATCCGCCGATCCCCGACGCCGTTCCGACGATCCCCTGCGCCAGATTGAAGTGGCCGCTGCCGAACGCCACATCGGCGACCGTGAGCGGAATCATCACCGCGAACACCGCAGCCGTCACGCCGTCGAAGATCTGCACCGCCACCAGCAAATAGGGATCGTGCACGATCGCAAACAGCGCGCCGCGAATCGTGAGCGCGGCGAAGCCCAGCATCAGCAGCGGCCGCCTGCCCCATTGCTGCGCCACCGCGCCGACCGATGGCGAGCTCAGCGCCACGATCGCCTGCGGCACCACGATGCAGAACGCGATCAGCATCGGCGCCCACTCGCTCGACTTCGTCGTCACCACGCCGGCCATCAGCGGCAGCATCGCCGCATTGGCGAGTTGCAGCAGGAACACGCCGAGCGCGAACACCAGCAGCGCACGCTGTCGCAGCAGGCCGAGCAGGCTCGACAGCCGCGCGACCTCCTTGTCCTCCTGATCGGCGCGGCCATGCGCGCGGGCGATGTCGATCTCGCTTTCGCGGATGCGCGACAGCGCGATCAGCGTCGGAAAAGCGAGGATGAAGGTGACGAGGAACACCGCACGGCTGGAGAGCAGATAGCCGCAAGTGCCCATCACCGCCGCCGCCACGCCATTGCCGAGTGAGGCGAAGCGCGCGTTGCGGCCGAGCCGTTCGGCCATGCCGCGCGGCCCGACCAGGCCGAGGCTGATCGCCGCAATCGCTGGTCCCAGCACGCAGCTTGCCGCCGCATGCAGCATGGCCGCGCCGGCCACCACCGGAAAGATCGGCCAGACCGCGTAGGCGAGCGCGCAGCAGCCGATGGTCGCAATGGCAAGTCCGGCGACGCGCCGCTCCGACTTGGCGGCATCGATGATCGCGCCGCCCGGCATCTGCCCGATCAGCCCGACGATGCCGCCGATCGACAGCACCAGGCCGATCTGCGCCTGCGTCCATTTCTGCGTCGTCAGATACACCGCGATGAACGGGCCGAAGCCGGTCTGGACGTCTGCGAGGAAGAAGATGAACCAGTCGAGCCCGCGCAGGCTCTGCCTGGACGGCGCAGGCCTCGCGGCCGGGCCAAGGTCCTGCACCTCGTCCGCGCGCACGTCCGCTGCCGCGCGCTCCGGCGCGGGCTCCCGATCGGATGATCTCGACGGCCGTGCAATCGGCATGCTCTCGACGCTTCAAGTCAGGGCTTGCTGGACAAATATTCCCGCCATGCCCCGGTGCCCGTGTGGCCAGGAGCGGCGGTCTCACGCATCAACTCAATGATCGAAATCCCAGGGCAACAGCTTGCCGGCCGCGCCGAGCACGACGACCGGCTTGTCTTCCTTGTATTCGGGCGCGGCCTTCACCTGCTCCTTGGTGAGGTCGAGCGTGACCTGGTCGCTCTTGTCGGCAATGTGCTTGAAATCGAGCGCCGTCCAATCCACGACGATCTTGCGGCTGCCGACGCCGAGGAAACCGCCGAAATCGATCACCGCCGCACGCACCGTGCCGGTGAGATCGACGATGACGTCGACGATGTGCCCCATGTCCTCCCCGGTCGAACTGCGAACATCGCGCCCGAGCACGCCATGCGCATCGCGCGCGCCGAGGATGGTCACCGACGGCGGCGGCGCAGGCTCCTTGGCCGGAGCGGCGACATCCTTCGGCGTCGGCGACGCCTGCTGCGACCAGCCATCAGAGGTCTGCAGTGCGACCAGCAGCGGCAGCACGGCAAGACGACGCAAGATGCGCTGACGATCCCTGTGTGTCGGCTTCGTCATTGCGCCAGCACCAGCGAGACCTGGATCTGACCACGGCGGCGCAGCACCTCCATCGAAACGTCCTCGCCGTGACGGCGGATGCGCAGGTCAATGGCGGAATTGCCGAGCCTGAGGTCGCGCAGCACGACCCAGTCGAGGAAGGCCGGCAGCCGCGGATTGCGCAGCCGGATCTCGCCACGCGCGGCATCGAATTCCAGGCCGAGCGCCGCCTCCAGCAAGGTGAACGGCGTCGCGCTGGCCCAGGCCTGCGGCGCGCAGGCGACCGGATACAGCGTCGGCCCGCGATGTTTCTCTCGCCGGAATCCACAGAACAGTTCGGGAAGCCGCCGCAGATCCATGTAGGACGCGGCCTCGAACAGGCCTCCGAACACCTGCTCCACGGCATGCTTGAGGCCGTAGCGCGACAGGCCGAGCGCGATCAGCGCGTTGTCGTGCGGCCAGATCGAGCCGTCATGATAGGACATCGGATTGTAGCGCGCTTCTCCACAAGCGACCGTGCGGATCCCCCAGCCGGAGAAGAAATGCGGCCGCAACAGGTCGGCCGCGACCTTGCGGGCGCGGTCCTCGCGCACCATGCCGCTGAACAGGAGCTGACCCGCATTGGAGGTGCGCACCCGGCACGGCTGCTTGTTGCCGTCCAGCGCCAGCGCATAGGTGTCGAGCTCCTCGCACCAGAACGCATCCTCGAACCGCCTCGCCAGATCAGACGCCTCGGCATCGAGCCGATCGGCCATCTCGGCCTTGCCGAGCCGCCGCGCGCAACGGGCCGCGAGCTGCTTGCCGGCGAAGACATAGCCCTGCACCTCGGCGAGCGCGATGTAGCCCTCGGCGAGACGGCCATCGGAATGGAACACCGCGTCGTAGGAATCCTTCCAGCCCTGGTTCGCGAGGCCGTGCTCGGAGGCGCGCTGATATTCGACGAAGCCGTCGCGATCCGGATCGCCCGGTCCGTCGATCCAGGCGAGCCCCAGCTCGATCGCCGGCCACAGCTGCTTCAACGTGTCGAGATCGCCGGTGCGCTCGACATAGAGGCCGGCCAACAGCACGAACAGCGGCGTCGAATCCACGCTGCCATAGTAGCAGGCGAACGGCACCTCGCGCAGCGCCGCCATCTCGCCGCCGCGCATCTCGTGCAGGATCTTGCCGGGCTCGGCATCGGCGAGCGGGTCGGTCCGCTGCGCCTGGTACTCGGCGAGCCGGCGCAGAACACCACGCGCGATACGCGGATCGACCCACAGCATCTGCATCGCGGTGATCAGCCCGTCGCGGCCGAACGTCGTCGAGTACCAGGGAATGCCCGCATAGGGGTAGCGTCCCTGCGGCGTATCCGTCATCAGGATGTTGAGATCGGCCGCCGCCTGACACAGCACCTCGTTGAGGATGTCGTTCGAGGTCTCGATGCTGGTCGCGCCTTGCGTGCAGCGGCGCATCTCGCGGCGGTGTGCGAGCAGACTGCGGAAGAACCGGCCCGGCTGCTCGCCGGCAGCGGCGTTACAGCTCACCGCGATGAACAGCGACGTCGATTGCTGCGGCTCCAGATCGAAATGATAGGTCGCGACATCGACCGACAGCCGCGACGGACGCGGATCGAAATGCAGCGCGGTCGTGCGCGTCGTGCCGTCGAGGCCGCGATAGTCGAGCATCACGTCGGAGGGGCTCATCAGCTTGGCCGAGCCTGCGCCCCGCCGCGGCCGGACGCTGCCGCGCACCTCGAACAGATCCGCGAAATCATTGTCGAAGGCCAGCTTGAGATCGAAACTGGCGCGCCGATCGCCATGGTTCTGCACGCCGATGCGCTGGTACGCGGTGCCGCGCCATAGAAAAATGGTGCGCACGATGTGCAGCACGTCCTTCGGCAGCACCAGCCGGCCCTGCTCGTAGATGTCGGGATTTGTCAGGTCGATCGTCAGGGACGAATTGTCGTCGCGCAGGCTCGACCCGAGCAGCAGCGGCTGCACCTCGTCGAGCGTCAGCTCGAGCCGGGCCAGATAGCGCGTATCTGCATTGAACAGACCGTCCGGGCCGCCTGCGGAGGCGCCGAGGTCGCCATGACCGTCGAGCACGATGAAGGTGTCGTCGTGCTTGAGGGACCGCCGCGGCCGCGCCGCGGGTCCGGTCATCGGGATGTAGAACGGCTGCTCGGCAGGTTCATCGGCCCGGGCGATCGACGAGAGTGAGGTTGCGACTTCAGCCGACATTTTGACCTCGTGCGAAGTTGGAGTGATCACGCGACCGGACGGGCAAGGTCGCGACGCGACGCAACGATCAGGCGGCGAACGTGGCGAGCCGGTTCATTTCCTGGGTGACGAGTTCCCGATAGGGACCCTCGCTTTGCATCAGCCGCTCAGGCGCGCCGTCCTCGATGATCCTGCCCGATTTCAGCACCACGACGCGGTCAAAATTCCGCAAGGTCGCCAGCCGGTGCGCGATCGCGATCACCGTCCGGCCCCGCATCAGCCGGCTCAGCGCCTCGCGGATCGCCTCCTCGGATTCGCTGTCGAGCGCGGCGGTGGCCTCGTCGAGCAGCAGGATCGGCGCGTCCTTGAGGAAGGCGCGCGCGATCGCGATGCGCTGGCGCTGGCCGCCCGACAGCTTGACACCGCGATCGCCGACCATGGTCTGCAACCCCTCCGGCAGCGTCTCGACGAAATCGCAACGCGCCGCGATCGCCGCGCGCAGCACCTCGTCGTCGGTCGCGCTCGGCCGGCCGTAGCGGATGTTCTCCAGGATCGAGCGATGGAACAGCGAGATGTCCTGCGGCACCACCGAGATCGCCTCGCGCAGGCTCTGCTGCGTCACCTTCGCAATGTCCTGGCCGTCGATCTCGATATGTCCCGCCTGCGGATCGTAGAACCGCTGCAGCAGGGTGAACAGGCTCGACTTGCCGCCGCCGGACTGGCCGACGAGTCCGACACGCTGGCCGGGCTGCAGGCGCAGCGTGAACGCTTCGAACAGCTTGTGGCCGCCCGGGTAGTGGAAGGTGATGTCGTTGAAGGCAATGGCGGCGCCGCTCTTGACCAGCGGCTCGGCCTCGGGATGATCGCGCAGCTCATGCGGCTGCAGCAGCGTGGCGATCGCCTCGCTCATGCGCGCGACATGCTGCGTCACATCGACCAGGGCGACTGCGAGATCGCGCGTCGCGTTGAGGATGCACAGGCCGAGCGTGCACACCAGCACGACATCGCCCGTGGTTGCCCCGCCCCGTTGCCACATCGAGATCGCCCAGGCCATCAGCGCAACGGTCAGCACGATCGTGACGGTCGCGTGCAGGATGCGCAGCTTTTCCAGATAGCGGAGGCTGCGTCCGCGCGCTTCGAGTTCCTTGTCGACGGTCGCATCGAACCGGTCATGCTCGTGGCGCAGGCCGCAGAACGCGCGCACCAGCGGCATGTTCGAGATCACGTCGACCATCTCGCCGTCGACCATCGCCGCCTTGTCGGCGAAATCATCATGCAGCGGCTTGCCGGCCGACGCCAGGCGGAACATGGCCAGGACCATCATGGCCGCGATCAGCAGCAGCGCGCCGGCCATCGGGCCACTCACGGTTCCAATCAGCAGAATCGCCGCAACCGTCGCCAGGCAGGGCGGCAGCACGTTCCAGACGAACATGTTCTCGACCGTGAACACGGCATTCGAGGTCGCCGTGATCCGGCTCGAGAGCATTCCCGGCAGTCGATCACCAAAGTAGCTCGGCGAATGGCCGGTGAGATGACGGAAGATGTCGCGCCGGAGATCGCCGGTGACGCTCACGAAGGTGAAGCTCGCGATCCAGCTGGCGACGCGCCAGAGGACGTTGTCGGTTGCGATCAGCGCCATCAGCAGGATGAATGCGGCCCACACGTTGCCGCTGCCGCGGGGACCGGCCGACAGGCTGTCGACCAGGAACTTGACTCCGTATTGCGTGCCTACCGAACAGGCAACTGCACCGACAACAGACAACAAGATGATGAGATGCGCCGTCGGCCGCTTGCGCAGATAGCGCATGACGAAGGGGAACGGCCGGTGCGCGTAGCCTGATAGCTGATCCATGTTTGTCCTGTGCGACTGTTGGCGACACCTGTTGCGGCCAGATGAACGATGAACGGTTTCTTCTGTTCCGCGCCGCAGCAGCAGTGGCGCTCTGTCAACTTCGCATGAGCGCTGGTCGGCAGAGCTGAAGATGCCAGATGGCAGCAATGAGGTCGGTGGGAACACGTTGTGTCGAAGAAAGAGTGATCGCAAGCGCCGGAACTTCGCAGATGGGTCAACGTTCCTGCTGCGGCAGTGCCGGTGCCATCTGGGGGTTTCCATCCATGATCACGAATAGGAGACGATGAGATGCGCATTGCGCAGGTTGCTCCGTTGACGGAGGCTGTGCCTCCGAAACTCTATGGCGGCACTGAGAGGGTGGTGCACTGGCTGACCGAAGAGCTCGTCGCGCTCGGGCACGACGTCACGCTGTTTGCCAGCGGTGATTCGCAGACCTCGGCGAAACTCTCACCGACCTGGCCGAAGGCGCTGCGCCTCGACGGCTCGGTCCGGGATCCCAACGCGCTGCACATGGTCATGCTCGAAAGCGTGCGCCAGCGATGTGACGAGGAGGAGTTCGACGTTCTGCACTTCCACCTCGACTACTATCCCTTCTCGCTGTTCCACCGGCAGCCCACGCCGTTTCTCACCACGCTGCATGGCCGGCTCGACCTTCCCGAGCACCAGCCGGTGTTCTCCGTCTTCAAGGACGTTCCCGTCGTCTCGATCTCCGATGCACAGCGCAGACCCGTGCCGAATGCAAACTGGGTCCGCACCGTTCTGCACGGCCTGCCCGAACAGCTGCTGATGCCCAAGCCCGTGACGCCGAGCTATCTCGCCGTGCTCGGACGCATCGCGCCTGAAAAGGGCGTCGACCGCGCCATCAAGATCGCGATGCGCTGTGGCATCCCGCTCAAGATCGCCGCCAAGGTCGATCGCGCCGACCAGGACTATTATGACCAGCTGATCTATCCGATGATCAACGGCAATCCGCTCATCGAGTACATCGGGGAGATCGGCGACCATGAGAAGCCGGAGTTCCTGTCCGGCGCGCTCGGCCTGCTGCTGCCGATCGACTGGCCCGAGCCGTTCGGCCTCGTCATGATCGAATCGATGGCCTGCGGCACGCCCGTCATCGCCTATAATCGCGGATCGGTGCCGGAGGTGATCGACGACGGCGTCACCGGCTTCATCGTCGAGGACGAGCTCAGCGCGGTGGTGGCCGTCAACCGTCTGCACGATCTCAGCCGCGCGCGCGTGCGCGAGCGCTTCGAGCAGCGGTTCACGGCCCGGCGCATGGCGCTGGACTATCTCGCCGCCTATCGCGGCCTGATCGAACGGGCCGAGCCGCGCATCCGCCTGGTCAGCAGCGCCGAGTAATGCGCATGGGCCGGGCAATTCCGACGCCCGGCCCGCCTCAGGTCACCGCGGTCCGCTTCGGCTCGACGATCTCGAACATCCGCGGAAACTCATCCATCAGCGACATCAGCTCGGCGAGCCGCATCAGATTGCCGACGACGCTGATCTTGCCGGCGGCGACCGCTTCCGGAAAAGTCGTCGCCTTGGCGATGACCGCGTCGAGAGTCGATCGCGCCAGGGTGAAGCCGGCATCCGCCGTGGACGCCTGCGCGCCCGCCGCATAGGTCAGCGCGCAATTCTGCAGCGTGAGGACGAAGCGCTCGCCGGTGTCGGTGAAGCTCCAGTTCAGCACGATGTGCTTGCCCTCGGCCTTCGGTCCGTTCAGCCTGACGCCGAGCACGTCCCATATTTGCTCGGTGCGCAGCGCCGCCAGGGTTTCTCGCGGCATGCCGGGGCGCGCCGGGATCTCCGGCATGCCGTGGCGCAGCTCCTGAGCGCCGAACAGATAGGCGTTGCGCCACGTCGCGCTTTCGGCGGCATAGCCGAGCTGTTCCAACGTATCGGCGAGCAGCGCACGCGCCTCGGCATTGTCGGGCTCGGCGAACACCAGATGGCCGACGACCTGGGCGACGAAGCGAAACTCGCCCCTCTCGAAATCCGCGCGCGCCCGCGCCAGCAGCGCCTCCGCGCCGCCCATATAGTCGACGTATTTCCGGCCAGCCTGGACCGGCGGCAGCGCATCGAGATTGACGGGATTGGCGTCGTACCAGCCGAGATATTTCTGATAGATCGCCTTCACATTGTGCCGGATGTGGCCGTAATAGCCGCGCGCATGCCAGGCGTGCTCCAGGCTTTTCGGCAGCGCGATCTGCTCGGCGATCTCGCTGGCGGTCAGGCCGTGGTTCATCAGGCGGAGAGTCTGATCGTGCGCGAATTTGTAGAGGTCGCGCTGCTCGCGGATCATCCTGTCGACGCGGGCTGCGCCCCACACCGGCCAGTGATGCTGGCCGCACATCACCTCGGCCTTGCCGCCCCATAATTGCAGCGCCTCGCCGAGATATTTCGACCACGCCAGCGCATCGCGCACATCGGCGCCGCGGAACGGCAGCAAATTGTGGAAATTGTGCGTGCAGTTCTCGGCGAGGTTCAACAGCCTGTAGCGCGGCACATAGAAATGCATCTCCGCCGGCGCCTCGCTGTTCGGCGCCATCTGGAATTCGAAGGTGACGCCGTCGATCGTCCTGGTGTCGCCGGTTGCCATGATCAGATCGGTCGGCCGCAGCAGCGCCACGCTGCCGGCGGCCATGGTCTTGCCCAGGCCGCAATCGACATGGCCCTTCGGCCCTTTCGCCAGCAGCGGCCCAAACTGATACTGCGCCCGGCGCAGCATCGCGGGACCGGCAATGATGTTCTCGGACACCGCGTGCTCGATGAACAGGTTCGGCGCGATCAGCGGCACGCGACCGCCGGTGACGGCGTCCTCGTCGACGACCCCGCGCGCCCCGCCCCAATGGTCGGTGTGGGTGTGCGTGAACATCACCGCCATGACCGGCCTGGTGCCGCGATGCTGATAGTAGAGATCGAGCGCGGCGCGGGCGCCCTCGATCGAGGTCAGCGTATCCACCACGATCACGCCGGTGTCGCCCTCGATGAGGGTCATGTTCGCGATGTCGAGCCCGCGCACCTGGTAGACCCCGGGCACGACCTCGAACAGGCCGTGCTGCATGTTGAGCTTGGCCTGCCGCCACAGGCTGGGATTGACGGTCGGCGGCGCCTCCTCGGCCTCGAGGAAGCCGTAGGGCGCAAGGCTCCAGACGGTTCGGCCCTGTGCGGTGGCCACCTTGGCGTCGTCGATGGTGCCGAGAAAACCGCGGGCCGCATCGTCGAAGTCGGCGGTATCGCCGAACGGCAGCGTCTCGAGCATCGCCTGCTGCGCGGCCCTCACCGCCGCGGTCGCGTCCTTGGCCTCCTTCGAGCTGTTGTCGCTGACCGGCACATTCATGGCTTTCAGTCCCCCCGTCACGAATTTTGTTGGCGGATGCTAGTGCGGGAGATCGTCGAGCGCAAATTGCGCAGAACGGAAGGGTGCTCAGAGCACGCGATCGACGGCCTCGTCAATCGCCGCGTAGATCGTGTCGAGATCCTCTGATGTGACGCAGTAAGGCGGCATCACGTAGATCGTGTGGCCGAGCGGCCGCAGCAGCACGTGGCTGTCACGGAAGATGCCGTGCAGCTTCGGCCCGACGTCGGCGAGGTAACCGGGCTCCTCGGCGTGCAGATCGATCGCCGTAATGGTCCCGCACCGCCGCAGATCCGAGAACCGCTCGTCATAGCGGAAACGCTCCAGGCAGCACTGCTGCATTGCCGCGACAGCGGCGGCGCGGGCTCGCGTCTCCGGCTGGCGCCACAGCGCGAGATTGGCCGATGCCGCCGCGCAGGCGATCGGATTGGCCGTATACGAGCTGGAATGAAAGAAGGTCCGCGCACGATCGGCCGACAGATGCGCCGCGAAGATGGCCTCGCTGCACAGCGTGACCGCGAGCGGCATCGCCCCTCCGGTGAGACCCTTGGCATAGCAGGCGATGTCCGGCGTGATCTCCGCCTGCTCGCACGCAAACAGCGTGCCCGTGCGGCCCCAGCCGGTCATGACCTCGTCGGCAATGAACAGCACGCCGTGCGCCCGGCAGATGCGGTGCATCTCGCGCAGCACCGCAGGCGAGTACATCAGCATGCCGCCGGCACCCAGCACCAGCGGCTCGACGATGAACGCGGCTGGCCGATCCCGCTCGCAGATGGCAGCGAGTGCATCGAGCGTCGCCTGCTCGCGGCCCTCGGCCGGAAACGGCACGACAGCCACATCGAACAGCAGCGGCTCGTAGGCGGCGTTGAACACGCCGCGCGCGCCGACCGACATCGTGCCGATGGTGTCGCCGTGGTAGGAATGCTGCATCACCACGATGCGCGTGCGCGCCTCGCCGATATTCCTGAAATAGCCGAGCGCCATCTTCAGCGCGACCTCGACGCTGGTGGCGCCAGAGTCCGAGAAGAACACGTGCGCCAGGCCCGGCGGGGTGAGGTCGAGCAGCCCGGCGGCCACCTGCTCCGCCGACTCGTGCGTGTATCCGGCGAAGATCACCTGGTCGAGACGCTCGGCCTGCTGCTGGATCGCGCGCACGATCGGCGGGTGACAATGACCATGCGTCACCACCCACCACGACGCGATGGCATCGATGATCCGCCGGCCGTCGGCCGCGTGCAGATAGGCGCCCTCGCCGCGCGTGATCGGAATCATCTGCGGCTGCAGCGCGTGCTGCGTGAACGGATGCCAGATTGGCGAACCTGCCGCGCGCGTCATCGCGCGAAATCCTTGCGCCGGAATGCGGTCGTCATCGCCTGCTGCAGCGTCGATGCCGTAAGCGGCGCCAGCCAGGGCAAGCGGCCAAGACGCGTGACCTTGCCGAGACGGCAGATCGTCTCCTCGCTCTCCGCGGCGGCGTCGCCGATGAAGGCGATGCCGAGCACGGCGATGCCGCGGCTGCGCAGCGCCGCCAGCGACAACAGCGAATGATTGATGGTGCCCAGACTCGTGCGTGCGCACAGCACCAGCGGACAGCGCCAGCGTGCGAACACATCGAGCGTGAGCGTGTCGTCGTCGAGCGGCACCATGACCCCGCCGGCGCCCTCGATCACCAGAGGCCGGCCGGTGTCGGGAGGATCGAGACTGAGCGGATCAATCCTGATCCCTTCGAGGCGGGCGGCGCGATGCGGCGACGCCGGTTCCGCCAGCCGATAATTTTCGGGGAGGACGCGATCCGCGGGGAGTTCGGCCAGACGGCGGACGCGATCGGAATCCGTCTCCTCCGCGAGGCCTGCCTGCACCGGCTTCCAATAGCAGGCGCCGAGCAACGCCGTCAGGCCGGCGGCGAATACGGTCTTGCCGATGCCGGTGTCGGTGCCCGTGACGACGATGCGCTGCGCCATTGCTGCTCTCCTTCAAGTTCGACAAGCGTGTCGAGCAGCGCCGTGATCGCGGCCTCGTCGACGTTCAGGGTCAGCGACAGCCGCAAGCGCGCGGTGCCTGCGGGCACCGTCGGCGGCCGGATGCCGCGCACGTCGAAGCCGCGCCGCTGCAGGCCGGCGGCGAGGGTCATCGCGCGCGCATTGTCGCCGACGATGTAGGGAATGATCTGCGTCGACGACCACGTCGCGCCGAACCGTGCGACGATCGCGCGGTGTGCAAACGCCATGAGCTCCGTCAGCTTCTGCTGCCGCTGCGGCTCATCCTGCAGGATCGCGAGCGCCTCCGTGACGGCCACCGCCATCAGCGGCGACGGCGCGGTGGCGAAGATGAAGGGACGAGCGCGGTTGACGAGGATGTCGCGCAGCACGCGGTGCGCGGTCACCAGCGCGCCGGCGGCGCCGAGTGCCTTGCCGCAGGTGTGCACGACGACGACATCGTCACGGCCTTCGAACCGTGCGGCAAGGCCACGCCCCTGCGGGCCATGCACGCCGGTCGCATGCGCCTCGTCGATCAGCAGGAACGCGTCGTGTCGTTCGGCCACCGCGATCAGATCATCCAGCGGCGCGATGTTGCCATCCATGCTGTAGAGGCTTTCGACGACGATCCAGGGCCGGCCGACACCGCCGTCGCGGCGCCACGCCCGGATCTTGTCCTCGGCGGCGCTGGCATCATTGTGCGCGAACTGACAAACCCCGGCCCGGCTGGCGCGCGCGCCCTCATGGGTGCTGGCGTGCACGAGCGCATCGAGCACCAGCAGGTCGTCGGCTTGCGGCAGCGTTGCCAGCACGGCAAAGTTGGCGACATAGCCCGAGCCGAAGACCAGCGCGCTGTCGACGCCGAAGAAACGTGCCGCTTCGGCTTCCAGCCGCTCGTGCTCCGCGCAATTGCCGCGCAGCAGCCGCGAGCCGGCCGCGCCGACGGGCGTGCCCGCCTCCATCGCCGCAGCGATCGCGCGCTTGATCCGCGGCGACTGAGCGAGGCCGAGATAATCGTTGGACGAGAAATCGAAACCGGATCGCGGACTCAGGCGCCGGAGACGGTCGCGCGCCGCGAGATCTTGCAGGTCATTTGCATAGATCGCCAATTTGTCGGAAGGCATATTGTATCCGCTCCCTATCGGTCAGCCGCATTCGCTTGGAGTCGGAGAACCATGCGGCCAACGTCCGGGCCTCGCCGTTCGAGACGCCCGCCTGAAGGGCATGCTCTTCAGGGTGAGGGAAAAGCGGTTCGGCGAAGCCGCCAAGCACCGCATGAGATCGAACGCTTGCTTGATGCGCACACGACTCATCGTCTTCGTGCAGCTCCGATTGCGGAGCCCATCCCTCATGGTGAGGAGCGCCGCGCACGCGATCGAGCCGTCGCGAACGGTCGCAATGGCGGCGCGTCTCGAACCATGAGGCCCCGCTCCTGCGACATCACGCAGTGACTGATTGATGCGCCGCTTCGCTTGCATCTTCTCTCTTGCGCGCCATCAACGACGACGTCATGCCGAGCCGCGCCAGCAAGTCAGCATCGCGCTCGGCCTGCGGGTTGGCCGTCGTCAACAACACGTCGCCGATGAAGATCGAGTTGGCGCCGGCGAGCAAGCACAGGCTCTGCAACTCGTCGCTCATGTACTGCCGCCCCGCCGACAACCGCACGACGCTCCTGGGCATCATGATGCGCGCCACCGCGATCAGCCGCACCAGCGCTATCCCGTCGGGCCGCGTCGCGGTGTCGTTGACCGGCACGCCCTTGACCTCGTTCCAAAGGTTGATCGGCACGCTATCCGGATGCGCCTCGAGATTGGCGAGCAGCACCAGCATGCCGAGCCGGTCATCAACCTCCTCACCCATGCCGATGATTCCGCCGCAACAGGTCTTGATGCCGGCCTCGCGCACATGCGCCAGCGTGTGGATGCGGTCCTGCAGGGTGCGGGTGGTGATGATGCGGTCGTAGAACTCGGGCGAAGTATCGACATTGTGGTTGTAGTAGTCGAGCCCGGCCTGCTTGAGCCGCTGCGCCTGCGGCGGCGTCAGCATGCCCAGGGTCACGCAGGTCTCCAGGCCCAGGTCCTTCACCGCGCTGACCATGTCGCAGACCTGGTCGAGATCACGGTCTTTCGGGCTGCGCCACGCGGCGGCCATGCAGAAGCGCTCGGCGCCGGCCTGCTTGGCGCGCCGCGCCGTCGCGACGACGGCGTCGTGGTCCATCAGCTTGGTCGCCTTCAGGCCGGTGTCGTAATGCGCGCTCTGCGAGCAGTAGCCGCAATCCTCCGGACAGCCGCCGGTCTTGATGCTGAGCAGGCTCGCGGTCTCCAGCCGGGTCGGGTCGAAGTGCCGGCGATGGGTCGACTGTGCCAGGAACATCAGGTCTGGAAACGGGAGGCCATACAGCGCCTCGGCCTCCTCCCGGGTCCAGTCATGGCGAACAGCATCGCCTTGCTTGATCGGCTCCGAAGGCGAATGGCTCACACGGGTCACGCTGACGCTCCAAGATCATAGATTTTCATAGATATTATCTATGAAATACCGCTCTTCTCGGACCGTAGGATACCGCCGCTTTCAACGCACCTGCTTTTTCGATAGATAATCTATCACATGACAGACGAGAACCTCACGACGGCCCATCGCATTGCCGACGCGATCACCGACCGCATTGTCAGCGGCGCCCTGCCGCCGGACGCGCCGCTGCGCCAGGACCACATCGCGCGCGAATTTAATTCGAGCCATGTGCCGGTCCGCGAGGCGTTCCGGCAGCTCGAAGCGCTGCACCTGGTGGTCGCGATGCCCAGGCGCGGTGTCCGTGTCGCGCCGCTCGATGCGAAGGCGACCAAGGAAATCGTCGAGATGCGCGTCGCACTCGAAGTCGTTGGCTTACGCAACGCCGCGCCGCGCTACACGCCGGCGCATCTCGCCGCGATCGAGCTTGCGCTGATCGAGGGCGACAATGCCGAGACCATCCAGGAGTTCGAGACCGCCAACCGCGCCTTCCACCACGCGCTGGTCGCGCCTTGCGCGATGCCGCGCCTGCTCGCCAGCCTCGACGGCCTGCGCCTCGCCAATTCGCGCCTCGTCCTCACCATGGCCCGCACCGCCGGCTGGCGCCCGCGCAGCAACGGCGATCACCGCCAGATCCTGCAGGCGCTGCGCGAACGACAGATCGGGCATGCGTGTGAGCTGCTGACACGGCACAATCAGACGATCGAGCGGCTGGCGCGGCCGGGGAGCGCGTAGCTACACACAGCGACTCGGACGGTTAGATGGGGCCGCTGACATCCGACCCGATCAGGGCCAATCTGACTGGAATGGGCTGCGAGTTGCCCTGACGTGACACTTATGTGATGTCCGGCGCTCACCCGACGGCTAGCGACTTGCTCCACACACAATCACGGCGGCCTGCGTCAGGACAAAGTTGTTAGTCCACTCCTGATCATAACCAGCCCTCTGAAGATCGGCCGACATGTTTCATGTTGCGTCTCGGAAGCAGACAGCACCTGGCGCTAGCTGGACGTCCAACATCAACCAGCAGCGGAATTTAGTTCAGCTCCTCACATGAAGGCCCCGACAGGAGAGAGCAAAGACCCATACACACTACTCCTGCCATAACGATGGTCCACACGTGAGCCGAATAAGGCTGTTCTCTGTACGGCTCGCTATCGCAAAGAGGAGAAACGCCACAGTCGCCCCGCCAACGACCGCGATGAGCGGCGCCCTGAGCTGGGAGGAGAAAAAATGTGCGAGGTAGCCGTCAACCAATCCGGTGGAGATCGAAACGACAAGCGAGAACATGAAGGCCCAGATTATGCTTTCTTCGGGGATTCTTCCCGCAGCCAGCTCAATACGGCCGAAGCGACACAAAGCGCAGGGCCTAGCAGCGAGAACACGAGAGTTCTTCTCATTGATATCACCGCAGCGGCCCCAATATCCTTTGCTTCACGCCTAAGCGCCACGGCGCATGGCTTCGTATATGGAACGTCCGGTTAAGAGGCGGTTGTGGGGTCCGGGTCATGTCGGCTTCGGGTCGAATGCAAACATCCACGGCGGCTACAAGAGTCGGCTTTGGTCATAACCAGAGATACTCTAGGCGCTGCACCGCCCTCCCCCATCACCCCCCAGGACCGTCCTTCAGGATGTAGCCCATCAGGTCGTCGACGTTGTGCTCCAGATCCCGGATGATGTTCTTGACGACGTCGCCGATCGAGATCACGCCAACGACCTGGTCTCCGTCCAGCACCGGCAGGTGGCGAAAGCCGCGCTGGGACATCATCGCCATGCAACTGTCCAGCCGGTGGTCCGGCCTGACCGTCACCGGATCGGCCGTCATCACCTGGCCGACCGGCGTCCGCGTCGCATCGAGCCCGGGCAGCAGCACCTTGATGGCGCAGTCGCCCTGGGTGACGATGCCGACGAGCACGCCGTCGTCGATGACCAGTACCGAGCGGACCCGGTTGTCGCGCATCTTCTGCAAGGCTTCGACGACCATCTCGCCGGAGCGAACATGAACCAGGGCGCCACTCTTCTGGGCCAGAGCGTCTTTGACTGTGCTCATTGATCTCCTCGTGGGCTCCCTGTTTTGTTCTGCCTTGATGGTCTGTTTGCATCGGACGATAGTCGAAATAGATGGCCGCGTCAGCACCGTGACGATGCCGCGGGCGACGCCATGACCACGCGGACCGCCCTCTCCGCGCGTCGTTCCGGGGCGCGCGGAGCTTGAGGCCGACGCAGCCGGCCGCAAGCGCAGCGCGAGCCCGGAACCCATACCCCACAGGCCTCGTATGGGGCACCCTGGTGGTGGGCGTCTCGCGCCCGACTTCCGTTCGTGGTTATGGATTCCGGGCTCATTCGCGCTGCTTCTAAACGGCTGCGCCGTTTTGCGCGCGAATGCCCCGGAATGACGGAGCAAGACGAGGGGCTCTTGCAAGCATCCGACAGTCTCGGCTCCGCCGCCGCGCATACGGCCATGCGCCAGCAATGGCTGGGGCTCTCGTCCGCTCCCGTGTACATGCTCATCGGAGACGCGCGCACCAAAGGCCCAAAAGGTCCCCATGTCCAACCGCCACCACGCTTTGAAGCTCGCCGGCGACGGCCCGGCCGACGGCCTGCCCGCCAGCCAGCGGCCCTGGGCGATCGCGGCGATCTTCACGGCGCTGTCGATGGCTTCGCTCGACGTCGCCATCGCCAACATCGCGCTGCCGTCGATCTCCAATGATCTGCACGTCTCGCCGGCCGAGGTGGTCTGGGTCGTCAACATCTACCAGATCGCCCTGGTCGCGACCCTGCTGCCGCTCGGCGCGCTCGGCGAGATCGTCGGCCACCAGCGCATCTATCTCGGCGGCCTGCTGCTGTTCACGCTGGCCTCGGTCGGCTGCGCGCTGGCCTGGTCTCTGCCATCCCTGGTGGTCGCCCGCGCATTGCAAGGGCTTGGCGCCAGCGGCATCATGAGCGTCAACACCGCGCTGGTGCGCTATGTCTATCCCGGCAAGATGCTGGGGCGCGGCCTCGGCCACAATGCGCTGGTGGTCGGCATCTCCTTCACCTTCGGGCCGACCATTGCGTCGGCCATTCTCTCGCTCGGCTCCTGGCCCTGGCTGTTCGCGATCAACCTGCCGTTCGGCCTCATCGCGATCGCCATCGGCATGAAGATGCTGCCGAAGACGCCGCGCGCCGAGCACGCGTTCGACTTCCTCGGCGCCGCCCTTGCCGCGCTCTGTCTCGGCCTGTTCATCACCGGCATCGGCAGCGCCGCGCATGGCGCGACGCCGGCGATGGTGGTCGCGGAACTGGTTGGCGCACTCGTGCTCGGCATCATCCTGACGCGGCGCCAGGCCGATCATCCCGCGCCGATGCTGCCGATCGACCTGTTCCGCCGCGGCGTGTTCGCGCTGTCGGCGGCGACGGCTGTCTGCTCCTTCTCCGTGCAGGGCCTCGGCTTCGTGTCGCTGCCCTTCTACTTTGAGGACATTCTGCAGCGCTCGCAGGTCGAGACCGGCTTCTTCATGACGCCCTGGCCGCTCGCGGTCACGATCATGGCGCCGATCGCGGGCCGACTGTCGGATCGTTTCCCCGCCGGCCTGCTCGGCGGCATCGGCCTCGTGATGCTCGGAACCGGCATGGCGCTGCTCGCGATGCTGCCGGAGAACCCGAGCATCCCGAACATCGTCTGGCGCATGCTGATCTGCGGCATCGGTTTCGGCTTCTTCCAGGCGCCCAATATGAAGGCCATCATGTCAAGCGCTCCGCCCCACCGGAGCGGCGGCGCCAGCGGCATCGTCGCGACGGCAAGGCTGACCGGCCAGACCACCGGCGCGGCGCTGGCCGCGCTGTGCTTCAGCTTGGCCGGACGCGAGGGCGCGACCATGGCACTGGCGCTCGGCGCAGGCTTCGCCGCGCTCGGCAGCGTGATGAGTTTCCTGCGGCTGGCGGTGGCGCCGCCGCGCGGCTGATGAGTTCGGGCGAACTCAAACCCCGCCCCATCACAAATCTTCCGCGCCGCAAACGCATATTCTTGATTTGAAGGATTCCAGGCTTCGCGCCACAGTGCGACCTTCAGTTCAACGGGCGCGTTGAACGAAAGGGATCTGCGATGGCAAACCTCACGATTAACGGAAAATCCTATTCGCTCGATGTCGAGCCGGACACGCCGCTGCTGTGGGCGATCCGCGAGAACGCCGGGCTGACCGGCACCAAATATGGCTGCGGCATCGCACAATGCGGCGCCTGCACGGTGCATCTCGACGGCACCGCCGTGCGCTCCTGCGGAGTCACCGTCTCGGAAGCCGTGGGCAAGCAGATCACCACCATCGAAGGCCTCGCGGCGGACAATGGCCTGCACAAGGTGCAGCAGGCCTGGCTCGAGAACGACGTTCCGCAATGCGGCTATTGCCAGAGCGGAATGATCATGGCCGTCGCCGCGCTGCTCAAGGACAATCCGAAGCCGAGCGACCAGGACATCAACGACGCCATCACCAATATCTGCCGTTGTGGAACCTTCGCGCAGGTGCGCGAGGCGATCCACGCCGCGGCGAACGCCTGAGGAGGCTGGCATGAACCAGCATGTGACGCCGCGCCTCAACCGCCGCTCCTTCGTCATCGGCACCGCCGCGCTCGGCGGCGGCCTTGCGCTCGGCCTCGACATTCCCTTCGGAGGCCCGCAGGTGGTGCGTGCCGCTGACGGATCGCCCGAGGTCAATGCCTGGGTGGTGATCCGGCCCGACGACACCGTGGTGATCCGCATCGCCCGCTCGGAGATGGGCCAGGGTTCGCTGACCGGTCTCGCCCAGCTCGTCGCGGAAGAGCTCGCCTGCGACTGGAGCAAGGTGACGACGGAATATCCGACGCCCGGCCAGAACGTCGCGCGCAAGCGGGTGTGGGGCGATTTCTCCACCGGCGGCAGCCGCGGCATCCGCTCCTCGCAGGACTATGTCCGCAAGGGTGGCGCCGCTGCGCGCATGATGCTGATCCAGGCCGCCGCCGACGAGTGGAAGGTGCCGGCAGCGGAATGCACGGCTGCGAACAGCGTCATCACCCACAAGGCCTCGGGCAAGACCACGACCTATGGCAAGGTCGCGGAGGCCGCCGCGAAGCTTTCGCCGCCGGCCGACGTCAAGCTGAAGGACCCGAAGGACTGGACCTTGATCGGCAAGGGCGTGAAGCGGCTCGACACCGCCGACAAGGTCACCGGCGCGATGGTCTATGGCGCCGACATCAAGCTGCCGAACATGCTCAACGCCGCGATCAAGGATTGCCCGGTCACCGGCGGCAAGCTCAAGAGCTATGACGAGGCCAAGATCGCCGGCATGAAGGGCGTCAAGAAGGTGGTCGCGATCGACGGCACGGCGGTCGCCGTGGTTGCCGACACCTGGTGGCACGCCAAGACCGCGCTCGATGCGCTGCCGATCGTGTGGGACGAAGGTCCGAACGCAAAGGTCTCGTCGGAGTCGATCCGCAAATGGCTGGCCGAAGGTTTGGACTCCGGGCCGGCTTTCGTCGGCAATGAGAACGGCGATGCCAAGGCGGCGCTGGCGAGCGCGGTGAAGAAGGTCGAGGCCGTCTACAACTATCCGTACCAGAACCACGCCACGATGGAGCCGATGAACGCGACCGCGCTCTACACGCCGGAGCGATGCGAGGTGTGGTGCGGCACGCAGAATGGCGAGGCGGCGTTCGCCGCGGTGCTGGAGGCGTCAGGCCTGCCGGCCGACAAATGCGAGGTGCACAAGCTGATCCTCGGCGGCGGTTTTGGCCGGCGCGGTCAGACGGACTACGTTCGCCAGGCGGTCAAGATCGCCAAGGAGCTGCCGGGCACGCCGGTCAAGCTGCTGTGGTCGCGCGAGGAGGACATGACGCATGGCCGCTATCACCCGATCACGCAGTGCAAGCTGACCGGCGGCTTCGACGCCGACAATAACCTGACCGCGCTGCACATGCGCATCTCCGGCCAGTCGATCCTGTTCAGCCTGCGCCCCGATGCGCTCGTCAACGGCAAGGACCCCGCGACCTTCCAGGGGCTCGCGGCCTCGGGCGAGGCCACGATCGGCTACTCCGTTCCGAACCTGCTGATCGAGCACTCCATGCGCAACCCGCACATCAATCCGGGCTTCTGGCGCGGCGTCAACGTGAACCAGAACGCGATCTATCTCGAATGCTTCATGGACGAGCTCGCCAACGCCGTCGGCCAGGACCCGCTGGAGTTCCGCCGCAAGCTGATGAGCAAGAATCCCAAGCATCTCGCCGTCCTCAACGCCGTCGCTGAGAAGATCGGCTGGGGCACGCCGGCACCGGAAGGCGTCTATCGCGGGCTCGCTCAGCTGCACGGCTATGGCAGCTATGTCGCCGGCGCGGCCGAGATCTCGGTGATCGACGGCACCAAGATCAAGGTCCACCGCATCGTCGCCTCGACCGATCCGGGCTACGTCGTCAACCCGGCGCAGGTCGAGCGGCAGATCGCGGGCTCGTTCGTCTACGGCCTGTCGGCGCTGTTCTATGGCGGCTGCACGGTGAAGGACGGTCGGATCGAGCAGACCAATTTCGATACCTATAATTCGATGCGCATCGCCGAGATGCCGAAGGTGGAATCGATCATGATCCCGAGCGGCGGCTTCTGGGGCGGCGTCGGCGAGCCGACCATCGGCGTCGCCGCGCCTGCCGTACTGAACGCGTTCTTCGCCGCGACAGGAAAGCGCATCCGCTCGGTGCCGCTGCGCGACCAGAACATCACCTTCGCATGATCAGCGTGGCGGCAGCTGTTGGGACCAACCGCTGCCGCCGTGCTATTCTCACGCAATGACATTGACCCGCAAGCGTACGCGCAGAGAGGTCGGCGGCCTGATCGCGGCAAGCGCTGCCCTGATCGCCGCGCCCGCCGTGCTGCGCGCGCAGACGGCGGCGCGCGTCGTGGTGATCGGCGGCGGCTTCGGCGGCGCGAGCTGCGCCCGCGCGCTGCGCAAGGCGGATGGCAAGCTCGACGTCACGCTGGTCGAGGCCAACAAGACCTTCACCTCCTGCCCCCAGAGCAACGAGGTGATCGCCGGCCTTCCCGACATCGGCAAGCAGCAGTTCGGCTACGACAAGATCGCGGCCGAGGGCGTTCGCGTGATGCTGCAGGCAGCCACCGCGATCGATGCGCCCGCGCACAAGGTCACGCTCGCGGACGGCACCACCTTGACCTATGACCGCCTCGTGCTGGCGCCGGGCATCGACATCGATTTCAATGCGTTGCAAGGCTATGACGAAGCCGCGTCCGCCGTCATGCCGCATGCCTACAAGGCCGGCGCGCAGACGCTGCTGTTGCGCCAGCAGATCGAGGCCATGGCGGATGGCGGCACGGTGGCGATCGCGGTGCCCGCCAATCCCTCGCGCTGTCCGCCCGCGCCGTACGAGCGTGCCAGCCTGATCGCGTATTATCTGAAGACTCACAAGCCGAAGTCGAAAGTGCTGATCCTCGACGCCAAGGACAATTTTTCGCAGCAGAAGCTGTTCGAGCAGGCTTGGCAGCAGCTCTACCCGGGCATGATCGAGCGCATTCCGCTGTCACAGGGCGGCCGCGTCACCGGCGTCGATGTCGCGACACGCTCTGTCATCACCGAGTTCGGCAACTACACGCCCGACGTCGCCAACATCATCCCGCCGCAAAAGGCCGGCCGCATCGCACAGCTTGCCGGCGCGGTCGACCGCACCGGCTGGTGCCCGATCGACGCCGCGAGCTTTGCCTCGAAGCTCGTGCCAGACATTCACGTCATCGGCGACGCCTGCCTCGGCGGCGGCATTCCGAAATCGGCCGGCGCGGCGCAGGCGCAGGGCAAGGCCTGCGCGACCGTGATCGCGCGCGATCTCACCGGAGCAACATCCGAGCCGCCACCGCTGACCGGCGTCTGCTATAGCCTCGTCGCGCCGGACTACGCATTCTCCTTGTCGGGCGTGTATCAGCCGAAGGGGGATCTGTTCGTCGAAGTCGAGGGTGGCCAGACCAGCCCCCTCAATGCCCGGCTGACGATGCGTGCGGCAGAGGCGGTCGCCGCAAGGGAATGGTTCGAGACGCTGACCCATGATGCCTTCGGCTAGCCGGCTATTCGCCGTGGTGATCAGCGCCCTGCCCGCAACAGCCGGCGCCGAGGGATTGAAGCCCTATACGGTCGAAGGCGACGGCATCGCGCACTCTCTCACCGGCCAGCCCGGCGATGCCACGCGCGGCCGTGCGCTGGTGCTGGCGCGCAGCTCGACCTGCATCCTTTGTCACTCCGGCCCATTTCCGGAGGCGCGCTTCCAGGGCGATCTCGCCCCAAGCCTCGCCGGCGCCGGCGGCCGCGCGACGATCCCGCAATTGCGGCTGCGGCTGGTCGATGCCAGCAGCATCAATCCCGCGACGATCATGCCGTCCTACTACCGCGTCGACGGGCTGACGCACGTCGGTTCCGCCTGGCGCGACAAGCCGATCCTGTCGGCGGAACAGATCGAAGACATCGTCGCCTATCTCGCGACCCTGCGCGAGTAAGCCTATATGAGCCGCATGTTCGAAACGGTCCACATCTCGCGTCGCCACCTGCTGCAAGTCGCGGGCACGCTGACCGCCGCCAGCGCGCTGCCGCTGATCACCGTCCGCGCGGCGCAGGCGACGCCCGCGATGCTCGCCTCCGCCATCCGCAATCTCGTCGGCGAAGCTCACGTGCAGGTCGGCAAGGTCCGGCTCGACATCCCGCCGCTGGTCGAGAACGGCAACACCGTGCCGATGACCGTCAGCGTCGATCACCCGATGACGCCCGACAGCTTCGTGAAGAGCATCCACGTCTTCAACGAGAAGAACCCGCAGCCCAACGTCGCGAATTTCCATCTCGCGCCGAGCGCGGGCCGCGCCCAGGTCACGACCCGCATCCGGCTCGCCGACACGCAGAAAGTTGTCGCGATCGCAAAACTCTCCGACGGCTCGTTCTGGTCGGCGACCGTCGACGTCATCGTCACGCTCGCCGCCTGCACCGAGGAGATGCCGTGATGCCCACAGCCCTCGTCAACGTGCCGCCCAAGGCCAGGCGCGGCGCGGTCATCGAGATCAAGACCTTGATGAGCCACGTCATGGAGCCCGGCTATCGTCACACCGCCGCCGGCGAGGTCGTGCCGCGCGACATCATCACCAGCTTCACCTGCAGGTTCAACGGCGCCGAGATCTTCCGCGCCGATCTCTATCCCGCCATTGCCGCCAACCCGTTTCTCTCGTTCTTCACCACGGCAAGCGAGAGCGGCAAGTTCGAATTCGAATGGATCGGCGACAACGGCTTCGTCGCCACCGCGTCGGCGGCGATCACGGTCGAATGACGCCGCGCGCACTCTTCGCCGTGGCTCTGCTCGGCTTGGGCCTGCCGGCGCTGGCCGGCGAGATCGCGACCGCCGACCGCCGCTCCGGCTATGACTTCATGTCGCCGGAGACCAAGGCGATGCAGGACGACGACACCACCAATCCCGCGATGCTGTCGGTGCTCGACGGGGAGACGCTGTGGACGACAAAGGCCGGCGCCGCCAACAAATCCTGCAACGATTGCCATGGCGCGGTCGACGTCAGCATGAAGGGCGTCGCCGCGCGCTATCCCGCCTTCAATGCCGCCAGCGCCGCGCCGGTCGATCTCGGCCAACGCGTCAATCTCTGCCGCAGGCAGCACCAGGAGGCGGAGGCCTTCGCGCCTGAGAGCCGCGAGCTGCTCGCGCTGACGGCGCTGATCGCCAGGCAGTCGCGCGGCATGCCGATCAAGGCCGGCGACGATCCGCGGCTGTCGCCGTTCGTCGCGCGCGGCCGCGAGCTGTTCGTTCAGCGCCAGGGCCAGCTCAACCTCGCCTGCGCCAATTGCCACGACGACAATTGGGACAAGCATCTCGCGGGCTCGTCCATCACCCAGGGGCAACCGACCGGCTATCCGATCTATCGCCTGGAATGGCAGGGCATGGGCTCGCTGCAGCGCCGCCTGCGCGGCTGCATGACTGGCGTGCGCGCGCAGGCGTTCGACTTCGACGCGCCCGACATGATCGCACTGGAGCTGTATCTGATGTCGCGCGCACGAGGCATGACGATCGACGCCCCGGCGGTAAGGCCTTGAGCTCGTGCTTCTGAGCAGAAGCCGCTATCAGCGCGGGCGCTTCAACCTCTCCCCGCTCTTTGCGGGGAGAGGGAGCGCACCGGTTGCGCGGCGACAACTCCTATGGCAGGGGCAGTCATCAGCTCGGATCACCCGGACAAACATCCTCCCTCTCCTCACGCCCCCACATTCCGCCTCTTCCTCCCGCCCGCCGCCGTCGCGTCGATCACCGGCGGCGGTCCCTCCGACGCCTGCTTCATCAGCGGATCGGCGGCGATGAAATCGATGAAGGTACGAACCTTGGCGGAGAGATATTTCCGGCTGGGATAGACCGCCATCAGCGGCGCCTTGATCGTCAGCAGCTCCGGCAGCACCGGCTCCAGCTGGCCGCTCGCGAGGTCGTCGGCCATCAGCCAGCGCGGCAGCACCGCCATGCCCATGCCGGCGACGGCCGCGTGATGCAGCAGGGTCTCGTTGCCGCTGATCAGCACATCCTTGAACGTCAGCGCCACCTCGCCCTCGGGACCGGGGACGGTGACCGTCCGCAGCGGATACAGCGCATATTTCAGCATCGCATGGCCGTTGAGATCGGCCACCGATTTCGGCCGCCCTGCCGCGGCGAGATAGCGCGGCGACGCCACGAGCTGCATCAGCACCGGAGCCAGCGGCCGGGCGATCAGTCCATCTCCGGGTGCCGCCGAGACGCGCAGCGCGAGATCGAACCCCTCCTCGACCAGGTTCACCAGCCGACCGCTGAGATCGAGATCGATCACGACGTCCGGGTAGCGCGCGCGGTAGGCCGCGAGCGTGCCGGCGAACAGCGCATTGGCGAACCACACCGGCGCGCTGACCTTCAAGGTGCCGCGCGGGATCACCGTAGCCTTGCTGACGACCGCCTCGGCCTCGTCCAGCTGATCCAGCATCGGACGCACCTGATCGAAATAGACCTGGCCGGCCTCGGTGAGGCCGACCCGCCGGCTGGTGCGGTTGAGCAGCCGCGTCGACAGCCGCTGCTCCAATTGCATGACGTGCTTGGAGGCCATCGCCGGCGACAGGCTCAGGCGGTCGGCCGCGGCCGCGAAGCTCTTGAGCTCGGCGACCTGGCAGAATACCCGAATACTGACGAGCGTATCCATCATCAACCCAGAGGAAACAATGCTTCAACGGCAAGCATAATGATCAAACCGGACGAAATCATCAATGTCGACCGCAGGATTCAATCTCGGAGACTCCTGATGTCCGCGACGACCACCAACGACCTTCCGCTGCAGCCCTCGCTCGCGCTGCGCATCGGCCTGTGGATCGCACAGGCCCTGCTCTTCGCCCTGTTCGCCTTCGCCGGCGTGACAAAGCTGTTCACGCCAATTCCGGAGCTGGCGCAGATGATGCCGTGGACCGGCGATCATTCCGCGACCTTCGTCCGCATCATCGGCCTGATCGATCTGGCGGGCGGCCTCGGCATGCTGCTGCCGTCGCTGACCCGCATCATGCCGCGCCTGACCGTGCTGGCCGCCCTCGGCTGCGCCACCCTGCAGGTGTTCGCCTTGGTCTTCCATCTCTCGCGCGGCGAAGGCGCGGTGACGCCACTCAACATCCTGCTGCTGGCGCTGTCGCTGTTCGTGCTGTGGGGCCGCAACGGCAAGGCGCCGATCGCGCCGCGCGGCTGAGCCGACAACCGGCGGCCCCGGCCAGGTCCAGGGCCGTCCCTCGCTCGCGACACGGAGGAAGACCATGAGCGAACCTGTTGCACCAGTGTCGCGCCGCGGCTTCCTCGCTGGCGCGACGGCCCTCGGCGCCCCAGCCCCCGCCGTGCCGGCCGTCGCCCAGCATCACGCCGGCATCGTCATCCTGATCGACCGCAATGACCCGCATGTGATGGGCCACGCCATCAGCTATTCGGGCAATCTGACGCGGCATTTCACCAGCCTCGGACAGACGCCCATCATCGAGGTCGTTGCCAACGGCACCGGCATCGACGTGTTGCGCGCCGACAAATCGCCGCTGCAGGAGCCGATCGCCGCGCTGCGCCAGATGTATCCGCATATCGGCTTCAGCATGTGCGCCTCGTCGAAGGCGATCGCCGAAAGCAAGGAGAACCTGACGATCCGGCTGATCGACGGCGCCAGGCTGGTGCCGTTCGGCATAGGGCGCGTCGTCGAGCTGCAGCGCAAGGGCTGGGCCTATGTCCATGGCTAGCTCTGCGTCTGCGAGCGCGCTCACGCGCCGCGCAGCTCTGCTGGGCGCCGCGACCACCCTCCTCGGATCGTCTCCGGCTGTCTGTGCCGCTGCCGATGATCCGAGCCCGCCGATGTTTCGCAGCGGCCGCAGCCAGTTCATCGTCGAACGGCCGCGCAATCCACTGCCCCCGCTGAAGCTTCAGGAGCTGAGCGGCAAGGACGTCACGCTCACGGCCAAGCCCGGCCACGTCACGCTGATCAATCTCTGGGCCACCTGGTGCGCGGCCTGCAAGACCGATCTGCCGACGCTCGCCGCGCTGGAGCGCATGCGCCTGCCGGCGCTCGAGATCTGGACCATCTGCACCGACCGCCGCGACATCAGGACGATCCGCCGCTATGCGGAGGCGATCGCGATGCCCCGTCTCTCCTTCGCCGACCCGCATGCTCAGGCGACCAATCCGGTCAATGCCGACGCCTCCATCTTTGCTACGACGGCGATGCCGATCACCTATCTGATCGGCACGGGCGGTTTGATCGAGGGCTATGTCACGGGCGCGGCCGAGTGGCTGTCGGAGCCCGGCCAGGACCTGCTGCGCTACTATCTCGATCAGCCACCGGCTTGACCGTTGGAGATACAAGGGCCGCCTGCAGACGTTGGTCTCTGCTGGTGTCGGCGTCTGCATCACCACGATGTCATTCCGGGGCAAGGCCGGCAGGCCTTGAACCCGGAATCCCGACATTGGCTTGCACCCGTTTCAACAAGCTCGAGATTCCGGGTTCAATCGCCAACACGCCGCCGCTTCGCGACGGCATGCTGACGATTGCCCCGGAATGACGGTGAAGCCTAGCCGTCGAAGCGCCGTTCACCTACTCCGCCGGCGCCGCGTGCATGTCGGCATGCGGCACGTAGCTCTCGGACATGCCCAGCCGTCCGAGCCAGAACAGCCCGCCGGCGACCACGACATAAGCGAGCGCCACCGCCGGCGTCACGCCGAAGCCGCCGCCGATGCCGACGGCCTCGCCGTGCATGAAGCCGAAATAGGTCATGATAGCTCCGGCGAGCGCAAAGGCCGCCGCCTTGGTGAAGTCGCGCTCGATCACGAACACGCCGATGGCGCCGAGCACGAGGCCGGCGAGGATCGAGCCGCCGCCCATCACCTCGAGCCCGTGATACAGCACGCCCTGCTGCGGCAGCGCCGCGATCGCCGCGGCCTTGACCGCGTCGACCTTGTCGGCCGCCAGCCCGCCGACGGCCTGCGCCGCCGTGACCGTCGAGGCCAGCATGGTGTCGATCTGCAGCTTGGCCCAGGCGGCGAGATGCGGCGTGAAGGCGAGCACGATCGCCGGCGCGTGCTTGACCGGCGTAGTCTGGAACGCCTGCGCGCCGATCAGCATGCCGATATAGAGCAGGATCGGCGAGATCGCGACCACCGGCACCAGCGCCAGCAGCACCGAGATGATGCCGAGCCAGGACAGCACAATCACCATCACGCCGGTCGCCGCGGAATAGCCGATGCGGCCGCCCATCGCCTTCCAGCCAGGATGGCCGATATAGACCGCGTTGATGAAGGGGTTGCCCATCATGCAGCCGATCAGGCTGACGATTCCGTCGGCGGTCAGCACGCGCGTGGTCGGATATTCGTCGCCGGCGGCCTCCGCGCTCTCGACATTGTCCATGGCCTCGACGAGGTCGTAGATGCCGAACGGGATCGCGGTGACCAGGATGATCCCCAGATATTCGAAGCCGGAGAACACCGTGCCAAACGCCGGCAGCGGCACCGAGAAGCCGAAGCTCGCGAAGGCATCGCCGACGCCCTTGACGCTGAGACCGCCGAGCCCGAGGCCGAACAGGTTCGAGCCCCAGGCGATGATCATGCCGACGGCGATCGCGACCAGACCCGCCGGCAGGCCCTTCGGATACTTCACGCCGCCGAACCAGCTCACGAGGATGATCGCGAAGCACACGAGGCCGATCTGCGGCGTCATGTACATCTCGAGCGCCGGCCGCATCGAGATGAAGGTGACGGAGACGCCGGCCAGCGTGCCGAGCAGCGCGGCGCGCGGCGTGATCTTGCGGATGTAAGGCGCGATGAAGCCGCCGATCATCAGGATGAAGCTCTGGAAGAACACCCAGACGAGGCCCGCCGACCAGCCCTTCAGCGGATCGCCGGTCTTCAAGGTGATCGGCAGCATGATCACGAAGGTGACGATGAACATGTGCGGCACGCTGACGCCGGAGGGCAGCGCGCAGACATCGGTCCGTCCGGTCTTCTGCGCCAGCCGATAGGCGAGGAACGCGTAGTAGAGCGTCGACAGGCACATCATCAGGCCGAGCGCCGGCAGGATGCGGCCGAACACCAGGCTGTCCGGCATCTTCAGCACGAAGCGCAACAGCCCGGTGAGGACGAGCATGTTGACGAGGATGTTGGTGCCGAAACCGAAGAACGCGTTCCAGTCTCCGGGTGTCCAGAGCACCGGCTTGAAATCCGCTTTGACCGAGCTTGCCGTCCCGCTTCCGCTCATCGCCTTGCTCCCCTGTTTGCCGTCAGCGACTACATGATCGAACTCATTCGTCTCAGATCTCTCAGTCCGTCTTTCAGGCCATCTCTCAGGTCATGGCCTTCAGCACCGCGGCGGAGTCCGCGACCCAGCCGAAGATGCCGCCCTGGGCCTTGATCATCTTCAGGCCCATCTCGTGGAATTCCGGGAAGTAGGAGGCGCAGCCGTCGGAGATAACAACGCAGCGATAGCCGCGGTCATTGGCTTCGCGCACGGTGGTGTTGACGCAGACCTCGGTGGTGACGCCGCACACCAGAAGGTTCTCGATGCCGTGATGCTTCAGCACATCGCCCATCTCGGTGGCGTAGAACGCGCCCTTCCCCGGCTTGTCGATCACCACCTCGCCGTCGATGGGATAGAGCGCGGCAATGATGTCGTGCCCGGCCTCGCCGCGGATGAGGATGCGTCCCATCGGTCCGGGATCGCCGATGCGCAAGCTGGGCGCGCCGCGCTCGACCTTCGCCGGCGGCGCGTCGGACAGATCCGGCTCGTGGCCTTCGCGGGTATGGATGACCAGCATGCCGCTCTTACGCGCCGCCGCCAGCACATTCGCGATCGGCTGCACGGCGCGCGCCAGCTGCGACACGTCATTGCCCAGCGTCTCGCCGAAGCCGCCCGGCTCCATGAAGTCGCGCTGCATGTCGATGATGACGAGCGCGGACTTGGAGAGATCGAGCGTGATCGGCTCCGGTTCGGCGATGATCGTTGCGGTTGCCGATGCAGCTGGGTTCGCCATGTCGCCGCGTGCCTCCCCGCGAAAATGCGTCGCAGACAACGAAGCAAGCGGTGTGCCATTGTGTACAATTGGGGAGACGGCAACGGCGATTGCGAAGTACGAACTCATTCAACAGGTTGGTGAGATTGCCGAAGCTGCCCGCTTGCTGAGCAGGCGCATTTGGCGCGAATTCAGCCCATTTCGTGAGCGGTCATTGCATGCAACGATCACCTTGATGCAACTCTGTGCGGCAAGAAACGGACTGAGTGGGACTTCGTACGATGCCGGAGGTACGATCACCGATCGCGCCGATTAAAAGGTGTCGTCCCGGGCTTGACCCGGGACCCATAACCACCGGCTACTCTTTGATGCACAGACGTCGACCAGCTCGCTCTTACCACTCCCGCCGCGGCGTATGGGTCCCGGGTCAAGCCCGGGACGACGGCGGAGGGCGGCGCGACATATTCCGATAAAAATAATCTACTTGCTATTTTTACGAATAAATGATTATCTCCCCGCGTCCCGCCTCAAGCAGAGGGGCGTAGCGCGCGATCGTCACGACACGCGAGGCGGGGATGCGGTGGCCGCGAGAGATCGCAGCGTCCTCGGCAACGAGGGCGCGGACGAACGATCGATCGCGGACGTGAAGTCGCAGCGTCCTGATACCCCGATGCTGGTATCAAGCCGCGATGGCACCGATGTGCCGCGTGGTGATGGTGGCCAACAAGCCCGGCGCACCAGGGAGACTGCGTATAAGCGTGAAGACCATCGCGCAGGGAATGCCGGCGTGTTCCGGCTTTGCCTGTGGTACCTGCCGCCTGCATTTTTTTCCGCAGGCGGGCCATGGGTGAGGCTGTCACCCGGCATTCCCTGCGCCCTCTGCATGTTTGTGAGGGACGAACGAAGCGAACAACTCGGGCGTCATCAGCCGCGAGAACGAAATGCCATGCTTATCGCCGCCTGACCCGTATCGCCGCCAAAACCACCGCCGTCGTCCCGGACAAGCCGCGACGCGCGCCAGCGCGTCACGGCGCCGATCCGGGACCCATACTCCGCAGCAGATGTGTTGGGCAAAAAGCCAATGACCAGACTGCCTCAAACCGCTCTCTGGGGGTATGGGTCCCGGCGTTCGCCGGGACGACGACGGAGGTTGTGGCGACAGCTCTGGGTGCCGCGAAAACTAGGACGCCTGCCGCGCCGCCGGCTTGCGCTCCACCGGGTGGATGTCGATGCCGCGCAATCTGCCCAGCCGCAGCACGTCCATCGCCAGGGTGCGGCCGATGCGGTCGCGGTCGAGGACGCGGATCAGATCGTCGACGCCGTTGATGTCGACGCCGTCCAGCTTGATCACGACATCGCCCGGCAGCAGGCCGGCGCGGGCCGCCGGTCCGTCCGGCTCGATCTGCATCAAGAGCGCGCCCATCTTGTTCTCGACACCGGCGAGCACGGCATGACGCCGCGGCACCGGGGCGGTCTGGCCGGAGACCCCGATATAGGCGCGGCGGACATAGCCGTGGCGGATGATCTCCGACAGCACGAACTGCGCGGTGTTGCTGGCGACTGCGAAGCAGATGCCCTGCGCGCCCTGGATGATGGCGGTGTTGATGCCGATCACCTCGGCAGCCGACGACACCAGCGCGCCGCCGGAATTGCCGGGGTTGAGTGCGGCATCGGTCTGGATGACGTCCTCGATCGTCCGGCCCGAGACGGAGCGGATCGAGCGTCCCAGTGCCGACACGACGCCAGCCGTCACGGTCGACTCGAAGCCCAGAGGATTGCCGATCGCGACCACGAGCTGGCCACGCCGCAGGCTCTTGGAGTTGCCGAGCGCGGCATAGCGCAGGTCGCGGGCATGGTTGGCGCGCAGCAGCGCAAGATCGGTGTCGGGATCGACGCCGAGCACCTGCGCATCGGTGACCACGCCCTCGACGTCGCGCAGCCGGATGGCTTTCGAGCTGCCGACCACATGGCTGTTCGTCAGCACCAGCCCATCCGGCGAGATCACGATGCCGGAGCCGAGGCCGCCGCGCTCGGCGCGGGAGCCGGCTTTCGGTCCGGTCTCGACGCGCACGACGGCGGGGCCGACCCGCTCGGTGACGTCGATGACCGCATTGGAATAGGCGTCGAGCAGCGCCCGGTCATCGGCCGGGGCAGCAGACGACACTTGCGCCGGCGACAGCGCGTCGCCGGCGAGATCTGAGGTAAAGTCCAACATGGCGAAATTTCCTTCGCCTCGTCAGATGGGTAGCAAGCGGCGTCTGTGCAAGGCGGCGCGACGGCCGTCAATCGGCGGCGCCCGTCACCTTGCCGCGAATGGCCTTTACGTCACCCGCGCTCACCGCAGATGCGGCATTGCCCCAGCTGTTGCGGACATAGGTGACGACGGCCGCGATCTGCTCGTCGCTGAGACGATAGCCGAAGGACGGCATCGTCGGCGCGGTCGGATGCGTCGCGGTGGCTGCCGCCTGCCCGCCGGTGATCACCACATGGATCAGCGAGGCCGGATCGTCCTGAACCGCGATCGTCGCGCCCGCGAGCTTCGGGAACACCCGCGGGATGCCCTCGCCGCTGCGGACGTGGCAGGCCGCGCAAGTATCGACGAAGATCGCCTCACCCATCTTCATCCGGCCGTCACTGGCAACCACGGGGCTCGGCGCCGCGGCCCCCGCCGCGCCGCGTTCTTTGAGATAGACGGCCATGGCCTTGATATCATCGTCCGGCATCTTCGAGGTCGAGTTCTCGACCACGTCCTTCATCGGGCCGGAGGCGATGACGCCGCGCGCCTGGCCGTTCTTGAGATATTGCACGATGTCGTCGACCGACCATTTGCCGAGCCCGAGCTGGGCGTCGTTGGTGATGTTCGGCGCGGTCCAATTGTCGATCTGTCCGCCCTGGAACGCGCGGTCGGACTTGTTGGCGCCGAGCGCGTTCATCGGCGTATGGCAGACTCCGCAATGGCCGAGGCCTTCGACCAGATAGGCACCGCGATTATAAATCTCCGATTTCGCCGGATCTGGCTTGAACTCGCCCGGCGTGAAGAACATCGCGTTCCAGCCCAGCATCGAGGTGCGGATGTTGAACGGAAACGGCAGAGTGTTGCGGTTGACCGCGTTCGACACCGGCGCCAGCGAGCGCAGATAGGCGAAGATCGCGTCGGAGTCCGCGCGCGTCACCTTGGTGTAGGACGGATAAGGGAATGCCGGATAGAGCCGCGCGCCGTTCGGCCGCTTGCCCTCATGCATGGCGCGCGCGAAATCGTCCGCGCTCCAGCTGCCGATGCCGGTGACGTTGTCCGGCGTCAGGTTCGGCGTCATGATCGCGCCGAACGGGGTCTGCAGCGCCAGCCCGCCGGCGAACGGCGCGCCGCCGGGCGCGGTGTGGCAGGCGACGCAGTCGCCGGCCGTCACCAGCGCCCTGCCGCGCATTGCCTCGAGATAGGTGTCGGGATCGGCGATCGCCGCCGACGGGATCGCCAGCAGCGCGACGGCCAGCAGATGCCGCAGCCCACGTCCGCGGGTGGTCCCGTGCCTCGTCATGTTCGCGCTCATTGCTGCACCAGAGCTCCGGGAGATTTCAGATATTTCTTCTGAATGGCATCGAGCGCCCAATAGGTCAGCGCTCCCACCGTGCCCGTCGGGTTGTAGCCGGCGTTCTGCGGGAAGGTCGACGCGCCGAACACGAACACGTTCGAGACGTCCCAGGACTGCAGATAGCGGTTCAGCACGCTGGTCTTGGGGTCAGAGCCGGTGACGGTGCCGCCGGTGTTGTGCGTGCTCTGATACGGCACCACGTTCCAGGGGGTATTGAGCCGGTTGAGCTGCGTGGTCTTGGCGCCCATCGCCTTGGCGATCTCCTCGCAGCGCTCGGCCATCCAGTTGGCCATCTTGATCTCGTTCGGCTGATAGTCGAACGTCATCCGCATCAGGGGCCGCCCGAGCTCATCCTTGTAGGTCGGGTCGAGATCGAGATAATTCGCGCGGTAGCTCATCACGCTGCCCTGGGCGCCGACATTGGTGACGCGCTGATAGGTCTCGCGCACCGCCTTCTTCCAGGCCGAGCCCCAGGTCGGGGTGCCCCGCGGCGTCGGCCGGTACATGATCGGCCGGCCGTTGGTGTAGGCGTTGGTGATCGACGCGCCGCCCACGAAGCCATGCGGGCCGTGATCGAAATTGTCGCTGTTGTAGTCGTCGAGCGCCACGCCGAGCGAGCCCGCCGCCGCGAACAGATTGAAGTTGACGTTGTCGAAGAAGGCGGTCGCGCCGGAACCGGTCTGGTAGGCGTAGTTGCGGCCGACCACGCCCTCGCCCGAGTTCGGATCATAGGGCTTGCCGATGCCCGACAGCAGCATCAGGCGGACGTTGAACAGGCCGTAGGCGCACAGCAGCACGAGGTCCGCCGGCTGCTCCCACTCCTCGCCATTGGCGTCGACATAGATCACGCCGGTCGCCATCTTGCCGTCGCCCGACAGCTTGACCCTGGTGACCTCGCATTCGGTGCGGGCCTCGAAATTCGGCTCGCGCACCAGCGCCGGCAGCACGCAGGTCTGCGGCGACGACTTCGAATAGTTCGAGCAGCCGAAGCGCTCGCAGAAGCCGCAATAGGTGCACGGCGCCATGCTGCAGCCGTACGGATTGGTGTAGGCCGACGACAGGTTCGCCGAGGGGCGCGGGAACGGATGCAGGCCCATGCCGGTCGCGGCCTTCGTGAACAGCTCCTGCGAGTAGCCCTGCTTCATCGGCGGCGTCGGGTAGTCGCGCTCGCGCCAGCCCTCGAACGGGTTGCCGCCGGCTTGCGTCTGCCCCTTGATGTTGCCGGCCTTGCCGGAGATGCCGAGCACATGTTCGAACTTGTCGTAGAACGGCTCGAGCTCGTCATAGCTCATCGGCCAGTCCTGGATCTGGTGGCCCTCCGGCATGATCTTTTCGCCGTAGCGCTCGATCGTGTTGCTGCGCAGGCGGAAGTCGTTGGGCAGAAACCGCCAGGTCTGGCCGTTCCAATGCGAGCCGGCGCCGCCGACGCCGTTGCCCGGCAGGAAGCTGCCCCAGCGCCGGATCGGCAGCGCGGTCTGGGACGAATTGTTGCGCATGGTCAGCGTTTCCTGCCGCGTGCGCAGGAAGATGTCGTGGCGGACGGCGTAGCGCAGCTCGTCCGGCGCGGTGCCGATGTTGAAGTCGGTGGCTGTGTCGCGCCACGGGCCGCGCTCGATCGCGACGACGTCGAGACCGGAGCGGCACAGTTCGAGCGCCATGATCGAGCCGGTCCAGCCGAGCCCGACGATGGCGACATCCTTGCGTGGAAGACGGCGTGCCATGTCAGCGAACTCCCCAGGCCGGCTGGCCCTGCATGCTCACCGGAGGCAGCGTGTAAGGCTTGTTTGGATTGTCGATCACGTCGCGGAAGTCGTAGCGCACGCCGGGGAAACCGATCAGCTTCCAGCCCGCCATGTCCTTGTTGCCGCCGTAGATCGGGTCGGCGAAGAAGCCTTCCATGGTGTTGGTATGCACCGCATTGAACAGCATGCGGCTGGAGAAGCCCTCGAACTTCACATCGCCCTTCTCCATGCCGGCGAGCAGTCTGTCCTTCTCCTCGCCGGACAGATCGGTGAAGGCCCGGCCACCGAAATTGGCCTTGCAATAGGCGGCGAGCGCCGCGAGCCCCTGGCGATATTGCTGCCGCGGCGTCAGAGGCGACTGCAGGCCCTGCGTCGGCAGCGGATTGGTAGAGAACGGCCCCTGCATGTAGAGCCAGTCGTGACCGCCATAGGGGCCGGTCAGCTGCCGGTCGATGAAGGTGGCGACGCCGGAGTCCTTGGCGCCCGGGCCAAGCTCGTCGGCAGGGATCAGGCGGTCGACGATCGCGTCGACGACGGCGGCCTCCTCGGCGGTGAAGAACAGCCAGCCTCCCGGCGTCACGGGCGTCACCGGGTAGACCTCGTTCGGCCGCCACGGCAGCACCTTGGTCACGACCTTCGCCGTTGCTCCAGACGTCGTGATCAGCAGCGCCGCCGTTGCCAACAGGCTTCGGCGCGACATGCCCGCATGGCGCGGCGTTTCGGTCGGCGGCGCGAACTTGGCGCGCATGGCCGAGCGATCGTCGGTGTGCATCTCTTCAGCCCCCTCTTGCCGGGTCTCCGCGATCCCAGCCTGGAATGCTTCTTAGACGAATTCGTTAGGAAGTCTTGTCGGGTTTTGCTGCGTCTGGCTCATGGCTCATCTGCGCGGGGGCGCAGGGTCCACCGCAACAAGCCTTCACAGCTTCGATCAGCACGAATTGATCATGTGTTGTTCCAGATGTTAGAACTCACAGCAGCACGGGCAAGGAGAAAGAAATGGAAATGTCGACCGCCGGGTTTCGGACAGCGATCGTTGTTGCGATCGCGTCCATGGCCGCGCTGAGCCCGGCGCTGGCCGCGACGGCGACAGTGCGCAGCGGCGACACGCTCCAGCTCGGCGACGCCGTGTATCGGCTCGACGGCATCGATGCGCCGGAGGTCGATCAGCTCTGCATCGACGACCATGCCGATCCCTGGAGCTGCGGCGTCGAGGCGCGCGAGCAGCTCAGCAAGCTGATCGGTGGCCGCTCGGTGCGCTGCGAGGATCTCGGTCCGGACAAGCCGCTGAAGACGCGCAAGATCGGGATCTGCGCCGTCGACGGCGACAAGGTCAGCCTCAACCAGCAGATGGCGCGCGCGGGCTTCGCGGTCAGCGCCGATCCGGCGGCCAAGGCACGGGTCAAGGACGACGTCGCCGCGGCCAAGGAGGCACTGCGCGGGCTGTGGAAGGGGTGTTTCATCGCGCCGAACGAGTTCCGCAGCGACAAGAAGGATGGCGCCCTGCTCGGCGCCGCCTGCCGCGCCGACCGCGACCGCGAGATCCGCGCGGTGCTGTTCCCGGAAGCGCCGAGCGCGCCGCCCGGCTGCACCATCAAGGGCAAGTTCGCGGTGCGCGCCCGCGTCACCGGCAACATCGGCATCTATCATCTGCAGGGCTGCCCGAGCTATCCCGCGACCACCGAGCCCGACCGCTGGTTCTGCTCCGAGGACGACGCGAGAGCTTCCGGCTTCCGCAGGGCGTTCAATTGCCGGGCGCAGAAGAAGTAAGGACGACGCGTTGACGCGCGGGAGCAAATTTACAGCGTTCGCGCGGCCCCTGGATTGCTTCGCTTCGCTCGCAATGACGACTGTGGCGGGCACCTCGCCCCGCAAACTCCGTCATCGCGAGCGCAGCGAAGCGATCCAGGGGCTCAGCAAAGGCTCGGTGATCGGCGAAGATGCTTACTGCTGCATCTGCATCAGCTGATTCATCGGCATCATGTTGTGGTTCAGGTTCGCCATGATCCATAGCGAGCCGCCGACCACGAGAAGCACGATCAGCAGACCGAAGGCGAGCGCGAGCACGTTGTTGGTGTTGTCGGGTCCGGTGGTGATGTGCAGGAAGAACACGAGGTGCACGCCCATCTGCGCGATCGCCAGCACGATGATGGCGACGGGGATCGAGGGCTGCCAGACGAGATGGGTGCCCGCGATGAAGAACGACACGGCGGTGAGGAGGATCGCAAGCCCGAGGCCGGCCAGATAGAACAGCACGCGCGAGCGCAGGTCGCCGTGCTGCTGCTCTCCCGGAGCGAGATCGCCGCGATCACCGAACTCCTGGGCGTGATCGCTCATGTCGCACTCCCGAGCAGATAGACCACGGAGAACACCGCGACCCAGATGATGTCGAGCGCGTGCCAGAACAGCGCGAAGCACAGGATGCGGCGCTCGATGTCGGCGCGGAAGCCTTTCGCAACCACCTGCGCCATCATGGTCAGCAGCCAAAGAATGCCGGCCGCGACATGAAGGCCGTGGCAGCCGACCAGGGTGAAGAACGCCGACAGGAAGGCGCTGCGGCTCGGCCCGTCGCCGCGGCCGACGAGATCGGCGAACTCGCGGATCTCCATCAGCAGGAAGCCGGCGCCGAGCAGGCCGGTGACGGCCATCGCGATCTGGAACCAGAACGCGTTGTGGCGGTCGGCGGCGATGCTCGCCATGCCGCAGGTGAAGCTCGACAGCAGCAGCAGTGCGGTCTCGATCGCGACGTTGCGGATGTCGAACAGCTCGGCCCCGCCGGGTCCGCCGGCCGTGCCGCCCGACAGCACCGCGAAGCTCGCGAAGAAGCACGAGAACATCACGATGTCGGAGAGCAGGAAGATCCAGAACCCGAACCCGGTCACGATCCGCTTCGGCGCCGGCCCCGGATGCTCGGTGGCACGCAGATGATGCGGATCGGCAAGAGCCGGCGATTGCTCGACCGTGGTCACCGACATCGGTCCACTCCGACTGCAACGATGTCAATGGGCATGAGACACACCGCTCTCCTCGCGCGACTTGTTCTCGCTGAGCTGCGGCCCCGGCGCCGGCGGAATGTGCTGCATGGCGATCTTGCCGAACAGTTCGGGATCATCGAGCCGGAAGGTCCTCGGCGTCTTCTCGACCGACTGCGCCGCGAGTTCCTTGTAGCTGGCTTCGTCGAGCACCTGGTCGCTCTTCGCCGCGTTGGTTGCCCAATTGGTGAAATCTGGCTGCGCCACCACGTTGGTGTCGAACATCATGTCGGGAAAGCCGTCGCCGCTGAATTGCGAGGCGAGCCCCTTGTAAGTGCCGACGTGATCGCCGCGCAGGTTCAGCCGGGTCACCATGCCGTTCATGGTGTAGATCATGCCGCCGAGTTGCGGGATGAAGAACGCGGTCATCACGCTGCCGGAGGTCAGTTCGAACTGCAGCGGCGCGCCGATCGGAACGGTGAGGCTGTTGACGGTCGCGATGCGCTGGTCGGGATAGATGAACAGCCATTTCCAGTCGAGCGACACCGCCTGGATGCGAATGGGCAGCCCGGTGCCCTCGACCGGCTTGGCGGGGTCCAGCTCATGCGAGCCGATCCAGGCGACGCCACCGAGCAGGATCACGGTCAGCGCCGGGATCGACCACACGACGAGCTCGACCGCGCCGGAATAGGCGAAGTCCGGCCGATAACGCGCCCGTGTGTTGGAGCTCCGGAACCAGTAGGCGGCGGCGAGCACCGCAATCGAGGTCGGAACGATGATCGCCAGCATGATGATCACGGAATCGATCAGGATCGTCTGCTGGGCGGCGGCGATCGGTCCCTTCGGATCGAAGATGTTCATGCGGTCTTCCGGCGTTCAACCCCGCACACAACCCATCTTGGGTCGGGAGGTTCCTGCGCCGCAATACGACCGCGCTCAGCGGCTGACGCGCCAGCTCGTGCCGTTGCCGTCCTCGGAGATCAAAAGACTCCCGTCGCGCGCGATGGTGACGCCAACCGGCCGGCCCCACACCTCGCGATCATTCACGACGAAGCCGGTGACGAAGTCCTCATATTCGCCGGTGGGCACGCCATCCTTGAGCCTGATACGAATAACCTTGTAGCCGGTGCGCTTCGACCGGTTCCACGAGCCGTGCTCGGCCGCGAAGGCATCGCCGAGATACTCCGGCGGGAACAGGTTGGCGTCGTAGAACGTCAGGCCGAGCGAGGCGGAATGGGCCTGCAGGAGCACGTCGGGTACGGTGATCTGCCTCTTGAGGTCGTGCCGCTCGCCGGAATGACGCGGATCGGGATTGTCGCCCATGTAGTACCAGGGCCAGCCGTAGAAGGCGCCCTCCTTCACCCGCGTGACATAGTCCGGCACGAGATCGTCGCCGAGCCCGTCCCGCTCATTGGTCGAGCACCAGGGCTGGCCGGTCGCGGGCTGGATCGCGAGGCCGACACAGTTGCGGATGCCGCTCGCGAACAGCTTGCGGTTCCTGCCGTCGGGATCGAACGCCAGCACGCCGGCGCGATCGGTCTCGCCGCCCCAGGCCGCGCCGAGCGGATGCGCCTTGATCCAGGCGGCCAGCCCGCCGGCTGGTTCGCCCAGGGCTTCGCCGACATTGCCGGCAGAGCCGACCGAGACCAGCATGCGCTGGTCGTCCTTCGTGAAGACGATGTCGCGGGTGGAATGGCCGTAGCCCGCCGGCAGATCGGGAACGACGACCTGCATCGGCCCCGACGCCTTCATGTCGCCGGAGCGATACGGAAACCGCATCACGCGCTCGGTGCTCGCGACATAGACCCATTGCGGGTCGCGGCTCGGATAGAACGCGATGCCGAAGGGCTGACCGAGACGGTCGGCGAAGATCTCACTCGTTGCGACCTTGCTGCCATCCTCGCTCGGGCGCAGCACGCGAACCCGCCCTGCCCGCGTCTCGGCGACGAAGATGTCGCCGTTGGGAGCGGTGCGGATGATGCGCGGTCCGCTCAGCCCCTCCGCGAACAGCGCGATCTTGAAGCCATCGGGGACCTTGGGTGTGGCCGAGGCCGGCCGCTGCACCACGCGAGAGACATTAGCGGCGGACGCCGTCGCGCCCGGCTTGGGCAGGTCTTCGGGGCGGATGAGCCGGATCGTGCCGGGCGTATCGCCCTGCCAGCTTCCGAACGCGTCCCTGCCCTTGAGCACGACCGGCTCGGCGGCAGCCGCCGTCACCATCAGCGTGCTCAGGACAGCCGTCGTGATCCGTCGCGTCATGTCGTCCTCGCATCTCGAGCGGCCGGCAGCCACCTTCGTCCCGGCCCGGCGATTACGTCGCGCGGCGATGCGACGCGATCACGACAAGGCGCCGAGCACGCCCCGCGTGGCCTGGTCGATCTCCTCGACGTAGCGGCGCCGGGCAAACGACTCGGTCAGGAAGCCGACCACCTTGCGGCTGTTCTCGGACTCCAGCACCGCCAGGACCTCGGCGCCGGAATCGTCAAAGATCTTCATTGCCGTCTTGACGTTCATTTCGGGCAGCAGCGCGACATCGAAATATTTGGCTAGCTCGACCACCTGGATCTCGTCGGCGATCGAGTCCAGCTCGCCCGAGAACAGGTCGGGCAGCGACACCAGCCCGCAATAGTCGTCGCTGTTGTTGACCACCACCACCGCCTGGCGCGTGCCGAGCGCGAATTCGCGGCGGCAGGCGGCAATGCTGGTCGTGGTCGGCACCTTGCCGACGTCGGAGCGCATGAGACGCTCGACGGTGAGGTTGCGCAGCCAACCGACGTCGTTGGCGCTGCGGATGGTCTCGCCGCGCAGATGCAGCCGCCACGTCGAGAACGAGTGGCCGAACAGCACGCGCACGCAGACCGAGGTGACGATGCAGGCGCCGAGCACGACGGCGGTGACGTCGACGCTGCGGGTCATCTCGAGCACGAGGAAGGACATCGTCAGCGGACCGCCGACGATGGCGACCCCGAGCGTCGCCATGCCGGTGAGCATCGCGACCAGCGGGTCCAGCGCGAGGCTGAGCCCGGCCATCGCGAGCAGTCCCGCGAACAGCTTGCCGAGCAGGCTGCCGATGAACAGCGAGGCAAAGAACAGGCCGCCGCGGAAGCCCGAGGCCAGCGAAATCAGGCAGGCGGCGAGCTTGAGCACGATGATGGTGGCGATGAAGCCGACCGCCATCTCGCGATGCAGGTCGAGCAGCATCGCGCCGTGGCCGGCCGCCAGCACCTGCGGCGTCACAATCGCCATCGCGCCAACGCAGACACCGCCGATCACCGGCCGCAGCCAGACCGGGATGCGCACGAACAGCCGCTCGACCGCCGGCGAGGCGCGCATCACCACGATGCCGATGAAGGCGACCAGCAAGGCCAGCACGAACAGCGCGATGTACTGCTCGAAGCCGACGGCGCCGACCTTCTGGATCTCAAGCGAATAAGGTGCGCCGGTGAGATATTGCGACGTGAGGGCTCCGGCCAGCGAGGCCGCCAGAATCGGCGCGGCGCTAGCGACCGAGTAGACGCCGACGATCAACTCGCACGCATAGAACGCGCCGGTGATCGGCGCGCCGAACGCTGCCGCAATGGCCGCCGCCGCGCCGCAACCGACGATCAGGCGCAGGTCGTTGCGGCGAAGCGTGAGGTATTGCCCAAGCAGCGAGGCGACGCCGGCGCCGATCTGGGTGTAGCCGGCCTCGAGGCCGACCGAGGCGCCGGAGCCGTTGGAGACCAGGGTCTGGCTGCTCACGACAAGACTGTCGCGCATCGACAGCCGGCCACCGCGCAAGGCATTGGCCTCGACCGGGTCGACGGCCGCCGCGATCTTCCAGCGCCGCCGCTGCCACTCCATCAGGCCGAGGATGAGACCGCCGCAGGCCGGCGCGATCAGGGCGATGATCGGGTTGACCCAGGCGTTGGCGCTCAGCCGGACATCGATCGGGATGCCGAAGATGACCACATGCGCGAGTTGCGCGATCAGGCTCATCACCGTCACGATGCCGCCGGTGGACACGCCGATCACCAGCGCCAGCGGGATCAGGTAGAACTCGTTGCTGCGCAGCAGGGCCCGCAGCCGCGTGACCACCCGGTTCGAGGCCTTGCGATCGATGATATGCGACAGCGTCGAGAGCACGAGAGCCATTTCTTCTACGAGGAGGCCTCTGCGTGGCAATAACCTGTCGCCATTTGCGGAACAAGCGCGAATTCCTTTCCAGCCGAAACGTGGTTGGCTGGTCCGGAAACTGGAACCGCAGTAGAGCCGTCGTGGGAACGTGGGGCGTCAACGAGCGAGCGCGGAAGGTCGCAGCGGGGCCCGGGCGTTCCAGAACGGTGGGTCCCAAAAGCAACGCCCGCCGCGGGAGGTCCGCAGCGGGCGTCATGCCTCGATGGAGATGTGAGCGCTCAGACCCGCTCGATGATGATCGCGGGCGCCATGCCGCCGGCCGCGCACATCGTGACCAGGCCGCGCTTGAGGTCGCGGCGCTCAAGTTCATCGAGCAGCGTGCCGATCAGGATGGAACCGGTGGCGCCGATCGGATGCCCCAGCGCGATCGAGCCGCCGTTCACATTGACCTTGGCGCGGTCGAGCTTGAGGTCGCGGATGTACTTCTCGGCAACGACCGCGAACGCCTCGTTGATCTCGAACAGGTCGATGTCGTCGGTCGTGAGCCCGGCCTTGGCCAGCACCTTGCGGGTCGCGGGTACCGGAGCGTTGAGCATCAGGGTCGGGTCATCGCCCATGTTCGCCGTCGCGACCACGCGCGCTCGGGCTTTCAGGCCATGCGCCTTGGCGTAGGACGGCGAGGCCAGCAGAATCGCGGCGGCACCGTCGACCACGCCGGAGGAATTCCCGGCGTGGTGCATGAATTGGATCTCGAGGCCCGGGTAGCGCTGCAGGATCAGGTTGCGATAGGTGGTGCCCTTGTCGTCGAGCGCGTAATCGGCAATCGCGGGGAATGCCGGCTTGAGGCCCGCCAGCGCCTCCGCCGTGGTCTGCGGCCGCGGATATTCCTCGTGGTCGAGCGCAAGGCTGCCGTCCTCGCGATGCACCGGCACCAGGCTCTTCTTGAAATGGCCGCCGGCGATCGCCGCCGCCGCGCGCTTCTGGCTCTCCAGCCCGAGCGCGTCGACATCGGCGCGGGTGATGCCTTCCATGGTGGCGATGGCGTCGGCGCAGACGCCCTGGTGCGACTGCGGATGCAGCGCGCGCAGATGCAGGTTGCCGGCATCCATCATCAGCGGCCCCTCGCCGCGCCGGCCATCCATCGACATCATCTCGCAGCCGCCGGCGATGACGAGATCCTCCTGCCCGGCCATGATCTGGGCGGCCGCGATGTTGACGCTGGTGATGCCGGAGCCGCAGAAGCGGTCGAGCGTGACGCCGGAGGCGCGGATGTCGTAGCCGGCGTCGAGCGCCGACATGCGGCCGAGATCGCCGCTCTGCGGCCCGCGCTGCGACGAGCAGCCCCAGATGATGTCGTCGACATCGCCGGTGTTGATGCCGGTGCGCTCGGCCAGCGCGCGCAGCACGGTGGCACCGAGGTGCTGCGGGTGCAGCCCCGCCAGCGCGCCCTTGCCAGCCTTGCCGATGCCGCGCGGGGTCCTGCAGGCGTCGATGATGAGCGCGTCGGCCATGGTGTTTCCTCTCCTGATGAGCTGCAACCGGCGATCCGGTCGTCCTTGGCGTCGTCGATAGCATTGCGCCGTCGCGCTCGACAACCGCATGAACTGCGGATCAGGCTTGAATCCCGCGCGCTCAGGTGCTTGACGCACAACGCTTTTTTTCGCGGCACGGAACCGCGAGCAACAGCCTCGGACGCGGTCTCGCTCCATTGCGGCTTCAACCTGTTTGAGCTGCACGGCTGGCACAGCGAACAGGCGACATCCGCCGTCGCAAGCCGCACGCGAAGACATCGCCATAAGCCGATGGCTGCAGAAGGCAATTTGCCTCTCGGTTCAACCATGACGTCAGGATGTGGGGGATATCGGATGGCGTCTCGCGCGATCCTTATGCAACACGATAGCAGCGAAATAATGGAAAAATCGCAAACGCCCTTTGCATCCGCTGCATTTGACGCGATGACGCGAAGCTTCCATGAAGACGCGCCCCTTCCCGCGCCTTGCGCCCGAAAGGACCTGACATGAGCAGTTCGAGTTCGACCCTCGCCGCGCCCGCCGGCAGCGCCCGCCGCGGCTGGTGGAAGGAATTGTGGGTCCAGGTCCTGATCGCGATGGCCGCCGGCATCCTGCTCGGCGCGGTGAAGCCGGATCTCGGCGCCCAGATGCAGCCGCTGGGGGATGCCTTCATCAAGGCGATCCGGATGCTGATCGCGCCGATCATCTTCTGCACCGTCGTCAACGGCATCGCCCACATGGCGGACATGGCCAAGGTCGGCCGCGTCGCCATCAAGGCGCTGGTCTATTTCGAGGTGATCACGACGCTGGCGCTGATCATCGGGCTAGCCGCCGTGAACCTGTTTCAGCCGGGCGTCGGCATGAACGTCGACCCCGCGACGATCAATTCCGCGACCATCGAGCCCTACGTCAAGCAGACCGCTGCGGTCGGCCTGGTGCCGTTCCTGCTCAACATCATCCCGCAGACCTTCGTCGGCGCGTTCGCCGAAGGCAACATCCTCCAGGTCCTTCTCATCTCCGTGATGTGCGGCTTCGCCCTGATCTGGCTCGGCGACCGCGCCAAGGCGGTGACCGACGTGATCGAGGTCGCCGGCCAGATGATCTTCGGCGTGGTCCGCATCGTGATGTGGGCGGCACCGCTCGGCGCCTTCGGCGCGATCGCCTTCACGGTCGGCAAGTTCGGGATCGGCTCGCTCGCCAAGCTCGGCCTGCTGCTCGGCAGCTTCTATCTGACCTGCCTGATCTTCATCGCCGCCGTGCTCGGCCCGATCGCCGCCTTCGCGGGCTTCAGCCTGTGGAAGCTGATCCGCTACATCCGCGACGAGATCCTGGTCTGCATCGCCACCACCTCGTCCGAGACCGTGCTGCCGCGCATGCTGGCCAAGCTGGAGGCCGCGGGCTGCGAACGCAGCATCGTCGGCTTGGTCATCCCGACCGGCTACTCGTTCAATCTCGACGGCACCTGCCTCTACCTCGCCACCGCCGCGGTCTTCCTGGCGCAGGCCACCAACACCCATCTCGACATCGGGCATCAGATCGGCCTGCTGCTGATCCTGCTGGTGACGTCCAAGGGCGCAGCGGGAATCGCCGGCGCCGCCTTCGTCGTGCTGGCGGCGACGCTGGCCGCGACCGGCACCATTCCCGTCGCCAGCGTCGCGCTCGTGCTCGGCATCCATCGCCTGATGTCGCAGGGCCTGACGCCGACCAATCTGATCGGCAATGCGGTCGCGACCATCGTCATCGCACGCTGGGAAAATGGCTTGGACGCCGCACGCCTCAAGCAGGTGCTCGATGGCGGCAATTTGGCATCTGATGCAAATTGAAATCATCCGCGTAAGACCGGATTCGCATTTGCTGCAATGACGCCGATCAAACGGCGCATGACCTAAAATTAATAGTTATCTCCTTCGTCCCAATGCTGCGCTCGGCTAATGAGAACAGAACGGACGACCGATCGCCCGCGTCGTCCCTTGCGCGATCAACAGAAACGTTCAGGGAGTGAGTGCCGAGGGACAACGATCTCGCCCACGCCCCGTGTGCAAGACGATCATCTGGAGATGACGATGAACAAGCAGCTTCTGCTCAAGCTCCACCGCTGGATCAGCCTGACCTTTGCGCTGCCATTGCTCGTGATCATCGCCACCGGACTGATCCTCTCCTTCGAGCCGATCGCCCAGGTTGCTGCCGTGAAGCCAGGCAGCGTCGATCCGGCGCGCGTCGTCGCCCTGATCAAGCAATACGATCCCGACGGCAAGGCGCGCGGCATCTCGATCAATCCGACGACGCAGCATCTGACCTTGCAGGGCCGGCCCGGCACCGAGCTCGACATGGCCACCGGCGCGGTCGCCGACAAGCCCGCGGCGAGCAGCGTGTTTCAATGGGCGCGCATGACCCATGAGCACCTGATCGGCATCGAGGGTCTCACGACGATCTCCACCATCGGGATGATCGTCATCATGATCATCGGCATTCTGATGGGGCTGCCGCGGCTGCGCAACACGCTGTCGGGCTGGCACAAGGGCGCAGCCTGGTTCACGCTGCCGCTGATCCTGCTGAGCCCCTTGACCGGCGTCCTGCTCGACCCCAGCAACAGCTTCTTCAGTGCGCCGGCGACAGCAGGCAAGCGCGTCTCCTTGACGGAGGCGGTCAGCATCGTTGCCAGGGATCATGATCTCAGCACCGTCAACATGATCGGCACTCGCGGCGGGCGGATGCTGGCGCGAATCATCGAGGGCGACGAACTGCGCGCCTATGCCGTGACCGCCGATGGCGTCTCCGCGCTGCCGCGCAACTGGGTGCGGCTGCTGCACGAAGGCAACTGGTCGCTGATCGGCAGCGCCGCCAACGTACTGATCTCGGTGGTGCTGCTCGCGCTGCTCATCACGGGCGTCCTGATCTGGACGCAGCGCTGGCTGCGGCGGCCGAAGCGGACGGGCGATGCGCAAGTCAAACCGGCCGTCGCGACATCCGCTCCGACCTGACGTTCATCGCCGTCGCGACGGCCGCTTGAGCTGTTGTCGAAGGGGCGTCTTTGAAGCGGCCCCTGAAGCGGCCTTCGACACTGGCTTGCAAGCCGCCTGTCGGCCTGCTGTCGGCCTTCCATAGGCTGCGATGAAGACCTTGATCCCGCCTTCGAGCTGAGCACGGCATTCGGCCGGGCTCGGCGCCTGCATCGACAGCGCCCATGTCAATGGCAGCCGCCCCTGGATCAGGGTGAGAAACTGCGTCGCGGCCAACCTGACATTGCCGATATCGAGCAGTCCCTGCTTCTGCGCCGCGCGCAGGAACGCCGCGACCTCTGCATCGCACCGGTCGGGCCCCGCTGTCATGAAGGCCTGCGCGACCGCCGGGTAGCGTGAGGCGCACGACATGATCAGCCGATGCATCGCCAATCCGCGGTCGTCCAGAAACATCGACAGGAAACGGCGCGCCATCTCGCGCAGATCCCGTTCGAGCTCGATGATCTGCCCCGTCTCGATCCACAGCGGCTCGCGCCGCCGGCGGCAGTCGTCCTCGACCAGCGCCAGCAGCAGCGCATCCTTGTCGGCGAAATGACTATACAGCGTCGCCTTCGACACCCCGGCCAGCCGCGCGATCGCATCGACGCTGGAGTTGTCGAACCCGACCTCGAGAAACAGCGTCCGCGCACTGTCGAGAATCTGTCCGTGCTTGAGCTCGGAGCGGCCCGCGGCCGCGAGAGCGCCTGACGGACTGGCTTGCGAAGAAGATGTGACCATGCCGCTTCCTAGCACCAACGTGACTTGACTCAAGCCTGACACGGCAAGCATGGTCGCTCAATGAGAACGAAACGGTTTAGTTTTATGTCTGATCATGTCGAAATGTTTCCCACCTCGTCGAGGCCGGTCCCGCGACGCGGTGGAATTCCCGTTTCGCTCGGGGTCGTCAGTTGCAGCGTGCTGCTGGCGTCCTGCGCTGTCGGGCCCGACTTCATGTCCCCGGACGCGCCGGCCGCCACCGGCTACGTCCGCGAGCAGCGCCTCGGTTCGACCGCGAGCGCCGTCACGCCGGGCGGCAACGCGCAGAGCTTCGCACCCGGGAGTGATCTCCCCGGCGTCTGGTGGGCGCTGTTTCACTCACGGCAGCTCAACGCCTTCGTCGAGGAGGCGATTCGCAATCATCCGGACATCGAGGCCGCGCAACTGGCGCTGCGCGCCGCGCGGGAGAACGCCCTGTCGCAACAAGGCGCGCTGTTTCCACAGGTGAGCGCGAGCGGATCGGCGGAGCGCACGCAGGCTTCGACCACGCAGCAGGGTCAGTGGCCGGGCCAGACCTCGCTTTATACGCTTTACGGCGCATCGGTCAGCGTCAGCTATGCGCTCGACGTCTGGGGCGGCACACGGCGGCAGGTCGAGGCACTGCAAGCACAAGCCGACTACCAGGCGTTCAAGATGGAGGCGACCTACCTCGCGCTCACGGCCAATGTGGTGACGGCCGCGATCACCGACGCCTCGCTGCGCGATCAGATCGCCGCCACCGAGGAGATCATCAAGGCCGAGACCGATCAGCTCGGGCGCATCCAGCGCCAGTTCGACGTCGGCGCCATTTCCAAATCCGACGTGCTTTCGCAGGAGGCGACGCTGGCGCAGGCCAAGGCGACCTTGGCCCCGCTGCAGAAGCAACTCGCGCAGCAGCGCAACCAGCTGATGGCCTATCTCGGCCGGCTGCCTAGCCAGGACCGCGGCGAGCATGTGATGCTCGCGGAGCTGCGGCTGCCGCGCAGGCTGCCGGTCTCCCTGCCCTCCTCGCTCGTCCGCCAGCGCCCCGACATCCGGCAGGCCGAGGCGACCCTGCACCAGGCGACCGCGACGGTCGGCGTCGGCATCGCCAATCTGCTGCCGCAACTGACGCTGTCGGGCAGCTATGGCGCGAGCGGACCGGAGCGATTGTTCTCGCCGACGACGCTGGTGTGGGAGGCGGCCTCGAGCGTCAGCCAGAAGCTGATCGACGGCGGCACGCTGTATCATACCAAGGAAGCCGACGTCGCGACCTTCGAGCAGGATCTGTCGCTCTACAAGAGCACGGTCATCACCGCCTTCCAGAACGTCGCCGACTCGCTTCGCGCCATCCAGTACGACGCCGAGGCGCTGAAGGCGCAGGCCGCCGCCGAGAAGGCCACGGCCGACAGTCTGGCGATGGCGATCGAGCAGTTCAAGAGCGGCGCCGTTCCTTACGCCAACGTCATCACGGCGCAGCAGTCCTACCTCAACGCGCGCGTCTCCCGCATCAAGTCGCAGGCGACACGCTTCACCGACACCGCGGCGCTGTTCCAGGCGCTCGGCGGCGGCTGGTGGAATCGCCAGGACGAGACACCAGCGGCGCTACCACGCGCCAATCCCGGCTATTTCGCCGGTCCCAACCGCACGACCCAGGAAGCACTGTAATGAAGAAACGCATGACGATCATGCTGGCCGTCATGGCCTTGTTGTTTGGCGGCCTGTACGGCTTCCAGACGTTCAAGGGCATCATGATCGCCAAGGCGATCGGCGCGATGGCCAACCCGCCTCAGACGATCTCGACCGCTGTCGCGGCGACCGCGTCGTGGCGCTCCAATCTCACCGCCGTCGGCTCGCTGCGCGCCGTCAACGGCGCCGACCTGGCGCTGCAAGTCTCCGGCATCGTGCAGAGCATCCAGTTCAATTCGGGCGATTCGGTCGAAGCCGGCCAGTCGCTGTTGCAGCTCGTGGCAACCGACGACGTCGCCAAGCTGCAGTCGCTGCAGGCCACCGCCGAGAACGCCGCCATCGTCCTCAAGCGCGACGAGGAGCAGATCAAGTTCAACGCCGTCAGCCAGGCGACGCTCGACAGCGACCGCGCCAATCTGAAGAACGCGCAGGCGCTGGTGGCGCAACAGAAGGCCGTCGTCGAGCAGAAGACCTTGAAGGCGCCGTTCGCTGGCCGGCTCGGCATCCGCGCCGTCGATCTCGGCCAGTATCTCAGCGCCGGCACCACCATCGTCACCCTGCAGAGCCTCGATCCGATCTTCGTCGACTTCTATCTGCCGCAGCAGTCGCTCGCCGATATCAGGATCGGCCAGGATGTCGGCATCTCCGTCGATGCCTTTCCCGGCGAGCGCTTCACCGGCCAGATCTCGGCGATCAACGCCAAGGTCGATTCCACCAGCCGCAACGTCCAGGTCCGCGCCACCCTGCACAATGAAAAAGCGCGCCTGCTGCCGGGCATGTTCGCCAAGGTCGAGATCGGCATCGGCCAGCCGGAGCAACTCGTGACCCTGCCGCTGACCGCTGTCGTCAGCAATCCCTATGGCGACCTCGTCTATGTCGTCGACGATCTCAAGGACGGCCAGGGCAAGGCGCGGCAGATGTTCATCAAGAGCAAGCCGGCCAAGGGCGACCGCATCGCGATCACCGAGGGCGTCAAGCCGGGCGAGACGGTGGTGATCGCCGGACAGATCAAGCTGCGCAATGGCAGCCCCGTGAAGGTCGACAATTCGCACGTGCCCGTGGCGGAAGCCGCTCCGAACGTCGTCGATCAGTAGCCGCAAGCCAACGTTCAGAGCCTCCCATGCGTTTCACAGACATCTTCATCCGCCGGCCGGTGCTGGCGCTCGTGGTCAGCGCGCTGATCCTCGTGCTCGGTCTGCGCTCGATGACGACGCTCGCCATCCTGCAATATCCGCGCACGCAGAACGCCATCGTCACCGTGAGCACCGCCTATGCCGGCGCCGACAGCGACATCATCGCCGGCTTCATCACGACGCCGCTGGAGAACGCGATCGCCCAGGCCAACGGCATCGACTACATGACGTCGACCAGCGTCACCGGCAGCAGCACGATCACGGTGAACCTGCGGCTGAACTACGATTCCGGCAAGGCGATGACCGAGATCAACGCCAAGGTGAACTCGGTGCTGAACCAGCTGCCGACCGGCACGCAGCAGCCGACCCTGACTCTGAAGGTCGGCCAGACCATCGACTCCATGTATATCGGCTTCGCCAGCGACGTGCTGGCGCCGAACCAGATCACCGATTATCTCACCCGCGTGGTGCAGCCGAAGCTGCAGGCCGTCTCCGGCGTGCAGACCGCCGAGCTGCTCGGCGCCAAGAAGTTCGCGCTGCGCGCCTGGCTCGATCCGGACAAGCTCGCCGCCTATGGCCTGACCGCGACGGACGTGTCGACGGCGCTGTCCGGCAACGACTACATCTCCGGTCTCGGCACCACCAAGGGCCGCCTCGTGCAGGTCGATCTCGCCGCCGCGACCAACCTGCATTCGCTGGAGCAGTACCGCAATCTCGTCGTCAAGCAGGTCAACGGCGCGATCATCCGCCTGCGCGATGTCGCCAATGTCACGCTGGGGAATGACGACTACGACTCGGCGACGCGCTTCAACGGCAAGACCGCCGTCTATATCGGCATCCAGGTGGCGCCGACCGCCAACCTGCTCGACGTCATCAACGGCGTGAAGGCGGTCCTGCCGGACCTGCAGCGCCAGCTGCCGAACGGCATCACCAGCGAGGTTCTCTACGACTCCACCGACTTCGTGAACTCCTCGATCGACGAGGTGGTCCATACGCTGGTGGAAGCGATCGCCATCGTGATCTTCGTGGTGTTCATGTTCCTGGGCTCGTGGCGCTCGGTGCTGATCCCGGTGATCGCGATCCCGCTGTCCTTGATAGGCACTTTCGGCCTGATGCTGCTGATGGGCTTCTCGATCAACCTGCTGACCTTGCTGGCGCTGGTGCTCGCGATCGGGCTCGTCGTCGACGACGCCATCATCGTGGTCGAGGCGGTGCACCGGCTGATCGACGAGGGCGTCGCGCCGGTCGATGCCGCGATCCAGTCGGCCCGCGCGCTGGCGAGCCCGATCATCGCGATGACCGTGGTGCTGATCGCGGTCTATGTGCCGGTCGGCTTCCAGGGCGGCCTGACCGGCGCGCTGTTCACCGAATTCGCCTTCACGCTTGCCGGCGCCGTCACAGTGTCCGCCGTGATCGCGCTGACTTTGTCGCCGATGAATTGCGCCTGGCTGCTGCGCCGGACCGAGCGCGACGCGCAGACGCTGGAGGCGCGCCTGGTCCGCACCATCGACCACGTGCTCGAACGTCTCGCCCACGCCTACCGCCGCGGGCTGGAGAGCGTCTTCACCACAAAACCTGTCGTCGTCGTGTTCGCGCTGCTGCTGCTGGCGATGATCCCCTGGCTCTATGTCAGCTCGACCAGCGAGCTCGCGCCCGACGAGGACCAGGGCATCGTGCTGTCCCTGACCAACTCCGCGCCGTCGGCCACGCTCGAGCAGCGCGAGTTCTATGGCAAGCAGCTGTTCGGCCTGATCGCGCAGCGGCCGGAGACGCGCACGGTGTTCCAGATCGACACCCCGACGCAGGCGATCGGCGGCTGGGTGCTGAAACCCTGGGATCAGCGCAAGGCGACGACCAAGACCCTGCAGCCGGAATTCCAGCAGATGCTGAACGGCATCGCCGGCGCCCGCTCGGTCGCCTTCCAGCCCGCCCCGCTGCCGGGCAGCAACGGCCTGCCGGTCCAGTTCGTGATCGGCACAACGGGTGCGTTTTCCGAGCTCAACGACGTCTCGCGCGACTTCATGGCCAAGGCGCTCGCGAGCGGCAAGTTCATCTTCCTCGACACCGACCTGAAGATCGACAAGCCGCAGACCACCGTCGTCTTCGACCGCGACAAGGCGGCCGATCTCGGCCTGAAAATGAGCGATCTCGGCGGCGCGCTCGCGACCATGCTGGGCGGCAACTATCTGGACTATTTCAGCCTGGAGGGCCGCTCGTACAAGGTGATTCCCCAGGTCCGGCAAAACGACCGTCTCACCGACAACCAGCTGCTCGACTATTCGATCCGCACCAGCGGCAATACGATGGTGCCGCTGTCGACCGTCGCCCGGCTCGAGCACAAGACGATCCCGGAATCGATCAACCACTTCCAGCAGATCAACGCAGCGACGATCTCGGGCGTGGCGATGCCGGGCGTCGCGATGGGCGATGCGCTCAACAGCCTGAAGGAGCTCGCGACATCGCTGCCGTCGGGTTATTCGATCGACTATGGCGGCGCCTCTCGACAGCTCGAGCAGGAATCCGGCGGCTTCGTCACGACTTTCGTGTTCGCCCTGATCATCATCTTCCTCGCGCTCGCCGCCCTGTTCAACAGCTTCGTCGACCCGATCATCATCCTGGTGTCGGTGCCGATGTCGCTCGCCGGTGCGCTGATCTTCATCAGCCTCGGGCTCGGCGGCGCCAGCATCAACATCTACACCCAGGTCGGCCTGGTCACGCTGATGGGGCTCGTCAGCAAGCACGGCATCCTGATGGTCGAGGTCGCCAATGAGCTGCGCGAACAGGGCAAGGACCGCACCGAGGCGATCATCGAGGCCGCCACCATCCGACTGCGGCCGATCCTCATGACGACGGCGGCGATGGTGCTCGGCGTGATCCCGCTGATCACCGCCAGCGGCGCCGGCGCGGTGTCGCGCTTCAACATGGGCCTCGTGATCGCGACGGGGCTCGCCATCGGGACGCTGTTCACGCTGTTCGTGGTCCCCGTCGCCTACGCCCTGATCGCCCACCGCGGCACAGCGCATGCGACGAACGCGGACACCGCCGTGGCGGCCGCTCCATAGCAAACGAAAGGCTCAATATATCAGGTGCTTGGCTCACCGTTCGAGGCGCCCAGTCGATCGTTGTTGACAAACGATGCACATAAACGATATATCGTTCGTATGAAACGGAGATCATATCGTATGAGACATCATCATTGGACTTTCGATCGCCACGGCTGGGACGAGGAGCGCGAGCATCGCGGCTGGGGTCATCATCGCCGCCATGAGCGACACCACGGCTTCGACGAGGGGGGTGAAGACGCTCGCCTGGCCGGCCGCGGTCCCGGTTTCGGCCGCCATCGCGGGCCGGGCCGGTTTGAAGGCGATGGACGGCGCGGCGGCCGCGAGGAGTTCGGCCGTGGCGGCGGCGGTCGCTTCTTCGGCCCCGGCGACCTGCGCAGCCTGCTGCTGTGGCTGATCGGCGAGAAGCCGCGACATGGCTACGAGCTGATCAAGGCCGTCGAGCAGTTGGTCGGCGGCGCCTACTCGCCGAGCCCCGGCTCGGTCTATCCGATCCTCAGCCTGCTCGAGGACATGGGCCAGATCGAAGCCGCATCAGCCGAGGGCGGCAAGAAGCTGTTCGCCATCACCGAGGCCGGCCGCCATGCGCTGAAGGACGACGCAGCCGCCATCGAGGGCCTTCTCAGCCGGATGCGCATCATGGCCCGCGCCATGGGCGGCATGCACCCGCCGGAGCAGGTGCTGCAGGCGGTGCAGACGCTGAAGATGGCGCTCAAGATGCACCGACCGGGCTGGAGCGAGGCGGAGGCCAAGCGTGTCAGCGACATCCTCACCCGCGCGATCGCCGAGATCCAGGGCGACGACGGCGCAGCCTGATCCGCGGCCAATCATCGAGAGATCGACGAGATGCCCCACGCCTATGCCATCGAAGTCACCGACATCAGCCCGCGCAGCGACGGCCACGCGGGCCCCAGTTATGATTTCACATTCCAAAGCCATGACGATCTCAACGAGATCGTCGCGCGCATCCAGCGCCGCGGCCTGTTCAACGACGACCACGAGCGCAAGGCGTTCGTCGCCGGGTTGAAGCTGCTCGGCGGCGTGATGCTGAAGCATCGCCGCGAGCCGCTGTTCGCCGAGTTCGGCCCGGCGTTCAAGCAGTTCATGATGAAGCTGAAATCGGGGAACGACCGGACGAAGAGACAGTGACCTTCGTCACGCGGCATTCGCTCGATGCGTCGCGATGCGGCGGGCCGGCACCGACTCGACATCATCAGGTCTGCTCGATAAGAAGCATGGACTGTGTTTCTTGTCGATGCCGGCTGCGATGTTGCCGCCGGCGCCTCGTGTGTAATGTCATTGCTGACGTTGGTTCATTGTGGAAAGTCCGGATCAGAGCTCCAGATTTCGCGCGACCTTGGAGCACTGGAGCAAATTCCATCCTTATGAATTCGCGCAGGACGTTCGCGAGAGCCGCTACGTCGAAGGCGACAGCGGCGGTCTCGCCGACCTGCTCACGCTCCTGTCGGCTCACAATGAATACGCGGTCGAAGATCTGATCGCTCTGGACGGCCGCGACTTCGTCGCGTCGGCGACGGCCGCGCTGCGCGGGCGCCTGCCTGGTCCGGCGCAATACCAGATCGCCGCCAGCGATCTTCACATGTGGCAGAAGCTCGACCTCCTCATCGAGCTCGATGCTGCGAACCGCAAGGACGGGCGCCGCATCCGGACCAACATCCGCCTGGTCGATCGCCTGCTGTGGCATCTGCATCGGCGCCTGACGGGGCTCGGCCTTGCCACAGCAGGGCGTCTGGCATTTGCCTTCTTCCGCTGGCGCGCGCGCCGTCTCGGGACCCGGCTCGCTCCGGACACGTCGCTGCGCCGGATGTTGCTGAGATCGCTGCGACAGCCACAGGGCAAGCCTTCACCCGCGCCGTCGCGCCGCCGTGTCGTGATCGCCAATCTCTATCCCGTCTGGCCCGTGATGCACGGCGGCCAGCGGCGCATCTTCTTCCTTGCGCGCGAGCTGTCGCGGACGTTCGACGTCGAGATCGTCACACCGCAGATCAGGGGGCGCGACCGCATCATCACCTTCAATCCGCACCTGCGGGAAATCCGGATCAAGACCGATCCCGGCTACGACCGGCAACTCGACGCGATCGAGCAGACAGTCGAGATGGCCTCCGATGCGGCCTATACGCTGCATTGGGCCAAATGCCGCAACTACCAGGCCGCGTTGGCCGCACGCCTCGCCGGCGCCGACCTGTGCGTCAGCTCGCACCCCTATTCCATTCATGCGCTGCTGGACGCCCGCTGCGCGCAGCCGATTCCGCTGATCTATGACGCCCACAACGTGGAAGTCCGCCTGAAGGCGCCGTTGCTGGAGCAGCACCCCGCTCTGCTGGACGCCGTCCGCGCTGTGGAGACCACGGCCGTTGACGAGGCCGATCTCATCGTGTGCTGCTCGCCAGACGACATTCAGGGGCTGCGCGACGACTACGATGTCGAGCGTGTCCCGCTTCATCTGGTGGCCAACGGCGTCGACGCGCGCGGCGTCCCCACATTGACCGCCGAGGCGCGCCGGCGCATTCGTCACGCCTTGCACGACACGCGTACGGGGCGGCTGGCCATCTTCGCGGGCTCCTATCATTATCCGAACTTCGAAGCGGCCGACCGCATCCTGGCGCTGGCTGCCCGGATGCCCGAGATCACCTTCCTTTTTGTCGGATCGGTCTGCGGCTATCAGGCGTTGAAGCGATCCCATGCCGTCAACGTGATCCGTCTCGGCGAGGTCGACGAGAGCACCAAATGGCTTGCCTTCCAGGTCAGCGACATCGCGCTCAACCCGATCGAGAGCGGCTCGGGCTCGAACATCAAGACCTTCGAATATGCCGCCGGCGGGCTGGCGGTGCTGTCGACCCGGTTCGGCGCGCGCGGCGTGCCGCCGGAGCTGCGCGATCAGTTCATTCTATGTGAGCCCGCCGAATTCGGGCGGCGCCTTGCGGAGCTCGCACTGCGCGATGACGAGACGTTGCGGCGGATCGGGGCGGCGACGCGCGCGGCCGCGCTCGCCTGCGCGGATTGGGCCGTCATCGGCCAGCGCTACCGCGAACATGTCAGCGCTTTGCTCGACCGGTACGACGCTCCGGTGATTTCCGTCGCATGACAGCCACTGTCCTGATCGTCGAGCCGCACCTGCAAGGCAGCTTCGGTCATCCCTGGCGCTATGCGATCGCGCTGACCCGCCGCCTGGAACGTCTTGGATGGTCCGCCCGTATCCTGGCGAACGCCGCCTATCGCGGCCCGTCACGAATCGAGGGCGCGGAGGTCATCCCGACATTTGCGCGGTCCTACTACGAACGGCGAGACAGCTCTGCCGCGCGAGCGGCCACCGACCGGATGTTCGAGACCAGCACCTTCTCTCCTTTCGCGAGCGCGGTGCTCGAGGCCATCGACATCGAGGCCGCCCGGTCGGATGCGCTGCGCGTGCTGGTGCCGACAGCCACCGTCGCGATGCTTGCCGAGTTGCTGGCGCTGCCGCTGTTTCTCGCCGCCCCGCCGCGCATGGCGCTCATGTTTCACGAGAAGCCGGAGCTTTACACGTCGTGGTACCGGCCGCTCGACGTCGGCGCCTTGCGCTGGCGCGTGCAGGGCAGCGGATGGGCCGATCGGATCGGCTGTTTCGCAACCAACCGCCGTTTGGCAGCAAGACTGCAGGACCTGCTCGGCGTGGCCGTCGACGGCATCGGCGATGTCTTCGACGACGACGAGATCGCGCGCCTGACGGGTTCATCAACTACAATGTATGAGACGCCGCTTCCACCGCAGGAACGAGCGCTCCTGGACAGCCTGACCGCATTCCGGCGCGACGGAGGACGCTTGGCCTGGTGCCCCGGAAGGATGCGGTCCGACAAGGGCGCAGCTCTGCTTCCTACCATCATTGGAGCGCTAGCCGACGCAAACCCGCGCTATCGGCTGCTGCTGCAGCGGCCGGACATCGGTGACGGAGCACGGCCGCAAATCGATGCTGTCTCGACCCATCCCGGTACGCTGGTTCATCCCGACGATCTTTCGGACGAGGCCTATGGCGCGCTGCTTCGGCTCGCCGATGTGATCCTGCTGCCTTACGATCCTGATGCCTATGGCTGGCGGGTGAGCCGGGTGTTCCTTGAAGCGGCCTTGGCGGGAAAGCCGGTGCTCGCCGCCTCCGGCATGTCCGCCGAGCAGGAGCACTCGAACGGAGCCGCGCTCTTCCTGACCGACTGGCGCGGCTGGCCCGACATGGCCGCCGCATTGATCGCGCGCCCGCGCAGCGGTGAGGAGATCTTGGCTGCCGATGCCGTGAGGCAATGGCATCGGATGACCGCCTGGCTCACCGATACCAGCGAGCACACAGTGCGGCCTCGCCTGCCTGTTCTCCATGTCAGTTCGGTCAAGACTGCGAGCGGCCCGGACTCAGTTCGGGAGCAGCGCCTCAGATTGCTCGCCGCGCGGGGATTCGCCGTGGCCGAACTGCTGGTGTCGCAGCGCGAGTTCCGGCGCTCCGCGATCCGCGAGATGGTCGAGCAGCGTGGCGCATCCAGCGCGGCGCTGCTTGGCGCTTGCCCGCAGCCGCGCTGGATCCGGAAGCTGCTGCGGTTGCTGGAGCCGTTCAGCCGGATCATCGGCGGCCCCGGTGCAGCCCCTCTGCCCGCCGTCATCGAGACCGTCCGCCTGCGCCGCGGCTTCTCCTTCGTTCTGCTGAATGAGCCCGATCACGCGCGGGACATCGCCGCGGTGCTGGCCGACGTGCCGCAATGGATCGGGGCGCGCGGGCCAGCCCAATGCGATGACCGCGCCATTGCAGCGGATGTGGAGGCCGCCATCGCGCGTCTGGCGCCGACCTCCGATCCGTCGCCTCGTCCCATGAATCAGGAAAGGCTTCGGTAGAGCTCGGCGACGCGATCCGCGCTGGCTTGCCAGCTGAAGGAGCGGGCACGGAGAAGCCGCTGCTCGCGCAGCAAGGGATCGGCATGGGCGTCACCATTTGCCGCCTCGTCGAGGACGTGCGTCCACCCCTCCACATCCAGCGCCGCGGCGCGCCGGCCGAGACCGGCGGTGATCTCGTCCATCGCCGTATCGCTGCTATGAGCGACAGCCGTCCCGCACGCCAGAGCCTCCACCACCGGCATGCCGAAGCCCTCATAGATGGACGGCATGATCAGCAGCCGGGCGCCCTCGTAAAGCGAGCGCAGTTCGCGGTTGGTCACTGCGCCGAGAAACCGGAGGTGGCCGGAGGCCCTCAACCGCTCGGTGGCCGCCGGCAGCGCGAGATCGCCCCACCCTGTCATGCCCACGACGACCATCGGGCATCGGGCTCGGGTTGGCGCCGGCAGGCGGCTGAAGGCGTCCACCAGCGTGCGGAGATTCTTGCGCGGCTCGAGCGTGCCGACCACCAGCACATAGCGGCCGAAACGCAAGTCCCGCGCGGCGAGATGCGTGGTGCAGGCCGCCTCGCCCAACGGCCTGAAGATCGCTGCCGCCGCAGGCGGGGCGACGACGATCTTGTTGCCGGCGATCCCCAGGATTGCCTTGATCTCTCGCTTCGAGAACTCGGAAACGGTCTGGATCGCTGGCGCCCGCGCCGCCACATCGGCCAGTCCGCGGAGCAGCCTGACCCGGTCCGCGGGATGGAATTCCGGATATCTGACCACGGATAGATCGTGAATGACGGGGACGACCGGCACCGACAAACTGACCGGCGGCATGAAGTTGAAGGCGTGGAACAGATCGAGCCGCGCAGGAAGCGCCGCGTTTCGAAAACGCCGGCGCCGCAACGCGCGATAGGCTGAGCGGAGCGGTGAAAACCGCGCCAGACGATGGCGCAGGGCAGCCTCGATCCGCACGGTTGCGGGCCGCGGCGTCGAGGCGATCCCGTCGGCATCGCCTACCAGCTCATCGAGCCCCTGCAAATCGAGAGCGGACCAGCGCCCGCCCCCCAGCGCCGCGAATTGTGGCGGCAGATCGCGGGCCAGCAATGCGCGCACCATGTGGATCGTATAATTGACGACCCCGGTGCGCGGCCCTCTGATCAGGCCGGCTTCGACGCCGATCACGAGCGATGCGCCGCCTTGCGCCCTCATGGCGCGGCCATCGCGACACGGCGTCGCCGCCGCGCCAGCGCGTCGGCGTAGACCGCTTCGATGCGGGACTGAAACACCGACTGATCGAACTCCGCGAAGGCCCGCTGTCGCCCGCCGGCCGCAAGCCGCGCGGCAAAGTCGGGATCAGCAAGCAGGCGCGCGATCGCCTTGGCGAGCGCGGGCGCATCACCGGGCAGCACCGTCAGTCCTTCAAGTCCATGACGCACGACGCGCGGCACGGCGGTTCGCAGCGCCGTGTTGATGACCGGACGTCCTGCGGCCATCGCCTCGATCTGCACAAGTCCGAAGGCCTCGGCGTCCGTGACCGACGGGACGACGACGACGGCGGCGGCGTGCATGTGCGCCTTGACGTCGTCGCGGTCGGCGCCGCCGCGAAACTCGATACGCTCGGCGATCCCGAGTTGCTGGGCCAGCCGTGACAGCGGCTGCCGAAGCACGCCGTCGCCGATCACGACGACATCGGTATCGACATGCTTTGCTGCGTGAAGCAGCACGTCGAACCCCTTGTAGCCGACGAGCCGCCCGACGGCGACGACCAGACGCGGCTTCCGGCGGCGGAGCTCGGCGACCCGTTGCGCCATTGGTCCGTCCAGCGTCCCCCAGTAGCGAACATCGCATCCCAGCGGCACGGTCGTGCATTTGTCACGGAAGCAGGCGAGAGCCTTGCTCTCCAGCATCGTATCGTCGGTCACGACGATGCGGTCGGCCCTTGTCAACGAACGCCGGATCAAGGGCGCGACGCCGCGCTTCAGCCATTCCCGACCAACGATATCGGCATGCCAATGGATGACGAGCGCGACGTGTTCGGGCAGCCCGAGCAACGCCAGATCCGTCAGCGGAAACGGCGCGTGATGAGCGACGACATCTGCATCCCACGCGAGGAGCGCCATCGCGAACGGGTAGGTCGGGGCCAGCGGCACGGACGACAGCGTGCCGAGCGATGCGACCCGTTGAACCCTCGTCGTCCCGCGCTGATCGCGACCGCCCCACCCAAACGACCGTGGCGCGACCACCGCGGATGACATCGCGGCGGATGCGGTGATCGTCTCGATAACATGCGGAATCCCGCCGAACATATCGGGGACAAAGACCTTGTAGGCGTGCAGCACCTTGATGCGGCCCGGCGGAGCGCCGGCCATGCTGACTGTCACGCCGGCGTATCCGGAAATGGTCTCCGCACGGGATCCCAATGATCCACGCGGGGTTCAAATCGGTGTCTGAAATCTAGCAACGCGCGCGAGTCCAATATACACGTCAATGTGCATATAGGGAGGTAGCGCGTTTGAGTTGACGCGGCAATGCGACGTTTCAGCCGGTTTTTCGCCGCGAGCCGCCCAAAATTCGACTCAATGTGGCGGTGGGCCGTTCACTCTCCCCTCAATAGGAAGGCGCGAGGGGCGAAATGCCCGCCCTCGTGCCTTGATCGGGCCATTGGTCAAACCGCGCCAGAAGGGGTCCCTCGCTACGCCGGCTCCAGCACCATCAGCCCCGTCGCCGTATTGGAGATCGGGATGTGATAGTTCGCGTGCTCCTTGCGGACTTTCTCCGGCAAGGCGCCGCGCGCGACCATCCAGTTCAGCAATTCGACGCCCTGCGTGCCCGACAGCTCGACCAGCTCCGTCGTCGAAAACTTCGTCGCCCAGGCGGGGTCATCGACCATGCTGGCCATGAATTTCTCGTCAAAATCCTTGTTGATGAAGCCGGCGCGCTCGCCGTCGAGCTGGTGCGACAGGCCTCCGGTGCCCATCACCACGACGCGCTCGTCCTTCGGCCAGGACTCGATCGCGCGCGCCAATGCCTGGCCGAGCTTGTAGCAGCGCGCGGCCGAGGGCAGCGGCGCTTGCACCGTGTTGACCACCACGGGCACGACGCGCACCGGCCATTTCTGGTCCGGCCAGCACAGCGCCATGGGCAGGGTGAAGGCGTGGTCGACCACCATCTCCTGGCAGGTGGTGAGGTCGAAATCCTCCTTCACCAGATGCTCGATCAGGTGCCACGACAATTCGCTGTCGCCCTTGAACGGCGCGGTCTGCGGAATGCCCCAGCCCTCGTCGGCATTGCCATAGCTCTCGCAGGCGCCGATCGCAAAGGTCGGCATCTTGTCGAGGAAGAAGTTGAGGCCGTGGTCGTTGTAGACGAGCACGACGACGTCCGGCTTCACCTTGGCAAGCCATTCGCGGACATGCGGGAAACCGTCGAAGAACGGCTTCCAATAGGGATCCTGCTGCAGTCCCTTGGCGATCGCGCCGCCGATGGCCGGAACGTGCGAGGTGGTGATGCTGCCGACGATCTTTGCCATGATGATTACCCCCGTGCCGCCAGAAGCTTGGCCTTGAACTGCTCCTTGGTCAGTCCGGTCTGCTGCGCGCCGATGTCCTGCATGTCGAGCCCGAAGATGCCGGCGAATTTGGCGAGGTAATAGGCGTTGCCGCCGGCCTCGATCAATTGCAGCACGTTGCGGTTCTTGATCGCGGCGCGCTGCTGGTCGTTGAGACCATACTTCGTGCAATAGCCGTCCTCGTCGGCGACGAAGGCCTTGCGGTTGGCGGCATCGTTGAACGAGTAGCACATCTTGTTCAGCGCATAGCCCTTGCGAGCCTGCTCGCCGTCGAAGATGGTGGTGCCGGGCACGGGCTGCCGGGCCGATGTGGCGGACATTGAAACCTCCCCTGAAAGCGTTCTGACCGCGCGCGTTTGATCTGGATCAAAAGCGGCGTGATCCATGCCCGCCAGTATCGCCGGGAAACACATCCGATAAAGGCTGCCCGCCTGATCTGATCCATGAGCCAATTCGATCATTTGGACCTCGACGGCCATCTGCTGCAGCTCCTGCTCGCCGTGATCGAGGAGGGTTCGGTGACGCGCGCCGCGCAGCGGCTCGGCGTGACGCAATCGGCCGTCAGCCATCTCCTCGACAAATTGCGGGCCATCACCGGCGATCCGCTGTTCGTCAAGTCCGGCCGCGGCATCGTGCCGACGGCGCATGCGCAACTGCTGGCGTTGCGCGCCCGCGCCCTGCTCGACGATCTCCGCGGCTTCTCGCATGCCGCCGCGTTCGAGCCGGCCAAGATCTCCGCGCAAGTGACGATCGCCGCCAATGACCTGCAGCGCGACCTGCTGCTGCCCTCGCTGCTGCGCTACGCCCGCGCGCAGGCGCCGGGCCTGAGCCTGCGCGTGATCCCGTCGGGCGCGCCGACGCCGGAGATGCTGCGTGAGGAGCATTGCCAGCTCATCATCACGCCGCGCCCGCCCGAGGGCAGCGACATCCTGCAGAAGCGGCTGTTCGAGGACAGCTACCGCGTGTTCTACGATGCAAGCCAGCGCGAGCCGCCGCGGAGCCTGGAGGACTATCTCGCCAGCGATCACGTCACCGTCGTCTACGAGCCACGTCGCCGGCTTGATATCGACGAGGTCCTGGCCGAGCGCGGCCTCGTCAGGCGGTTCGTCGCACAAGTGCCGGGCTTCGGCGGCATCGGCCCGTTCCTGCGCGGCAGCCGCATGATCGCGACCCTGCCGGGCCTGCTGCGCGCCTACATGCTGCGAGGGCTCGCCGTGGCGCCAGTGCCGGTCCCCTGCCCGCCCATGCCGATGTACATGGTCTGGCACCTGCGCCACCATGATGACCCGATGCACCGCTGGCTGCGCCAGCAGCTCGAGATCGTGGTGGCGCCGAGCCTCGCCGCCGCAGCGGAGCACATGCCGGTGATGGCGTAGTCCGCCTGGGGATCACTCACTCCGGCGTATGACAGACCGCCTCGACATTGTTGCCGTCGGGATCGCGTACGAAGGCGCCATAATAGGTCGCATGATAATGCGGCCGCAGTCCCGGCGCGCCATTGTCACGGCCGCCCGCCGCGATGGCCGCCTGGTAGAACGCATCGACGGTCGCGCGATCCCTGGCTTGGAACGCGACATGCGTGGAGGTCGCCGCCTTGCCGCCGGTGCCGATCCAGAAGTCCGGGCGGCCGTCACCGAAGCCGGCGTGATCGCCGTGGCCTCCGGTCTGCGCGTCGGTGATCTCCATCATCAGGACGTAGCCAAGCGGCGCGAGCGCCGCTGCATAGAAGGCCTTGGCGCGAGCGAAGTCGGAGACGGGAAAGCCGACGTGGTCGAGCATGACGATCCTTTCTGGTCCGGGACAATTGACGTCCGCAGAGCGTGCGGACGCCACGTCATGCACGCGACGCGCTCAGATGGCAAGCAGCCGCCGCGCCGTGTCGAGGCCGCTCGCCAGCGCCGCTTCGACGGTGCCCATGTCGCGCCCGCGATACAGCGCTTCGCCGGAGATCAGCAGCGGGCCGTCCGCGCGCGACAATGCGTCCTGCGCCTGATGCGAGGCGAGCGTCGCATAGGAATAGGCGCCGCGCGCGAACGGATCCTTGGACCAATCCACGGCACGCGCCGCGATCAGCTCGTGCCGCAGCGCGCTCGCCGGCCGCGCGAAGATCGAGGCGAGCGCCGATAGGCCGCATGCGATCAGCTCCGGCTCGGTCATGGCCGCGAACGCGTGGGTCGGCGGGCCGGCGAGCCAGCCGGTCAGCACCGCGTGCTCGCTCGGATGCTGCGTCCACCACACCGGCACCTCGGCATCGGACAATACGAACAGCATATCCGAGAGATCTTCCGTACGGCTTCCGCGCCACCAGCAACTTTCGAAGCGCAGCAGCAGCTTGATCACGTTGCCGAAGCCGATGGCGTCGGCCGCGGCCTGCGGAGCGCGCATGCCCGGCGGCAGTACAATGGTCTGCAGCAGCGGCAATGGCACCGTCAGGATGACGCGATCGCCGTGCTCGACTCGCCCGTCGGCGCAGCGGATGACGACGCCCTCCTCTGCCGTCTCGACAGCGCTGACAACCGCGCCGAACTGGAATGCGACGCCAAGACGTCGGCACTCCTCCACGAGGAAATCGACCAACGATGCATAACCGCCGACGATGCGGCCCTGCGCCCCGCGCTCGCCGCCCATCCATTCGTCGCGCAGCGCGAACACGCTGGCGCGGCCGGGATCGGCGGCGTCATAGCCCTGCACCGTCCTGAGCACGGATTGGCGCAGCGCCGCGAAGTCCTCGCCGGCGAAATGGCGATCGAGCAGCGCCGTCACCGTCATGTCCTGATCGAGCTGCCGCGCAACCTCGTACAGCCGCCGCATCTGCCGGTCGGCGGGATCGTCCGGCGAGAACGCGCCGTTCCTCACATGCCAGCGCGCGCCGTCGACCGGCACCGACCTCAGCCCCGCCTCGGCCATCAGCGCGTGCGTGACCGGCGCATCGCCGTGAATGAACTCGGCGCCGGCGTCGGCGCGATAGCCGAACTCGCTCTCCGGCAAGGGATGAATGCGGCCGCCGCAGCGCTCGCGCGCCTCCAGCAGCGTGACCTTGCGGCCGGCGCGCGCGAGCTCGCGCGCGGCCATCAGGCCGGCTGCGCCGGCGCCGACGATGATGATGTGGTCGCGGCGCCGCTCAGCCATGGCTGGCCTGCGCCGGCAGATCAGCGCCGTTGGCGAGCTTGTAGCGCAGCCATAGCGCGCCACCCTCCAGCGCCGTCGTGCTTTCGAGCGTCATCGCCGTCAAAGGCGCGCGCTGGTCGGACTCGTCCTCCGAGGAATCGAACACCATCGGCGCGCCCTTCGCGCCGTCGATCGCCGGGCACAGCACGAGGTTGAGCTCATCGATCAGCCCTGCCCGCAGGAACGTGCCGTTGACATGGCCGCCGCCTTCGAGCAGCAGGCGCTTCACGCCGAGCTCGCGCGCGAGGATGTCGAGTACGCGCGGCAGATCCAGCCTGGTCTCACCCGCGAAGATGTAGGACACGCCCTCGCTGCGCAGACCCGCGAGATGGGCATCCGAGACGGCTTCCGTCAGCACGACGACGATTGGATCGCCGCCGATGTCGGAGCGGCCCCAGCAGATCTTGCCGTGGCCATCGAGCACGACGCCATGGACCTTGGCATCGCGCCGGCTGATCCAATGCTCGCGCGGGAAGCGCTCCGTGGTCGTTGCCGGATAAGACTTGCCCTTGGCGAACTCCTGGCCGGTGACGCGGCCGATCAGCCAAGCATCACCGCCGAGCTTGTCATGCACCTGCTCGAACAGGTCGCCCGAGCCCTTCGGGCGCCAGCGGCTCGGCCATGTCCGGCCGTCGACGCTCGAGGCCATCAGGCAGATCACGTCCGGTTTCATGCATCCTCCTTGTCGCCGCGGCGGGCTCATCGAATATGGTTCCCGCAGCGCTGTCGTCAACGAAGCGGCCCCGGTTTCGTTCGATGCCGGCCCTCTCCACGCACGCCGACTGTTTACCCCGGATGTCCCTGCGCTAAAATCGGCTGCAATGGAGCAGGTCATGTCAGGCGCGCCGCGCCCATCAACTGCGAAGCGTGCGCGCGCGATGGCGCTGCTGGCTGCGGCGCTGCTCGGGCTTGCGCTCTGCGCGGCCGGCATCTGGCGCCTGGAGACGGAGCGCGCCGGCCTCACCATCACGCAAGGCCAGGTCGACACCACGCCCATCACCATCTATCGGCGCGGTGACGCGGTCTCCGCACCCGTGGTGGTCATCGCCCATGGCTTCGCGGGCTCGCGCCAGTTCATGGAGGCCTATGCGCTGACGCTCGCGCACGCGGGTTATCTTGCCGTCTCGTTCGACTTCGAGGGCCATGGCCGCAACCCCGCGCCGATGTCGGGCGATGTCACGCGTATCGACGGCACAACGCGGAAGCTGATGAGCGAGATCGGGCGCGTCACCGACGCGGCGCTGGCGCTTCCGGGCGCCGATGGCCGCGTGGCCCTGCTCGGTCACTCCATGGCGTCAGACATCATCGTACGTCAGGCGCTGGCCGATCCGCGCATCGGCGCGACGGTGGCGATCTCGATGTTCTCGCAGGCAGTCACCGCGAACGCGCCGCGCGACCTGCTGATCATCACCGGGGAATGGGAGTCGGCGCTGCGCCGCGATGCGCTGCGCAATCTGAGGCTCGCCGATGCCGCCGCGGATGAAGGCCAGACCGTGGGCGATCCCGCTCAAGGCGGCGGCCGTCGCGCCGTCGTGGCGCCTGACGTCGAGCATGTGAGCGTCTTGTATTCAGCGACGGCGCTGCGCGAGGCACGCAGGTGGCTCGACCAGGCGTTCGGCCGCAGCAGCAGCGGCCCGGTCGCCGCGACCGGCGGCGCCATCGTGCTGCTGCTTGCGGGCATCGTGCTCTTGGCCTGGCCTCTGGCCCAGTTGCTGCCGCAACGCGCTGCGCCGCCGCCTGCGATCGCCTTGCGCCAGTTGCTGATCGCCACGCTCGTGCCCGCGGTGGTGACACCGGTCGCGCTGCGCTTCGTCGACACAAGCTTCCTGCCGGTGCTGGTCGCCGACTACCTCGCGGTGCATCTTCTGGTCTATGGCGGGCTGTCGCTGGCGCTGCTGCGTCTGCAGGGCGTTCGCTTCGGCCGCGTCGCCTGGCTCGCGGCGCTCGCGCTGGCGGCCTACGGAATCCTCGGCTTCGGCGGCGCGCTCGACCGTTACGTCGCCTCCTTCATGCCGATCCCGGCGCGCCTGCCGATCATCGCCGCGATCGCCGTGGGCGCCGTTCCCTACATGCTGGCCGACAGCATCGCCAATCAGGGCGGTCGCGCCGCGCTCTGGCGCACGCTGTTCATCCGTGCCGCCTTTCTGGCGTCGCTCGGCGGCGCCGTGGCGCTCGACGTCAGGCGGCTGTTCTTCCTGCTGATCATCATCCCCGTGATCGTGCTGTTCTTCATCGTGTTCGGCCTGATCGGCGGCAGCGTCGGCCGCAGGACCAATTCGCCGGTCGCCGAAGGCGTCGGCCTCGGCCTGATCCTGGCATGGTCGCTCGGCGTGTCGTTTCCGATGTTCGTGGCGGGATAGCGGGTGACTACGCCGGTGACAGAGCAAGGCAAGACGATGCAGGCGGCCTCAGATCAGAACCAGCACGAGCCGCCGGGGCGCGCCCGACGAGATCGGCATCGTCACGCTGTCGAAGGGTCGAACATCGCCCCGCGCCGCCCGCCGGTTGCGTGCCTGAATTATCGCGGCCCGCCGCTGAAGATAGGCCGCAACCCGGATGTCGAGCCAAACACGGACGTGCAGGACGAGCAGCGTCAATTCGTTTGTCATTGAAAAATCTCTCTTGATAGCTGTCAGCAGAGCAAGCTGGCGTGCCGCCCGCAACCGAGCGGCACGAGAATGGATCTGTGTGAATTCGAGGGACCGGTCCGTGAGGATACGATGCGGGCCGGTCGCGCGATGTCAGTTCACGCCATGCGCGGCCTTGATGATGTCGGCGGCGCGCTCGCCGATCACGACGCAGGGCGCCATCGTATTGCCGCTGGTGATCTCCGGCATGATCGACGCATCGGCGATGCGCAGCCTGTCGACACCGTAGACCTTCAGCTTGCCATCGACGACGGACATCGCGTCGTGTCCCATCTTGGCCGTGCACGACTGGTGCCAATAGGTGACGGCGGCGTTGCGCACGAAGGTTTCCATCGCGGCCTTGTCGCGCTTGCCGGGAAGCGCTTCGCGCTTCACGAGCCTGTTGAAGGCTGGATCGCCGCCCAGGGCGCGGCACAGCTCGATATTGGCGTAGGCCGCGGCAAGGTCATCCGGGTGCGACAGCGTGTTGGCTTCGATTCGGATGGGATCGTCCGGACCCGGCCCGGACAGATGCAGCGTGCCGCGGCTCTTCGGATGTGCGAGGCCCGCGAACATCGTCCAGCCATGCTCCGGAACGTCGGGCCCCATGATCTCGGCGCTGACGACCGGAAACTCGACCTGACAGTGAAACATGTCGGGGCAAGCCAGCCTCGCGTCGCTCGTCCAATAGAGTGTCGCTTCCGAACCGCCGTAACCGACGGCCTGCGGCTCGCGATATTCGAAGACGCAGGCGAAGGCGATGTGATCCTGGTGATTGCGGCCGACGCCCGGCAGATGCTGGATCACCGGAATGCCGTGACGGCGGAGTTCGTCCTCCGGGCCGATGCCGGACTGCATCAGAACCTTTGGCGTATTGATGGCGCCGAGCGAGAGCACGACCTCGCGGCCGGCCATGAACCGGCATTGCTGCGAATCCCGCATCGCTTCCACGCCGACGACGGAGCGGCCGTCGAAGATCAGCCGTGTGACCATCGTCTCCGTCAGCACCGTGAGATTGGACTGGCCGAGCCGCGGATACACGTAGGACCGGTAGATCGACGAACGCCGCCCGTCCTTGACGATCAGGTCGTTGATCGCGGCTCCGCCGCGCCCTTCCATCATGGCGCCGTTCGGACTGTCGAACGCCGGCAGCCCCAGGGATTGTGCGGCCTCGATCATCGTCCGCGCGATCGGCTGCGGATGGGCCGCGGGACCGACGTGCACCGGCCCGCCAGTGCCGCGGCGCCGCGGGTCCGGGGTGCCCTGCCAGTTTTCGATGCGGCGATAGATCTCCAGCACCGACTCATAGCCCCACGCCGCATCCTGCGCCTCCGCGGCAAAGCGCTCCCAATCGTTGCGGTGTCCGCGAGCCCAGACCATCACGTTGATGCTCGAGCCGCCGCCCAGCACCTTGCCCATGTTGAGCGGAATGGCCCGACCGTTCAGATGCGGATTGGGTTCAGCCCTGAAGTCCCAATCGCGCGCCGAGCCGAGGTTCAGCGGCCACTGCGCCGGGCTCATGACCTCCGGAACATCGTCGCTGCCCCCCGCTTCGAGCAGGAGCACGCGCACCGCCGGATCTTCCGCCAGCCGCGCGGCCACCACGGACCCCGACGATCCGGCGCCACAGACGATGAAGTCATAGTGCCCTGTGCTGGTTTCGGGTGCTCGCAGGCTGGTCCGCTGCGGATCGTCGTCACGGGTCACGGTCGTCATCATTGGCTCTCTCTCCGTTTGAGGTGGACACAACACATCCACAACGTGCAGACGCAGGCGGATCGTACCGACAATAGGTAATATGATGCCGCAGCGCGAAGAGAAAATATCAAATCTATCGATTTTATCAATATCACTAAATATGATTGTTTCGTGATCACGCAGGCGCGCTTGCGCTTGAACCAAACCGGCCCATGTGGTGAACGCGGGTGCGGCGGTTCAGCGGAAGCTGCGAACCATGCTGCCAGCCGATACGGTGCGGTCGATGGATAAGGACGTTCTGACGACATCCGAGGCGGCGAAGCTGCTCGGGATTTCGGTGCGCACGGCGCAATTGCTGATCGAGGGCGGCACGCTCACCTCCTGGAAGACTCCGGGAGGACACCGCCGGGTCTACCGGACCGAAGTCGAAGCGCTGATCGCTCGCACCAAGCCGGCGCCTGTCCTGGACTCCACGCTCGTCATCGTCGTGTGCTCCGCGGACCGGCGAGCGGCTTACGAAACGGCGCTGGCGGACGTGCCGGAATGCACCGTCGCGATCCACCAGGATGCTCACACCGCGGCCTTCGTCATCGGCTCGCGACAGCCAGCCGCGGTGATCGTCGACCTGACCGACGCCGATCCGGACCGGCTGGCGTTCCTGAAGCATATCGACATGAATCCGGCGTTCGGCTCGATCGCCCTGTTTGCCGTCGCAGGAGCCGAGGCCACGACGAGCGGCGATCTCGCCAGCTTGCGGCGCGTGACCGTGACGCCGCGAGACCAACTGCCGGCTGCGTTGCACAGCCTGCTCCAGGATCGGGACGCGCCGCGGGACATCATCGTGGACGGCGCGCCGTTTCCGCTCGCCGCGAATGAGGGCCGGCGCCTTGCAGCACTGAAGCGCTCGGGTCTGGTCGATACTGCGCCTGAGGACGCCTTCGACCGCCTGACCTGGCTCGCGAGCCGCAGCCTCAAGGCCCCTGTCGCGCTGCTGACGATTCTGACCAACAGCCGCCAATGGTTCAAGTCGCGGGTCGGGCTGCAGATGACCGAGACGCCGCGAAGCTGGTCGTTCTGCAATCACACCATTCTGCAGAAGGGCGTCTTTGCCGTGGACGACCTCGCGGGCAAAGCTCCGTTCGATACCAACCCGGCCGTCGCCGGCGAACCGCATTTTCGCTTCTACGCCGGCGCGCCCGTCACCGACCCCGACGGCTTCGCCGTCGGGGCGCTGTGCGTCATCGACTATGAACCGCGCACGCTCGACGCCGATCAGGAAAAGACGCTGCTCGCGCTGGCGAAGCTGGCATCCGACGAGATCCGGCTGCGCGCCACCGAGCGCCAATTGCGCTGGGCCTTGGACTCGCTCGACAGGCAGCATGAACGATCTTGACGGCAGGCGGAGCGGGAGCAGCCATGGCGAAACACAAGATCTACACGATGAGCTTTGCGAGTGTGTACCCGCTCTACGTCGCGAAGGGCGAGAAGAAGGGACGCAGCAAGGCCGAGGTGGACCAGATCATCTGCTGGCTGACGGGCTACGACCAGAAGCAGCTCGAGACCCAGCTGCAAAAGCAGACCGATGTCGAGACCTTCTTTGCGCAGGCGCCCGCGATGAATCCGGCGCGGTCGGAGATCAAGGGCGTGATCTGCGGTGTCCGCGTCGAGGAGATCGAGGAGCCGACGATGCGCGAGATCCGCTATCTCGACAAGCTGATCGATGAGCTGGCGCGGGGCAAGGCGATGGACAAGATCCTGCGCAGATCCTGATCGCTCTCAGTCCTGGTCCTGTCCCGCCTCGGGCCGCAGCATGAAATGGCCGAATGCCGTGGCGTGCGGCTTGGTGGCGTCGTCCTGCCAGGCGCGGGCTTCGAAGGCGACGACGCGGCGGCCCTGCTTCACGATCGAGGCCGACGCGATGCTGTCGAGCGCGCGGCCTGACCGGAGATAGTTGACGGTCAGTCCGATCGGCTTCGGCGGCGCGGCCACGCCGAGCTCGCGCATGACGGTGACGATCGCCGCGGTCTCCAGGAACGCCCCGGTCATGCCGCCGTGGATCGCGGGCAGCACGGGATTGCCGATGATCCGGTGCGAGAACGGCATGATCGCCGTGCCGTCATCGGCGACTCGAATGCCGAGGCACCGCGCGAACGGGCTGTTCGCGAACCGCCCCGTGGGATCATCGGGCGCATCGAGCGGCGGCGGTTCGCCGCCGAAGGCCGGACGGTCCGTCAGCATGTTGGTGCGGTTGGCGCCGATCATGAAGCAGGCCGTGGCGGTCGCCACCGGCGCGCTCTCCTCCTCCTGATAGGCGGTGGCGCGCACGAAGGCGATCGAGCGCGTGACGCGGTAGCATACGGCATGCGCCTTGATGTCGAGCCCGGGCGTTGCCGGCTTCTGATAGTCGATGCGCAGGTCGAGCGTGGCGATCGCACGGCTGCCGTCGAGCGCAAGCTGCACCGCCATGCCGCAGCTCTCATCCAGCATCGCGGTGACGACGCCGCCATGGATCACGCCGGTGTCGCTGTCGCCGACGAACACCGGGCGATAGGGCAAGGTCGACCACGCCTCGCCGGGCGCGAAGCGGTCCATTCTCAAGCCGCTGATGTGACCATAGACCGAGCGGCGGTGCCTGATGGCCTCGGCGAGGTCGTCGAAAGCCGGCGGCGCGGCGGAACTCGGTGTGTCGGACATGGCCCGAGACTTAGCGCATCGCCGTCACAGGCGCGACGTCTTTTGCCCGAATGCAAGGCTTGCGGCGAACCATCCACCTCGCGCTTCGCCCGGCATCCACGCATTGCGGACACGCTCGCAAAACCCGAACGGCACGCTTCGACCGGACCGCCAGTGTCGCGCCGCGTGTCCATCTCATCACTGCACGCGAGATTCCGGAAAACTACGTGGATGAAATGTTACGACGGCACGGCGCGCTTAGAACATTGGAAACCTTAATACGGTCATAATTGCCGCAATCGAATCCCTGGAGACGTGTCGATGCGCAAGACTGTGAAGACGCCGGATGCTCCGCCGAGCAGCGGCACAACCTCTCTACGAATTGTCCTGAGCCTTGCGCTCGCAGCGAGCGCCGGCGTGATGTGGTGGAGCAGCGGCGGGGCCAACAGCTTGTCCTTTGCCGGCATCGGGTCATCATCGCTGGAGACCCGCGTCGCCGCATTGACCTCCGAGATCACCCAGCTTAAGGCCGAGACCGCGCAGCTGCGCGACCGCCAGAACGACACCTCCGGCGAGCTGCTGCAGCTCCGGGCCAGCCTGTCGACCGCCGAGACCGGCCTCGCGACGCTGCGGACCACCGCCGACGACAGCGAGATCCGCCGTCGCGAAACCGCTGACAAGATCGAGCAGGATCTCGCGCTGCTGAAGCGCCAGGCCATCCGCCTGCGCTCCGCGCAGGAAGACGTCACGACCGAGCTCGGTGGAATGCGCACCGCCGCCGCGAACACCGACATGGCCATCGAGCAGTTGCGGACCAGCACCGGCGAGATGCGCAAGCAACTGACGCGGATCGAGACCGCGCGTGAAGCCACCAGCTCGATCTCGCGCAGCCGTCCTCACCGCATCAAGCGCGTGGCGCGCGCGCCGGAGACTCAGTCGGAGCCGCAGCCTTTCGTAATGCAGTGGCCCGGCGTCATCCCTGCCGGCCGCAACTGATTTGACTTGAACGATGGCCTGACCGCAGCCCGCGGTCAGGCACAAGCCCGGCTGGTTACCACCAGCCCGGCTGCACCGGCCGATAATAGGTCGGAGCCTGGCCGCGGCGACGCTGCGGCGCGACGGGCTGACCATCCCAGCCGCGCTGGACCGGCTGGCCATCCCAGCTGCGCTGGAAGAAGTTCCCGAACCCGTCATCATATGGATCGCCGCTGGCGACGACGTCGACATTGGTCGTCGGCTTGCGCGTGATGAAGCCGCCCTGCGGCTGATTGCTCAGCACGGCAACGAACTCGGTGCGATAATTGGTCTCGCTCGATAGCGGCTCGTCGGAGACGATGATCGAGGAACGCGGCACCGCCGTCGGTGCGATGCGGTCGAGCACATCCTTCGGGATCGTGATGCGGTCGAGCGCGTCCTTGGCGTCGTCGCCGTCGTCGATCGTCACCGCAGTCCAGCGCAGGCCCGCGCCGTTCTGCGCCACGGCCGTGAAGATATGCGTGCCGAGCGGGCGGTCGGGATCGCGGATCGTCACCGGCGACTCGATCGAGGTGTCGAACACCTCGCCACCGCCGTCACGCGCCGGCTTGTGCGTGTTCCGCCGCACATACAGCATCTGGGTCGAGCGGCTGATATAGACCGAGACCGGCTCGGTCGCGAGGCTGGCGTCGGTCGCCGCCTTGCTCGTATCGGCCTTCCTCGCCGCGGCCGCCTTGGCGGCGTCCTTCGTCGTCGTGACGGCGGCGAGCTTGGCGGAAGCCTCCGCCCTGGCGGCGTCGAGCTGCGCGGCCGCGTCGGCAGCCTTCGCCGCCGCCTTCTGCTGCGCCTCCTCGGCCGCCGGCTTCGCCTGATCGGTCTTCACCGCGGCGAGCTTCTTGTCGGCCATCTTGAGCTCGGCATCGGCACGCGCCTTCGCCTGCTCCAGCTTGCGCAAATTCGACTTCACCGACTTCGCCTCGCGCTCGGCGGCGGCCGCAGCGGCTTTCGCCTCGTCGGCGGCCTTCGTCGCCTCCTCGGCCTCGCGGTTCAGCGTGCTCGCGCGCGACGGCGCGGCGGCCAGCGCGTCCGGCTTTGGCACGAACAGCGCGGGATGGGAGAACTCGACCGGCGCCGCGTCGCCGGGGGCGATGATCACGCGCATGCCGATATAGGTGCGGTCGAACAGCTTCTCAGCAAACCCATAGGGCATGCGCACACAGCCATGCGAGGCGGCATAGCCCGGCAGCGGCCCGCCATGCAGTGCGACGCCGTTCCAGGTGATGCGCTGCATGTTCGGCATCCAGGCATCGTCATAGAGCGTCGAGTGGTGGTCCTTGTCCTTCTCCAGCACGGCGAACACGCCAGCCGGCGTCTCGCGGCCGGACACGCCGGTCGACACCGGCGCGCGCCAGATCCAGCCTTCCGAATCGTAGAACGTGACCTTCTGCGTCTTGATCGAGACGATCGCCATGATCGGATCGCCATGCGCGCGCGGCGCGGTCGCCTCGGTCACCGGCGCGGGCTTCGCCTGCCGGGCATGCGCCACGGGGCTGGTCAGTCCCAGCGCCAGGGCCGCCAGAAGCACGAGAGCCGGTCCGGGTGGGTGCATCGCTGCAAGGTTCTGAGCCGCCGAGGATCGTGTCACCATGCCCTATTCCCGATTCGCCATTGCCGTTCCGCCCGCGCGAGCGACGCAGGGTATATACGCTCGATCATGTCTTGGGGTGAAGTGAGGCGGACAACCGCCTCAATCGGCCTCACTTGCCGCATTTGCGTCAGGTGCCTGCACACATCCGCTGACGTGCTTGCCCCCTTCGGCCGCTGTGATCACCCCAACACTGAAGACACCGCATCCAACACCCCACCGGTTGCCCGTCACTTAACGCGAAAGGGCGCGGCGAGGTCCGCGGGCTTCGCACGGGCGGAACAACCGTCATGCGACAAGATGAACGAAATTTTCCGGGAGCGCTTGAATGCGCTGTTCCGCGTGCCCACGCTCCATCGCGCAGGCGAGCTCGGCACCATCCGGGCCCGCTTTTCACCCGGCCCGAAGGGAAGAGAGGCAATGCCCGACCCGCGCGATTTTCACACGCCGCAATCGTCCTACACCAAGGATGACCTGCTCCGGTCGAGCGAGGGCGGCTATTTCGGCCCGGGCAACGCGCAGTTGCCGGCGCCGCCCATGCTGATGATGGACAGGATCACGGCGCTCAGCGTGGACGGCGGCCGATATGGCAAGGGACGTGTGGTGGCCGAGTTGGACATCACGCCGAAGCTGTGGTTCTTCGACTGCCTGTTCCGTGGCGATCCGGTGCTGCCCGGCAGCCTCGGCCTCGACGCGATGTGGCAGATGGTCGGCTACTGGCTCGGCTGGTGGGTTCGCCGGGCAAAGGCCGCGCCACCGGCGTCGGCGAGGTCAGCTTCCGCGGCCAGATCACGCCGGACGTGAGCTGCGTGCGCTACGAGGTCGACATGCGCCAGGTCAGGCGTGGCCGGCTGGTGCTCGGCATCGCCGACGGCCGCGTGCTGGCCGACGGCAGGTGCGTCTTCGAGGCAGCCGACATGAGGGTCGCACTGGTCGGCGCGGCGGGTTGAGACTTCAACAGTTCCGCTTAACGACCATTTTTATCGAGACGACATGAGCAAAGATTTCATCCTGATTGCCGGCCCCATGGTGCGCGCGTCGAGCTGGCAGCCAACGGCCGAACACCTGCGGAAATTAGGTTACTCGCTGCAAGTGCCAGATATTCTCGCGCATCATGCAACGCCACCGGCCTGGAGCGCTTGGCCACGGCTTCTGCTCGATCACATCGCGCCAACCGACGCCTCCATTCTCGTCGGCCACAGTTCAGCGAGTGCGCTCGTCGCCAGTCTTGCGACCAAGCTCCCAGTCCGCGGCATCATCATTGTCGATGGCGACATTCCGCCGGACGGAGGCCGCGCATGGCCGGTCCGCCCCGCACTGCATGAGTTCGTGCGCCGCATTGCTGCAGCAGACGGAATTCTTCCAATCTGGTCGCGGTGGTTCGTTCAGGACCCGCAGCGGGCCACGCTCATCGGCTTGGACCAGCTGTCCCAGAATCCGATCGCGTTAGCGCAATTCGAGGATGGCCTTCCCGCTATGACGCTGAGCTGGTTCGAAGAGGACATGGACCTGATGCCGTGGCGCCATATCCCCGTTGGCTACCTCCAAACTTCGCCGATCTATGAGCATGCTAGTGCAGAGGCGCTCCGCCTGCGTTGGCCAGTCGAGAAGCTGAACGGAACACACCTTCATCCCACATTGTGCCCAGCCGAGACGGCGAGTGCCCTTATAGCGATCGCGCGCCAACTCGAGCCGAACGCAAGCCGCACTCAACCTAAAGCACCTTCTCGAAAAACAAATCCGGATACGGATCGTCGTTGAAGCGGTCGATCTCGGTCCAGCCGGTCTTGCGGTAGAGCTGCTGGGCTTCGCCGAGCGCGCTGTTGGTGTCGAGCCGGAGCGTCGTGATCGACAGGTGTCGCGCGGCGGTCTCGGCGGCGTCCATCAGGCGCCGGCCGAGGCCCAGGCCGCGCGCTGCAGGAGCGACCCAGAGCCGCTTGATCTCGGCGATCTCCTGCCCCGAGCCCTTCAGGCCGACGCAGCCGAGCGGTAGCCCGTCCGACAGCGCAATAAAGAACGCGCCGCGCGGGGCCAACATATCCAGCGCGTCGGGATCGCGCGACAGCTTGACGTCGAAACCGCGGGCGAAGCGGCGCGACAGCTCGGCGTAATACTCGGTCAGGCAGTAGCGCGCCGGTTCGCTGCGCGGATCGACCTCGTCGATGCCGATGCGGTCGCGGCCGAGCGCGGCGGCGACCATGTCCATGGCCGCGAGCAGCTCATCGCGCCGGCTGGAGCGCCCCAGCATCGATTGAGCCTGCGCATTGGAGAGCGTCTCATAGGCGTCGAACTCGCGACGGCCGGCGGCGGTGAGTTTTGCGATGCGGCGGCGCGCATCGTCCGGATGCGGCCTGGTGATCACCAGCCCCTCCTCCTCGAGACCGCGCAGCAGCCGGCTCATCAGCCCGGAATCGAGCGCGAGGTAGTCGCGCAGCTCGGCGACATCGCTGCGGCCATGGCCGATCGCATTGAGCACACGCGCCGCGCCGAGCGGCCGCCCCCGCCCGAGGAAGGAGGTGTCGAGCGCGCCGACCTCCGAGGTGACAGCGCGGTTGAAGCGGCGAACGCGGGCGATCGGATCGAGCATGATATCTGACTTAAGTCAGATATCATGCTCTGTCAATGAAGTGGAGGCCGACAGCCCCAACCACCACCGTCTTCATCCGCGCAGGCGGATGATCCAGTACGCCGCGGCGGCCATGATTGAACGATAGGCCACGGCGTACTGGACCCGCCTTCACGGGCATGCCGGCGGAGTAAAACAAGCGACGGCGTCACACCTCGGTGACGTCACGCATTGCGGAAGGTCGCGCCGAACGGCCGCGTCTGCGCTTCCACTCAACAAAAAAAGGCGGTCCAGACACCCCGCCGAAGCCGGGTGCCGGACCGCCAGGTTTTCCCCGGGAGGAACTCAGATCAGTTCAAGAGCTTCGCGACGTTGTCCTTGGTCACGAGATCGAGGCCGGTGTAGATCACCTCCGGCACCTTCTCGCCCTTCTTGATCGCGAGCAGCGTGTCCATCGACTTCTCGCCCATTTCGAACGGACGCTGGCCGGTGAGCGCGTTGGAATAGCCGTCGCGCAGCAGCTCGAGCTGCATCTTCAAGGTATCGGCGACAACCAGCGTCAGCTTGCCGGCATCGATGTCCTTCTTGTTCTTGTTGACGAAGGCCTTGTAGCCCTCGGGCGCGAACATCGGCCAGCCGCCGATCGGCACGATGGCGCCGAGGTCAGGGGTCGCGGTGCGGAGGTCAGCCATCTGCTGGACGGCCAGCGCTGGATCGTCGTTGCAGAAGGTCGGCGAGCCCGCCACTTCCGTCCACTTCGAGCCCTTCAGCGCCTCGCGCACGCCATCGACGCGCTCGGCGAGATTCTTGGCACCGGGACCGCCGGACACCACGGCGTACTTGCCACCATCAGGCCGGAGCTCGCGCAGCTGCTTGCCGAGCGCAAGGCCGAAATCTTTGTTGTTGGTGCCGATGTAAGCGAGGCGCTTGGAGCCGGGCGCATCCGCGTCGAAGGTGATGACAGGGATGCCGGCCGCCGTCGCCGCGTCGATCGACTTGGTCATCGCCGCGACGTCGGCCACCGAGATCGCGAGGCCGTCGACCTTCTGGGTGATGAAGTCCTGGATGATCTGCGCCTGGGTGGCCGGCTCGTGCTCGACCGGGCCCTTGTAGATGCACTCGACATTGCCGAGCTCCTTGGCGCGCTTCAGGCAGCCGTCGCGCGCGACGTCGAAGAACGGGTTGTTCATCGCCTTCGGCACGATGGCGAAACGATACTTGGTCTCGGCCTGCGCCGGGCCCATCAGGATCGCGAGCGATGCGACCGCATACAGCAGCTTCTTCATGGCTTCCCTCCTCCATGTCTATCCTTGATGATTGTCTGCGCCGGGCGCGGATAGACTGAACAGTCACATCCCGGCCAGTATCCCGTCACAAGAGTCGCGCGCGGATGCGATCGACCAGCACGGCCGCGATGATGATCACGCCGACCAAGGTCTGCTGCCAGTAGGAGTTGACCTGCGCCAGCACGAGGCCGTTGCGGATCACTTCCAGCAGCACGCAGCCGACGATGGCGCCGAGCGGGCCGCCGATGCCGCCGGCGAGATTGGCGCCGCCGATCACCGCCGCCGCGATCACGTTGAGCTCGTAGGACGTCGCCATGTTGGCCGGCGCGGAGCCGAGCCAGCCGGAGATGATGATGCCCTGCAGGCCCGCTGCGAGCGCGCCGACCACATAGACCTCGATCTTGACGCGCGGCACCGAGACGCCGGTCAGCTCGGCCGCCTTCTCGTTGCCGCCGATCGCGAAGACGTGGCGGCCGAACGTCGTGTGGTGCAGCACCAGCGCCATCAGCAGCGCCAGCAGGATGAGATAGATGAACGGCGCGGGCACGCCGTACACGTCGCCTTGCGTCAGCGCATAGAAATAATCGGCATCCGGGCCGCCGGGAAAGCTGCCCTTGCCGTTGGAGATGACGTAGCCGAGGCCGCGCACGATCGAGAGCATGCCGAGCGTGGTCACGAACGGCGACAGCCCGAGCAGCGCGACGCAGACGCCGTTGACGAGGCCGACGATCAGCGACACGACGAGGCCCGCCAGCACCGAGACGATCAGGATCAGTCCCGGCACGTTCGCCACCACCGTCTTGCCGTCGGCGGCGAGATGCACGAACAGCGACGACAGCGGCATTCCCGGCGTCGACAGCGACGTCATCACCATGGAGGTGATCATCGCCGCAAAACACATCAGCGAGCCGACCGAGAGATCGATGCCGCCGGTGATGATGACGAAAGTGATGCCGAGCGTCGCGATCGCGATGAAGGAGAAGTTCTTGGCGACGTTCTGCAGGTTGCCCTGGGTCAGGAAATACGGGCTGGCGAAGCTCATGATGACGATCAGCGCGACCAGCGCCATCGTCACATAGGCCGTCTGCGACGCGAACACGCCGCGATGCCACCACCTGCTGGCGCCGACATTGGTGAAGGTGACGTCGGGGCTCGTCGCGCTCGTTTCGGATGGAACGGACATCACGCGGCCTCCTTGGCGCCAGTGATCAGCGCGGTGACTTCCTCGGGGCTGGTCTCGGCGACCGGCTTGTCGGCCTTCTTTTCGCCGCGCCGCATGACGACGACGCGGTCGCACACCGCGAAGATGTCGGGCATGCGGTGCGAGATCAGGATCACGGCGATGCCCTGCTCCTTCAGGCGATGGATCAGGCTCAGCACCTGCTCGACCTGGCGCACCGAGATCGCCGCCGTCGGCTCGTCCATCATCACCAGCTTGGCATTGGACAGCCGCGTGCGCGCGATCGCCACCGCCTGGCGCTGGCCGCCCGACATGTCCTTGACGAGATCGTGCGGCCGCGTCTCCGAGCGCAGCTCGCGGAACAGTTCCAGCGCGCGCGCCTCCATGCCCTTGTGGTCGAGCAGCTTGAGCGGTCCGAAATTGCGCCTGAGCTCACGGCCGAGGAAGACGTTGGCGGCGGCGGTAAGATTGTTGGCGAGCGCGAGGTCCTGGTAGACGACCTCGATGCCGACGCTGCGCGAGTCCATCGGGCGATGGAAATGCACCTCGCGGCCGCAAAACTGGATCGCGCCCTGGCTCGGCGGAAAGTTGCCGGCGATGATGCGCACCAGGGTCGACTTGCCGGCGCCATTGTCGCCCATCAGGCCGACGACCTCGCCGGCGCCGATCGTCAGATCGACGCCGTGAAGTGCGCGGATCGCGCCGAACTGCTTGCCGATGCCCTTGAGCTCCAGCACCGGCTGTGCCGTGGGCGTCGCGCCCATGGCGGCCGTCTCGTTTGGCATGCGCAGGCTGCTGTCGTCAGACATAGCGGTTCACCACACTTTCCAGATATTCCTGCCGGCCCGAGCGCGGCTGCGGATCGAGGCCGGAGGTGATGGCGCGGTCGGCGAGCTCGGCGAGCGAGCGGCGGCCGGCGAGAATGGCCTGCCCTTCGTCACCGTCCCAGCCGGCGTAGCGTTGCGCGAGCGGCGCCGTCAGCGCGCCGTCCTCCAGCATCTGGTCGGCCGCGATCAGCGCCCGCGCGCACGCATCCATCGAGCCGACATGGGCGTGCAGCAGATCGTCGGGATCGATCGACTGCCGCCGGATCTTGGCGTCGAAGTTCAATCCGCCCGTGGTGAAGCCGTCGCCCCGCAGAATGTCGTGGAACACCAGCGCCAGCTCTGGCACGTTCATCGCGAACTGGTCGGTGTCCCAGCCCAGGAGGTCGTCACCGCGGTTGATGTCGAGCGAGCCGAACACGCCGAGCGCCTGGGCCAGCGCGATCTCGTGCTGGAACGAATGGCCGGCGAGGATCGCATGGTTCTGCTCGATGTTGAGCTTGACGTCGTCGAGCAGATCGTAGCGCCTCAGGAAGCCGTAGCAGGTCGCGACGTCGAAATCATATTGATGCTTGGTCGGCTCCTTCGGCTTCGGCTCGATCAGCAGCGGCCCCTTGAAACCGATCTTGTGCTTGTGCTCGACCACCATGGACACAAAGCGGCCGAGTTGGTCGAGCTCGCGCTTCATGTCGGTGTTGAGCAGCGTCTCATAGCCCTCGCGGCCGCCCCACAGCACGTAGTTGGCGCCGCCGAGGCGATGCGTCACCTCGAGCGCGGCGCGCACCTGGCCAGCCGCGTAGGCGAAGACATCCGGATCGGGATTGGTCGCGGCGCCCGCCATGTAGCGGCGGTGCGAGAACAGGTTCGCCGTGCCCCACAGCAGCCGCACCTTGGCGGACGCCATCTTCCGTTCGAACAGATCGGCGATGGCGTTGAGATTGGCGACGGATTCCTTCAGCGTCGCGCCTTCCGGCGCGGCATCGACATCATGGAAGGTGAAGAACGGGACGTCGAGCAGCCGGAACAGCTCGAACGCGACATCGGCCTTGGCGCGCGCCAGCGCCAGCGCGTCGTCTCCATGCTGCCACGGCCGCAGGAAGGTCTCGCCGCCGAACGGATCGGAGCCCGGCCAGCAGAGCGAATGCCAGTAGCAGACGGCGAAGCGCAGATGCTCCTCCATCCGCTTGCCGCGGATAATCCGGTCCTTGTCGTACCAGCGGAACGACAGCGGGCTACGCGACTCTGGCCCGCCATAAGCGATGGTCGCACCGGTCTGGAAGAAGGGGGCCTGGACGTTCACGAGATCGACTCCTTGAGAGCGGGATAGAGCTTGCGCCATTGCGCGTAAGCTGCGTCGTAAGCCGCACGCTGTGCGGCGCGGGGCGCGAAGCTCTGCAGCCGCCGCGGCTTGCGGCAGACATCGGCGGGCGCCTCGCCGGTGGCGGCGAGACGGCCGAGCCGGGCCGCGCCGATCGCGGCGCCGACCTCGCCCTCCTCGACGCGGTGCACGGCGACGCCGAGCACATCGGCCATGATCTGCGCCCACACCAGCGAGCGCGAGCCGCCGCCGACGAGATCGACCTCGGTGATCGCCTGAGCGTTGCGGCCGAGGGCTGCCAGCATGTCACGCGCGGCGAACGCCACGCCCTCGAGGACCGCCTGCACGAGGTCGCTGCGGTCAGCGGCGCTGCGCAGGCCGACCAGTGCGCCCGCGGCGCGGGCATCATTGTGCGGCGTGCGCTCGCCATCGAGATAAGGCAGGAACTGCACCGGGCTCGGGCGTTCCACGGCTGCGCCCAGCGGCGCCAGCAGTTCAGCTTCCGGCGCATCGAGAATGCGCGCGAGCCATGCCAGCGACGCCGCCGCCGACAACATCACGCCCATCTGGTGCCAGAGACCACCCAGCGCGTGGCAGAACGCATGCACTGCCGCCTCCGGCGCCGGTGCGAAACGGTCGGTGACGCGGAACAGCACGCCCGACGTGCCGAGCGACAGAAAGGCGTCACCGGGCCTGATCGCGCCGAGCCCGATCGCGCTCGCCGCATTGTCGCCCGCGCCGCCCGCGATCACGACATCGGCGCCCATGCCCCAGCGCCGCGCCAGTTCGCGTGACAGAACGGCACTGCGCTCATTGCCTTCGACCAGACGCGGCATGTGATCGAGACCGAGCCCGGTCGCCGCCAGCAGCGTCTCCGACCAGCGCCGCGCGCCGACATCGAGCCACAGCGTGCCCGCGGCATCCGACATGTCCTCGACCATCTCGCCCGACAGCCGGTAGCGCACATAGGCCTTCGGCAGCAGCACCTTCGCCACACGATCGAAAATCTGCGGCTCGTGCTTCGCGACCCAGGCGAGCTTCGGCGCGGTGAAGCCCGGCATCGCGAGATTGCCGGCGATGGCGTGCAGTTCCGGGCAGCGCCGCTCGAGCTCGGCGCATTCATCCTGCGAGCGGCCGTCGTTCCACAGGATCGCCGGCCGCAACGGCCGGCCGTCACGCGCGAGCAGGGTCGCGCCGTGCATCTGTCCGGACAGGCCGATGCCGCGCACCGCCGCGGTCTCGCGCGGATGCGCGCGGGCGAGATCGTCGATCGCGCCCAACGTCGCTTCGACCCAATGATCGGGATCCTGCTCGGACCACAGCGGCTGCGGATGCGACAGCGCCAGCGGACGGCCGGCGCTCGCAATCAGCGCGCCCTTGTCATCCTCCAGCACGGCCTTCACGCCGGATGTGCCGACATCCAGTCCGAGAAACACGGTCTACTCCTCCCACGGGTTGCTGGACGTGGCGATCTGCGTCGCTTCGCACAGCCCCTGCTCGTCTCGTCGTCCATCCGCGATCAGCCCGGCCGCGACGCGGCCGCACCGGTCACAGCAGATTGTCGCGCATCACGATGTCGATGCGGATCGTTTCCTGTTCGCTCAGGATCGGCTCGCCGCGCGCCAGCGCCAGCAGCACGCGCAGCGCCGAGCGCGCCTCATGTCCCGGGTTCTGCGAGATCGCCGCATCCATCGCGCCCGAGAGCAGCAGCTTGCGCGTCAGCGCCGTGACGTCATGGCCGACGAACACGATCTCGCCGGCGCGGCCGGACTCGGCCAGCGCCTTGGCGACCCCGGAGGTGCCGGCGCCGACATTGTAAAGACCGACGATGTCCGAATGCTCGGCCAGGAGCTTCCGCATGAGGTGTTCTGAGCGGTCGTCCGCATCATGCCCCTCAGCGACGGGCAAAACCTCCAATTGCCGAAACTCCGCCGCCAGCACCTGGCTGAAGCCGAAGATCCGCTCGGCATGGTCGCGCAGGCCGAGCGAGCCGGCCATGATCGCGATCCGCCCGGTCCTGCCGCTGGCAAAGCGCCCGACCAGCGCACCGGCGGTGCGGCCGGCTGCGATATTGTCGATCCCGACATAATGATGCCGGCGCGACGACGGCACGTCCGACACCAACGTCACCACCTTGGCCCCGGACTCGACGAGATCGTTGATCGCCGCGCGCACGCTCGGATGATCGAGCGCGACCACGGCCACGCCATCGACGCGGCCGACGAGGTCGTCGAGCCTGCCGGCCAGCACGAGCGGATCAAATACATCGGTCGTTCGCACATCGACCGTCAGGCGCCGCGCCGCCATCCAGTTCGCCATCTCGCCGAGTTGCGTCTGGATCTGCTGCATGAATGGGTTGGGTCCGGACGGCATGACGAAAGCAAAGCGCCGCGACCGCGCGCGGGCAAGCTCCGACGCCGCCGCATGCGGCTGAAAGCTGCTGCGCGCCATGGCATCCTTGACACGGCGCACGGTGTCGGGACGCACGCCCGGACGGTTGTGCAGCACACGGTCGACGGTGGCCAGGCTCACGCCGGCCTGCCGCGCGATATCCCGCAATGTCAGCGGTGCGTCCATGCTCCTCCCCTTCGGGTTGAGGAACTTAGCGCGATTTTTGAGGTACGCAACTCATTTCTGAGGGCCGAGGACCCGGGTTCCGCGAGCCCGGCCGGCAGGGCGCTACACGAACGCGACCTCGATCCGCCGGTCCGACCGCGATGTCATGCGGCAGGCACGCGAGATGCCGTCACTGGCAATCGCCAGCTTGAACTGCTCGGGCACATCGGCCACCGACATCACGTCGAGCGAGGCCGCCGTCTCGGACAGCGCGCGGACCGTGCAGTCGAAGGTCGATCGTCCTGCGTTGAACGCGATCTGCCCGGCCTTGAACACGCGCCGCAGCGAGGGCGCGAGCGACGGCGCAGCCTCCACCCACGCGACGACGCGGTTGCGACCATCATCCTTGGCCGCATACATCGCAAGATCGGCACGCTCCAGCATCGCGTCGAACGTCAGCCCGGGAACGAAGTCCACGGCGCCAAAGCTCGCCGTCACCCGGATCGGTCCACACGGGCTGTCGACCGCGAGGCCAGCTACCGCCAGGCGCATCTTCTCGAGCACCGCCATCGCCTGGGCCAGGCTGGTGTGCGGCAGCACGATGCCGAACTCCTCGCCGCCGAGACGGCCGATGACATCGGAGTCGCGCAGGACGCCGCGGCAACTCTCGACCACTTGCGACAGCACGAGATCGCCGACGGCATGGCCGTACTGGTCGTTGACCGACTTGAAGTGGTCGACGTCGATCAGCGCGCAGGTCAGCCTGTGCCCGTGGCGCTCGGCCAGCGCCCGCAGCCGCTCGCCCTCGCTGCGGAAGGCGCGGCGCGACAGCGCCCCGGTGAGGCTGTCCCGCATGCTCAGATTGCGCAGCATCAGTTCGTCGATGGCGATGGCCGCCAGGTCTTTCAGAATCTCCGCGTCCTGGGCGCTGAATTCGCGCGGCTTCGTGTCCATCGCACACAATGTGCCGACATTGACGCCGGCGATGCGAAGCTGCGCGCCGGCATAGAAGCGGATGAAGGGCCGCCCATGCACCAGCACGTTGTCGGCAAAGCGCGGATCACGGTGGGTGTCGGCAACGATCAGCGGTTCGAGCTGCTGGATCGCGTAGTTGCAGAAGGCCGGACGGCGCTCGCCCTCGCGGTCCGCCACCCCGTCGACCGCCTTGAACCATTGACGATGACCGTCGATGAAAGTGAGCGTCGACATCGGCACGTCGAAGATCTTCCGGCACAGGCCGGTCAGACGGTCAAAGGCGCGCTCGCGCGGCGTATCCAGAACGTCGAGTTCCGCCAGCGTCTCCAGGCGGCGTGCATCATCATGGTGGTCGTTGGACATCGGCGTCTCCCTCGCCTGACCATCGCGCGCGCGGCTTAACGCACGATTGATGAGAAGAATGAGGGAACTACTAACAGGGAACCTGCTGCTCGCATTTGCCGAGATGCGGAACGATGCGAGCAGCATCAGCAACAGTCCATCGCGATGTCGGGGAGGTGATGGAACTCATCCGGAGGCGATCAGAGCGGACCGCTCGCCGCACTCAATGCCGGGATGACGGCGGTGCTTGTTGAAGCTGCGATGGTCGATGCGCGGCCTTGTAGGGTGGACAAAGCGGACGCCGGCAGGGCGGTCGCGTGCCCACCGTGCATAGGCACGCGTGGAAGGAATGGTGGGCACGGCGCGCGATGCAGCGGAGCAAACAACTCGCAGCTTTGGCGCGCCTTTGCCCACCCTACGGACGGCGCAAGCCGCTAGAACGGCAGGCCGACATAGTTCTCGGCCAGCGACCGCTGCGCGGCGTCGGACGAGAACAGATACGCGAACTCGGTGTCCTGCAGCTTGTCCTCATACGGCAGCCGGTCGGGGAAGCGATGCAGCAGGGTCGTCATCCACCAGGAGAAGCGCTGCGCCTTCCAGATCCGCGCCAGCGCGCGCTGCGAGTAGCCGTCGATGCCGCGGTCGTCGCCCTTTTTGTAGTGATCGAGCAGCCCATGATAGAGATAATAGATGTCGGAGGCGGCGGAATTCAGCCCGCGCGCGCCGGTCGGCGGCACGATGTGGGCGGCGTCGCCGGCGAGGAACATCCGGCCATAGCGCATCGGCTCGGCGACAAAGCTGCGCAGCGGCGCGATGCTCTTCTCGATCGACGGTCCGGTGATCAGCTTGGCGGCGACCTCCTCAGGCAGGCGGCGCTTCAGTTCCTCCCAGAACGCGTCGTCGCTCCAGCCTTCCACCGTGTCGGTCAGCGGCACCTGGATGTAGTAGCGGCTCAGCACCTGCGAGCGCAGCGAGCACAGCGCGAAACCGCGCTCATGCTTGGCGTAGATCAGTTCCGGCGACACCGGCTTGGTGCGCGAGAGCACGCCGAGCCAGCCGAACGGATACACCCGTTCGAACTCCTTGATCTTGTCCTGCGGGATCGACTTGCGGCTGACGCCATGGAAGCCGTCGGCGCCGACGATGTAGTCGCAATCGACGCGGATGACCTCGTCGCCGGTCCGATAGGTGACGTAGGGCGCGTCGGAATCGATGTCGTGCGGCGTCACGTCGAGCGCGTTGTGCACGACCTTGCCGCCAAGCTTGTCGCGGGCCTCGTAGAGGTCGCGGGTCAGCTCGGTCTGGCCATAGACCATCACCGAGTTGCCGCCGGAATATTTGTGCAGGTCGACGCGGTCGAGCTTGCCGTCATGGGCGATGTAGAAGCCGTGATGGATCTCGCCTTCGCGGTCCATGCGCTCGCCGCACTGCGCCTCGCGCATCAGCTTGGCGAAGCCGTGCTCGAGCACGCCGGCGCGGATGCGCGACAGCACGTAGTCGCGGCTGGATTTTTCCAGGATGATCGTGTCGATGCCCTGCAGATGCAGCAGCTGAGACAGCATCAGGCCCGACGGGCCGCCGCCGATGATGCAGACTTGGACTTTCATGGGCTTCATCTCCCGGATTCGCGACAACAGGTTTGTTGGCTTTGCTTGTCAGTCGCGGATTTTAGCAAGGAATGCGGCTGGTCACTTGGATGGACCCGGCAATCTCTTGCACTTTTCCGGCATCATGCCGCAGCGCAACAGAGATGCTCGCGGCGCAGCTCAGCCGCCGGGAAGCGCGGAGCCATCGCCGACGCCTATCGCGCGGCGGTAATCGCGCGGGCTCGCTCCGGTATGGCGCTTGAAGAAGCGGCAGAAATAGGCGGGGTCCTTGAAGCCGAGCTCGAACGCCAGCTTCGACACCGGCGCCGCGATGTAGGTGAGCCGGCGGCAAGCCTCGCGGGCCAGCCGCGCATGCACGATATCGAGCGCAGACTGTCCGGTCTCCGCCCGGGTCAGCCGGTTCAGCCGTTCCGGCGTCATGCCGAGCTGGTCGGCATAGCGCGCCACCGACCAGTGATCGCGGTGATGCGCCTCGACCAGCACGATGAAGCGGGTGAACAACGCGGCCTGTCCGCTGCCGCGCCGCGCGCCCTCCGACAGCCGCGCGCTCTGCTGCGCCAGCCGCCACACGATCGAGCGCCCCAGCCAATGCGGCACCGGCGAGGCCGCCGAATCCGCGGCCGCGAACTCATCGGCGAGGTCGACGAACAGCGCGGCGATGCGGCGGGTGGCGACCGCCTGCGGATCGAGCTGCAGGATCTGCGCGGTCGCGAACAGGTCGCGCAGCGCTTCGCCGGTCGCCGGCACGTCGCCTTCGACAACGGCACGAGGATTGAAGGTGAGCACGTAGCCGTCGGTGTCGCGCGAGAATCGGAAGGCATGCACGACTCCCGGCGGAATGATCACCGCCACCGGCCCGGTGCAGCGCTCGCGGCGTTCGTCCAAGGCGATCTCGGCCGGGCCGGACGCCACCCAGAGGATCTGATGCAGGCCCTGATGCGTATGCGCCTCGATCTCCCAGCGATACAGCTTGCTGCGCACCTGGATCGGCTCGATATGCAGCATATCCGGCTGCGCGGCGGACGCCTCGCCATACAGCGCGAAGGCGGGGATCGAGGGCTTGGTGCGAAAGCGTGGCATGCGCGACAGCTAAGCCGGAATGCCGGAAAAGTACAAGTCTTGGCCGAGGTTCGTGTCTCACGCCGCGGCAAGGACGCGGTTAGGATCGTGAAAAGAACAACAACGACCATACTCAATGGAGAGGAGGCCAAGGAGATGTTCACGTTCGATCCGTATTCGCCGGCGGTCGATGCCGACCCGTTCCCGTTCTACAAGACCTTGCGCGACGAGCACCCCTGCTTCTGGAGTCCCCAGGCCCAGGTCTGGATCCTGTCGCGCTATGCCGATGTCGCGGCGGCCGGCACCAACTGGCAGACCTATTCGTCGGCCAAGGGCAATCTGATGACCGAGCTGCCGAACCGCGCCGGCGCGACGCTCGGCACCACCGACCCGCCGCGCCACGACCGGCTGCGCGGCCTGGTGCAGCACGCCTTCATGAAGCGCAATTTGGAGAGCCTGTCGGGTCCGATCCGCGACATCGCCCGCGCCAGCGCCGAGGCGCTGCGCGGCCAGGAGCGCTTCGACTTCATCGAGGCGTTCTCCTCGAAATTCACCGTGCGGGTGCTGTTCGCGGCGCTCGGCCTGCCGCTCGGCGATGAGCAGACGGTGCGCGACAAGGCGGTGCTGATGGTGCAGAGCGATCCGGTTAGCCGCGCCAAGGGGCCGCAGCACATCGCCGCTTACAATTGGATGCAGGACTATGCGGCATCCGTCATCGCCGAACGCCGCGCGCGGCCGCAGAACGATTTGATCTCGCATTTCAGCATGGCCGAGATCGACGGCGACCGGCTCGACGAGCGCGAGGTGCTGCTGACGACGACGACCCTGATCATGGCCGGCATCGAGTCTCTCGGCGGCTTCATGAGCATGCTGGCCTACAATCTCGCAGACCATGCGGACGCCCGCCGCGCCGTCGTCGCCAATCCCGATCTGCTGGCGGATGCGGTGGAAGAGTCGCTGCGCTTCAACACCTCGGCCCAACGCTTCCGCCGCTGCCTGCAGAAGGATCTCACTTTGCACGGCCAGACGATGCGCGAAGGCGACTTCGTCTGCCTCGCCTACGGCTCCGCCAATCGCGACGAGCGGCAGTTTCCAAATCCCGATGTCTACGACATCACGAGGAAACCGCGCGGCCACCTCGGCTTCGGCGGCGGCGTGCATGCCTGTTTAGGCTCAGCGATCGCAAGGATGGCGATCAAGATCGCATTCGACGAACTGCACAAGGTTGTTCCGGAGTATCGCCGCACCCAGGAACAACTGCCCTGGATGCCGTCCTCCACCTTCCGCAGCCCGCTGTACCTGGAGCTGACGGTGCATTAGTTGTTGCAAGGACTAGATGAGAACCCAGGCTCGCGCCCCGCGGACAGTGCGCTCCCTCTCCCCGTTCTTACGGGGAGAGGGTTGGGGTGAGGGGCGGCCTCACCCACCGACCGTGCGGAGAGCCCCCCTCACCCGGATGGCATCTTCGGTGCCATCCGACCTCTCCCCGCACGCGGGGAGAGGTGAAGATCGACCGAGCCACGACAGCTCACACCAAAGCGCCAAGATCCGCCGCGTTGAAGCCCTTGAGCCCGGCCTTGTCGCCGGCCTTGATCTTCGCCACCCAATCCGCATCGCTGATCAGCGCGCGTCCGACGGCGATGAGGTCGAACTCGTCCTTCGCCATGCGCTCGAGCAGCGCATCGAGATCGGCCGAACTCGACGGCTTGCCGGCGAAGGCCGAGAAGAACTCGTCGGACAGGCCGACCGAGCCGACGCTGATCGTCGCCGCGCCCGTGATCTTCTTCGCCCACCCGGCGAAGTTGAGCCCCTTCTCGCCGTCGATCTCCGGAAACTCCGGCTCCCAGAAGCGGCGCTGCGAGCAGTGCAGGATGTCGACGCCAGCGTCGACCAGCGGCTGCAGCCAGTCGCCCATCAGCGCTGGCGTCTCGGCGAGGCGTGTCGCGTAGTCCTGCTGCTTCCACTGGCTGACGCGCAGGATGATCGGGAAGTCGGACCCGACCGCCTTGCGGATCGCCGCGACGATCTCGCCGGCAAAACGCGAGCGCTCCTTGATGGTCGGCCCGCCATAGCGGTCCTCGCGCTTGTTGGTGCCGGACCAGAAGAACTCATCGACCAGATAGCCATGGGCGCCGTGAACCTCGACCGTGTCGAAGCCGGTACGCTTGGCATCGGCGGCAGCCTGCGCGAACGCGGCGACGGTGTCGGCGATGTCGTTCTCGGTCATCGTATTGCCGCGCGGCTTTTCCGGCGCGATCAGGCCCGAGGGGCTCTCGACCGGCGCGTCCGGCTCCCAGCGGCTCATGCCCTTGGTCGAGCCGGTGTGCCAGATCTGCGGCGCGATGCGGCCGCCGGCGGCGTGCACGGCGCTCGCCACCTTCTGCCAGCCGGCCAGCGCGGCCTCGCCGTGGAAGAACGGAATATTGGGCTCGTTGCGCGAGGCCGGGCGGTTGATCACCGTGCCCTCGGTCAGGATCAGCCCCACCCCGCCCTCGGCGCGGCGGCGGTAATAGGCGGCGTTGGCCTCGCCGGGGATGCCGTTCGGCGCTGCGTTGCGCGTCATCGGCGCCATGACGATGCGGTTCTTCAGTTCCAGCGACTTCAGGCGAAACGGACGAAACAGCACGCTGGTATCGAGATCGGACATTCAGAAGGCTCCATTGCGTTCGGAACCGCTCCAGTATACTTCGGAAACCTGAAGTCAATGGGGCACCCGAAGTCGCTCAGGTATATCAGAGGAAACCACCGCCTTGACCGCTACGCCGACGTCCGAGACCGCCCCGCTCCGCTGCAAGCCGCAGCACTTCTCGTCGGAATGCCCGAGCCGGGTGCTGATCGACCAGATCGCCGACAAATGGTCGATGATGGTGCTGGCGGTGCTCGACGGCGGCCCGCTGCGCTTCAACGCGATCAAGAAGCAGCTCGAGGGCGTGACGCAAAAGGCGCTGACGCAGTGCCTGCGCAGGCTTGAGCGCAATGGCCTCGTATCGCGGGAAGTGATCGCGGGGTCACCGATCGCCGTCCAATACGAGATCACGCCGCTCGGCCGCACCTTGCAGCCGCCATTCCGCGCGCTCTACGCCTGGACCATTGCCAAGATGCCGGAGGTCGAGCAGGCGCGTCAGGCATTCGACGAGCGCCGGGCGCGCTGATCTCAGGGCGGCTACTGAAACGCGACCTCGGCGAAGCTGCGCAGCTTGCGCGAATGCAGCCGCTCGGATTCCTGGTGCTTCAACAGCTCCAGCGCCTTGAGGCCGATCTGGAGATGCTGGCCGACGCGCTGGCGGTAGAAGTCGCTGGCCATGCCGGCGAGCTTGATCTCGCCATGCAGCGGCTTGTCCGAGACGCAGAGCAAGGTGCCGTAGGGCACCCGGAAGCGATAGCCGTTGGCGGCGATGGCGGCCGACTCCATGTCGAGCGCGACGGCGCGCGATTGCGACAGCCGCCGGATCACGGCGGGGCCCGAGATCTCCCAATTGCGGTTGTCGACGCTCGCGACCGTGCCGGTGCGCATCACCCGCTTCAACTCGAAACCGGAATAGCCGGTGACGGCCTCCACGGCCTCTTCGAGCGCGACCTGCACCTCGGCGAGCGCCGGGATCGGCACCCACGGGGGCAGCTCCTGGTCGAGCACATGGTCCTCGCGGACGTAGCCATGCGCCAGCACGTAGTCGCCGAGCCGCTGGGTGTTGCGCAGGCCGGCGCAGTGCCCGACCATCAGCCAGGCGTGCGGCCGCAGCACCGCGATGTGGTCGGTGACGTTGCGCGCATTCGACGGGCCAGTGCCAATGTTGATCAGGGTGATGCCCTGGTGCCCGGGTTCGACGAGATGCAGCGCCGGCATCTGCGGCGTGCGCGCCGGCGCTGCGCCGGTGGTGCCGCCGCCGAGACGGGCGTTGCGCGTGATCACGTTACCCGGCTCGACGAAAGCTTCCGCCGCGCCCTGCCCGGCCGCCAGTTGCTGCCGGCCCCAATCGGCGAAGGCGTCGACATAGAACTGATAGTTCGTGAAGATCACGAAATTCTGGAAGTGATCCGGGTCGGTCCCCGTATAGTGATAGAGCCGGCGCAGCGAGTAGTCGACGCGCGCCGCGCGGAACAGCGACAGCGGCTCGGGCATGCCCGGCTTCAGCTCGAGCGTGCCGTCGGCAATGGCGTCGTCCATGGTCGCGAGATCCGGCGCATCGAACACGTCGCGCAGCGAGCGCGTCACCAGCGGGCTCTCATGATGCGGCAGCGCCGTCTCGATGTTGATGTCGCGACGGTAGGCGAAATGCACCGGGATCGGCTCGGCGGATTCGCCGATCTCGACGGGCACGCCGTGGTTCTCGATCAGCAGGCGGATCTGCTCGGTCAGATAGGAGCGGAACAGGTCCGGCCGCGTGATGCTGGTCTCGTGCACGCCGGGTCCGGCGACGAAGCCATAGGCGAGGCGCGAGTCGAGCCGCGCATGACTTGCGGTGGTGAGGCGCACGAAGGGATAGGTGGCGCGGATGCGGGTCGCCGGCACCACGCCGTTGGCATAGGCCTCGAAATGCCCGCGCAGGAACGCCGTATTGCGCTCGTAGATCTCCTCGAGCCGGGCCACCGCGGCCGCGGCGTCGGTGAAGCTCTCGGTCGGGAACGATTGCGGCGATTGGACGGTCAAAGGCGGCCTCATCTGCTGAAGCCGGAGGTTAAGCGAAGCGGCCGTTCCTGCGCAACGCCTCCCGGCGCCGGAGCTGCCCTCCCCGCGCACATCAGCGCGAGGAGGGGCTGAATTCAGCACTCCACTCAGCCCTTGGCGAGCTGCTCGTCGAGGTCGTGCAGCACCTGGTAGCAGGGCAGCACCTGGGCGACGCTCGCGTTCGGCTCGCGGCCCTCGCGGATCGCGGCGAAGAACTCGCGGTCCTGCAGCTCGATGCCGTTCATGGAGACGTCGACCTTCGAGACGTCGATCTTCTGTTCCTTGCCATCAACCAGATCGTCGTAGCGGGCGATGTAGGTGCCGGTGTCGCCGATGTAGCGGAAGAAGGTGCCGAGCGGGCCGTCATTGTTGAACGACAGCGACAAGGTGCAGATCGCGCCATTGGCGGCCTTGAGCTGGATCGACATGTCCATCGCAATGCCGAGGGTCGGATGGATCGGTCCCTGGATCGCGTTGGCCTTCACGATCGGCGAGCCCGCCTGGTAGGCGAACAGGTCGACGGTGTGCGCGGCGTGGTGCCACAGCAGATGGTCTGTCCAGCTGCGCGGCTGGCCCAGTGCGTTCATGTTGGTGCGGCGGAAGAAGTAGGTCTGCACATCCATCTGCTGGATGTGGAACTCGCCGGCCTTGATCTTCTTGTGCACGAACTGGTGGCTGGGATTGAAGCGGCGGGTGTGGCCGCACATCGCGACCAGCTTGGTCTCCTTCTGCAGCTCGACCACCTGCTGCGCGTCCTTCAGCGAATCCGCGAGCGGGATCTCGACCTGCACATGCTTGCCGGCCTTGAGGCAGTCGATCGCCTGCGCCGCATGCATCTGCGTCGGGGTACACAGAATGACGGCGTCGACCTCGGGCAGCTTGAGGCTGTCGGCAAGCTCGGTCGAGACGTGCTTGATGCCGTATTTGTCGGCGACTTCCTTGGTCTGGTCGAAGCGGCGGCCGACCAGCGACACCACCTCGACGCCGTCGATGTTCTTGATGCCGTCGAGATGCTTGATGCCGAAGGCGCCGGCGCCGGCAAGCGCGACCTTGATCGTGTTGGCCATTTAGTTGTTCTCCAGAATGACATGGCCGACGGCGGTGTTGCTGGCCGGCACATGGTAGAAGCGGTGACGCACGGTCGGCGCGTTGCCCTTCTTGGTCTCGTTGACGTCGCTCATGGCGCCGCGCGCGATCAGCCACATCACGAGCTCGATGCCCTCGCTGCCGGCCTCGCGGACGTAGTCGATATGCGGCACCTTGGACAGCCCTTCCGGATCGTTGATGAGCTTGTCCAGGAACGCGTTGTCCCACTCGCGATTGATCAGGCCGGCGCGCGGACCCTGCAGCTGGTGGCTCATGCCGCCGGTGCCCCAGATCTGCACGTTGAGCGGCTCGTCATAGCTCTCGATCGCCTTGCGGATCGCCTTGCCCAGCATGAAGCAGCGGCGGCCCGACGGCACCGGATACTGCACGACGTTGACGGCGAACGGGATCACCGGACACGGCCAGGCATCGACCTGACCGAAGATCAGGCTGAGCGGCACGGTGAGGCCGTGGTCGACGTCCATCTTGTTGACGATGGTGAGATCGAAATCATCCTGGATCACCGACTGCGCGATATGCGCGGCGAGCTTCGGATGCCCGATCACCTTCGGGACAGGCCGCGGGCCCCAGCCCTCGTCGGCCGGCTGATACTCGGCCGCAGTGCCGATCGCGAAGGTGGGAATCATGTCCAGGCTGAAGGCGGTCGCGTGGTCGTTGAAGACCAGGAACACGACATCAGGCTTCTGCTCCTTCTCCCACTGCTTGGCGAAGTCGTAACCGGCGAACACCGGCTTCCAATAGTCCTCGCCGGTCTTGCCGAGGTCGAGCGCTGCGCCGATCGCAGGAACGTGCGAGGTGAAAACGCTTGCGGAGATTTTTGCCATTTACTTCTTCTCCCCGGTGTAGCGGTTGCCCTCAGGCGAGCGGCCGCCCTTGATCATCATCTCGCGGTACTGGTCTTCGGTCATGCCGGTCATGCTGCCGGCCATCTGCTGAAAGCTCTTGCCGTCTGTCGCGCCAATCTTGGCCAGGAAGTAGATGTTGCCGCCGAGCGCGATGCAGCGGTTGAGATCGCGGTCGAGCACCGCCTGCTTCTGCTCCTCGCTCATCGGCCATTCGTCGAGATAGGCACGCTCATTGGCCTTGAAGCGGGCGCGGTTCTCGGCCTTCATCAAGGACATGCAGAACTGGTTGAGGTGATAGCCCATCCGCGACATGTCGGCGTCGAAGATGGTCGTGCCGGGAACGTCGGTATAGGGTTTGTCGAGCGACATCGCTTGCCTCCTCTTAGGATTCTTCGGGCCAGTACAGCCGCATCGGATTGTCGACCAGGAGCTTCTTCTGCAGTTCCTGGGTGACGGCGATATGGGGAATGAAATCGACCAGCAGGCCGTCGTCGGGCATGTGGTCCTTCAGGTTCGGATGCGGCCAGTCGGTGCCCCACAGCACGCGGTCCGGGAATGTCTCGACGATGCGCTTCGCGAACGGCACCACGTCGCGATAGGCACTCTGCTCGCCGTTCAGCGCCGGCGGTCCCTTGACCGACAGCCGCTCCGGGCAGCTCACCTTGGACCAGACGTTCTCGTGCTCGCGCATGAACTTCACGAACAGCTCGAACTCCGGGCCGTCGACCGGCTTGGTGACGTCGGGCCGGCCCATGTGATCGACGACGACCGTGGTCGGCAGCGAGGTGAAGAAGTCCCACAGCTCCGGCAGGTCGACGGCCTCGAAATAGATCACGACATGCCAGCCGAGCTTGTTGATGCGGTTGGCGATCTCGACCAGTTCGTCCTTGGGCGTGAAGTCGACGAGGCGCTTGACGAAGTTGAAGCGGACGCCGCGCACGCCGGCGTCGTGCATCGCCTGCAGCTCGGCGTCGGTGACGCTGCGCTTCACGGTGGCGACGCCGCGGGCCTTGCCGTTGGAATGCACGAGTGCATCGACCATGGCGCGGTTGTCGGCGCCGTGGCAGGTCGCCTGCACCACGACATTGCGGGCGAAGCCGAGATGGTCGCGCAGCGCGTAGAGCTGATGCTTGGAGGCGTCGCAGGGGGTGTACTTGCGCTCGGGCGCAAAGGGGAATTCGGCGCCGGGGCCGAACACGTGGCAATGCGCATCGACGCTGCCGGCCGGCACCTTGAAGCGCGGCTTCGACGGGCCGTCGTACCAGTCGAGCCATCCCGGGGTCTTCTGGAACTCCATGAGGTTCCCTACTCCTTGGATTTGATCTTATTGAGAATACGGTCGGCCTCGGTGCGCCAGTCAGGGCTGCGCGCGAACTCCTTGGTGCCGCGCGTGCCGAACAGGCCGTCATCGGCGAGGTCGGCGACCCAGGCCTGGCGCTCGGCGGTACCTTCCGCCGACCATGGCGTCAGCCCGATGTCGCGCACGGTCTCCGCCACTTCCCGCACCTCTTCGGCGCGGCGGCGGCCATGCTCGATCACGCGCTGAAAGAAATAGGCGCCCTGCTTCTCCCAGTCGATGCCGGGAAAGGTCTCCTTGAGCGATGCGAGAACCGCATCCTCGACCCCGTAGGCACGCGCGGTGGTGAAGCTCTCGATCACCATCGCCTCGAGGCCCTTGATCATGATGCTGCGGCACATCTTGGTCGCCGAGGCCACGCCGAGCTTGTCGCTGGCCGGCTTGGCGGCAAAGCCGAGATCGTTGAGCAGCGGCGCCAGCTCGCGCGCGCCGGCACCGCCGAGCAGCAGCGGCACCTGGATGCGATACGGCGGCACCGAGGTCATGACAGCGCCCTCGACATAGCGCCCGCCGGCGCGGTCGATCAGCGCGGCCGCGCGCTGCTTTGCGCCGGGCGAGGCCGAGTTGAAGTCGAGGAACCAGGCGCCCGGCTTGATCGCCGGCGCGCAGGCTTCCGCGACCGCCACGTCCTGGCTGGCGGTCACGGCCGAGACGATGAAGTCGGCTTGCGCCGCCAGTTCGGCGTGCGACGCGGTCAGCGTCACGCCGATGCTGCCGGCATGGCTACGCATCGCGTCACCACGGTTATCCGACAGCTTCACGTCATAGGCAGAGACACGCACGCCGTCCTTGCGAAGATCCTCGGCGAGGATCTTGCCGACCTCGCCGTAGCCGATCAGCCCGACATGCCATTGGTTGGACGCAGCGGTCATCGCTTAGTCGATGTATTTGAGCCCGGCCTTCGCCAAGGGCTCGCGCATCTTGTACATGTCGAGGCCGAGCACACCCGACGCCAGCTTCTCGCGCTTGTCGGCCTCGTTGGCCTCGCGCGCAGCCGCGGCGTCCGCCGCCTGGTGCGCGACGGCCGCCGGAACAACGACGATGCCGTCGACATCGGCGACGATCACGTCGCCCGGGTTGACGGCAGCACCGGCGCAGACGATCGGGATGTTGACCGAGCCGAGCGTCGCCTTGACCGTGCCACGCGCCGAGATCGCGCGCGAGAACACCGGGAACTGCATCTCGGTGAGGTCGGCCACGTCACGGACCCCGCCGTCAATGACGAGGCCCAGCGCGCCGCGGGCGCGGAAGCTCGTCGCCAGGAGATCGCCGAAGAAGCCGTCGGTGTTCTCCACCGTGCAGGCGGCCACGACGACGTCGCCGGGCTGGATCTGCTCGGCCGCGACATGCAGCATCCAGTTGTCGCCGGGCTGCAGCAGCACGGTGACGGCGGTGCCGCACATCTTCGCGGTCGGATAGATCGGACGCATGTAGCACTGCATCAGGCCGACGCGGCCCATCGCCTCGTGGATGGTGGCGACGCCGAACTTCGACAGCTTCTCCACCGCCGCCTTGTCGGCGCGGGTGATCTTGGTCTTGACGATGCCGAGATTGTTCATGGGGGTGCTCATGGCTCGCTTTAGATTACTTGCCCTTGGCCTTCAACGCGGCGTCGAGACGCGGGAACACGCGCCGGGCGTTGCCTTCGTAGATCTGGTGGCGCTGCTCTGGGGTCAGCTTGGCGGCCTCGATGTAGCGCTTGGTGTCGTCGTAGTAGAAGCCGGTTTCCGGATCGATGCCGCGGACGGCGCCGATCATCTCCGAAGCGAACAGGATGTTGTCGATCGGGATCACGCCGGTCAAAAGGTCGATACCCGGCTGGTGATAGACGCAGGTGTCGAAGAAGATGTTGTTGAGCAGGTGATCCTTCAACAGCGGCTTCTTCAGCTCCTGGGCGAGGCCGCGGAACCGGCCCCAATGATACGGCACCGCGCCGCCGCCATGCGGGATCAGGAACCTCAGGGTCGGGAAGTCCTTGAACAGGTCCGAGGTCAGGCACTGCATGAACGCCGTCGTATCGGCATTGAGATAATGCGCGCCGGTGGTGTGGAAGCAGGCGTTGCAGCTGGTCGAGACGTGGATCATCGCGGGGATGTCGAGCTCGACCATCTTCTCGTAGATCGGATACCAGTGCCGGTCCGACAGCGGCGGCGAGGTCCAATGGCCGCCCGACGGGTCCGGGTTCAGATTGATGCCGACGAAGCCGTATTCCTTGATGCACTTCTCCAGCTCGGGAATGCAGGTCTTGGGGTCCACGCCCGGCGACTGCGGCAGCATCGCGACGCCGATGAAATTATCGGGGAAGAGCTGGCTGACGCGGTAGCACAGCTCGTTGCAGATGCCGGCCCAGGTCGAGGACACCTGGAAATCGCCGATGTGGTGCGCCATGAAGCTCGCGCGCGGCGAGAACACGGTGAGGTCGCTGCCGCGCTCCTTCATCTTCTTGAGCTGGTTGCTCTCGATGCTCTCGCGCAGCTCGTCGTCGCTGATCTTGAGCTCGGAGACCTTCGGCATCACGGACGGATCCTTGATGCCCGCGATCTGCCGGTTGCGCCACTCTTCCAGCGCCTTCGGAGCCGTCGTGTAATGGCCGTGCACGTCGATGATCACGTCAGTCTCTCCCTCAAGCTTTTCATTCGTCCGGCGCCGCTCAATGCGCGACCACGGGGCTGCCGACATCCTTGCCGCTGGCGCGGCCGCCCGGTCCGACCGCCTGCTTTACCACAAGGGCGAGCGCCGCGATCAAGCCGGGAACTGCGATCACGGTGAAAATCTCGCTGAAGGTCAGGTGCCGCGCGGTCAGCTCGGCGACCAGGAAGGAGCCGGCGATACCGCCGAAGCGGCCGATGCCCATCATCCAGGCCACCCCGGTGGCGCGGCCCTGGGTCGGGTAGAACGACGCCGCCAGCGCGGGCAGCGACGACTGCGCCGTGTTCATGACGACGCCGGCGACGAACACGATCACCACCAGGAAGCCCATGTTGCCGGCCGCCTGCCCGATCAGGAAGATCGTCACCGCCGTCAGCACATAGCCGATCGCGACGATGCGGTTGGCGTTGAAGCGGTCCATCAGGACGCCGAAGAACACCGCGCCGACGCCGCCGAGCGGGAACAGCGCCGAGATCAGGGTTGCGGTCTGCGGGTTCAGCCCGACATCCTTGAACAGGATCGGCATCCAGTTGATCAGCGAATAGAAGATCACCAGGCCCATGAAATAGGTGATCCACAGCATCACCGAGCCGATCCGCAGCACCGGCGACAGCACCATGCCGATGCCGGTGGCGTTGACGCGGCGGGTGGTCTCGGCATGCTCCGGCTCCAGCATCACGAACTGGCCGACATCGGCAGCCCTGGCCGAGATCTTGCGCATCACCTTGCGGACGCGCTCGGCGCTGACGCCGCGCGACAGCAGATAGTGCACGGATTCCGGCAGGATCGCGATCAGCAGCACGGTGAGCACCAGCGGCGTCGCGCCGCCGAGCACCAGCACGCTGCGCCAGCCCCATTGCGGGATCATCCATGCGGCGAGGAAGCCGCCGCAGGCGGCGCCGAGCGGAAAGCCGCAGAACATCAGATTGGTCATGGTGGCGCGCAGCCGGCTTGGGCAGTACTCGCTGAGCAGCGTCACCGCATTCGGCATGGCCGCGCCGAGGCCGACGCCGGTGACGAACCGCAGCACCGTGAGCTCGGTCAGGTTGGTCGCGAAGGCCGAGGCCAGACAGGCGACACCGAAGATCAGAACCGAGCCGACCAGCACCAGCTTGCGGCCGAGGCGGTCAGCCACGGGACCGGCGAGCAGCGCGCCCGCGGCCAGGCCGAACAGCGCCGCGCTCAGCACCGGGCCGAGCGCCGATTTCTCGATGCCCCACTCCTTGAGCAGCGACGGCGCGATGAAGCCGATCGCCGCGGTGTCGAAGCCGTCGAGCAGCACGATGATGAAGCCGAGCGCGAAGATCAGCCACTGGAAGGCGGAGAACGGGTGATCGTCGAGAAAGGCCTGGACGTCGACACGGGCGGTCGTAGGCATCGCTTCTGCTTCCTTGGGGTGCTGTTCTGGCTCGTTCGCCGAGGTCCGCAGGCGCGTGTTTCCAGCGCGATCGGGTCCTGCAGCTTCGGCAGCTTGACAGGGTATGTGACCGAGGGCGACCGCCCGCACCAGCGCCGGGCGGTATCTATCAGCTATTCCGAAATGGCATAAGATATCAGATGAGCCATGCTGATTTTAGAATGGGTCTGGAGAGCTCCGCTGTTTGCTTTTTGCCCCGCTGGACGCCGCGGGCTCCACCCTCCCCTGGAGGGGGAGGGTCGCTCGCGGTCCAAACCGGCTACATAGGTGACAGAACAAACCGACGACATGGGTGACAGGTTGAGGTGATCGGCAGGAGGACTTGCCGATGGGCTGGAAGGAAACCTGCGCTGTGGACGAACGGATGCGTTTTGTGTTGGCAGTTGAAGCGGGAGAGAAGTCGTTTGCGGCACTCTGTCGGGAGTTCGGGATCAGCCGGCAGCAGGGCTACAAGTGGTGGCACCGCTACCAGGAGGAGGGTTTGGAGGGTCTGTTCGACAGGTCCCGAGCGCCTTTGCACCACCCCCAAGCAATCTCCGGGAAGATCGCCGAGTTCTGCCTCGAAGTCCGACGGGCTCATCCGACCTGGGGACCAGCGAAGGTACGCGCCTTTCTCGAGCGGAAGCGGCCCAGCACGACGTGGCCCGCGGCCAGCACGATCGGAGCGCTGTTTGACCGCGAGGGTCTCACGGTGAAGCGGAAGATTCGTCGACGCAGCCCTCCTTCGAGCTTTCCATTTGCCGATTGCGAGCAAGCCAACGATGTCTGGTGCATCGACTTCAAGGGCTGGTTTCTGACTGCGGATGGCACCCGTTGCGAACCGCTCACGCTGACGGACGCAGAGAGCCGCTGTCTGCTGCGGTGCCTGCCGTTGCAGCGTACCGACGGTGAGCATGTTTGGCCCGTGCTGGATGCGGCATTCCGTGAATTTGGCCTGCCGCTGAGGATGCGCTCGGACAATGGCGCACCCTTCGCATCACAGGGGGCGGGCGGGTTGTCGCGGCTATCGGTGAAGCTGATCAAGGCCGGCGTCACACCGGAGCGCATCACGCCCGGCAAGCCGCAGCAGAACGGCCGCCATGAACGTATGCATCTGACGTTGTTGCAGGACACCGCGAAGCCGCCGGCCCGGACGTTGCGCGAGCAGATCAAGCGCTTCCAGAGCTTCCAGCGCATCTTCAACGAAGAACGGCCGCACGAGGCTCTCGACAACGCAACGCCAGCCGATCGCTATCGTCCCTCGCCGCGCGCCTATCATGGCGTGCTGCGCTCACCCGAATACGAAGCGGATAGGGACGTCCGGCGTGTTCGCCACAATGGCGAGATCAGGTGGGGCGGCGAAACGATCTACATCAACCAGGCACTCGCGGGTGAGCCCGTCGGCCTCTCGGAAACCGAGGCGGGCTGGACTGTGAGCTATGGACCCGTCCTGCTCGGCACCATCGATCCAAAGAGGCATCAGCTCAGGCCGCCGAAGCGAAAGCGCCGTGGACTTGTGGACAACGCTACGCGTTGCCCACAGGGTCCACAGCAGCAAAAGCAGCAAAGGACACAAGAATTGAAGATCTGAACAAAACGAGAATTGTGTCAACTATGTCGTCGGTCAGATCTGTCACCTATGTCCCCGGTTGCTCATCGCGCGCGAAGCGGGCGAGCGGGATGGGGTGAGCCCCGGCGGGACTACTCGTGTGGCTCACCCCACCCCGTCTCACATTGCGCTGCGCTCCATGTGAGACGACCCTCCCCCTCCAGGGGAGGGTGGCACCGCCCGAGCTGACGTTATTCGCGATTCACCGCGGCAGCTTCTTGATCAGCGCCGTCGCCAGCTTCATCGTCTGCTGCGCCAGCGGCGTCGGGCGCTTGTGGGCTGACGTGACGAAGCACAGCACGCTGGTCGGGGCCGGCTCGGTCAGCGGCCGGATGGCAAGCTCCGCCGCCCGCCCGGACGCCGCGACGCCGCTCGGCGTCAGCACCGCGTGGCCATAGCCCGCGCAGACGAGATCGATGATCGAGGGCACGCTCGACACCTCCCAGGCGATGTCGAGCTTGACGCCGGCGAGCGCCGCCTGCGTCTCCAGGAGCCGCCGCATCGCGTGCACGCGCTCGGGCATGATCAGGCTGTAGCGCGACAGCTCGGCCATCGGCAGCGGCGCGGTGACGCGGCGCTTGCCCTTCGGCGCGTGGCTGACCAGTGCGAGCGGCTCCTGCAGCACCGGCGTGATCTCGATGCCGGCCTGGGCTTCCGGATTGTAGACCATGCCGACATCGATGCGGCCCGAGGTGATCCACTCGACGACGTGCGTCGACAGGCCCTCGACGATCGCGAGCCGCGCCGCCGGATACTCTTTGCGGAAGCGATCGATCAGCGGCAGGGTCAGCTGCCGCGCGATGCTCGGCGGCAGGCCGATGGTGACGCGGCCGACCGGCGCGTCACGGCTGGCGCCGAGATCCTCGCGCGCATGCGCCACCAGCTGCAGCACTCCGACGCTGTGATCGAGCAGCCGCTTGCCGGCCTCCGTGAGCTCGACGCCGCGGCCATTGCGCGCGAACAGCTGCTGCTTCAGTTCGGATTCCAGCGCCCGCACCTGCCGCGACAGCGCCGGCTGGGCGACGTCGAGCACGCTCGCCGCCTTGCTGAACGAGCCGAGCTCGGCGACCTGGACGAAATATTCGAGCTGCTTGAGGTTCATGGGTGGGCCCGCGACTCCCAGGCCTGCGACGCGACGTCCGATCGACACGCTGGACGCAACCTCCCAGGGCCAGCGGCAGCGCCATGGCGTTTGACGGTCGGGGTCTTGCGCCTGCCTGCTTCCGCGCCGTCATGGCCGGGCTTGTCCCGGCCATCCACGTCGTTCGGCAAGCTGGGAACCACGTGGATGCCCGGGCCTTCGCCGCGCCGAAGCGGCTTCGGCCGCGCAGGCGGGGCAAGCCCGGGCATGACGGAGTAACTAACGGGCACGATCGTTCGTCGCGACAGCCCCGCATTGCTTGCAAGAAGAGAAGTAATCCGGGTGAGGGAGTAGAGGTCTCGACGCAGACACTTCCCGTGCGGTCGCCCCTCACCCCAACCCTCTCCCCGTAAGGACGGGGAGAGGGAGCGCACCGGCGTCTGCGTCTGGCAGCGAGCTTCCATCAAACTCATCTCAATTCAGCACGTTCACCGAGAAATTCAGCACCGACGCGAACGCGACCCAGCAGGCATAGGGCACGAACAGCAGCGCGGCAGTGCGGTCCTCGCGCCACTGCATCACGATGAAGGTCACGATCAGCACGAACATGCCGGCGATGATCGCGAACGCGACCCACATCAGATGCGCGGTGAAGAACACCGGCGACCAGGCGAAGTTGAGCACCAGCTGGCCCCACCACACCTGCATCACGGCGCCGCTCTCGACCCGCTCATAGGTGCGCCAGCCGGCGACCGCGACCAGGATGTAGATCACCGTCCAGGCGATCGGAAACAGCCAGCCGGGCGGGGTGAACCAGGGCTTGTTGAGCGAGCCGTACCAGGCGCCGGGCATGTTGGAGGCGCCGATGATCCAGCCGCCTCCGACCACGAGGACCAGGAGGACGAGAAGATGCAGGATGGATCGGTTCATATTCCGCTCGGCGTGATTTTCATGAGAAGGTTCTCGGCTGGCTCGCTGGCGACCGGCAGCCATGCGACCGAGGCACCCACCCGCGCACTGGACAGGGCCGCTCGGTGCGCGTAGCCAGGACATAACACAATGCGAGGAAAAGTCAGGGTTTTCCCCTGACGCCAACGTCCAGGGACGGGAACGCCGATCAATTCTGCGCCCGGGTCCTGATACCAGGAAACGGAGCACCGTCAGTGGCTGATTCCCCGGCCCCCTCTTCAGCCATCGCCTCGATCGCGGCCGTCGAAGCCGGCCTCGCCGCCCAGGGCTATATCGCCAGCCGCCAGATCGCGACCGCGGTCTATCTGTCGCAGGCGATCGACAAGCCGATCCTGGTTGAGGGTCCGGCCGGCGTCGGCAAGACCGAGCTTGCGAAGGCGATCGCCGCCTGGCGCGGCCTGAAGATGATCCGGCTGCAATGCTATGAGGGGCTCGACGAGGCCAAGGCGCTGTACGAGTGGAAATACGCCAAGCAGCTGCTCTACACCCAAATCCTCAAGGACAAGCTCGGCGAGGTGCTCGGCGGCGCCCAGACCCTGCACGCTGCGCTCGGCCAGCTGCATGATTTCGGCGACGTGTTCTTCTCGAAAGAATTCGTCGAGCCGCGGCCGCTGCTCCAGGCCCTGCTCGAGCCCGAGGGCTGCGTGCTGCTGATCGACGAGATCGACAAGTCCGACGCCGAGTTCGAATCGCTGCTCTTGGAAATCCTCTCCGACTTCCAGGTCACCATCCCCGAGCTCGGCAGCATCGCCGCCGCCAGGCCGCCGACCGTGATCCTGACCTCGAACTCCGAGCGCAATCTCGGCGACGCGCTGAAGCGGCGCTGCCTGCACCTGCATATCGGCTTCCCCGAGCAGCGGCTGGAGGAGCGCATCGTCGAGAGCCGCGTGCCCGGCATCTCGCAGACCCTGCGGCGCCAGCTCGTCGCCTTCATCCACGACATCCGCACGCTCGACCTGAAGAAGCAGCCGTCGGTCAGCGAGACCATCGACTGGGCGCGCGTACTGGTGCTGCTGCAAGCCGCCGAACTCGGCCATGAGGTGGTCAAGGACACGCTCAATGTGCTGCTGAAATACGAGTCCGACATCGAGGTGGCGCTGCCGCAGGTGACGACCTTCGTCGCCAAGGCACAGCGCCAGAACATCTTCGGGTAGGCGCCATGCAGGAGAACCTGCATCGGTTCTTCCGGGCGGCGCGCGGCGCCGGCGTGCACGTCTCGCCGGCCGAGAGCATCGACGCGATGCGCGCCGTCGCCAGCGTCGGTGTCGCCGATCGCACGGTATTGCGCGACACGATGCTGCTGACTCTCGCCAAGAGCGAAGACGAGAAGAAGGCGCTCGGCGCCTGCTTCGATCTGTTCTTCGCGCATGTCGATCCGGCGCAGGCCGAGGCGAATGACGAGACGCAGCAGGAGACGGCGTCGACCGAGGCCCAGGCGGCTTCGCCACCCGGACAACCCGCCGGTGACGATGCGAATGTGGAGCTCGGCCCCCTCGCCCAGATGCTGCTCGCACAGAACACCGCCGAGATCTCGGCCGCGATCGCCAACGCCTCCAGCGCCGTCGGCCTCTCCGAGATCCGCTACTTCACCCAGCGCGGCCTGTACTCCAGCCGCATGCTGGAGACGATGGGCATACAGCGGCTGCGCGACGATCTGGACGCACTGACCGAAACCAACCCGGCGCTCGCCGAGCGGCTGCAGGCCGGCCTCGAGGCCTTGCGCGACACCGTGCGCGACGCGGTCGCGCAGGCGCTCGCGCTGTACGGCCGCGAGGAGACCGAGAACCTGCGCCACGAGATCCTGCGCAACGCGCAGCTGTCGCGCATCGAGCCGCGCCAGGTCGCGGAGATGCGGGCGCTGATCCGGCAGATCGCCCGCCGCCTGCGCGAGCGCTACAGCAAACCGCGCAAGCGACAGCGCCGCGGCCATCTCGACGTCCGCCGCACGCTCCGCCGCAACGCCGCCTGGGGCAGCGTTCCCTTCCTCACCGCCTGGAAGCGAAAGCACCGCGACCGCCCGAAGATCGTCGCGCTATGCGACGTCTCCGGCTCGGTCGCCCGCGTGTCCGACTTCTTCCTGCTGCTGATCCACAGCCTGCACGACGTCGTCAGCGACGTCCGCTCGTTTGCCTTCTCCGGCCATCTGATCGAGGTCAGCGAAATCCTCGAGCAGAAGTCCGCCGAGGAGGCCATGGCCGAGATCATGCACAAGGTCGGCTTCGGCTCGTCCGACTACGGCTCGTCGCTGGTCGATTTCGAGAAGCAGTTCATGGCCTCGGTCACGCCGCAGACCACCGTGATCGTTCTCGGCGATGCCCGCAGCAACAAGCTCGACCCGCGCGCGGATATTTTGAAAGCGATCTCCGAACGCGCCAAGCGCGTCGTCTGGCTCAACCCGGAAGGCCGCGTCACCTGGGGCTGGGGCGACTCCGAGATGCCGCGCTACCAGACCTTCTGCAACGTCGTGCGCCCGTGTGCGACAGCGCAGCAGCTGGAGCGCGCGGTGAGCGACATCGTATCGGCGTATCAGTAGCCGACTGCTATCGCCACGCGTCATTGCGAGCGAAGCGAAGCAATCCAGGGCCGAGTGCGCGACTCTGGATTGCTTCGTCGCTGCGCTCCTCGCAATGACGACGGGGTTTGTAGCAAGGGTGGGCAAAGACGTCCTGCGGCGCGAGCCGCGCGACGGCGTGCCCACCGACAGGCCGTCGCGAAGGACTGATTGCTTCATCTCGGACAGACCGACGGGTCGAAATAAGAGTCCATCTTATGAGTCCCAGCGTTTAGCCTGCGCGCTGGTGGGAGTTGCGGTTCGATATGCGAGCCCCACCCATCGCTGTCGTCCCGGACAAGCCGTGCCGCGCATCAGCGCGGCGCGGCGCCGATCCGGGACCCATACTCCGCGGCGGACGTGAAGGGCACGAAGCCAATCGCCAGCGTGCCTCAAGCTGCTCCCTGGGGGTATGGGTCCCGGCGCTCGCCGGGACGACAGCTGTGTTTGTCGTTCGACTGTCGCATATGCAGACACAGATGCTGCGCCTGATGTGCATCGAACGTAGGATGGGCAAAGACATCGGGCGGCGCGAGCCGCGTGAGGGCGTGCCCGCCGACAGACCATCCGCGAAGGACGGTGGGCACGGCGCGATCATATAGCGGCGACTAACAACTACACTACGGCGCGCCTTTGCCCACCCTACGCACCGTCGCCTGAGCTACCGTCCGCCCCCAGCGCGCTTCAGCAGGGTCGCGCGCTGCTGGTCCGTAAAACTCACGCCCGATTTCTTCTCCACCACCCGCACGGCCCACGACCGCATCGGATCGTCATCCACCCGCGCAGGCTCGCGCAGGATGGCGATGCCGATTTCCAGCATCTTGGCGTCGGCTTGATGCTCGATGCCGCCGCCTGCCGTGCTCGTCAACGCGAACACGCCGGCTGCCGCGCCGATCGCTGCTGCCAACGCCGTCGTCACGAAGAATCTCCAGTCCAAGTCCGCCCCCTGCTCTCACTGCCACTGAGCGGCCACGGTCGAACAGGTTGGTGGCTGCGACATGGCAATCCGGCGTCCATCGTTCGGCAACGCGCGCATCAGATGACCACAATTGTTCGATGAGCGAAGCCGGATGCGTGCGAACTGTGACGTGCTATGTGACTGCCCGTCGCGTTACCTTGTCGCAGCAGTGAGGCCTTGTGTCGTCGGGCAAATCAGCCCGATGCTTACGCTCAACCTGCCTCGACGAAGAGGGGCGTACGCGTCGTCACGATACGTGAGGCAGGCTGCGGTGGACGTCGTGCATCATGCGCATCTCGCGCGGACGAGTGATGTGGGACGTCCGGTGAAGTCGTGATGTCCTGATACCCCGATGCTGGTATCACGTCTGCGGCGATGCCTGGCGCAGCGCGTAGACAATGGTGGCCAAAAAGCCCGGCGCACCAGGGAGACCACGTATAAGCCGATAAAACATCGCGCGGGGAAGGCCGGCATGTTCGGCCCACCTGTGGTTCCTGCCCCGTGCATTTTCTGTCGCACGGGGGCCGCGGGTGTGGTGAGCACCCGGCCTTCCCTGCGCCCTCGGTTCTCCCGTGGGTGATCCACCAGCAAGGCTCGGACGCGTCAGCGCCGCGAGAACGCGCATGCTCGTGTCCGGTCGACGTGAAGAACGCCTGAGGAGAAGCGGATGCACGCGCCCGCGCGCAATCGCGATCTAGCCCCGCATGGGCCGATCCGATCGGCCATTCACCGGCGACACATCCGCATCAACGAACAGGCGCTGATGGGCCGCAATGGCGAGATTGGCCATCCTGAGCCGGTTGGTCTGGCCGCGATCGACCAGCCGCGAGATTTCGGCCGCCAGGAACTGATAGGTTTCGACCTCGTCGCGGACGGCGCCGGACCGCCAGAGAAAGTCGAGCGCGATGTCATAGGCCTCGGCGGCCGCGGGCTGTCGAACGTCACTGAAGATCAAACGTGCCATGGAAGTGATGGCGCGGAGGCGAGTCTGGTTCCTGTAGCGGGACATGATCTCACCACCTCCGTGCCGGCCTGGCCCTCAGCGCGGCACTACCGCGGTGGCCTCGATTTCCACCCGCGCCGCCTTCTCCACCAGCCTGACAACCTGCACCAGCGCCATGGCGGGATAGTGGCTGCCGAAGATCTCGCGGTAGATCTTCCCGAGCTCCTTCAGGTTGCCGAGATATTCGTCCATGTCGACGACGTACCAGGTCAGCCGCACAAGGTGCTCCGGACGCGCGTCGCCCTCGGCCAGGATCGCGGCAATGTTCAGCAGCGCCTGCCGGACCTGCGCGATGAACCCGTCGGCAAGCTTCTCCTGCGCGTCCCAGCCGATCACACCGCCGGTGACGACGATGCGCCCCTCGGCGCTAATGCCGTTGGCATAGCCCTTCGGCATCGGCCAGCCGCTCGGCTGCAGCACGCGCAGGCTCGAAGCATCCTGCTTCACCACGGCGAGCGTGGGCGCTTTGGTCGTGCTCACGAACGTCTCTCCCTGTTTCTGCTACGCGGCCGTGCCGGAGGCCGCGGCCTGCGCGATCTGCCGCAGAGCGAACCGCTTCAGCTTGCCGGTCTCGGTCTTGGGCAGTTGCGTGACGAATTCGATCGCGCGCGGGTATTTGTACGGCGCGATCTCGCGTTTGACATGCTCCTGCAGCTCGGCCACGAGCGCCGGCGTGCCCTCCGCTCCGGGCGCCAGCACGACATAGGCCTTCACGACCATGCCGCGGGCTTCGTCGGGGGCGCCCACCACGCCGCATTCGGCGACGGCCGGATGGGTCAGCAGCGACGCCTCGACGTCGGTGCCGGCAATGTTGTAGCCCGACGACACGATCATGTCGTCGGAGCGGGACTGGTACCAGAAGTAGCCGTCCTCATCCATCACATAGGTGTCGCCGGTCACGTTCCAGCCGTTCTGGACGTATTTGCGCTGGCGCTCGTCGGCGAGATAGCGGCAGCCGGTGGGACCGCGCACCGCGAGCCGGCCCATCGTGCCCGGCGGCACGTCGCGGCCCTCTTCATCGACGATCTTGGCCTCGTAGCCCGGCACTGGTTTGCCGGTGGCGCCGGGACGGATCTCGTCCTCAACAGCGCTGATGAAGATGTGCAGCATCTCGGTCGAGCCGATGCCGTCCATCAGCTTGAGCCCTGTCGCCTTCAGCCAGGCGTCGAAGGTCGGCTTCGGCAGGGTCTCTCCGGCGGAGACGCATTTCCGCAGCGAGGAGATGTCGCGGCCCTCGAGCTTGCCCAGCATCGCGCGATACGCCGTCGGCGCGGTGAAACAGACGGTCGCCTTGGTGCGCTCGATCGCGCCGAGCAGATCGTCCGGCGAGGTCTTCTCCAGCACGACATAGGAGGCGCCGATATGCATCGGAAACAATACGCCGCCGAAGCCGAAGGTGAAGGCGAGCGGTGCGGTACCGATGAAGCGGTCACTCTGGCTGGCGCGCAGCACATTGCGGGCATAGCCGTCGCAAACCGCGAGCATGTCGCGGTGAAAATGCATGGTGCCCTTGGGATCGCCGGTCGTGCCCGAGGTGAAGGCGATCAGGCAGAGATCGTCGGAGGCAGTGTCAACCGCGGTGAAGTCGGGGCTCGCGTCGGCAATCAGCGCTTCCAGCGCGTCGGGCTGCCCGTTGCCCCAATACACGACCTGCTTGAGCGCCGGCGCGAGCGGGCGGGTCTTTTCCATCTCGTCGGCCAGCTTGCCGTCGCACAAGGCGAGTGCAATCTGCGCCTTCTGGATCGGATAGGACAACTCCTTGGCGCGCAGCAGCGGCATGGTGGCCACCACGATGCCGCCGGCCTTGATCGCGGCGAGATAGGTCGCGACCATCATCGGGTTGTTGGCGGAGCGCAACAGCACGCGGCCGCCGGGCACGAGGCCGAGCTTGCCGACGAGAACGTTGGCGATCCTGTTCACCAGCGCCTGCAGCTCGCGATAGGTGTAGCTCACCTCGGTGCTGACGATGCACGGGGCATCGCCGCGGCCTTCTGCGACCCAGCGGTCGAGGAAATGCGTCACGCAGTTCAGCCGCGGCGGATACTGGAATTCGGGACGGCTGAACACGAAGTCCGGCCACAGCTCGCGCGGCGGCAGGTTGTCCTGCGCGAAGGTGTCGACATGGGCGCTGTGCGCGCTCTCCGGCTGCTGAACCTTGGCGGCAGTGGCCATCACACGCTCCTGTCTCAAAGGGAAGGACGCCCGGCACGTTTCAGTCCTAAACATTTTAGACTTAAAACAATTGGACGCAAGAGGCGAAGAGAGCCGAAGATTGTGCACTGCCCGCAAATTGTTTGAGCGTTTGCCGCGCGCCGCGGCGTGCCTGCGACGTGCTGTCAGGCCCGGCTCAGTCCTGCCGGCGCTGCACGGCCTTCTGCGCGGAGCCCTTGGTCTTGGCCAGCAGCCGCATCAGTTCGCGCACGTCCTTCTCCGTGAGATCCCCGAAGATGTCGGCGATCCAGCCCTCATGCTCGGTGGCCATCTTGCGGAATTCGGCGCGGCCGAGCTTGGTCAGGCGGATCACCTGGACGCGGCGATCGGTATCGGAGGTACGGCGGTCGAGATGGCCGGATTCGACAAGCCGCTCGACCAAGCCCGTCACGTTGCCGTTCGACACCATCATGCGCTTGGACACGTCGGACAGGGTCATGCCGTCAGGCGCCTTGTCGAGCTGCGCCATCAGGTCGAAACGCGGCAGGGTCACGTCGAAGCGCTCGCGCAGCCGGCCGCGGATTTCGCCCTCGATCAACGTCGTACAGGTCAGCAGCCGCAGCCACAGCCGCAGCTCCTCGGCGTGGTCCTCGGGCATCTCGACGGCCTTGGTCTCGGAATCAAGCGTCATGATGGAATCACTTGCACGGAATCAGTCGGGGCACGTTCAGCCTCGTCGGCGGGCTCATGAGTTTGACCTTCAGGACCTCCTGGGAGCAAGGAAAAACGTACCGTCATCTGTGCCGGACGGTGAGCAGGACAAATCCTTTAACCTTCAAGCAATTGGCGCGGCGCTTGCATACGGCCGAAACTGCCCTTTCCGCAAGCAGCTCGCTTGCGGCTCGGGGCGTCATCAGACTAGGCTTGCGACCAAGCTGCGGTCTGACCCTTCATTTGGTCAGGTGCCAAAAACATAAACCTGAATTTCCGCATCCCGGGGGAGTTGTCATGAAAGTGAGTTCGAAGCTGGCCGGTCTCGGCGTCGTGGCGTGCATGCTGGCGCAGCCGGCGCTGGCCGCCGACAAGATCAAGATCGGCGTCATCGTCACCCTGTCCGGCCCCGCAGCCGCGCTCGGCGGGCAGGTCCGCGACGGCTTCAACCTCGCGATCAAGGATCTCGGCGGCAAGATGGGCGGCAAGGACGTCGAGGTCGTCGTCGCCGACGACGAGTTGAAGCCGGACGCCGCCATCACCAAGGTCAAGGGCCTGCTCGAGCGCGACAAGGTCGACTTCGTCGTCGGCCCGATCTTCTCCAACATGCTGCAGGCGATCCACCGCCCTGTCACCGAGAACAAGACCTTCCTGGTGAGCCCGAATGCCGGTCCGTCCAGCTATGCCGGCAAGGAGTGCAGCCCGTTCTTCTACGTGACCTCGTATCAGAACGACCAGGTGCACGCGATCCTCGGCAAGGTCGCGCAGGACCGCGGCTACAAGAAGATGTACCTACTGGTGCCGAACTATCAGGCCGGACGCGATTCCGTCGCCGGCTTCAAGCTCGACTACAAGGGCGAGATCGTCGAGGAATCCTACGTTCCGCTGAATACGCTCGACTTCCAGCCCGAGCTGTCGAAGATCTCCTCGCAGAAGCCGGACGCGGTGTTCACTTTCATGCCCGGCGGCATGGGCGTGAACCTGGTCAAGCAGTTCAAGCAGGCCGGCCTCGCCGACACGGTTCCTGTGCTCTCGGCCTTCACGGTCGACGAATCCACCCTCCCCGCACAGCAGGACGCGGCCGTCGGCATGTTCGGCGGCGCCAATTGGGCGCCGAACTTCGACAATGCTCAGAGCAAGAAGTTTGTCGCTGCCTATGAGGCCAGCTACAACATCGTGCCCGGCACCTATGCGATGCAGGCGTATGATGCCGCCCTGCTGATCGACAGCGCCGTGAAGGCGGTCAAGGGCGACCTCAGCAACAAGGACGCCGTCGCGGCCGCGCTGAAGAAGGCTGATTTCGCCTCGCTGCGCGGCAACTTCAAGTTCAACACTAACGGCTATCCGATCCAGGACTTCTATCTGACCAAAGTCGCCAAGCGCGCGGACGGCAAGTTCCAGACCGAGATCGTACAGAAGGTGTTCGAGAACTACGCCGACCGCTACGCCAAGGATTGCGTGGCCAAGTAACGACAGGGAGCGAAAACACCATGAGCCATCCGGAAATCGCCGGCATCACCCGGGCCAATGAGGGCATCCAGGGCATCTCCTGGAACATCCTCGGCCAAGTCTACGTGCCGAAGAGCCGCACCGAGCACAGCTTCTCCTGGCATGCGACGTTCCCGGTCGGCACCTTCGTGCCGCCGCACATCCATCCCGACCAGGACGAATATCTCTACATCCTCGAAGGCCGGCTCGACTTCTTCCTCGACGGCGCCGAGGAATACGCCACCGCCGGCGACACGGTGCGGCTGCCGATGGGCAAGCCGCACGGCATCTTCAACAAGTCGCAGCAGACGGCGAAGACCCTGTTCTGGGTGTCGCCGACACGGCGGCTCTACGAACTGTTCTGGGGGATCCACAACATGCGCGAACAGAACCCCGACGATGTCGTCAAGCTCGCCGCCGAGCACAACATCCACTTCTTGCCCCCACCTCCGGGGGCGTGAGGCGGCCGGCGCTTGAGTCACGAGCCGTCGCGCAGCAAACAGTGCGCCCCCTCTCCCCGTCCTTCACGGGGAGAGGGCTGGGGTGAGGGGCGGCCCCAGCAACGGTCTGAGCTACAACTACGACGCCTGCCGCGTCACCATCCGCGCGGCAAAGCCAGCCCGGCTCGCATAACCGCGCACGATGCCCTCGCGCGCCTCGTAGTTCAGGATGGTGTTGATGTCGGAAAACCCTTGCGGCGCGAGCTGCTCGACGGCATCGATCACGCCTTCCGGCCCGCCACGGCGGTTCGACGCCACGATCTCCGCGGTCATCGGCAGCCGCTTCTGCTCATAGGCCATCAGCGCCTGGCGCGGATGCTCCGAGCGGGCCAAGGCATCGGCGAGCGCACGGGCATCGAGAATCGCCTGCGACGCGCCGTTGGAGCCGACCGGATACATCGGATGCGCGGCATCGCCCAGCAACGTCACGCGACCGCTCGACCAGTACGGCAGCGGATCGCGGTCGCAGCAGGGATACTCCCAGAACTCCGGCGTCGCCCGCACCATCGCGGCGAAGTCGACCTGGGGAATGGAGAAGCCGTTGACATGCGGCATCAGTTCGTCGGCCTTGCCGAGCCGCGACCAGTCCTCGCGCCGCGGCGGCGCGGTGTTGGCGTCGCCGATGCGCACCAGCACCGCCCAGTTGGTGAGCCGTGTGGCAGCGCTCGAGCCCTCGGCGATCGGATAGATCACCGCCTTGGCGTTGAGACCGCCGGCGATGATCATCGACCGCCCGCTCAAAAACACCGGCCAGTCCGTGGCGCCGCGCCACAGCATCAGGCCGTTCCAGCACGGCGCGCCCTCGTTCGGGAACAGCGTCTGCCGGACCTTGGAATGGATACCGTCGGCGCCGATCAGGACATCGCCGCGGGCGGTGTGGACATGGGAGCCGGAGCGGTCGAAGAAATAGGCGGTGACGCCGCCCTCGTCCTGGGTGAAGCAGCCGAGCCGGCAGCCGGTGTGGACCTTCTCCGGCCCGAGCCGCTGCATCACGGCTTCATGGATCACGCTCTGCAGCCGGCCGCGGTGGATCGAGAATTGCGGCACGTCGTGACCCGCGTCGACGCCACGGGTCTCGTGCCAGACCTCCTGGCCGCGCCGGGTCAGATAGAACAGTTCGTAGGTGCGGATCGCGACTTCATCGAGCCGGTCGAGCAGCCCGAGTTGGGCAAGCTCGCGGATCGCGTGCGGCAGCGTGTTGATGCCGACGCCGAGTTCGCGGATCGACTCCGCCTGCTCGAACACCTCGCAATCGATGCCGCGCGCCCGCAGCATCAAAGCCGTGGTCAACCCGCCGATACCGCCGCCAACGATGATCGCCTTCATCGCCCCTACTCCACTGACATTCGTCGTACCGGGCGGCAGCGTCGCACAGCGGCTTACTCCGCCGCAAGCGGCTTCGCCGCCTCCGCCTTCAGCTCCGCCCGCGTTTTCGGTTTAGCCTTAATCTTCAGCTCCTCAAAGTCCTGCCGCTCCCGCACGCTATTGCGGAAGATCTGCTCCTTGCCCGGCAGATATTGCGGCGGACAGAACATGTCGGCGCCATACCAGGCCGCCGCCTTCATGGTGAAGGCGGGATCAACGAGATGCGGGCGGCCGAGCGCGACGAGATCGGCGCGGCCGGCAGCGAGAATGGTGTTGACCTGGTCGGCGCTGGTGATGTTGCCAACGCACATGGTCGCGACATGAGCCTCGTTGCGCACCTGGTCAGAGAACGGCGTCTGGAACATGCGGCCATAGATCGGCCGAGCCTCACGCACGGTCTGTCCCGTCGAGACGTCGACGAGATCGACGCCGGCCTCGCCGAACGCGCGGGCGATCAGCACCGCATCATCGCCGGTGATGCCGCCCTCGGCCCAATCTGTCGCGGAGATGCGCACCGACATCGGCTTGTGCGCCGGCCAGGCCGCGCGCATGGCCGCGAACACTTCAAGCGGGAAACGCAACCGGTTCTCGAGCGAGCCGCCGTACTCGTCCGTCCGCTTGTTGGTCAGCGGCGAGATGAAGCTCGCGAGAAGATAGCCGTGTGCACAGTGCAGCTCGAGCATGTCGAAGCCGCAAGCGTGGCCGCGCTCGGCCGCCGCAACGAAGTCGGCCTTGATCGCGTCCATCGCGGCACGGTCGAGTTCGCGCGGCACCTGGCTGTCGGGGAAATACGGCAGCGGCGACGCCGACACGATGTCCCAGGCGCCCTGCTCCAGCGGACGGTCCATGCCGTCCCACATCAGCTTGGACGCCCCCTTGCGGCCGGCATGACCGAGCTGCAGCGCGAACTTCGCCTGCGAGTTGGCGTGGACGAAATCGACGATGCGTTTCCAGGAGGCTTCCTGCGCATCGTTCCACAAACCGGCACAGCCGGGCGTGATACGCGCATCGCGGCTGACGCAGGTCATTTCGGTGAACAGCAGGCCCGCGCCGCCGATCGCCCGCGAGCCGTAGTGCACCAGATGGAAGTCGCCCGGGACGCCCTCCTCGGCGGAGTACATGCACATCGGCGACAGCACCGCACGATTGGCGAGCGTCATGTCCCGCAGCTTGAGCGGCTGGAACATCGGCGCCACCGGCTTATCGACATCGACCTCAAAGCCCTTGGCGCGCACCTGGCGTGCAAAAGCCTTGTCGACCTCGACCACGAAGTTCGGCGCGCGCAGCGTGAGATTGTCGTAGGTGATCGCCTTCGAGCGAGTCATCACGCCGAAGGCGAACTGCACGGGATCGAAGTCCCAGAAGCGGTCGACATGCTCGAACCAGACCAGCGAGACGTCAGCGGCGTGCTGGGTCTTCTCGACCTCCTCGCGGCGGCCGTGCTCATAGAAATCGAGCGCCGCCGGAATGGTCGGCGCGCGCTGCATGGCCTCGGCCAGCGCGATCGCATCCTCCATCGCGAGCTTGGTGCCCGAGCCGATCGAGAAATGCGCAGTCGACTTGGCGTCACCCAGCAGCACCATGTTGTCCTTGACCCAGCGCTTGTTGCGGATCATCGGGAAATTGCGCCACATCGAGCGGTTGATCAGCAGCGGATGATCGCCGAGGAACCAGCCGAAGATCTCCTTCATGCGGTCGGCGGATTGCCGCTCGTCGAGCCCGGTCAGGCCAGCCTTCTCGAACGTCTCCGGATCGGTCTCGAAGATCCAGGTCGAGTGCCCCGCCTCGTACTGATAGGCGTGCGCGATGAACGGACCCCACTCCGTCTCCTGGAAGATGAAGGTGAAAGCATCGAGCGGCTTGGTCGAGCCCATCCACGCGAACTTGTTGGCGCGCAGGTCGACCTCGGGCTGGAAATGATCGACGTATTTCTGGCGGAAGCGGCTGTTGATGCCGTCCGAAAGGATCATCAGGTCGGCATCTGCGAACTGCGAATCGTCCTCGAGATCGACCTCGAAATGCAGGGAAACGCCGAGCTCGCGGGCGCGCTCCTGCAGAATGCGCAGCAACGTCCGGCGCGAGCAGCCGCAGAAACCGTTGCCGCCGACGCGATGCACGGTGCCGCGGAAGTGGACCGCAATGTCGTCCCAGTAGGCGAACTCCTGGGTGATGCGCTGGTAGCTTGGAAGATCGTGCTTCTCGAAATTGTCGAGCGTGGCGTCGGAGAACACCACGCCGAAGCCGAACGTGTCGTCGGCGCGGTTGCGTTCGTAGACCGCGATGTCGGCCTTGGGCCGCTGCTTCTTGAGCAATATCGCCGCATAGAGACCGGCAGGTCCGCCGCCGATGATCGCGATCTTCATGAGCGCCTCCACTGGAGAGCCGAGCCAATGGAAATTATTTTAGACCTAAAATATTTCCTGGCAAGCCCCTTCGGTTCCTTCCATTCGTCAATTGCCTTGGAAGACCGGCTTCTGCTTGGCAGCAAAGGCTTCGAATGCGCGGTTGAAATCCTCCGTCGTCATGCACAAGGCCTGGGCAACTGCCTCCGCCTCGATCGCCTCCTCGACCGACATCGCCCATTCCATCGCCAGCATGCGTTTGGTCATCGTGTTGGCGAAGGTCGGACCATTCGCGATCTCCGTCGCCAGTGCCACGGCCTGGGCCAGCACATCCGTCGGCGTGACGATCCGGCTGAAGAAGCCCCAGCGTTCGCCCTCGTCCGCGCTCATGAAGCGGCCGGTGTAGAGCAGCTCGGAGGCACGCGACTGGCCGATGATGCGCGGCAGGATCGCGCAGGCGCCCATGTCGCAGCCGGCCAGACCGACCTTGTTGAACAGGAATGCGACCTTGGCGCCGGTCGCGGCGAGCCGGATGTCGGAGGCCATCGCGACGATCGCGCCGGCGCCGGCACAGATGCCCTCCACGGCCGCCACGACCGGCTGCGGACAGGCGCGCATCGCCTTGACGAGGTCGCCGGTCATCCGGGTGAAGGCGGTGAGACCCTTGGTGTCCATCTTCACCAGCGGGCCGATGATCTCGAATACGTCACCGCCGGAGGAGAAATTGCCGCCTGCGCCGGTCACGACAATGGTCTTGACGTCGTCGTCGAAGGCGCAGGCGCGGAAGAAGTCGGTCAGCTCCCGATAGCTCTCGAAGGTCAGCGGATTCTTGCGCTCTGGACGGTTGAGCGTCACGGTCGCGACCCGATCCTTGATCGTCAACAGGAAATGGCTCGGCTTGTAGTCGGCCAGCGGCACGGTGACGGAATTGGCGGGCTTCGACATGATGGCTCCCTTTGTACGATTGTTCTGGTTGGACGAGGCGGCTCAGACTTCGCCACCCGCCACTGCGATCGCCTGCCCCGTGATGGCGCCGGCGCCTGTCCCGCACAGCCACAACACGGTATCGGCGACCTCCTGCGGCCTGATCAGCCGTCCCTGCGGATTGTGTTTGGCAAGCTCGGCGATCGCCTGCTCGCGGCTGCGACCGGTCTTCTTCATGATGTTGTCGACGCTGTCGGCGACGAGATCGGTGTCCGTAAAGCCGGGACACACGGCATTCACCGTCACGCCGGTCGCAGCCAATTCCAGGGCCAGCGAACGCGTCAGGCCGACCACAGCGTGCTTTGCCGCTGTATAGGCACTGACATAAGGGTAACCCTTGAGGCCCGCGGTGGACGCCACCGCAACGATCCGGCCGTAAGGCTGCGCCCTCATCGCCGGCAACACGGCCTGCACGGCGTGTACGACGCCCATGAAGTTGATGTCCATCATGCGACGGAACAGCGCGGCGTCGGACTTCAGGAACGGCGCGGACTCCGCGCTTCCCGCGTTGGCAACCAGGATCGTGATCGGTTGCCGCTCGGCGGCAGCCGTCACGGCCGCCGTCAGCGCCGACTGATCGGCGACATCGGCGATGGCGGCGTGGTCGGCACAGCCGGACGCGATTGCTTCATCGAGCGTTGCGCGGCTGCGCCCGACGATCGTCACGGTTGCGCCGGCGGACTTCAAAGCGCGCGCGATTTCGCGTCCGATCCCGCGGCCGCCGCCCGTCACCATCGCATGCGCTGCTGCTGGCAGTCCGGACATGCGCGCGTCTCCTCATCTTTGCAATACGATCGTAGTTTCGAGATTATTTTAAACTTCAAATTTTTGCAACAACACGGCCGAAGCGGCTTGACACTCTTGTCGACGCGGCTAGCGTTCGAAGGCCTGGAGCACGCAGCGTTGCGGCTTCTGGTGCCATCTCGGAGGTCTGCGTGTCCGCGTCGCAAATCCTGACCACGAAGAACGGCCGCTTCGGCTACGAGGCAGCGGGATCGCCCGATCGGCAGACCCTGGTGTTCCTCCACGGCATCGGCGGCGCGGCGCGCGCCTGGCGCGGCCAGCTTGCCCATTTCGGCGAGCGCTTCCATGCAGTGGCCTGGGACATGCCGGGCTACGGGCAGTCCGCCAGACTCGATGCGGTCAGCATCGCCACTCTCGCGGCCGCGCTTCAGAGCTTCCTGAACCAGATCGATGCGCGGCGGCCAATCCTGGTCGGCCATTCCATCGGCGGCATGATCACCCAGGACTGGCTGATCACGCATCCGCACGCCGCGAGCGCTGTCGTGCTGGCACAGACCAGCCCCGCCTTCGGCAAGGCTGATGGCGACTGGCAGAAATCCTTCATCGAGGCGCGCCTCGGGCCACTCGATCGCGGCGCCACGATGGCGTCGCTGGCACCGGATCTCGTGAAAGAACTGGTCGGCGACGATGCCGACCCCGCCGGTCTCGACCTTGCGACATCCTGCATGGCCAGCGTTCCCGAGGCGAGCTACCGCGCCAGCATGCTGGCGCTGCTCGGCTTCGACCGGCGGCAGGCGCTCAAGGATATCAAGGTGCCGACGCTGGTGCTCTCGGGCTCCAGGGACCGCAATGCACCGGCGCCGATGATGGAGAAGATGGCGAGCTTCATTCCTGGCGCTCACTATGTCGAGCTGCAAGGTGCCGGTCATCTCGTCAATCTCGAACGTCCCGGCGAATTCAACGCCGCGCTCGACTCCTTTCTGAATGCACACGCGATCACGACTGCGGAGGCACGATGACCATCCAGGTGCAGAAGACGGCGACGGCCTCCGGCGAGGCGCTTGACGCGCCGATGTTCGATCCGGCCGCCTACCGGCTCACCGCCGAGCAGGCCGACATCATCACCCGCGCGCGGCAGCTCGGGCAGAGTGTGCTGGCCGGCCGCGCTGCCACATGGGATCGCGAGGCAACGTTCCCGACCGAGAACTACAAGGACCTGCATCGCGCCGGCCTGCTCGGCATCTCCGTGCCCAAGGCGCTCGGCGGTCTCGGCGCCGGCTACCAGACCTACGCCCTCACCGCCGCCGAGATCGGACGCTACTGCGGCGCGACCGCGCTGACCTGGAACATGCATGTCTGCTCGACGCTGTGGTCGGGACCGCTCGCCGACGATCTCGACATGGAGGACGACGTCCGCGCCGAGCACCAGCGGCGGCGTGCGATCCACTATAAGCGCATCGTCGAGGACGGAGCCATCTACTCGCAGCCGTTCTCCGAGGGCGGCGCGGCGGCTGCGGGCGGCGTGGCGTTCGGCACCGAGGCGAAGCCGGTGAAGGGCGGCTGGCTGGTCAGCGGCAAGAAGATTTTTGCCTCGCTGTCCGGGCACGCTGATTACTACGGCGTGCTGTGCACCGAGATCAGCGAGGGTGAGAAGGCGTCGCGGCGGAATACGCTCTATCTCGCGATCCCCGCGAAGAGCGAGGGCGTCTCGGTCGTCGGCGATTGGGACCCGCTCGGCATGCGCGGCACGGTCTCGCGGACCCTGATCTTCAAGGATGTGTTCGTCGACGAGGATGCGGCGTTGATGCCGCGCGGCGTCTACTTCCAGGCGGCGATGCGCTGGCCGCACATGTTCATGACGCTCTCGCCGACCTATATGGGCCTCGCGCAGGCCGCCTACGACTTCACCGTCAAATATCTGCGCGGCGAGGTGCCGGGCATGCCGCCGGTCAAGCGGCGGATGTATCCCACCAAACAGATCGCCGTGGCGCAGATGCAGATCAAGCTGGAGCAGATCAAGGGCATCTGGTTCCAGGCGGTCACCGAGGCGCGCGCCAATCCGACCAAGGAGCAGGTGCTGCGCGCCTATGCCGCGCAGTATTCGGTCATGGAAGGCGCCAATGAGCTCGCGGCGCTTGCGATCCGCACCTGCGGCGGGCAGTCGATGCTGAAGACGCTGCCGCTCGAGCGCATCTATCGCGACAGCCGCTGCGGCTCGCTGATGCTGCCGTGGACCGCCGAGCTGTGCCTCGATCGCATCGGCCGCGAGGCGCTGTACGAGCCCGGCGAGACGGACGAGTAGAGCGTGGACCTCTGCAGCCTGATCGAGCGCAACGCCGCGTTCACGCCGGACAAGCCGGCGATCCATTTCGAAGGCGCGACGCTGACCTATGCCGAGTTCAGCGCGCGTATCGCCGCGATGGCGCGGGCGCTGAAATCCGAGTACGGCGTCGGGCGCGGCGACCGCGTCGCCATTCTCAGCCTGAATCGGCCGGACTATCTGGTCCTCCTCTATGCCTGCGCCCGGCTCGGCGCGATCCTGGTGCCGCTGAACTGGCGGCTCGCGGTGGCCGAGCAGGTCTTCATCCTGTCGGATGCCGCCGCCAAGGTGCTGGTGCTGGAGCAGGCGTTTGCGCCGGTGCTGCCCGCGCTTGCGGAGCAGCATCCCGAGACCATGCCGGTCGGCGTCGATTTCACGCCGGCGAACGGTCTGATGATCGACGAGCTGCTCGCCCGCGGTCACGGCGACGATCGCAATCCGCACATCGATCTCTCCTGCCCGCTGCTGATCGTCTACACCTCTGGCACGACGGGCCGGCCCAAGGGCGCCGTGCTGCGCCAGGAGGCGCTGCTGTGGAATGGGGTGATGAGCCAGCACATGCATGGACTCACCTCCGACGATCACGTGCTGACCGTGCTGCCGCTGTTCCACGTCGGCGGCCTCAACATCCAGACCACGCCGGCGCTGCATCACGGCGCCGCCGTCACCTTGCATGCCCGCTTCGCGCCGGACACGACGCTCGCGGCCATCGTCCACGAGCGGCCGACATTGACGGTGCTGGTGCCGGCAACCATCCAGGCCGTCACCGAGCATCCCGGCTGGGCGGCTGCGAACCTTTCTTCGCTCAAGGCCGTCTCCACCGGCTCCAGCATCGTGCCGCCGGCGCTGATCGATCGCATCACCGCGCGCGGCGTGCCGGTGCTGCAGGTCTATGGCTCGACCGAGACCTGCCCGATCGCGGTCTATACGCGGCTCGGCGGCGACCTCTCGCGCGCGGGCTCGACCGGCCTTCCGGGCCTGTGCTGCGAGGCCAAGATCATCGATCGCGATGGCGATGAGCTGCCGGCTGGAAAGGCCGGCGAGATCGCGGTGCGCGGGCCGAACGTGTTCTTCGAATATTGGGGCAACGCCAAAGCCACGCAGCAGGCGATCCACGACGGCTGGTACCGCACCGGCGACATCGCACAGCGCGATGCTGACGGCTACTTCTTCGTACTCGAACGGAAAAACAACATGATCATCTCGGGCGGCGAGAACGTCTACCCGGCCGAGATCGAGCGCGTGCTCGGCGAGCATCCCGACGTGGTCGACTGCGGCGTCATTGGCCGGCCCGATCCGCGCTGGGACGAGGTGCCGGTGGCCTTCGTCGTCAAGCGCAAGGACTGCGCGCTCGATGCCGAGACGTTGCGCGCGCATCTGCAATCGCAGCTCGCGCGCTACAAGGTGCCGCGCGACATCGTCTTCGTCGACGATCTGCCGCGCACCGCGCTCGGCAAGGTGCAGCACCATCTGCTGCGCCAGAGGCCCGATGACCATTAAGGAGATGCGCTTGTGAAGATAGCAGTGCTGGGCGGCGGCAACGGCTCGTTCGCGGCTGCCGGTGATTTCGCCCTTGCAGGCCACGAGGTCCAGTTCTGGCGCCGTGATGCGGATGCCGTGGCGCAGCACAGAGCGGCAGGCTCGATCATCACCGTCAAGGACGTCAGCGGCCGGCACGAGGCGAAGCTCGCGCTGGTCACGACCGATATCGGCGAGGCCGTCCGGGGCGCCGAGCTGATTCTCTGCCCCGCGCCGGCCTTTGCGCAAGCAGACATCGCGAAACAGCTCGCGCCGCATCTCGCCGACGGCCAGGTCGTGTTCCTGCCACCGGCGACGTTCGGCACGATGATCTTTGCGGCGGCCGCGCGTGACGCCGGCAACAAGGCGGAGGTCAGCTACGCGGAGACCGGCACCCTGCCCTGGCTGACGCGCAAGCACGGGCCGTTCGAGGTGGCGATCACCATTCGCGCCAAGCGGCTGCCGGTCGGCGTCTTCCCGCAGAAGACAGCCGAGCACGCGCTTGCCGTCATCGGACGCGCCTTCCCCGACGTAATCGAGCCGTGCGGCGATGCGCTGTCGGGCGCGCTCATGAATGCCGGCTGCATCATTCATCCGCCGCTGATCGTGATGAATGCCGGTCCGATCGAGCATTTCGAGCGCTGGGACATTCACAAGGAAGGCACGCAAGCTGCGATCCGCCGCGTCACCGACGCGCTCGACGCGGAGCGGATCGCCGTGCGCGAGGCGCTCGGCTATGGCGCGCCGCATTTCCCGCTGGCGCATCACTACGCCAAGGAGGGCGAGGTCTGGATGTATGGCCGCGGCTCGCATGACCGGCTCACCGACTCCGGGGACTGGCGCGAGCAGCTGGTGCTGACGCAGCATCGCTACATGCGTGAGGATCTTCGGCTCGGACTGTCATTCCTGATCTCGGCTGCGGAGCTGACCGGAACGCCCACGCCACTTGCTCGCGCGTTCCTCGCCATTGGCGGGGCGATCTGCGGCGAGGATTTCATGGCGACGGGACGCACGCTGAGCAGCCTGGGCTTTGGTGGACTCGATCGATCCGCCCTGCAGGCGCTGCTGCGCGACGGGTTCGCGGCATGAGCGCGCGCGGTCACATCGCCTGTCTCGGCGCCGGCCGCATGGGCCGCGGCATCGCGGTCGCGTTCGCCTATGCCGGTCATCCAGTGACAATGATCGACATCAAGCCGCGCACGGCGGAGGAATTCGCCAAACTGGAGCGCGAGGCGCTCGGCGAGATCAGCGCGACGTTCGCGACCTTGGCGCGGCTCGGGATGCTGCAGGCCGCCGATGCCGACAGGCTGATGGCCAAGATCACCGTCGCGCCGGCGGCGGCGAGCAACGACGTGCTGGCGCAGACCACGCTGGTGTTCGAGGGCGTGCCGGAGATCGTCGATCTCAAGCGCGAGGTGCTCGGCGCGGCTTCGCGCGCCGTGGCGCCGGATGTCATCATCGCCTCGACGACGTCGACGATCCTGGTCGATGATCTCGCCAGTGCGATCGACAAGCCCGAGCGCTTCCTCAATGCGCATTGGCTCAATCCGGCCTATCTGATCCCGCTGGTCGAGATCTCGCCGGGCCAGGCGACCGATCCCGACGTGACGGCGCGGCTGAAGGCGCTGCTCGAAGAGATCGGCAAGGTGCCGGTGGTGTGCGCGGCGACGCCGGGCTTCATCGTGCCGCGCATCCAGGCGCTCGCCATGAACGAGGCCGCGCGCATGGTCGGCGAAGGTGTCGCCAGTGCCGAGGAGATCGACAAGGCGATCCGCTACGGTTTTGGCTTCCGCTACGCGGTGCTCGGCCTGTTGGAGTTCATCGACTGGGGCGGCGGCGACATCCTCTACTACGCCAGCCGCTATCTCGAAGGCGCGCTGGGCAGCGACCGCTATCGCGCGCCCGAGGTGATCGAGCGCAACATGGCCGAGGGCCGGATCGGCCTGCGCACCGGGGCGGGGTTCCTCGATTATTCGGGGATGGATGTCGCCGCCTATCGCGAGCAGCGGCTTGGGGCATTGGTCGACATGCTCAGGCATTTCAAGCTGGCGCGGCCGCCGGTGGTGGATTGAGGATGACGTTGTAGGGGGAGCAAAGGCGCGGCACGCCATCGCCGTTGCGCGACGATGTCGCTCGCGCCGTGCCCACCATCTCGCTCAGCATCCGCGAATGCATGGTGGGCACGGCGCCATCATCAGCTGCGATCTGAGACGCAGCACGGCCCACCCTACGGAAGCGGGGCTCTGGCCTCTCGCTGATGTCAACTGCGACTGCATCAACAAACTCCACCGTCGTCCCGGCGAAAGCAGGGACCCACACCCCCAGCGAGCGGTTTGAGGCAGGCTGGCCATCGGCATTTTGCCCATCACCTCTGCTGCGGAGTATGGGTCCCGGATCGGCGCCATACCGCGCTCGCGCGCGTCATGGCTGGTCCGGGACGACAATTGTGGTTGGTCGGATACACGGGTCAAACAGCGATCGAGATGAGTACGTACGATGTGAAGACGTGCGGCATGAGGACGTATTCTCGCGGCGCATTGCGCCCGAGGTGTGCGATCAGTTCGTCCCTCTTCAAATGCAGAGGGCGCAGGGAAGGCCAGGCGTCGGCTGACGCCTGCGGCCCGCCTGCTAACAAGAATGCAGGCGGCAGGTACCACAGGTGCAGCCGGACAACGCCCGGCCTTCCCTGCGCGATGGGTTTACGGCTGCTTCGCGATCTCCCCGGTGCGCCGGGCTTGTTGGCCACCGTCGTCCACGTGATGCGTCAGCATCAGCGCGAACTTGACCTCAGCATCGGGAGGCCAGGACCACGCGACTTGACCGTCCGCAAGACATCGTTCGTCCGCGCCCTCGTGAGAAGACGCTGCGATCTCTCGCGGCCAACGCTCCCCGCCTCGCGTGTCGTGACGATCGCGCGCTACGCCCCTCTGCTTGAGGCGGGATGGGGAGAGAGAACCATATATTCCGAAAAATGGCAAGTGGTTTATATTTTTCGGAATACATACGATCACACGTGACATGCGTCCGCCTCGTCGTTTGAGGCAACCTGCCGCCGCGATCGCGGTGCCCTCCCCTCCCCCTTGCGGGCAGGGCTATCGCACGTGACTGAGGAGTTCGAAAAAGAAGTCATCGCTCCAACCGGCGCGCTTGAGCTTGAGACG